>CALANS010000049.1 GCA_937926105.1 uncultured Actinomycetes bacterium | reverse complement strand
CACGGTGCGGGGGCGTGCCCAGCGCGGCACGGTGCGGGGGCGTGCCCAGCGCGGCGGCGTGCTGAATGCGGGGATGTACTTAGCGCGGCACGGTGCGGCGGGTCTTTCGCTGGCATCCCGGGCACCAGAACAGGTTCCGGCCGGCCAGCTCCGTGGTGCGCACCACCGACCCGCACACGTGGCAGTGCTGCCCGGAGCGCCGGTAGACGTACACCTCGCCGCCATGGCGGTCCACCCGCGGCGGCCGGCCCATCACCTCGGGCATGTGTTCCGGGCGCACGGTGTCGATCCGGCCGATGGCCAACGCCGCATGCATCAACTCGACCAGATCGTCCCAGAGGGCGTCCCACTCGGCTCGGCGCAGCAGCCGGCCGGCCATCATCGGGTCCAGCCGGTGCCGGTAGAGCACCTCGGCGCGGAAGATGTTGCCGACTCCGGCGGCCACCCGCTGGTCCATCAGCAGCGCGGCGATCGACATGGACGAGGAGTGCACCCGCTGCCAGCCGACCTCCGGGTTGGCGTCGGGGCGCAGCGGGTCCGGACCGAGCCTGGCCAGCAGCGCCGTCACCTCGTCGGGACGCAACAGGTCGCAGGCGGCCGGACCCCGCAGGTCCGCGTAACCACGGTCGCCGGCCATCCGCCAGCGGATCGCGCCCACCGGCGCGGGAGGCATCCCGGCGCCGAACTGCAGTTTGCCGGCCAGCCCCAGGTGCACATGCGCCCGGTCCTCGATCCCGTCGAAGGCGACGAAGAGATGCTTGCCATAGGCCTCACCCGCGGTGAGCACCCGGCCGGTGATTCGGGCGGCCTGGTCGGCGAACCGCCCCTGCGGGCTGGTCGAGGTGACGGTCTGCCCGCCGAACTCCGCCGAGATCGTGTCGGCCAGCCGGTGAGTGACGTGGCCTTCGGGCATGGTGCGAAGTGTGCCATCGTGCCGGCCCCCGCAGGTCAGGTGGGGGCCGGTGTTTGCCGCATCCGAGCAACGGTTCCGTCGTCCAAGCAACGGTTGCAACCATTGCTAGGACGATGGAACCGTTGCTTGGACGGGCCCGCGGGTGGGTCGGGCCAACGGTGGGTCCCGGGCGGGTCCGGATCCGGGGTGGGTCGGGCCAACGGCGGGTCCCGGGCGGGTCCGGATCCGGGGTGGGTCGGGACGACTCGGCGCGCTTCTTCAGGAACTCGGGCCGGGAGTCATCGGCGGAGCGTCCGGGGCGTTGTCCGGGGCGTTGTCCGGGGCGCCGGGCGACAGCGTTGTCCGGGTGCCGGTCGCGGCCGGTGGGGTGGTCTGCTCGGGCAGCGGCTGATCTGTGGCGGTGCCAGCAGCCAGGTCGAACTCGCGGATCTGGGTGAACTCGCCGCGCGCGCTGAGCGCCACCACGCTGGCCGACGTGGCGTCGCGCGGGATCTGGACGGCGAAGCCGTGCCACCCGCCGCCGAGGTCGGTCCACACGGTGGTGGCCGCCTCGGGCAGCGAGAACGCGGTGCCGGTGCCGGAGTCGATGGTCCAGTGCGGGCCCACGTGAAAGCCCGGATCGACGTCTCCGGGCCGGGGCGGCTGAACCACGCCGATCTGTACCTGAGCCACGTTCGGGCCGACGGCGCCCCACAGGTAGCGATGGCCCTCGACCAGGGTGGGGCCGGTCGTGTCGACGTACCCGAGCGGGGAGCCGTCCGACGTCGTGTCGTACCCCGCGGTGGGCGTCGAGGCGCCACCGACCGCCAGGCGCCAGCGCAGCGTGGCCTGCGGCGGCTGACCGCCCGCGAACATCAGCGTGACGGTGCCGGGCGCCGTGTCGATCGGTGACGGGCCCGCCGGCGACGCCCCAGTACTCGGCCCACCGTCCACGGCGCCGCCGGCGTCGTGGGCAGCCACGGTCGGGGGTGCGATCGAGATCGTCACCGGGGTACCGGTTCCGGCGCCGCTCGCGGTGTCGCGTCCGGCGAGGCCGAACCCGCCGGTGACGATGGCCGACGTGGTGACGGCGATGATGGCGACCGCCGCGGCGGCGATCAGTGGCGCGCGCCAGCCGATGCCCCACCGTCGCCGGGTCGGCCGCGCCAGCCTGGATTCGAACTCGTCCCAATCGGAGTCGCTGGCCGCGCGTCGTCCCGCGCCGTCCCGGAGCGCTCGTCGCAACCGGTCTTCGAGCCTCGTCATCGCCGTTCTCCTTGATTCGAAGAGTCGTCGTTCCGTTCGCCCAGCAGTCGCGCCAGCTCGGCCAGGCCGCGGCGCACGTGCGAGCGGGCGGTGGCCGCCGGGCAGCGCAGCGCCTCGGCGATTTCGTCGTAGGGCAGGTCGGCGTAGAAGCGCAGCACGAGTGCTGCGCGGCGTGCGGCCGGGAGCCGGTCCAGCGCCGACCGCACCGCCTGGACGTCGGCCCGCTGCAGGGCATCGGCCTCGGCCGACTCGGCGGGGGTGTGATCGCCGGGGTGCTCGGTGCGGGCATGGCGACGTACCACCGCCAGGTGCCGCAGCCGGTTGCGGCTCAGCCGCACCACCGACGTGCGCAGGTAGCCGACCGCCGCCGCCGGATCGTGCAGGGAGTCCCAGCGAGAGTGCAGCCGGACGAACGCCTCCTGCGCCGTGTTCTCCGGGTCGTCGCTGCCCAAGAGCCTGGCCAGTGCGACCATGCCGCCGAACTCGTCGTGGAATAGCTGCCGGAAGGTCCGCGAGCCGGGCGACCCGGCCTGATCGGTATGCGCCACCGCCGCCGACGACGATGGGTCGCTCGTCGCCTCCGCGCGGCTGTCCATGGAATAAGGACACCCCATGCCCGGCGTTTGTTGCACCCTGTGGCCTACGGTGCTCGGAACGCACGCGTTCCCGCGGGAACGTCGTTTCGGACAGAGTCGACGTCCTTCGGCCAAATGGGACCCGGTTCGCCGGGCCGGAGGTTCCCGCCGAGGGGCTGGTGCGATCCGACCCTGCCGCGCGTGGACGCGACGGAGGTCAGGCATACCCTGCGATCCGTGACGGCGGCGCGGATGGCAGAGCTGGTCCGCATTCAGGCGCGCGCCTGTGCCGCGCTCGGATCACCGCTGTACGCGGCGCTGCTGGACCGCGTCGCCGACGATGTGCTGGCCGACGGCCCCGCCGCCGCGGTGCTGGCCGGCCACGAGGAGGATGCCGGACCGTCGGCGCTGGCGCTGCGGCTGATGGGCTCGGTGCACCAGCTGGTCCTCGCCGGGCAGGCGCCGGATCTGGCCGCGCACTACCCGAGCGCGGGCGGTGACGGGGATGCGGCGGCCGCCTGGCCCGCGCTGCGGCACCTGTTCCAATCCGACCCGCTGGAGGTGTCCGCCGGGCTGGCGCACGCACCACAGACCAATGAGGTCGGCCGCTCCGCGGCGCTGCTCGGAGCCCTGGCGATCCTGAACGCGGACGACCCGAAACCGGTGCGGCTGTGGGAGATCGGTTGTTCCGGCGGGCTTAACCTGCGGGCCGACCACTTCCGATACCGCTCCTCCGACGGTTCCGTGTGGGGTCTGCTGTCGCCGGTCGAGCTGGATCCGGCATGGAGCAACCGGCCGACCGACGCGCCGGTACCGGTGCGGATCGCCGAACGAGTGGGCGGCGATCTGAACCCCATCGACCCGACCACCGACGAGGGTGCCAGGGTGCTGACCTCGTTTGTCTGGCCCGATCAGGCAGACCGGCTTCGCCGGCTGCGTGGCGCCATCCTGGTCGCGCGGGAATATCCGGCCCGGCTGGTGCGTGCCGGTGCCGCCGACTTCCTCGCCGACCTGACGGTGTCCGACGGATCGTTGACCGTACTGTGGCACTCGGTGATGTGGCAGTACATGCCCGATCAGGAGCAGCGACGTGTGCTCGCGCGTCTCGATGAGATCGGCGCCACGGCAACGGACTCGGCCCCGTTCGCGCACCTTGCATTCGAGCCGCGGCGGCTGGCCCCGGATGGTCAGCACCGTTTCGTGATCGTGGTGCGGGCCTGGCCTGGGGGCGAGGAACGGATCATCGGGGAGGCACCGCCGCACGGCACCCCGGTGACCTGGGGCACGCCGAGCGATCAGCCGAGGAGCTGAACGTCCGTCGGCCGCTGCACCCGTCACCGCTGATAGGAACCCGGCGTCCAGGCCCGGCTCGCGACGCCGATGGCGTTCCAGGCGTTGATGGTGACGATCAGGCTCAGTAGGGCGGCAATCTCGTCCGGGCTGAACTCGGCCGCGACCGCGGCAAAGTCCTCGTCCGGCACGTGGCTTTCCGAGACCCGGGTGACGGATTCGGTGAACGCCAGGGCAGCGCGCTCGCGCGCGGTGAAGAACGGCGTCTCGCGCCAGACCGGCAGCGCGTAGATGCGTTGCTCGGTCTCGCCGACGGCACGAGCGTCCTTGGTGTGCATGTCCACGCAGTAGGCGCAGCCGTTGAGCTGCGATGCCCGGGCCCGCACCAGCTCGCGGAGCCGGTGGTCGAACTCGACCCGGTCCAGTTCGGTGGTGGCCGCGTGGTCCAGCTGGATCATCGCCCGGCCGAAGCGTTCGGCGTGCGCGTCGAAGTCCAGCCGGATCGGGATCTCGACAGTGTCGGGTGGGGGAGTGATGGCGCTCGACGAGGGCGCGGGTGTGGTTGTCATGCAGACCACGATAGGAGCACAGTGGCCCATGGGTAGGGTCCAATCTGATGAGCAATTCATGGGCCATTTCGGGAGTCGACCTGCATCTGCCTCCGCTGGGTCGCGGGGCTCGTGCCGGTCTGGAGCGCGCGCTGCGCGAGGCGGTCCGAGATGGCCGGCTGCATCCGGGAGCTCGCTTGCCATCCTCGCGAGCGCTGGCTGCCGACCTGGGCGTCGCCCGCAACACCGTCGCCGAGGCTTATACACAGCTGGTCGCCGAGGGGTGGCTGGCGGCCCGGCAGGGCTCCGGCACCCGGGTGGCCGAGCGGCCCGGCCCGACGGCGACCCGGGCGTCGGAAACGTCGGTGACGGAGTCCGGCGAGGCGGGGCCGGTTCCGCGCGGTGCCTCCCGGTTCGACCTGCGGGCAGGAGTTCCGGCTCTGTCGGAGTTCCCGCGCGTGCAGTGGCTGGCCGCCGCGCGACGGGCGGTGGCACGGGCGCCGCACGATGCACTGGGGTACGGCGATCCGCGCGGGCGCCCGGAGCTGCGTGCGGCGCTGGCGGGATACCTGTCGCGGGCACGGGGCGTGGTGGTGCAGCCCGACACCGTGGTGGTGTGCGCCGGGTACGCCCACGGTCTGAGCGTGCTGGCGGAGACCCTGCGGCGCGGCGGAGAGACCGGCATCGGTGTCGAGCGCTACGGACACCCCGCGCACCGCTCGCTGCTGTCGGCGGCCGGGCTGCGGGTCCATCCGCTGCCGGTGGACGGCGGCGGCGCCGACCTCGCGGCCCTGACGGGAGCGCCCGACCGGAGCATGGCCGGCGCCATCCTCACGCCGGCCCATCAGTTCCCCCTCGGGGTCACTCTGGCCGCGGACCGGCGCGCGGCCGCGGTGCGCTGGGCCCGCGGGCAGGACGCGCTGATCATCGAGGACGACTACGACGGCGAGTACCGGTACGACAGACAACCCGTCGGCGCGCTGCAGGCGCTCGACCCGGACCACGTGGTGTACGCCGGGACAGCCAGCAAGTCGCTGGCGCCGGGTCTGCGGCTGAGCTGGTTGGTGCTGCCGCCCCGGTTGGTGGCGGCGGTCGTGGGCGGGCATGTGCTGCGCGATCGGTGTCCGCCCGCCCTCGACCAGCTCACCCTCGCCGAGTTCATCGACACCGGCCGTTACGACCGGCAGGTCCGCCGCACCCGGGTGATCTACCGGCGGCGTCGAGACACCCTGGTGGCCGCCCTCGGCCGGGAGATCCCCGCCGTGCACGTCACCGGCATCGCCGCTGGCATGCACGCCGTGCTCCGGCTGCCCGACGGGGTACCGGAGGCGGCCGCCGTCCGCGCGGCGGCCCGGCACGGCGTGCTCGTCGAGGGCCTGTCCCGCTACCGGGCCACCCCGGCCGACGGTGATCCGCCGGCGCTGCTGGTCGGGTACGGCACGCCGGCCAGCCATGCCTTCACCGCGGCGATCGCCCGGCTCTGCGCGGCACTGGCCAGCGTGCTGGCCCGGCCATAGCCGCGAACCGGCCCCGCGCGGCGGCAGCCGGACCCGCGCGACGGGCGAGCATGAGACGTGGAAAGAAACTCGGCGAGGCATGTCGAGATGGCCCGATGCCGAACGACGCACAGGTAGAGCGCCGGACCGACCGGCGCCGGGTGGCTCGATACGGCCGCCGAATCGAAGGGAGTCACCACCATGCGCTTCTTCTGCTACACGCTGGGCGACGAATCGGTCCCGATGCCCCCGCCCGATCCGGCCATGATGGCCACCATGGACGAGTTCGTTGCCCAGGCCAACCGGGAGGGCTGGTTGGTGGCCACCGGCGGCATGGCGCCGACCGCGATGGGTGCCAAGGTCACCCTGACCGACGGGGAGTTCACCGTGACCGACGGGCCGTTCGCCGAGGCCAAGGAGCTGATCGGCGGCTGGGCGCTGATCGACGTGCGCTCCAAGGAGGAGGCGGTGGGGCTGGTCAAGCGGTTCGCCTCGCTCGCCGGACCCGGCGAGTACCGGATCCGCCAGGTGTTCGGCCCGGAGGACACCCCGGCGGGCTGACCTCCCGACGCGTCACCCCTCGACACCTCACCACCAGGAGCCAGTCATGCGGTATTTCTGCTACACCTTCGGGGACGAGTCCGAGCCGGTACCCGAGCCGTCGCCCGAGCTGCAGTCCCGGATGGGCCGCTACATCGAGGAATCAGCGCGAGCCGGCGTACTGGCGGCCACCGGGGCGTTCGGCCCCACCGCGCTCGGCGCAAAGATCACCCTCGCCGACGGCGAGTTCACCGTGACCGACGGGCCCTTCACCGAGGCGAAGGAGCTGGTGGGCGGCTGGGCGCTGATCGACGTTCCCGGCCGGGAGGACGCCGTGGATTCGGTGAAGCAGTTCCTGTCCATTCTCGGACGGGGCGAGTACCGGGTGCGCCCGGTGTTCGGACCGGACGACGTCGCACCGGGAGGCTGACCTGGCGGGGACCCGGGCTGCTTGCCCGGACGGGCCGCCGGTGGTCTGATCGGTCCCGTGACGGCCGATCAGCCCACCTCCGACCCGGCGATCGGGTCGGAGGCGACCCACCGGGCGATCGAGGCGGTGGTCCGGCTGGAATATCCGCGACTGATCGCCGGGCTCGCCCGACTGGTGCGCGACGTGGGGCTGGCCGAGGAATGTGCGCAGGACGCCCTGGTGGCGGCGTTGGAGCAGTGGCCAAGGGTCGGTGTGCCCGCCAATCCCGGTGCCTGGTTGATGGCCGTCGGACGCCGTCGCACGGTCGATGCCGTCCGGCGCAGCCGCCGTCATGACGCGAAGCTCGCCCAGCTCGGTCGGGAGCGGCAGATCGACGGTGAGGGCGTGGAATGCCGCCCGGATGAGCTCACCGGCGACCGCATCGCCGACGACCTGCTGCGGCTGATATTCCTGGCCTGCCATCCGGCGCTGACGGTGGATGCGCAGGTGACGATGACCCTGCGGCTGTTGGGCGGACTGACCGCCGCCGAGATAGCCCGCGCCTACCTGGTGGCGGAGCCGACGGTGGCGCAACGGATCTCCCGGGCGAAGCGGACGCTGCGCGCCGCGAGGGTGACGTTCGAAGCGCCCAGCGGTGACGAGGTCGCCGGCCGGTTGCCCGCCGTGCTGCGCGTGGTCTACCTGATCTTCAACGAGGGTTACACGGCCACCGCCGGTGACGAGTGGACCAGGCCCGACCTGTGCTACGAGGCGCTGCGACTGGCCCGGCTGGTGCAACAGCTGGTGCCGAACGAGCCGGAGGTGCACGGGCTGGCGGCCCTGCTGGAGCTGCAGGCCTCCCGGCTGCCCGCCCGGGTCGGGTCGGACGGCGCACCCGTGCTGCTGGAACAGCAGAACCGCGCGCGGTGGGATCGGCTGCTGATCGGCCGCGGGATAGACGCCCTGCGCCGCGCAGAGGAGCGCGGTGGCGCCTACGGCTACTACGCGCTACAGGCCGCCATCGCCGCCTGCCACGCGCGGGCTGCCGCGGTCGCCGACACCGACTGGGCGCGCATCGCCGAGCTCTACGGGATTCTCGCCGAGCTCGCGCCGTCCCCGGTCGTCGAGCTCAACCGCGCGGTCGCGGTCTCCCGCTCGCGCGGCCCGCGGGCGGCGCTGGCCATCCTGGATCGGCTGGCGAGTGAGCCGGCGCTGCGCGGCAATCATCTGCTGCCCAGCGTGCGGGGCGACCTGTTGGAGCGATTGGGCCGTCGCGCGGAGTCCCGGGCGGAGTTCGCCCGCGCCGCCGACCTGGCGCGTAATGCCGCCGAACGCGACCTGCTGCTGGCCAGGGCCACCGGGGAGCGGGCCGTCAGCGAAGGGACGCCGCGGTCGGACAGCTGACGGCGGTGGCTGCCGAGAGCCCGACTCGATTTAGGTGCCGGGCGACCGCCACCCAGGCCCGGTGGATCGGCACCTCCTGATACTGGATGTCACGAGCGGTGCAGAACGCCTGCACGATCGGGCGCGCCCGGCGCAGGTTCGGTCGGGGCATGGCCGGGAACAGGTGGTGCTCGATCTGGTAGTTGAGCCCGCCCATCGCCAGGCTCGCGACCCGGCCGCCCGCGACGTTGCGCGACATCAGCACCTGTCGGCGCAGGAAGTCGATCTTGCTGTCACGGGGCACGGTGGGCATGCCGATGTGGCTGGCCGAGAACGCCGAGCCCAGGTACAGGCCGGTCGTGGCGAGTTGGACGCCCAGGAAGGCCGCGGCGATGCCCCACGGCAGGAAGACGAACAGCACGGCGGGGTAGGCGACTAGCCGCACCGCCAGCAGTGCGCCCTCGATCCCACGGTGCTTCATCCCGCGTCGGGTGACCACCGCGTGCACGCTCTGTGCATGCAGATGCACCGCCTCTACGATCAATAGCGGGAAGAACCACCACCCCTGCCGGTCGCGTAGCGCCGTCGCCACGACGCCGCGTGCTGGCTGCATCTCGCGGTAGAAATGCACCACCGACGGTGTGATGTCCGGGTCCTTGCCGATCTGGTTCGGAGCCTGGTGATGCCGAGTGTGCTTGGAATTCCACCAGCCGAGGCTGACCCCGCCGAGCCCGGTGCCCAGCGCCAGCGCGGTCCACTCGTTCGCCCTGCCGGAGCGGAAGATCTGCCGGTGGGCGGCGTCGTGGCTCAGAAACAGCAGTTGGGTGAACACCACGGCCAGCCCGCCCGCGACGGCCAGCTGTGCCCAGTGGGCACCCAGGAACGCGAAACCCACCCATCCGCCGGCCAGCGCCACCAGCAGCGCCGAGATCTTGGTGACGTAGAAGCCGTAGCGGCGGTGCATCAGGCCATGTGCCTGAACGGCCTTGAGCACGGTGGAGTAGTCGCTGGTCGCGCGGCCTGTCGCGCGTTCCGGGGTGCGGGTAGCGGTCATGAATGGATCGACGTCCTTGCCGGGCCGGAGGGAGCCCGTGACGCGCGGTTGCAACGCTGGGCACCGCCCGGCCGACGCGATCGATCGGCGCCCCGGACGTTGCCGCCAGTATGCACCACAGATTGGTGAGCCTTCGGGCATCCGTGCCCGGCCGCATATGCCATACTGAACCTGAGTTGGATCAATTGGTTCGTGATTTCCTGTCCACTCTGCCCGCCGTACGGCTCGGATCGCCCGGGCCCGCACGTGCGGCGCCGATGGGGCCGAAGAGCTCGCAATCGACGGCCCAACGGCACCATCTCGGGCCAAAATCGGATCCGAGCACATCGCACGCAAGGAATGTTGATGGCACAGGGAACTGTCAAGTGGTTCAACGCCGACAAGGGCTTCGGCTTCATCGCCCCGGATGACGGCGGCGCGGACGTCTTCGTCCACTACTCCGAGATCCAGTCCACCGGCTTCCGGTCGCTGGACGAGGGCCAGAAGGTGACGTACACCGTCACCCAGGGCGCCAAGGGGCCGCAGGCCACCGGCGTCACCCCCGCCTGAGCGTCGTCGACATCGGCCCGGCCGGCGTAGCCGGGCACTGTTCGATCACGTCCCATGCTCGTCCGCGCTCCGGCGGCCACTCCCGGCCGCCGGAGCGCTGACGCGTCCCTACCGCTCGTCGGCCGGATCCGGCTCGAGGGCGGCGGCCCGGTTGACGGCGGACACCACGGCCTTGAGCGAGGCCAGGGTGATCGACGAGTCGACGCCGACGCCCCACACCACCTGCCGGTCGATGGCGCACTCCACGTAGGCGGCCGCTCGCGCGTCGCCTCCCGCGGACAGCGCGTGCTCCACGTAGTCCAGCACCCGCACGTCGTGCTCGGCGGAGGACAGCGCGTCGCAGAACGCCGCGACCGGCCCGTTCCCGCGCCCCGTCACCGATTGCTCGACGCCGTCCAGGCGGATCACTGCGGTCATCTGATCCCGGCTGCTCTCGCCGGGCTGCGCTGCGCCCTCAATGTCCTCGGTGCGGGAGCGGATCAGTTCCAACGGGCTGGTGCGGTCCAGGTACTCGGCGGCGAAGTAGTCCCACATCGCCTGCGGCGACACCTCGCCGCCCTCGGAGTCGGTGTGCTGCTGCACCACATGGGAGAACTCGATCTGCAGCCGGCGCGGCAGGTCCAGGCCGTGCTCGGTCTTCATGATGTAGGCGACGCCGCCCTTGCCGGACTGCGAGTTGACCCGGATCACCGCCTCGTAGGTGCGGCCCACGTCCTTGGGATCGATCGGCAGGTACGGCACCTGCCAGGTGAACTCGTCCACCGGCACCCCAGCCGCGGTGGCGTCCCTTTTGAGGTGGGTGAAGCCCTTGTTGATCGCGTCCTGGTGCGAGCCGGAGAACGCCGTGTACACCAGGTCGCCGCCGTACGGGTGCCGCTCCGGGACGTCCAGCTGGTTGCAGTACTCGACGGTGCGGCGGATCTCGTCGATGTCCGAGAAGTCGATCTGCGGGTCGATGCCCTGGCTGAACAGGTTGAGCCCCAGCGTCACGATGCACACGTTGCCGGTGCGCTCCCCGTTGCCGAACAGGCAGCCCTCGATTCGGTCTGCGCCCGCCATGTAGCCCAGTTCCGCTGCGGCGACGGCGGTCCCGCGGTCGTTGTGCGGGTGCAGGGACAGGATGATCGCGTCCCGCCGTTGCAGGTTGCGGTGCATCCACTCGATGGAGTCTGCGTACACATTGGGGGTGGCCATCTCCACCGTGGCCGGCAGATTCACGATCATCGGGTTGTCCTTGGACGGGCCCCACACCGCCGACACGGCGTTGCACACCTCGACGGCGTACTCCAGTTCGGTGCCGGTATAGGACTCCGGGGAATACTCGAAGCGCCAATCGGTCTCCGGGTACTTCTCCGCCCAGCGCGCCACCTCCTCGGCACCATCGGTAGCAATACGGGCGATTCCCGCCTTGTCCAGGCCGAACACCACTCGCCGCTGCAGTGTGGACGTGGAGTTGTACAGGTGCACCACGGCGGAGTGTGCGCCCTCCACGGCCTCGTAGGTGCGGGCGATCAGTTCCGGCCGAGCCTGGGTGAGCACCTGGATCCGCACATCGTCGGGAACGGCGTCCTGCTCGATGATCTCGCGCACGAAGTCGAAGTCGGTCTGGCTGGCGGCCGGGAAGCCGACCTCGATCTCCTTGTAGCCCATGCGGACCAGCAGGTCGAACATGCGGCGCTTGCGCGCGGGCGTCATGGGGTCGATCAGCGCCTGGTTGCCGTCGCGCAGGTCGACGGCGCACCACAGCGGCGCCTTCGTGATGACCGTCGATGGCCAGGTGCGGTCCGGCAGGTCGATCGGGGTGAATGGGGTGTAGCGCCCGTAGGGCATGGAGCTGGGGCGCTGCCGGTTCCAGCCGGGCTGGTGCTCGGGGATGTCGCCGGCCGGCGGGCGGATGCGGGAGACGGGGGGAGTGCTCATGGTGGTGGGGTCCGATCTGTTACCCGGCTTGTGAGTCTGAGGTCGCGCTACGGCGCCACCTGGGACACACAAGGCGAAGAGAGGGGTGACGACCGGCGGCAATACTCAGTCCCGCGACGGAGAGGCCGGTCTTACCAGGCCCCGTCGCGGCGGCTAAGGAGCAGGCCCTGCGCGGGCACTGCGGCACGCACCACGGGTGGGACTGTACTCCGCGGCGCCGCTATGCCCAACCGCCGGGTAGGACGACTCATGCGCACCCGATCCTCGGCGCCGGGCACTCGGGCCGGCGCGGCAGCCGACCGGCCGGTCGATTCCGACGGCGGCCCGCCCCGGTAGAATCGTCACCGGCCGAATTGCCTGGTGATGCGGCCACCGGACCCTGCTGTGATCAACAGTCGATCTCGCCGACGCGATCGACCGGTCAGCCGCCGTGCGGCGCGAGGACTTGCGGTGCCCCTTGCTGCCGGCGGGAGATCGTCCGGTCGACCAACGGCTAGCGGAGAAGGGCGGACGGTCCGGTGGCACTCGTCGTCCAGAAGTACGGCGGATCCTCGGTGGACAGTGCCGAGCGGATCAAGCGTGTTGCCGAGCGTATCGTCGCCACCCGCAAGGCCGGCAACGAGGTCGTCGTGGTGGTTTCGGCCATGGGTGACACCACGGACAACCTGCTGGATCTGGCTCAGCAGGTCTCGCCGGTGCCGCCGCCCCGGGAACTGGACATGCTGCTGACGTCCGGCGAGCGCATCTCCAATGCGCTGGTCGCCATGGCCATCGACTCGCTGGGCGCGAAGGCGCGCTCGTTCACCGGATCCCAGGCCGGCGTGATCACCACCTCGGTGCACGGCAAGGCCCGCATCATCGACGTCACTCCCGGCCGGATTCGCAAGGCACTCGATGCCGGCGACATCGCGCTGGTGGCCGGCTTCCAGGGCGTCTCGCAGGACACCAAGGACGTCACCACCCTGGGTCGGGGCGGGTCCGACACCACGGCGGTAGCGCTGGCGGCGGCGTTGAATGCCGACGTGTGCGAGATCTACACCGACGTGGACGGCGTCTACACCGCCGATCCGCGGATCGTGCCGAATGCCGCGCGACTGGATTCCATCAGCTACGAGGAAATGCTGGAAATGGCGGCGTCGGGTGCGAAGGTCTTGATGCTGCGCTGCGTGGAATACGCCCGGCGGTATCACGTTCCGGTCCACGTGCGTTCGTCGTATTCGGACAAGCCCGGAACGATCGTCACCGGTTCGATGGAGGATCTCACAGTGGAACAGGCGCTTTTGACGGGAGTCGCGCACGACCGGAGCGAGGCGAAGGTGACGGTCACCTCGATCCCGGACCGGCCCGGCGAGGCGGCGAAGATCTTCCGCACCATCGCCGACGCCGAGATCGACATCGACATGGTCGTGCAGAACATCTCCGGCACCGTCGACGGTCTGACCGACATCACCTTCACCTGCCCGAAGGCGGATGGCCCGAAGGCGGTGGCGGCGCTAGAGGCTCAGCGCGCGGCGATCGGCTTCGCCCAGATCGTCTACAACGATCATGTCGGCAAGGTGTCGCTGATCGGCGCCGGAATGCGCTCGCACCCCGGGGTGACGGCGACGTTCTGCGAGGCGCTGGCCGGCGCCGGGGTGAATATCGACATCATCACCACCTCGGAAATCCGGATCTCCGTGCTGGTCCGGGATATCGAACTCGACCAGGCGGTGCGGGCGTTGCACGAGGCATTCGAACTGAACGGTGAGGAAGAGGCCGTGGTGTACGCGGGGAGCGGACTATGAGCACAGCATCGGCATCCGACGGGTTGACCGTGGCCGTCGTCGGCGCGACCGGCCAGGTCGGCGGGGTGATGCGACGCATCCTGGCGGAGCGAAACTTCCCGGTCGGGCGGATGCGCTACTTCGCGTCCGCACGCTCGGCCGGGTCGACGCTGCCCTGGGTTGGTGACGACGTTCTCGTAGAGGATGCAGGGGGTGCGTCCGTCGACGATCTGGCCGGGATCGACATTGCGCTGTTCTCCGCCGGCGGGGCCACCTCCAAGGCGCTGGCGCCACGGTTCGCGCAGGCCGGCGCGATCGTGGTGGACAACTCCTCGGCGTGGCGGATGGATCCGGCGGTGCCGCTGGTGGTCTCGGAGGTCAACCCCGAGGCGATCGCCGATGCTGACCCGGCGCGTGGCGGCAAGGGCATCATCGGCAACCCGAACTGCACCACGATGGCGGCCATGCCGGTGCTGGCGCCGCTGCACCGGGAGGCCGGCCTGCGCCGGCTGGTGGTCTCCACCTACCAGGCGGTGTCCGGCAGCGGGCTGGCCGGAGTGCGGGAGCTGGACGATCAGGCGCGGGCCGTGGTCGGCCGTGCCGCCGAGTTGACCCACGACGGGACGGCGGTGCCGTTCCCGGCACCGGCCAAGTACGTGCTGCCCATCGCCTTCAATGTGGTCGCGATGGCGGGGTCCGTGGTGGACGACGGTTCCGGGGAGACCGACGAGGAACAGAAGCTGCGCAACGAGTCCCGTAAGATCCTGTCCATCCCGGACCTGCTGGTGTCCGGCACCTGCGTGCGGGTGCCGGTGTTTACCGGGCACTCGCTGGCGATCAACGCGGAGTTCGACGGGCCGATCAGCCCGGAGGCGGCGCGCAAACTGCTCGCGGATGCCCCAGGAGTTCAGCTGACCGACGTGCCGAACCCGTTGCAGGCGGCCGGAACCGATCCGTCGTACGTGGGCCGGATCCGGCAGGACTCCTCGGTGCCGGACGGCCGTGGGCTGGCGCTGTTCGTGTCGAACGACAACCTGCGCAAGGGCGCGGCGCTGAACACCGTGCAGATCGCGGAGCTCGTCGCCGGATCCCGGTAGCACGGCACGAGCGGGCGCGATGGCCCCGTCCCCGGTCACCAGCGATGCGTTGGTGTGTCTGGTTCGAGGGTCGCTCGCAGCGCGGGCGAACCCGGATCGAGCGGCCGGGCAGCGGGTCTATATGCGCTCCCGGTTGCCGTATCACGGGCTGACGCTGCCCGACGTGCGCAGGACGATGGCGGCGCTGTGTCGGCAGTACGTGCTGCCGGACGCCGACGACTGGCAGCGGGCCATCCGTGACCTGTGGGATGGCGTCACGCACCGCGAGCAGTGGTATGCGGCGCTCGCGCTGGCCCGGTTCCGTGCCTATTCCGACTGGGCTCGCGAGATGGCCGCACTTCCGTTGTGGGAGCACCTGATCCGCACCGGCGCCTGGTGGGATGTGTGCGACGAGATTGCCGAGCATCTGGTCGGCCCGATGCTGGCTGCGCATCCGGCGGAGATGACGCCGGCGCTGCGCGGATGGTCGACGGATGCGGATCTGTGGATCCGGCGGGTCGCCATCCTGGCGCAGAACCGCCGCAGATCCGGCACCGATGTTGCACTGCTCGCCGACTGCCTTGCCGGCAGCCTCGACGATCGAGACTTCTTCAGCCGCAAGGCGATCGGTTGGGCGCTGCGGGAGTACTCCAAGACCGATCCGGCCTGGGTCACCGCGTACGTGGCCGAGCATGCGAAGCGGCTGTCCGGTCTGAGCACGCGCGAGGCGCTGCGACTGATCCGGTAGTGCGCGCGGTGCGCCCCGAACGTCGAATCACCGCCGGGCGGCGCCCGGGGTCGGTTACCGTGGGTCGCGCTGGCATCGGGGCGAGCTCACGAGGGGATCGGTTATGCACAGGCGAGTCGCAGCAATGGTTGCTGCGGTCGGTGTGGTCGTGCTGGCAGGCTGCTCGTCGCCGGTGTCCGGGGCGGCTCGCCAGGCGCCGTACCAGCCGCTGCCGCTGGACTCCGTCACCGCCAGCATGGCCACTCCGGTCGGCGGGGCCGTCGCCTACTCCCGCGACGGCTCCCTGGCGGTCACGAGGACCGATGCCGGGTTGTGCATTCGACCCGCCGACCGGGCTGGAGCGGGGGCTGCGGCACACCGGGGTGTGCGCCGAGCTGGGCGCACCGATCGGCCAGGTGCTGTTCTCGCCGGACGGGACAACGGTGGCCGCGCTGGAAGACATGGCCCAGACGTTTCGGGGGCGACTCTGGTTGATCTCCACCGACGACGGCGCCGCCCGCCGGGTACCGCCGCTACGGCTATCGACCACGGAGGCGAAACCGCCCGCGTCCACGGATGAGTCCACCCCTTCCACGAGCGATTTCATTCCGTCTACCACCGAATCCATTCCGCCCACGGGCGAATCAGTGACGACAGGAGAAGGCGGTTCGACCACCTCGACGGTCCCGCCCTACGTGTTGATTGCCTGGACCGCGCGGGGGTCGTTGCTGGCCGTCATCCCCAGCCCGGGCCCGGGGACGACGCATCTGGCGGAGATCGATCCCACCTCCGACCGGGCCGCCGATCTGGGTTCGATTGCGGGCAAGGCTGCCTACGCGGCGGGCACCCTGCTGACCGGTGGCGGCATCGCCGTCCTTCCGGTGATCAGCAGCGGGACCCCGCACCAGCCACAACTGGTGGTCGTCGACCTGGACAGCAGGAGCCTGCACACCGTGGCGCTGACCGGCGACATGGTTACCGCCAGCACTCAGGCCGTGCCGCTGGCGCTCGCACCGGACGGGCACAGCGCGCTGCTATGGATGGTCGACCCGGTGACCTTCACCCAGTGGCCGCCGGTCTGGGCCGACCTGGACACGGGGGCGCTGACCGTCGTGCCAGGCACCGAGGACCTGCTGCCGGACGCCGCCGCCGTTTCGCCGGACGGCTCGCAATTGGCGTTGATCGCCCGCGCGCGCGACGATGACACCGACGCGCTGCGTCTACTGTCCGTCGACGGCGGCACCTCGCGCACCCTGGTTCCCCTCGACCAGCCCGTGACACCCGGCAACGGGCTTGCCTGGACCCGGACCAACCTGCTGGTGCCCGACCTGGCTGCGGGGATGCACTCGCTGAACCGTATCGCGCCGATACAACTGTCGGGCTGATCCCGGTGCGGAGTGCCGCCGTGCGAGCCCGCCCGGCCGGTGACATCCTGGCAACACGAGAGCGATCACCACGAAAGGTCAGGGCGATGGGAGCACAGCGCACGGCGGCCGGGGCGGAGTTCCGGGCGGCCCGGGACTTCCTGCTGGACAACCGGGAGGATCTGGCGGCGGCACGCGGTGGGTTCTCCTGGCCTCGGCCGGCGGAATTCAACTGGGCCCTGGAACACTTCGACGTGCTCGCCGACGAGCACCCCGACCGGGCCGCGCTGACCCTGGTGGAGGCGGACGGTACGGTCGGCAGCTGGACCTACGGCGCGCTGTCCCGCCGGTCGGACCAGGTGGCGACGTGGCTGCGCGGCCTGGGCGTCGCCCGCGGCGAGAAGATCATCCTGATGCTGGGCAACCAGGTCGAGCTATGGGAGTCGATCCTGGCGGCGATGAAGCTGGGCGCGGTGATCATCCCGGCCTCGACCCTGCTGTCCACCGCCGATCTGCGCGACCGAGTGGACCGGGGAAACGCGAGGTTCGTCATCGCTCGGGACGCCGACGTGGCGACATTCTCCGGAGTGCCCGGCGAATTCACCCGGATCGTGGTCGGCGCGGCGGGCGGTGCGCCGGATGGCTGGGTCGACTATGCCGACGCTGCCTCGACCCTGGATTCCGCCGGCTTTGAGCCGGAGGGCGTCACCGCCGCTTCCGACCCACTGCTGCTCTATTTCACCTCCGGCACCACGGCGCTGCCGAAACTGGTGGAGCACACGCATATTTCGTACCCGATCGGGCACCTGTCCACGATGTACTGGATCGGTGCGCAGCCCGGCGACGTGCACATGAACATCTCCTCGCCCGGCTGGGCGAAGCACGCCTGGTCCAACGTGTTCGCGCCGTGGAATGCCGGTGCGACGGTGTTTCTATATAACTACGACCGGTTCGACGCCGCCGCCCTGATGGGGGTGATGGGCGAGCACCACGTCACCACCTTCTGCGCGCCACCCACGGTGTGGCGCATGCTGATCCAGGCCGACATGACGCAGCTTGCTACACCGCCGCGGGAGGCCCTGGGCGCCGGGGAGCCGCTCAACCCGGAGGTCATCGACCAGGTGCGCAAGGCGTGGGGCATCACCATCCGGGACGGCTATGGCCAGACCGAGACCTGCGCGCAGGTGGCCAACAGCCCCGGGCAACCGGTGAAGTCCGGGTCGATGGGGCGACCGCTGCCCGGCTACACGATCGCACTGATCGACCCGGCGACCGACGAGGTCGGCGACGAGGGCGAGATCTGCATCGACCTGTCCGAGCGACCGGTGGGGCTGATGGCCGGCTACCGAGGCGACGACGCCCGCACCGCCGAGGCCATGCGGGACGGCTTTTACCACACCGGCGACGTCGGTTCTCGGGATGCCGACGGATATATCACCTATGTGGGCCGGGCCGACGACGTGTTCAAGGCGTCGGACTACCGGATCTCCCCGTTCGAGCTGGAGTCGGTGCTGCTGGAACATCCGGCGGTGACGGAGGCGGCCGTGGTGCCTTCGCCGGACCCGGTGCGCCTGGCGGTGGCGAAGGCCTATGTGACCCTCGGCGCCGGGCACGCCCCGGATCGGGGGACCGCCGCGTCGATCTTCGGGTACGCCCTGCAGCACCTGGCCGCGTACAAGCGGATCCGCCGGCTGGAATTCACCGAGGAGTTGCCCAAGACCATCTCCGGCAAGATTCGCCGGGTGGAGCTGCGCGGCCGGGAGGATGAGCTGCATTCGGGCTCTGCCGCCGGGCCGGATGGCGAGTTCCGGCTGGAGGACTTCCCCGAGCTCCGCTGAGAAGCCCGGGGCGGGTACGGCTTGGGTGTCCCACGTGGCGCCATAGCGCAACCTCAGACTCACAAGCCGGGCAGGGCCCACGGTCAGCCCAGCAGGTGGTCCCGGACGTAGGCAACCTCGCAGGCGACCTGGCGTAGCCGTTCGGCGATCACCATCGAGCCATGCCCGGCGTTGAACCGGTACACCTGATAGTCCGCGTGCCGGTCGGCCAGCGCTTCCAGGTAGTTGTCGATCTGCCGTATCGGGCACCGCGGGTCGTTCTCGCCCGCGAATATCAGCACCGGCGCCGTGACCTGGTCGATCCAGCTCAGCGGTGACGAATCCGTGTAACCGGACGCGTTCTCGTCCGGCGATCCCCCGAACAGGGCGCGGTCGTAGGCCCGCATCGGCTCCATCTCGTCGGCGTAGGCGGCGACGTAGTCGGCGACCGGTACCCCGGCCACGCCGACCGCCCACCGGCTGGGCTGGGTACCCAGTGCCAACAGCGTGAGGAATCCGCCCCAGGAGTGCCCGGCAATCGCCGACCGGTCGGCATCCACCAGCCCGCGGGCGATGAGATGGTCGTGCACGGCGGCAATATCGGCCAGTTCGGTGTGCCCGACCCGTTCGGTCAGTGCGTCCCGCCATGCCGATCCGTACCCGGTTGAGCCGCGATAGTTGATCTGACACACCGCGATTCCGGCGTCCAGGTAGGTGGCCCGCAACGCGTCGAAGCTGTCCTCGTCCGCCGATGCCGGGCCGCCGTGGATCACGAAGACGGTGGGCAGCGCCGAATTGCTGCGGTCGGCGCCGGCCACCGACGAGGTTCCCGCCGGGCGGGCCAGCAGCGCATGGATGCGCCCACCCGGGCCGTCCACCCAGATATCGGTGACGGGTTCGGACGGGGCCGGGCCTCCGTCCGGCGAGGCCAAGAGCACCCGGCCGCCGGTCTCGCCGCCGCCGGTCTCGCCGCCGTCGGTCTCGCCGCCGGCCGGGTCCGGCGGCAACGCCAGCAGCCGCCAGCCCTCCGACGCGCTGGACTGCCGGTACCACACCGATCCGTCGGGGCGAGCAAGGGCCCCGGAGACAACGCCGCGGGCCGCGGGCAGCTGCGTCAGCCGGCCGGTTCCCAGGTCGTACCGGTGCAGGGTGGAGCGCCCCTGGTAGGTGTGCACCAGCAGCAGCGCCGAGCCGTCGGCGTAGAAGCCGCCGTCCAGATCCCCGGGCAGATCGATGGCCAGCTCGGTGAACTCGCCCGTTGTCAGATCCCAGATGCCCAGCTCGTCCCGGCCGTGTCGCTCGTGACCGACCAGCAGTCGCTGATCGCCCGACACCGGCGAGAACTCCATGGCCGACAGGCCCCGGCCGGGGCTGTCGTCCAGCTCACCGAGCACCGTGCCGTCGGCGACCCGCAGCGCCCGCAGGGCCGGGTAGCGCGAGTCGCCGCGCTCGGAATGCGAGAGCACCCAGATCGACTCGTCGGTGGACAGCGCCCCGACGCCGCCGTCCGTCTCGTGCCGATAGACCACCTCGATGCGCCCGTCCCGGGCCAGATGCACCCGGGTGCCGTCGTCGTCGGAAAATCCGGCAATGGCCAGCGTGCGGCCCACCGCCGCACCCGCCGGGTAACCGGGCGGCACGCCCGGCAGCGCGATCTCGGCGCCCCCCGGGCCGGCACCGAATGGCTGATAGCGCCAGACGCCGAACTCGTCGCCGTCGGTGTCGTCAAACCACCACAGCGAGCGACCATCCGCGGACAGCATGCCCAACACGGTGCCGTCCGGACGTTCGGTGGCTGTCACGGACTGCCCGGTGCCGGCATGCCAGGTCACCAGCTCGAACCGGCCGGATTCGTTGGACAGGTACACCGCGTGCTCGGGTGCGTCTCGGGCCGGGTCGGGCAGTGAGAGCCGGACCGCGGTGAACCGACCGCGCCAGCGCCGCTCGGCGACCGGGTCGGCCAGCAGCGGTTCGGGGATGCTAGCGGTCGGATGATGGGGTGGTCGGTCGCCCGGGTGCGAGGCCGGATCGGTACCGACGGATTCCCCCGGACGGCCGGACGGCTCGGGCTGCGTGATGGCCGCAGCGCTGTCGGCGTCGACTGTCATGGCCCCTATCCTGCCCGGTGATCATCCGCTCGGTCACCCTCGGGGCGCCACGGTAAAAGCCGTGAACCGGGCGCGCCGCAATGTATCGGGCGGAATGGGGGAGGAAACCCGCTCCCGATCGCTTGCAAGAATCGGCCCCGCAGGGATCTTCGACCGTGACAGACTGTCCGTTATGACCTCACCCACACCCGCAGGCTGGTATCCCGACCCCTCCGGAACCGGCGGGCTCCGCTGGTGGGACGGCACCCAGTGGACCGAGCACGTGCAGGCTGCCGGGGCGGCCGGGCAGGCCACCGACTGGCAGCAGCGCTCGGCGGCGCAGTACGTCGGCGGCCCGCAGGCGGTCGCTCAGCCGGGCGCGGTGCGGTCGCCGATGGCCGAGCAGCGGCTCTTCGTCTCGCAGAAGCGCAAGCTGATCGAGCTCACCAACGAGTACGCGGTCTTCGGCGCGGACGGCGTGCAGGTCGGGGCGGTCGCCGAGGTCGGGCAGAGCGGGCTGAAGAAGGCCGCGCGGTTGCTGACCAGCCTGGATCAGTTCATGACGCACACCGTCCAGGTGCACGACTCCCAGGGCCGGCCGCTGATCGTGATGACCCGCCCGGCCAAGGTGTTCAAGTCCACCATGGTGGTGTCCCGGCCGGACGGCATGGAGATCGGCCGATTAGTGCAGCGCAACGTGTTCGGCAAGATCCGGTTCGGCATGGAGGCCGGTGGCGCGGAGATCGGCTCGCTGAACGCGGAGAACTGGCGCGCCTGGAACTTCGTGATCCTGGATCACACGGGCGTCGAGGTGGCCCGCATCACCAAGACCTGGGAGGGGCTGCTGACCACCATGTTCACCACGGCGGACAATTACCTGGTGGACATCCATGTGCCGCTGGCGGATCCGATGCACTCGCTGGTGGTGGCCGCGGCCCTGACGGTGGACACGGCCCTCAAGCAGGACAACCGCGGCTGGGGCTGACGGCCGGGCTGGCGCCATCGCGGCCAGCGGACCGGCCTGCGGATCATCCGGCGGTGCAGATCGCCAGCGCGAACAGCGCGATCGTCAGGGCGGCAATCAGCGAGCGCAGCAAGGCCGCTCGGCGGGCACCGACCGTGACGGCGCGATGGTCATCGTTGCCGGCGGCCCGGTGAGCGGCGCGGCGCAATCGCCCCATGGACCGGGCCTGCCGCACTCCGAATACCAGGGTCACCACCAGGGTCGCCAGCACGGTGACGATGGCCGTGGCCAGCGCATCCCACCCGCGGGCGACCAGCAGGATGCCGCCGCACACGACGGCCGCCACCAGCGCTGTGCCCGCCACCAGAAGGTATCGGCGCCCGAAGTCCCGGAACAGCCGCGTCCGCGCCTCCGGCGGCAGGGTCCGCCTGGACACCACCGAGAGCACCGTGACTGCGGCCATTCCGCCAATCCAGATCGCCGCCCCGAGGATCAGCACCGCGAGCACTATCAGCCTGACCGGAGTAGGTAGGGCTGGATCGGCTGGCGACGGCACGGGTAGGAAAACTGACGTCACAGGGTGAGTATGCCGGGCGGGCGCTGGTCGGTGGTGGCCGGTCAGCCCTCGCTGCTGCCCATCACATCCACCGAGATCGGTGACGGGTACTTGGCCGTGCGGCCGTCACCGGATGAGGTGCCGGTGAGCCGGCGATGCACCCACGGACCCACGTAGCGACGGTAATAGCGGGCGCGGTCCGCCAGCGGATGTAACGGCGGCGGCACCTCCGCCTCCGGCGCGGTCCAGGCGGCGGGTCGGTCTGCCCGCAATGCGTCCAGTACCCGGGCAGCGACCTGACGGTGCCCGGCCGGGTTCAGGTGCAGCCGGTCCGGTGCCCAGTACCGCACGTCCCGCAGATCGCGGTCCGACCACAGGTCCACCAGCACCGTCGATCGCCGCTCGGCGATGCGATAGACGCCGTCGCAGAACCGCTGTGCCTGCCCGCGGAGGAACCTGCTCCCCGGCAGCCGGTCGAATGGATCGGCACCGGTGAACATCACGACCGTCGCGTTGTGGTCGGCCAGCCGGGCGACGGCCAGATCGAGCAGTCGCAGCAGGGAGGGCATCCGGGCCCCCGGTCGCAGCAGGTCGTTTCCGCCGCCGGCGAGCGAGACGAGATCGGGGCGCAGCGCGATTGCCGCATCCAACTGATCGTCGACGATCTGGCCGAGCAGCTTGCCGCGCACCGCCAGATTCGCGTAGTCCAGCCCAGATGGGCGGGCCGCACCGCCGAGCGCGCCGGCTACCAGATCGGCCCAGCCGCGACACCGACCGTCCAGGGTCTCGTCGCCGACGCCCTCGGTGAAGCTGTCGCCCATCGCGACATATCGCCGGTAGACCGGTGCACTGCAGCCGTTCATCGACCACCTCCCGGGCGTGTGAGAATATCCGTCGCCGAGGCAGCGCTGTCACGCCAGGACGCGGGCCGGATGCTCGATCAGGTCGGTGAGGGTGGCCAGCCACCGTGCGGCGATCGCGCCGTCCAGCGGCCGGTGATCGACCGACAGCACCAGATGCATCACGGTGGCGGCGACGAGTTCCTCCCCGGTGTCCGTGGCAGCAACCACCGGCTCGCGGCGCGCGGCGCCGACGGCCAGGATGGCGGACTGCGGCGGATTGATGATGGCCGCGAATTCCTCGACGGCGTGCATGCCCAGATTGGTGACGGTGATGCTGCCGCCTTCCAGCTCCTGCTGGCGCAGTCGGCCGTGGCGCGCTCGCTGAGCGATATCGGCTGTGGTGGCGGCGATGTCGGTGATCGACAGCCGATCGGCATCGCGGACGACGGGTGTGACGAGCCCGCCTTCGGTGGCGATCGCGACCGCGACGTCCACGTAGTCGTACCGGCGGGTGGCGTCCGGAAGATAGGTGACGTTCATCTCCGGCACCGCCCGGTGCGCGCGGGCGACCGCGCGGATCACCAGGTCGTTCACCGAGACCTTCTGTCCACCCGCCGTGTTGAGCTCGGCGCGCATCGCCAGCAGGGCGTCCACCCGGGGTGCAGCGCGCAGGTAGAAGTGCGGCACCGTCTGCTTGCTCTCGGTCAACCGGGCGGCTATCGCGGTGCGGATCCGGGAGTGCGGCACGTCGGTGAAGCTGCGCACGGTGGACTGCGGGGCGGCCTGCGCAGCGGGTGCGGCGACGCGTGGGCGGGATGGGCTCTCGGTCGCCGCCTGGGCGGCGGGCGGCTGCTTGGCGGTGACGGCGGCCTGCACGTCGCGCCGCACTATGCGGCCGCCGGGGCCGGTACCGGCGAGCTCGGCCAGGGTCAGGCCCGCCTCCTTGGCCATCCGGCGGGCGATCGGGCTGGCGAAGATGCGCTGGCTCGCGGGCGAAGCGCCGCGCCCGGAGACCGGGTCTACCCGGGAAATTGGGAGTTTGTGACCGCCCGTGGACTCGCGGTCATCGTGGACCGCGCCAACGGCGGAACGCCCGGCCTCGGTCGCCTGGGCGGCCAAGGCGTCGATGTCGTCGGGCGAGTCACCCGACGATCCGATGACGGCGATCGGGGTGCCCACCTCGACCTGGCGTCCCGCCGGGACCAGCCTGCGGTGCAGCACCCCATCCGCCTCGGCCTCGATCTCGATGACGGCCTTGTCGGTTTCGATGACGGCCAGTACATCCGAGATCGCGAAGGTAGCGCTCTCGTTCACCGACCATTCCAGTAGCAGAGCCTCGTGGACTCCGGCCGCCGGCGCCGGCATGCGCAGCAGCGTTGGCATGAAGTAACTCCCGTCGTAGTGTCGGCGCCGTCAGCGGCGGGGGTTGTATTCGCGAAGCGCGTCGGCCACTTCTTCCGATTTGGCGATCGCCGCGCGTTCCAGGACCTTGCTGATGCTGGGGGATGCGACTGCGCCGGTGACCCGCTGTACCGGTTGGTCCAGCCAGTCGAAGAATCGACGGCCGATCTCGTCGGAAAGCCAGCCGCCGTAGGACGTCCCCATCGCTCCCTGCTCGACGATCAGCACGTTGTTGGTCTTGCGGATGCTCTCGCCGATGGTGTCCCAGTCGATGCTGGCCCGATCCAGCCAGCGCAGGTCGATCACCTCGGCGCCGGCTTGCGGAACCTCGTCGGCGGCCGCCAGCGCGTGGTTCACCATGGACAGGTACGTCAGCACAGTGATCCCATCGCCCTGCCGGCGCACCCGCGCCTTGCCGATGGGGATGCAGTACTCCAGATCGTCCACCGGCCCCTCGCCGGTGGAGGAATACAGCTCGACGTGCTCGATGACGGCCACCGGATCCTGGCAGCGCAGCGCACTGTTCATCATGCCGACGTAATCGAAAGGTGTTGAGGGGGCGGCGATTCGCCAGCCGGCGGAGGTAGCGAAGATGCCGGCGGGATCCATCGAGTGTTGCGAGCCGTAGCCGGTCCCGGTACCGACCTTGGCCCGCAGCACCAGCGGCACTGGGCTGTCGCCACCGAACATGTGCCGGGCCTTGCCGATCTGATTGAACAGCTGATCGGCAGCGACCCACAGGAAGTCGGCGTACATGAACTCGACCACCGGTCGATAGCGTCCGTCCAGCGCCATCCCGCCGGCCATGCCGGAGAAGGCATTCTCACTGATGGGCGTGCCCAGCACCCGGTCCGGGAACTTGTCTTTCAGGCCCTTGGTGGCGCCGTTGGTGCCACCGGAAAGGCGGTGCACGTCCTCGCCGAGCACCACGACGCGATCGTCGGTGTCCATTGCGGCGCCCATCACCTCGGCGACCACCTCGATGAACGAGCGGTCGGTGATCTCGCCGGTGAAGGTGTCCCGGTCGGTCAGCGGGGCGTCAGCGAACTCCGAGAGGTCACCACGGATTCCGACGTCCACAAAGGATGGGTC
This sequence comes from uncultured Actinomycetes bacterium, assembly GCA_937926105.1. The sequence continues at coordinate 77,826 of CALANS010000049.1, read as the reverse complement.
CGGCCATTCGGAGTGCCTGATCTGCCGTTGCCCGGGCTTGCCGCCCGGCACCGGCTCGGTGAGAAGGTCGCCGATACGGGCCATGGCCTCGGTGGCCCGGGTGATCGCCGCGTTGATCTGTTCGTGGGTCAGGATGCTTCGGTGCACCAGGTGATCGGCCGTGCGCGTGACCGGATCCCGCTGCCGCCAGGCGGTCTCCTCCTGCTTGCTGCGGTAGCCGAATGCGCTGCCCGGGAACGGTCCGTTCTGGTGGAAGTACCGGTAGGTCTCCGCCTCGACGAGCGTCGGCCCGCCGCCGGATCGCATGTGCTCGACGGCCTGCGACATGGCCAGGTATACCGCCAGCGGATCCATGCCGTCCACCCGCCAGCTGGGGATCTTGAAGCCCGGGCCGCGGGCCGAGAGCCTGGTCTCCGCGGCCGATTCGGTGACATTGGTGGACACCGCGTACTGGTTGTTCTCCAGGAAGAAGCACACCGGGAGGTTCCAGGCGGCCGCGAGGTTGAACGACTCCAGCACGCTGCCGATGTTGGCAGCGCCATCGCCGAAGTAGGTGACGCTGACCGCATCGGTGCCGGCCCTGCGGTGATTGAACGCGAAGCCTACCGCCTGCGGCACGCCCCCGCCAACGATGGCGTTGGTGCCCATGGCGCCCGCTTCGCGCCATTGCAGGTGCATGGAGCCACCGCGACCGCGACAGAATCCACGGGCCAGGCCGCAGATCTCCGCCAGGCTGCGGGTCAGGACGGTGACGACAGCGTCGGGCAGGTCCGCGGTCGGGTCGATGCCGTCGGGGGCGACGTGACCGAGCGCCTTGGCCAGGAACTGGTGATGTCCCCGATGTGACCCGTTGACGGTGTCTGCCGTGTGCAACGGCAGGATGGATCCGACGGCGCCGCCCTCCTGGCCGATGCTGGAATGTGCCGGCCCGTGCACCAGGCCCTCGCCGGCCAGTTGCAGTACGTACTCCTCGAACGAGCGGATCAGCACCAGCTGGCCGAACATGGCGGTCAGCAACGCTGGATCCGCCGCATCCCAGTCCGCGTCGGTGACGGTGAGCTCCACCCAGGGGACGGATGCCGCGAGCTCGGTTTGGCTGCTCATCTGGATGGCCCTTCCTCTGGCGGATTGCCGCTGGGCGTTGTTCGACGAACTCCGACGGACGTCCGCTCGAACGTCAGTGCTAATGGATCCATTCATACAACTGCCACGACTCTAGTCCCCGGCTGAAAGGTTGTCGACAGGGCTTGACGCTGGGGTTTTGGTCCCCCATGCTCGTCCGACAGGTACATCAATGGATCCAAGCAGATCGAACTTGTCAACCGTTCGATCGACGATGCAGAGGTCAGCGAGGGGTGAGACCTATGGCGGCACAGCCCGGCGGACTGCCCGGCTTGACCGGGTTGGACCATGTGGGCATCACCGTGCCCGACCTGGAGGAGGCCACGCGCTTCCTGGTCGACGTGCTGGGCTGCGAGTACCTGTACTCGCTGGGGCCCATGGGCGACGACGGCGACTGGATGGCCGAGCATCTGAACGTGCATCCGCGGGCTGCCTGCGCCGAGTTGCGCTTCTTTCGTTGCGCGGGCTCCCCGGTCTTCGAGGTGTTCGAGTACACGTCACCGGACCAGCGCACCGAGCCACCGCGCAACAGCGATATCGGTGGTCATCACATCGCGCTGTATGTGCGGGATCTGGACGCGGCGGTGGCCTATCTGCACGGCCACGGCGTCCGGGTGCTGGGGGAACCCACCACCAGCACCGGCCCCCATCTCGGACAGCGCTGGGTGTATTTCCTGGCGCCGTGGGGCCTGCAGTTCGAGCTGGTCTCCTACCCGAACGGCCGGGCGTTCTACCTCGAGGAAGAGGCCGCCCTGCGGCCCACCGGTTCGGATTCCGATGGCGCCGGTGAGCCGTGACGGCGGTGCCCCGCGTGGAGGGTGATGTCGCGGCCGTCGCCAGCCAGCGGATCGCAGCTCGGCTGCGCGAGGACATCTTGTCCGGCGTCCTGGCCCCCGGGGAGCGGATCCTGCAGGAGGAGATCGCGGCCCGCGAGGGTGCCAGCCGGCTGCCGGTGCGTGAGGCGCTGCGAATCCTGAACTCGCAGGGGCTGATCCAGCTCAAGGCCAACAGCGGCGCATGGGTCTCCAGGCTCGATCTGGCGGAATGTCAGGCGGTGTACAAGATGCGCGAGCGACTGGAGCCGCTGGCGCTCGCCGAGAGCATCCCGAATCTGTCCGAGGAGGCGCTGCGACGGATCGAGCGGGTGCAGGACCAGATCGAGTCCGACGGCGACCTGGACAGGTTCCTGGCACTGGACCGGGAACTGCACCTGCTGTGCTACGACGGCAACCCGATCGTTGAGCTCAACCAGATGGTCGAGCGGTTCTGGAACACCACCCAGCCCTACCGTCGCGCCTTCGTGCGGGTGAGTGGCCCGGGCCGGATGTGGGTGGTCAATGCGGAGCACCGGCTGCTGATCGATGCGATCCGTCGGCGCGATACCACCGACGGCGAGCGGTTCCTGGTCGCGCACATCCGACGCACCCGAATCTCACTGGCGCATCACCCGGAGGTCTTCGGCGCGGGATCGGCGCCGTGACTTTCGCCCCGCAGGAGCCTGGCCACCGCGCTCATGTCCGCCGCGCCGAGGCCGGCGGCGATGGCCTGGCCCGCTGACGCGGCGACGGCACGTGCTCCCGGCATCGGGGCGCCGACGCGATCGGCCAGGGCAAGGATCAGTCGCAGATCCTTGGCCACCAGATCCAGGCTGAACGCCACCGGCGCCGTGTCGGGGTGCTCGAACGCCTCCCGCTTGTATCCGACGAAGGGCGCGGCGGCGGCACTGTCGGCGATCACGTCGTAGAACACCGAGCGGGCCACGCCCGCCCTCTCGGCCAGCACGATCGCCTCGGAGAGCGCCTGGTTCAGAGAGTGCACCACGGCGTTGACGGCCAGCTTCACCGCGGCGCCGGCGCCGGACCCGCCGACGTGCACCACGCGTCGCCCGATGGTCTCCAGCACCGGACGGGCGCTCTCCAGGGCCGCGTCCTGGCCGCCCACCATCACCGTCAACCCGCCGGACAGCGCCGCCGGTACGCTGCCCGAAACCGGGGCGTCCAGCAGCGATCCGCCACGCTCGACGATCGCGGCCGCCAGCTGCCGCGCGGTGCCTGGGTCGACGGTTGAGGTGTCCGCCACGATGGTGCCGGGCGGAAGCTCGGACACCAGCCCATCTGGGCCCATATACACGGCGCGGCAGGCGTCGTCGTCGGCGAGTGAGACCAGCACGACGCCGGGGCGACCGTCGTCGCCGGCAGTCCACTCGGCGGCGGCCGCCGGCGTCGGTGCCGTCACCGCTCCGATCCGCGACGCCACCTGCGATGCTCGCTCGACGCTGCGGTTGTACACGGCCACGGGGTATCCCTGCTCCCGTAGCCGCTGCGCCATGGCCGCACCCATTCGGCCGGCGCCCAGCACCGCGACCCTCACGTCAGCATCCAGCCGCCGTCGATGCCGATCTGCTGGCCGTTCATGGACTTGTTGCGCAGCAGGAAATCGATCGTATCGACCACGTCGGCCATGGTGGCCAGTGCGCCGGTGGGCGTCCGCGACCGATAGGCATCCAGCACCGCCGCCGGCTTTGCCGCCCAGTACCAGCTATCGCCGACGATGCCCGGGTGGATGGCGTTGACACGCACCGGTGCCAGCTCGATGGCCAGGGTGTTGACCATGCCGATAATTCCGCCGTTGATGGTGGACACCGTCGTGGACCCCGGGTACGGCTTGTCCTTGGCGCGGCCGCCGAACAGCACGATCGACGCGTCCGCCGTCATTCGGGGGTAGAGGGTGTGCACCGTCTCGATATACGACACCAACTTGATGGTGGTCAGCGCGATGGCCCGGTCGATGTTGTAGTCCTTGGCGCTGTTGCTGTCCCGGTCGATCGCCAGTAGCACCAACTCGTCGACGTCGCGGATGTCGGCAAACGCGCGGGCAATCGATGTCGGCTCCGCCAGATCGACGATCAGCGAGCGGGCACCGATCTCACCCGCTACCGCATTCGCCTTCGCCGCGTCCCGGCCCGCGATGACGACCTCCCGACCCGCCGCCGCTCGAAACCGCGCGAATTCCAGCCCGATACCGGCGGTGCCGCCGACTACCACGGTTGTCATGATGAGGCAGCCCCCTTGATCTCGGCCTGCAGGGCATCCCGCAGGTAGTCCCAATCCCGCTGGAATCGGTACGCGTGCCGGTGCGGCGGTTGCGGTGATTGTGTCTCCAGCCACGTCACCGTCTGATCGGTGAGGTTGCGGAACGAATGCACGCACCCAACCCCGGCCCAGGCGATGTCACCGGCCCGCAGGTCGTATTCCACGCCGTCGAAGGTGGCCAGCACGCTGCCGTCGGTGATCAGGTAGGTCTCCTCGAAGGGGTGATCGTGCGGGGATGCCAGCCCGCCCGGCTCGTACTGCACCATGAACATCGACGACAGCACCGCGCCCAGGTCGGTGTCTACCATCATCTTCAGCGAGATGCCGCTGTACACCAGTAGTGCCGTGCGCATGCTGGCCGACACCGCAAGGTTTCGCTGGCCCTGTAGGTCCCGGTCCATGTGCTCGGGTGCGACGTGCCCGTACCGCCGATTGCGCGGGTCGCGCACGTCGATTCGCGCCGCCGGTAGATCGTCGAAACCACGCACCGCCTCGGTGTCGCCGCCATGCCCCGCGCGTGGCGCCGGTGCCGAGCAGCGGGCCCACTCTGCCCGGCCGGAGCCCTCGTTGCGCAGTGCATGCGGGACTCCCAGCGGGATCAACCCGTAATCTCCCGCGCCGAGCAGCGTGGCGCCCTCGGTGGTCTGCACCACCACCTCGCCGGCGAGCACATACAGGCTCTCCTCGTAGGAGTGCAGATGCCACGGGATTCGACCCCCGGGATCCATCCGTCCCAGCCCGAATCCGGTGTGCACGGCGGCGCTGTCGGGTCCGACGGCGGACCAGCCGACGTATCGGGTGGCCCCGGCCAGCGGCCCGCCCGCGGGGATCCAGACGGCGTCGTTAGCGCGAACCACCAGGTGTGAGGTCACTGTGCACCCCCGGAACGTGCAGCGGCGGGGCCGGTGTCGCCCCGCCCGGCGGCGGTGTTCAGATGCGATTGGGACTCCCGCACCGTCGGCAGCGGTCCGCCGGCGGCGAAGTACCGCCGGCCGGCTACCAACAGTTCCTCGGCCGGGAACTTGGTAATCACCTCGCAGCCGTCCGCCGTGACCACCACCTCCTCCTCGATGCGTGCCGCGGACCATCCGTCACCGGCCGGCCAGTAGGTCTCCAGCGCGAAAACCATGCCTTCCTCGAGGGTCTCGGGATGCTCCAGGGACACCAGCCGGGAGAAGATCGGCTTCTCCCAGATCGACAGCCCCACCCCGTGCCCGTACTGCAGCGCGAAGGCCGCCTCCTCGTCCGGGAAGCCGAACTCCTGAGCGGTCGGCCACACCGAGACGATGTCCGCGGTGGTGGCGCCCGGTCGCACCAGTGCGATGGCCTGGTCCATGTACTCCCGACAGCGGGTGTAGGCATCGCGCATGGCCGGCGAGGCGCTGCCCACCGCGAAGCACCGGTAATAGCAGGTGCGGTAGCCCATGTGGCTGTGCAGGATGTCGAAGAACGCCGGGTCCCCTGGCCGCAGCAGCCGATCGGAGTACACGTGCGGGTGCGGCGAACAGCGCTCCCCGGAGATCGCGTTGACACCCTCCACGTACTCGCTGCCCAGGTCGTAGAGCGTCTTGGAGACCAGGCCGACGCACTCGTTCTCCTTCACGCCCGGACGCAGGAACTCATACAGATCCTCGTAGGCGGCGTCCACCATGGAGCAGGCCTGGGTGAGCAGGCTGATCTCGTCGGCGGTCTTCAGCCGGCGGGCCGCCAGGAAGGTCTGCTGCCCGTCGACCACGGTCAATCCCTGTGCCTGCAGGGCGGCCAGCACCGGCATCTCGATCAGATCGACGCCGAGCGGCTGATCGTCCAGCCCGTGCTCGCGCAGCACGGTGGCCACCTTCGTCGCGACGTCCTGTGCGATGCCGGCGTCCGGGTGGAAGGCACCACGCAGCGTGGAGATGCCGGCGCGGGCCCGGTTGGTGCCGTCCAGCCACGGGTTGAACAGCTGGTGGTGTTTGGCGGCGGATCCGAAGTCCCACACCACGGGCTTGCCGCCGCGCGGCAGCACGGCGAAGCGGATCAGCTTGTCCATCGCCCAGGTGCCGATGTGGGTGGCCGTCATGTAGCGGATGTTGGCGAAGTCGAAGGTGAGCAGCGCGCCGAGCTCGGAGCGTTCCAGCTCCGCACGCAGCCGGGCCAGCCGTTCGGTGCGCAGCCGATCCAGGTCGATGCGCTGCTCCCAGTCGACCGCGTTGGTCCCGAAGGTTCGAACGGCCATCGTCTGCTCCTTCCGCTCGGTCGACGGTCGATAGCGCCCGCCCCCGTCATGTGTTAAGCAATACTGAACATCCGGTGTCACTGTAGATTCCCACCGTCGGAAGGGTCAAGGTGTGATCGCGGCCCGCCGGAAGCGCCGGATGGCGGGGCAGGAGGACCGATGGGGCAGGTGGAGATCCCACCGATCGGCGAGCGGGTGCGGGCCGAGCGGCTGCGCCGCAAGATCAGCCTGCGCGCCCTGGCCCGCCAGGCGGGGGTGTCGGCTAGCCTGGTGTCGCAGATCGAGACCGGCCGGATCCGGCCGAGCGTGAGCACCCTCTATGCCGTGACCGGCGCGCTGGGCATGTCGGTGACGGACCTGCTGGAGGGACCCCCTGCGGCCGGCGCGGCCGGTAGCGAGGGGGATCGTGCCGCCGTGAGCGCCGATGACCTGGCGGGCTCGAGTGCACAAGCCAGTCCGATGGCCACCGCCGGGCTGGCGGCCATGCTGGCCCGAAACCCCGTCACCGCCCGCGAAGTTCCGGATGGCATCGGCTTGTCCCGCAGGAACGACACCACCTCCACCGTCACCACCTCGGGCGAGCGGGAGGTCATCACGCTCGATTCAGGCGTGGTGTGGGAGGTCATGGGCCGGCTACCGGGGGAGCGGGTCGACTTCCTGCGGATCGCCTACCAGCCGGGCAGCGCCTCCAGTTCCGGCGAGCTGATGCGCCACCCGGGCACGGAGTATGGCTTCTTGGAATCCGGCGCGCTGATCGTGCAACTCGGTGATGAGGAACGACTGCTCACCCCCGGGGATGCGGTGTCGTTCCGCTCCAGCACACCGCACCGGTACCGCAACGAGGGCGACACACCGGCCGTGGGTATCTGGGTGGTCATCGACGAGCGGTGACGAACCCAGCGGTGACGAACCCGGCCGGGTGGCCTGTCGGTCGGTGGTCACGCGTCGCGGATCGGACGTGTGATCCAGCTGGCACCTACCCCGCCTTGACCGCCCGAACCGGACGGGCGTAGCGTCAACGGCACGGTCACGAGTACCAGCGTTCAGCCCCGGCTAGCTGGTCGGCAACCCTCGCGAGGCGGTGGGGTGCTCCGGGTGACGACCGGGCGGGACGCCACCGGGCGCTTCCGCAAGCGCTCGAGCAGATCAGGAGTACCAGCCGTGGTTACCCAGTGCGGACCGGCGACCAGCAACCCGACCCCGGCCGACGGCCCACTGTCGGTGTGCCGCCGCTACATCGACCAGATGCGCGGGTGCACCGCGACGCGCTGTCGCTGAACCTCCACCGCGCTCGACAGACGTTGCGTGCGTGACGGTTCGTCACGACGCGCATCGACAGCGGTCGCCCCGGTGCAGTCACGGTGCGGCCCATACCATTCGACGGGATCAGCAGCATGAGCAATCGTCACCAGTTCGGCTTCGACACGTTGGCCATCCACGCCGGCCAACGCCCCGACCCCGAGACGGGCGCACGGGCCATGCCGATCTACGCAACGTCCTCGTTCGTGTTCGAGGACGCGCAACAGGCTGCCGACCTGTTCGCGCTGCAAACCTACGGAAACCTGTACTCGCGCATCGGCAATCCCACCGTTGCGGCCTTCGAGGAGCGGGTCGCGACCCTGGAAGGCGGGCTGGGAGCGGTGGCTACCGGGTCGGGTCTCGCGGCTCAGCTCGTCACCGTACTCACCCTGGCCCAGGCCGGCGACCGCATCGTCGCCTCGCAGTCCCTCTACGGCGGCACCCATACCCAGTTCGACGTCACCCTGCGGCGCATGGGCATTGACGTCGACTTCGTTGATTTCGGCGACCCGGCAGCGGTGCAGGCCGCCATCGCCGACGGCACCAAGGCCCTGTACGGCGAGATCGTCGGCAATCCCCGCGCCGACGTGCTGGACGTCTCCGCGATCGCCGATATCGCGCACGCTCACGGCATCCCACTGATCGTCGACAACACCTTCGCCAGCCCCTACCTGTGCCGGCCGATCGAACACGGCGCCGACATCGTGGTGCACTCCGCGACCAAGTTCATCAGCGGGCATGGCACGGTGATCGCCGGAGTGATCGTGGAGGCGGGCACGTTCCCGTTCGACAACGGCAACTTCCCGCTGATCACCGAGCCCTCGCCCGCCTACCACGGGCTGACGTTCTGGGAGAACTTCCGCGAGTACGCGTTCCTCACCCGGGCGCGCTCGGAGGTGCTGCGGGACGTCGGCGCCGGGCTGTCCCCGTTCGATGCGTTCCTGCTGCTGCTCGGGTTGGAGACGCTGCCGCTGCGGATGCGCCAGCATTCCGCGAATGCGCAGGCGGTGGCACGCTTTCTGGCCGAACGCGACGAGGTGGCCTGGGTCAGCTTTCCCATCTTCGACGACAATCCCTGGACGCCGCTGGCGCGGCAGTACCTGCCGGAGGGCCCGGGAGCGGTGTTCTCGTTCGGCCTGAAGGGTGGGTACGAGGCGTGCAAGACCTTCATCGCCTCGGTCGAGCTCGCCTCGCACCTGGCCAACATCGGTGACGCGAAAACCCTGGTCATACACCCCGCCTCGACCACCCACCAGCAGGTACCGCCGGAGGCTCGAGAGGCCGCCGGCGTTGGCAACGACCTGATCCGCATCTCGGTCGGCATCGAGACGCTCGACGACATCCTGTGGGACCTCGACCGGGCCCTGGCCGCCACCAAGGAGGTGACGCAGTGACACCCACCATCGTCGCCGCGAACGAGGCGACCCACCGCGCAACCGGGGACGTGCCGGAGGCCTCGGCCATCGAGCGGTTGCAGATCTTGGCGAACGCACGCAGCGTCGCGCTGGTCGGCGTATCGCCGAACCCCTTGCGCGCCTCCAACTTCGTTGCTACCTATCTCACCAGGACCGGGTTGACGATCTACCCGGTCAACCCGCGCGCCGACGAGGTGCTCGGTTTGAGGTGTTACCCGTCGCTGGCCGACCTGCCGGAGGTGCCCGACATCGTCGACATCTTCCGTGCGCCCGATGCGATCCCGGGCGTGGTCGACGAGGCCATTGCCGTTGGCGCCAAGGTGGTGTGGTTCCAGCTCGGGCTACGGCACGACGTCGCCGCCCGCACGGCGCTGGACGCCGGCCTGCAGGTGGTACAAGACCGCTGCCTGAAGATCGAGCACGCCCGCTTCGCCGGTGGTCTGCACTACGGCGGGTTCGTCACCGGAGTGGTGACGTCCCGGCGCCGCCGCCCCATGTGAATTCTTACCCATTCCACCACGTGACACCGTTAGGAGTGCATCACCGATGACCACCACACCCACCGCCCCCGCCGTCGACAACGGAGTGAACGTCGACGCCCTGCTCGGCGCCCGCACCGCACTGACCGAACAGCCCGCCGGCGCCCAGTTCACCTGGCGCGCCTCCAACGACTGGATCCGCGGCACCCACACCAGCGCCACCGTGCACAGCTACTTCGGCCTCGGTGGCGAGCAGCAGCACCGCACCGAGCACACCTTCGAGACCGACCACCCGGAAACCTTCGGCGCGGAGGATCACGCCGTCACTCCGGTGGAGTTCGTACTGGTCGGCCTGGGCGGCTGCCTGACCGCCGGGATCGCCGCCGTCGCGCAGAACCGCGGGATCCAACTGAATTCGGTGAAGGCGACCGTGGAGGGCGACATGGACATCCTGGGGATCCTGGGCGGGGACCCCGAGGTGCGCAACGGCTTCACCGGCATCAAGGTGCGCTACGAGATCGACGCGGACGCGAGCGCCGAGGACATCGCGGCCCTGGTGGCTCAGTCCCAGAAGCGGTCCGCTGTTTTCGATGTCGTCACCAACCCCACCAACGTCAGCGTTGAGGTCTCGAAGGTCTGATGACGGTTCGATGCAGGGCACGTTGAAGAGTTCCGTCGTCGTTGTCGGGGCCGGCCAGGCCGGCCTCGCGGTCAGTTATTTCCTGGCCGCGCGGTCGATCGACCACGTGCTGCTGGAGCGCGGGCGGGTCGGGCACTCCTGGCGCACCGAGCGCTGGGAATCGCTGCGGCTGCTGACTCCGAACTGGCAGACCCGGCTGCCCGGTGCGCCCTACCGTGGGCGGGATCCCGACGGCTTTATGACGATGCCCGAAGTGGTCGGCTTCCTGGACGACTATGCCCGGCGGATCGACGCGCCGGTGCACGGCGGCGTCGCCGTCACTTCCGTCCGTCGTAGCGGTGACGGGTATCGCGTGGTGACCGACGAGGGCGAGTGGGACGCGCGCTCCGTGGTGCTGGCCACCGGAGCCTGCAACATCCCCAAGATCCCTGCGGTGGCCGCGGGCGTGCCGGACGGCATCGAAACGGTGGTGCCCAGCGGTTATCGCAACCCCGGCCAGTTGCCGGAGGGCGGGGTGCTGGTGGTCGGCGCGGCCGCGACCGGAGCGCAGATCGCTGCCGAGGTACAGGCCTCCGGCCGCCAGGTGACCCTCGCCGTGGGGGAGCACGTGCGGATGCCGCGCACCTACCGCGGGCGGGACATCATGTGGTGGATGGAGCGCTCCGGGATCTGGGACGAGCGCTTCGACCAAGTCGACGACGTGGTGCGGGCCAGGCACCTGCCGTCTCCCCAGCTGATCGGGACGCCGGAGCGGGTGACGCTGGATCTGAACAGTTTGACAGGGGCCGGGGTGCGGTTGGTCGGTCGGCTGGCCGGCATTTCCGGTGGGGTGGCGCAGTTCTCCGGATCCTTGCCTAACGTCTGCACCCTGGCTGATCTGAAGCAGCGGCGGCTACTGGAGAGCTTCGATGAGTGGGCCCGTTCGGCCGGGCTGGACGGACAGGTCGGGCCGGTCGAGCGGTTCGAGGCGACCCGGGTGGAGACGGCGCCCGCGCTGGCGGTGAGCCTGACCGACGGCGGCATCCGAACGATCGTCTGGGCCACCGGGTACACGGCGGACTACTCGTGGCTGCACATCCCGGAGGCGCTGGACCGGAAGGGGCAACTGCGTCACGAGGGCGGGGTGGTGACGGCATCTCCGGGGTTATACCGGATCGGGCTGCCGGTGCTCCGGCGGCGCAAGTCCAGCTTCATCAACGGCGCCGAAGATGACGCCCGGGACATCACCGACCACCTGGTCGAGTACCTGGGTGGGGGACCGGGGGGAGGCGCCACCGAACCGCGGCCAGTGCGCTCCGCCGATCCCCGGGTGGTTGCGCCGGTCGGATAGGACACGCAGAAGACGTCGATGCCCTGGGCGGTTGCAGGTCAGGGCGATTTCCGCGATGGCCCGCCGCGGGGCGCGGCCGACGTGGCCGGTACCTGCGTGGCGGACGGTAGCGACGCGATGGTCATGGTGTTCCGGGTGAAGAGCGGATAGCGGTACTCCCGCTTGATCGATTCGAGCACGATATCGATCTCGACGTCCCTTACCCCGGGGATGTTGCCAACCTGGTTGCTCATGAAGTCGTAGAGGGCGTTGGTGTCCTCACAGATGACGTCCACGACCAGGTCGCTGTACCCACTGGTGGCCGAGATATAGCGCACCTGGCGCATGGCAGCCAGGGTCAGGGCTATCGGCTCCAATTGGGCAAGCGCCACCCGAACGCGGAACATCGCCTCGATCTCGAAGCCGAGCGCGGCGGGGTCCACCATAGCGACGAAGTAGAGCTTGTTGGACGCCGTCAGAGCGTTTACCCGGCGGGCGATGGCCGTCTCGCTCAGCGGGACCTCCAGGGACAGGTCCGCGTAGCTGCGCCTCCCGTCGGTGCTGAGCGCGCGGATCAAAGCGGCGTCGACCTCGTCCAGACGGCCGACGCGACTGCTTGGATCTCCATCGGCGTCTTGCTTCGAGTGCGACGTTTCTCCCGCGTCCAGCAACGAGTGACTCCATTGATCACGGGTCTTGAATCGTTTGAGCACCACCTCGCTTCGAGTGCCCTGGATGACGTCGGTCGCGGGGAGCTCGTCCATCAAAACCCGACGTAGGTATCCAAGGTTGGGCACCATGAGCTCGCACATGAGATCGCTGCGGCCGGTCAGCAACGAGGCGTATCGCACATCGCCACGTCTGGCCAGCGAGTGAGCGAGCCCCGGCGCGTCGCCGGGGCGGGTCCGAATATGCAGCAGTACCGGCTGACCCAAGCCACATCGCAGCGGGTCGGGTGCCCCGACGATGATCAGCGCGCCGCTGTCTCGAAGACGTTGCACCCTGCGCAGCACCGTGGTCTCGGAGACGCCGACGATGGTGCCCAACTCGGACCACGACGCACGTGGGTCCACCTGCAGGGCGGCCACGATGCGCCGGTCGATGACGTCGAATCGATGACTAGCGGGCTCCTTGCGCACCCCGCTACACTTGCATGAATCCTGCAATGTGTAAAGATGTTGCGCAGCACCCCTGCATGAAGCGCTCGGCCAGCGAGACTATCCGTGGCAGCGTCGACGTGCGGACCGTCCGAACGAGGAGATGCGTCGTGACTGTGCTGGACGCATGAGCGCGGCCAGGTGGCAATCACACGTGAACAAGGACAGGAGAGTGACCTGGATTCCTCAGGCGTCAGGTTCCTGGGAGAGATGTCCCGAGACATGCGTTCAACCGCATCCGCGACTGGTTGCGGTCTCCACGGTCGGCGTCCCGCCGGACCGCAGGCTCGAGCCGTTGATGCAGCCCGGGTCGGCACTACCGTCCGTCACCCGCTGGGTGCCCGGACTCCACGTACCTAATCGGCGCGAGCCACAAGCTGGAGAGGACTAGCGATGCCTGATTCACCCGACCGACACATTGACAGACGGAGCCTTCTTAAGGGCGCGGGAATCCTTGGCGCCGGCATCGCCGCGGGCGTTCCGATGCTGGCAGCGTGCAGCGACGGGAGCGGCGCGGGCACCTCGAGCCCGGGTGCCGGCGGCGGGAGCACCGGATCGGCCGCGACGGGGGGCGCGTCGACCAGCGCGCCCACAGCGTCGGCCGGATCCCCGGGTACACCGGTGAAGGGTGGCAAGGCGGTACTGGCGATCCAGGACAGTCCGGTCAACATGGATCCCGGAGACGGGCAGCTGTACGCATCGCTGCAGGTCTATCAGAACATCTTCAGTGAGCTGCTCGAGATCGATGCGAACTTCAAGTACCAGCCAAACCTCGCCTCGTCCTGGCAGCGTGAAGACGACAAGACCTGGCTATTTGACCTCGTGGAAAACGCAGTATTCCAGAATGGCGAACCGGTGACGGCCAAAGACATCGCATTCACCGCCAAGCGCACACAAGCCCACCCGCTCGGCCCCTTGGTCGACTTCATCGATAATGTCGAGGTGCTCGGCGACCACAAGTTCAGGTTGCACCTCAAGCAGGCGTACGGACCGGTGGAAGCCACGCTGGCCGCATTCCTCCCGATCGTTAACGAGAAGGCCGTTACCGAGAACAATCCGAAGCTCCAACCCTACGGCAGTGGGCCGTACCAGATGGTCGACTTTGTGCAGGGCAGTCATGTCACCCTCAAGAGGTGGGAGAAGTACTTCAAATCCGATCGACCGTACTTTGATCAGGTCGTTTTCAATTCGGTTAGCGACGACACGGTTCGACTCACCGGATTGCAGACCGGACAGTTTGATTGGATCCAGGCGATTCCGCCGCAACGCCTGAGCGAATTCGAAAACTCGACGAGCATCGCGCACACCGATGGCAAGCCATACTTTCCGTATCTGATCTACCTGAACACCACCAAACCACCGCTGAACGACGTCAAGGTGCGGCAGGCGCTGATGTGGGCGATCGATCGAAAAGAATTGGTGGATCTGACCTTCTTTGCCAGCGCCCTACCGGCCTATCAGCCAGTTTCTCCCGGGAACCCGTGGTACGTCGATCACGATCCCTACCAAGGTGGTCCGGATCCCGATAAGGCCAAGGCCTTGCTGAAGGAGGCGGGGCAGTCGAGCGTCACCATCGAATACCTGGCCAAGGTAGAGGTTCCGATTACCTCGACCATTGGAGAGGTCCTGCAGTCGCAGTTCGCCAAGATCGGCGTGAATTTGCAGATCACCAAGCTCTCCTCGGCGGACTACTTCACGAAGCTGAACGGGCACCAGTACGGACTGGCAGGTGGCTACTTCAGTGTTTCGATCGATCCTCGGATGACGTACCTGATGCTTGGCCGTTCGACATCGCCCTTCAACTCCAGCGGCATCAAGAGCGATAGGCTTGACGCAGTCCTCGACAAGTTCACTTCCGAACCAGACGAGGAGAAGGCTCGCCAGATCTATCCGGACGTCCTGACGGCATTCGGCGAGGAAGCACCTTACATGTTCATCGCGAATCAGCTGCAGCAGTATTGGATGAAACCAGATATTCACGGCTCCGTCCCGTATCCGTCACTCGAGATTCGGGTGGAGGACATGTGGCGAGGGAACGCATAAGAGAGTACTGGAGACTACGCACATGTTCAGGCTCATCGGAAAGCGGCTGCTACTAACCGTGCCGATGCTGCTCGGCATGTCGATCATTGTTTTCGGGCTGTTGCGCCTCGTGCCCGGCGATCCGGCAAGTTCAATCTTGGGGGCGTATGCGACGCCCGCGCAGCTCGCGCAAGTCCGTGAGCAGCTCGGGCTCAACCGATCGATAGTGGTGCAGTACACGACATGGCTCGGTGACGTCATCCACGGTGACCTTGGCGTTGACTACACGACCGGGCAGCCGATCCGCACGGTGCTGGCGGATCGGCTGCCCGTGACGGTTGAGGTGGTGCTCCTTGCGTTCCTGCTCGCCATCGTCGTGGGTATTCCGACGGGGGTGTGGAGCGCGGTACGACGGGGGAAGATCGCCGACAAGTCCATTCAGGGCGTTGCCGTGCTGGGTATCGCGGTGCCCAACTTCTGGATCGGGATCGTTCTCATCCTGGCCTTCTCGCTGACCCTTCGCGTCTTTCCGTCGTCCGGCTTTGTTGCGTTCTCCGTTTCGCCGTGGCAAAACCTGCGATCGGTCATCCTCCCCGCCGTGTCGTTGGCTGCCGGACTATCGGCCGTTCTCATGAGGATCACCCGTGGCGCGATGATCGACGCCCTGAACCTGGACCACATCACCTTCAGCAGGGCGAAGGGGGTTCCGGAACGGAGAGTCGTGTGGAGACACGCACTGCGATCGGCCGCAATTCCTATCGTCACAGTCGCGGGCCTGCAGGCCGGCTATCTGCTCGGCTCGACGATCGTGATCGAGCAGGTCTTCTCCCTCCCGGGAGTGGGGCAGCTGATCATTCAGTCGATGCTCAACCAGAACTATCCGGAGGTCCAAGGGGCGATCCTGGTCATCGCCTTCACGTTCATCATCGTCAATCTGTTGGTGGACCTCTCGTACCCGTTGATCAGTCCCAAGCTTCGGGCAGGTGGACGTGAAATCTGACGTGTCCCACGATATGCAACAGAGCGCCGAACGCTCGACAACACATGGTCGCCGGTTCAATGGCAACCTGGTAACCGGGACCATCCTCGTGTTGTTCGCGGCGGCCATCACGGTGTTGGTGCCGCTGATAGCGCCTTATCATTCGAACGATCTCGACCGAACGGCATCGTTGCAGGGTCCGAGCTGGGCTCACTGGTTGGGCACGGATCAGCTCGGCCGCGACCTGCTGGTTCGAGTGGCACACGGCTATCAGATCTCCTTTACCGTCGCGATTGGCTCGGTAGCGATCGGCCTGGTGATTGGAGTGCCCCTCGGACTGCTGGCCAGTATGGGAGGGTCCGTCGTCGATAACGCGATCATGCGTCCCCTGGACATCCTGATGTCCTTCCCGGCCATCGTCTTGTCGATCGTGGTCGTGGCCATCAGCGGCACTGGTCTGGTTCCCATCATCGTGGCGATCGGCATCGTATACATCCCGATCATCGCCAGAGTCATGCGTGGTTCGGCGGTCGCGGTCAGCAGGGAGCTATACGTCGAAGCCGCCCGTTCCAGGGGGGCCTCCGTGTTGCGCATTCTAGGCAGGCACATTCTTCCGAACAGCTTTGCACCGGTGCTGGTGCAAGCCTCGCTGCTGATGGGTATCGCGCTGCTGCTCGAAGCCGCCCTGAGCTTTATCGGACTCGGTGTGCGGCCGCCGACGGCATCGCTGGGGCTCATGCTGTCCGACGGCAGGCAGTTTATGGCGAACTCCGCGTGGGTCGTCGCTGGGCCCGGCTTGGCGATCATCATTCTGGTGCTGGCGTTCACGGCCATCGGAGATGGACTACAGGAATTTGCCGACCCACGTAGCCGCAGGCGGTCTTGAATGACCCCCATCCTCGAAGTCGATCGGCTGAGCGTGAGCTATGGGCGCACCCCTGCCGTACGGAGTGCCTCACTGCAGTTGGGACGTGGCGAAGTCCTGGGCCTGGTGGGTGAGTCCGGATCGGGCAAGACGACCCTGAGCATGGCGATTCTCGGGCTCCTTCCTGCCAGCGCGCAGACTGCGGGCGCGATCCGGTTCCAGGGTGAAGATCTGACCAAACTGGGCCCTCGACGCATCCGGGCGCTGCGTGGCGAAAAGATCGCCTTGATCATGCAGAACCCGGCCTCTGCGTTGGACCCCGCGCACACCATCGGTCGACAGTTCATTGAGCTGTTCCGAGCGCATGGTAGGTCGTCGCGGCGGGCAGCTCTGGCAGCCGCAGAACTGTGGCTAACGCGAGTGGGAATAGCGGACCCGAAGGAGCGCCTCAGATCGTTCCCGCATCAGCTCAGCGGTGGGATGAACCAGCGAGTGATGATCGCGTTGGCCTTGGCATTAGACCCGATGCTCTTGATTGCCGACGAGCCAACGTCGGCATTAGATGTCACCGTTCAGGCTCAGATTCTGCGGATACTCCGCACCCTCATTGAGACATTCGACGGGGCGTCCGTCGTGGTGAGCCATGATCTCGGGGTAATCGCGCAGTTGGCGACCAAGGTAGCCGTCATGTACCGAGGCGACATAGTGGAGCAGGCTCCCGTGCAGCAGCTCTTCAAGGCACCGCAGCACGACTATACGAAACACCTGTTAGCGAGCCTGCCAGCAAGGCGAGAACACAGGGAACCGTTGGATGGGTCCGCTGGCGCCATGACTATGCCGATCGGCCAAGGGGACCACTGATGGGAGCGCTTCTGCAGATTCGCGATGTTCGCAGGGACTTCAACGTACCTCGGAGCCTCCGCGAGATCACTCGGCGGATGCCGGGAAGCGTCGTTCACGCGGTCGACGGTGTGTCGCTAGACGTGGAATCCGGGCAGACGGTAGGTTTGGTCGGCGAGTCCGGCTCCGGGAAGACGACCTTGGGTCGAATGGTGCTGGGGCTCCTTCCACTCACGTCAGGCACAATAGCGTTCGATGGTCAGGACATCACGAATCCGAGCCGTGACGATCGATTCCTTCTCAGGAGACGCATACAAGTGGTCTTCCAGGACCCGTATGCCTCGCTGAACCCACGGCAGAGCATCGGCAGCATCATTCAAGAGCCGCTGGACATCCATCAGGTCGGGTCCAAGCCCGAGCGGGTCCGGCGGGTCCGCGAGTTGATGGATGTTGTCGCGTTGCCGGCCCGGTATTACGACATGTATCCTCACGAGCTCAGCGGTGGTCTGCGACAACGCGTCAGCATCGCAACTGCCCTTGCTCTAGATCCGACTCTCATAGTCGCGGACGAACCCGTCTCAGCTCTGGACGTTTCCGTCCAGGCCCAGATTCTCGACCTCTTCGAGACCATCCAGCGGGAGTCGGGCATCAGCATGCTGTTCATCTCCCATGATCTCGGTGTTGTCCACCAGATCAGCGACGCGGTTGCGGTAATGCGGCGGGGAAAGATCGTCGAGTATGGGCCGGTTGATCAGGTGTACCGAAATCCGCAGCACGTCTACACCAAGGTGCTGCTGTCGGCAATTCCGCCCGCCGACCCGATCGCCGCATACGAGCCTCTGCGGCTCAATGCAGAGGGCACGGAGATCGAGATCGACGAATGACTAGGGGTGAAGGAGCAGAGCTTGGCAAGGGGCTAGAAGGAGGCGAGTGCGTCGAGATGGCGCCAAGTACCGAGAGTCCAGCAGGCGAGCCACCGCTGTTGGAGGATGCGGTGTCCATAGGTGGTAAGGAAACAGTGCGCTCACAAGGCGCGGGAGTGGAAGGCTATCATCATGAGCAGTACTAATGAGCATGAATTCTCCGTCGAGTTTCGGCCCACCAAATATAGCGGGTACCGGTCCTATTCGTACCTGGAAGCCGGCAAGGACTACGAGGAATTCGCACTGGCAAAGGATCTTGGACGCGTCCCGCTTCACGACTTGGGGCTGGATGAAGCCCAGGTCGAACGCACCAAGCGAATCATCAATGACAACATCATCATTAGTCTCCACGACCATCCGACTCTGTTTCCCGAGGACATGTCACGGACCCGCGACTACATTCGGACGGGCCGTGAACTCACGAGCTACGAGGGCCTGTCGCGGTCCGGCATGACTGCGGTGTTCGACAACCTCATGGATGGAACAGCGTGCGTCACGAGCAAGTTTGGTTGGAAGTGGGACGACATCATCTACGACCTCGGTATGCGGCTGTCCGATATCGCACATCAGGACTACGTGATCATCGCGTACGGTCTGAGCGATATTCGCAGGGCACACGAGAATGGTCAGCTTGCTCTCGTACTGTCTCTCGAGGCCGCGACACCCATCGAGAACGAGGTTGATCGGCTGGACATTCTCTATGGCTTCGGGGTACGACAGATCGGAATTGCGTATTCGGAGGCTAACGGTCTTGGCTCCGGGCTCAAAGAGCCGCGTGATGGTGGATTGACGGTGTTTGGTCGCCGCGCGGTTGAGCGGATGAACAAGCTTGGGATTGCGATCGATGTATCGCATTCCAGCGATCGCACCTGCCTGGACACCTTCGAGGCCTCATCCAAGCCGGTGCTCATCACGCATGCGGGGGCCCGTGGCGTTTGGCCCACGCCCCGGATGAAGCCGGACGAGGTCTTGCTGGCCTGCGCACAGGGCGGCGGTGTCATCGGCCTTGAGGCTGCGCCCCACACGTCGCTATCGGAAGCACACCCCCGTCATTCGATCGAGTCGGTGATGGATCACTTCGAATACTGCGTCAATCTGATGGGCCTGGAGCACGTGACCTTCGGCCCAGACACTCTCTACGGTGATCACGTCGGATTGCACAAGCTCTTTGCGGCGAACTTGGGAGTGCACCAGGCGCACAGCGGTCCCGCGTACGAAGAGGTGCCGTATGTGTCGGGGTTGGAGAACCCGACCGAGAACTACTTCAACATTGTCGGCTGGCTGGTCAAGCACGGTTACAGCGACGAAGACATCGTGGCGGTGACGAGCGGAAACATCATGCGCGTCCTGGAAGAGGTGTGGTACTAGCCGGGTTCCGGAGGCGTGACGCTGCGGTCGCGGTTGCATGGTGCGATTGCACGCTGATCGGCGACGGGTTCCGGATCGACTGACTGACTGAGCCGGTGCCCGTCTCCGATGGCTGGTCGGGGTTCGCCGCATGCGGCCACCCGGGCGGGACGCCGGTGGCGGCCGGCATCGCGATGCAGGAGGAACGGATGGGTAGGGGAGCGGAATGTCGTTTTCGATAGCCTTGAGCGGCGATAGCATGATCACGCGCGGCGCCGTGATCTCCTCGGATGCGCGAGCTCAGGCGCTCCGGGAGCTTATCCAAACCGCCGATGTTGCCTTTACCAATCTGGAGGTCGTTGCCACCGACATCCGTGGCTATCACAGCACCGGGGCGTTCACCCCGAGTCTGGTGGCGCCAGCGGCGGTTCTGGACGAGCTGGTTGGGCTGTTCGATGTCGTGTCGTTCGCCAACAATCACACCTTGAATCTTGGTGTCGAGGGCCTGCTTGACACGATGGACGGCTTGCGCGCCAGGGGAATCGCCTATGCCGGGGTCGGCCGAACGTTGGCCGAGGCATCCATGCCTGCGTATGTGGATCGACCAGGCGGCAGCGTTGGCGTCGTCGCGTGCGCTACAACCTTTACTTCGGGGGATGAGGCAACTCGACCGTCGGACAGCATGATTGGCCGCCCGGGGCTCAACCCGGTCAGACACACCACCCGGATGGGCGTCACCCCGGATCAGCTGGAATGCCTGACCGAGGTACACCGGCAGCTGGGGCTACAGGAGCAAGTGGACTACTTGCGGGATATGCGGTTCCTGCCGCCGATCGATCCGACTGACGCGCTGTTGTTCGGGGAGAGGTTCTTTATCGCAGATCAACCTTGTCGACGTACGACAACTGCGCCGGCCGATCTGGATCGCCTGCGAAAATGGGTCGGTGAAGCGAAGGCTCGCTCGCGAGTCGCGCTGGTCAGTGTCCATTCGCATGAGAGCGGCGCGACGCTGGTGGAGCCGGACGAATTCTTTGTCGAGTTTGCGCATCACATGATCGACGCTGGGGCCGACGCCGTCGTCGGTCATGGTCCGCATCGGGTCCGGGGCATTGAGATGTACCGGGGCCGACCGATTTTCTACAGCCTCGGGAACTTCGTCGCACAGTCGGAGCTGGCCATGTTGTCATCACACTCCTATGACGTTTTTGGTGTGCCAGATGACCGTGCGCCGCACGACGTTGTTGGTGCGGCGCACGTCGGATTCGCAGACCACGAAGAGTACTGGCGCTCGGTGGTTCCGACCCTGCATTTCGAGGGTGATCGCCTGGACCGGATCGCGCTGAGCCCGATCGCGCTGGGTTACGACCGTCCAGAGCATGAGCGCGGGAGGCCTTCACTATCGGACCGCCGGGTCGCCGACGCGGTTTTGACCGATCTAAGGAGCCTGTCTGCACCGTTTGGAACTGCGATTCGAGAGGACAAGTTCGGGGCATTTGTCCAGTTGGCAAACTAGCACCAGCTCGGTGCAACGGAGAGGTATTGGATGATGAGTAGCGACAGCGTCGGCTCGCGAGCGTTTTACACAGCGCGAGGAGTGTTCGACGGCCTCGGGAGTGGCCTGCGACTAGGCGAGGGTGTGCTGGTCGAGGGGGGCAGGGTTGTCGCCGTTGGCCGTGCGGGAGATGTGGCGATGGGCGGCGCTCAGACATACGACCTGGGCGATGCGGTCATCGTGCCAGGCTTCGTCGACGCACACACCCATGTGACAATCCGGCCTGGTGAAGGAGACCAACATGGCCAGCTGGTTCGCCCGGCGGTGTGGCAGACCATTCGCGGCGTCGAGAATGTCCATCGAATGTTGCAGTCGGGCGTCACGACCGCGAGGATCATGACAGAGCAGTACGACATCGACTTCGAGTTTCGCGACGCCGTAAGCCGCGGCGAGGTTGCCGGACCACGCCTGCTGGTTGCTGGGCCCGGCTTGAGCCCGCCAGGTGGACATGGCAGCTCCGGTGGTGGGGTCGCCGGCGTCGGGCCACTGCGTGAGGCCGTTCGGGATAGGGCCGCCAAGGGGGCCGACCACATCAAGATCTTTACCACGGGCGGTGTGTCATCCGTTGGATCGACTCTCAAGGAGTCGAACTACAGCGGTGAGGAGATCGCGGCGATCGTCGACGAGGCACGCATGGCCGGTTTGCAGGTATCAGCACACGCTCACGGCGGGCCTGGCGTCGATCTTGCGGTGGAAAACGGGATCCGATCGATCGAGCACGGCGCGATGCTCGATGAGGGCAACATCGAGCGTATGGTGAAGTACGGCACGTGGCTCACCCTGACCAATTCGATTTCCTTTCACCCCGATGGCATCGAGCGAGGCGATGCCCGGATACCGCAGATCATGGCCAAGGTTCTGGAGACCCGGGAGTACGTCAAGCAGAATGTCGCCCGGATTCGGGAGGCGAAGATTCCGCTCGCGCTGGGCACCGACTCGATGCATGGCTACTTCGGATTCGAGATTCAGTGGATGGTCGATCACGGGTGGACCGCCGAGCAGGCGATGAAGTCGGCAACCAGCGGGGGAGCCGGCCTGATCGGTGACCCGGATATCGGTGTTTTGCGGCCGGGGTCGCGGGCGGACTTCGTCGTACTTGGTGGCGACCCCTTCCAGGATATTGCTGCGGTCTACGCGGTCAGGGCCGTCTATCGCGCGGGTAGTGAAGTCGTCGACGGTGCGGGCACCGTCCGCCCATTCGTGGATCCTGAATATCGCGCAACGAAGGAGTAGAGATGACCACATCCGTAGCGCCTGTCACGCCGGCGGCCCAGGCTGCAACAGGGCCCGACGCGACCGGGGTGACGCGAGTCGCGTACGTGATACCCGGCCCCATGCACCTGACCGTCTTGGGTAAGGCCGAGGTGGATCGTCGCGAGTCAAAGCTGGCGTCCTGGGCGGGTCGTGACACTCAAGTCGCGGTCCGGACCGTCGAGTCTGGGCCGGGATCGATCGAGTCGATGTACGAGGAGTATTTGTCGATCCCGCCAACGGCGAAGGTCGTGAGAAGCGTCCAAGCTGAGGGATTCGACGCGGCCATTGTCGGCTGCTTCGGGGACCCTGGCCTGGATGGCCTTCGCGAAATCAGCGACATGCTGGTGGTCGGGCCGGCCGCGGCATCGATAGCGCTCGCGACCACACTGGGACATCGCTTTAGCATGGTCACGGTGGCGGCAAGCATTGTTCCCGCGCTGCGCCGGCTTGCGTGGGAGGCAGGAGCCATTGATGCGCTCGCGTCTATCAGACATATCGAGGCCTCGGTATTCGAGATCAATCAAGAGGCGGACTCAGCGCTGGAGCGAATGGTCGAGCAGGGTCGCGCGGCGGTGCAGGTCGACGGTGCCGACACCCTCATCCTGGGCTGCATGAGCATGGGATTTTTGGATGTCGCGGAGAAGATGTCGGAGGAACTCGGTGTCCCAGTCATCAATCCTTCGAAGGCCGCGCTCAAGGTTGCCGAGGCCACGGTATCGCTGGGTCTGACTCACAGCCGAAGTGCCTACCACAAGCCACCCAAACTCGCTCACGGCGAATCGGTGGACGGCCTGGTGTTGGGCGCGTAAATGAACCTGAAGGTCAATGGCAGACGGCTCCGGGACGACCTGATCGAGCTATCCCAAATAGGCCGTTCGGTGTCTGGTGGGATCGACCGGACCTCGTTCTCGAAGTCGGATTTGTTGGCGCGCCGGTGGTACGCCGAGCGGTGCGCCGCGGCGGGCCTGCACCTGCGAGTTGACGGTCTTGGCAACATGACGGCCGGGGCGATGGTCACCGGCGACGGCCCAGCCCCGGTGTGGACCGGATCGCACATCGACACGGTCCCGAACGGGGGAGCGTTTGACGGCGCGGTCGGATCCATTGCCGCGCTCGAGTGTGTCCGAACGCTCTCTGAGGCTGGCGTGAGTTTGGTGCGACCAGTCCAGGCGGTGGTGTTCTCCGACGAGGAAGGAAACTACGGTCACCTATTCGGGTCGAGCGGGATTGCTCGCGGCTACACGTCCGAGCAACTCGCTGCGATGTCCGGTCGCGACGGCGATCGCCTGATCGATGCGCTTGCCAACTGCGATTTCGGATCCATGTCCCCGACGGATACCCGGATTCTCAGAGGCACGATGCACGCCTTTATCGAACTGCACATCGAACAGGGGCCTCGCCTGGAGGCGGCCAACATGCAGATTGGGACCGTTACCTCCATTGTTGGCTTAGGCGGCGGGATCGTGGAGTTTACCGGTCGGGCGGACCACGCGGGCGCTACTCCGATGGACGCCCGGCGCGACGCATTACTGGGAGCCGCGTCGTTCCTGACTCGATTGCCCGGGGTGGCCGCATCCGTTAGCCCTGATGCGGTGATCACCTGCGGGCGCCTGAGCGTTCAGCCTGGCGGAGCGAATGTGGTGCCCCGATTGGTCACGGTCACGCTCGACTTTCGCGATCCCGATCGCGGGCGGATCGACGCATTGACCAAGGCCGTCATTGAGGCCGCTGAGAGTTCAGCTCGGCAGTACGATCTGACGGCGGAGTTCCGGCCGGACACCGTGGTCGACCCTGTGCCGCTCGACGACGGCGTGCAGGCAGTCATATCCGCCGCGGCCGACCGGCTGGGGCTCAGTAAGATGCGGATCCCCTCCGCGGCAGGCCACGACTCGCAGAACATGGCACTCCTGGCGCCGACCGGCATGATCTTCGTGCCGAGCAAGGGCGGTCGCAGCCACTGCCCGGAGGAGGAGACCGGGTGGGACGACATCGAAAACGGCGCGAATGTCCTGCTGGAGAGTCTGGTCGAGTTGGCGTCATCCTGAGTAAGGTTTGCGGGCGAATCCGCTTGGGCCTTGGCTCCGGCTGCCGGCTGGTCATACGGGGAATTCTAGGAGGTGGCCTTGCGGGCGACGGGAGTTGGCCCAGGTCGCCTGACCGTCTTCCTACTGTTCATGATGTTGGTGCTGCACAACATGCAGCGCACTGCGGTGGTCCCAATATTTGTGCCGTTGCAGGATCGTCTCGGTACTGATTACGCCGGGGTCGGGGCACTATTCGCCGCCTACGTGCTCGGATATGCCGTTCTGCAGATGGTGGCTGGGCTCGCGCATACACAGCTGAATCCTCGAGTACTGCTGCTCGCTGGCCTGGCGGCCAGTGCGGCGTTGTCCCTTGCCTTTGCCCTTGCCGAAAGCTATCCGGTGGCGCTCATACTCAGATTCCTGTTGGGAGCGATTGGCGCTGCCTTGTACACACCGTCGTTATCCGTTGCTATCACCGGGTTTGAGCCATCCAGGCGCGGCCGGGTCATGGGTCTGATGCAGTCCGGCGCCGGCATCGGATCAATTGCGGCGCTGACGGCGCTTCCAGTCGCTTGCTCGTTGTTGGGCATGACTGGTGGCTTGATGACATTGCCGATACTGTGTGGATTGACATACGTCGTGGTGGCTCTGCGGTTTGATGCCGCTGTCGATCATGCGCCAACCTCGGTTTCAGATTCAGATGGTGCCGGGTTTGGTCGTGGTCGGGCATTCTGGCAGTTGCTGGCGGTGAGTTTTGTCGGAATGCTGGCAACCTATGGGCTCCTGGTGTGGTTGCCGACGTATCTGACGGATGCATTCGGGTACTCGACGGTCTCAGCCGGTTCGTTGGCTGCGATCCCCAGCCTGGCGCTGATGGTGGCGGCGCCGGCGGTTGGTCGGCTGGCTGATTTGCATGATGGCAGATTTCGAGTAGTCATGGGTGGTTCACTGATGGCCGTCGTGTGTTATGCGTTGCTGGGCGTGCTGCACCTGCCGGCTCTGGTGCTGCTACTGTCTGCCTTGATCGGCATCAGCCTGGCGGCAACCACAGCGCCGTTCATACTCTTGGCTGGCGAATGCTTCAAGCGACAGATTGTTTCACGGGTGGTTGCGTTGATGGCCGCTGTTGCGCAGGGCGGTGCGACGCTGGCAGGGGTGCTTTTCGGAATCGTGTTGTCACACGGGTCCGGCTTCGACGCGGTATGGGTTGTGTGTGCCGTTCTCGCCGGTATCAGGGTGGTCACCCTGATACCGGCGGCTGGGCGACGGGCGAATCATGTGGCGCCAGCGGGATAGGGGTCTTGTGTGCTTGCGCACCGCGGTCGATCCACCCCTATCGTGATCGTTAGGTTGCCTTCCCGGGCGGTCGGCGCCCCGTCATCATGTACCCCACCAGGAGTGACAGTCCGATGGTGGCACCCACCGCAATCGCCAACCGAGCAGAGCCGAAGGCCAGCACCACACCCAGCAGCAGCGGCGTCAGTAGATTGACAGCCCGGCTGGCGATCGCGACTGCCGCGAAGCCGAACACCCGCTCCTGCTCGGTGGTCGCGTGGGTCACATGGATGTTGGCTATGGCTATTCCGAACCCGATGGCGATGCCATGTACGGAAAACAGCGCAATTCCCCACAGCATGGACGAGGTCACAATACTTCCGCCGAGGGTTATCAAGCCTAGAGATGCGGCCCAGATCCATATTGTCCGTAATGCAAAGCGCCGGCTGAATAGTGGCAGAGTGGGCCCGGCGGCCACGGCGAGTAGGTCGCGGGCGCCAAGAGCGACACCGACATAGACCGAACCATAGCCCCGATCGAGAGCCAGGATCGGAAAGAAGGACGACCCCACCAGGAAGAAGATGGCGAGTCCGCAGTTGACGAGTGCGGCGCGAGCGACTCCGATCGACCTCAATGCGAGGGTATAGCTCCGCGCGTACGCTGCGCGTACGCCGGCCCGGGACAGTGAGCTGGCCGACCCACGGGTGCCTGTCGATATCTGGAGCGCACATGCGGCAACCACCAGGTAGCCGGCTGCGACTATCAACTGAAGCTTCGGCAGACCTCGCTGGGTTAGCAGCAGCGCTAGCGCCAGCGCCGCCAGGAGAGAACCCAACCGTTGGACTGCGGCGTTGCTTCCCTGGACTAGGGCGGGTCGCTCCTGCCTATGCTCGGATAACGCGCTGAGGGCCGGATTCACGATGCATGACATGGCGATCGCTGCGCAGAGCGCGTAGATGGTCACGGTGACCGGGTTGAGTTCGCGCGCCAGGCCAATGGAGGCTAGGGCGCCCACAATGCCACCCAAGCCAACCACCAGTGGCCGCCCGATCCGGTTCGCCAGTGCGCCGGCAATGGGATCCAAGAGCAGGCCCGATCCGCCAAGAATGGCCAGGACCACTCCCAACCCCGCCGCCGGCATTCCGGCCGTGTCCGCGGCGAACGGGAGCATCGTCAAGATGATGCTAAAGGCGACAAAATGTGAGAAAATCAGGCCCAGGAGACTGGCAAGGGACTGCCGCGTAGTCACGCAACCCTACCGAGGCGGTGCGGGCCTGCCGGCGATCCTGGGCGGCGGTTCTTCCGGCATGAGGGTACTGGGCAGGTGCTCCGGGAATCGGCGTGGGCCATGCTAGCTCCTCCGGGCGAGGTCGGCCACCGCGGTCCCATAGAATTCGCGGCCATGGAGCCCGGAATGCCGGATGGACGGCCGCCTGCCGCTGACTGCTTGGCCGAATCCTAGCGCCTCGCGGCGCCCTCGCTAGACGGTGACGTGGCCCAACGGGATGGTTCAGGAACGGGGCCGGCTTGCTGTGACGCTCAGCCGTGACACTTGCACTGCCCGGCGTTGCGCGGTGGCTATTCACCAGCGCGGCGATCACGACGACCTTGCCGTAACAGCCGTTGCCGGACGGCCACGGCACCGGGATCTCTCGTCACCCGCGGCCGCGTCCACGATACCTGACTCCGATCACCTGAGGATCCGTTTTTCAGGGCGAAGTAGCTAGCCGCGCAGGATTGTGTCGCGCAGACACCAAGAATCACGGGCATTTCCCGGACGCCGATTCGGCAATGAAGTTGATCTACCTCGGGCTGAGGAACATCAGCAGTCGACGGGCGGTGAATCGAGCACCGGAACACAGGGTTGGGCCATCGCCCTGAACACGCTGGAAGTCTCTTTCCCCGGCAGGTTACCTATGTGATCACCGACTTGCTAGGTTTCAACACAACACGGAATATGTTCTTACACAAAGGGTCTGACAGGATCGTTGAATCGCCGGCTCGCCAAGCGGTTGCGGACCCGGCGGCCGCTGCGCAAGCATCGTCGAGGGCCGGACGAGCGGCGTTCGCGCTACGTCGTGCCACATCAGCGGATCCACCACCGTCCAGCCGTGGTCAACGAGCGCAGCCGGATCGGAGACTGGGAAGGTGACCTGGTCGTGGGGCCGATGAGTCGTTCCGCGGTGGCCACCCTGCTGGAGCGCAGATCACGGAGAGGTCGCCAAACTGTTCAGCCAAGGCGCCTTCTTCGCCGAACTGAACCGCCCTGGGTTGGTTGGAGTCTCTGGCCGCCTTTGACAGTTGGAACCCAGCCTGCCGAACTGCCCAGTCTTGCGGTGCCGCCGATAGCTGAGATCAGAACAGCTCGGCGTTGCCGGCTCGATGCATTCTGGTAGTGGATCTCCGCCCAGGATGCGTGCGCCCTTCGCAACCTAGCGATCAGAACCATGGGTTGGAGTCTTGACATACTGAAATTTCACTCTAGTCTTCACTGAAACATCTCAACGAGCTGAGGAGTGCCCATGAAGGTAGTGCGGTGGCTCACGGTGATAGTGGCACTGGCTCTGGCGACGGCTGCCTGCTCGGGAAGCGGAGGCTCCGCCGGGTCTGCGACCGACGCGAGCAAGGCCGGTGCGTCCGGTTCAGTCACGTCGGGCGCGCCCGACTCAGGCAGTCTGACGAAGGTTCGTTACGTGCAGCCCTCGAGTTCGATGGCCTACCTGACGGCTGAGGTGGCTCTCGCGATGGGCTACTACGAGCAGGAGGGCTTGGACGTCGAGGTGCTACCCAACTCTGCGCAGACCACTCAGGCCGTGCTGGACGGGCAGGCCGACATCGCCAGCGCCTCGACGCCGCAGGTGCTGAACGCGATGCAGGCTGGGAGGCCGGTCAAGGCGGTCGGGGTGATGACGCCGAATTCGCCCAATGACCTGGCGCTCAGCAACGAGGCCATCAAGGCCTTGGCCGACAAGGGCGTGACCCCGCAGTCGAGCATCACTGACCGGCTCAAGGCGTTGAAAGGGCTGACCATCACGCTGCCGGCAGAAGGCTCGACCTCGAACTTGACGTTCCGAGCCATGCTCGCGGGCGTAGGGCTGGACCCCGACACCGACCTCAAGCTGATCGCGATCTCGGACTCGCAGGCCAATGTGACGACGACCCGTGAGGGTCACGCGGACGGTTACGTGTTCTCGCCGCCGGTGACCTCGGTGGCGCAGGCAGACGGATTCGGGCAGCGTTGGTTGGCCTTCTACGAAGATCCGACGATGACAGGCATCTACACGATCCTGATCATCGCGTCGCCCGACTACCTGGCAGCGCACAAGGACACCGTCGAAGCGTTCCTGCGGGCCACCGACAAGGCATTCCATGCATTGAAGGACGACAAGGCTGCAGCGGCGAAAGCGGTGAAGGACAAGTGGTTCGCCGATCTGGACCAGAAGACCTTCGACCTCGCATTCGACAGCATGGCGCCGGTGTACGCAGATGGGATGTCCCCGGTTCCCTCCAACGTTTCCCGCATGGTGCAGTTGACGTCCCAGCAAACCAAGACAGACCTGAGTGGGCTGTCATTCGACAAGATTTTCGACCTGAGCTATCTGCCGAAGCCGGGAAATGGCTGAGGCGGCCGGTCTGTCGTAGCGTCTTGTCCACCGTCGTCGCCGAGACTCATCTCGGAGGGCGAGCTCGATACAGTGAAAGTTGCACAGATGACTGCGGAATCGCTCGCGTCGGACGCGTACCGACGAATGAAGGAAGACATCATCTCCTGTTCGCTGCCGCCCGGCAGCTTCCACACCGAGGCGGAACTGGCCGGCCGATACGGCGTGAGCAAGACGCCGGTGCGGTTCTCGCTGACGTTGCTGCAATCGGAGGGGCTGGTGACGGTGCTGCCGCGGCGAGGCATCCATATCGCGCCGGTCAACGTACAGGAGTTGCAGGCCGTCTATACCCTGCGTGGGCTGTTGGAGCCGTTCGCTGCCTCCCTGGCCGCGACCAACCGCAAGCCGGATGATCTCGTTGAACTCCGCCGGCTGTGGAACTCCGTGCACGGCGATGGTAAGAGGGACCTGGCCGTGGACCAAATTCGAGCGCACTCGCAATTCCACGTGTTCCTGGCAAAGGCCTCGGGGATGCGCCAGTTGTGGGTTCTGATCCGCACGCTGCACGAATCGATGGACAGATTCTTGAATTCGATGCCGCAGTTGGGCAGGCAAATGCATTTTGGTGATTTGGACGCCAAGCTGCTGCAGTCCGTCGAGGACGGTGACGCGGCGGCAGCGGAGGCGCTGACCAGGGAGGCGATCGCCGCCTCGGCCGAGGTCGCCACCA
Organism: uncultured Actinomycetes bacterium; assembly: GCA_937926105.1. The sequence continues at coordinate 47,682 of CALANS010000049.1, read as the reverse complement.
GTTCGATCCTGGGAACGATCCGCGCGGCTTCCGCGAGTGCGGCTCCGGTGCCCGCCACTGGACTGTCATGACGGCCGCGCCCGGTGGGCCCGCGGTCGCCGTGGACCCGGCTTCGGGTGCTCCGCAAGGCGCGCCGATCATTGTCGCCGAAGACCTCGCGGTGGCCTTCCCCTCTGAGTCGGGCAGCACCAACCTAGCAATCCGAGGGGTCGATCTCGCCGTCAACCGTGGCGAGACGGTGTGTTTGATCGGCCCCAGCGGGTGTGGCAAATCAACGTTCCTGAATGTCGCCGCTGGCCTACTGACCCCGTCCTATGGCACGGTGCGCTATGACGGACATGTACTGGAGTCGGTCAACGACCGAGTCGGCTACATCACCCAACAGGACAATCTGTTGCCATGGCGGACCGTCATCCGGAATGTCGAGATCGGACTGGAGATTGCCGGTGTGCCAAAGCGGCAACGGCGCAGCAGGGCGATGCAGACGCTGGACCTGGTCGGCCTGACCGATGCGGCTCGTCGGTATCCGGGTCAGCTATCTGGCGGGATGCGGTCACGCGCATCACTGGCGCGAACCCTGGTGCTGGAGCCCGAGACTCTGCTGATGGATGAGCCGTTTGCGGCGCTGGATGCGCAGCGGCGGGTCAGTCTGCAGGGCGAGATGCTCAGAATCAAGGAGCGCACAGCGGTGACGATCGTGTTCGTCACCCACGATCTCGATGAAGCGATCACCATTGCCGATCGCATCGTGGTCTTTGCGCCCGGGCCGGCCAGCCATGTCAGGGCCGTCTACTCGGTGCCCTTCCCCCACCCACGCAACATCCGCGACCTCAGGCAGGACCCGCGCTACTCCGAGCTGTGGACCGCGCTGTGGCACGACCTATCCGGCTGAACGAGGCGATCCCGATGACTGAGACTATGAGCGTGGACCGTGCTGACAACGGCCATGGTGCCACCTTGGACCAGGTGGTACAGCGGATTTCCGTTACCAGGAAGAAGCGACACCGCCGGCACCGCATTACCATCCTGCTGTGTCAGGTAGGTGTCGCAGTGCTGTTCGTTGCATGCTGGCAGTTGTTTTCCGGCACGCCTGGCAAGGATCGGTTTGCCCTGATCGACTCGTTCTACGTGAGCCGACCTAGTGCCGTCCTCACCACCCTGCGGACCTGGTTCGCCGACGGTAGCGTCTATCGGCACATTCTGGTGACGTCAGAGGAAACGGTGATCGGCTTCGTTCTCGGTGCCGCGATTGGCCTCTTCCTGGGGTTGGCGTTGGGGTCCAATCAGTTCCTGGGCAAGGTGCTGTCGCCATTCGTATCCGCGGCGTATAGCGTGCCTCGGCTCGCGCTCGTGCCGCTATTCGTGTTGTGGTTCGGCCTCGGACTGTCCTCCAAGATTGTGTACATCGTCATGGTGGTGTTCTTTCTCGTCTTCTTCAACACGTTCAGTGGGGTGCGCGAGGCGTCGCAGGACCTGATGAACATCCTGCGGGTGATGGGGGCGGGCCGCTGGCACCTGCTTGCGAAGGTGAGCATCCCGTCCGCGATGACCTGGATGCTCACCGGGCTGCGGGTGTCCGTCCCGTACGCGCTGGTGGCGGCCGTCACCGCAGAAATCGTGTCCTCTAACCAGGGTCTTGGCTACCTGTTGGTCCGCTCATCTAACCAGTTCTACGTCCAGGGCGTCTTCGCGGCCATTGCTCTCATGGTGGCGTTGTCGCTGGTGATGCTCGGCCTGGTCGTTGCACTCGAATCTTGGCTGTTGCGTTGGAAGCGCTCGACTTCCTGACCAGCCCCCCATTCCTCGGAGTCCTCGTAGAACAGGTTGATGCCATGCCTGCTGTACTCGCCCATCGCCCGCAAGACCTGGTGATCACGGGTGCTCGAATCGTCGATCCGCATCACCCGCACTCTGCTGACGGTCTCAGTCGGATCAGGGTTTCTGGTAGCACGATTCGCGAGATCGGGCCTGCGGCTGCGGTGTCCGGCGAGAAGGTAGACCTGGTGATCGATGCGGACGGCAGGTTCGCGGTCCCCGGCCTGGTCAACGCGCACGACCACCTGTACTCCCACGAGCTGCGAGAGCCGCTGCCGGGGCTGGGGCTCGCGGGTATGCGGCGTTGGCTGGACAGTCGCACCGAACACGAGACCATGTTCACCATGTTGGCCACCGCGCAGGGCCAACTGGGGCAAGGAATCACGACAATCAGGGACCTGGGCGCGGCGGGAGGGTTGAACACCGTCCTGGCGGGGCTGCTGGGACACGGCACGGTTGCGGGCCCCACCATCGTTGCTGCGGGCCGCCCCGTCGTCATGACTGGGGGCCATGTCTGGACCTTCGGACGCCAGGCGGACGGACCCTGGGACTGTCGTCGAGCCGTGCGTGAGCAGGCCCGGGCGGGTGCCCAGGTCATCAAGATCATGGGCTCCGGTGGACTGTCCCACTACCCTGCGGAGGACTTCACCGTCGAGCAATTCACGGACGAGGAACTGGCCGCGGTGATTGATGAGGCGCATCGCGTCGGTCTTCCGACCTGCTCCCACGTGTTTGGTGCGGAAGCCGTGGAGCGGGTTGTTCGGCTCGGGATCGACAGCGTCGAGCACGGTGTGCAGATCAGCGACGAGACGCTGGAACTGATGGCCCGCAATGGGGTCGGCTACGTTCCCACGCTGACCAATATGGAGCGCATCGCCTCACCGGAGTACAACGCCGCCGCCGGCACTCCGGGACGGTCCGAGGTGCTGACGGTCGGCGTCGTGGAACCCCATCGGCAGACCGTCCGTCGTGCCATGGAGGCCGGCGTGCGCATCGCCGTAGGCACCGACAGTACCGGCGACTACACCGAAGAACTGGTGCGGCTGGTCGAGCTCGGCATGGATCCGCAAGGCGCGCTCATCGCAGCAACCATCAACGGGGCGCATATCTGCCGACAGCCTGCGGGCTTGATCACGCCGGGCCTTCGCGCGGACCTGGCGCTGTACAGTGACGATCCACGTGACGACATCAGTGTGCTGACGCATCCCGGCTACGTCGTCAGCGCGGGAGCCGTGGTGCGCGTGCCGATGTGACGACATTCGTCGGTGACCGATAACCAGCCGCTTCAGCGGGCCGATCCCCGACGACGGGGGGCGATGGCGGCACGAACTCCGGCAACGGCCAGCGCAGCATTCCATGACGACGACCCAGCCAAATGTGCACGTCGTGTCGGCTGCCTGGACGATCTTGGCGTCGATGCGGTGTGCCGTCGATGTGGCCGCGGCCGTCAGACGCTGCCGTCCGGGACGCGTAGCCCCCTGAGATCGCCGAACCGTGCAGCAACTCCAGCACTGCCTTGAGCTGAGACCGCCGGCCCGCCGCCGTTGACAGAAGTGTGGACCCATGGTTGGATCCAATAATGTGCGACTGGCTGACGACGGCGACCGAAATTGCCGGTTTGCGCGCAATGATGTTGAACTGAGACATCGAACTGGATCCTATGTGATGAGAATATGTAGGCCAGCGACGGAGCGTGTGAGGGCTCAGGGGTGACGATGATCTGTATCGGGCACGTTGATGCCTGGGAGGCGCTCGATTCCAGGGGGCACCCCACGGTGGGATGTCGGGTCGAGCTTTCCGATGGAGCGGTAGGCAGATCGTTCGTTCCAACCGGAGCTTCCACGGGGAACTTCGAGCGCGCCGACATCCGGGACGGCGGTGAACGCTACGGAGGCCTCGGGGTCCAGCGAGCGGTGCGGCTGATCACCCAGGATTGGGCCGTGCGGCTGGTCGGCATGCAGGCAACCGCGATCGAGGCAGCACTGGACGAGGTACCGGACGCCCCGTCGAACGTGTCCCTGGCACTGTCCCAGGCAACCGTGAAGGCGCTGGCCGCGGCCCACCGTCTGCCTGTCTGGCAGTATCTCGCCGAATCAACCGGCAGCGCACCGACACTGCCCACTCCGATGGTGAACATCTTCTCCGGTGGGCGACATGCCGAGGGCGGCCTTCGGGTACAGGACTTCCTGGCGATCCCGCTCGCGGCGACGTCCATGGCCGAGGCGGTGGAATCGGTATGGCGCATCCGTAGGGAGGCGGCGCGGTTGGTCGCGCAGCGGTACGGCACCCTGCAGTCGAAACTCGTCGCGGATGAGGGCGGGCTGGCCATTCCGGGCACCGACGAGACTGAACCGCTGGCGATGCTGGCTGAGGCGATCGACATGTCCGGCGTGGCCGCCGGTATCGCGATTGACGTGGCCGCCACTCAACTCGACGACGTCGAGGCATTTGGGCAGGTATTGCAGGAATGGGTAACGACCTATCCGATTGTCTCGGTCGAGGACCCCGCGGGTGACGATGACTGGGCGGCGTGGACGGTGCTCAAGCGTCGGCTCGAATCCGTTCAGCTCGTCGGCGACGACCTGTTCGCCACGACCGCGGAACGGGTGGCGCGCGGTGCGCGCCTGGCCGCTGCGAATGCCGTGCTGATCAAGCCGAACCAGGCCGGCACGCTCGCGAGAGCCTACGCTGCGGTCGAGGCAGCGCGGTCATGTGGATTCGCGCAGATCGTGTCGGCACGGTCCGGCGACACGGAGGATGACCTGATCGCTGACCTTGCGGTGGGCTGGGGCGCCGGCCAGATCAAGATCGGATCGGTGCACCGATCCGAGCGGCTGGCCAAGTACAACCGGCTGCTGGAAATCGAGGCGCTCCACCCGCAGCTGCCGTTCTGTCGTTGGGCTCCGCCACCCGGCGCGGGCCAAGCGGAGCCAGGCCAGGCCCGGTCGGTCAGCCGGCCGGGCGCCGAATCGGAAGAAGGATGACTGCGGTGGCGCTGTTGGATGGGCGAGTTGCGCTGGTGACCGGAGCAGGGCAGGGCATCGGCGCGGCCGTGGCGGAGGATCTGGGCCGGCTCGGTGCGCGAGTCCTGGTCAATGATTTGGGCACCACTGGGACCGGAGACGGCGCGGACGCTAGTCTCGCCGAGGCGACCGCCAGCCGCATCCGAGCCGCCGGTGGGGACGCGCACAGTTGTGCCGTGGACGTCGGGAACCACGACGAGGTGGGCGAGATGATCGGTCTCGCCGTCGCCGAGTGGGGGCGTCTGGATGTGGTTGTCAACGTCGCCGGCATCTTGCGGGATCGGATGATCTTCAACCTGAGCGAGGCCGACTGGGACGCCGTCATCCGCGTGCACCTCAAGGGGCACTTTAACGTCATCAAGCACGCCTCGCGCCACTGGCGGGAGCATCGGGAGGATGGCGCTGCGCGGCGCGTCATCAACTTCACCTCCATTTCCGGCTTGCACGGTAGCCCCGGACAGCCGAACTATGCTGCCGCGAAGATGGGCATCGTGGGCCTGACCTATTCCTGCGCCAATGCGTTGGCCAAGTACGGGGTGACCAGCAACGCCATCTCACCGGGCGCGAATACCCGCATGACCATGTCGTTATCCGATGACCAGCGCATCTCCACACCAGAGGAGCAGCGTGAGCTCTCACCCGATCGTGTCGCGCCGGTCGTCTCGTACCTCGCCAGCGCGGAATCCGGTTGGCTAAACGGCAGGGTTATCGACGTGCGTCGGAACAGGGTAGCGCTCTACAACATCCCCGAGCAGATCCGAGTCATCGAGTCGAACGAGCGGTGGACCGCCGAGACTGTCGGAGCGAAGATGCACAGCGCGTTCCGCAGGCCTGCGGCGGCTCCGCTGGAGTTTCCCTTCTAGCGCCCAGATGCCCCCTTCCGCTCACCAGACACTTCGGAGAATGATGACCGATCAGCAGGGCTCTATTGACGTCGTTGTGGCGCGATCGTGGCTGGACAAGAACGCTCGCCGCAGGTCCGCTGACCAACGCCGGGTGTTCTCGCTGGCCGAAGCGAAGGAGTGGCAGGAGAGGCTGTATCGCGCTGGCCTGGTGGGCCTGACCTACCCGCGAGAATATGGCGGTGGGGGCCTGGGGCAGAGTGAGGCGCGGCCGATCGATGAACTGGTGCAGGAGTACGACCTGCCGTTCGAATACTTTGCCATCGGGCTGGGCATGTGTGGACCGATCCTGATCTCCGAGGGCACCGAGGAGCAGAAGCGCCGCTACGCGGGTCGGCTGCTGGATGGTTCCGAGATCTGGTGCCAGCTATTCTCCGAGCCGGCCGCCGGGTCCGACGTTGCCGCGTTGCGTACCCGAGCTGTCCCGGCCGAGGGCGGGTGGGTCATTAACGGGCAGAAGGTGTGGAGTTCCGGAGCCCACCATAGCGACTACGGAATCCTACTGGCCCGAACTGATCCCGACGTACCCAAGCATCGGGGCATCACGATGTTCATCCTGAAGATGAACACACCCGGAGTCACGGTGCGGCCGATCAAACAGATCACCGGCAGGTCCCGCTTCAACGAAGTATTCTTCGATGACGTGTTCATCGAGGACTCGGCCGTCCTCGGCGGCATCGGAGACGGCTGGCTCGCCGCGCTGCGCACGCTGAGCGTGGAGCGATCGTCCGTTTCCTCCTGGGACTGGAACCGCCCGCCGACCCTGACCGCGCAGTGGCTCTATGAGCTGCGGGCGAAAACCGGCCGTGTCACGCAATCAGACCTGCGCGAACTCGCTGCGCTCTACGCAAGCGAGGTCGCGCTCGGCAGCCTGGTCCGTATGCAGAAGCGCAACGCGGATGCCGGCCTGGGGAGCGCCGCGCATGGGTCGCTCGCCAAGGTGGCGGAGTCGATGCATAAGGATCTCTCGGTGAGCGTCGCCTCGTCGGTTGCCATCGCGGAGTTGGTGTGTCGTGACCCGGCGGATGCGGGCACTGCGAACCTGCTGACCGATGTACTGGGCACCCGGGGCTCGTCGATCGCCGGCGGCACCGACGAGATTCAGCACAACATCATCGGCGAGCGCTTGCTAGGTCTGCCGAGCGAACCGCGCGTGGACAAGACGCTGCCCTTCCGTGATCTGCCGACGGGCAGAGTGGGCTCGGAGCGGGCGCATGGCCAGCGATAACGCGCCACGCGCCGCGACGTGACGGGCCGAACGACGTCGGCGCCGACGGTACTGTTCCATTTCGCCGACGATGAGGGGCTGCGTGCTCGCCTCGACCCGCTGCTGCGCGGCATGGACGTGATCTGGTGCGCTGCTGAGGATGACGCCGGGCTGCAACGCGCGCTGCCGCGGATTGACGTCTGGTGGCACGTGCTGCAGCCGATCAGTGCCCAGCACATCGAGCAGGCAAGCCGGCTGCGGCTAATCCAGAAGCTTGGCACTGGGGTGGACACGATCGACGTTGGCGCCGCCGAGCGCCGAGGCGTGCTGGTTTCCAACATGCCCGGGCTGAACGCACCGGCGGTTGTCGAGATGACTCTCGCACTGCTGTTGGCCGTGGTCCGCCAGATCGTTCCGCTGCACGCCCGGACGCTGCGGGGAGAGGGTTGGCCGCTTGATCCGTCTCTGGCGGGTCGCGTCCCGGAGGTCGCCGGAAGCACCGTGGGTCTGATTGGATCTGGTGACATCGCAGGCAGGCTGACACCCGTGCTACTGGGCCTGGGTGCGCGGGTGATTCACACATCCAGGACCCGCCGGGACGATCCGAACTGGTGCGATCTCGAGACTCTGCTGCGCACCAGCGATATCGTGTCCGTCCACGTTCCGCTCGACCGCGATACCCGCCACCTGATCGATGCACGGGCTATGGCCACGATGAGGCGTGGCGCCATTCTCATCAACACCTCCCGCGGCGGCGTCATCGACCAGGTCGCGCTGGCCGACGCGTTGGGCAGCGGTCAGCTAGCCGGGGCGGGGCTCGATGTCGTCGAACCCGAACCGATTTCCGGTGCGGACCCGCTGCTGCGCGCGCCGAATCTCGTGGTCACCCCGCATGTCGCCTGGCTGTCCGGCCCCACCCTGTCCAGGTGTGTGGCGCTCGCAGCCGACAACGTCCGGCGACTTCTCGCCGGCCACGAGATTCGCAACAGAGTTGTCTAGCTCGAACGAGAGTGCGGGCACTCCGGCGATAAGAAGCGGCGTCGAGAACGGCAGGGACGCCCGGCTCCAGGTGCGATTCGACCAGGGAGTGCTGCGGATCGCCTTCGACAGGCCCGCCACTCTGAACGCCGTCACTGCCGCGACTCTCACGCACGCGGCCGAACTCGTCGACGAGGCGGGGTCCACGGCGAGCGTGCGGGCCATCCTGCTCACCGGGACAGGCAGGGCATTCTGTGCCGGTGCCGACCTGGCCGACCGACACCACGACGACCGGGGAGCATCGACCCTGGATGCGGCCACCCGGTTGATCCGAGCACTGGTGACGGTCGACAAGCCTGTGGTCGGCGCCGTCAACGGCCCGGCGGCCGGTGTCGGGGTATCGATCGCCTTGGCCTGCGACGTGATCATCGCCCACGAGTCCGCGTACTTCCTGCTGGCGTTCGCCAGGGTTGGTCTGATGCCCGATGGCGGTGCCACCGAACTGGTTGCGGCGTCGGTGGGTCGCAGTCGGGCGCTGCAGTTGGCGCTGCTGTCCGAGCGGCTGACCGCGGAACAGGCCTGTCGGGCGGGCCTGGTGTGGGACGTTCGGGGTGACGACTTCGTGGCCGCTGCCGACGCGTTGACTCGGCGGCTGGCGAGCGGGCCGACAGTCGCGCTGGGCAGGGCGAAGCTCGCGATCAACGCGGCCGCGCTGGCCGGACTCGACGATGCGTTCGAGCGTGAGCGAAGCGGGCAGTCGGCGCTGTTGGCGACGGACGATTACGCGGAAGGTGTTGCCGCATTCCTGGGTCGTCGAACGCCCCGCTATCGGGGGCGATGACACCGAGCGCCGGCATGCCCTTCTGGCCCTGATCGGGGGTGCTCGGACACCGGTGTGGAGGCGATCAGTGCCGACCGGGGCCGCCTGGACGGCGGCCCCGGTCGGCAGGAGCATGGTCAGCCGATCACCGATGGGCCGCCGGGCCCCGCGATGGAGCGGTCGGCCAGTCGCATCCTATTGTTGATCAGACCCAGCCTGGTCGTTTTCAACATCGCGGTCTGGAAGGCCACTCGACGCGAGACCCAGGAATTGCTGGCTCGCAGGTAGCGCAGGGACCATTGCTGGGTGGACTCCGATAGCGGTCGGTATTGCTTCTCCCAAGCGCTCAGCGCCGATTCCAAGTGTGTGTTGCGTTCCAGTTCGATCGCCAGGCCGGCAGCGTTCATGATGGCCAGGCCGGCGCCTTGCGCCAACGTCGGTGGTAGACCGGTGGCGGAGTCGCCGACCAGCGCGACCCGGCCCTTAACCCAGTTTCTCGCCTGGACGTAAACATAGTTCCGCCACTCGAGGTTGCCCTCGGTGACCCGGGCAAAGAATTGGTCGTTCATCGCGGGGAACGCCTGACGGTAATAGTCGACGTCCAGTGGAACTGAGGAGCCGCGCGCATCGGCGGTGGGGCAGCTGAAGAAGATGTAGAGCTGACCGCCACGAAGCGGAGTCAGGCCGATCCGTCGCCGGCCCGACCAGAACTCCTCGTAGGTCGATGCGGGGTCGCCGTCGGCGTGCGGAACCACGACGCGCGACGCACCATGCTCGATTTGCTCGACCTTGACTCCCATCTGCAGGTGATGGCGAACCCGTGAGCGCCACCCGTCCGCGCCGATCACTAGGTCTGCGCTGCGCTGTTCGCCCGATGCGAGTTCGAGTGCACCGTGCGTGTGCGCCCGAACCACCCTGCTGTTGGTGCGAATCTCCACCCCCAGATCGAGGGCGCGCAGGCGAAGTGCGTCCACGACCTCCTGCCGCAGCGGACAGTAGAACGGGTGCTTGCCGGCCTGGTGGTGTGGGTACTCCGCGACCAGCCTGCCGTGTGAGTCTCGAAAGACCGAGCCGGTGACTTCCGACGGCGGGTTGGCGCCCATCAGCTTGTCCAGGACGCCCATATCGTCCAGCACGGTCAGGCTGTTCGGTTTGAGCAGAAGCCCAGCACCCACTTCCGAAATGGCCGGCCGTTCTTCGTGCGTGGTCACCGTCCAACCGCGTAGTGCGAGCAGGATCGACATGGTCAGCCCGGCAATTCCGCTGCCGGCGATCTCCGCGTGCTTGGCACTGGTCATCGTGCGAGTCTCTTCCTCATTCTGCGGGTAGGGGTACGGTCGCCGCGTACGGTGGCGCTCACTGTGCTGGCATGGTGCCAGCGGTGACGGGCAATTCGAACCTGCGGGGTTCGTCGCTCAGCCCGAGGATGGCGCGCGTCTGGGCGGGCGTGGCGACGGCGCGGTCGAACTCTCGAGCGAGCCGTGCGACCCGTTCCACCGCCTGGCCATTGCTCTCAAACAATTGGCCACGACGGTAGTAGACATTGTCCTCCAGGCCCACTCGCACGTGCCCGCCCAGTAGCATCGACATTGCCGTCATCGGAACCTGGTTGACGCCGATCCCACACGTGAAGAACACAGAGTTCGGTGGCAGCTCGGATATCAGGGAGATCAGATTTGCCGGGGTTGGGAAACTGGAGGTCTGGTAACCCATCACGAATTGGAACACGTAGGGCGGCTTGATCAGATCACGCTCGATCAGATCGCGTGAGGTCCAGAATTGCCCGGGGTGGTAGGTCTCCATCTCGGCCTTGATGCCGACCTCGAGCATGTGTCTGGCCAGATCCTCGATGATCCCGTAGGTGAAGGGAAAGCACTCGTCTACCGAGTACCCTTCGTGCGGATGGGGCAGCGGCGCGCGCCGCGGCTTGATCCGGAATCGCGACATGTCCGGACCGAGGTTCAGCGAAGCCATCTCCGGACGCGCTTGGAGGGCCTCGAATCGCTCGGGCATGGTGGTCCCGGGCCCACCGCCGGTGGTGTTGTTGATGATGATATCGGGACATGCCTCGCGGATGAGGTGGTTCGCCTCCTGCGCCACCTCGAGGGACATGGTGTTACGCGCCTGGTTGTTGGGATCGCGGAAGTGCACGTGAACCGCGCTGGCACCGGCCTCATACGCGCGGCGAGCTTCCTGGGCGAGTTCCCGCGGCGTTTCCGGCAGCGCGGGATTGGCCTCCTTGCCCTGCACCCCGCCGCTGATTGCTGCAGTGATGATCACCGGTCCGAACCCCGAGCGGAGCTTCTCTAGGTAGGCGTAGGTGTCTGAGTAGTCCCATGGGTGAACGACTGTCATTTTCTGGCCTCCAGAAGTTACGCGGCGGGAAGGTCGAGCGGCCCGCAGCTGGATCCAACCAAGATAGGATCCAATCAACTCAGGGTCGTCTCGTCAAGGGGTGGACGGCCGGGAACTGTAGGCCCCTGGGTTGGCGACAAGTCACTGGGCAGGGCCAGAGTTGGTGACGGACGCGAGGGCTTACGGTCGGGGACGCGGTCGCAAAAGCGACGTCCTACACCGTCGGGAAGTGGTCCTGACCGAGCTCTTGACACCGCAGCGACCTCGATGATTGGATCCAACAATGGTCAACCCAGCGCAGCGCGGTAGTTGTCATGACCCTGAAGTCGAGCATGTCGAGCGGGGCTGCCGGCCGCCTGCCGCGGCGGAAGTGGGTCTCGGCCGTGCCCGAGTCTGATCAGACGGCGAACGCGACGGGGGTGGGTGTCGTGCCCAACGAGGCCGCGTTCATCGATATCCGCGGCGTGAGCCTCACCTATGTGGGGGTGGACGGCACCGAGACCACGGCGCTGTCGAATGCGTCTCTCGCCATCGACAAGGGACAGTTCGTCAGCATCGTCGGTGCGTCCGGGTGCGGCAAGACCACCCTCCTGCAGGTGCTCGCCGGACTGATGCAGCCGACCGCCGGAGACGTGAGTATTGGTGGGGCGGCGCCGGAGGTGCTCCGCAAACGGCACGAGATCGGGTACATCCTTCAGGAGAGCACGCTGCTGCCCTGGAAGACCGTCCGACGGAACATCGCCTTCCTGCGAGAGGTAAGCAAGAAGCCTGCGGATCGTCAGTTGATCGTCGATCTGGCCAGGCTCGTCGGAATCGAGAACGCGCTGGATCGCTACCCGCACGAACTCTCCGGCGGCATGCAGCAGCGCGCCTCGATCGCCAGAGCGTTGGCATTGGACCCGACGATCCTCTTGATGGACGAGCCCTTTGGCGCGCTCGACGAGATCCGCCGCCACCAGATGAACGAAGAGCTGCTGCGGATCTGGTCTGAGGAGCAGAAGACGGTGGTCTTTATCACGCACAGCCTGGAGGAAGCGGTCTTTCTCTCCGACAAGGTCGCGGTCATGCGGCCCAATCCCGGCTGGATCGTCGACACCATTTCCATTGATCTCCCACGACCCCGCACCCAGGAGATGCGGTTTACCACCGAGATGACGGGCATGGTCGAGAAGCTCAACCGCGTCATGCGCGGCTGACGAATCACCGGGCCATGCTCGTCGACCGGGTTTCCGATCGGGAACCCGCTAAACCTGTTGTAAGCAAACGAAAGGGCGTGTGGTTGCTATGAAGAAGCGAATCCCTACGGCTCGCCCGGGCTCGATCGGGCGCGTCGCGCTCGTGACCGCGCTGTGCGGGATCGTTCTCGCCGGCTGTGGCAGTTCGACGGGAACCGGGTCGACCGGCGACGTCGTCAAGAGTAGTGCGAAGGGCAGTACCGAGGGCAGTACTGCGAGCAGCACTCCGGCGGCGGGTTCCACCACCAGTGAGGCGAAGCCATCGGATACGCAACCGCTGACTAAAATGACGGTCGCCATGAACTGGATCACTCCTAGCGCCGGTGCGGACTACTACATGACTGCCCGGGAGAAGGGCTACTACGAGGACGCCGGGCTCGATGTCGAATTCACGTGGCTCCAGGGCTCCAACCTGGCGGCTCAGGCGATCGGCACCGGGAACGTCGACCTGGCCGACGTCGACCCCAGCTCGATCTTGATCGCCATGTCCCAGGGGGTGCCGATGACCGTGGTGGCGACCCCACTGCAGAACAGTCCCATGGGCATCGTCACCCTCAAGGAGAACGGGATCAACTCGTTGGCTGATCTCTCTGGCAAGACGGTGAGCACCGCGGCCGCCGGGCCGGATAACGCAGTTCTAACCGGCCTGCTTGATCAGATCGGGATCAAGGACAAGGTGACGCTGAGCTTTGTCGACGCAACGGCCAAGTGCACGCTGATGGTCGCTGGCCAGAGCGATGCTTGCACGGGCCAGATCACCGGCCATGTCGGCCAGGTCGAGGCCGCCTCCCACAAGCCTGCCGAGTTCATCCCGTTCTCCACCGACAAGCAGCCGATTCCAGGCACCAGCATCGTGGCGAACCAGGACTTCTTGAAGAAGAACCCCGAAGCGGTACGCAAGTTTCTGGAGGCAACCTTCCGAGGCGTCAAGGATGCGGGAGCGGATGTGGACGCCTCGATCAAGCTGATGCAGCGCCTCCGCAAGGAAGCGGGCGGAAGCGAAGCGGACCTGCAGGGCATCGTTAGCGGGGTCACCAATGCGCACACTCTGTGGCACAGCCCGTCCACTGAGGCGCACGGATGGGGTTGGGTCGACCCTGCCGGCTGGGCGACCCTGCAGAAGATGCTCTTCGATGGTGAAATCATCAAGAAGGAAGTCGACTTCTCGGGTAGCTTCACCAACGACTATCTGCCCAAGGACTCTCAGGACTTCTGACGGTTGATATAGAAGTCTGATCGAACAGTTTCGAATACGCGACCGGAGAGGGTGAGCATGATGGGTCGAGCTTCCAAGAGGATGCTGGCGATTCCGCCAATCCTTACTTTCGTGGGGCTCATCGCCGCCTGGCAAGTCTTTGTCATGGTGTTCAAGCCTGCTCCCTACGTGCTTCCCTCTCCGGTCATGGTCGGCGAGGCGGTCGTCGACAACTTTTCGACGCTCGTGTCCCACTTCATGACGACCGCCGTCGAGTTCTGGTTCGGCTTTCTGCTGGGAACGATCGTGGGATTGGTGCTGGCGGTGTTCATGACGGTGATGCCGGGCCTGCGGTCGTCGGTGTACCCGCTGGTCGTTGCCTCGCAGACCATTCCGAAGATTGCCATCGCGCCGCTGCTGATTCTATGGTTCGGAATCGGGACGCTGCCGAAGATCGGGATCGTCGCGCTGCTGGCCTTCTTCCCGGTGCTGATCAATACCATCACCGGATTCGACAACACGAACCGTAAGCTCCTGGACCTGATGCGAACGGTGAGCGCAACGCCGGCTCAGGTGTACCTGCATGTGCGGATCCCGGCGGCCATCCCGAACATTTTCGCCGGCATGAAGCTGGCCCTGACGGTCTCTGTGATCGGCGCGGTAGTCGCGGAATGGGTCGGCGCCCAGCGAGGTCTGGGGTATCTCCTCATCCTGTACAACTCGTCGATGCGGACCGCCGAGCTGTTCGCGGTGTTGGTGTTCATCGTCGCGATGGCGGCTACTACGTTCCTCGCGCTGTTGGCAATCGAGCGGAATTTCTCCTGGGCGGCCCGCACGTCCCAGCCGACCGTGACCGCGAAGGCCGACGATGGCAAGCGTGGTCGGTCTCGGCGACAGCGGCAGACTCATCGGGCAGATTCAGGTGGGGCGGCGCCGCTGTTGGATCGTGACTCAATGGTGACGGGCGGGGCAGGGGTGCAGGGACGATGAGCGGGCGCGGGAGCAACGGGCGGGCGACAGAGGAGGCGGCGGAGCGGCTCGGCAAGCGAGGGCGCAGCGGCGAATACGCCCTACGGGTTCTCCGGGAGGCGATCCTGGAAGGCCGTTACGGTCCAGCCGACAAGATCTCCCAAGAGCAGCTGGCCGACGAGCTGTCTTTGAGTAGATCGCCTGTGCGTGAGGCACTCCGGCAGTTGGACCGAGAGGGCCTGGTCAGGCTCATTCCGAACACTGGCGCCGAAGTGGTTGCGGTGGATCCGTCAGCCCTGGTGGAGATCTACCGCCTTCGCGAGAAGCTGGACCCCATTGCCCTGGCCGACTGCGTTGAGCGCCTGAGCGACACGGAGATCGAAGCGTTAACCGGGCGACTTGCCTCCTACTGTGAGGAGATGGAAAGCCTGCCGGTCAGTCAAAGTAAGCGGTTCGAACAACTGGATCGACAGTTCCATTTCGAAGCGCGAGCGCTGACGCACCCGCGACAGTTCCGTGAGCTGCTGGACGGGCTGTGGAATGTCACGGTTCTCGGACGGAATCGGTACTGGCTCATCGTCAGTTCGCACGAGATCACGAACATGGAGCACAGACTGATACTCGACGCCATCCAGCGCCGGGCGGCGTCGGATGCGTACATGTTCCTGAAGATTCACATCAATCGCACCCTGACGGCGATACAGCAGTGGGTCGCGGAATACGCGAAGGACGAGCCTACGGAGCCGCGATCGGACGGTATGGCCTAGTCCCGCGACCGCCGCACGCTCCGGTCGGTGCCCATTGCTGGGCAGCGCCGGTGCCGGTGTCGGCCGCGTCGAATCGGATCGAACGAATGGCAGATGACGAGGAATCCTTGTGTTGCAAAGTGACATTGTGGCGGAGTTCAAGACGTCGCTGTCGCAGTTCTTGAGCCAGAACTGCACGCGTGACTATGTTCGTTCCCGCCTGTGGGTCGAACACCCGGGCGCCGATGCTCAGGGTGAGGATGCTCCTGCTGAGGACACACTGTGGCGTGCGTGCAACGACGAAATGGGCCTAGCAGCGTCGTGCCTGCCCACAGAGTTCGGCGGCGATGGCGGCGATGCTGCCGTCCAAGCCGCGGCGCTCGAGGAACTCGGCGCTGCGCTTGCGCCCGTCCCCTACCTGGCCAGCTGTGTGTTTGCCACCGAACTGCTGCTGCGCGCCGCGCCCGGCGGGGCTCGTACCGTGTACCTGGAACGGATCGCCCGTGGCGACGTGATTACCGTGGCGTTGGCCGAGGGGAGCGACCCGGAGTGGGTCATCCCCACGCCGTCCACTTCGGCCGCCCAGGTGGCGGACCGCTTCGAGGTCACCGGCGTCAAGTCCTTCGTCCTCGCCGGATCCGAGGCGCGGTCGTTTGTCGTGTCGGCGACGATCGACGGCCAGGTGAAGTTGTTTCTCGTCGACGCTGACGATCCTGGCGTCCGGGTCCAACGAGCCGACGGCGCCGACCTGACCAGGCCCCTGAGCTTCCTGCGGCTCGTCGATGCTGCCGCCAGAGAACTGCCGTGCGAGTCCGTGCAGGATGTGCTCGACGGCGTCCGAACGGCAGCCTGGGTGGCGCTCGGCGCCGAGATGCTGGGCGGCATCGATCGATGCGTGAAGATGGCCGCGAGCTACGCACGCGACCGGTACCAGTTCGGGCGGGCCATCGGGTCGTTCCAAGCGATCAAGCATGCCTGCGCGCAGATGCGGGTCAAGGCAGAACTCGCTCGGGCGACGGTGTCCAGCGCGGTGGCGTCGGTCGGCGAGCCGAGGCACCGCGTCGATGCCCTGGTCGTTGCGGCGACGGTTGGACGGCAGTATCGCGACATTGCCAGCGCGATGCTGCACGTTCACGGCGGGCTCGGTTTCACATGGGAGCACGATGCTCATCTGTATCTCCGCCGGGCGCTGTCGTCCTCGCTCCTGCTCGGCGGAGACCATGCCCCGCTGGATGACCTGGCCGCGGAGCTGGGCTGGCGATCCAGTGCCGGCGTGTGCTCATGACTGCGTCGCCCTTGGCCGGAATTCGAGTGCTGAACCTTGGCGGACTTGGCCCCGTTCCGTTCGCCACCATGATGCTCAGCGACCTGGGCGCGGACACCGTGCGGATCGACCGGGTCGGTACCGCGACGTCGGCTGCCGCGCAACGGGCAGCAAGGTTCAAGGTGCTCAACCGGGGTACCCGCTCGGTTGCGCTGGATCTGGCGCATCCGGACGGCGCCGCGGTCGCCCGTGATCTGGCGGCCTCGGCCGACGTGGTGCTGGAGGGTTTCCGGCCCGGAACGGTCGAGCGGCTCGGGATCGGACCTGCCGAGGTGCGGGGGCGCAACCCGAAGGTGGTGTACGCCCGGGTGACCGGATGGGGGAGGCAGGGGCCGCTGGCCGCGCTGCCCGGGCACGATATCAACTACCTCGCTCGGAACGGCGTTCTCGGGCTGCTTGGACGGGCCGGTGGGCCGCCGGCCATTCCGCTCAACATCGTGGCGGACCTGGCCGGGGGCGGTGTCCTCGCGGTGTGCGGCGTGCTGTCGGCGTTATTGGCGCGAGAGCGCACCGGTGAAGGAGACACGGTCGACCTTGCGATGGTCGAGGGTGCCGGCCTGATGGCGGCGATGATCCATGGAATGGCCGCCGCCGGGGAATGGCGGGCGGAGCCCGGAACCAATCTATTGGATTCGGGTGCCCCCTTCTACGATGTGTACCGGACTGCCGATGGGCGGTGGCTGTCCGTTGGCGCGCTGGAGCCGCAGTTTTTCGACCAGCTGCTGTCCGTGCTGGGTTTGGAATGGGCCGGCGACCGGGACGATGTCGAGCAATGGCCCGAGTTGCGCCGCCTGATTGCCGAACGGGTGGCGACGCGCTCGCTCGCCGAGTGGACGGAACTGCTGGACGGCCGCGATGCGTGTGCTGCTCCGGTGTTGTCGTTGCCGGAATGGAGTGCTGATCCGCAGGCACGGGCATTGAATTCGTTCGTCGAGGTCGACGGGGTGCGGCAGCCGAGACCTCCACTGCGATTTGACCGGGCGGCGCAGGTGCCCCTCCGGCCGTCCGGGCGGCCGGGAGCCGCGACCCTGGAGGTGCTGGCCGAATGGCTTGCCCTGGACGGAACAGCCCTGCTCGCCAGCGGTGTGGTAGCCGATGCCGGGAGGGTTGCGTGATGTCTGCACCGCTGCGCTCTGGATCAGTGGCGGCCCGCCCGGTGCTCGACGGCGTCCTGGTGGTGGAGTTCGGCGGCGGCGTCGCCGGATCGGCTGCCGGGATGCTGCTGGCCGACTACGGTGCTCGCGTCCTGAAGCTCGAGCCGCCGGAAGGATCGCCGCTGCGGTCCGCACCCGTTTTCCAGGTTCTCAACCGCGGGAAGGAGAGCGTCGTCGTCGACGCGGCCAGCGAGCACGACAGAGCCCGGGTGAGGGAGATGCTCGCGGCATGCGACGTATGCCTGGTCGCCGACCTGGATCTGTGGCGGTCACTTGGCCTGGACCAGGAGTCTGTCGGTGCGGACAACCCGGGCATGACCCTCGTCATGATGCCGCCGTACGTCGACGAGAATGACCGCTGGCCCGAGGACGGCGAGGCCCTGTCGGCCGCGCTGGGCATGGCGATCAACCAGTGCTCGTTCGAGGGGGTTCCGGTCGAGATCGTGGAGCCGCACCTGCTCTATGTGCAGGGTGCGCTGGGAGCGCTCGCCGCAGTGTGTGGGCTCCGGGAGACGGACCTGTCCGGCCGGGGCCGGAGCATGACAGTGTCGGGCGCGCACGCGTTCGTGGCCTTCGCTCCGCAACTGTTGGTGTTCGATCCGACGACTGCCGTGCGCAAGCGTGACCTGGGCGCGGGCGGTGCCCATCCGCTGTACACCAATTACCAGGCCGCCGACGGTCGCTGGATTTTCCTCGGGGCACTCAGTGACAAGTTTATGCGGCGTGCCCTTGCGGTACTGGAGGACGAGACGCTGCTCGACGACCCACGCATCGGTGGGGACACCGATGGGCTATACAGCCCGGTGAACCGGCGGTGGGTTCGGGCGCGCTTGGCCGAGCGGTTTCGCGCTCGGGCATCGACCGAATGGCTGCGCCTCTTCGAGTCCGTCGATGTGCCGGTGGCGCCGGTTCAGACCTGCCGGGAATGGTGGGATCACCCGCAGTTCGAGGCCAGCTGCGGTCGCGTTGTCGTTCGTCACCCCGTGCTGGGCAGCGTGGAGATGCCGCGCCGATTCTTCCGGCTTCCGGCGGCGCCGGAACCGGATCCGGGCGCGGCGCCCGAATTGGGCTCGTCCGGGCCGGAGGTCGACCGGTCGAGAATCGCCGGGCCCGGTGAACGGTCCCGCGGCGACGTCGATCCTGCCGGGCCGCTCGGTGGCCTGCGGGTGGCGATCCTGGGATCGTTCGTCGCGGGGCCGCAGACGGCCCGTCTGCTGCACCTGATGGGTGCCGACGTCATCAAGGTCGAGCCGCCGGCGGGGGATCCCTGGCGCCGCTATGGCTTCCAATTCAGCGAGGGGGTTCGCAGTCTGGCCGTCGATCTCCGGACGCCCGAGGGGCTGGCTGCGCTGATACGTCTGGCCGAAACGCTGGACGTCGTCATCGACAATTTCCGTCCCGGTTTCCTTCGGAGTATCGGTGCCGACGACGACGCGCTGCGCGCGGCCAAGCCGGACATCGTCACGACCTCGCTGACGGGATTCGGCGAAAGCGGCCCGTTGGCTTCGAGGCCCGGTTTCGACCCGGTTTTGGGGGCACTCAGCGGCATGCAGGAGGCGCAAGGTGGTGACGCCGAGCCGGTCGTAATGTCGTTGGCAGTCAACGACACCTGTGGCGCGGTGCTGGCTGCCCTGGCGACGGTACTGGCGGTGTTCCACCAGCAGCGCACCGGTATCGGCCAGCACGTCGAATGCTCGCTGGCCGGAGCCAGCGCCTACCTCCAGCTTGACTCACTGCTGCGCTACCCGGGCCGGCCGCCGCCGCCCCGGGGCGGGCGAGACTATCCGGGCCGTTCTCCATGGCGCCGGTACTACCTCGCGGCGGACGGCTGGCTGCGGCTTGACGGTTCTGCGTCGCCGGGCACCGTCCGGCGTCGTGCCGGAGTCGACGGTGACGACCGCGCGGCGACCGAGTCCCTGGCTGGTTGGATCCGGGAGCGGACTGTCGACGATGTCGTCGATGCGTTCGCCGGCACACCGGTGCGGGTGCTGCACGCCGACAATGCCAGGCAGGCCGTGCTCAACGAGCGCTATATGGCGGTGCCGTTGGCCCACCTGGTCCACCCGCCCGGTGTCGAGCGGCCGTTCTACACGGCGAGTCACGTGGCGGCGATCACCGGGCAACGGACCAGGGCGCCGGGCGTAGTGCCCGGCATCGGAGAGCAGTCCGCCGACATTCTGGGCGAGGCCGGACTGAGTCGCGACGAGATCGACGGGCTGGTCGCGGGCGGCCGCGTCCGCCAGGGCGAGCCCTACGTGCCGGTGGTTCTTGAGCCGTATCGGTGACGATGAGCGCCGCGCACGGACATCCAGGAGGAGAAGATCGAATGACGTCAGCGAAGCCGGCACCGGAGCCGACCGACGAGACCGCGAGATATTGGGAAGGAGCCCGCCGGGGGGAGCTGTGGCTCCAGCGGTGCATGACGACGGGCCGGGCCTTCTTCTATCCGCGGCGGTACTCGCCGTTCGTGACTGGTGGCGATACCGAGTGGTTCCGGGCCTCGGGTCGCGGGCGGCTGTTCTCGTACATCATCGATCACCGGCCGCCGCCCGCCTTTGGGCCCGGTCCGAACATCATTGCGGTGGTGGAGCTGGACGAGGGGCCCCGAATGATGACGAACCTGATCGACGTCGAGCCCGATCCCGACCGATTGGCGCTGGATATGGATCTCGAGGTTGCTTTCGAGCCGCGAGGTGACTGGGCAGTTCCGGTGTTTCGGCCACGAGGGGGGTCGCTGTGATGGCGGGGATTTCGGGGAAGTGCGCGATCGTTGGCGCGGCGGAGACGGACGGCCTCGGGCACTTGCCGGATCACACCACGCTCCGGCTGCATACCGAGGCCGCGGTGAATGCTATCCGCGACGCCGGGTTGACCATCGATGCCATCGACGGTATCGCGTCGACGGGACGGTTCGCTGTGGACGTCGCGCACGACCTCGGCATCGTTCCGCAGTGGGTCGATACCACCAGCGTCGGTGGATGCTCCTACATGCTTCATGTCCGTCATGCCTGCGCTGCGATCGCGGCCGGGCAGGCCACCACGGTGTTGATCGTGCACGGTGAATCGGGCCGGTCCCGGAACGCGCATGCCCCGTTCCGCACCGATTCATTCACCCCACGTGGGCAGTTCGAGCAGCTCTACGGGGTGGGGCCCTTCTACTCCATGTTCACCGTCCCTGCCCTGCGATTCATGAAGGAGTTCGGGGTCAGCCACGAGCAACTGGCCACGGTGGTCACGGTGCAACGAGAATGGTCGAGCCGCAATCCCAGGGCACTTCGGCGAGAACTCCTCACCGTCAGCGACGTGCTCAACTCTCCGCTGGTGGCCTATCCATTCCATAAGCCGGAGTGCTGCGTCGTGACCGACGGCGGCGGGGCGCTTGTCGTGACCTCGAGCGACCGGGTGTCTGCATCCCCGACGACCCCGGTGTACGTCCTGGGCACGGGCGAGTCCGCCGAGCACCCGATCGTCTCGCAGATGGCCGACTTCACCTCGTCCCGGGCCTTCCGGGTGGCATCGGCGGCGGCCTTCCGGGAGGCCGGTCTCCGCCCCGCGGATATCGATCATCTGATGATCTACGACGCCTTTGCGCACGTGCCGCTCTATGCACTGCAGGATCTTGGGTTCGTCGGCCGCGGCGAGGCGGCCGGCTTCATCGAGGACCGGAACACCGCGCCCGGCGGCCGGCTACCGATGAACACCAACGGTGGCGGCCTGTCCTACACCCACACCGGGATGTACGGCATGTTCGCCATTCTCGAAGGGGTGCGCCAACTGCGCGGCGAGGCCGCCGCCCAGGTTCCCGGCGTGACGACGAGTTTCGTCCAAGGGGTGGGCGGGATGTTCATGGCCGCCGGCTCCCTGATTCTGTCCAACGCGCTGTGACCGGCCGCCCGGCCGGGCCAGACCCAGACCAGAAGGAGATCCGATGAAAACCATCCTGACCGGCGCGCAGCTGGCCGGTGCCGAGCAGTCATCGTGTGACGTGGTTGTCGACGATGGCCGCATCGTCGCGATCGGGCCGGCCGGTATCCATCGGGATGGCGAGGTCGTCGACGTCACCGGAACGTTTCTCTTTCCCGGCCTGATTGACTTCCACACCCATCTGACCCATTACCGATTCATGGAGCACGACTCGGCCGCGCTCGCTGCGTTTCGTTCGGTGCGGCAGGCCAGGTCCGCGCTCCGTGCAGGCATCACCACGGTGCGCGACACCGGGAGCTTCCGGGCGCTGGACGTGGAGCTGCGTGCCGCCATTCGCAGCGGTGTGGTGGACGGACCGCGCATGTTCTGCGCCGCGGGATTCATCTCCATGACCGGCGGCCACGGCCATCCACGGGGGGTGACCGCGGATGGGCCAGCGGAGGTTCGGCGTGCCGCCCGGCAGCAGTTGCTCCGGGGTGCGGACTTCGTGAAGATCATGTGCAGCGGCGGCGTCCTGGTGCCGGGGACGGATACCCGCGTGCAGTACTCATCTGCGGAGCTCACTGCCGCGGCTGAGGAGGCGGAATCGTATGGCACCTATCTTGCCGCCCATGCCCACCCGGCGGCCGCAATCCAGCGCGCGGTCCGTGCCGGTGCCCGGTACATCGAACATGGCTCTTTCATCGATCAGGAGACCGCCGATCTGCTGGCCGAGCGCGGGGTCACGGTGACTCCAACCTTCTCGGTCTACTCCATGACCTCGGGTGACGACGGACCGGATGACCTGCGAGAGGCGTCCCAGCGGATTCTCGAGCGGAAGGTCGAGGGGTTTCGCCTTGCTTTGGATGCCGGGGTGCGGTGGGCCGTCGGAAGCGACTCCGGAACGCTCACCCCTGCGTCCGCGATCGTCGATGAGATGCTGTTCCTGCACCACGAGATGGGTATCGATCTGCGGACGGTCCTGCGCGAGGCCACCAAGGGCAATGCGGAGCGTCTCGGGCTGACCGACGTGGGGGAGATCGCAACGGGCTCGCGGGCCGACATCATCTGTGTGGACGGCGATCCGTTCGTCGATCCGCAGGCGCTGCGCCGGGTGGCCGTGACGGTCGCTGGTGGGCACGTCTACGACTGGCGCAACGGAGCCGGCGAGTAGCCCACTGCGTCGCGCGGATCTGATCGTCACCATCACGACACCGTCGAGGAAAGGAATGCACCATCGTGGAATCGGAACTGCTTGAACTCAAGGCCCGGTTGGACATCAAGGATCTGATCCACCGGTACGCCCTGGCGGTCGACATGAAAGACGTCGACGAACTCGTCTCGTTGTACACCCCGGACGGCATCTTCGAGCGCATTCAAAAGACCATCCAGGGCCACCAGGACCTGCGTGAGTTCTACACCGGGATGGTGAACAGGTACCACCCGACTCGGCATCTGCCGAGCGTGCACGTGATCAAGGAACTGGGGGCCGATTCGGCGTCGGGAATCCAAACCGGAACGGCCGAACTCGGCGAGCACGGTGAACTACGGCGTGCGGCGTACCGTGTCCAGGACACCTACGTCAAGCTGGATGGGGTTTGGTTGTTCGCGCACCGCTCGTTGCGGTACATGTACGTGGTCGAGTACGCCGACCTCAACGACGTGTTCCAGAGTGAAACCCGCATCCGCTGGCCCGGACTCGAGCCCATGGCCGGGCACTTCGAATAGCCCGTTCACCGCCGTCTCGTAGCGACCCGACAGGGAGGAGTCGCATATGCCGCTGGACCTGGACGTGATCGGCCGTCCGCAACAGACCCCGCCGGTTTCCTGGGAGTCCCGCGATCCGATCATCTACGCGCTCGGCGTCGGTGCCGGCTACGCGGATCCGTGCGATGAACTCGAATACACCACCGAGCAGGGGATCGGTGGGTCACAGCGGGTGCTTCCCACCTACGTGTCGCTGTTCGGGGCGAAGGTGCCGGAGATTGGGCCGTTCGATCGAACCGCGTTGCTGCACGCCGGGCAGGGAGTGCAGATCGTGCGCCCGCTGCCGGTTCGCGGAACTCTCAACCGGACTATGACCGTCACGGCGATACACGACCTGGGGAACGGCGCGCTCGTCTGCAGCCAGACCAGGCTCGAGGCGCCCTCGGGTGTGTTGTATGGGTTGGCCACCTCGGAGTTCTTCATCCGTGGAGAGGGCGGCTTTGGCGGCGAGCGCCCCCAGCGAGAGCCCGATGATCGACCGCAGCGCGAACCCGATGCCGTCCTGCGCCTGGCGACTGCCCCGTCCCAGGCGCTGCTTTACCGGCTCAGCGGCGACCTCAATCCGATCCACGCGGATCCCGCCGTGGCCGGTGCCGCCGGGTTCGACCGGCCGATCCTGCATGGCCTGTGCACCTTCGGTCTCGCAGGGCGCGCCCTGCTTCGTGAGTTCGTCGGTGACGGTGAGCGTCTGGAGTCGCTCCGCGGTAGGTTCACCAGCCCGGTCTGGCCGGGCGAGACGCTCAGGGTGGACGTCTGGCGCGACGGGCGGCGGGCCTGGTTCCGGGTGAGCAGGGACGGCGGCGTCGTCGTCTTCGACCGCGGGGTGGCAGCCAAGGGCCCGGCGTGACGGCGGACGGCGGCTGGCGACCGACCGCCACGGCGCGCACCGAGGGCCGGAGTGGGTCCGGGTCGCGGCTCGGGCTGTTCATTCTCGGCAAGACCCTCTCATCGTTGGGTATCTGGGTCTACACCGCCATTGCGCTGGTACTCGCCTTCGACGTGAGCCGATCCGGCGTCGGTGTCGGCGTCGTCACCGCCGCCATGTTCACCCCGCAATTGCTGGTCGCGCCGGTGGGGGGTCGGTTGGCAGACGGGGGCCTGGCGGTCTACGCCGTGATGATCGGGCGCGGGCTGCTGGCTGCTGGATGCGTCGTCGTCGGATTGGCGGCCGGGCTCGCCGATTCGTCACCGCCCTATGCGGTCCTGGTGCTGGCCTCACTGCTGGTCGGGCTGGGCCTGGCGATCAGCGGCCCGGCCATGGAGGCACTGGTCACCGCCATCGCGGATCGGCCCCGACTCGCCGGTGTGGTCTCGGTCAACAGTGTTCCGATGGTGGTCGGGCGGGTCATCGGTCCTGTTCTGGGTGCCGCGGTTGCCGTTTGGTGGTCGGCCACGGCTGCGATGGCGCTCGCCGCCGGGCTATGCGTGGCGCACATCGCGATGATGCGGCCATTCCTGCCAACCCGGCCGATCTCGCGGACATCGTGGCACGGCGCCGTTCCGGCGGCGACCGTGCTGCGGCATCTGCGTGCGGATCGCACCTCCACCCGAGCACTCGCCGGAATGTTCGCCGTCGGGTTCAGCACGGACCTGTCCGCCACGCTCGCCCCGGTCGTCTCCCATGCCAGATCCGCCGCAGCGAACAACGTCGGCGCCCTCGTCTCCGCGTATGGAACCGGGGCGGCGCTCGGCCTGGCTCTGTTCGCCTGGCTTGCTCGCCGGGCGCGGCTCGCCCACGTCTGCCGTGCCGGACTGGTGACTATCGCGGCAAGCATGGTGGTGATGGTGGTCTGGGGGTTGTATCCGCTGGATCTGGTGTGCTTCGCTGTCGCCGGGCTGGGAATGATGCTGGCGTACCTGGCCTATACCACTCATGTGCAACGGCACACGCCAACTGCGCTGCGGGGGAGCGTGATGGCCGTATGGCTGGTGCTCTTCGTCGGGGCGCGGCCGGTGGCCGCCTTCGTTGACGGCGGCGTCGTCGATGCGGCGAGCCTGGAAGTCGCGCTCGTCGTCGTTGCCCTGGTGGTGGCGGTCGCCGCGCTGATCCTGTGCCCTGCGAGTCTACGCGACGGGCGGGAGGAGCACCGTGCTGCAGCTTGAAATCCCCGATATCATTGGCTATCTCGAACGTCGCGGCCGGATTCCGGTGGGCCCCGGGTCGGTGGTCACCGCGTGCTCCGGTGGGGTGAGCGGGCATACCTTCCTGGTCGATTCGGGCGGCGCGAGGGTGGTGGTCAAGCAGGCGCTGGAACGTCTGCGGACCGACGCTCCGTGGATCTCGGACCCCCGGCGTGCGCTGGTGGAAGCGCGAGGCCTGGAGGTGTTCGGCGTCGTCGTCGGACCGGACTCATCGCCCCGCGTGCTCGATGTCGATGACGAGCGGTGCGTGGTCACGATGACGGGCGCCCCGGCGGAATCGCGGTCCTGGAAGGAGTTACTCCTGAACGGGCAGGTCGAACCGGCGGTGGCTCGGGCACTCGGCGCGATGCTCGGCCGATGGCACGGAGCGTCCGGCGCCGCGTACCGGGAGGAGTTCGGGTCGCTCACCTGGTTCCGCGAGCTTCGTGTCGAGCCGTTTCACCTGGCGGTGGCCGGGGCGCTGCCGCGGCTGGCGACGCGGATCCAGGCGCTCGTCGACGACCTGGGGCGGGCACGCACCGCTCTGGTGCACGGCGACTTCTCGCCGAAGAACATCCTGGTCTTCGGCGACGGACGATCCTGGGTGATCGACTTCGAGGTCTGCCACTGGGGCGACCCGACCTTCGATCTTGCCTTCATGCTGCACCATCTGATCATGAAGGCGATCCATCGTCCCGGGTCCGGTGCGGACCTGTTCCAGTGCGCGCGGTCGTTTCTTGAGGCATACCTCGAGACCCGCTCTGGCGCGGGCGAATCGATGCCGAGCGAATCGCGGACTCTGGACCACGTGGGTTGCCTGCTTCTTGCCCGCGTGGTGGGGACGTCGCCGGCGACTTACCTGACCGTCGACCAGGCACGGCAGGTCCGCGACCTCGGCGAGGCGATACTGCAGGGCGGGCCGACCACGCTGGTCGACGTGTGGCCGGGCGGCACCATGCGGGGTCGGTGAGACGGGACATGGAACTGGCTGTCGCCTGTGGCTATTCCGGGATGGGGCTATCCGAATATGCGGCGGTCGCCGCGGCGGCGGACCGTCTGGGTTACGCCTCGGCATGGGTCTCGGAGGCCTACGGTTCGGACGCTCCCACCGTCCTCGCCTGGCTTGCCGCACACACCCAGCGGATCGGCCTGGGCGCGGCCGTCATGCAGATTCCGGGGCGAACGCCGGCGATGACCGCGATGACAGCAGCGACTCTGGACACGTTGTCCGGCGGCCGTTTCACTCTCGGATTGGGAGTGTCCGGGCCCCAGGTGAGTGAGGGCTGGCACGGCGTCCGCTTCGCCGCACCGTTGTCCCGCACCAGGGAATACGTCCAGATCGTCCGGGCCGCCCTGCGGCGCGAGACGCTCGTCTACGAAGGACGGCACTTCACGCTGCCGCTGCCGGACGGGCCCGGCCGACCGCTGCGGCTGTCCAGCCACCCGCCGCGTCCCGACCTGCCGATCCACTTGGCCGCCGTGGGGGCGCGGAATCTGCGGCTCGCCGGCGAGATCGCCGATGGCTGGCTGGCGGTGTTCTTTTCGCCGGAGCACGGCGCGACCCTGCTCGAGTGCGTGCGCGAGGGGCGCGCGGCGATGGGCAAGGGGGCGCCCGACAACCCCATGGCCGGCTTCGAGGTCGTCGCCACGGTCCCGGTGGTGCTGACGGACGATCTGATGGACGCGCGCGCCGCGCTGGCGCCGTATGTCGCGCTGTATCTCGGCGGGATGGGCAGCCGCCAGCAGAACTTCTACAACCGGCTGGCGCGCAGCATGGGCTTCGACGGCGCCGCGCAGCGCATTCAGGACCTGTATCTGGCCGGGCAGCGCGAGCAGGCGGCTGATGCCGTGCCGGTGGAATTGGTCGACGCGACGGCGCTCATCGGGCCCATCGACCGCATTGCCGAACGCCTGACCCGATATGCAGCAGCCGGCGTGACGACTCTGGCGGTCGCACCCTACGGGCATACCATCGAGGACCGGCTCGCAGTCCTGCGTGCCGTCGCGGATCGCAATCCTGAGTTCATGGCTGGGGCAAGGGCGGGTTTGCCCCGAGGTTGACGTCAGCCTCGTCATCAGCGTGATCCTCGTGGCCGATGGACACGCCGGTATCGGAATGTCACAGCAGTTCAGGGCTGGAGCGGGGTTGCCTCTGAGCTCGTGGGCGCGTTCGAGTGGCCTAGTCGCCCCTCGTCTCCGCGGGTCGAGGCGCCGTCCTCGGCGGAGGTGACGTGCAGACCGAGGATCTCGCGTGTCCGTCGGCGTTGACGCCGAGGGCGAGCAGGGCGTGCACGCCCACGGTGCGACCGTCCTCGCGGACTGTGAGCACCGGTGCGCGGGCCTCGCGACGAATGTGTAAGGGCGGGCGTCCAGCGGACTGGCGTGGAACGCCTCGGCCTGGGCGTCGAGGTCCTTGGCCATTGCGGAGACATGCGACTGGGACAGCCTGTCGCTCCCCAGGGTGCCGACCGGCTTCTCCACCTTGCGGATGGACACCCGAGCAGATAGGACGAGGCAACCACGCTGATCGGCGCGGCTTAGGCCTGCCGGCGGCGCTCGGCCGTCGCACGTCGGGCGAAGGTCAAACACCACAGCCGTGGACGCAACTGAACGCGAAGCGCGCCAAGTTGAGCCCAATCAGGTCTTCGGATTGACGGAACGCATCATCATCCGGCGTCGGGATCGTGCCGGGTCGTTGGCCCCGTGTAGCGCCGGAGCCGGACCGGTGGTCGGTTACTACACCGGCCCCTGCGACCTGGCCAGCTTGGTTGTAGGCGACACGCAGTCAAGCATGTCGACGCAACGTGCGATCGCCAGGGAAGTCTGTTCCTCATCTCTTGTCATGGACAGATCGAGGACTAGTCCTCTGAACATGCCGAGAGTAGTACGGGCCATGATCCTTGACTCGCCGACCGGGTAGCCTTCGCGCAGTGCAACGTCCTCGAAGAAGTCGAGCCAGAATGAGACGGTGGCAGCTGACGCTTCCGTGAATGTTACCGGATCGTCGAACGAGCGTGCCACCAGGTGAAAGAAGATTTGAGCATGCTGGACTCGATTGCGATAGTGGTCCCACGTCTGTTTGAGCGCAACGCTGAGTCGCGATAAGCGCGAGGTACTCCACTCGTTGACCAGTTCCCGACGCATGGCGGCCTGTACGCTCGCCAGAAGCTCGTCCCGCGGGCCTAGGTGGTAGATGAGCATGCGGCTGCTCGTTCCGAGATCTTCCGCGAGCGCTGCCAGCGAGAAGCCACGCAGACCCTCCCTTTTCAGATAGTCGACTGACTGTTGCAGCAACTCGGCGGCGCGGGCGCTATTGCGCATCGGCTGTTTTCACTTCCGACTCCGTGTCTTCACTCGTTGGCCGTGCCCGCGCCGCTAGCGATGGGCCACGCACCGCCGACCTGATGGACGCTAGCGGCATCGTACGTCGGTGGCGGCGCGGCGGTCGGGTCTCCGTGGTGCCGAACCACCGAGTCGGACGCGTTGGCTCGCGTCTGCGGCCCATCGTCGTCGCGCTAGGTCTTGCCAGACGTCATGAAATACGATTACATGTCTCCAACGCTGTTCGCCCGAGCGTTAGCAGCCTGTGCAGGCGGTGCCGAGACCGCCCTGGAGGCGCATCGCAGGTCGTCAGCGGATTGGCTAATGTAAGCGAGTTACAGTCTTGTACCGGCCGGAGAGGGGCACTGTCAGCCATGAGCAGTCCGCGCGTGGACGACGACCGGGACCGGATAGTTCACGTCAGCAAGACCTGGTGGGAGGCGAACGTCGGCCTCGACATCGCCGCACTCCGGAGATGCTTTCCCGGAGGCAAGGACTTCCTGATGTTCAACCTCAACTCGTTCGCATACTTCGGCGTCGACGAAGTGGAGCGGCTCTGGACGTACCTCAAGGAGCGATTCCCATTTCGAACCACGCAGACCGTCCGCGTCATGCAGATGAAAGTGTCCGGTGACATGGCATGGCTGGCTACGGAAACGACCTGTGTTAAGGGCGGGGTGAATACCGCGTCGCGCAGCACCGAGATCTATCACCGGGACGATGGTGAGGGCCATCCGGAGTGGCGGATGTGGCACTTCCACTCGTCGGCCCTACAGTTCGACTTTTCCAAGAGGCCCGAGTTTACTATGGACGTTCCGCGTATCGCCTTCGGCGATACGATTGCTGACCGGGGAATTGGTGCGATCCCTGGGTCAGCGCCGATTCTCGAATACGTCACCAAACTTGCCGACGTCCAGAGATGACGCCTCGATGAGAAAATCAGCGAAAGGCTTGATCTGCGGCTTTCTTGATCTGTAAATCCATCGTATTCGAGAGGTGGCGCCACCGTGTCAGAACAGAGCGACGACCGGGAAGAGATACTGCGACTGCACAAATTGTGGTGGCAGTCGAACATTGGGTTAGACATTCCTGCCATGCGCACAGTCTTCCCGGATGGCGGGGATCAATACCTGATGTTCAATTTGAACACCCATCCGTATTATAACCTCGACGAGAAGACCCGACTTTGGGAGTACTACTCGGACAAGCTCGACGTGATGCCGTCAGACTGCTGGGTGCTCCGCCTGGACGTCTCGGGAGATATGGGGTACGTGGTAGCAGAGGGACTCTGGCACGCGAAGCGCGAGGGCGACGGCGAGTTGAAGTACTACCCCATCCGCGCGACCGAGGTCTATCGCCGTGACGATGGCCACGGCAACCCCGAGTGGCGAATGTGGCACTTCCATGGCTCGCTGAGAGCCCGAGGCGATGCGCAGCGGCCGGCGTTCGATGACACCTACGACGAACGAGGGCTCGGGTATCTGCCTTATGGAGGCTCGTTCAAGTCGCAATCGGCCGACGGATCGTCGAACGAATGACTTTCACCATCGTGGCTCGCGATGCGAAGTCCGATACTCTGGGGCTGGCCTCTCAATCCCATTACTTTGCCCTGGGAACGGCGCTTCCGTGGCTCCGCCCTGGCGTCGGAGCCATCGCGACGCAATCCTTCATTGAGCCACGGTACGGGTATGTCGGGCTCCCCTATCTGGAGGATGGAGCGAGCGCAGACGAGGCGCTAGCCACTTTGGTTTGCGAGGACGACGCGAGCGAGCTGCGGCAGGTCGGCATACTGCCGGCTACAGGGCCCGGCCAGGTCCACACCGGAAGTTCGTGCGTTGGCGCTGCCGGCCAGCACATCGGCGAAGATCATATCGTTCTTGGCAACATGCTGGCGGCCGGAGCAGTCATCGAACGAATCTCCGAAGGATATCGCGCAAGCGCGGGGCGCCCCCTGCACGAGCGACTGCTGGCCGCTCTGACAGCCGGGCAGGACGCAGGCGGTGACGTTCGCGGGATGCAGTCGGGCGTGTTGAAGGTTGTCAAGCTGACACCCTCCAATCAGCCGTGGATGGACACCGTGGTAGACCTCCGCGTCGACGATCACCAGGACCCCATCGGAGAGCTGGGACGTCTGATCGAGCTATGGCGCGGCTATCAATTGATCGGGGAGGCGCTGTTCCTCAGCGGCGCTCTCCGCGACACCACCGAGGCGAAGGCGCTTGCGCAGAATGCCGAGAGCCTGCTGGAGCAAGCTGCTCAGCATCTGGGGGACAATCCCGAGGCGCTCCTGTGGCGTGGGGTGTTGCGCGCCCGCGCCGGCCGCATCCTCGACGCGTCCGCCGACCTCGCAGATGTGGTGCGGTCGAACCCGCAGTTGAAGCAATTCATCACGGCGGCGTCGGCGAGTGGGTTGCTCCCCGAGGCCGCCCTGCAACCGATCGATGCAACGGCAGAAGGGTCCCGAGCATGAATGACGCCGCAGTCTCTCCACGCGTCGGCGTGCTCTTCGGCAGTGGCGGCATCGACCCGATCGCGATCGCCGAGACCGCGGCGAAAATGGAGGATCTCGGCGTCAGCGAGCTCTGGGCATCCGAAGACTACTTCTATACAGGCGGAATCGCCGCAGCCACCATCGCCCTCACCGCGACCCAGACGATCGCCGTTGGGACAGGGGTGCTGCCGATCTACACGAGACATCCCAGCCTTGCGGCGATGGAGGCTGCAACGCTGGCGCGGGCCTTTCCAGGCCGCTTCCGGCTCGGCGTGGGAACCGGCGTGCCGAAGTGGCTTGATCAGATGGGGATCGGCCACCACCGGCCTCTGGAGCCGACTGCCGAGTACATCGAGGCGTTGCGCGCCTTGGGCGCCGGAAATCAATTGTCGACCGGCCAGTTCCGCCACTTTCACACGGATAGCATTCGGCTGCACGACAGCGCCCCGTTCCCGGTCTATTTGGGTGCGATTGGACCCAATATGCTGCGCCTCGGGGCCGAACGTGCCGATGGTGTCATCTTGTCGGTGCTGGCCTCTCCTGACTACGTCCGATGGGCACGGCAGCTCTTGCAGCAGCGAGGATCCGGCGGGGAGGGTAAGCCATTAGTCACTTTCGCCATGTTTGCCTGTCATGAGGATGGTGCCGTCGCGCGGGCGCAGGCCCGCCGTCGGCTGTCCGCGCGGCTCCGACGCGTGACCCGAATGACAGACTTCCTGGGACTTTCCGACGAAATTCAGTCGCGGGCCGACATGACCGACGAAGAATTCGAGGCATGGATGCCAGACGAGTGGCGTCAGATGTTGACCGTCAGTGGCGATCCGGCCGAATGCGCGGCGAGTATCAGGCGCCTCACCGACAGCGGTTCCAGTTCAGTCACGTTGCACGCCTGCGACCCCCAAACCGTCCTGAGCCAAGTAGCTGCGCTACTGACGGAAATCAATGTAACTCACCGCTGAATGGTCACGCGATCATCAACAATGAACGTCCTTGATAGGAGAAGCCAGTGAGTAGGACACGTAAAGCCCTGATCGCCGGCGCGGCCGCACTGTCGCTGCTGGTCGCCAGCTGTTCGTCGTCTGCACCGACGGCCGGAGGGACTTCTGGACCGGCGGGCAGCGGAACGGGCACCTCGGGAGAATCGACGCCGTCCACCGGCGCAGGCTCGGGAAGCGCAGTGGTCGTGTCCCTTCAGGACGCGGTCACCGTCATCGATCCTCACCAACTGGCCACGCGAAGCTCTGACGCGATCAAGAACGCCCTGTACGACCCACTACTCGCGCAGAAGTTCACTCCGAATAGCGATGGACTACTGGTCGGCAGCATGACGGACTTCGAGCCGCGGGCGGCCAAATCCTACAAGGTGGACAAGACGGCCGAAGGCGGCATGCAGATCACATTTACCCTTCGAGACGATCTAAAGTTCCCCGACGGCAATGCGGTGACTGCTGAAGACTACAAATATACCTTCGATCGCGCGATTCAGGGCCCCGGGTACGTGAAGTCCGGCTTGCCATTCATCGGCATCACGTCGCCAGATCAGATCAAGGTCGTCGACAAGAGCACGCTACAGATCACGTCGGCCTACAACACCCAACTTGTGTTGACGTACCTGACTTTCCCGATCTACGGGGCGATGGAACAGTCGGTCATGGAACAGCACAAGACCTCGGACGACCCGTGGGCGATGAAGTACCTGTCGACCAACGATACTGGATCGGGTCCGTTCGTCGTTAGCCAGTTCGACCCCGATCAGCAGGTGACGCTGAAGGCCGACGGCACATATTGGAATGCTTCGAAGGTCGGCGCCCCACAGGTGATCGTAAAGTCTATTCCCGACCCCAATCAGCGGGCCCTCCTGCTCCGCTCCGGCGCCATCGACGTGGCCGGGGGTCTGCCTCCGTCGACGATCAAGCAACTGGAAGATGACCCGAACGTCAAGATCTACAAGCGGCCAACGACAGGTGTCATGATGATGGGCCTCAACCAGAAGTCAGGTGATCTGGCGAATGCCGACCTGCGGAAGGCCATCATGTTCGCAGTACCGTATGACGAATTGCTCAGCAACGTCATGCAGGGACTGACGGTGCCGGCTGGCGGTCTGGTGACCTCTACCATGGAAACCCACGACAAGGCGATCGGCGCGCAGTACAAGACCGATATCGCGCAGGCCGAAAAGTACCTGCAGCAGTCCGGGCTGAAGGACGTTCACCTGAAGCTGTCGGTCCAGGCATCCGACGAGTCGCAGCAGAACGCTGCCGTACTGATTCAAGAGAGCCTTAAGAAGATCGGCATCACTCTTGACATCGACCAATTATCTGACGCAGCAATGGTGCAGGCTGAGAGCAGCAAGTCCCTGCAAATGTACCTATATGGCTGGTATTCCTGGGGTGAGGATCCCTTCTACCAGATGCACTTTCTGGCGACCTGTGACTCCCCCATCAACTATGAGCAGTACTGTAATCCAGAATTGGACAAACTTGTTGATCAGGGTGTAAAGACGGGCGACGCTGCGACCCGCAACGAGCTGTCTTCCAAGGCACAGCAGATTCTGTTTGACGACGTGCCAGCGGTGCCACTGTGGTCGCTCGCCCGGACTGTCGCGGCAAAGTCCTGCATCACGGGGATCGATCGGAGCAACACTGCGATTCTCGGACTTGCGTCGCTGACGAAACCGGCAAACTGTAAGTAACGGGAACGGCGAAGAGGCATAGGTGGCTAGGTACCTAGCGATTCGGGTAGGAACCGGCGCACTGACGGTCGTCGGTGTCGTACTGCTGGTGTTCTTCATCGTGCGGGTACTCCCCGGCGACGCCGCCCTGGTCAGGGGGGTCGGCAGCGGTGACCCGGCGTATGTAGATGAGATCCGCCACCAGTACGGCCTCGACCGACCGCTGCTTGCGCAGTTCGGCAGCTATTTGAATGGATTGATACACGGAGATCTCGGTACATCGGTACGGACCAGTATGCCCGTTTCAGGGGAACTGTTGTCGAGGCTGCCGGCGACCTTGGAACTGGCCGTGTATGCCGTGGTCGTCTCCGCGATGTGCGGCATCTTGTTCGGAGGTGTTGCGGCGCTGCGTCCTGGCGGCATCATCGACGGCGCCTGCCGGGTGTACGAGTCGATCGGGTCCTCAATGGCCGTGTTCTGGCTGGGACTGGTCCTGACGTATGTGTTCTTTTTCAAGCTCGGCCTGTTCCCGCCGCCAATTGATCGGCTGCCCACCGGGATCATGCCTCCGCCTCAGGTTACTGGGTTCTACACAATTGACAGCTTGCTTGCCGGGCAGTGGGGGACGTTCGGAGATTCCTTGAAGCAACTGGCGTTACCGGTGATAACCCTGAGCGTCGGGGGCACCGCGGCTGTGTTGAAGATGGTTCGGATGGCCATGACTGGAGTACTCGCGTCCGAGTTCGTGCGCACCGCCCGTGGGCTGCAACTCGGGAAGGTGGAGATATTTCTTCGGGACGGCCTACGCAACGCCATGATTCCGGTCTTGACATCGATCGGTCTGCTATTCGGGTATCTGCTCGGTGGTAACATCCTCGTGGAGATAATCTTCGCGTGGCCGGGGGTAGGACGGTACGCGTACACTGCCATTCAAAGTCATGACTTGGCGGCACTACAGGGTTTCGTCATCCTGACGGCGGTGTTGTACGTCGGACTGAATGTCGTAGTGGACCTGCTCTACGGCGTACTTGATCCCCGGGTCCGGAAATCGGCGCGCCCGGCGATGACGTCGTGATGCCGCACCGTAGCTGGCAGCCCGGTCCCGGGGAAACCGACGGGCTGGCGCCCAATGAGACAGCCGCCGCCACCGGTCGATCGTCGAGGCGGAGACTCTCAGGCCTCAGCACTGTCACGATGATCGGTCTGGTGATTCTCGCCGTGTACGTGCTGATGGCCATTGTGGGCCCATGGCTGGTACCGGACCCGCTGGCCACCAACACGGCAGCGGCGTACAGTCCGCCTAGCTGGCAGCATCCGTTCGGGACCGACAAGTTCGGTCGGGACATCCTTGCCCGTACCGTTTGCTCGGCGAGACTAGACATCCTTCTCGGTGTGACAATCGCGTTGATCGCGGCAGTGGTCGGCACCCTGGTCGGCGGGATCACCGCATTCCTCGGTGGCTGGGTGGATGAGTTGGCCATGCGATTGACTGATGTTGTCTTGGCATTCCCCGGGTTCGTGCTCGCCCTGTTACTTGTCACCGCGCTGGGGGATAGCTCCGTCATCCTCGTCACTGCGGTTGCCGTGGCCTATGTCCCTCAGTTCATCAGGCTGACCAGATCAGAGGTCCTGAAGCAGCGATTGATGACCTACGTTGATGGCGCGAGGCTGGCAGGGAATTCGCAACTGCGAGTGGCACTGCGGCATGTGCTGCCGAACTCGCTAGGCCCGTCGGCCGCCCAGCTGGCACTAGTTGCTGGGTGGAGCGTGCTGACGGTCGCAGGCTTGGCCTTCATCGGGGTAGGTGTTCGACCGCCCACCCCGGAGTGGGGCGTCATGATCTCCGATGGCAGCCCCGACGTCATGACCGGCCAGTGGTGGACGACGTTGTTCCCAGGGTCGTTCCTGGTGATCGGCGTCATGGCGTTCCACTTCGCCAGCAGCCAGATCGGCGGGCGAGCTCGTGGCTAGATTGATGGTGCGTGATCTCGCGATTGAACGAACGGCAGACCGAGCAGCGATCGTGAGAGATGTCTCGTTCAGCGTTTCCAGCGGTAGGATTGTGGCGCTCGTCGGTGAGTCTGGCTCGGGTAAGACGCTGACGGCCCTTGCGGTAATGGGACTATTACCCGCCGGCATGCGCGCTACCTCGGCCGGGCCATTTGTGGAGGATGAGCAGCCGGCCAGCTCACTCGGCACACCGCAAGATCGGTTTGCGATGATTTACCAACATCCGCGGTCAGCGCTGAATCCCACTATGCGCGTATATCGGCAGATCGCTCGCGTGGTGAAGAGGGCTGACAACCTTTCCCGGCAACGCGTTCGCGAGCGGGTGTACCAATTGCTCGCCCAGGTCGGCATCAGAGAGCCTGCCATAGTGGGCCGGCGTCTGCCGCACGAGTTGTCCGGCGGGATGTGTCAGCGTGTTCTGATCGCGATGGCGCTGGCTCGGCGGCCGCTCTTCCTTCTGGCCGACGAACCGACCACAGCCCTGGACGTCACGGTGCAGGCCCAAATCTTCGAACTAATCAGGCAACTTGCGTCCGAGGATAATTGCGGTGTGGTGTTCATCAGCCACGACTTGGCCGCGGTCAGCGAGCTCTGCGAGAACGTCGTCGTCATGTACGGCGGCCAAATCATGGAGTACGGCCTGGTGGATCGGGTCATCGCCGAACCTGCGCATCCATACACGCGTACCTTGATCGAGGCGGCAGACGGGTCTTCCGACGTTGATGTCCCGCTGGCCGGAGTCGATCTTGGTCTATCGGGGTGCCGCTTCGCTCACCGCTGCCCCTTTGCCTCGGACGTGTGTGACACCGTGCCGCCCGAAGTCGCCGTGGGTGCCGAACATGCTGTGCACTGCTGGAATACCGGGAGCCTGCCGTGGCTATCGAAATAGGCGCGCTACGCAAGACATACGCGTCGTCGCGCGCCACGGTCCACGCTGTCCGCGATATCGACCTGACCATTGGGGACGGCGAAGCTGTCGGCCTGGTGGGAGAGTCTGGCTGCGGGAAGACCACTGTTGGTCGCATGGTCGCCGGCCTGATCAATCCCACCAGCGGCTCCATTCGCCTCGACGGGGTGCCCCTGAAGAAGGCCCTGGAGTCGCGGCAGGGCCGTCGCCGAGTGCAGATGGTATTCCAGGATCCGGCGGAGTCGCTGAACCCGCGTATGCGAGTCGGGCGTTGCCTGACCGAACCTGCACGGCTGCTGCTGGGCCATAGTCCGGCCCGGTCGCTGGACCTTGCTCGGGAGGTCATCGTTTCGGCTGGACTGGAGGAGCGCTATCTCGCGGCCCTGCCGCCCACGCTGTCCGGCGGACAGCAGCAGAGGGTGGCGATCGCGCGTGCAGTCGTCGCCGGCCCAGACCTCATCGTCTTGGACGAGCCCACTGCCAGCTTGGATCAGGTGGTCCGGGGGCGGATCATCTCGTTGCTGCAGCAACTCCGCCGAACATCTCAGGTTGGATATCTGCTGATCAGCCACGACATGTCTGTGGTTCGGCGAGTGACAGACCGGGTGGCTGTCATGTACCTCGGCAGGATCGTCGAGTCTTGCCCTACAGCGGAGCTATTCGAGCGTCCAGCGCACCCCTATACGCAAGCGCTGCTGAGCGCCATCCCGGTTCTTGGTGCGCGACGTGCTCGGGACCGCATAGTGCTGCGCGGCGAGGCGGATACTTCGATGAACACGCGACAAGGCTGCTGGTTCCGCGACAGGTGCCCTTTGGCATTTTCCCGGTGCGAAACGGAGGACCCCCGGCCGGTCGCCGTAGGTAGAGATCATTACGTCGAGTGTTTCGCCGTGGAGGAGAACCGATCACGCTGACCGCTATGCGACTGCAAATGCGACAGTACGGGCCGCCTCCGCTGCATCCCTGCTTGCGGCACTCAGAGCCGTGACCCGAGCGGCCACCTCACCCGGCCTCCGACCGATCTGCAGGAGCGTCGCATGAGGTGACCAAGGCGATACGACCGGGTCCTTCGCCCACGCTGATGTCCAGCGAGGCTGCGGTGCTCGGCAGCGCTCAACCGCGGGTGCGAAGACATGGGGCCGGAACCGGAGATCAACGGTTACTTGATGGCCAACGCCGTGACCTGGGAAAACGTGGTCGGGGTGGCGGGATTCGAACCCACGGCCTCTTCGTCCCGAACGAAGCGCGCTACCAAGCTGCGCCACACCCCGCTGACCGGGTACGAGTCTAGCCGATCCCGGCGGGGAGTTTGCACCGCGTTATCGTCGGCCCCGCTCTGGGGCCTGCCGTGCCCGGACCAGGCCTCCGCTGCCTACGCCTACCCGCCCGGCGCAGCAACGGCGTAGCACGGCGCACCTTGGTCCGGGAGCCGAACGTGCGCGATGCCGACTGGTCGGCGTGCCACGCTGCAGCTCGATCGTGGCGCGGCCCCGTCGATCACGGGACGCTGCCGCTGGATCAACGCAGGAGGGGGCGGCCCGCCTCGGGCGACCACCCCCGGCCCGGGCGAGCTCAGCCGCGCGGCACCAGGGTCAGCAGCGTCGCCTCCGGCCGGCAGAACAGGCGCACCGGCATGTACGGCGAGTTGCCCAGCCCGGCCGACACGTGCAGCCATGTCTGCGAGCCCCATCGGGACAGGCCGCGCGCCCGGGACCGATCCAGCCCCGAGTTGGTGACCAGCGCCCCGACGCCGGGCAGCCGCACCTGGCCGCCGTGGGTGTGTCCGGCCAGCACCAGGTCGTAGCCATCGGCTGCGAACGCGTCCAGCACCCGCGGCTCGGGTGAGTGCGTGACGCCGATGCGCACCACGGCGTCCGGATCGGCCCGGCCCTCGAGGAACTCGTAGTGGTCGCGTCCGGTGTGCGGGTCGTTCACGCCGGCCAGCGCCACACGCTGCCCGCGCACCGTCAGCGTCGCGCGGTGGTTGTTCAGATCGTGCCAACCACGCTCGACCTGCGCCGCCCGCAGATCCTGCCAGGGCAGGTCGGGTTCACGGGGGATCCGCTGGCGACGGGTGAAGTACCGGTGGGGCGACTTCGGGGTGGGGCGATAGAAGTCGTTGTTCCCGAACACGAAACCGCCCGGCACGGTCAGCAGGTCGCCGAACGCGGCCATGGCGGGGGCCACCGATGCGGCACCGGACAGCACGTCGCCGGTGTTGATCACCAGATCGGGGCGCAGGTCGGCCAGCGCAGCCACCCACCGGGACTTGCGCCGCTGCCTGGGCAGCAGGTGGAGGTCCGACAGGTGCAGCACCCGCATCGGCCAGGCACCAGGGCGCAGTACCGGCGCCTGCACCCGACGCAGGGTGAACAGCTGCCGTTCGACGAGAGTGGACCATCCGGCGGTGACGAGGCCGGCCGTGGCGAGCCCCGCTCCGACGCGCAGCCACCGCCCGGCGTTGCCTCGAGCCGCCGTCACCGAAGCAGTCCCGTCACCGAAGCGGTCCCGTCACCGAAGGGCACACGTCACCCACTGGTGCTCGGTCCGGACGACACGGTGAGGTTGATCGTGCTGCCCGGCAGCGCAGAATCCTCCGGATCCTGGCTGACCACGATGTTGGCCGGCACCGCCGACTTGTCGGTGTAGGTCACGTTCACCTCGGTGAATCCGTGGGCCGACAACTGGGCCTTCGCATCCGACAGGGTCAGATTCACCACGTTCGGCACCTGCGATGTGGGTAGCCCGGCCAGATAACGAGGGTCGGATACCGGGAACGGAGTGTCGACCTCCTTGGCGTGCAGTGGCGTCATCGCCGCCAGCCAGGTCTCGGCGGGCACGGTCCCGCCGGCCATCCCGTCACCGCTCTCGGCCTCGTCGGTGCTGCAGGATCGCAACGGCTTGACGCAGATCGACGTCGGATGGTTCAGGTAGTCCCAGGTGACCACGGCCGCGCTGTAATACGGCGTGTAGCCCAGGAACGCCGAGGACTTGTACTCCTGCGTGGTGCCGGTCTTGCTCGCCGACTCCCGGGTCCAGCCCGCCGCCTGCGCCGCGTTGTAGGCGGTGCCGTCCTTGTCGTGCATGTCGCCGTACAGCGCATTGGTCAGGGTCCGCGCCAGTTCCGGCGGCACCGCCTGCTCGCACGGCTGCTGCTTCCAGTTCACCTGCGTGCCATCCCGATCGGTGATCGACGCGACCGGCGTCGGGGGACACCAGGTGCCGTCCGAATCGAGGGTGGCACCCACGTTGGACAGCTCCAGCGGACTCACCGGGGACACCCCGAGCGTGAATGAGGCCATCTTCTGCGCGGTGATCTCCTGCAGGTAGGTGCTGCCGGTGCCGGCGAACGCCCGGTCCACCTCGCCGGCGTCCAGCTGGTACCCGCGCAGCCCCAGCGCCACGGCCATGTCGGCGACCCTCTTCAGGCCGACCTGATCCTCCAGCGCCACGAACGGCGTGTTCGGCGACTCCGCCAGCGCCTGGGTGATGGGCATCGACTGTGCAAACGACCCGGCGTTGCTGAACTTGAAGGACGGCACCAGCGGGCTGGTGTATTGCTTGGGCACCTTGACCACGGCGTTGACGCCCAGCCCCCGGTCCATGGCGGCCGCGACCGTGAACAGCTTGAAGATGCTGCCGGCGCCGAGCGGCGCGAACGTGGTGGTCAGCCGCTGCACCGTCTCGCCCTTGTCGACGTCCAGCCCGTAGGGGCGGTTCGCCGCCAGTGCCAGCACCTTGCGGGTGCCCGCTCCCGGCTCGAGCACCGTGATGACATTGGCGATCCTGGCCGCCTGCTTGTTGTCCGGGTCGGCCAGCTTGCGGACCGCGTCCACCGAATCCTTCATCACCGTGGGGTCCATCGTGGAGGTGATGGTGTAGCCACCGGTGGAGATGTCGTCGTAGGAGATGCCGGCGTCGGCCAGGTAGTCCAGCACGTACCGGCAGAAGTAACCGTTGGTGGCATGCCCGGTGGCCTCGATGCAGCCGTTGGGGATGGACGAGGCATTCAGGTCCTGCGCGATGCTGATCTGTTCGGCCGTGTCGGCGGCCTTCTGGGTGACGTACTTGGGGACCATGTCCTGCAGCACCTGGTTGCGGCGCTGCAGGGTGACGTCGGCTTGGCTGCCGACCAGCGGGTTGTACTTGTTCGGGTTGTTGATCATCGCGGCCAGCAGCGCGGACTGGGACAGCGACAGCCGGTCGGCGTGCACCCCGAAGAAATGCTCGGCGGCGGCCTCCGCCCCGTAGGTGCTCGGGCCGAACGCGACCAGGTTCAGGTACTCCTCGAGGATCTGGTCCTTGGTGTGCGACTTCTCGTACATCAGGGCCATCTTGGCCTCGCGCAGCTTGCGGATCGGCGTGGTGGCGATCGCGTCGGCCTTCTCCGCCGGAGTCTTGGCGGCGACCAGGAACTGGTAGTTCTTCACCAGCTGCTGGGTGATGGTGGACCCGCCCTGGATGGGCTCGCCGGCGGCGTTCTGCAGCAACGCACGGATGGTGCCCTGCCAGTCCACGCCCTTGTGCACCGGGAACCGCCGGTCCTCGATGGCGATGACGGCCTTCTGCAGGTAGACCGAGATCTCCGACAATGGCACCCACGTTCGGTTCTGGTCGTAGACGTAGGCGATGGTGTTGCCGTCGGCGTCGGTGATGGTGCTACGCAGCGGCACCTTGGACATGTCCATGGTGCCGGTGTTGGCCGACTCGATCGCCTCGGTGACCTTGTTCGCGGTCAGTCCAAGGCCGACGGTGTAGGGCAGCAGCAGCCCCGCCACCAGGATGCCCGCCATCACGGTGGCCACGAGCAGCTTCGCCAGGCCGCTGATGATGCGCACGTCGACGAGGGTACCGGGGCCGAGGTGATCCCACGGTGACGTGCGAGCCAATGGGCCGCCCAGGGGGCCGGTCGGAGAGGCGTGGTCACCGTCGGTCACGGCATCGGTAACCGGTAGGTATCAACCGGGCGCGAGCGTTCTCCTTGCCGCTAGTGGCGCGGTGTGCCGCCGCTGGCCATCGGAATTCGGTGGAACGCGACGGACCGTT
The DNA here is from genome assembly GCA_937926105.1 of uncultured Actinomycetes bacterium. The sequence goes on along the minus strand of CALANS010000049.1, from coordinate 5,722 downwards.
GCCCCGTCTTACCGTCCGGATGGGTCATCAGGGGGCCCGTTCCGGAGTACCAGCGAGTACCGGGAGTGATCCCGGGGGAGATGTCGAAGGGGAGTGAGCACGATGACCGCGCGAGGCCTGCGAATCGTGTGTCAGGGCGACACGGCCGGTGAACCGGCTGGCCGGCCGAGCGCCACCGGATCCGCCGCCGACGGCGTCGGGCAGTCCGGATCGGTGACGGTGCAGGTGCCGGCCGGCGCCGCCGCGATGGTGGGTCTGGCGCCCACCGCGGAGGAGCGGCGCTGGGCCGCCGAGGCGATCTGCGCCGACGGTGATCTGGACCGGTTGTTCGTCACCGGTGCGGCGCAGCGGGAGGCGGCCAAGCTGTGCCGCGACTGCCCGGTGCAGATGGAGTGCCTGGCCGACGCACTGGACAACCAGGTGGAGTTCGGCGTGTGGGGCGGGCTGACCGAGCGGCAGCGCCGCGCGCTGCTCAAGCGTCGCCCGGACGTGGCCAGCTGGCGTGTGGTGCTGGAACGGGCTCGAGACGAGGCCCGCCGGGGTGTGGCGAGCTGACGCGGGCCCGCCCGGTCAGGGTGTGGTGTCCCCGGTCAGGGCGGCGCCGACCGCGCGCAGGCCCGGGATGTCGTGTACGTCGGTAGGGCGGGCGGGCACCTCCACCACGGGAATCTCAGGGTGCGCCCGGTCGAAGCGGGTACGCATCCGCAGCTCCTGGGCCCGGATGGCGAGCCGATCGGCGTGGATGCGCAACGCGGCTCCCGCCAGGGCGACGGCGTTGCTGGCCGACGGCGACGGGGAGGGTGAGGCGGCCGGCCCGCCCGGCGGTGACGAACCCGCCGGGGTAGCACCCCACTCGTCCAGCGCCGCCTCGGCCGTGGCCAGTGGCAGATCCACCAGCGGCGGGTGCGTCCGGTTGAGCACCAGGCCGGCCAGCGGCATCCGCTCGGTCAGCAGCCGGTCCGCGAAGTACGACGCCTCCCGCAGCGCGTCCGCCTCGCAGGTCGCCACCACCACGAACGACGAGCCCGCGTCGCGCAGCAGCCGGTAGGTCGCCTCCGCCCGCTCCCGGAAACCGCCGAACATGTCTTCGAACAGCTGCACGAACCGGGCCGCGTCGGCGAGCATCTGCCCGCCGATCACCGCCGTCACCGCTTTGGCAAACAGCGTGAAACCGGCGCCCACCAGCTTCATCACCCCCCGCCCTGGGGTGGCCAGCAGCCGGATCATCCGGCCGTCCAGGAACGCCGAGAGCCGCTGTGGCGCATCCAGAAAGTCCAGCGCCGACCGGCTGGGCGGGGTGTCTACCACGATCAGGTCATAGCGGCCGGTGGCCGACAGCTGCCCCAGCTTTTCCATCGCCATGTACTCCTGGGTGCCGGAAAACGACGAGGAGATGGTCTGGTAGAAGGGGTTGGCCAGGATCTGCTCGGCCCGCTCCGGCGTGGAGTGCGCGGCCACCATCTCGTCGAAGGTGCGCCGAGTGTCCAGCATCATCGCCCACAGCTCGCCGGCGGTGTCTGATTCCGGGTTCAATTCCGGGTCCACCTGCACCCGGCGAGGGGTGTTGTCCAGCTCCGTCAATCCCATCGACTGCGCGAGCCGGCGTGCCGGGTCGATGGTCAGCACGGCCACGGTGCGGCCGGCGTCCGCGGCCAGCACGGCCATCGCCGCCGCCGTGGTGGTCTTGCCGACGCCGCCCGAGCCGCAGGTGACGACGATCCGGGTGGCCGGGTCGGTCAGCAGCGCCGCGATGTCCAGCGCCGGTTTCGCAGCCGGCGCGGCGGCCTGGTCGCGCGCGGGTGCGCGGACCTGGCTGCGGGCGGGGCCAGCCGGCGTCATCCGCCCACCTCCTGGTCGGCCAGCAGGTCGGCCAACTCGTAGGCCTCGCCGAGCTGCACCCCGTCCGGCATGCCGGGCAGGTCCAGCATCGCCACTCCGGTGGCCGACAGGTCGGCCCGGCAGGACCGCTCGTCGCGCACCCGCAGCGCATGACCGCGCACCTCGGCGGCCAGCCCGGCCAGCAGGGCGCGGTCCGGGGTGATGCCCAGCGTGCGCAGCCCTCGGCCCAGCGACGCGCGGTCGACGGTGCCCGCGGCGGCCTTGGCCAGCAGGGCATCCGGCAGGTGGTCGGGGGTGACGCGGTTGACGACGATGGCCCCGACCGGCAGCTCGGCCGCCCGCAGTTCGGCGATCGCCTCGATGGTTTCGGTGACCGGCATGTCCTCCAGCAGCGTCACCAGGTGCACACAGGTGTCGGGGGAGTGCAGCAGCGCGATCACCCCGTCGGCCTGGTTGCGGATCGGTCCACGCCGGGCGAGATCGGCCATCGCGACGGTGACGTTGAGGAAGGTGACCACGCGCCCGGTCGGCGGGGCGTCCACCACGACAGCGTCGTATACCCGGCGGCCGTCCGGCCCGGTGCGGGTGACGGTCTCCTTGATTTTGCCGGTCAGCAGCACGTCCCGCAGGCCGGGCGCCAGGGTGGTGGCGAACTCCACTGCGCCCATCCTCTTCAGCGTGCGACCGGCGAAGCCCAGGTTGTAGAACATGGCGAAGTACTCCAGCAGCGCGGCCTCGACGTCGATGGCCAGCGCCCGCACCTCCCCGCCTCCGGGGGCCAGCGCGATCCTGCGCTCGGCGTAGGGCAGCGGGGGCAGGTCGAACAGCTGGGCGATGCCCTGGCGCTCCTCGACCTCGATCAGCAGCACCCGGCGACCGTCCCGTGCCAGAGCCAGGGCCAGTGCCGCCGCGACGGTGGTCTTGCCGGTGCCACCCTTGCCGGTCACCACATGCAGCCGAGCCCGACGGGCGGCGGCGGGCCAGCTGGCCCCGGGTCGGGACTCATGGCCGGACGAGGGCTCGAGCGTGGTTGCGGGGCCCGATGCTCGGTCGGTCGCGCGTCCCATCCCGCTCAGCCTGCCATCGCCATCAGCTGGCCAGCGCCATCGCAGCGACCGCCAGCGCGGGAATCGCCAGCAGGATCAGCCCGATCCACAGCGGAACCAACAGCACCACGACGAAACCGATCGGCACGCCGACGGCGCTGATGGCGGCCGCCCTGGTAGCCCGCCGCACCGTCCAGCCGGGCCGTTCCCGCAGCGTGTCGTACCACAGCAGCACCAGGATCAGCAGCAGCACGGCCTCCACCGTCGCGGCCGCCCACTGCCACCAGTCCATGAACGACAAGCGTAGGGGAGAGATCACCGGCGAGCGCGGTCCGTCCCGACTGGCGCCGGCTATCCGGTTAGGGACGGTGCCGTCGCCGAGGCGACGGCACCGTCACCGGTAGTAGGAGTCCGCGACGGTCAGCGCCTGATCCAACACCGCCATGCCGGCCTGCACCTCGTCGGCGCTGATGATGCACGGCGGCGCGACGTGGATCCGGTTCCCGGCGATCATCGGCCACAGGCCCTCGGCGAGGCAGGCCTTCTTGACCGCGGCCATCGGCGCCGCCTCGGCCCCCTTGGCGTTGAACGGAACCAGCGGCTCACGGGTCTCCCGGTTGGTCACCAGCTCGATCGCCCAGAAAACGCCCAGCCCGCGGATCTCACCGACGGACTGATGATTGGCGGCCAGCTTGGCCAACGCGGGCCCGATCACGTCCTCGCCGATGCTGCGCGCGTGCTCGACGATGCCCTCCTGTTTGAAGATGGTGATCGAGGCCACCGCGGCGGCGCTGCCCAGCGGGTGCCCGGAGTAGGTCAGGCCGCCGGGATAGGAGCGGTCCCAGTAGGTCTGGTAGATCTCGTCGGAGATGATCACGCCGCCGAGCGGGGCATAGCCGGAGTTCACCCCCTTGGCGAAGGTGATCAGGTCGGGCACCACACCCCAGTGGTCCACGGCGAACCACTCGCCGCACCGCCCGAACCCCGCCATCACCTCGTCACAGATCATCACGATGCCGAACTCGTCGCACAGGGCGCGCACGCCGGCCAGATAGCCGGGGGTGGGCACCAGCACTCCGTTGGTTCCGACGACCGTCTCCAGGATGATGGCGGCGACGGTCTGCGGCCCCTCCAGGGTGATGATCTCGCGCAGGTGGGCCAGCGCCCGCTGCGTCTCCTGCTCCGGGTCGGCCGCGTAGAACGCCGAGCGGTAGGGGTAGGGCCCGAAGAAGTGCACGATGCCGGGCATGCCGGGCTCATTCTCCCAGCGCCGCGGCTCGCCGGTCAGCGCGATGGCGCCGGCGGTGGCGCCGTGGTAGCTGCGCAGCGCGGCCAGCACCTTGAACCGGCCCGTGTGACCACGGGCCATCCGCATGGCATTCTCGTTGGCCTCGGCGCCACCGTTGGTGAAAAAGACGTGGTTCAGGGTGCCCGGCGCGAGTTCGGCGATCAGCCGTGCCGCCTCGCTGCGCGCGTCGTTGGCGAAGGCCGGCTGGATGGTGCACAGCCGGGCGACCTGCTCCTGGAGGGCCGCAACCATCTTCGGATGCTGGTAGCCGATGTTGACGTTGACCAATTGGCTGGAGAAGTCCAGGTAGCGATTCCCGTCGTAGTCGGTGAAGTGCGAGCCGGAGGCCGACTTCACCGGCAGCGGATCCAGCCCCGCTTGCGCGGACCAGGAGTGGAAGACGTGCGCGCGGTCGAGTGCCTTCACGCTCGCGCCGTCGGTGGGAATGCCTGCCAGTGGCGAGGTCATGGGGGGTGCGCTCCTAGCGGGTGGTGGGGAAGCCGAGGTCGATGGTGGAGGTGGCCGGGTCGGGCCAGCGGGAGGTGACGACCTTGCCGCGGGTGTAGAAGTTCACGCCCTCCGGGCCGTACATGTGGGTGTCCCCGAACAGCGAGTTCCGCCAGCCGCCGAACGAGTAATACGCGACCGGGGTGGGAATGGGCACGTTGATGCCGACCATGCCCACCTCCACATCGAACTGGAATTGCCGGGCCGCGCCGCCGTCCCGGGTGAAGATCGCCGTGCCGTTGGCGTACGGGTTGGCGTTGATCAGTGCGACAGCCTGCTCGTAGGTGTCGGCCCGCACCACCGCCAGCACCGGGCCGAAGATCTCGTCGGTGTAGACGCTCATGTCCGGCGTCACGCCGTCGAGCAGGGTGGCACCGAGGAAGAAGCCCTGGCCCGTCATGGATCCCGCTGTGGATTCCGCAGCGAGCCCGGCCCGGCCGTCGACCACCACGGTGGCGCCGGAGCGTTCGCCGGCAGCGATGTACCCGGCCACCCGGTCGCGGTGTTCGGCGGTGATCAGCGGCCCCATGTCGGTGCCCGGCTCGGCGCCGTCGCCGACCGTGAGCCGCGGGATGCGGGCGGCGATCGCCTCGACCAGCCGATCCCCGACGTCGCCCACTGCGACGGCCACCGAGATCGCCATGCAGCGCTCGCCGGCGGCGCCGTAGGCGGCCGAGACCGCCGCGTCCGCGGCCAGATCCAGATCGGCGTCCGGCAGCACGACCATGTGGTTCTTGGCGCCGCCGAGGGCCTGCACGCGCTTGCCGTTGCGGGTGCCCGTCTCGTACACACTGCGCGCCACGGGGGTGGAGCCGACGAAGCTGACCGCGGCGATGTCCGGGTGCTCCAGCAGTCTCTGCACGGCAAGCTGGTCGCCCTGGATCACCGTGAACACGCCGTCGGGCAGCCCCGCCCGTTGCCAGAGGTCGGCCAGCAGTAGCGAGACCGACGGGTCCTTCTCACTGGGCTTGAGTACGAAGGCGTTGCCGCAGGCGATGGCGTTGGCCGCCATCCACAGCGGCACCATCGCCGGGAAGTTGAA
>CALANS010000048.1 GCA_937926105.1 uncultured Actinomycetes bacterium | reverse complement strand
CCCCGCCGATCGGCTGCCCACCTGGGCCGGGCGGTGGCCGCACTGCGCGCGCAGGGCGTGCCGGTGGTGGTGGGCACCTGCCCCGACCTGGGGGTGATCGCCCCGATCCCGCAGCCGCTGCGCCGGGTGGTGGGAGCGTGGTCGCGGCTGCTGGCCAGGCTGCAGGCACGGGCGGTGGCGGCGGCCGGCGGGGTGGCGGTGCCGATCGACCGGCTGGTCAGCCCGGACTTCTACGGCCGTCCGGATCTGTTCTACGCCGACGGCTTCCACCCCTCCGGACAGGGATACGCCAGGGCCGTGGCCGCGCTGCTACCGGAGGTCCTTGCCGCCCTGCGCTGACCCCGACCGGCGCTTATCAACTTCCCTCGCGCTTATCAACTCGGCCGGATTGTGACTGCTGGGGCAAAAGTGACCGGCTTCGTACGCGGCTGCGGCTTTGATAAGCGCCGGGCGGTGACAGGGTCAGCGGGCGCCGAGCTCGGCGCCAACCGGGTCAGCGCAGCCCCAACTCGGCCGCGAGCGCATGCAGGATCCCCGTCACGGTGTCGGTGGGCACCCCGGCCACGCGAGCGTCCTCGGCCAGGACGGCGAGCTGATCGGGCAGCGCCAGCACGCCCACATCCGGCACCACCCGGCGCGGCTCCCCCGATGCGTGCGCGGCCAGATCGGCCAGCCGCTGGGTCGCCGCCCGCGTCACGGCTTCCCGGTCTCCGAGCTGCCAGGACGAAACGGGCCGGGCCCGCAACCGCCGGACCATGTCCGTCAGGTGCGGGCCCGGCCCGAGATCCTCCGTCACCGCCCCGTTCTCCTCACGTCGAATGCCCGAGGACGCGCCATCACGCGTCCTCGGGCATTCGACTGTTGAGAGTGTGGAAGCGCTCAGTTCCGCATGTACGACAGCAGCCGCAGGATCTCCAGGTACAGCCACACCAGGGTGACCATCAGGCCGAACGCGAAGTACCAGGCGAAGTTGGCCGGCGCCCCGATCTTGAGCGCCTTGTCGATCTGGTCGAAGTCGAGCAGGAAGCTCATGGCCGCGATCGCGATGCACACGATCGAGAACACGATCGCCAGCCCGCCGCCGGAGCGCAGGCCGGTATCGAAGTTGAACAGCAGGCTGGCCAGCAGGTTGAACACCATCAGCACGACGACGCCGATCATCGCGCCGATCAGCATCTTGGTGAACTTGGGCGTCACCCGGATCGCGCCGGTCTTGTAGACGACCAGCATCCCGCCGAACACCCCGAGGGTGCCGACGATGGCCTGCAGCGCGATGCCCGGGTAGAACTGCTCGAACCAGCCCGTCAGGCCGCCGAGCACCACGCCCTCGGCCGCCGCATAGCTCAGGATCAGCGCCGGGTTGGTGGAGCGCTTGAAGATGACGATCAGGCTCAGCACCAGGCCGACGATCAGCGCCGGGATCATCAGCGCGTAGGCGTGGAAGTAGGCCGTCAACCCGCCGGCGACGACGGCGACGCCAAGCACGGTGGCCGTCTTGGCGACCACATCGTCCAGCGTCATCAACCTCGCAGGGGTACGCGGCCCGGCGTAGGCCGGCTGGTCGTACATCTGCTGCAGATAGTCGGCGCTGGGCGCGCTCTGGGCAGCGACGGCCTTGTCGATGCCCTTGAAAGCCGGGTTGCTGCTCTCCACGTGCTCCTCCTGGAGTCGAGCCAGACGGTCCACTCCCGAGGGTACCGGGGTGAGCCTGCATCCGGGTGAGACGCCCGGACATCTGGTGCAACGCCCGGCGCGGCCCGGTGGTTCCCCGGGGGATGCGCAGCCCATTCGGCCGGGCAGCTTGGCGCCGGCGCGGCGCAGTGCCACGCTAGGAGGTGTCGGAAGGAGCTCACCATGCCCGGCACCGTCTCCGTGCGATACATCGTCACCGACGTCGACCAGGCGATCGCCTTCTACACCGAGCGACTGGGCTTCGAGCTGGTGATGCACCCCGCCCCGGCCTTCGCCATGTTGCTGCTCGGCGATCTGCGGCTGGTGCTCTCTGCCCCCGGTGGCGGACCGGGCGGCGGCGCCGCGATGCCGGACGGCACGGTGCCGGCACCCGGCGGGTGGAACCGTTTCAGCCTGCAGGTCGACGACCTGGACGCCACGGTCGCCGAGTTGCGCGCGAGCGGCGCGCGGTTCCGCAACGACATCGTCGATGGCGTCGGCGGCCGGCAGATCCTGGTGGAGGACCCGTCGGGTAATCCGGTGGAACTGTTCCAGCCGACCGTGGCGGAGGCCGAGCTACGGCGGTGACGGTCCCTGCTCGACGCGCCGATCCCCCGCGGATCGGCTACGCTCCGAGCTGGACACCGCAATGTCGACCCGGGGAGGTGGAGCGCCATGGACGGCGAACCTCCCAGTAGACCGGGCAGCTAGCTCCGCCCGGTCCTCGACACCGGATCACTCCGCTCAGCGCCTGATCCCGCTGCGCCGACGCGATCCCGCCGCTCCCACCGTCAGCGCCGGCCCGGCTGCACCGTCACCGGTGTTGCCCAAGCGCTGTTCCCCTCGTCTCCCGCTGCCCGCGCCGCCGCGCGGGCGGTCCCGCACGCCTGCGTCAACAGTGTCAATGGAGGCCGCCATGTCCGAGCGCACCTTCTCCCCTATCCGGTCCCTGACCGGGGCCGTCCGCCGCGTCACGCCCCGTGGGGGTGGATCGTCGACCACGGTGGCCCCGCCCGAGGTCCCGTCACCGCCCCGACCGGGCGAGCGTTCCAGCGTGGTGGACAGCGCCATCTACACCGGCGGCGACCGGATCGACACCCCCGGCTCACTGGCCGACAGCTATACGGCGCTGCGCGAGCATCCCGGCTCGGTCGCATGGATCGGGCTGTACCGACCGGACGATCACGAATTGGGCTCGCTGGCCGATGAGTTCGGCCTGCACGAGCTCGCGGTGGAGGACGCGATCGTCGCGCACCAGCGACCCAAGCTGGAGCGCTACGACGACACGCTGTTCGTGGTGCTACGCGCGGCCCGCTACCTGGACGACTCCGAGGAGGTCGAGTTCGGCGAGGTGCACGTGTTCGTCGGGTCGGACTTCGTGGTGACGGTGCGGCACAGCGAGTCTCCCGACCTGTCGGCGGTGCGGCGCAGGCTGGAGAGCAACCCAGATCTGCTGCAACTCGGACCCGAGGCAATCCTGTACGCGATCGTCGACCGGGTGGTGGACGGGTACCTGCCGGTGGTCGCCGGGCTGGAGAACGACATCGACGAAATCGAGTCCGAGGTGTTCCGCCGGGACGCGTCGGTGTCGCGACGCATCTACGAGCTGACCCGTGAGGTGGTGGAATTCCAGCGCACCACCCGGCCGTTGCAGGCGGTGCTGCGCGGGCTGATGGCCGGGTTCGAGAAGTACCGCACCAACGAGGAATTGCGCCGGTACCTGCGGGACGTGGACGATCACCTGACCGCGGTGGTCGAGCACGTGGACGGGTTCCGGCAGCTGCTGCGGGAGATCATGACGGTCAACGCGACGCTGGTTGGGCAGCAACAGAACGAGGAGATGAAGGCCCTGACGGAGGTGTCCATCGCGCAGGGCGAGGAGGTCAAGAAGATCTCGGCCTGGGCGGCGATCCTGTTCGCGCCGAGCCTGGTGGGCGGCGTGTACGGGATGAACTTCGACGAAATGCCCGAGCTACATTGGGTCTTCGGCTATCCGATGGCGCTGCTGCTGATGTTGATGGTCAGCCTGGTGCTGTATGCGGTGTTCAAGCGCCGGGGCTGGATCTGAGCGCCGTGACTCGCTCCAGCAGGGCCGGGACCGCTCGCAGCTCGGCCGGGTCGGCCAGCGCTGACCCCAGGGCGACGGCCCGCACCCCCTGCGCCAGGAACTCCTCGGCGTTGCCGACGTCCACACCGCCGGTCGCGACGAACCTCGCCTCCGGGAAGGGGCCGCGCATCGACCGCGCCCACCGCGCGCCCAGGTCGGCGGCCGGGAACATCTTCAGCCAGGTCAGCCCGCTGGCCAGCGCCCTCCCGACCTCGGTGGCGGTAGCCACCCCGGGCAGGTGCGGCAGGCCGGCCTCCCGCGAGGCGTCGACCACGGCAGGGTCGAACCCCGGCGCGACGGTGAACGCCGCCCCGAGATCCCGGGCGCGCTTGAACCTCTCGACCGTCGTGACGGTCCCCGCCCCGACCACGCCGCCCGCCTCGCCGGCGGCCCGCACGGTGGCGGCCAGCGCCTCGAACCCGGACTCGTCCTGCACCGGAACCTCGACCAGCCGGACGCCGACCTCCCACAGGTTGCGACTGAGCTGCACGGTGCGAGCGACGTCGAAGCCGCGCAGGATCCCCAAGACCGGCACCGTGGCGAACGACTCGGCGAAGTACGAGTCCCAGGAGTCTCCGGTGCCCATCAGCGGGCCTCGGCCGGACGCAGGGACAGCAGTCGGGGTTCGGCGCATCGCTGGCATGTCATAGGTTCATTGTCCCTGCAGCGTCGCCGTCGGGTGCGCCGGGTGAGGATCGTGGTGGGTCGGGGCGCGAACAGCGGTGACGGAGGCTCGGATGCTGGGAACCGGACGATGAGCGGCGTCGTGACCCTCGGCGAGACGATGGGGTTGTTGAGCAACGCTGAGCCGGGCCCGCTGCAACATGCGGGTTCACTGCGACTGAGCATCGGTGGGTCGGAAAGCAACACGGCCATCGGCCTGGCCCGGCTCGGCGTCGAGGTCACCTGGTTCGGCCGGGTCGGGTCCGACGCGCTGGGTGAGATGGTGCTGCGCGAGATCCGCGGCGAGGGCGTCCGGGTGCTCGCCGCACGGGACACCGAGGCCCCGACCGGGCTGATGCTCAAGGAGCGGCGCTCGACGATGGACACGCGCGTGTCCTACTACCGCTCCGGTGGGGCCGGGGTGCGGCTGTCGGCGGCGGACCTCGACCTTGAAGTGGTGCGCGGCGCGGACCTGTTGCACGTCACCGGAATCTCGCTGGCGCTCTCGGAGCGGTGCGCCGGCGCCGTGCACACGGCGGTGTCGGCGGCGCGGGAGGCGGGCGTCCCGGTGTCGTTCGACCTGAACTTCCGCAGCAAGCTGTGGTCACGGCAGGCAGCGCGGCAGGCATACCGGTCGATGATCCCGCTGTGCGACATCGTGATCGCCGGTGACGACGAGGCCGGCGTGGTGCTGGGGGCGGGGCAGGCTCCGGAGGAGCTGGCGCGGGGGCTGGCCGAGCTGTCCCGGGGCGAGGCCGTAGTCAAACTCGGCGCGCGCGGCGCAGTCGCCTGCTCCGGCGACCAGATCTACCGGCAGCCGGTGGTGCCGGTCACCGTGGTCGACACCGTCGGTGCCGGCGACGGATTCGTGGCCGGCTACCTGGCCGAGTACCTCGCCGGGGAGCCGGTGCCGGCCAGGCTGCGGACGGCGGCGACCGTCGGTGCCTACGCGTGCACCGTCACCGGGGACTGGGAGGGGCTGCCGCGCCGGGACGAGCTCGCGGCGCTGACGGCGACCGAGCCGGTCAGCCGCTGATCGGGGCCACGCCGGAGGCTCGTGGTCAGCCCGCGGTGGCCGACCAGTCCAGCAGCCGCGCCCGGCAGGCCAGGTGCAGCACCAGTCTGGAGTCCGGATCGGACAGGTCGTGTGCGATGGCGGAGGTGATCTGCCGCAGTCGGTAGGCGACGGCGTTCGGGTGCAGGCTCAGTACCTGGGCTGCCTGGCTCGGGGAGCAGGCTGCGTCGAGGTAGGCAGCCAGCGTCTGCACCAGGCGCCGAGAGCGCTCGGGTCCCAATGCGTCCAACGGCGCCAAAGCCTCGGCGAACATGCGCCGACTGAGCGCGGACGCCGCCAGTTCGGCCACTATCCGGCGCACTCCGGTGGCGTCGAACACGCTCACCACCCCGAACCGTCCGGAGTGGAAGGCAGCCTCCGCCGCGGCATCCGCCTCGTGCGAGGACTGCCGCAACCCCACCAACCCGTCATGCGGCGCACCCATTCCCACGGCGAGCGTGGGCACGTCCTCGTCATGGAACCGATCGAGCAGTCGCTGGACGTCCCGTCGCACCTCCGCGCCGAGCCGCGACGAGTCACCCGCTACGGTGTGCACCAGCATCAGCGAGCCAACCGCCCGCGCGATGTTCCACTCGCCGCGGGAACGCGGAAGGTCTTGCAGCGCCGCTAGTTCCATCGCATCGAGTATCCACCGCTGGCGCGCCACCTCACCGGGTTCGGAAGCCGGCCCGTGACGCAACCCGGCGTGCACGGCCACGGCGACGTGTCTGCGTTCGATCTGCAGACCGAGATCGCGGGCCTGCGCGACCAGCATCGGCAACTGGGAGCGCTCGGCCACCAGCAGCTGGGCGAGCAAGTCGGCCCGAGACCGGGCCGGCGCATAGCGCCGGCCGAACTCGGCGTCGAGCACGCGTTCCACCGCCGCCACCAGGGCAGGAAACACCAGCAGGCAGGCATCGTCCAACCGGGATGGGGACACCGCACGGATCTGGCCGACGGCGCTGCCACGGACGGTCACGGTACCCGGACCGGCAGGGTGCGCAAGCGTGTCCGTCGTGTACTGCAGCGGCACCGAGACAGCGGCGGAGACGCGGTCGACCAGACCCTCCACCGTCACCTCCCCGCTCGCCGCTGCGATCCCGTCCAGCGCCGATTCCGCGCGCGCAAGGGTGTCCGCGGCACCACCACGAATGATCCGGTCGATGCGCAGCACCAGGTCGGCGACGTCGACATCGGCGCGCGCGCCGAAAACCGGCAGGCCGGCGCGCCCGGCCAGGCTCCGGGAGGTCAACGGCAGGTCGGTGCGGCCGATCAGGATGAGCGCGGCGAGGCGATGGTCCGAGGCCTGGCGGATGGCGACATCGAGTTCGTAGCCGGGCGCGCCGGTTGCCGCCGAGCGGATCACCACGACCAGACTGCCCGGCCGCGCCCGCCGCAGGTCGGACAGCGACTCCACCGCGATCACGTCCCGCAATGTGCGGTCGCCGGCCGGCCCGGCGAGCAGGCTCAGCCCAATCCCGTTGCTCTTGACCAGGTCACCGGCGAACGACACCTCGTTATTGTGCTCCCATCACAAAATGTGATCGAACTCTATGACAGCGTCACTATCCCTCGCGGTGAACGTGCGTCGACCATGGATCCCGTCACCGATACAAGGGAGACCCATGGCGACGGGACAGCTGACGGCCTTCGAGCTCCGCGAGGAGGACCTGCCCGACCTGGCGCGCGGCTGCGCCGTGCTCGGCACCGGCGGCGGTGGTTCGGTCGGTACCGGCCTGCTCGCCGCGCGGCGAGCGATCCGGGAGTGCGGGCCGGTCCCGGTGCGCCCGCTGGGCGCCTTCGCCGACGAGGAGACCGTCGCCCCTCTGTCGGGCATCGGCGCCCCCACCGTCGGGCACGAGATGATCGCCAGCGAGCACGAGGCGCTGGCGCTGCAGGCCGCCGTCGAGGAACTCCTCGGCCGCAAGATCGCCGCCGTGATGTCCTCGGAGATCGGCGGATCCAACGGAGTAGCTCCAGTCGCGTGGGCCGCACGGATGGGTGTGCCGCTAGTAGACGCGGACGGCATGGGCCGGGCGTTCCCCGAGGTACAGATGGTCTCGCTGTACGTCGCCGGCGTCCCATACAACTACATCGTCATGTCCGACGTGGTCGGCAATGTGTCGGTGCTGCGCCCACTGGACGGGCTATGGGCGGAGCGGCAGGCCAGGGCGCTGGCGGTGGCCAGCGGATCCCACTCGCTGATGGCCGACTACATCATCACCGCCGCACAGGCCCGCGGCGCCGTCATCGAGGGCAGCGTGAGCCACGCGTTGAGTATCGGCCGGGCAATGCGGTTATCCACCGACCCGGTCGAGGCGCTGCAGCAGGAACTCGGCGCCCACAAGCTGATCGAGGGCAAGATCGTCGACATCGAGCGCCGCACGGGCGGCGGATTCGTGCGCGGCTCGGTCATCGTGGACGGCGTCGGTGGGCATCGCGGCGAGCTGCTGCGCATCGAGGTGCAGAACGAGAACCTGATCGCGCTGCGCGACGGCGTGGTGCTGGCCAGCGTCCCCGACCTGATCACCGTGGTGGACACCGCGACGGGCGTGGCCATCTCCACCGAAACCCTGCGCTACGGGCAGCGGGCCACCGTGCTGGCCTGGCCGTGCGACCCGCTGTGGCGCACCCCCCGCGGCCTCGAGGTCGCCGGCCCGCGCGCCTTCGGCTACGACATCGACTACCGCCCCATTGAGGAGCTCCGCAGTGCCACCGTCTGATTCGACCGCATCCACACCACATGGTTCCGCGGCATCGCCCAGGGACCTGCGGGTCGGCATCGACGTCGGCGGAACCAACACCGACGCCGTCGTCATGGACGCCGGCAACACCGTCCTCGCCTGGACCAAGAAGGCCACCACCGCCGACGTGACCGGCGGGATGAACGCCGCGCTCGTGGCAGTGCTGGACCAGATCCCCGGGCAACACGAGCGGATCGGTCGGGTCATGCTCGGCACCACCCACGCGACCAACGCGATCCTGGAGCGACGAAACCTGGGCCGGGTGGCGGTGATTCGGATCGGCGCACCGGCGACCACCGCAGTGCCACCGCTGGAGGACTGGCCCGACGATCTCAAGGCCACCATCGAGGCCGGTCAGATCATCGTCCGCGGTGGGCATTTCATCGACGGCTACCCGATCGCGCCGTTGGACCGCGACGAGGTGAAGCGTTTCCTGGGCAGCGTGGCGGGCAGGGCCGACGCCGTGGCGGTGACGGGGGTCTTCAGCCCGGCATTCCCCGAGCAGGAGCGCGAGATCGCCGAACTGGTGGCCGTCGAACTCGGCGGTGACGTGGCCGTCTCCATGAGTCATGAGATCGGCTCGCTCGGCCTGGTCGAGCGGGAGAACGCCACGGTGCTCAACGCCGCGCTGTACCGGGTCGCGGGAGAGGTCACCGGAGCGCTGGCCTCTGTGCTACGCGATCGCGGCCTGGCCGCGACGCCGTTCTTCGCCCAGAACGACGGGACGTTGATGGCACTGGAATACGCCGCTCGCTACCCGGTGCTGACCATCGGCTCCGGCCCGGCCAACTCCATCAGGGGCGCGGCCTTCCTGTCCGGGGTGCAAGACGCGGTTGTGGCCGACGTCGGCGGCACATCTACCGACTTCGGCGTACTGACAGGCGGCTTCCCCCGCGAGTCGGCGGCCGCGGTGGAGATCGGCGGCGTCCGCACGAACTTCCGCATGCCGGACATTCTGAGCCTGGCTATCGGCGGCGGAACGAAGTTGCGCGGCGACGCGTCCGACCCGGCGGTCGGCCCCGAGTCCGTCGGATATCGGGTGTCGCAGGAGGCCCTGGTGTTCGGCGGCGGCACGGCCACCCTCACCGATGCCGCGGTGCTGTCCGAACGAGCATCGCTGGGCACCACGTCACCGCAGTGGGATGACGGACAACGGGCCCTGCTCGCTGCAGCACTCGGCGTCGTCGATGAGCGGATCGTCGACGCCGCCGACCGAGTTTCGCTCGGCAAGGCCGACCGGCCGCTCGTCGCGGTCGGCGGTGGGCAGTTCCTGATCCCCGACGATATTCCGGGGGTCACCGAGGTGCTGCGCCCTGACCACGGTGCGGTGGCCAATGCGGTCGGTGCCGTGATCGCGCTGGCCAGCGGACGCTGGGATGCGATAGTCCCGGTCGGTGATGGGCGCGTCGCGGCGATCGAGGCCGCCTGTCAGACCGCAATTGCCCGTGCGGTGGAGGCGGGTGCAGAGCCCGACAAGGTCGAGATCGTCGAGCGCACCGAGATTCCGCTGTCGTACCTGACCGAGCCGTCGATCCGAGTACACATCAAGGCCGCCGGGCCCCTGGGGTTCCTGTGAACAGCACGGTCGGCGAGCGATCCGGCCGGATGAGCGGGTCATCGACAAGCGTGAGCACGCTTCGAACACGAGGAGAATAGTGATGCGGAGAATGATCGCCGTCGCGACGGCGGCAGTGCTGGCCGCGACGCTCGCGGCCTGTGGTGGCGGACGGGTCCGCGGCTCGGACAGTGACCAGCCCGCCGTGAATGCGTCGCCGGCCGCTGGCGACACCTCCCCCGCTGAGTCCAGCGGCGCCGGCACGTCCGACAGCACCAAGACTGCCCAGCCCAGCGGGACATTCGTGTACTCCTACCACCTGAACGTCGTCACCGACTGGGACCCGGCCACCTCGTACTCCAACGAGATCATCGCGATGGAGAACATCTACGAGTCGCTGACCCACTACGACCCGGCCACCGGCAAGGTGCTGCCCGGGCTGGCCACTCGCTGGGAGGAGTCCGACGGTGGCGCGACCTGGACCTTCACGCTGCGCAGCGACGTCACGTTCCACACCGGCCGGGCGATGGACGCGCAGGCGGCCAAGGACGCGATCGAGCGGACCATCAAGCTCAAGGGCGGACCGGCCTACATCTGGGACTCGGTCAAGTCGATCGAGGCGCCGTCGGCCACCACGCTGGTGTTCCGCCTGAAGTACCCGGCGCCGCTGGACCTGATCTCGTCGTCGGCCTACGCCGCCTACATCTACGACACCAAGGCCGCCGGCTCCGGCGACCTGGTCGACTGGTTCAACAAGGGCCAGGACGCCGGCACGGGGCCCTACACGGTGGCCAGCTGGACGAAGGGTGCCGACGTCGAACTGCGGCTGAAGGCCTACGACAAGTACTGGGGCGGTTGGAAATCCGACAACTACCAGCAGGTCGAGTTCCGGGTCACACCACAGGTCACCACCGCGTGGCAGCTGCTGCAGAGCGGGGACGTCGACTTCGTCGACCGGCTCAACCCGCAACTGTTCGCGCAGGCGCAAAAGGTCGCAGCCATCCAGACCACCACGAGCGCGTCGTTCCAGAACCTGCTCGCGCTGTACAACACCGCTGACGGCCCGATGTCGAACGTCAAGGTGCGCAAGGCGATCCAGGACGCCATCGATACCAAGGGACTCCTCGCCGCGCTGAAGGGCGCCGACGGGGCGGCCAGCGGCGTGGTGCCGGAGGGCCTGCTCGGCTACACCGACGGGTTGCAGCTCACCCAAAACCTGGAGGAGGCCAAGACGCTGCTCGCCGAGGCCGGATATGGCCCCGACGGCAAGAAGTTGACCCTGACCCTGACCTACGCCCAGGGCGACGACGACCAGCAGCTGTTCGTCACCCTGCTCACGTCGGCACTGTCCCAGCTCGGCGTGACACTCCAGGCCACCCCGATGCAATGGAGTGCGCAGTGGGACCAGGCCAAGTCGACCGACACCGCCAAGCGCCAGGACATCTTCGTCATGTACTGGTACCCCGACTACGCCGATGCCTATTCCTGGTTCGCCAACGTGTTCCACAGCGCCGACCCGCCCTACTTCAACCTCACCTACCTGCGCAATGCCCAGGTGGACAAGAAGATCGACGAGATTCCCGAGCTGACCGCGACCGACAAGGGTAAGGCGGAGTCGGTGTACCAGGAGCTGAACAAAACCCTGGTGCAGGATCTCGCCGTGGTGGCTCCCCTGTTCGTGGAGAAATACGAGAGGGCGCTGGCCGGCGACGTCAAGGGCTACGTGGACAACCCCGCCTACCCTGACGTGGTGTTCGTCCACGAACTGACACACAGCTGAGCCGTCGTGGTCACCTATCTGCTGCGCCGGATCGGTCAGGCGATCCTGGTCGTCGTCGGAGTGGTGATCCTGACCTTCCTGGTACAGCGCGTCGTTCCGGGTGACCCCGCCGTGGCCTGGGCCGGACCCAGAGCCAGCGCTGCCGAGCTGGCTCGGGTCCGTACCCAGCTGGGATTGGACCAGCCACTGCCCGTCCAATTGTGGAACTATTTCGTCGGACTGCTGCATGGCGATCTGGGCATCAGCGTGCACACCCGCCAACCGGTCGCCAGCGACCTGGGCCAAGCGTTGCCGGCGTCGCTGGAGCTGGTCGGGACCGGCATGATCATCGCGGTCGTAGTCGGACTGCCGCTCGGTCTGATCGCCGCCCGATTCCACCGGCGTCCCGCCGATGTGGCGGTTCGGCTGGGGTCCATGCTGGCCGTGTCGATGCCGGTGTTCTGGTTGGCACTGGTGCTGCAGCAGGTCTTCGCCACCGCGCTGGGCTGGTTTCCGGTGGCCGGGGAATACCTGAACTCCCTCAACCAGACCAGCCCGCTGCACGTGTACACCAACATCACCCTGATCGATGCGCTCTTCACCGGGAACTGGCCGATCTTCACCAGCACCCTGGAGCACATCGTGCTGCCCGCACTGGTCATCGCCGCCTACCCGGCCGGGGTGGTTGCCCAGATGACCCGGGCCGCGGTCGGCGACGAACTGGTCCGCGACCACACCAGGATGGAACGCGCGCTCGGCTTCCCCGAACGGTCAATCGTCACCCGATTTGCGTTGCGCCCGGCGCTGAATCCCGTCGTCGCGCTGCTGGCACTGGTCTTCGCCTATGCGCTGGTCAATACATTCCTGGTCGAGTCGGTGTTCAACTGGCCGGGGCTGGGCACCTACGCGGTCGACGCCATCCGTTCCACCGACACCCCGGCCATCGCCGGAGTGACATTGCTGATCGCGATCGTCTACGTAGTGGCGAACCTGGCGGTGGACCTGGTGCAAGCGGTGATCGACCCGAGGGTGAGGCTTTCATGAGCCTGGAACTCGCCCCCGCGACGACTCGCCGCATCCCTGGCATGGCCGGGCTGGCCCGAATCGTGCGCAGCGACGTGCTTGCCGGAATCGGCCTGGTGCTGCTGGTGTTGATCGTGCTGGCGGCGATCCTCGCTCCGTGGATCTCTCCCTACCCGGCCGACGGAACGGTCGCCACTCACCCGATGGAATCGCTGCTAGCACCCAGTAGCTCGCACTGGCTGGGTACCGACCAGGTCGGCCGGGACGTGTTGACCCGGCTGCTCTACGGCGCGCGCACGTCGCTGGTGATTGCCGTGGCAGTGCTCGCCCTGGCCGCCGTGATCGGCGTGACACTCGGTGTCATCGCCGGGTACCTGGGCGGGTTGGTCGGCGACCTCATCATGCGCGTCACCGATATTTTCCTGGCCTTCCCGGCGTTGCTGCTGTCCCTGGCCCTGGCCATGGTGCTGCACCCGAGTGTGACTACTGCGATCATCGCGATCGCCGTCACCTGGTGGCCCTGGTACGCCCGGCTCACCGCTTCGGTCGCCTCGTCCATCCGGCACCGCGGATACATCGACGCCGCCCGATGCCTGGACGTCCCCACCCGGCGGGTGATCCGCAGACACGTGCTGCCGAACTCGCTCACCCCGGTACTCGTGCAACTCTCGCTGGATGCCGGCGGGGTGATCCTTACGGCGGCGTCGCTGTCCTACCTCGGCCTCGGCGCGCAGGAACCCACCAGCGAGTGGGGGCTGATGGTTGAGCAGGGCCAATCGTTGTTCACTACGGACTGGTGGGTCGTCACCTTCCCGGGGTTGGCGATCCTGATCACAGCGTTTGCCTTCAATGTCTTGGGCGAGGGCCTGCGCGCCGGGCTGGATCCGCGGCGGGAGAGCCGATGAGCAGCATCGTGGAACGGCTCGAACCCGTCGTGCGGGTGCGCGACCTCGTGGTCGGCTATGGCGGGTGTCAGGTCGCGTCGCTGCCCGAACTGGATCTGCTTCCCGGACAGTGCATCGCGCTGGTCGGCGGGAGCGGCTCGGGCAAGACCACCAGCCTGCTCGCGATCCTGGGACTACTCGGCCGGTCGGCGTCGGTGACGGGGTCCATCCGCACCTGCGGGGTCGACGTGCTCACCGCCACCGGCGCCGGGCTGCGGGCGATCCGTGGATCGCGCATCGCGTTGATCATGCAGAGCCCACAGGAGTCCTTCAACCCCACCACCCGTTTCGGCGCGCTGATGCGGCGAACACTGGCGTTGCACGGCGTGCGCGGCAAGGACGCGGAAGCCCGTATCGCGCGGTCGCTATCGAACGTGCAACTTCCGGCCGAGATCCTGCGCCGGTATCCACACCAGGTGTCCGGCGGGCAGGCGCAGCGGCTGGCCATCGCCCTGGCCGTGGCGCTCGGCGCGGAGGTGATCGCCGCGGACGAGCCCACCAGCGCGCTGGATGTGACGGTGCAGGCGGAGGTGGTGGCGCTGTTGCAGCGGCTGCGCGCAGAGCGGGGCCTGGCCGTGCTACTGGTCTCGCATGACCTCGCCCTCGTGTCGACTGTGGCCGACCGCATCGTCGTGATGCAGTCCGGCACGGTCGTCGATGCCGGAACACCGCGGGAGATCGTCACGCAATCGCAGGTGCCCTACACGCGCGAACTGATCGCCGCCGTGCCCACTCTGGACGGCGCCGATGAGTAAGCCAGAGCCCTCGACGCGTCAGGAGGCGCAGCAGGCGCCGCTGCTCGGCGCGGAGGGTCTCCGCGTGCGCTACGGGCCGGTGACTGCGGTACACGCGGCGGACATTGTCATACCGGCCAGCCCGACCCGGATCGGGCTGATCGGAGAGAGCGGCTCGGGCAAGACCACCATCCTGCGCGCCCTGCTCGGTCTGGTCCGTCCGGCGTCCGGTGCGGTGCGATACCGGGGCACCGTCCTGCAGGCCCTGCACGGCGCCGCCCGCGCCGAGTTCCGCAACACGGTGCAGCCGGTGTTCCAGGACGGCAACGAGGCGCTGGACCCACGGATGCGCATCGCGACCAGCATCGCCGAGGGCCTGCGCCGGCCGGGCAACCGGGCCGAACGGCGCGACCGAATCGCGTCCCTGCTGGACGACGTCGGTCTCGCTCCGGAGCTGGCACAGCGGTACCCGCATCAACTCTCCGGCGGCCAGCGGCAGCGGGTCATCATCGCCAGGGCACTCGCTGCCGAGCCGTCGCTGCTGCTACTGGACGAGCCCACCAGCGCGCTGGACGTTCTGGTGCAGGACCGGATACTTCGGCTGCTCGAGCGACTGTGCGCCGAGCGACGCCTCTCGCTGCTGCTGGTCACGCACAACTTGGCGGTGGCGAGCCGACTGTGCGACACCGCACACGTGATGCACCGCGGCAGGATCGTCGAGTCCGGTTCCATGCGGCGGATCCTCGCCGATCCGACGAACGACTACACCCGTGCGCTGGTGCGCGCGGTGCCGACCCTGATGGGGCGGTCCGAAGGCCCCGTGACACGGTGACGAACGGCGGCGACGGGTTTCCCCATCCACCGCGGAGCCGGCGACCGAGATACCTAGCGGAACTGCCGGGTATCAGGGCACGCTGGACAGCGGTCCCGCGGCAGCACAGCGCGATCGCGGTCAGCGCACCAGGGCGATGGCGTCGATCTCGACGAGGATGCGGTTCAGGTCGGATCCGACGGTGGTGCGCACCGGGTATGGCTCGCTCATCCGACGCCGGTAGGCCGCGTCGAACTCGGCGAAGTCGCGCTGCAGGTTCTGCAAGTGCACCGTCATCTTCACCACGTCGCCCAGGCCGAGGCCCCGCTCGGACAGGATCGACTCCAGGTGGTCGAGCACCACATCGGTCTGCTCGGCGACGGTGTCGCCCAGCACGGCGCGGGTAGCCGGATCAAGCGGACCCATGCCTGCCGTGAACACGAACGGCCCGGCGGCCAGGCCCTGCGAGTACGCACCGGCGGGTGCTGGGGCGGCGTCGGTCCGGATCTGGGTGGCAGTCATGTGCAGCGGCTCCTTCTGGTCGGCGTGCTCGGTCGGAACAATTCTCGGAACATTCTCGGAACAATTTATCGGTGACGATGGTCCTGGACGATCACGGCCCGGTCGACACCGCCCCCACCGATGGCGCTCGATGCCCGGGGTCCAACACGGCCCGCCATTGCGCCGGATCGGCCCACACATCCCCCAACGGCGCCGGAGCGGCGTCGGTCAGCGCGGCCGGCTGCTTGAGTGCGGAGCCGGTGACGACGGCGACAACGGTCTCTCGCTCGGCGATCCGGCCCGCCTGGCGGGCGGCGACCACCCCTGCCAGCGCTGCCGCCGCGGACGGTTCGGCGGCCACCGCGGCGCGCCCCAGCGTCCGGATCGCGTCCGCGATCTGATCCTCCGTCACCGCTATGGCGAACCCTGCCGAGTCGCGAATCGCCCGCAGCACCCGACGCCCGCCGTGGATCATCGCATCGCCGGCGATGCTCTGTGCGATGGTCGCCGTCACGTCGCCGACGACGCCGGTCTCGGCCGCGTCGCGGTCGAAGGCGTCCACCAGCGGTGCGCATGCCGCCGGCTGCACACCGACCATGCGCGGCAGCCGACCGATCCGGCCCAGCCGCAACAGTTCTCTGAATCCCTTCCAGGCGCCCCACAGGCCACCGCCGGTACCCACCGAGTGCACCATCACGTCCGGGACCCGCCAGTCCAGGGCCTCGCAGATTTCGTAGGCGTAGGTCTTCATCGCCTCGTGGCGAAACGGGTTGATGAAGTTGACGAACGAGTGCTCGCCGGCGCGTGCCAGATCCTGCACCGCGGCGAACACCTGCGCGGCGGAGTCGTAGCGCAGCCGGTAGACCGCCGCACCGTACAGGCTGATCATCGCGACCTTGGTGGGGTTGGCGTAACTCTCCACGAACACGGTGCCCCGCAGCCCGGCCCGCGCGGCGTACGCCGCGAAGGAGGCGCCCGCATTGCCCGAGCTGTAGGTGAATCCGCGTGTCAGACCCCAGTATCGGGCCATGCTCATGGCCACGGCGAACCCCCGGTCCTTGAAACTCCCGGTGGGCATCAGCGCATCGTTCTTGATCAGTAGCCCGGGCACGCCGAGCGACTCCCCCACCGCCTGCGCCGCCAGCAGCGGCGAGTCCCCCTCGCCGAGCGATACCGGCATCGCACCGTCCGGCAATGGCAGCACCGCATCCCAGCGCCACAGACCGCGCGCCCGGTTCGCCGCGGCCCGCTCGAACAGGTCGGCAGGGGCGCGGTCCAGGTCGTAGCAGACCTCCAGCAACCCGCCACATCGCGGGCACACGGTGGCAGGGCCGGTCAGGGGGAACGCGGCCAGGCAATCGTCGCACCGCAATTCGGTGGCCAGCGTCACGAGCTCGACCTGCCCTCCGTGCGTTCCATCTGACGGAATATCATCCCGCCTAGTAGAATCCAACCTTGATCAATGAGACCGTGTCAACACCGAAGGACGGTGCTGGGCCCTGAATACCGTCGAGACCGCGCTGGCCCCGCTACCGGTGTCGGCGGCGCTGGATCACTCCCAGGCGGTGACGCCGTGACGGGGCCCGGCACATCGCCTCACATGGCCCTCACCGTGCTGGAGCCCGGGTCGGCGCCGCGGCGGGGAACATTGCACTTGTCGGCCGACGGCGCGACCACCCTGGGCCCGGCCGGTGGGTCATCCGGCGACCGGATGTACCTCACGCCGGGGTGGGTGGACCTGCACGCCCACGTGTTCGACGGCACCACCCGGATCGGCATCCACCCCGATCGGGCGGGGCTGTCCACCGGCGTGCATCTGGTCGTCGATGCCGGTAGCGCAGGCCAGATGACGGTGCGCGGCCTGGTCGACTACGTGCTGCCGACGGCGCAAACGCCGGTGCGGCTATTGCTGAACATCGGCTCGCATGGGTTGGTGCACCTGCGCGAGACCGCGGACATCAGCTTCATGGACGTGGATGCCACCATCGCGGCCGTCGGCGACAACGCCGGTGTGGTACGAGGTATCAAGGTGCGGTCTTCCGGCGCCATCGTCGGCGCCATGGGGCTGCAGCCCCTGCAGTTGGGCCGGCTCGTGGCCCGAGAGGTGGGCCTGCCACTGATGGTGCACATCGGCGAGGCGCCGCCACCGATCGAGGATGTACTGGCGTTGGTGGGTGACGGGGACGTGATCACGCACTGCTTCCATGGCAAGACGGGGCGGCCGTGGCTGGCCGGCGGCGCGCCCATTCCGGCGCTGCGGGCGGCGCTGGACCGGGGCGCCCTGTTGGACGTCGGGCACGGTGCGGCCAGCTTCGACGTCACGGTGGCCGGCGCCGCCGTGCAGGCCGGGTTCGCGCCGGCCACGATCAGCACGGATCTGCACGCGCGCACCATCAACGGGCCGGTGTACGACCTGGCCGGCGTGATGACCAAGATGCTTCACTGCGGCTTGGCTCTGGAGGACGTCGTCGCCGCGGTGACGACGACGCCGCGGCGCATCCTGCGCGAACCAGTCGGCCCCCTGGTGGATGGGCACGGAAACATCAAGCAGGCCACCGTGTTCCGGTTAGTCGACCAGGCACCGGCCGGGCGGCCCTGCGTGGATTCGGCGGGGCGTGCCCTCACCCCGGAACGGCACATCGTGCCGGTCGGCGTCGTGGTGGATGGCCGCTACCGCGAGGTGACCACGCAGAACGGTGACGAGGTGATGGTGCCCGGCATCCGGTAACGGGAACCGAAACGGCGGCGGCGATATCACCGTCACCGCTCATAGCGTCGATATCCCGGTCCTCACGGCAGCATCTCGTAGCCGCTGGCCTCCTCGAAGTCGGACATGCGCCGGACAGCGGGTTCGCCGAGCCGGCTCAACACCGCCCCGATGAGCAGCTCGGAGAGCACGAACGCCGGCGCCATCGAGTCGAACGGTGAGGGAGACTCGACGGAGGTGGGCAGCACGATCTCGGCGACGCTCGCGGCCGGCGAGAGCCAGGGGTCGGTGATCAGGATGATGCGCGCCCCTCGGGAGCGCAGTCGCCGCGCCAGGTCCACCGTCGACCGCTGGTAGCGGCGCATGTCGTAGATGACATACACGTCATGGCGGCCCACATCGATGGTCGAGGCCATGCCGAAACCCTGCGCGTCAGCCCGGCTGGTGATCCCCGGTCGCAGCTGCTGGAGGTGAATCGCCAGATACTGGGCGACGATGACGCTGTACCGCCCGCCCACACAGGTGACCCGCTTGCTCGCATCGGCGAGCAGGTCCACCGCGGCATCGACCTCGGCGTGCGGGATGTGCCCGAGCGACTGACGCACCGCCTGGCAGGTCAGCTCCAGTCCGCGGTCGAGCCAATGACCGTCACTGCCGACACCGCTCTCCGCGGCGTACCGGCTAATCGGGCTCGCACGCCGGTCGGTCAGTTCTGCCAGCAGCGCCGCCTGCAGATCGGCGAACCCAGAGTATCCGACGGCCCGCGCGAAGCGCACGACCGTCGCCGGGCTCACCCCGGCAGCCTGAGCCAGATCGGCGCTGGTCGACAGTCCAACTCCGGGATAGTCGGCCATCAGCGCACGGGCGGCACGCCGCTCCTGCGGACTCAATGACGCCATGCTGTCGTGCAGCCGCTGCGCCACCGTCCTGGACGCCGCCGACCCAGACGGCATCAGCGCGCCGCCGCCGACACGAGATCGACCGTACGGACAGAAAGATCGCGCCGCCCGATCACCAGCAGCGAATTCGCCGACAAGTCCGTCCACCCCCGCGCCGGCACCCCGGAGGATGCCACCAGCACCGCGTCGCGATCCGACCGGTACCGCAGCTGGAAGTAGGCGGTGGCGTGATCGGGCGGCGCGCCGACCATGCCAGGGTAGCGCTCCTGCATGTCGTTCAGCGGTGGCGTCGCGGTGCTGTTGGCGTGCACCACGATCAACTCGTCAGCGGTCAGCAGCATGGCATTCATGCTGGCAGATCGAAAGTGCGAGAGCATCTGCGTCACCGCCGACTGGACGCCCTCGACGCTGCTACCCACTCGCTCGATGTACTGGCGGACCAGCTGAAAGTATCGCTCGCTGTCGGTCGCGCCCTGCAGTTCTCGCATGCTGGCGGCCGAGAGCATGCCCTCCAGCTCCGGAATCGGGGCGATGTTGCCGTTGTGCGCGAACGCCATGTCGCCGGCAACGAACGGGTGGGTGTTCTCGGTGGCAATCGCCAGTCCGTCGGTGGCCCACCGCAGGTGCACCAGGCCCGCCGGCGCCAGCGCCTGCTGGGACAGCCGTTGGTAGTCCGGATCGGCCAGTGCGGCGGTGGGGGCGACCGCCCGCTGCATGCCGTTCGGGCCACCCCAGGCCATTCCCCACCCGTCGCCGTGCAACCGGGTCAGCTCGGTGAACCGGCCGAAATCCTCCGCTCCCAGAACGTCTCGCACCGCGACCGGCACCCGCGCCACGAAACCCAGCAGACGGCACATGGCCCGGCCCCTTCCCAGCAGGCTATGAAACGTGTATAACAACTCGCAAGATACTCCGACCTGACGAAATGAGCGAACCACAGTGCAGGCGACCGTCGACGACATCAAGGATCACGCCTCCCGGCTGCGCTCCGCCGGTGCCAGGCTGCTCTGCGGGATGGTGTCGGACTCGGGCGGCGTGCTCCGGGCCAAGTCGGTACCGGCGGCACGCATGGAAGCATTCGCCA
Source organism: uncultured Actinomycetes bacterium (assembly GCA_937926105.1). The sequence goes on along the minus strand of CALANS010000048.1, from coordinate 83,420 downwards.
CGGCCGGCATGGGCGCCTCCGTGACATGGCCGGTGTTCTGCGTGGACAACCACGTCGCGATGACGGACGAGATCGGCGTCACCGGCGATCTGCGCCTGGTCGCCGACCTGTCCGGCGCCGTGGTGCTGGACGACGGCTTCGCCTGGGCGCCCGCCGACGTGCACACCCAGGACGGCAACCGGTCCGCGCTGTGCTGGCGGGACGTGGCGTGCCGGCAGGTGGACCGCGTCGCCCGCATGGGTATCGACGTGCTCGCCGGGTTCGAGATGGAGTTCACGGTGATGGACGCCACCGGGACTCGCATCGGCGACGAGCGCGGCTGGACCGCCTACGGCGCGGGTGAGTTCTCCATGCTGTCCGGCTTCGCGGCCGACATCACCGACCGTCTCGCGGCGGCGGGCGTACCCGTGGAGCAGATCCACGCGGAATACGGGATGGGCCAGTACGAGCTGTCGCTGCCGCCGGCCTCGCTGGTGGCCGCCGCTGATGCGGTGCTGCTGGCCCGCACGGTGATCGGGCGAGTCGCGCGGGAACGCAATCTGTTGGTGTCGTTCTCGCCGATGCCGTTCGAGGGCGGCTCGGGAAACGGCGGTCACCTGCACCTGTCGTTCACCCGCGATGGCCGACCGCTGCTCTCCGGCGGGGCGGGCGGGGCTGGGATGACGCCGGACGGCGAGCATCTGGTCGCCGGACTGGTCGAGCACCTACCCGAGACCATCGCCGTGCTCGCCGGATCGGTGGTGTCCACCGACCGCCTGGTGCCAGGGCACTGGTCCGGCGCGTACAGCTGCTGGGGCGTGGAGAACCGCGAGGCGGCGGTACGGCTGCTGACGGCAACTCCGGGGAACCCGCACGGCGCCAACGTCGAGGTCAAGTGCATCGACGGCGCCGCGAACCCGTACGTGGCCGCCGGGCTGCTGCTGGGCATCGCCGCGAACGGCCTGGACGCCGGGCTCCCGCTGCCGGCCGAGGTGCCGGGAGATCCGACGGCGCTGAGCAAGGCGGCCGCCGCCGACGCCCACCTGCGCCGGTTGCCCGACACGCTGCCCGGCGCGCTGGACGCGTTCGCTGCGAGTGCGGCTACCACCGCCATCGTCGGGCCGGAGCTGAAGGCCGCGATCGCCGCGGTGCGCTCCCACGAGCTGGAGGCCTACCCCGACGCCGACCGCTACCGGCAGACCCGATTCGCCTGGTCGGCCTGACCCACCGGATGTCGTGAAGGAGACCGCGATGAGCGCACCACGCAAGAAGCTCAAGCTGTGGGGAGCGCTCGCGCTCTCGCTCGGCCTGATGGGCCCGACGCTGGCGATGGCCGGTAACGGGCAGGGACTGATCGGTCAGGTCGGCGCCGCGGTTCCGCTGGTGTTCCTGCTCGGCTTCGTCGGCGTCGCCCTGGTTGCCTACGGATTCATCCGGCTCACCCAGCGGTACAACCACGCCGGCAGCGCCTACGCCCTGGTCGGGGTGACGCTGGGCCCGCGCACCGGGTTCGTCGCCGGGTTCGCGCTGTTCGGCACCTACCTGTTCTTCTCGATCTGCACCATCGCACTGGTCGGCGACTTCTTCAATGCCCTGCTGGGCATCGCGGACGGGTCCTCGACACCGACCCAGGTGGTGTGGATCGTGCCAGCGCTCATTGCGCTCGTGCTGACGACATTCCTGAACACCCGGGACACCCGCACGGTCGCCAAGTGGCTGCTCATCATCGAGGGCATCGGCATCACCTGCATGGTCATCTTGAGCATCGTGATATTCGGCCACGGCGGCAGCGACACCACCGGCATCAACTGGCAGCCGTTCAACCCGGGCACTATCGGCTTCGGCCCGATCATCGCCGCGGTGGTGGCCGCATTCCTGTCGTGGGCCGGCTTCGAGGCCTGCGCGGCACTCGGCGAGGAGACCGACAGCCCGCGGCGCAACATCCCTCGGGCACTGTTCGGGTCGGTGCTGCTGACCGGGGTGCTGTTCGTCATCGTGATGTTCGCGCAGACGGTCGGTTTCGGCACCGACAAGGCGGGCCTGGACGCATTCGGCAGCTCACCCAACACCCTCGGCGACCTCAGCCTGGACTACGTGGGGCGGTGGTTCGCCATCATCCTGGTGATCGCCGCGCTGATGAGCGCCTTCGCCTCCAACCTGTCCTCGCTGGCCACCGCTTCCCGGCTTCTGTTCGCCCTGGCGCGGGACGGCTTCGGACCCAAGGTGTTCGCCGAGGTCGAGCCCAGGCACCACAACCCGCGCAACGCCCTGCTGTTCGTGGCCGGCGGCGCGCTGGTGGTCAACGTGATCTCCTACTTCACCGTGTGGCCGGTGATGGGCACCGGCGATGCGGCGCTGGACTCGTATTTCTACTTCGCGGTGACGGGCGCGACCGCGATCCTGGTCGTCTACCTGCTGGTGGAGGTGGCGGTGTTCGCCGCGTGGCGGCGCGGCCAGATCTCCGTCAAGCCCGCCGAACTGATCATCCCGACCCTGGGAGCGATCTTGATCCTGACGGTGCTCTGGTATGGCGTCAAGGACCAGGTCGGATTCGCGCCCGCCTACCTGGCGCTGGCCTGGGTAGTGGTCGGCATCATCATCGCGCTCGCGGCGCCAGGGTTGACCAAGCGCATCGGTGAGTCGCTGGTCCGAGAGCTCGAGGAGGGCACCGAATCCGAGTTCGACGCCGAGGTTCCGGCATGACGGAACCCACGGCGGCCGCCGCCCTGTACGCGCGGGATTCGGTGATCGCCGGGGTGGAGAAGCTGCGGTTCTTCCCGCTGGCCGTCACCTCCGGGCACGGCAGCACCCTGGTCGAGGCCGGGGGTCGGGAATTGCTTGACCTGTCGGCCACCTGGACGGCCACCGGACTCGGCCACGGCCACCCGGCCGTCGTCGAGGCCGGCAGCCGGGCGCTGGCGGCGCAGCCGGGCGCCGGCGCGCTATCGGCGGTGCACCCGGACGCGGTCGGCCTCGCCGAAGACCTGCTGGCCCTGGTGCCCGGAAGCGGCGATCGGCGGGTGTACTTCGGCCACGCCGGCACCGACGCCAACGACGTGGCCATCCGGTGCGCCCGCGCGGCCACCGGCAGATCCGGGGTGCTGGCGTTCCAGGGCAGCTACCACGGCGGGCTGGGTGTCGCCATGCGCGCCTCCGGGGTGCACGTGGCCGCCGGGAACGTGGAGACCGACGACCGGATCCGCTTCGTGCCCTATCCCGACCCGTATCGGCAACTGCCGGTGGCCGACAGCCTGGACGCGGTCCGGCGGGAGCTTGCCGCGGGCGACATCGCTTGTGTCATCGTCGAACCCATCCTGTCCGACGGCGGCCTGGTGGTGCCACCGGATGGCTTCCTGGCCGGGTTGGCGGCGGCTTGCTCGGCCGCCGGAGTGCTGCTGATCTGCGACGAGGTCAAGGTCGGGCTGGGCCGCAGCGGAACGCTGCACGCGTTCAGCCACGACGGAATCACCCCGGACCTGGTGACCTTCGGCAAGGCGCTGGGCGCCGGGCTGCCGATCTCGGCGATCGTCGGCCCGGCAGCGGTGCTGGACGGCCCGCCATCCTCGGCGCTGCTGACGACGGCCGGCAACCCGGTGTGCACGGCGATCGGCCGTGCGGTGTTGCGGACCCTGCAGCAGGACGGGCTGGTCCAACGAGCCGCCGTCGCCGGTGAGCGACTGCGCCGCGGGCTGGCCCAGGCCACCGGCGACCTGGCGTGCGTCGGCGACATCCGCGGCCGCGGTCTGGTGATCGGCGTGGACCTGGTAGCTAACGCCGATACCCGTGAGCGGGCAGCGGGTCTCGCGGCCCGGACGGTCTACCGGCTGTGGGAACTGGGCGCGGTCTGCTACTACGTGGGCGGAAACGTCCTGGAGGTCACTCCCCCTCTGGTGATCTCCGACGACGAGGTCGATCGTGCCGTGGATCTGCTGGCCAGCGCGATCACCGATGCGGACGCCGGACTGGTGGACGCCGACGCGGTACGGGAGTTCGCCGGATGGTGATCGATCCCGACCTCCTGGACGGCCCGCTGGCCGAGACCCTCGCGGCGCTGCCGCTGGTCGACCACCACGTACACGGGGCGCTACGCACCGACGTCGACCGAACCGAGTTCGAATCGCTGATCACCGAGGCGCCCAGGGCCACACCGGGATTCACCTCCTTCGACTCCCAGGTGGGCTTTGCGATCCGGCGCTGGTGCGCTCCACTGCTCGACCTGGCCCCGCACGCCGGCGCCGACGACTACTGGCGGCGGCGCGTCGAGCTGGGCAACGGAGAGGTGACGGAGCGGCTGCTACGGGCCAGCGGTATCGGCAGCTACCTGATCGACACCGGCCACCGCAGTGACGACGTGCTGGACCCCGCCGGCCACGCGGCGGTCTCCGGTGCGCAGGCCCTGGAGATTGTCCGGCTAGAGGCGCTGGCCGAGCGGCTGCTGGCCCGATGCGGGAGCGGCCGCGGCTTCGTCAGCGATTTTCCGGACCTGCTGCGTGCCGAGACGGCCAACGCGGTCGGGGTCAAGAGCATCCTGGCGTACCGGTACGGCTTCGACGTGCCGGCCGAGCGACCGCCCGAGGCCGAGGTGGTCGCGCGTGCGGACGTGGCGTTGGGCGACGGCAGCGCCGCCCGGATCGCCGATCCGGTGCTGCTGCGCTACCTGCTGTGGGCGGCGGTCGATCGCGGACTGCCGATCCAGATCCACTGCGGCTACGGCGATCCCGACCTGGATCTGCACCGGGCCAACCCCTCTCTGCTGTCCGGCTGGCTGCGGCTGGTGGAACCGACCGGCGTGCCGGTGATGCTGTTGCACTGCTACCCGTACCAGCGCGAGGCGGGGTTCTTGGCGCAGGTCTTCGGCAATGTGTACTTCGACGTGGGCGAGGGTCTGAATTACGTGGGCGCGCAGAGCGTCCAACTGGTCGCGGAATCGCTGGAACTGGCACCGTTCCATAAGCAACTGTTCTCCTCGGATGCCTGGGGACCGGCCGAACTACACCTGCTCGGCTCCTGGCTGTGGCGGCGGGCCATCTGCACCGTCGTCGGCAGGTGGGTCACGCGGGGCGACTGGTCACTGCCGGACGCCGAGCGCGTGATAGCGCTCATCGGCAGCGGCAACGCCGAACGCGTCTACCGGCTGTAGGGCGTGCCCGAGCCATGCGGTGAGATGGACGGCATGACGGCCACTCCGGACGTGTTGCACACCCCCGCCCCGTCGCTGGACGACGCGGCTGCATCTGCGTTGCTGACCGACGCCTGGGCGATGTCCCCGACCAGGCTGCGGCGGTTGGGCTCCGAGCGCGACGCCAACCTGCTGGTGGACGACACGTTCGTGCTCAAGGTCTCCAATCCGGCCGAGGCCCCGGGCGTCGTCGACATGGAGGTCGCCGCCCTGGAGCACATTAGCCGCGTCGCTCGCGGCCTGCCCGTACCGGTGACGACCCCCACCACGTCCGGGCAGGCCGTCACCACCGTGACTGACTCCGCTGGCCGGCGCTGCCTGGCCCGGCTGATCACCGTGTTGCCCGGCTCCGACCTGGAAGGCGCGCCGATCAGCGCCGACATCGCCGGACAGATCGGGGCGATCACCGCCCGGATCCAGGTGGCGCTGCAGGGCTTTTTCCACCCAGCGGCGGGTCGGCTGATCGGGTGGGATGTGCGCCGGTTGCCGGCGCTGGAGCCCCCTGGGGATCGGCTGGCGACGCTGGTCGACCGGGTGCGTCCCGCGCTTGCCGCCACGTCCGCGCTACCGTCCTGGGTCCAGCACGCCGACGTCACGCTGTCCAATGTGCTGGCCGTCGGGGGCACCGTCACCGGGGTGATCGACTTCGGGGACATGCACCACACCGCGGCCGTCTGCGACCTGGCCGTCACGCTGGCGTCGGTGCTGCGCAACACCTCGACCGAGCAACCAGCGGGCACCTGGGAGCTGGCTGCCGCCGTGCTGGACGGCTACCAGCGGCACCGACTTCTCGAGCCGGACGAGGTCGCGGTGCTGGGCGAGCTGATGCTGGCCCGGCTCGGCGTCACCGAAGCGATCTCCGCCGGACGGGCAGGCGAACACGCCGACAACTCCACCTATATCAGCCGGTACGACGAGGCGAACCGGCGGCTGCTGGACGAGCTGTCGGCCATCTCGGTCACCGAGCTGGCTCGATTGATCGGCCGACTGGCCGGGACCTCCCGGGCGCCAGCGGCGACGGCGCAGCCGCGCACCACATCGACGGCGGCGGTGACGAACTCACCGGACGGGCCACGGAACGGAGCGGTGACGCCGGCTCCGGGCTCGCTGCTGGGCCGGCGGCACCAGGCGATGGCCGGGTCGCTGTCTCCGCTGTTCTACCGCCGACCGTTGCACATCGTGCGGGGCGAGGGTCCGTGGCTGTTCACCGCGGACGGCACCCGGCTGCTGGATGCGTACAACAACGTCGCAGTCGTCGGCCATTCGCATCCCGTGGTGACGCAAGCGGTATCGCGGCAGTTGGCGGCACTGAACACGCACTCCCGGTACCTGCACGGCGGCGTGGTCGAGTTGGCCGAGCGGATCCTGGCCACCATGCCCGATGAACTGGACACCTGCCTGTTCACCACGTCGGGCACCGAGGCCAACGAGCTGGCCTGGCGGCTGGCCACCGCCTACACCGGAGGCACCGGCGCGCTGGTGGCCGAGCACGCCTACCACGGCTCCACCAGGTGGATGGCCGACCTGAGCCCCAACGAGTGGCCGCCCGGCCATCGGCCCGCGCACGTGGCGACCTTCGAGGCTCCGCACGGCCTGGGCGCCGACGACGAGGCCAGCACGACCCTCGCCGAACGGCGGGTGACGCAGGCAGCGGAACGGCTGCGCACAGGCGGCGACCGCCCGGCGCTCCTGCTGGCCGACAGCCTCTTCACCAGCGAGGGCATCCTGGACGCGCCCGCCGGATACCTGCGGGGGCTGCGCTCCGGCGCGCACGCGGCGGGCGCGCTGTATCTGGCCGACGAGGTGCAGGCCGGTTACGGCCGGACGGGGCCGGCATGGTGGCGCTTCGCGCTGGCCGGAGTGGTGCCGGACATGGTCTCGCTGGGCAAGCCGATGGGTGCCGGCTATCCGATCGGCGCGCTGGTCACCAGGCGGGACATCGCCGACGCGCTGTCGCGTGACTACGAATACTTCTCCACCTTCGCGGCGAGCCCGGTCGCGGCCGCGGCCGGGCTCGCCGTGCTAGATGTGCTGCAGGACCAGGACGTACCGACCCGGGCGGCCGCCGTCGGGGAGCGCCTCCGCCACGGTCTGCGGGATCTGGCCGGGCGGCATCCGGAACTCGGAGAAGTCCGGGGAATCGGCCTGGTGGCCGGAATCGATCTGCACGCTCCCTCGGGCACGACCAATGAGCGGGAATGGGCACGAGATGTCCTGAACGCGCTGGTCGACGAGGGCGTCATGGCCGGGCTGACCGGACCTTCCGGCACCGTCCTCAAGGTCCGCCCCCCGCTCATCTGGACCGACGAGCACGCCGACCTGTTCGTCGATGCACTGGATCGAGTGCTGGGGTCCCTTGCCGCTCCGGGGGATTGATGCGGTGCTAGCGGGTACTCCCACAGGCATGCGGATGCATCAGCTGCACCATTCACGGGCCGTCAGCTCGGTGGGTTACGACGGCGCCGGGCGCATTTTGCGGGTCTACTTCCGTGGCGGCGGTCGGTACGACTACCTCGGCGTCCCACCACGGGTCTTCGCCGGCCTGCTGGGCTCAGCACATCCCTGGACGGAGTGGGGGAATCACATCAAGAACAGCTACCCATTCCGCAGAGTCGAGCCGTAGCCCCTCCGCGTCATCCTCCCCGGCCCCGAGCCGGGGCTACGCTGATCGGTGCCCGCGGACCAGCACCGCCGGCGCCTGAATCGCCCCATCGATGAGAGTCCGCCCGTGACGCCCGCTCCGCCACCCGCAGCGACGCCGATCCGGCGCGTGGCCGACGGGGCCGTTCTGGTCGGGCGGAGTGAGGCACGGGGCGCACTCGACGCCGCCGCCCGGGCCACTCAGAACGGCCGCGCCAGCATCGTGCTCGTAGTCGCCGAAGCAGGCTTCGGCAAGACCACGCTGATCACCGACCTGACCGCCCGCCGCTCTCCCGGGCACATCATGCGTGCCACCGCCGAGCAGGACGAGACAAGCGTCAGCTACGGCGTGCTCGGCCAACTGCTGCATGGCTGGGCCGGCTCGCTTGCGCCCCGACTGGCCGGGATCGTCCGGGGCGAGCACCAGCACACCGACCCGTTCGCCGTCGGCGTCGACTTGCTCTCCCTGATCGACGGCCCGAGTACCGGCCCTGTCACGTTGATCGTCGACGATGTCCACTGGGCCGACCGTCCGTCCCTGCGTGCGCTGGCGTTCGCGCTGCGTCGGGCCCCGGACGCGCCCATCCTGACGGTGTTGACCTGCCGCTCCGCGCACCGGCACAGCCTCCCGCACAGCCTGGATCGGCTGCTCGCCGAGCGCGCGATCACGATCAGGTTGCCGCCTTTCGGCCCTGCCGACGTCGCCGACCTCGCTCACACCCTGGGACACGCGAGCATGCCCCCGCGCCTGGCAGAACGCATCGCCGAGCACGCCGCGGGCAGCCCACTGCACGCGCGCGCCATCCTCGACGAACTCGACCCGACCCTGCGCCTCCCACCGGGCCGGCCCCTGCCGATTCCGGCCAGCTACGCCCGACTGGTCGAGGATCACCTGGACGCCTGCCCGCCCGACGGCGCCGCCCTCGCCCGGGCGACCGCCATCATGTCGACACCGCGACCGCTGCCACTGATCAGCGCCGTCGCCAACATCGCCGACCCGCTGCCCGCGCTGGACGCCGCCGTTCGAGCCGGTCTATTGGCCCGCCCCGCCGCGGACGGCGCCATCAGACTGGTGCACCCGCTGGCCAGGGCCGCCGTGTACCAGTCCATTCAGGCCGTAGACCGAGCCGAGCTGCACCGGCGTGCCGCCGCGCAGGTCACACCCATCGACGAGGCTGCCGCTCTGCGCCACCGCATCGCGGCCGCCGCCGGCACCGACCCAGGGTTGGCCGAGCAGATCGCCGAACGCGGCCGCGCGGACCGCCGGCGCGCCGACTACGAGTCCGCGACCGCCTGGCTGCGCGCCGCCGTCCGACTCACCGAGCCGACCAGCACCGAGGCCGACAGGTACTTGCTTGAGTTGGTCGAGACCGTCGTCACCGCCGCCGATGTCGCCGACGAGCCGGAGCTGCGCGCCCAGATCGACGCGCGTCCCGTCTCGCCATTGCGCGAGTACCTGCTGGCCCGGCTGGACACCCTGGCCGGCCGTCTGCCCGCGGCACGCGACCGCGCCCTGACGGCCTGGCAGATGGCATCGGGGCGGGTCCGCAGGGACGACCCCGTCACGGGCCACCCCGGCACCGTCGGCCCGAGCACGCGTAACGTCCACCGGTCCGAGTCCGATCTGCTGGCCCGCATCGCCGCCGAACTCGCCCGCACCCACCTGACCATCGGCCACGGCGCCGCAGCCGCCGACTGGGCGCGGCGTGCACTCACCCTGGCGCCGCAAGGCTCTGACGCAGGGCAGGACTCCCCCGGCACGCTGCTGCTGGCAATCGCGTTGCAGGGCCGCCCCGATGAGGCCCTGGCCGCGCTGGCCGGGCTGCCGTCGGTGATCGAGAATCCGACGACGGACGACCTGGATCCGATGATCGCCCGCGGGCTGCTGAGCCTGTGGGCGGGCAACGTCGAGCAGGCGATCGCCGATCTGACACCGGTGGTCCGGCTGACCCGTCACGGCCCGGCACACCTGAATCTGGGTGCCAGCGCCTACCTCGCCGAGGCGCAGTATCGTGCCGGTGACTGGGATACCGCGATCAGCGAGGCCGAAACCGGGATCGCCCTGGCGCTGGACCTGGATCACGTGCGCACGGTGCCGCTGCTGCACGCCGCGGCGGCGGCGCCGCGGGCCGACCGAGGTGAGTTCGAGGCAGCCACCGCACATGTCGAGCGGGCACTCGCCAGCTCCGAGCAGGTCGGCGACATGCAGACGATGCTGTGGGCCCGCACCGCTGCCGCCCGGCTCGGCCGGGCTCGCGGAGACGCGGAGGCCGTGCTGACGGCGGCCGAGCACCTTGCCCGATCCACGGATCTGGACGCGGTGAACGAGCCGAGCATCGCGGCCTGGCAGTGCCACTACGCCTGGGCACTGGCCGAACTAGGCCGCCTGGACGATGCCGCGGCGGTGCTGGATGGGGTGGCGCGGGTCGCGATCGAGCGGAGGCTACCGGCCGCGCGGCTAGCCGTGGCCGCCGGGCGGGCGGACCTCGCGCTGCGCAGTGGGAATGCCGACATCGCACGGCAACTCATCGCCGATGCAGCATCGGAGCACGACGCGACGGCGGCCTGGCATCCCTTCGAACGCGCCAGGTTCGACCTGATGCACGGCATCGTTGCCCGGCGGGCGGGGCAGCGCCGGGAGGCGGCTGAGGCACTGCGCCGGGCCATGGCGGTGTTCGCGGGATTGAGGGCGAAACCCTGGTCGAAACAGGCAGAGTCCGAGCTCGACCGGTGCGGCGTCACCCGTCGGAGCCGGCGATCGGCGCGGCCGTCGTCACCGCCCGACGAACTGACGGCGACCGAGGCTGTCGTTACCCGGTTGGTGGCCGCCGGCCTGAGCAATCGAGAGATCGCCGCGCACCTGGTGGTGTCGGTCAAGACCGTGGAGTACCACGTCTCGCACGCGCTGGCCAAGGCCGAAGTGACATCCCGCACCCAGCTGGCGACCTGGCACCTGAACCGGTCCGGCGGTGCTGGCGGTTGAACGACTCCAGCGGTGACGATCCCGGCGAGAATCGCTCCGGGTTCCCGGGTATCGCTCGGCTCAGACTCCCTGGCAATTGTTGGCGACGTAGTTGCCCAGGGCATTGAGGTCGCCCGGCAGCTTGGTGCCGAGGTCCTGGATGCCGGCGACGTCCGGGCTGGTCGGGTTGGTGAGCGCCCGCTTGGCCGTGGTCAGGATCTCGACGATGTCCTGCAGCGCAGGCTTCACCTCGCCCGGAGCACTGGAGCTGAGTTGTCGGAAGGTGCCGATCTCCGCATCGATTGCCTTCTTGGCCTGGTCCAAGTCGCCGCCGCTCACGCTCTGTTCGATGCCCGACAGTCGCTGCTCGGCGGTGATGAGGTTGGTGCAGAAGACCGACCCACCCCCGCCGCCGGCCGGGGAGGCATCCTGGGTCGAGGCGTCCCCCGTCGGCGACGTCGCATCCCCTGATGGCGGCGTCGCACTTCCAGCCGGTGACCCGGCATAGCTGGCAACCGTCGCGCCACCGCTTCCAGTCTCTCCGCTCGGCGGTGAGCTGCTCCCGCACGCCGTGATCGTCACGGCGATGGCAAGAATGCCCAGAGCGGCACGCAGTTTCATGACTGACCTCCTGTGTAGCGGCGCAGACGGGCTCCGACGCCCACCGACCGGCGATGCCCCCGACGCCCGGCTCGTGGTGAACCCGGGCCGGACACGGCTGCCGGGCACCTGGTCGCCCGGCAGTAGGAATGCATCACACCAGGCCGGGCCCGGTCGTTGCCCCCGGGAAATCCCTAGGATTCGGCGCCCGGAGTCAACCGTTCGTGTCGCCGTCCCCGACCCTCACCAGCTCAGCGGCTAGGGCCGAACGTTCCGCGGCCAGTAGCGCCTCGAGCCCCGGTAGCAGCGTTCTGCCGGTCGAGCGGGCATCGGCGCCAGCGACGGCGTCAACGAAGTTGGCCAGTTGCGCTCGAAAGCCACAGTCCAACATCTCCTGCGGTGGGAGTTCCACAGCGATGGTGCCGTTCAGCGAGGCGGAGCGGTAGCAGTCGAATGACAACGTGGCATCGGTCCCCACAATCACGAGGTCATGGGTCTCTAACCGGGAACTGAACGACATGGCCGAGATGGCTCGGAATCCGGATGTGAAGCGGATCTGCAGACCGAAATCGTCGACCACCCCGAACCGGCTGCGGATGGAATCGGCCTGGCAGTAGACCTCGGCCGCGCGAGCGTCGAACAGATGGCACAGCAGGTCGATGCTGTGTGCGCCCCAGTGCGAGATGAGGAAAGCGGGGAGCTCGCTCCACCAGGGGAAATTGTCCGCTCGGTCGACGAATCGTCGCTCGATGGCCTGGACCGGACGGCCGAGGACACCGCCTGCGATCTGTTGACGGGCCCACTCGAACATCGGCAGGAACCGCAGTATCTGTGCACCGAGGATGGGCACATGGGCAGCCTCAGCCGCGTCGATCATGGTGAGCGCCGCGGCCATGTCCGGCGCGAACGGCTTCTCCACCAGCACCGGCAATCCGCTCGCGATGGCCTCCAGCGCATGCTCACCATGCCGCGCCGTGGGAGAGCAGACGACGACGCCGTCCAACTCGCCGGCATAGTCGGACAGCGCGGCGCCGTGCCAGGGGCATTCCCAGCGCGCGGCGAACGACTCGGCGGCGGCAGGATCGACGTCGACGGCGGCCACCACCTGCACTCCTGGCAGCGACCGGGCGGCAGCTGCATGCTGGTGCGCTATCCGCCCGGTTCCGACAATGGCCAGCCGAACCATCACCGCACACCGATCCGCGCGAGCTGCACCAGCACCGACTCGATGTCGGCGGCCGTGGTGTAGGCATGCGGAGACAGCCGGACCCGCCCATCGCGTGCCCACACGGTGGTGCCCTCGGCCAGGAGTGCCGCCGCGATGTCGGCGTAGCGCGGTGTACTGAAGGCGACAATGGATCCTCGCCGCGCCCGCGGCGCCAGGACGTCCGCGCCCAACGCGATCAGTCCGTCCAGCAACCGTCCGACAAGCCGTCCATTGTGCGCGGGAATCTCGGATCTCCAGGCCGCGGAGACCCCTAGCCCCGCGACGAGAACGGCCAGCGCACCGAAGTCGGGCATGCCTTCCTCGTACCGGCGTGCGCTCTGGTGCAGCTCCAGCCCCCGCGGCGGCCGCGGGAACAGCTCGACCACGCCGCGGTAGGCGGCATAGGGAGCTCGAAGCGATTCCAGGGCAGCGGGATTCACGTAGAACCCGGCGGCACCGTGGACCCCCTGAAGCCATTTGAAGGAGGCCGCACACGCGAAGTCCGCCTCCCCGGCGGCACACTCGACCTGCCCGAGGGCCTGCACACAGTCCAGCAGCACCAACGCGCCGACCGCATGGGCCCGGGCGATGATCTCGTCGGTGTGATGGTGCTGCCCGGTCTTGAAGCTGACCACGCTCATGATGACCAGCCTGGTGCTCTCGTCGATGGCTGCAACCACGTCGCGCTCATCGAGTGACCCGTCCGGGCGCGACGGAACGGACCGCACCAGCACGCCCTCGGCTCGCAGCAGGTCAGCGGCGCCCACCGCGGTGGGGAACTCGCTGGCAGGCAACACCAACGACGATCCCGCCGACCATTCGATGGACTTGATCACGGCGTCGATGCCACGGGAGGTCGACGCGACGAAGGCGACGTCCCCCTCCGGCACACCCCAGAGTCCAGCAAATGCGACCCGAGCGTCGTGCTCGATCTCGGCAAAGGTGTCACGGCCGATCGAGCCGCGCGACTTGGCGTCGAGGTAACGCTGGTATCCATCGCGGGCGGCGGCCATGGGCAGGCCCTCGGCAGCGGTGTTGAGGTAGGCGCCGGTCGGCGGCGTGAGCAGCTCCCGCCGCACCCGCATCGCCAGGTCGCCGCTCACGGCGCGCCCACCCTCGCCGGTGCGGCGGCCAGGCTGGGCACCTCCGCGTCGAAGTGACAGGCGGCGGCGTGTCCGCCGTCCGTGTTCGCCCGCAGCTCCGGCTGCTCGGTGAGGCACCGCTCCGGGTTGCCGAGCGCCTGGCGCACCCAGCAGCGCGGCGCGAAGGTACAGCCACTGGCCGTCTGCGCGCTGCCCACGGTCGGCTCCTGCCGCACCCAGGGTCGAGCGATGTCGTGGCCCGGTTCGGTATGCGGGGCCGCGGAGAGCAACATTCTGGTGTAGGGATGCCGGGATCGTTCCATGATCTGTTCGCGGGTACCCAGCTCGACAAGCCGGCCCATGTACATCACGGCAATCCGGTCGCTGAAGAAGTTGACCACCCGCAGGTCGTGGGTGACGAACACGATGGTCAGACCCAGCTGCGCCTTGAGATCGTTGAGCAGGTTCAACACCTGCGCCTGGATCGACACGTCCAGGGCGGACACCGGCTCGTCGGCAATCAGTACCTCGGGGGAGACCGTCAAGGCGCGGGCCAGCACCAGGCGCTGGCGCTGTCCCCCACTGAACTCGTGGGGATACCGATCCAGCATCGTCTCGTTCAGGCCGACCTGCTGCATCAACTCGACCAGCGCCTGCTCGCGGCGGGCACGCGGAATTCCGGACCGGGCGATGCCGTCCGAGAGCGTGCTGCGGACCGTTCGCAGCGGGTTCAGCGACGCAAACGGGTTCTGAAAGACCATCTGAACCTTGCGGCGAAACATCGTTCTTTCCCGCCTGGTCAGGTGGGCGGTTGGGCGTCCCTCGAAGGAGATCTCCCCGGATGTGGCTCGCTCGAATCCGACCAGGATGCGGCCCACCGTCGTCTTCCCGGATCCGCTCTCACCCACGACGCCCAGTGTCTCGCCGCGATAGACCTCGAAGGAGACCCCGTCCACGGCGCGATGTCCCTTGCTGCGGTGGCCGAATACCTTGACCAGGTCGCGTACCACGAACACGGCGTCACCGGTGTCGTCGCTCATCGCGCTGCCCCCTCCCGCGCGTAGTGGCAGGCGGCCCAGTGCGGGGCCGTCTCGTCGGGACGGGGGTCCTCGGTTCGGCAATTCTCCGGTTCACCCAGTGCCCGCCACAAGTCACATCGCGGATGGAACCGGCATCCGCTCGGCCAGGACTCCGGCCGCGGCGGCTGCCCGGGGATGGCGTCCAGTCGCTCGGGCGGTGGGCCCTCCAGCGGCAACAGGCTGGCCAGCAGCCCCCGTGTGTAAGGGTGTTGCGGATCGGCAAAGACCTCGGCAACCGTTCCCGATTCCACGATGCGGCCGGCGTACATCACCAAGACCCGGTCGCAGATCTCGGCAACCGTGGACAGATCGTGCGTGATGAAGATGATGCTGGCACCGCCGTCGCTGATCTGCTTGAGCAGCGCCAGTATTCCCGCCTGGACGGTGACGTCGAGAGCAGTCGTCGGCTCGTCCGCAATGATCAGCTTGGGTCCCAGGATGATGCCCTGCGCGATCGCCACCCGCTGTTGCATGCCACCGCTGAGCTCGTGCGGGTAGCGTCGCAGGTTGGCCTCGGCGTCCGGGAGTTGCACGTCCCGCAGCGCCTGCACGGCACGTTCCTCCAGCAGGCGACGGGAGCGGATCCCCTCGTGGTCGCGCACCACCTGCACGATCTGTTCCCGCACGGTCGTCACAGGGTTCATGGTGGACAGCGCATCCTGCACGACCAGTGATATCTCGTGTCCGCGGATCTTGCGCATCTCGGCATCGGTCAACGACAGAAGGTCGCGGCCATCGAACTCGATCCTGCTGGCCGATACGCGGCCAGGCGGCGGCACCATCCGCATCAGGGCCAGGCCCAGGGTGCTCTTTCCCGAAGCGGATTCACCAACCACGCCGACGATCTCGCCTGGCTCGATCGACAGGGATACGTGATCGGCGGCGCGCACCCTGCTGCCGCGGACGTGGAAGTCCACCGTCAGGTCCTCGACCCGGAGCAGCGGCGTGGAGGAGGTGGTCACTTCGCAGCCCCCGATCGCGGGTCGACGATATCGTTGAGCCCGTCGCCCAGCAGGTTCACGCCGAACACGGCAAGCACGACCATGATCCCGGCCCCGATTGAGAGCCAGGGCGCGTCGTAGATGTACTGGCGGCCTTCGATGAGCAGGGATCCCCAGGACGGATTGGGAGGCTGCACCCCCAGGCCGAGGAATCCGATCGATGCCTCGTCCAGCACTCCCCAGGCAAAGGCGGTGGCGAGTTGGACCACCAGGACCGGCATCACGCTGGGGAACACATCGCGGAACAGTACCGATCCGCTCGAGACCCCGAGGCCCCGAGCCGCTTCGACATAGGGTCTGCCTCGCACGGATACCACCGCGCTGCGCACGATCCTCGCGAACTGCCAGGAGTAGACCGCGATGAGCGCAATGGTCACCGAGGATGCCGACGGGCCGAGGAGCACCACGATGCCCAGCGCCATCACCAGGCCGGGGATCGCCAGCATCAGGTCCACGATCCTGGTGAGCAGGATGTCAACTATTCCCCGAAAGAATCCCGCACACAGCCCGAGCACCGTCCCGATGATCAGGGCACCGAACGCCGCTCCCGCTGCGACGGACAGCGAGACCCGCGCGCCGGCCATGATGCGCGAGAAGGTGTCACGTCCGTAGACATCCGTGCCCATCAGATGATGCACACTCGGCGAGAGGAATGCCTCGGAGGTGTTCATCGACAGCGGCGGGTAGGGCGTCCACACCGATCCGACGACGGCAATACCGACCGCAAGCAGGGTGAGGATCGCGCCCGTCAATGCGCGCGGATGGCCGGCGATCGCCCGGAAGGTGATCGCACGCACGCCACCGGCGGGAACGCTACGCATCCGCACCCTGGGCAGGCGAAGCATCGATTCCGCCATGTCAGAGCCTCACTCTCGGGTCAAGCAGCGCGTGCAGAACCTCCATCAGGAGGTTGATGACCACGTAGAGCGCGGCCACGAGCAGGATCAGCGACTGGACCACCGAGTAGTCGCGCTCCGTCGCGCCCTCCACGAGCAGTCGGCCGAGTCCCGGGTAGTTGAACAGCTGCTCGACGACTACCTGACCGCCGATCAACGTGCCCAGCTGCATTCCGATGACCACGATCACTGGAAGGACCGCGTTGCGGAACAGGTATCGCCGGGAAATCGTCGAGCTGTGCAGCCCCCGCATCGTCGCCGCCGCCATGAAGGGTTCCTGCTGCAGCTGTGCGGTCGACACGCGCACCAGCCTGGCCTGCAGCGGGGAAAGCGTCAGACCGAGCACGAACGCCGGCATGATCGTCAGCTTGAGGCTCTGCAATGGATCATCCGTGAACGCCACGTAGCCGCCGCTGGGCAGCAGGTGCAACTGCACCGAGAAGACCAGGATGAAGATCGTGCCGACCCAGAACTGCGGCAGCGACAGGCCCGCCAGCGACGCCGGGGTGAGGATGCGGTCGAGCCACCCACCCTTGTGCTTGCCTGCCAGGTAGCCCACCGGAAACCCGATGACGATCATCAGCAGCAGGCTCGCAGCGGTCAACTGCAGGGTCGCGGGTATTCGGCCCGCCACCATGCCGGTGATGCTCTGCCCGTTGATCAGTGACGATCCCAGATCCCCCTGTACCAGCCCGGTGAGCCACGTCCAATACTGTTCCCACAAGGGCCGGTCGAGGCCGCGCTCGTGGCGGATCTGCTGGACCAGATCCGGTGTGGCGTTCGGCCCCAGCATGCCGGCGATCGGGTCGCCCGGCAGCGCGTGAATGTAGAAAAACAGCAAGATAGTCAGGGCGAACAGCAGTGGGATGACGGTCAGCAGCCGATTGCCGATGTACCGCAGCATCTGTTCTTCTCCGGGTGGATATCGGGGGCGCTCGGGGGCGGAGGGCGCATTCGCCCGCCGCCCCCGCTCGTCCTGCTTCAGCCCTTGAGACTCGCGTAGATGAGCGCCCTATTGGACGCGTCGGGGCGCGGATAGTATCCCTGCAGCTTGGTGGTGGCACCGATGACCGCGTACTGCGCTCCGGTGACCACGAGAGGTTGCTGCTCTTCGATGATGTCCTGCACCTGTCGATACAGCTTGGCAGCCTGGTCGAGGTCGGAGGTCGCCTGCGCCTGGGCGATCAGACTGTCGACGTCCTTGTCACACCACTGCACCAGCAGGGGATTGACCGACCCGTCGCAGGTATAGGTCTGGCCGAAGTAGGTATCGACGGTCGCGTAGTTGTTGCCACCGTGCCAGAACTCGAACTTGCCCGCTGCCGCATCGGTGTAGAAGGTGGCCGCGTCGTACGCCTTCGGCGTGGCCTTGATTCCCGCGGGCAGCAGCGCTTGTTGCAGCAGTTCGGTGTTGCACTGTGCCTGGGACCACGTGTTCTCGTAGGGCACGTCGAACGCGAGGTGGGTGCCGTCGGCGAGGCCCTTGACGCCCTTCGAGACTCGTACGCCGTCACTGCCCTCGACCCAGCCTGCCGAGCTCAGCAGTTCATCTGCCTTCTTCAGCGCCTCGTCCTTGGACACGTCGAATTTGTTGTCGCCCGCGACGTAGAAGTCCTGGCCTTCGAAGATCAGGTCACTGAAGCTGACGGGGCCGATTCCACTCCAGCAGGTGTCCAGGCGGTCCTGCCGTGGCGCCAGATAGGCGATGGCGGTGCGCACCTTGACGTCGTCGAACGGAGGCTTGGTCTTGTCGAAGCTCCACGAAACGAACCCTGGGCTATTGGCCAAGAAGTACTGGATCGCTCCGGACTTCTGCAGCCGCACCCCATCGGCCGGCTTCATGTTGAACGCCAGGTCCGTCGTTCCGGACTCGAGCGCGGTCGCCATCGCCGTGTTGTCCGAATTGAAGGTGTACTGGATCGTCTTGATCGTCGGGTGATCGGTGTTCCAGTAGTACGGGTTCGCGGTCAGAGTGGCCTTGCTCTTGGCGACGTAGTCCTTGAGCAGCCACGGCCCGGACGTGGCCGTTGGCGAGGTGAAATAGTCCGCGTTGCCCTCGACGGCCGACTTCTTCAGGATGACGGCCTGGCCGACGGAGGCCAGGGTGTTGAGGAAGACTCGACTGGGGCTTGAGAGGGTCACCGTCACTTCGGCATCTCCGGTGGCCTCGATCGACTTGACAACGGCGAAGACGGCGGACAGCGACTTCGACTTGCCGGCGCGTTGCAGCGAGTAGACAACGTCGTCAGGAGTGATGGCCGATCCGTCGCTGAACTTCGCATTCGACCTGATCTTGAAGACATAGCTCAGGCCGTCGTCGGAGGCGGTCCACGACTCGGCGATGTCCGGAACTAGCTTGTTGTCCTTGTCGTAATCGATCAGGGTGTCGTAGATCAGCTCGGTCATACGCAGCGACTTCTGGGTGACGCTGACGGCCGGATCGAGCCCAACAGGTTCCGCGGCCTGAATGCGCAGGCTTTGGCCGGGGTCTGCGGAGCCGGTGGAGCCGCTACCGTCTGCGCCGTCTGTCCCCGCGCCGCCGGAGCCGCAGCCGGCCACCAGAAGCACGGCCGCCGTGGATGCCGCAAGCAGCGCGGCGATGGATGCTCTTCGCAATGCCCTACTTCCTTTCCGTTGATTGGTGCGTGATGGAGCCATTCGAATCGAGGTGCGCCAGTACGGGCTCGGCGTAGGCGAACAGCGCTGGCAGGCCCCCGGTGTGTAAGAACACGACGGTGTCCTCGGTGCCGAAGCGACCGCCCCGAACGTCGCTGGCCAGGCCGGAGAACGCCTTGCCGGTGTAGACCGGGTCGAGCAGGATTCCCTCGGTGCGGCCAAGGAGCGCAATGGCCTCTAATCCAGCATCCGTGGGGATCCCGTAGCCGTCGCCGACAAATTCGTCGCGCAGTTCGATGTCGCCTGACGACAGTTCGGTGACGGTGCCCAGCATCCCGGCGACGGTCTGGGCCATCGAGACGATGTCGTCGGTCGGAATCGACGCCTCGTGATCCCGGCCGAGCGGCGAGATGCCGATGATCTCGACGTCCAGGCCGAGTATCTCCCGCGCGATGAGCAAACCGACTTGGGTGCTGCCTTGCGATGCCGTGTAGATCGCGGAGGGGGTCGTGCCGGGCGGCAACTGTTCGATGATCTCGAAGAGTCCCTCGACGTAGGCCAGCGCGGCGAGCGCGAGGGCCTCGTCGGACCCCATACCGGTGATATAGGGATTCCTGCCCTCCGCCCGAAGTCGCTCAACGAGTGCGGCCTTGGCCTGGATCGAGCTCTGGTCGGCTTCGATCGGCAGGATGGCGGCACCGAGCAGGTGATCGACCAGGAAGTTGCCCTGCACGGGGAGGCTGCGGGCGTCGAGCTTGGGCAGCAGGAAGGTTTCCACTCCTAGCCGGGCGCCGGCAGCGGCGAGCTGCCGCGAGTGATTCGACTGGGCCGCGGCGCCCTGCACGAAGCAGTCCGCGCCCTGAGCGATGGCAGCGCCCAACACGTACTCGTGCTGTCGCACCTTGTTTCCACCGAAGGCGAGTCCGGTGAGATCGTCACGCTTGATGTAGATGTGCGGTCCGCCGAGCTCGGCGGACAGTCGCGGGCAGTCGCTGAGCGGGGTAGGAAGCTCGGCCAGCCGCACCCGAGGGTGGCCCCGGAGTGCCTCGCGCACCTGAGCGAGCGTCTGCACCATCGTCTCGTTCATCACGATCAACCGCCCCATCCGCGACGCTGCGCGCTCGACTCGCAGGCGACCGCCATCAGAACGTCGCTCCGACGATCTCCAGCCCGCGACGCAAAATTCGGTCAAGGTCGGCCAGGTCCTGGCCGACCGGATCCACTAGCGGAGCCCGCACCGGGCCCAGGTTCTCCCCCCGCAGGCGGGCCGCCGCCTTCACCAGTGAGACGGTGTAGCCGGGGACTCGGTCGCGGACGGCGACGAAGGGAAAGTAGAACTCCCGCAGCAGCAGATCCATGAGATCCTGATCGCCGCTCCGGGCGGCGGAGAAGAAGGCCATGGCGACCTCTGGGACGCAGCTGGCCACGGACGAGGAGTACGGGACCACTCCCACGCTGGCGTACGGCCGATACTGGATCTCGGCGGTGAGCGCGCCGTTGAAGAACAGAAACTCGGGCGGAGCGGCCAGCGTCATGCGCTGCAGTTGGATGAAGTCGCTGCGACCGTCCTTCAGCCCGATGACGTTCGGAATTGACGCCAGGGCGATCAAGGACGAGTCGCTGTAGCTGACCACGCCCCGCTGATAGAGGATGATCGGCAGCTCGGTGTCTTCGGCAACTCGGGTGGCGTTCGCGATCAGGCCGTCCTGCGGGCCCGCCACCAGGTAATGGGGCAGCAACAGCAGCCCATCTGCACCCTCGGCCTGGGCGATGGTCGAGAACTCGCGGGCGAACGGCCATCCGTAGCCAGTCCCAGCGATCACCGGAACCGCCCCGGCGGTCTCATCGACCGCGGCACGAACCAGCACCCGGTACTCGCGCAGCGTCAGCACCGGGAACTCTCCGGTCCCACAGCAGACAAACAGACCGCCGACCCCGCTGTCCAGGTGTCGTCGCACGTGGGCGCGGAAGGCAACCACATCGATGCCGTTGCCGTCGGGCGTGAAGGCGGTGAGCGGAAACCCCAGGACGCCGCCGGCCATCTGCTTCCGCAACCGCGCCGCGAACCTCGTGGCCCGGTCGCCACGAATGGTCGCCGAGTCCGCGATCACCGTATCCACGTTGTCTCCATATATAGTCACTAGCTGTATAGTGAGACAGAGGCTAATACGGGAGCCGACGCCTGGCAACCATCTGTGACGATCTGGCCGTATGTTTTGTCCAACGCAAACCGGAGAGCGAGGTGCCTATGACCGACTCAGGGGTGCGGCCGGTGAAATCGGCGCTGCACGCCATCGAGGTCCTGGAATTCCTCGCGGCGCGCCCCGACGAGCCCGCCCGCATGCGGGAGATCGCCGACGCCACCAGCATCCCCCGCAGCAGTCTGTACGCGCTGCTCCGCACGCTCACCGAGCGAGGCTGGGTGCGCCGGGACCCCAGTGGCACCATGTACAGCGTCGGTCTGCGGGTGCTGATGACCGGGATCAGCTACCTCGACTCCGATGCCACGCTGCGCGCCGTGAAACCCTGGTTGGAGCGGCTCAATGAGACCCTGGACGAGACGGTGCATCTGGCGCGGCTGGACGGACGCGACATCGTGTACTTGGCCACCAAGGAGTCGACCCAGTACCTGCGGGTGATCAACCGCGTCGGTCGTCGCCTGCCGGCATCCACCACGTCGCTGGGCAAGGCGCTCCTGGCAGCCCAGCCACCCGGCCAGATCGAGAGCCATCTCTACCAGACCCTGCCGCGGCTGACCGAATTCACCATCACGGACAGGTCCGCCCTGGACGCCGATCTCGACGAGGTGCGCCGCCGGGGTTACGCGATCGATCTGCAGGAGAACACCCTCGGGCTCAAGTGTTTCGGATTCGCGATCCCGATCCAGTCCCCACCGACCGATGCGATCAGCTGCTCCGTGCCGCTGGCCAGGCTCAGTCCGGATCGCGAGAAGACGATCGTCGAGACGATATCCGACGCAGTCCGGGACATCGCGCGAAATGCCCCCAGCGGTTCCCTCACCGCCTACTGAGCGAGGACATCCAATGCTCAACGCTTCGATGCCGGGGCCGTGGGATGCTTGAGCCTGCGGCCAACGATGGGCACGTGCACATCACCAGTCGCCATCCCGGCGCACGCTCGGCAGCCGCTGACCTATTGGCCGAAATGGACTCCGCCGGAGTGCGGCGGACCGCGGTGGTGACGCCGTCCACGCTCGGCTGGGACAACTCGATCACGTTCGACGCGGTCGCCGCCGCTCCAGATCGGTTCGTGGCCATTGCCCGCGTCGACCTGCGGGCCGCCGACGCAATCGACGCGCTTCGCGGCGTGATCTCACAAGGAGCCCGTGGCCTTCGCATCACCCTGTTCTCGGAGGTGGATCTCGCGTGGTTGAGCGGTGCCCGGATGGAGGAAGCCGCCGCCGTTCTCGCCGAACACCGCATTGCCGCGGAATTCCACTGTGAGCCCGGCCAGCTACCCGCCGTGGGTGGGTTCGCGGCCCGCCACCCGGAGGTGTCGATCCTCGTCGACCACCTGGGCCGACCCGCCCCCGGAACGCTCGGCGGCCAGGAACATCGACTGTTCCTGGCCTTGGCCGACCTGCCGAACGTCTTCGCCAAATCGCCGGCCCTAGGGTACTTCTCACGGGAGCCGTTCCCGCACGCGGACGTCGCGCCGTTCATCGTCTCGGCCATCGAGGAGTTCGGCGCGGATCGGATCATGTGGGGATCGGACTGGCCGGGATGCTACGAGTTCGGCTCATATCGGCGCACACTGGACGGGATGGTCGAGGCGCTGGCCGGCCGCGACGAGACCGATCGGCGCGCCGTACTGTCCGGGACGTTCGACCGCCTATTTGGCAGCGCTCAGTAGCACATGGCCCGTTGCGGGTTGACCGAGACGAGCTGCTCCAGCTCGGCGTCGTTCAGGCCCGCCCGTGCCAGACGGGGCAGAAATTCGCGGAAGAGGTAGCTGAATCCGCATCCGCCATCGATGCTCAGATCCGTCTTGAGGCACACGTCGTGAGACAGCAGGATCCGCTCGAGGTGGCCCGCCCGCACGACCGTCATCACGTGCTCGACCCAGCGGTCCACCACACAGTCCGCCCCGCCCCGGGATGGTGTCGAACTGCACGCGCGCCCCGCGGCGGACCATGTCCAGGTGATATTCCGGGATGTCGATCGTCGAGCAGTGCCCGACTATGACCCTCAACAACCCGGCAGCTCGGTCCTCTGCCATCTCGTTGATGAAGATGTGTTCGTGCGGCAGCACGCGGCCCAGATCGGTCGCGACAACCTCACCGCCGGTCGTCCAGATCGACGTCACCACAACAGGCGCCCGTCACGAACGGTGACGCGACCGGCCTGGCGGACCTCCTGCACCGTCCCGAGCGCTGTGCTGCCTTCGGCGATGACACCGTCCAAGACGACGAGGTCGGCGATCTTGCCGGGTTCGACGCTGCCGATCCGGTGGTCTTGCCGAAGTACCTTGGCCGCAGGCAGTGTCGCCAGCGAGATCGCTTGGGCCGCGTCGATTCCGAGCGCGACCACGCCGCAACGCAGGCTCTGGAGAAACCCCTCGAAGGGGGTGAACCTGGTGCCCGCATCGCTGGACAGCACCACGCCGGCGCCACCGGCAAGCATCCGCCGTGCCCAGTCGTGGTCGGCGTACAGGTCACCCCCGCTACGTGACATCGACCGCGCCACGGTGACGGCGTCGCCCAGGGCCCGCTCCGGATCGGGCAACAGCTGGCGTTGAATACCGGACATTGTCAGCGAGGCCACCGTCCCCGCGTCACGCATGGTGCTGATGTCGTCGTCGGCGAGAACCAGCGTGCCGTCGACATCGAACCAGCCGCAGTGCTCGATGGTGTCGATGCCCGCGGCGATGGCACGCCGCACGGCCTCGGCGTTGTGCGCGTGCGCAGCCACCGGTAGCCGTCCGCGGTGGGCCTCTCGCACGATCAGCCGCAACTCCTCGACACTGAACTGCGGGACACGGGTGTTGGACTCCTTGGTCATGTTGCCGCCGCTGGCCATCACCTTGATGACATCCGAGCCGTCCGCGACGAGCCGGCGAGTCAGCCTCACCAGCTCATCAGGAGAGTCCGCCCGCCCGCCGAGCCAGCCCAGGTGCCCTGCCGTGATGGTGACCGGCGTCCCGGCGGACTGAATCCGCGGGCCGGGCAGCACGTTTGCCGCCACCAGATCCCGGAGGGTCGCGACGATGCGGTCGCGGTCGCCCAGATCGCGCACGGTGGTGACGCCCGCACGCAGGCAATCACGGCCATGACGCAGCGCCGTGGCGAACAGCCGATCCCGGGTGGACTCCATCACGAAGGCGCGGGCGGTGTCGTGATCGGCCTTGACCTCGAAGCAGAGGTGGACATGGACATCGACGAAGCCAGGAGTGATCGTGGCGTTCTGGTAGTGAATCGCCGTCGCGGGCGCCTGGGAGCCGGGGACCACTTCCGCGATCAGCCCGTCTTCGATGCGTACCGCACGATCATCCAGCGGCGCCGAGCCGTCTCCCACCACCAAGGACGCAGCGCGAAGCCATGCTGACGCTGGCATTGAGCCTCCATTGTCTACATATGCAACACTTGATTACGTACTAAGACAGGCGTTAGCCTAACTCTCGTTGCGCCGGTCGAATCGGAGGAGCCATGGCCAGGCACGTCACGGTCAGTTGCGTCACCGCTGCCCCGCTCTGGCTCGGACCCGAAACCGCGCTCGAAGCGGCCGTCGAGGCGGAGATCATCCACTGGACCAACCGAATCGACGCGGTCCTCGCCGAAGATCCGGATCTCATCGTGCTGCCCGAGGCGGCCGACCGCCCGTCGACCGAGGTGTTCGGGGGGATCGACCGGCAAATCGAGTTCTACCGCTACCGCGGGACGAGGGTCCGCGAGCATCTGGCCCGCATCGCTCGAGAGAACAACTGCGTCATCGCCTACTCCACTCAACGACGCGACGAGGAGAGCTCGCAGAACCTCACCGAGTACCTCGGCCGAGACGGCCAGGTGGTCGGCAGCTACGCCAAGAACCATCTGACCATTGGCGAGCACGACCAGACGGGGTTGGTCTACAGCGACAGCGTCGAGGTGATCGATCTGGACTTCGGACGGGTCGGGACGGCCATCTGCTTCGATCTGAACTTCGATGAGCTTCGGAATCAATACCGCGGCCGCGGCGTCGAACTTGTGGTCTTCAGTTCCGAGTACCACGGCGGACTGATGCAGAACTACTGGGCGTACTCGCTGCGGAGCTATTTTGCGGCCGCCATCCGTCCACCCGCACCATCTGCGATCATCTCACCTCTCGGGGAAACGATCGCCGAGAGCACCAACTACTTTCCGCAGGTGACCAGCCGGATCAACCTCGACTACGCCCTGGTCCACCTCGACGGACACTGGGACAAGCTCTCTGCCATGAAGTCCAAATACCGCGATGGTGTCCGGGTTCACGACCCGGGCCGGCTGGGCTCGGTGCTGGTGACCGCAGAGGCACCCGAGCTGAGCGTTGACGAGCTCATCGCCGAATACGAGCTCGAACCACTGGACGACTACTTGGACCGCACGCGACGGCACCGTCAGCAGGCCCTCAGCTCCGTCTGAAAGGAAGCCGCGTCGACCTGCGAAAAGTGCCCCCGGTGGGACTCGAACCCACACTGTGACCATTTTCGAAATGGCGGTTTTCCGGCGTGTCGTCGTTGCAGGTCACTCTCGGTGCTTCGAACGAATAAGGCATTTCTATCAGACGCTATATCCAGCCGATGATCACGCGAGCTCATCTCATATCCTGAGACTTCCCCTCCAAAGTGTGCAGTTTACGTGCAGTCACAAGATCATCTATGCGCCACTTCCAGGCATCCAACGGCGGCCCCCCGACGGTGTGCTCAGCGGGCCCGTGACACCCCGGATCGCCAGCCTGCTGTCGGATGCCGGGAGACCCGCACCAATCGGGAATCATGAAGTGTCACAACCTTGGCGACCTGACTCCAGTTGGGGGTTACCGAAAGCTCTAGGCGCCCCGGACGGCTCCAGTTTCCTGCCGGCTTACCCACGCAGTGCTCCCATCATTGCGTTGGACCGTCGTTACGATCACGGCATAACACGCGCAGGACGGTCGCATCGTTAGGAGCACCAAGGGATTCGCACGATATCCACAAGTGCCTGCGACAAGACCCTTAGGAAATTGCAGACATCGACGACCTTGTCGGGACCAGGAAACGTTACCGTCCCAGTCGGATGCGCAAGATCATTACGGTCCCTCATGATCTCGTCAAGCCGCGTCGTGCACGCCATACGGCATGCGCCATCCTCGCCCGCGCCTAAGAGCGCCTTGAGGGGGGCCTGTTTGCCGACCTCAGCCCATATGTTCATGATCCCCACACGCTTGAATACATCAGCCAACACATCCGCGCGCATATTTGACTCGGTGATTGTCAGTACCCGCGACTCCACCGTCAGTGCACCCTCGTATGATTGGTCGAGATTCTTAGATAAGGACAGAATCAACCGCTCGCCATCCGTCTTCTCGTACCCGTATCGCGCTGGGCGGCGAGCAACATCCAGGGTCAACTCATAAATGTTGTTGCGCATCGTATTTGGTAGGTCACGATATGTCGCCGCGTCACTTACCGCCTGGTCGGCAAGGGCAAGCAGTATCTCACGTACAAAAAACTCGAACCTGCCGCATAGATACAACAGCAACGACCCTGACAGAACCGGGAGATCGGTACGGATGCCTGGTGCTATTTGGGCAAGACTTGCCGCGGCCGACCAATCTTCTGCGTCTCGTTCCAAATCTCTATCCGTGGCACTGGCTGCAAAATTCCGAAACAGATCGACAAATTCGAGCAGCTCCCCAGCCCGTGCAAGATCCGCATGAAAACTATCGAGGGCATCGTCAAGTTGTGCCATGACAACTATACGCCCGTTCTGAGAATCGCCCGAGCCAAATCCACGCGTTGATGCACAGCGTCTATAGTATTGCCGCGTCCTACCAGGATGTCGTACGTGTGTTCATTGGTCAGCGCTCCGTCTAGTTCTGCACGGATCTGCGCCGCGTTACTGGTCAAATCCAGTTCTAACTCCTGACTCAAAGCTATCATTAGGGCGTCATACAACGGACGGCTCAGACGGTTAGATCCGCCTAATCGAAAGGTGTTGTCGCCAAACACCGCTGCCAAGCGGTCGAGGCACGTGGTGAACAAATCCTTCATTTCAACTAGACTGGCCGCATCTAAATTCGCATTGGAGGCCATGTACCGATCCAGTATCGCACGGAGAGCGCCCGCGCGTCTGTTAACCATCGCATCCCGAAGCGCGAAAAACCTGAGAACGAGCTCAGCGTCCGCAAAGGATGAAAACAGCGGATTTCTCAGGAGCACATCTGGGGGATCCTCCTCTTCGCCAGGCACGTACGGCGGGATCCCCCAGACTCTTGTGAATGTAGCCGATCGAGCAAGATCGACTAACACGGCGTTGAGTCTTCCCGGATATAGGGCATTTCGGAGTTCTTGCGGGTTGAGTTGAACGCCGCCCGTATTCAAACGATCAAATAATACCCGTCGCACATCGACGCCCGTGCTGTCGCTATCCTCCGTCTCGGCAAGAAGAACGACTGCAGGTAGACTTCGGCGAAGGAGGCCCTTCTGTAGCACGCTAGGGAGATCTAGGAACCGTCTCCGAATTAGCTCGGTCCAATATTCCAACCCTGTTAACGCGTAGTCATTACTCAGGAATGAACTGATTGCATCAAGGCGTTGCCGACCATCGATCACTTCATACTCATTGTAGTCTCGCTCGTACAAAAAGATGGGTGGAACTGGAATATTCAGCAAGAACGACTCAATCAGCAGCGACTTCTTCTTGTTCGACCACCTCAGGCGGCGCTGATAGGTTGGCGAAAGATCTATTAGCTCGCGGCCCGGTTGGAGAGCATGCCTGAGATAGTCAAGCTGGTAGTCCTTAGTTTCGCGCACGACACGAATTTGACTGGCTGCGTACTTTTCAGCAGCGTCAACCTTCGCTGCCTCAGGTTCCTCCGGCTCCTGATCATCGGCATCGAACCATGCGTCGACCTGGTCCGCAGGGACCGCGGCTTCGCCTGTACTCATTTCCATCTTCCCATCCTGTGCACCTCGTCTGGCGCCTCGGCCTACAACAATCGCTTCTGTGCGTACGTCACATCGATTCGTTTTCGACTCAGTCACTCAGGCCTTACGGCGGCGCCATCGTGAGGGCGAGTCCGACTTCGTGCCGTCGCTCGACACTGCATCCACAACCGGGTCAAGTTCCTTGATCGCCTCGCGACCAAACACCGCGTCAATCACGAAGACGCTTGTCTGAGTTCGCGTACCGCTGGCCCCGAGTCTAAATCCTGCCTTCTTCAGGCGGACACCGAGCTCTCCGTCAATTCCGTATTGAGTCGATCGCTCGATCTTTATGGTGCAGTGCCGCCCACCTAGTCGAAGTACTGCCTCGCATGCGGAATCAAGGCCAGGTTCCTCCGGATACTTCAAGGGCCGTGGATCGATGGCCGGCCCTCCACTGCCACGCTGGTCGACCTCCACCGTCGACGATGAGCGCCGCCGCTGAGCCAAATTGAATCGGGCAAGGGGAACTTTGCCGTGGAGCATCCTGTCAGACGTGTCGGACCGGGTCGACGTAGCCACAACTCTAGATGCGCCCAAGGCCGTAAAAACCCTCAATGCTTCGATCAACCGGTCGCGGGCGAGTTCTTCGTCGTAGTCCGCAAACGGAATTAAACGACGCTCCGATCCGGGGTGTGTAACGTAGACCACCCTGGTGACGGCAGCCCGCGCCAATTCAAAATCGCTCGCCCTTGAAACGGGTAACTGCTCGACGCCCGCATTGTCTCCCGCTTTTACCCTCTTTGTGTCATAGAACGCTACCAAACGCTGTCCGTTGCGAGGCGACTCCGCGTCGGTCCGGTCGTTCACCCGAGGTTCCTTTCGGTGAGATGGTCAGGCAATGATTGCGCTAGTCTCCAGTGACTCATTCTTCTTCGAACCCGGATTGGTCGAACCTCAGCTGGTTCGCATTCTCGGAAACGGTTCGGACACGGCTGTCGTCGAAGCCCGCACTGGATGTGGCTTCGATTTCGATGCGTACGGTGAGGTCGACGCCGGGAGTGGCAGCGAGGTGGGCGATGACCTCGTCGGAGATCTTCTTGAAGTCGAGTGCGTAACGGTCCGCGAGGAGTTCCTTGGTGCCGAAGTAGCGGGTCTTGGCCGGTTTCGGGGGTATCGGCGGGGTCGGGTCAACGCGTCCGTCCGGCGTCCGACCGGGGTCTTGCGAAGCACCAGAATCGTTCCCGCCAACGCCGCCGTCCCTTGTCCCGGTGCCGCCGTCCTGTCCCTCGGATTCGGCCAGTTCCGCAGCGCGTTGGGCGGCGGCCAGGGAGGGCTGGACGATCAGAGTCGAGTCGGTGACGAATGGCGGGTGCGGGTCGCCGGGCAGATACAGGTCCTGATAGCGCTGGGTGGAGTCGTCGTACGCTGCGGCGAGGGCGAAGCCGTCCTGCTGCCAGAGCAGGGGCTGCTCAAGCAGGCCGGACGCAAGCACGTCTCGGTTCTTGAGTCGCGGCATGTACGGGTAGGCGGCGTAGACGCCCCAGAGCTCGCCGACTGACACGTGCCCGGCGTCCCACAGCGCTGGCACCCGATTCAGCGCGAGCCGGATTGTGGCGGCGGCCTGCCGCGTCGACAGTGACCCGTCGTTGCCCAGGCGTTTAGACACGCGCTCGGCCAGCGACGGCGCCTGCCCTTCGGCCTTGGTCGCGGTAATGACGAATGGGGCGCTCGGGTCGGGAGCACTGGGCACGAGGACCCACTGGTACGCGCCGAGCAACCGGGCAGTGGTGGTTTCGTCGGCCTGCCTGCGCTTATCAGACGCCTGCCGTCTTTGATTCTCGGTCAGATCAAGGTCGGCAGAGTTGTCCAGGACGTAGGACCAGCCCAGGAAGTCACGCGCAGAATTGTCCAGCTCGGCCATACGATCCTCGTCGCCGGCCACGTAGACGAGCATGTTCCGGTTGGTACGGTTCGCGCTGCCCCGGTTCTCTGTCGCCTGTTGCGCGAAGTTCATCGCGGTGGAGTCGGTGGCATTGCGCCGGTGGGTCAACCTCGGATGCAGGACGACGAGCCGTGCCTCGTCGATGTCGAGGATGTCACCGTTGTCCTCCGGGCACACATGGACCCGTGCGAAGTCGCCTAGCCGTTTACTTTCACCGGCGAGGCGCCCGACGATCTCCTTCCACACGTCCTCGCGGTGGAGCCGCTCGGCCTGGTCCTTGGCCCGCCGGGAGATGTTGGCCTGTAGGTCGTACCAGTACTTTCCGGAGCCAGCGTAGAAGTACGTCGCGCGATCCGCGAGAGCGGTCAGTGCCGCGTGGAAGTTGCCCGGCACATCACCGGGAACCGCTGTGCCGAGGAATACACGCTGGGTGTCCAACCCCTTATGCGCAGACCCGATGGTCGGAGTGGCCCCGAAGAACACCGTCCGCGCGAGACGTTTCGTCATCGACCGCTGCCCGAACAGCGGTTTCGCGCCGTCGATCCTAACCGGCTGTGAGTTCGGCCCGTCGACGTCGGCGTCGATGACGGCCTTCCACGAATCCTGCAGGTACTGGGTCAGCTCGGCGTTGACGGTCGCGCTGGCCAGGGGGATCGAGCCCGGCATGATCAGTGGGGCTGTGTCCTCACCGACCCACAGGGCGTGGATAACGGTGTTCATCAGACGCAGCACGCCCCGGGTCCGCTGAAAGCGCTCCAGGCTGGACCAGTCCTGATACAACCGGTCGAACAACTCCGGATGGATCGGGTAGGTCAACTTGATGCGATCCTCGTACTCAGAATCACGGGCCTCCTTCGGGAAGTCGTCGTGATGCTTGCGGTAGTACTCGGTGAACGTGTGCGCCGTGTTGCCGATCGCGGCCAGCGCGGTCGCGTCCGGAGTGACGAACAGGCGACGCCGCACGATGTGGTAGGCCTCGTCCGGCAATGCCGAGCGCCACTGGTCGGCGACGC
Source organism: uncultured Actinomycetes bacterium (assembly GCA_937926105.1). Next base: position 52,122 of record CALANS010000048.1, on the reverse strand, counting down.
GACGCACCACGTTCTGCAGACGGCGCAGCGCCTCCAGCCCGTGTGTGCCGGCGACTTCGTCGGCGCTGCCCGGTACCGGCTCACCGTCCGCGCCGATGCTGGATGCCGGGATAGAGATGGCCACCAGCACGCCGTTGGTGCCCTTTGCTGCCTCGGTCAGCGACTGCGCGAAGGTGAACTGGTCGTCGAAACTGCCGCCGGGCAGGTCGTCTCGGTCGAACAGGCTCCGTGCGTAAGCGACCCATTCGTCGATCAGGATGACAGCCGGCGAGTAGCGCTCCAGCAGGGTGTGCAACGCGGCGCCGGGCGGTGTTGAACTTGAGTCAGCGTCGGCGATCAGCGCGTGCGCTTCGGCGCCGCCGAGCTGCCAGGCTAGTTCGCCCCAGATCGTCCGCACTACAGTGCCGTCCGGTTTGGTCTCGCCGGTAGGTGCGAAGTGGTTACCGACGATTGCGACCCGGTTAACGTGATCGGGAAGGTTGGTGTACCCGCTTGCGGTCAGGAGCTCCTGCACATCCTGCGGGAACGCCCCCAGCGGCTGGCCACCGGCGAGGTGCCACAGCGAGAGCATCGAGTGAGTTTTGCCGCCGCCGAAATTGGTTTGCAGGTTGATCACCGGTGATGCGTTGTCGTCGCCAGCCAGGCGACGCACGGCACGTTCAATCAGATCCCGCAGACCCGCGGTCAGGTACGTGCGGCGGAAGAACTCGACCGGGTCGTAATAGTCCCGGCCGGTGTCGGCGGAACCGGTGGCGACCTTGTACAGGTCGGCGGCGAACTCCGAGGCCTGGAAGTTGCCGGTCGCGACATCCTCGTGAGGTTGCAGCACCTCCCGCCATGGCCGCAGACCCTCGGAGGAGACGTTTGTGGCGGCGCTCTTCAGGCTGCGCCGGTCGTCCTTCTCTGCTGTGACACGTCGCAGGTTCAACCTGATCTTCGCAACTTGATCGGCCGCGTCGGGAGCCTGCACGGACTTCAGCAGGCGCTCAGCGGTATCCAGGGCCCGGTACGCGTCGTCGTCGGTAAACGAGTCGCCGTGCGCCCACGAGTTGCGCACATCGCGCAACTCCCCGGCGTAAGACTTCTGCACCGGGCTGAGCTGCCCATCGAACGGGAACCAGCCGGGTTTCACCTGGTGCGGAATGTTCTCGGTGAGCATCCGCAACTGCACCTGCGGATCGGTAGCCGAATACTGCTTGCCGGTGGCGCCCTTGCTTGAGTCCTTGACAGCCACAAGCTGAGTCCAGTCATGACCGTCGGGAAGCTGTGGGTCTAGAACTCCCGAAATGAACTCCCCCAGTGCCGGTGCCATCGCGTCAAACATCTGCCCGATGCGATCCCGGTTTGATGCCGCCACGTCACATACTCCGAGTCTTTGTATTAGTCAGGTGCCGACCGATATATCCAATGTAGACGACAGGGCTAGCCGGATGGCCGTCTAGAATATGCATGCGCGGCGTGATAGTTCCAATGCTAGCCAATTTGAAGTGGGCCTTCATCGGTGCGATTCCGGCAGGGTCGAAAGACGCCGGTACAGGAAAGAGCCGCTCGTCACCAAACTGTCGCATCGTCTGTCCGCTCTCAGTTTCAGCGAATTTGCCTGGGGGGAACGTGTGGTATCCATTTGGCGTGTGATCAAGGTAGTGACTCAAGCTCGCATCGAATACTCCTTCGCGCCGCGAACGAGCGTAGTCTTGGAGCGCGAGCACAGCTTCCCACGCTGTTCGCAGTGCTGCGCCATTACTGTCGACGGCGGTCAAGACCACCGCCTCCTCGGGGTCGCCGGTGAACATCACACCCTGCATGGCATCGATCTGATCGAGAAGGTCCGAAAAGTCCGCTGGTCGCAATTCGCTGAACTCCGGTGGGGTATCGCGATAGTTTGCTTCAAAGTCCCCGGCCTTCTTCAGCCTATTCTCCAGCCATCGAATCCGGCCGTTCCGATCATCGAGGTCTAGACGTGTCAATTCATGGTCAAGCTGTTCATCTTTGAGCATTTCGATATCCGCCGCATTACGGTCTTCAAGCAGCTCAATCTGCGACTGCATAGCTTCGATTCGGTCCACCAGTCGAGACGACGCGTCGCGCTCGGCGGCGTCGTGAGCGAGACGCGCGGCGATGTCGTTGAGCGCTGCCTCAGTTATCTGGTCCAGCTTGAGCACACGCCTCACCAAATCCAGCTGGGCCGAACCTTCGAGACCCTCTACAAACTCGCCTAGCCTGGTGATAACGTCGGTTGCATCGACGCCAGTCTGGCCTACGACCCTCAGATCCGAAGCTGGGCGCGGTGCCGGCACGGACAACGCGTCGTCCAGTACCTTCCGGTTCTCGAGTCGTTCGAAGCGACGCCGCGTGCGTAACACTGGTTTGGGAAGGTCACGCTCATTTGCGTGGCTCCGCGCAATGTCGCCAAGGAGGTAGCGAATTCTACCGTCCGAATCGCGAACGAGACGTTCAGTGCCCAAAATCCGGTGACGCCACCCGTCGCGCGGTGCGGAAAAGTCCACGCCGGGCTTGTAGGTTCGGATAGTCCACGCCGGTGTCGCGAGTTGATTTCCGACCCGATTACCGAATGCCTCAGTGGCCGATGGGTCTAGGATTACGACCTGAGCCAGCCCATATACTTGACGCGCCCACTCGCCGACCTGGTCCTTGAAGGCGTCAACCGGAAGACGATCATCCGTACCCGCGACAAAAACCAGTCCATGTCTCCGTTGGTCGGCCAGCAACTCCACCAGGCGGCCCACGTCCGGTGCACGGAACATCTGCGGTTTGTCGACGAAATCGATCGATCCATCGCCCAGTGGAAGCGCCTGCATCAGGTATTTTGCGACTAACGGAGTCGCGACAAAATTCCCCTGATCATTGGTGACTTGCAGGAAGATCCAGTCTTGGGCGCCACGCTCATCGTGTGCTAGGAGGTGGGTCGTCCAGGTGCCTCCCTCGGTGTTGCGCTCAACCAGACTGACGCTAAGGTCGCGGACTGCCCCCTCGACCGAACGACGAACGGTGACGGTTCGGTCGCCGTCGACCAATTCGCCATCGCGATGCAGGTCGATGTCAAGCTTCTTCTTACCCCTGAGCCACGATCCCGCCTGCCGTTCCACCTCGGGCAACCAGTTGTCACCCGCGTCGCAACGCATAAAGGCTGTGTAGTCACGACTCCACTCGCGCTCCAGCAGTTGCGTGCTCATCACTCATCCTCGCCGAAGGTGAAGGCCGCCTGAGTTTCGACGACGGGTGCAGTGCGGGAGGCGTCGAGGATGTCCGGCCAGGAGGTGGCCAGGGTGTTGAAGGACAACGCATCGGTGGTCCAGCGGTTCTTGTCCGCTATGGAGAACAGCAGGAACGCCAGCTCCTTGACAGCGTCGGCTTCGATGGCGGCGTCGGGCCTGGTCAGGGCGGTTGCGAGGAACTGACCGGCGGCGGGGATGCCGTCTGCAGCGAGGATGCGGATCAGGTGGTGCAAGGCCTCCCACGCACTCACGGTGGCGTCGGCCAGCACGTCGTAGCCGGCAGGGGTGTCGGCCGGGCGGATGAACGTGACCTTGCCGGCGCGACTGGTCAGCACACCTGCACGGTCCATGAACTCGACCGAGGTGGCTCGGGCGCGGGCGAGGTTGCCTGCGTCGCCGAACTTGCCGGTGCCGTAACCGTGCTGCCGGTACCACGCGATGGCGAACCGCGTGGTGTCGTCGAAATCGCCCTCCTGCTCGGAGAGTACCTGGTCGAGGATCTCGTTGATTCGCGCCAGCGCGGAGCGGACGCTCATCGGGGTACCGTCCGGCTCGAGGACCTTGGTATAACGCGAGAACACTGCCATGCCCGGCCCAATCGCCGCCTGCGGCAGATCTACCGGCGCGATCGCTCCCTGCTGAAGCGTTCGGAGTGCACCCGGAAGTTCAGCTTCCAACGCAGCGATTAGGCCACGACGGTCGGTCGTCGGAGCGTCCGCGGAGCGCGGACGGAGGGATAGCACGATGGACGACGCGAGGGCATTGGTGCCACTCGCGATCATCCGGTTGCTCATTTCTGACCGCATGGGCCAGGTCGCCGTGATCGACCAGCCACCGTCAATCATGCCTTCTAGCAGTGTCTGCCAACCCGTGGATGAGGTACCAGCCTCGCCGGTCTCGGACTGCTTAAAGGCGTAGAAGACTGTGATCGGATATTCGCTGAATGCGGTGGCCCGAGCACTGGCGAAGACCTCCCGAAAGCCATGTTCGAAGAACTGTTCCGCGCCCGCCTTGCCGTCGTGACGATAGGGATTGGCCACCAATTCTTCGGCCTTGGGTACCAGCATCGTGCTGAGAAGCTTTGGGTGAATGTCCCGCAGGGATCGGCGCAGCCAAACGTAGAAGAAGTCAGATAGGTCGGAGTAGCCAATGTTGTCGTAGTATGGCGGGTCGGTCGACAAGAGGATACGTTCATAGCCTCTTGTGGCCGCATCGGCCTGCTGTGTAGTCCCGGGCAGCGACCCGGTGACGTTGATGACTTTGATGAGATTCCCAAGGCTCACTTCGAATGCTCCGGCCGCCTTGCCGAAGGGCGGAGCCTCCGCGAAGTCCCATATCATTGGGACATTTTGGCGACCAAAGAGGTTGCGAACCTGAGTCTTGGTGTTTTCCCATCGGCAGAGTGCATTGGCGATGTCGGTTAACCGACTCACTCCCATGCCCAGATAAGTCGCAACGGCGTCGGCGTAAGCGGCGGCTCCGTCGCCGCCGCTGGCGAGGCGGTCGCCTTCGGGAATACCCGCCGTCAGTGCGTCGGCCAGGACCCGATCACGGGCCTCGCCTACCAAGTCGCTGAACGTGGTCAGCGCCGTCAACTGCCGAGACGTGAAAAGATCGGAGAACTCCTTGAAACCGTAGATCGTTATTGTCTGAGCACTGTTCGGGCTAAAGCTGTGGGGTGGCAGAGATCCATCGGGGAGGTCGACTGGCCGGGAAACTTCTGCTGCCTCTTCATGTTCCGAACTTGGTGCCAGGTAGACGCGCCGCCGGCCACTCTCGGCGACGGTCGTCATGAGCTGCGTACCGAGCCGCCGTGCCCGGCCCTCGGCTCGGATGTACTTCATCTCTACTGCGGTGCCGCAGCCGATGCATCTCGCTCCAGTCCTGCCGCGGACCGTCCCATCCTCGACGCCCAACTCCGTGCCAGGCGCACGTTTCGGATCGTAACCGATCGCAAAATGCACGTCACCATCAGCGACGGACGGAACGACGTACGCCTATTTGCCCTTCTTCTTGCCAAGCCACCATGAACGGACCAGGGGCATGCGGATGCGGCAGGCGGGATTGGGGCAAGTCACCGTGCATGCCCAGATCCAGGCGATCACGGTCGCCCGTGAGCCGTCGTCGAGCTTGGCCTTCGGGTACAGGTGGCCGATACGCTTCTCCGCTTCGTCGCGCATCCAGGTGCCATAACGGCGCACGTCCTCGGCCAGGCCGGTCGCCTTAGGCCAGCCGCCGAGCCTGGACTCGGCAGCGCCGGGAAACACGGGCGTCCGGCCGGCGAACTTGGGCGGGATTTCTATCAGTGCCTTCGTGATCAGTACCGCGACGGGGTTCAGGTCTGAGCCGTGGGCTTCCAGCCCGAGCCGCTGCGCCTCCAGTGGGATCGTGCCGCCGCCACAGAATGGGTCCAGGATTGGCGGCGGGTTGCCACCGGTACAACGCAGGATCTCGGCGTGCGCCCTGTCGAGGATGTTGTTCTTGTTGCCGGTGGCGTTCTCCCAGACGACGAGTTCTTCGATGATGCGGTGCAGGCGTTCCCGTTCGGCGCGCTGCGCCTCCTCGGTGAGGAACTGGTCGGGGTGGGCGGACGGGTCGTCGACGAGCTGAGCGAACAGCACGGCCCGAGCTGCGGCGAGGGGTCGGCGTGCCCACCACAGGTGCAACGTGGAGGGGTGCCCGTGGCGGATGGACTTCTCCCGGGCCGCCTCGGTGTTGATGGTCTCCAAAGGCAGCGACACCTCGATGAGCTTGCGGCGCTGCACGCCCGTCACACCCGTCACCGTCTTGCCTCGCAGTTCTCCCCGACGTGCCTACATCACCCCCGGACAGCCGGGACCTTGCCTGTGCCATGACCGACCGACAGCGTCACGCCGCCGTCCGGTCACATCGGGTGAGGTTATAGGCCTGCCGCTCACGGTCGTGCTGTGTCGGATTGACCGTCCAGCAGGCTCGTGATGGCGGCGATGACCCCCGGTACGTTCTGGACCGCGGCGTCCCAGACCACCCGATGTTTGATGTCCACGTAGCCGTGGACCAAGACGTTGCGGAACCCGATGATCTGGGCCACGTCAGGAATCTTGGTGGCCGTTTCCGGGTCAGTTCGACGAAGCTGCGACAGCGCCTCACCGATGATTGTGAACCCGCGCTCCAATGCCCAGCGGAGAGTCTGGTCTGCCTGGTACTCGTCCCAGGTGCGGCCCTTGACGATCTCCTGGACCGAGCGGGCGGCATCGCCCGCCTCCCATAAGCGCGCCGCGCTGTCAGGCTGCATACAGTTCCTCGCGCGTGTGTTCGACTCGTTGCGCGAAGTAGGGATTGCGAAGCGCGTTCGGCGACACCAGGTCGACCGACCTGCCGAACAAGCCTTCTAAGGCATCCTTGAGACCGAAGTACGCGTTGAACGCGTTGGGGACGTCCTCGCGGAACTCGACGAGGAAGTCCACGTCCGAATGGTCCGGGTCGAACCGGTCGGTGACGGCGGAGCCGAAGATCGCCAGGCGGGTGACTCCGTGGCGTCGGCACAGTGCCGCGATGGCCTCGCGGTCCAGCACGAGCGGTTGCCCCATGACGCCGTCACCTCCTTCCGATGGCCTCATTGTCGCAGGTCCGGCCCGGTCGCCACCAGTCGTCAGAACGGCGGCTGGCCCTTGGCCCAGGTCTTGGCCCAGTCGACCCGCAGGCCGGTCGCAGCGGCGTCGCCAAGCTCAACCGTGGTGAACGGGTCGGCGAGGTAGCGGACCTCGTCACCGCTTGGTCCGTCGGGATGCACCGTGACCAGAGCCAGTCGGTAGCGGGGGGAGGCGTTCTTGCTGGTCATCACCTCGTTGTGTGTGATGAAGAAGTCTGTCGCGCCGGCCAGGCGGGCCTTGACCTCGATGCGGATCGGGTCGGCGTCGCCGGCTGGTTCGCTGAGGATGTCGAAGCCGGGGTTGGTGAACGGCTGCTCGGTGGGGCTACGCCCCAGGTTGCGTTCGGTGGCCAGGACCAGCTCGACGCCGCGGCGTTCGACCTCCTTGGTCTCCACGGCGCGCATCGGGGCGGCCGGGGGGAGGTCGCCCTGCACTGCGGACAGCGGCAGCACGAGTGCGGCGGTCAGCACCCGCGGCGGCCGGGACGACATCTGGGCCTGCCGGTCCAGTAGTGCGGTACGTCGGGCGAACCTGGCCTGCAGCTCCGCAGCCCGGCGGGTCAGGCTCTCCGAGCTCTGCTTGGGTTTGCGGCCGTCGGCCTCCCGTGCGGAGGCCGCCAAGGCTTCCCCGGCGAGGCGATTGATCTCGAGGGTGAGTCGGCCCGTCACCTTCTCCCGTACCCGGTCCAACTCGGCCGCTCGCCGGGTCTGGGTGTCGGCAAGGTAGTCGGCGAGCTGGTGGGTGATGATCCAGCCGATCGCAGCGTCCTCCGCGTCACCGAGCCACGGCAGGGTGCGGGCGCTATCGGCGGCGCGGCCCGCGGGTGCGGCCACGCAGTCCAGGTACGGAGCGGGGCCGGCCTCGCTGACCTGGCCGTCCGCGGCGACCCACACGTAGCCGAAGCGGCGGGCAATGCTGGCGCCAGTCGCGTCGACGATCTCCTCGGCCAGGCCGACCAGCAGTTGCGGGGCCTGCAGCGTTGGGGAGACCAGGATGGCGCCGCGGTCCAGCGAGGTTGACAGGTCCTCGATGGTGTGGGCGGTGACGGCGTCGTGCAGTGGATGGCCGGGGGCGAGCAGGTCGGCGCGGGGCCGGCCGGCGACGTCGATGGTGGCCAGGTCGAACGTCACCCGCTCGTAGCGGGTTGCGATCGGGCCATGCCCGCCGGCGTGGCCCTGCCGGAGTGCGGCCGGGACGTGGCTGATCTCGAAGCGACCTTTCTCCCGTCGAGCGAGCCGGCCGCCGAGGCGGGTGAACGCCGCCTTGAACGCCCACTCGATGTAGTGCGGCTGCAGCCGCCGGGCGCGGGCCTCGTCCATCTGGCGGCGCATCGCGTCCAGTTCGGTCTTGGAGAGGGTCTCGTGGGCCAGCGCGCGCTGCTCGATCAGTTCCTTCAGGCCCTCGCCGACCTGCGCGTTGATGACCGTGATCATCTTCAACTGGGCCTCGGCGCTGCTGGCGTAGCGGATTGCGTCGATCAGCAGCTCCCGCAGCGGTGTCTCCTCGAACGCGGCGCCGAGGACGTCGAAGACCTTGCCGCCGTAGGCCTTGCGCTGCTCCTCCACCTTTTCTAGCAGCCGCTCGAACACGGCGCCTTCGCGGGTGTTGGAGGCGACCAGGTTCCACAGCCGGCACACCTGGGTTTGGCCGATGCGGTGGATCCGGCCGAAGCGCTGCTCGATGCGGTTCGGATTCCACGGCAGGTCGTAGTTGACCATCAGGTGCGCGGCCTGCAAATTCAGGCCCTCGCCGGCGGCGTCGGTGGCCAGCAGGATCCGGCATTCGGGGTTCTTAGAGAACTGCTCGGTGACGGCCCTGCGGTCCGTTCGTCGAATGCCTCCGTGGATGACCTGTACCGCGTCGGGGCGACCTAGCAGCGCGCTGATTCGTTTGTTGAGGTAGGCCAGGGTGTCGCGGTGCTCGGTGAAGATGATCAGCTTGCGGGGGGTGTCGCCGTCGGTGAGGGTGGTGTCGTCCAGGATGCGGCGTAGCTCGACCCACTTGCGGTCCGTGCCGGCGTCCCGCACTCGCTTGGCGACCGCGGTCAGCTCGTGCAGGTCGGCGATCTCCGAGTCCAGCTCGGCGACGGTGCGCGCTGCCGTGGCGGAGTCCAGGAGCTCCTCCTCCAGCTGCTCCATCTCCTCGGCGTTGTACTCATCGTCGTCCAGGTTGTCCGGGACCGTGGCGCCGCCCGGATCTTCGTCACCGATGGTTTTGCCGTTCATCACGTCCTGGCGGCGCCGCTCCAGTCGTGCGGTGCGGCGCATGAGGGACTGGTAAATCGCTTCGGGGCTGGACGCGAGCCTTCGCTGCAACACTGTCAACGCGAACCCGACAGTGTTGCGCCGCTTGCCGTCCAGGGCGTCGGCGCGGTTCATGCCGTCACGCACGTAGGCCGTCACCCTGTCGTACAGGTCCAGCTCGCCCGCGGTGAGTCGGTAAGGCACTGTCTGCGCGATCCGCTCCGGGAACAGCCGGGTGCCCTCGAAGGTGAGCAGATCCTCCTTGATCATGCGGCGCATTGAGCCCGACACGTCGCCGTCGTGGATGCCCTTGCGGAACTTGCCGGTGAATCGGTCCTTGTCCAGCAGCTGCAGGAACAGCTGGAAGTCCTCCTCCTTGCCCGAGTGAGGGGTCGCCGTCATCAACAGGAAGTGCCGAGTGTGCTCGCCCAGCAGTTCGCCGAGCTGGTAGCGCTTGGTCTTCTCCAGCTTGGTCCCGAAGTAGTGCGCGCCCATGCGGTGCGCCTCATCGACAACCACGAGATCCCACTCGGAGTCTTCGACGTGAGCCAGCAGGTCCTCGCGACGGGCCAGCTGGTCCATGCGGGCGATCAGCAGGGGGTGGGTGTCGAAGACGTTGCCTGCGACGGTCGCGTCCACCATCTGGTTGGTCAAGATCTCGAAGCGCATACCGAACTTGAAGAACAGCTCGTCCTGCCACTGCTCAACCAGGCCGCCCGGGGCGACGACCAGGCAGCGCTTGACGTCGTCGCGGAGGATCAATTCCTTGATGTACAGGCCGGCCATGATCGTCTTGCCAGCGCCTGGGTCGTCGGCCAGCAGGAACCTCAGAGGGCGCTTGTCGAGCATCTCGCCGTAGACGGCGCGGATCTGGTGCGGCAGCGGCTGCACGTCGCTGGTCGCCACCGCCAGCATCGGATCGAACAGGCCGGCCAGACGGATGCGCTGGGCCTCCGCAGCGAGCTTGAACTCGGCCGCGTCCGCGTCAAAGGGGCGGGACTGCGACGACGCTTGCTCGATTGCGTCCTCGTTGGCTCGATAGAGCAGCTGCTGCGCCAGTGAGCCGTCCAGGCGCTTGAAAGTCAGCTCCGCGGCGTCCTGGCCGCGCATCGCCGCCGCCACGACCTCCACCGGCTCACCCGGCACGATTCCGGCCAGCCGCGTCCCCGTCTTGATGTCCTCGAGCCTCACCTGCGTGCCCTTCCTGTCGCACTCATCGGCAGTGCGAGTCGATCAGCCTAACGCGGTACCCCGACGGGACGCGGCGGCCTCCCAGCCCACATGGTCGTGATTGGCCGGCGGCCCGCCCATGACGTAAACCGCCGCCAGGCAGCGCGCAATCGCGCGCGACCAGAGGGCCGCAGACACTGGCGATCTGGTCACCAGTTGTGAACCAGCGAAATGATCATGATGATCAGACTGATGAGTGCGATCAGCACGCCCAGTACCGTGAGGATCTTCATCGGGTCTCTCTCCTACTCAGCCGGCTGAAGCGTGGTCACCAATCGCTTCGGCATTCCAAGAGGCGGATTCAACTTCCAGCGCGCCCGCGCTCCTACCTCAAGGGTCTGGCCGGTGTCATCACGCGGACCACCTGCAGAAACGCCGAAAACTGCTCCACAGACGCGGGAGTAGACAGGTGCGCGCTGTACCCCACCGTGATAGGACTGATGCGGCGTCGGGGCCGGATCGCCATCAGGAGGCGTGCGTGACCGAGAACCGACAGCTGATGACGGTCGGCCCGTCCAACACAAGTACGTTCAGCAGCACAGCCCGCACGATGGTCCCGCCAGCTCGCGAAGATCTGTCCGGCCGGTCATAGCCACTGCATCGAGGTGACAAAGAACCAGAGGATGAACGACGGCCGGGGCTGGCCACGGCAAGGACCCGAGTCGTGAGCATCAACCTGGCGAACGACGGCAGCTTGCCGCCGGGGGCCCACTCCGCGGCGCCGGATGATGTCCGCGCCGCATATTCGGACTCCCCCCGTCGACTGGTCGTGGACGCTGCCCTGGCGTCGGCGGCACGCCTCCGCCAATGCTTCGACGTGCAGCGCATCCTCCTCGGCGGCGACTTCGTTGATCCTGCAACCCGGGGAGAGCGGGGGCGGATGCTGGTGTGCGTGCGGGATACCAGCTCCATCGAGGCGGGCATGCTCGCCGCGGACAACATGCCGCTGTCGTTGCTCACCACCTTCGACGCGTTCGTGACATTTCCCTATCTTCCGGACGAACCTGTCCAGGTGCGGGCGTCGACACTTCTTCCTGTCGGCGGGCTGTTGGATACTGCGCTGTATCTGGACCACCAGCTGCGGCGGTCGCAGGCGTACGTGCATTGGCTCGGCGGCGGCGGGGGCTATCTGGAGGTGACATCGTGACAAACATCGACAGAATCCTCGCAGCCCGGGACCACGACCTGCAGGAATTCTCATCGGACAGCGTCGAGGATCGTTTCGCACGTGCCGCAGTGATCCGTATGGCGAACGACATGCTCCCCAAGGACCACCAGATCCATCGACCGCGGTTAACCGTGAAAATCACCCCTCCCTGGGACGTGGACGCGAGCATCGTCGGTCGCCTGGCTCATGCAATCCAGCAAGCAACCGGGATGTTGGCACAGGCTCGGCAACAGAATCTGGACGTGACATCTGCGCCACCGTCCGTTCGCACCGCCGCACCCATCGATTTGCTACCGTCCGCGGGTGCAACGCTGGTATTTGACCTCGCCCCTGATCGCGTTGCAAACCGGGCCGACCACGAGTTGTTCGGTTGGGCGGACGTTGGCACCGCCACTTACGCGGAGCTCGCAGCCGGTGACTTATGTGAGTCGCTGCCGCCCGTTGAAGATGCGCAACTGGCCGATCTGACCGGCGTGCTTTCGGCGTCGCCCACAGTGCGTGCCGCCGTGCGGCGGATCATCGACACGCCGATTACAGGCGTATCCACAACTCTCACGCTTTCCGACCATCGAGGCACGACTACGTCAGGGCTGCTGGTTCCGGAGCAGATCAGCTACTTGCGCAAGGAGCTCAAAGTCAACGCAGCACGCGAAACTCGGACAGAGGAATTCGACGGCTTCCTCGACGGTGCGCGAGGGCGCAGGAGAATCTTCTACTTGGACGTGAACGAGAATCGGTCCATCGAAGGTTCGATCGCGGAAGATCTCGTGGATCAGGTCCGCGCTGCGGAGGGGAGAGACGTACGGGTTCGGCTGGAGGTATCCAGTGCCAAGGGCCACAGGGACCTTTACCGCTTGATCGATATCGTTCCCCAGCTCGGCGATGCCTAGCTCAGAGTCCCTGAGGCTCACGCTTTCGATGGGATTTCAACGTCGGTCATCAGATCGGCAGGAGCGTCCCGGCGCCTGACCATCAGCGGCGTCCGCTACGCGTGCGATTTGGCGTTGTTCGGGGGGTGCAGTCAACGCGCGGCCGGGACGCAACCAAAGCAGTTGACGAGAACGCTCCGCCGCGCGTGCGAGTCCACACCAACACCCGGCCCCCTAATCCGTTCAGACTGGATACGCTCTGACAAGTGTGCGCTGCGGCACTTGAGCCGTCCGCCCTTCTCGAGTCGACCCACACCACGCGCCTAGGTACGGTCGTGGGGTGATGGTGCGCTGCACGGCCCGGCTGCAGACCATCGCCGGGAAGACAAGCGCCGCGACGCTTGGCGTGGAGCCGAACGACGACGATTGGTACGCGAACCTGTTCTGGGTCTCCGGCCGCAAGTGCCTGCTGGCGACCCACGCCGGCACGCTGTTCTCGGTTTTTGCTCCGGACGTGCGCGTCGCCGAGCTGCGGCCCCTGGGGGACTTCCTGGTCCCGCGGATCGTCGAGCAGCTTGCCGCCGAAGGCTTTCGGGCCGATGCTCTTGGACCACTCGACCCGAGGGAGGTGGTGATTGGCAAGACCGCAAGCCGGCAGGTGCTGGGTTGCATGAACGACATCGCGTTCGCCTGCCAGCACATCGCCGCGCTCGATGGGGGGCTCCCCCGCCTAGACCTGATCAAGCTGCACCGTCACCTGCAGCGCAACATCGTCTCAGCGCGCAACTACATCCCGCCGACCACGTTGGTCGCGGAGCGCATAGCCCACGGGTGAGACTGCGCCATCCCCGCCGGTCGCCACAGCGGACCGACCGCAGGGGATGGCTGCCCGGGCGCCGGTCGCACGGTGCGCCACGGCCGGCGGGGGCGCACCGTGATCTTCAACCATGACGTACACGACTGGCACCGGGCCCGGTATGCGCACCGCCAGCAAGATCACGCTCAGTGCGAACGACAAAGACGCTGCGCCACACGCGAACGGGATCCTGGACGCTTCTCCGTCGCGGGAGCCTGAGTCATGCGACCTCGATCTCGCAGCCGAGATCGGACACCTCATTGAGCTTTGCCGACGGCCGTGATCAGGGGCACGCCAAGCAGGACGGCCAGTGCCTCATTGAGCGCGTCGTCGGCACTGACCTGGCTGCTCCGCTCGTGGCGGCGCAGCACGCTGCCGACCTCGGCGTCGATCAAGCGGGTGCGTGGAAGCCTATTCCGCACAGCTCTCGATGCGTATGATGGGTGTGCGGAGGTGGTACATGTGACCGTCACGGTGCAGCAGGTTCTGGACAGGTTCGCCGACGGGTTGGCGGAAGCCGATTTCGCGGCAGCGCTGGAGTCGGACCTGGTGCGGCAGCCGCGCGCGGGTGCGGTCACGCTGACCGGCGCCGAACGGGACTTCTTGCTGGCCGACGGGGTGGCTCCACAGGACCTCGAACCGGTAGGACCCGCTTCGGCGGTGCGGCGCGCGGCCGATGATCTGATCGACCAGGCAGCCACGTCCATCACGGTCGAAGAGGCGGCCGACCGCCTCGGTGTGCACCCCAGCCGGGTCCGTCACCGCGTCGCCGACCGCAGCTTGTACGGGTTCCGGCTCGGAACGCGCCTGCGGCTTCCGCGCTGGCAGTTCACCGACAGCGGCCCGGCCAAGGCGCTGCCGGGCTTGCGCACCGTGCTGGCGGCCGTGCCCGCCGAAATGGCGCCGGTAGAACTGTCCACCTTCATCACGACCGCTCAGCAGGACCTGCGAGTCGCAGGCACCCCCGTGACCCCGCGAGCATGGCTGCTGGCCGGACAGCCGACCGAGACCATCTGTCAGATCTTGCAGAACTTTTACCAGTGGTGAAACTGCCTGCCCGTCCGGGCAGCCTCACCATCGACCCCAACGACCTCGCGGTGCTGGCCGAGGGGACCGTGCTGTGGCGTATCCAACCCACGCGGGGCAGCCACGCGCTGCCATGGAACGCGCTGCGCTACTTCGGCCCCACCGTCAACCGGTTCGACCCGCACCCGCCGCCACCCCGGGTGCACGCGGACTACGCCGTCAGCTACACCGCGCTCGACCCGTACACCACGTTTGCCGAGGTGTACCAGCGCGGCCGCGCTATAAACCGAAGCGCCGGTAACCCCTTCCTGACCGCATGGCGCATCAACCGGCCGCTACGGCTGCTGGATCTGACGGGAGCGTGGCCGGCAGCCAACGGCGCCTCCCATGCCATCAATACCGGCCGGCACGATCACTGCCGCGCATGGGCGCATGCCATCCACGACCACCCCGCACACGTCGACGGGCTGCTACACACCTCGGCCATGGCCGGCAGCCGCGCCGTCACGTTGTTCACCCCTGCGGTCGACTCCTTCCCGGCGGCGCCCGAGTTCACCCGGTCCCTGACCGATCCTGCGCTCGAGCCACTCATCACCGCGGCCGCTGCCCGGTTCAACTACCGGGTCACGCCGTGACCGTGGGTGCCGAGACCCGGCTACTCCTTGCCTGATCTACGGCTGTGATCCCGCCGGCGCCGCTCCGACGGCGACCGCGGCGCCGAGTGCGCTCAGCGCCTTGCCGGCCTCGCGGGCCCTACCGACTCGACCAGCATTGGCGTGCTCTGGTCGGTCGCCCCGCGGGTCGGTGATGATCAAGTCCATCCAGGTCTTGATGTGTTGCGACACTCCGAAGTTGTGCAGCGGCACGGCGAGCTGGATCGCAGCCGCGACCCTTCGATGACCGCTCATCCAGATGAGGTCCCACCCACCCCACGGCTGGAGCACATGATCGGCCCGATTCTCATCCTGTCTGCCTCAACGGCGCGGAGATGGCACCACCTCCCTGTAGAGGTCGGCGCACCGGGTCCCGGGACGCAAGCCGGCCCCGCCGCCGACGAGGAGGGTGACGATGGCGAACCGCACCACCACGAGCGCATCCAGAACCACGATGCGTACGAGGGTGACGTCAGCCGGCCGGGCGATGATCGGCATCGAGTCGACGGCGCTAACGGTCCAGCGATGGCACCACTACGAAGTATGGTGATGTCGATTGCGCGGCTCTCCGCCGGATCGGGCTACCAGTACCTGATGCGGCACACCGCACGCGGCGACGCTCCCGACCGCGCCGGGGACGCGATGACCCGCTACTACACGAATCCCGGCTACCCGGCAGGAATCTGGCTGGGCCAAGGTCTGCCCGGACTGGCCGACGGCGCCGGCCTGGCCGCCGGCTCGGTGGTGACCGAGGAGCAGATGGCCCGGCTGTTCGGCGCCGCCCACGACCCCGTCACCGATACCGTGCTGGGCCGCGAGTACGTCACCACTCCCCCACCCGCCGACCGCGTCGCAGCCGCCGTCGCCGCCCTCCCACCCGACCTGGCCGGCGAGGAACGCGACGCCCGCATCGCCGCGATCACGGCCACCGAGAAGGCCAAGCCCCACCGCTCGTCCGTCGCCGGATTCGACCTGACATTCTCGGTGCCCAAGTCCGTCTCGGTGCTGTGGGCGCTGTCCGACGCCGGCGAGCAGCGCGCCATCGTCGACGCGCACCACGCCGCCATCGCCGTCACCGTCGGCCTGATCGAACGTGACGTAGCCCGCACCCGCACCGGGCACGCCGGGGCCGCCCGCGTCCCGGTCCGCGGCCTCGTCGCCGCCGCGTTCGACCACCACGACTCCCGCGCAGGCGATCCTCAGCTTCATACGCACCTGACGGTCGCGAATCGGGCACAGGCTGCCGACGGGAAGTGGCGCACGCTGGACTCGCAGTCGCTGTACGCGGCGGCCGTCGCGCACTCCGACACCTACGACCTGCTGCTCGCCGACAACCTCACCCGCGCACTGGGTCTGGCGTGGGAGACCCGGCAGCGCCGCCGGGACCGCAACCCGCGCCGCGAACTGGCCGCCGTGCCCGACCACCTGATCTCCGAGTTCTCCCAGCGCTCCGCCGCGATCACCGCCGCCAAGGACGACGCCATCGCCGCCTTCGTCGCCAAGCACCACCGCCAGCCCACTGGACCCGAGGCGGTGCGCATCCGCCAGCAGGCGACGCTGACCACCCGGGAGCCCAAGCGGGCGTCCACCCTGGCCGAGTACACCGAGCGGTGGGCGCGCCGCGCCGGGGTGATCCTGGCCTCCGATCCGCGAGCGTGGGCGCGCCACGTCGCCGTCGCCTCGTCGAGTCGTTCCCAGCCGGTGGGGGTACCTCCCGCTCGCGGGGGAACGACGTCCGCCGCCGTGGACGACGCCACGGTCGAAAGGCTCGCGGCCACCGTGCTGGACCAGGTCGAGGCCAAGCGGTCCACCTGGTCGCGCTGGAACATCGTCGCCGCCAGCTGCCGGGCCATGGCCGCCGCCGGCCTGCAGTTCGCCGCCGTCGACGAGTTGCTCGCCGCCCGCGACCGCGTCGGCAAGGCCGCCATGGATCGCAGTGTCCTGCTCAACCCCTCTCCCGTGCCGGACTCGGTGGCGGTGACGGACCTGACCACCGGACGCTCGATCTACGAGCCGCCCGAGATCTTCACCTCGCCCGAGGTGTTGGCCGCCGAGGACGCCCTGCTGCATGCGGCGGACGACGTCTCCGCGCCCAGCGTGCCGGCGGATGCGTTGCAGCGCAGCACTTCCACCGCGCTGCCGGGCGGCGCAGAGTTGCAGCCCGAGCAGGCCGCCGCCATCCTGTCGGTGTGCACGTCCGGACGGGTGTGCGACGTGCTCGTCGGCGCCGCGGGCACCGGCAAGACCACCACCATGGCCGGGCTGCGCGCGGCGTGGGAGGCAGAGCACGGCCCCGGGTCGGTGGTCGGCCTGGCCACCTCCGCCGTCGCGGCACAGGTGCTCGGCACCGAGATCGCCATCGCCGCCGAGAACACCGCTCAATGGCTGGCCCAGCAGAAGATGCAGCCGGGCCGGGCCGCGCGCATCCAGCAGCTGCGCGCCCGGCACGACGAGCTCGCCGCCGCCGGCCGGCCCACCGACCGGATCGATCGGACCCTCGCGCGCGCGATGACTCAGCACGACCGGTGGTCGCTGCACAAGGATCAGCTCCTGGTGCTGGACGAGGCCGGCCTGGCCAACTTGGCCACGCTGAATGCCCTTGCGGCGCAGGCGAAGGCGTCCGGGGCGAAGCTGCTGCTGGTCGGCGACCACCACCAGCTGCCGGCCATCGGCGCGGGCGGCACCTTCGAGCTGCTCGCCCAGCATCGGCCGGACACCGCGCAGCTCACCGACGTGCACCGCTTCCACGATCCCGACGGCAGCGTGCGCACCTGGGAGGCCGAGGCTTCGCTGCAGCTGCGGAGCGGCGATGTTGCTGCGCTGGAGGCGTATCAGCGGCACGGGCGCATCGCGAGCGGCACGACGGAGGAGATGATCGACGACGCCTACCGGGCGTGGAAGGCCGACCGCGCCGCCGGTTTGGACAGCCTGCTGGTCGCGGCGGACCGGGACACCGTCCAGGCGCTGAATCTGACCGTTCGCGCCGATCGCATCCGCGCCGGCGAGGTCCTGCCTGGTGGGGTGCCGCTCGGTGACGGGACGACGGTCGGCGTCGGCGATCGGATCGTGGCACGGCGGGTCGACCGTCACCTGACCGACGGCTCCGAACCGGGCGCGCGCCCCAACCAGTACGGCCGATATGCCAGCGGGTTCGTCAAAAACGGCTCGGCGTTCGTGGTGACGGCGGTCGGGCGCGACGGATCGTTGCGGGTGCGGGCCGGGACTTCGTCATCGGAAACAGTGCTGCCCGCAGGCTATGTCGCCCTGCACGTGGAGCTCGGCTACGCCGTGACCGCCCACCGCTGCCAGGGGATGACGGTGGACACGACGCACACCATCGCCACCAGAGCGATGACCCGCGAGGCGTTCTACGTGGCCATGACGCGCGGCACCCGGTCGAACCGTGCTTACGTGGCCACCGACTCGACGAGCGGCACCGATCTGGCGTTCGGCTCGGACCAGCAGAGCCGCGAGCAGGTGCTGGCCGGAATCCTGGCCCGCCGCGGCGCGGAGCGGTCCGCGCACCAGCAGATGACCGGGCTGCATCCAACCCGGCCGACCGGGATCCGCGGCCGGCAGCACGTTCATCAGCCCGCGCAGCAGCGCTCAACGAGGGGGATCTCACGATGACCAGCACACCCACCGTCCGCCCGACCGTGCCCCACCTGGCCGGAATGGTCGACGCCACCCGGGCCTCGTCACCGGTATTCGGAGGCGAGACTCCGGACGGCAACCGGCTTCTGACCACCAAGCAGGCCGCCGAGTACACCACCTACTCCCCGCACGGGCTGGAGAACCTGCGCTGCGCCGGCAAGGGCCCGGCGTTCATCAAGGTCGCCGGCGGCGCCGTTGCCTACCGGCTCGCCGACCTGATCGCCTGGCAACAGCAGCACCGCGTCACCACGCTCGACCAGGAATGATCAGCAGTCGTCAGTCGTCCTCGACGTCGGCAGCAGCCCGCGATAGCGCCGACACGCCTCCTGGGATCGCCAGGCCCAGAAGTTCCGCGGCCGCGACCGAGTCTTCGGCACCGAGGCCCACTGCGGCACCGCTCGCGCCGAAGAGTGCGAGCGCCGCGGCCGGTCCCGTAGAGAATCTCGGCTCGTACAACACGCCCGTGCGGTGTTCGACGCCACGCCAGTGCTGCGCCCACAGGCGGGTGAGCCCATAGCGGGTCGTGGTGGACATCTCGCGGGTGATGCCCTCCGAGGCTGCCGGATCCAGCGTGTCCACCACATTTCGACGTTGTGCGCGCGTGACCGTCATCCGGCTCACGGCGCTGGCAGCAACGGCGGCGGCCGTGAGCGGGTGCCCCGCCGAGATGATGCCCAGACGTTCGCGTACTGCCGACTCCGGTGTGGTTGCCATGTAACAAGTGCCGTCGGGTTCGGGCAGGTCGAACCTACCGCCCTCCGGATCTCCCGCCTCAGCGGACGCGAAGACCCATGGGCCGTTCGCGGGGTGGTGAGCGCGGAACCACGGGCCACGGGTCGCGGCCGCACCAGCGCGCGGCAGCGGGGCCGCGCCCGGGGGCCGAGGTAGCGCCAGGCGTCGGCGTCCCGTCACTGGCGCCATCTACGGACATCACGAGCGGCCGAGCCCAGCACGCGGTCGACGCCCTTGCCGGCGCGCAGCCATTCGTAGGCGGTGCGGCCGTCCAGGTCTGGGTTCGCAGTGTCGAACCACACCGCGATGGTCAGCGGATCGTCGATACCCGAAGCCAATTGCGAGGCAACTTTCCGCACACCGAGCAGCACCGTCGCGGTGGTCGCGTCGGCGAACTGCCGCGCCGGATACAGGATCGGATCGGAGTGGTCGTCGGTCGGGACGCCGAGGATCGCCCATCGGGTGCGGCGCGCGTGCAGGGCCTGGCGGCTGATACCGGCACGTCTGCACACCGCCCGGCCGGACAGGTACGGGCCGAGCTGCGCCGTGAGGGTGTCCACGTCCGACGGGACGGGAACATCGGCGGCGGCGCCGTATTCGGCGAGCAGGGCCGTCAGAACCTGGTCCTGGCGCACGTCCATTTCCTCCGCCGCGGCCTCCACCGCAGC
This sequence comes from uncultured Actinomycetes bacterium, assembly GCA_937926105.1. The sequence continues at coordinate 32,155 of CALANS010000048.1, read as the reverse complement.
GACCACCTTGCCGATCGCGACTGCCCAGGGCCGGCCACCAGGTACCGCCGCGCGATGGACTCGGCCAGGCGCTTCGGCGACGGCGGAGCGGGCCATCCCGATCACCTCACCTCTGGAGAATTACCGCGTCAACCGCGTCAATTACAGGGTAGCCCGCCCTGACTCGCGGCGTCAATCGCGTCAACCCGGCTCGGGGTCTCCAGGATCAGGCATCACCATCGGGCTTCTCACCATCACATAGGCTGCGGAGTACACCACCTACGTCCCGCACGGGCTGGAGAACCGGCGCTGCGCCGGTAAGGGCACGGCGTTCATCAAGGTCGCCGGCGGCGCCGTCGCCTACCGGCTCGCCGACCTGATCTCCTGGCAACAGCAGCACCGCGTCACCACCCTCGACCAGGAATGATCCGGTGAACTGCTCTGCGTTGTCCAGGGTGGCGGGAGACCGCTTCTCCCACGCGCTTGCTAACACGGGACCACGATCCGCGTACCGTACAGGGGAGATCTGACGCTGACTCGACCGTCCAGAGTGCCCGAAAATCGGGCGCCCGGCGTCCCGAAGTTGAACTGTTGGATGTCCCGAATCTACAGCGTAGTCAGCTTGAACGTGATCACGATGGAACCATTAGGAGCAGGTCCGCATGACGAAAGACGCACACGACCGCGGACTCTCCGCTGCACGGGCCGACGCGCGCAACGCGGAGACCGAAATCGGTTCGACGGACCCTTACCCTCCCGGCACCGAGATCCGCCGACCGAACCGTCCCAACAAGAAGCCGGAGGCCGGTCCCGCAGACGGTCCGTTCTAGGACGTTGAATTGAGGTCGGATCCCGACATCGCCGGCACCTCCACGACGAGCTGACGGAACCGGGACGCTGGAGTGTCGCCGCCAAGATCGGAATAGTCGGTCCAGCTCATCACGTAGTGATTCCGGACTACCAGTACCTTGTCTCGCCCTGCGCGGGTCCCCGGCCCTGCCTTCGTCCCCCACGCACGGGGACCTGTGATCACGGCACCCTCGCCTACTCGAAAACTGGCGGCACCACTGTCGTCCGGAAGCTTGGCGGGACGCCAGTAGTTCGCGTCGTTGGCGAGGACCACGACCGCGCCGTCACCGCCCGCGCGCAGCGCCGCGAACCCCTCGACTCGACAGATGTCTTTGATGACGTCGTAGGCTCGAATGTCCTGGGCACCGTGGTTCCGGAGCGCGTAGTGCTGACCGTTGACTTCTCCGGACCATGCTCGAGTCAGATACTTCAGTTCGATCGCTGTGTAGCGTCCCAAGTCTGGCCGCTCGAAGGCCAGATCAAGATGGACCCCTTCGGCCGGCCGCGTCTCGAGGTACACCTCCATTACCTCATCGCGACGTTGGACTTCCCAGGCGAGTGCGAATTGGAAGTCGGCCTCGGAGTGGAAGACCGACCGCCGCAGGGCAAGCGCCCTGAGGGCGCCAGCGAGATCGACTGAACCGGCAATCATCACGGTGTCACGTTACTGCGGATGGAGGTTGCCTGCCGGAGTCGGCCTCACGTCAGTGCCAACTCTCGCCGAGGGCCATCTGTCCGTCCACACGACCGGGCCACTCACGATGTCCGCATCACTCTGCGCACGTAGGCGAGCGCTCGGCGGAGGCGCTGACGTTCCGCGATCTCGAACAGCACGGTATCGTCGCAACGCGGCAGCAGGGTGCGGATCGCTTCATGGACGTCGTCAACGATGACCGGGCCACGCGGCAGATGGGCAAGGTCGAGCACGGTCTGTTCCGGGGTGGTCACCAAGCAGTCGCCAAGATCGGTGCGCATGAGCTCGACATGGACGAGATCCATGTCCCGCGGCCGAAAATGGATCACGGCATCGCGATCGGTCAAGTGCATCGACTGACGACGCCGTGGCGAAGCGACGAAGGCGACGGCAAGCGCGCGCGGCAGTACGCGGTGCATGCGTGCTGCACTCAGTCCCATGAGCGCGTAGCGCCGCTCGCCGAACTCGGCCGCGGCGATGCCGGCGGCGGCGCCTTCCAGCGTGGGTAGCCAGGTCTCACCTACGCGTTCCTGCGGGACGACGGTGTAGAAGCCGTCGGCCAGTCGGTGCATCACGCCGCGACGCTGCAACCGGACAAGTTGGGCGCGCGGATGGGCATAGGCAGTGACATCGCGGACGCGCACCGTGCGCAGCGGCGCACGGGCCAGCTCAACGGGTACGCCCGTGGCCTGCGGCATCGTCACCATTCCCTTACGGCAATCGTACCCTCTGACAGTACAATTGCTGCGATGTTGACGCTAGGCATGAAGGAGACGTCATCGTCGCGATCTGACGTTCGAGTTTCAACGCACCCACACCGGCGATTCGACGACTTTGTTACGGCGTTTCAACGAGTTGATCACCGTGTCGCGACCATCTTGCGCATCCGCTGGCGTCAGCCGGTGGCCGCCAACTTGCGGGCAGCGGCAAGGACGAGCGGACCAACCTCGTCCAACTCACCTTCACAGAGCAACCGAACCGGCAATCTGTCTTCCAGGTGCGGATTCAGGCCTTGGAACCATGCCTGGATCACTTCGGGGCTATCCCGCTCGGCGATCAAGATCGCCATCTGGTGGGCGAGCCGCAAGCGTCGCTCGTCGGCGCCGTCCTGGACCGCTCGCGTTCCTTCTGCCCACTGACGGACAGTTCGGGTCTCGCGCACGCCGCCCAAGTAGGCGACCATCTTGGCACCCAGCAGATTGCGCAACTCCTCCACCATGGCCGGCGTTCCCAGCCGGATGGAGCGGGAGTAAGCGTGCAGTTCCGGCCACTGCGGAGTCTTTGCCGCCATAACGCCATCGCCCCCGCAGCCACCCGCTTCACAACGAAATTGTTGCGTGGGTCTACCACCCCAGATCACGGCGTCATCACAGAATCCGGCGCGGGTCGGCGGGGAGGCTCGGCCACAGTTCTTGGGATGTCACGACCGGAAGCTCGGTCGCCATCACCAGCGAGCGAAAGATGGCCAGCGTTTGGCCGAGCCCACTCGCTGACGTCGCGAGAATGCCGTGCACTTCCAGGTGATGTGCTGCCTCTGCGACGGCCTGGCAGGCTGCGTAGTCGTCGATATCGGTCCGCAGGTCGGCGTCATTCAGACCGACCGCATCACGGTTCTCTGCGACTGTCAGATCCAGCACGCGCTGGACATTCACCTGGGCGGTGTAGAAGACCCTCGGTCGTACTCGCTCTCGCGGGACGCCGGTCTCCTCGACCAGGTGGCGGTAGGCCTCCACGACCACCGAGTCCCGGGGGCGTCCCAGGTAGACAACCAAGAAATCCCGGCCCCAGCGGCCGTCAGTCCCACCGGCGAAGGCGTCGCGGTTTGGAGCCGCATGTCGGTGAAATGTTCCGTGCACGCTACTGGTCGCGACCCCCGCAACGCGCTCGACCAGTAACCGATCCATCCGCTATCGCCGAGGTCCGCCGGCCAGACGCTCGACAATCCGCAAGACTTCTTCAAATCGCCGCTCGCGCAAGAACTCCAGCGGCGTCCGACCGTCGAACGCTCTCTGCCGGGCATGCAGCCAGATCTCGATGCCCTCGTCGTCGTACACATCCGACAGTTGCTCGATCACGTACTTCAATTCCAGCAGGCGTTCGCGGCTGCTGCCCTCCGGTTTGGTGGCGCCTTGTGCCCACTTCTGAACCGCGCGCTCGCCGACCCCAGTGATGGCGCCGATCTCGGACGCTGACAAGGACCGTCGCGCGTCAGCGACGACATGCCGGTAAAGCGGGGAGGGCGCCGCACGCGACGCCGCATGTTGGGTGGCTGTAGGCATCTCGAACCTCCTTGCGGACGCTGCGCCGTCACTACTGACCGGCTCGCTCAGTTCATAGTATAGGACGCGCCTGCATTCGCTAGTGGGGTCGCTTCCAGTTCGCCTTCGGTACACGGCACGATTAGGCGTAGGTCGGGTTCGCCCCCGCAGTCCGTGGCAAGCGGCGGGCAACGCGTGCCCGAGCAAGGCCGCCGTTCAGCACGGCGCGGCGCGGCCCGAACCCCACCGGCGTCGAAGCCGCGCGACCCGACCACTGCGTTTCAACGAACTGATCCTCGCGTCCCAACGATCTCAGGAGGGCGTTTCAACGACCTTCTTGTGGCGTTTCAACGAGCTGATCATTGCGTTTCGATGATCTGGGCTACGATGGCCGCGTGGAAGGGCTGATCACACGGCACGCCGAGCCGCTGGCCAGGAGCATGCTGGCGCACAGCCCGGGCTTGGTGATCGAGGGAGCCCGGCAGGTCGGCAAGAGCACCCTCGCACGCCAACTCGTCGACGGCAGAAACGCCATCCTGACGACGCTCGACGACGAGCAGACCCGGGCGGCGGTCGCCGAGGACATGCCAGGGTTCCTCGCCCAGGCAACTGACGGAACCCTCGTCATCGACGAGATCCAGCGGCTGCCGGAGATCACCCTGGCGATCAAGGCGGCCATCGACCGTGACCGGCGCCCGGGCCGCTTCATCCTGACCGGCTCGGCGTCGCTGCTTCGCCTCCGCGGACTTGCGGACAGCATGGCCGGCAGGGTCCTACGGCTGCCGCTGTACGGCTTCTCCCAGGGCGAGCTCCGCGACCGGCCGGACGACTTCGTGACACGCGTCGTCACCACCGATCCGAGCGAGCTGGTGCGCTACCGCTCCGATAGCGCGCGGCAGAACTACGCCGAGATAATCGGGCGCGGCGCCTATCCCGACTCCCAGCCCTTGCCGTCGCCACTGCGGGGGCGCTGGCTGGACTCGTACCTTGCCGGCATCGTCCGTCGAGACCTCGGTGAGCTTCGTCGCCAGGTCGACCCTTCGCGGACCGAATCCCTCCTGCGGGCACTCGCCGGAAATCAATCCGGCGAGTTGGTCAAGGCGCGACTGGCGACGGCGACATCCATCCCTGCGGCGACGGTGACGAGTTACCTCGACCTGCTCACCGACGTGGGACTCGTGGCCACCATCGGGCCGTGGACCCCCAACCTCGCCAAGCGAGAAGTCGGTCGGCGAAAGGCGTACGTGATCGACTCCGGCCTCGGGACCCGGCTGGCCCGCATCAGCAGCGAACAACTCGCCCGCTTCGACCACGGCGAAGCGTTCGGCTCATTCCTCGAGGGCTTCGTCGCCACCGAACTGCTGCGACAGCAGACCTGGAGCGGCGAGGAGTTCGAGCTGTTCCACTATCGCGACCGCGCCGGCCTCGATGTCGATCTCGTCGCCGAACTCACCGGCGGTCGGGTCATCGGAATCGATGTCAAGGCCTCGACGTCGCTGCGCCGCGGGCACTTCGATGGCCTGCGGGCGCTCCGCGACCGGCTCGGCGACCGGTTCGTCGCCGGTGTCGTCCTCAATACCGGCGCCGAGGGCTACCGCTACGCCGAGCGGCTCTACGGCCTTCCCATCGACGCGCTCTGGTCGCTGTGAATCCGGCAGGTGAGCCGAACCCTCGCCTCCACGCTCCGATGGCGACCTGCCCAGGTGGTGATCCCGAGATCCGCGTGCCGATCTTCTCGAAGCTTGAGCGTTTAGCAGCCCGAAACTGTAGCGTATCTATGCCCGAAACTGTAGCGTAGGTGCTGTGGTGAGCGCGCACGGCATTCCTGACTATCACAGGCGCATCGTTGACGATGAGCTCGACGATCTGCTGACCGGGCTCTCCGCAGTCAGCATCGAAGGCCCCAAAGGGGTTGGCAAGACAGCCACCGCTCTCGAGCGCGCGGGCAGCGTCCACCAGCTCGACGACGACGGCCAGCGACAGGTGGTGCACGCAGACCCCTCGCGACTGACCACGTCGACGGAGCCCATCCTCATCGACGAGTGGCAGCGGATGCCGTCCAGCTGGGACCTCGTCAGGCGAGCGGTCGACGACGACTCGTCTCCGGGCCGCTTTCTACTCACCGGTTCGGCCGAACCCGCAGGGGCGCAAACGCACACCGGAGCCGGCCGTATCGTGCCTGTCCGCATGCGCCCGCTGTCCCTCGCCGAGCGCGGCATTCCCACGTCGGTCAGTTTGAGCGATCTGCTGGCCGGAACTAGGCCACCGATCGGCGGCACGACCGACGTGCGGCTGGACCGATACGTCATCGAGATCCTCTCCGGTGGTTTTCCCGGCATGCGGCACCTGGCTGCCAGGTCGCTGCGCGCGCAGCTGGATGGCTACCTCGCTCGGGTGATCGATCGCGAGTTTCCCGAACAGGGAGTCTCGGTTCGTCGGCCAGATACGCTCCACGCCTGGATGCGGGCCTACGCGGCGGCAACGGCCACCACCGCCAGCTTCGAGACCATTCGCGACGCTGCCACTCCCGGAACGGGAAACAAGCCCGCCATCAGTACGACGCTGCCATGGCGGGACATCCTGTCCCGGCTGTGGCTACTGGACCCGGTGCGGGCATGGCTACCGACGAACAACAAGCTCAAGGAGCTCAGCTCCGCGGACAAGCACCACCTGGCAGACCCGGCGCTGGCCGCGCGCCTGCTGAACGTGACTGCCCGCAGCTTGACCTCGGCGGGCCAGACCGATCCATCCGTGCCACGAGATGGCACCTTCCTCGGGGCGCTGTTCGAGAGCCTGGTCGCGTTGAACCTGCGGGTTTACGGGCAGGCGGCCGAGGCGGAGGTCCGCCACCTGCGCACGCACCGCGGCGAGCACGAGGTCGACTTCATCGTCACCACCGACGGTGGCGGAGTCGTCGGCGTCGAGGTCAAGCTGTCGACCACCGTGAGCGACCACGACGTCAAGCACCTTCGGTGGCTGCACGATCGGATCGGGGACCAACTGCTCGATGCCGTCGTGATCACCACGGGCACCGACGCCTACCGCCGCTCAGACGGAATAGCTGTCGTCCCCGCAGCATTGCTCGGTCCTTGATCGCCGCCGTTCGACGGATGCCCCTCGATTCCCGTTGCGTCGGCTATTCGCGGCTGAAGCCGAGCGCCCGATAGCCAGGCATCCGACGCCGCAGCGACACAGCGAGGATCGGCTCGCCCACATCGTGATAGTCGTGCACCTCGGCGGTCTGCTTGCCGGGACAGCTCCGCACGACCCGCCCGGCGCACTGCACCAAGAGGCCGTCGAACGAGATCGGCGCGGCCAGGAACAGCGTGTCCAGTGCCGGGGCGTCGAAACCCTCCCCGATGAAGGGTGTCGTCCCCACGACGAGGAGCCCGTCGCCAGGGTTCGCATCCTCGATGCGGCGGGCCGTTCGGCGACGGTCCTTGACGCTCATCCCTCCCTGTAGCACGAGCGCACGGTGCCCACGCTCGCCGAGCAGGGCCACCAGCGCCTCAACGTGCGCCACGCGCCTGGTCAGCACCAGGCAGTTCCGATTGCGCTCCAGCGCGGCGATCACGTCGTCGACGATCTGTGCATTGCGCGCCGCGTCGGCGGCAAGCGCGGTGTGTACGGCGGCAAGGGCCCCTGGCAACGACAGGTCGACATCGGCTGCGCGGAAGTCTGTCTCGTGGATGGTCAGCATTCGCCGGGGCCCGGTAACATCCGCCACCGCCGCTTCCAGCGTTCCTTCATCGGCGTCGGTGACGGTGTGCCGGACGGGCCCGAGTTGCCAGGTGATCATCTCGCCAAGCCCGTCCCGCCGGTCGGGCGTCGCCGTCAGACCCAGCCAGAACTGCGCGCCGATCCGCTTGATCGAATGGTCGTATGCCGCCGCTGCGACGTGGTGGCACTCATCGACCACAATGTGTCCGTAGCCGGAAGTCAGCTCGGCGACGTCGTCTCGCCGCGCGAGCGACGGCAACATCGCGATGTCTACCACACCCGTGAGCTTGCGTCGCCCGCCACCGATCTGGCCGGGACGCACACCGAGGAACGCCTCGATGCGATCGCGCCACTGCTCTGCCAGCGCCTTCCGGTCGACCAGCACCAGCGTCGACGCACGCCGCTCGGCGATCACCGCGCACGCCATCACGGTCTTCCCGGAGCCAGGCGGGGCGACCAACACCCCGTCGTCATGCGCGAGCGCCGCGCTGACCGCGCGGCTCTGGGGTTCGGTGAGGTTCGCGGAGAACTCGGTGTCGATCTCGCTGCCCGGGTTGCGTATGTCGGTGACGGCCAGCCGCGAGCCCGCCTGTTCGACGATCGCTGCGAGGCGGTGACGGAGCCCGCGAGGCAGCACCAACCGGTCGTCGAGCGTGACGTCGTACCCGATCACGAACCGCGGTGTGTCCCAGGTTGACTTGCGCAAGCGCTGCAGCTCGTAGAACTTGGGATTCGCCAGCGACGCGGCATGCTTGAATGTCGACACCGCAGCCGGCGACAGGTCGGCGGCGTCCACGGTGAGCATGGCGCCGAGTTCGGCGTGGATCACCGCCGGCAGGCGCGGATGCACCTTCGTGGAACGGGGTCGGCTCACGGAGGCCACGTCACCGCCCACGAAGCTGCGGTTCGCCAGACGCGCCACCCGCGCAGCGTCGCCTGGGCTGAGCAGGTCCAACGTCGACAGGTAGGCCCACTGGTCCGCAAAGGGTTCCAGAGTCGCGAGGTCCAGGAACGTGGTCAGCCCGTCCTTGCGGCGCTTGCCGTGCAGCGGGGCGGCGATGAGATTGCCGAACCCGCCGTCCGGCATGACGTCCTGGTTCGGGAACAGCCGGTCGTAGGAGCGCAGGTCCATCGAGCCGCGCAGCACCGTCGCCTCGTGGACGAGCAGGGTGCCGACCTGACGAGCGGTCGCGGCGGGTACCGCATCGGCGAAGAACACCCACACGTGCGCGCCGCGCCCCGACTGCGAGATCTCCAGCGCGGCAGGCACCGCGTGCCCACAGGCGGCCTTGAGGTACGCGAGCGCATCGAGCATCGCGGTCGGCCCGTCGAAGTCCGCCGCGAGGAAGTAGCAGGTGTTGTCCTTCAGCAGCGGGTACAGCCCGATGAACTCCTCGCCGAGCAGGTGGTCGGTGACGACCCGCGCGGTGACCGGCAGGTACTGGGCGCGCCGGCGATCCATGCCCTTGCGCCAGCGCCCGGCCACCGCCGGCATCCAACCGTGGGCACCGGTCCTGGCGTTCTCCCAGCGAACCGCATGGACGTCGGCCCGGGCGTGAAACCTGTTGGCAAACAAGGCGAGCTTGTCCTTGACCGGCGAGTGGTGGGTGACCATCCCGGGTGGAGCGAGTGGTGCCGACAGCTGCTCCGAGACCGGCGAGATATCCTGCCCCCGCAGGTCGAGCAGGCGAGTGAGTCTGGCGTTCTCAGCACGCAACTGGTCCAACTCGCGGCGCAACGCCGCAACCTGCTCGTCGGGCATCAGTGTCATTGCGCAGGTCGTCTCGTCATGTGCGCTGCCGAACGATCACGCGTGGAATACCGGCAGATTCGGAATGACTCGGCGGGCGACCGCGAGTAGCCCCTGAGCGACGGGTAGCCCTGTGGCCACGTCGTGGCGCGTGATACCCGGTGCGTCGGGTACTGGGTACTCGTTGCGGTGCCGGGTACGGCGTAGCCGGTCGAACTGGAGGATCTTGTCTCCGAGCGGAGGGTCGAGTTGTGCGCGGACGGCTTCGACGACCGCAAGGTGGCCGCCGACTCGAGTCGGCCGTAGGCCTTGCTGGGCGAGGATGGCGGTCAGCGCGAACCTGGCGGCGTCGTAGAGACCGTCGTAGGCAAGGCCGGGGTTGTCCTGCGAGATCTGTTGGACGGTAGTCAGATTCTGCTCCGCCCTGTTCAACAGCAACTCGACATGGGTCGGGTGCGGCGGGATCGTCTCCAAATGCCGCTCACGCAGCAACTGCAGGATCGTACCGCGGCCCTGGCCCCACTGGTCGGTCACTGATCGGGTCACGGTTCAACTCCTGCAACAACTACGGTAGGTCCGGCCGAGACACCGGCCAGGAACGGATCGTCTTCCCGGGCGGCCCAGGTGTCGGGGGTGATCACGACGAAGTTGACCTCACGGTGCAGGTGAGCCTCGACGGTGGACACCGCGGGGTGCAAAGCGTCCACGTCCGGATCGCCGATGACCAGCAGATCGATGTCCCCCGGGGCGGCACCGTTCTGGCCCCTGTACCGGGCCGCCCACGAGCCGAAGATGAGTGCTTCGTCGATGCCGGTCACGTCGGCCAAGGCCGCCTGGAGCAGAGCCTTGGGACCGTAGACGACCTCCATCAACTCACGCAGCGGGCCGAAGGCGGGGTTCGCACGGTTCGCCGAGACCATTCGGGTGCGACCGATCCAGCGGTCTGCCAGCACCCCGGCTTCGACCAGCCGGGACGCCTCCCGGTACACCGTTGCCTGGGGCGCACCCAGATCCCGGGCCAGTTCGGACATCCCGATCTCGTCGTCGTCGAGCAGCAGCCGAGTCAGGATCCTGGCCTGCAGTTCCGATCGGAACAGTGGCAGCAGCGCCGGCGCAGCAGTCCTCATATGACGCATACTATCATGCGTCATATGACTGATCAGTCGGACGCCCGATAGCCGGACGTCCGCCGCCGGAGCGGGCCAGTCGGGGCGACCGGAAGATCGCGTGCGTGCCGATCCGGCGCCACACGACATGCGGTTCGCCCGGTTTCACCTCTGTCCCGAACTGCCAGGTGGCTCGGCCATCGGGAGCGAACGTCATCTCCATGATGTTCGCCGTTCCTTGGACGCCCTCGCCGCGCAAGCCGGCACGAAATGGCCGACCGGCCTCCAGATCCTCGATGAATCGACCAACCGCCGCGCGGAATCGTTGCCGCTCAGCGGGCGTGAGGGTCTCCCAGTCGATGTCGAAGCGGGGCAGTCGCTGATACGTCGGCATTACGCCAGCGAGTCGAGGAAGGCGGCACCATCCTCGAAGACGGCGCCTTCGTCGCGTGCGAGCTGTCCACTGGCTTCTCGTTCGTCCGCCTGCCAGTCGTCGCTCCAGAACCATGCTTGATCGGCCGGGATCGACTTGAGCCCGTGCATCGTCACCTGCCCACCCTCAACGACGAAGGCGACATCGTCGCCTTCGTCGACGTGCAACGCCTCACGGACCTCTCGCCGCAGGGTGATCTGCCCTCGCGCCCTCACGACAGCCCGAACCATCGCTCCTCCAAACAATCCCGCGTCGGTCGCGTAGACCCACGGCCTCCACGCCCACGGGTCCGGTGCGAACCCGACACGCCACACGGTGCCGGGATCACTGGTGATCTCGAGGTCGGGCCCGCTCATCCCACGAATGCGAAGGATTTCGCCGCCGCCAGCACGTCGGGACCCACGTCCACCGGGTCCCCCTCTCTCACCACGCGAGCCGGCGCGATGTCGCCCAATGCCGGATTCATGCCCTTGAACCACGCCTGCACCGTGGCGGACGAGTTCCGCTCGCGAAGCAACCCAGCGATCTGAAATGCTAGGCGGAGCCGGTCCGCATCCAGCTCTCCGGGCGAGCGCTGGCCGGATGCCCAAGCAGCGACAGGCTGAGTCGACTTCACATTGCCGATGTAGGCAACCAGACGCGCGCCGAGAACTTCGCGCAATTTGGCCACGATGTCGGGCAGCGCCAAACGCACGGAGTCCTCATAGGCGCGGAGCCCTGGGCGCTGCTCTGAGGCGAGCAATGACTTGCCTGTCATAACCCCATCATACCGACGTGCACTGCAAAATCGACCGACAAATTCACACCATTATGCAGTCTGAAATCGGTGCCATCATCAATCAGAGTCAGCGTGCAGCTGCAGGGATGAGGGTGGGCAGCAGGTCTCACCGGGCAAAGCCTCCGCCGCTGAAGTGGCCGGGCCCGGATCTACGGCCGCACCACGCCCAAGCCGGCCCGCAAGGCCTCAGCACCGCGAGGCCGGGCGTACTGCCAGGTGGTCTTCGGGCTCTCGTGGCCGAGCAGCTCGGCGACCTGCCGCGCCCCGTACCCGCGCTCCAGCAACGACGTCGCGCGCCAGCGCCGCCCGGTATGGCTGGACGCCCACGGCCAGCCGTGCCGGTCGTAGGCCGCCCGGATCGCCGCGGCCACGTTCGACTGGTCGCGCCAGGCATCGGCCGGCGGCTTGCCGTCCGGGCCGCGCTTGCCGGGACTGGGGAACACCGGCCGCGCCCGGTCGTCCAACGACGAAGGGTCCACGCCGAGCGCCTCGGCCCGGGCCAGCAACCGGGCCACCACGTCGTCGGGGATCGGCACCACCCGGATCCCGGCCGGCGACTTGGTGCCGTGCCGCCGATGCGTCCCAGTGCCTGGCACCTTCCGCCCGGACTCGTCCCGCCGCACCTTCACCGTCGCGATGGTGCCGGTGACGCTGATCGCGCCGTGCCCCGGAGTGAGCGTCAGGTCCTGCCAGCGCAGCGCCGTGATCTCGCCGACCCGCAGCCCGGCCAGGAACGAGATCAGGATGATGTCGGCGACGTCCAGCGGGTTTCCGGGCTGCAGACCCGCCTGGCCGGCCGGCGCCTTGCGCCGAGGACCCGACGGCAGCCCGGCCAGCGGATCGGCGGCCAGCCGGGCCAGCAGGTCGGCGACCGCGTCGTCGCTGGGCGCGTCCTTGGTGAGCTTTCCGGTGCGCCGACGCGCCTTCGGGTTGATCGCCCCGGGCACGGCGCGGATCGGGTTCACCGGCGTGCGAAGCTGTTTCGACTCCGTCGCCCGGTCCAGCGCCTTGGCCAGCAGCGCCTTCGCGCGCGCGGCGCTGCTCGCTCCGTGGGCGTGCACGAAGGCCTCGATCCAGGCCCGGGCCGCGCCGGCGTCGATCGACCGCGGCAGCTCGCCGAGCATCGGGGGCAGCGCCGGGTCGTTCATGTGGATCCGGATGCGGACGTACTCCTCCTGGGTGCGCTCGGACAGCGACGGCACGTGCTCGGTCATCACCGCGTCCACCAGATCGTTGACGGTGGTCGTCACGTCGCCGGCGGCTGCCTCACGATCGGCGGCCGTGCCCGCGGGGTCCGCGGCGTCCCGGGCGGCCTGGTCCGCCTCGAGCTGCCGAACGGCCTCGGCGCGTGCCTCCTCGGCGGCGCGCGTCCGAGTACGGGCCCACTTGCGGACCATGTGCAGGCGCCCGTCGACGTCACGCCAGCGAACCAGGGCCCGCCACGAGAGGAGCGTCCACTCCTGCACCCCGTCCGGGCAGGTGATCTTGTAGGAGCCGCCGGCTCGCCAGCCGCGCGGGTACTCCCCCGGTTCGCCGTCGTCGCCCAGTGGGCGCGGCACCACCCCGGGCGTGCCGGTCCCACCAGAACCGGCACCACCAGAACCGGCGCCACCCGGGTCCCGGCCGTCATCACGAACGCCGGGATCGAACGCATCTCCCGCGGATGGCGGGTCGGCCGATGCTTCGTCACCGCCCCTCGGGGTTCCCCAGGAGCCCACCGCAGCTCCCCAGGCAACCACCGACACCTCACCGATCTGGCCCGGCGCAATCCGCGGTCGACGACTCATTTTGTGCCCGACTTCCGATTCAAAGTGTGCAGTTTACGTGCAGTCGCGCCCTAATAATACCCCTTGCCGAGCGGCTGGAACGCTCTGACCTGCGGAAAGTGCCCCCGGTGGGACTCGAACCCACACTGTGACCATTTTAAGTGGCCTGCCTCTGCCGGTTGGGCTACGGGGGCGAGCGCTCGTGCGTGGCAGCGAGCCTACGTGGCCGACCGGCTCCTCGACCTGCCGCCAAGCGCACGCTTCCTTTCTGCTCCGTCTGACGGTGCAGAACGCAAGCCTTCCGACGCGCCCACTCCTCCAGCCAGATCCAGCGCGCGCAACAAGATCGAATCCAGCATGTCCGGCGTGAGCCGCCCGGTGAATGTGTTCTGCTGGCTGACGTGGAAGCACCCCAGCAGCGTCAGCCGCTGGGCACCCCGCGAGACGACAGCCGTCGCCCCGTGGCCGAACACCGGGCGGGGCCGCGGAATCGCCCAGCCGGACCGGGCGAGCGTGCCGAGCAGGGCATGCCAGCCGAACCCGCCCAGCACCAGGGCCACTCGCACCGTCGGCGCCAGCAGCTCCAGCTCCCGGGACAGGAACGGCGCGCAGGTGTCCCGCTCGAGCGTGGTGGGCTTGTTGGCTGGCGGGGCACAGCGCACCGGGGCGGTGATCCGCACGTCGGTCAGCGTCAGCCCGTCGTCGGCGGACACCGAGTACGGCTGCGACGCCAACCCTACCCGGTGCAGTGCCGCGAACAGGAAGTCGCCCGAACGATCGCCGGTGAACATCCGGCCGGTCCGATTGGCACCATGCGCCGCAGGGGCCAGCCCGACGATGGCGATCCTGGCATCGGCCGGGCCGAACCCGGGAACCGGCCGCCCCCAGTAGGTCCAGTCCGCGAACGACGCGCGGGGCGCCGCCGCCACTGCCTCGCGCCAGGCGACGAGCCGCGGGCACGCCCGACAGGTGGTCACCAGCTCGTCCAGGTCGGCGAGGGTGCGCGCCGTGGCCGCCCGGGAAGGGGCGGTGACGGGGTCCTTCCGGCGTGCGCTCACCAGGCCATCGTGTCAAACCCTAGGAGAGACCGGCGCCGCGCCCATGGCCGAGGCGTTCCCCGCGGGAACGCCTCGGCCACCAGCACCGGGAAGGCCGCCCGTTCCACCCACACCCGTACCGGCAACGGGCCGACGGGTTCTCCGTCGGCCCGTTGCCGATCGTCCCCGGCGCGTCCAGCCGCACCTGCCGCGCCGAACTCAACAGCACCTTCGGATGCCCGAGGTGACCGGCCCTCGGCAACGCTGCCGGTGCCAGCGGGGATCACCCCGAGCGGCACCGTGCCCCCGACCAGCACGTTCGCCGCCAGATGCACGATCCCGTCGCCGCCACACACCACGACCGCATCCGGCCGCCCATCGACCGCGCGCCGAAGCGCCGCGACGGACCCGGCTGCGCCACCGTCCGGACACAGCACCGAGAGCTCCGCCGAACCGGCCAGCGCACCCGCCACCCCGCGCGAGGCACGCAGCGCCGCACCCCGCCCGGCGGCTGGATTGATCACCAGCGCGATGCGCGGGCGGCGAGCGACAGGCTTCGTCACCCCCGTATCGTCTCAGGGATGGCAGCAGAGCACCCCAGCAGCAACACCAACAGCGACACCAACGCCGACACCGACCGCCCCGAGCCGACCGACGAGATCGTTACCACTCGGCACCGGTTGGACCTGCCCGATGGCACGTTGGACTATACGGCGACGACGGGTCGCATCGTGCTGCGCGAGGAGAAGATCACCGACGGCGCCTTCGACGGGCACCGGCCCACCGTGGAGATGTTCGTGGTCGCCTACACGCTCGATGGTGCCGACCCGGCAACGAGACCGGTGACGTTCGCCTTCAACGGGGGCCCCGGATCCTCCTCGGTGTGGCTGCATCTGGGGCTGCTCGGCCCTCGCCGGGTGCTCTCCGGCGATGCGGGGGCACCGGTCCCACCTCCCTTCACGGTCGTCGACAACGCCGAGACCCTCCTGCAGCACACGGATCTGGTGTTCATCGATCCGATGTCCACCGGCTACACCCGGCCCGTCACCGGCGGAAAGCCCGGCGATTACCACGGTTTCACCGCCGATCGGGACGCGGTCGCCGAGATGATCCGGCTGTGGACCACGCGCAACGGGCGCTGGCTTTCCCCGAAGTTCCTGGCCGGCGAGTCGTACGGGACGCTGCGGGCGGCAGCACTGGCCGGGCACCTGGCCGATCGACAGGGCATGGCGCTCAACGGGATCATGCTGATCTCGTCGGTGCTGGACATGGGCTCCATCGTGTTCTCCGACGGCAACGACGCCCCCTACGTGCACTACCTGTCGACCTACGCGGCGCTGGCGCACTACCACGGCAAGCACCCGGGCCGGGATCTCGACGACGTAGTAGCCGAGGCGACCGCCCTGGCCGAACGGGACTATCCGTGGGCACTGGCCCGCGGTGACCGGCTCACCGGCGACGAGCGATCCGAGATGGTGCGCCGGGTCGCAGCGGTGACGGGGCTTGCCGAGGGCTACGTCGACCGGGCCGACCTGCGCATCGAGCATCAACACTTCTTCGCCGAACTGCTGCGTTCGCAAGGGTTCTCGATCGGTCGCCTGGATGGCCGGTTCACCGGAACACCCGCCGACCTGAACGCCGAGAAGCTGGCCGTGGACCCGTCGTATGCGGCGATCCAGGCGCCCTACACCGCGGCGGCCAACCATTACCTGCACACCGAGCTGGAGTATCACTCGGACCTGCCGTACGAGATCCTCACCGACCGGGTGCACCCGTGGTCGTACGCGGACTTCGAGGGCAGGGCGGTGACGGTGGCCGAAGATCTCGCCTCCGCCGTGCGGGCCAACCCCTTCCTGAAGGTGCATGTGGCTTTCGGCTATCACGACGGCGCCACCCCGTTCGCCGCGGCCGAGCACGTGCTGGCCCACCTGCGCATCCCGGATGCCGCGCGCGGCAACATCTCCCGGCGCTACTACCCGGCCGGGCACATGATGTACGTGCACGAGCCCAGTCGGATTGCACAGTCGGCGGACCTGGCGGCCTTCGTGGCCTGGGCCACCGGCGGACCGAGCCCCGACGCGTAGCCGCCCGGCCCCGATTTCCGGATTGTCCCACCACGGCGCGCCGGGTCCGGCTACGCTACCCGGACATCGCCGCCCGCCGGCGCCCCGACGACCTACCCTGCGACGGTGGCTCCCGGCACTGCGGCGCACCGTTTGCCCGGAGCCCATCGGAGGGATCGGACATGCTCATCGCCGGCATCGTCATGCTGGTCGTCGCCATCGGACTGGGGATCGCGGCCGCGCTGGTCCGCCGGCGTAGCGACCAGCTGCGCACCATGGACAAGCTCACCTGCACCGAGATCGCGCAGCAGGCAGCGGCCGCCGCGTCAGCCATCGGCACCGGTCACTTCCGCAAGGAGGTCGCCACCTCGGGGACCGTGATCCCCACCGGCGACCTCCTCACCGCCCCGATGAGCGGCACGCTGTGCCTGTGGCATCGCACCGTGATACGCCGCCGGTATGAGGATCGCCCATCCGGCTCGAGCAACTCCACCACCACCAAGACCAGGGTCGAGCATGATGCGTCCTCGCAGCAGCGGTTCGCCATCTCCGACGGCACCACCACCGTGCAGGTGGACCCGCAGCGGATCAGCGTGCAGGATCCGGAATGCACGGTGGACGCCTACGAACCGGCCGGCGGCCTCGGCGGACTGCTGGCCGGATCGCTGCAGATCGCAGGCCTGCAGCTGAATCTCGGCAACAACGTGGGCGGCCGGACGCTCGGCATCGAACGGGTGGAATACGTGCTCCGGCCCGGCGTGCAGCTCTACGCGGCGGGGCCGGTCGCCGATGTCGGCGGAACCCTGCTGATGGGCGGGCGGGACGGCAGCACGCTCACCCTGTCGCCGCGCAGCGTCGAGGAACAGGCCCGGAGTAAGGCGCGGCTCGCCGCCTGGCTGGCGATCGGCTCCGCGGTCGTGCTGGCTGTGGCGGTCGCGCTGATCGTGGTCTCCATCGTCCGGTGACCGCGCTCGCCGCGCAGAATCGGGCGCCGGCGGACCAGCTCAGGCCAGGGATAGCGCGATGCCGTCCAGAATGTCGTGCTCGGACACCGTCACCTCGCCGACGCCGGTTCGCGCGGCGACGAGCTCGCCGACCGTGGCCAGGATCAGCGACCCGCCGCCGATCACGTCCACCCGGCCCGGGTGCATGTAGCCCAGCGCCGCCCGGTGTGCACGGGTCGCACCGAGCAGCGCCTCGGACACCGTGCGCAACCGGCCAACCGGCACCCGGGTGAGGTGGATCTTCACCGGGTCGTAGGTCGGCAGGTCCAACGCCGCCGCCGCAACCGTGGTGGCCGTGCCGGACACCGCGACCACCCGCCGGACGTCACGCAGGGCCGCCTGGGGCAGCGCGTCCAGGCCCGCGGTGACGACCTCCCGCGCCCAGGCGCAGGCCGAGGCGACCTCGTCCGGACCGGGCGGGTCCGAGGGCAGCAGCCGCTCGGTGATCCGCACGCAGCCGATGTTCTGCGATACCGATCCGACCAGCTGCACCTCGCCGCCGCCGCCGGCCGGGCGCACCGACCCGATGACGAATTCCGTTGACCCACCGCCGATATCGACCACCAAGAAGGGCCCGTCGACGGCCGGCAGGTCGCCGACGGCACCGCGGAAGGACAGTTCGGCCTCCTCGGTGCCGGCAATCACCTCCGGATCCTGGCCGAGCGTCCGACGCACCATCGAGACGAACTCGTCCCTATTGGCGGCATCGCGCGTCGCCGAGGTCGCCGTCATCCGCACGGCCACCGCTCCGGAGGCGCGCAGGATCGCCGTGTAGTCGGCCAGCGCCCGCCAGGTCCGGTCCAGCGCCGACGGGGCCAGCCGACCGGTGGCGTCCACGCCCTCCCCCAGCCGCACCACTCGCATCTCCCGGTGCACGTCCACCAGGTAGGCGCCGGCCGGGGACAGCGACAGGTCGGCGACCAGCAGCCGGATCGAGTTCGTGCCGCAGTCGATGGCGGCCACTCGCCGATGCATCGGGTGAGTCACGAGCGGGGCGCCTGGTACGGCAGATCCGTCATGGATTCACCGTAGCGGGCGGCTGGGCGACGCCGGCCCCGGCCACCTGACGTAGCGTCGAGGACGAACGGAGGTCCCGCCATGCCACCGACCCATCGCGTCACCAACCAGGTTCCGCCGCTTCACGACTACGACGTCACCGCTGCCGATCCCGCGCTGGCGACCGGCCTGACCGCCGCCGGTGCCGGCGTCGACGACGAGCTGGCGACACTGGGCACGACCTACGGCTCGGCCCATATGCAGCGCGCCGCCCGGCTGTCCAACGAGTATCCGCCCCGGCTGCGCACCCACGACGCGACCGGCCATCGCATCGACGAGGTCGAGTACCACCCCGCCTGGCACGAGTTGATGCGAGCCGCCGTCACCGCCGGTTTGCAGGCCGCGCCCTGGGCACCCGACGCCGGTCCGCACGCCCATCTGCGCCGCGCCGCCGGTTTCTACCTCGCGAATCACGCCGAGTCCGGCCACCTGTGCCCGATCTCGATGACGTACGCCTCGATCCCGGCGCTGCGCCATGCCCCCGCACTGGCCACGCACTTCGAGCCGGGCCTGGTCTCGCGCAGCTACGATTTCGGGCTGCGCCCGACGGAGTCGAAAACAGGTCTGCTGGCAGGCATGTCGATGACGGAGAAGCAGGGCGGCTCCGATGTGCAGGCCAATACCACGAGCGCCAAGCCGGACCCGGCCGCCGACCACCACGGCACCGCCGGCTACCGAATCACCGGGCACAAGTGGTTCACCTCCGCGCCGATGAACGACGTGTTCCTCACCCTGGCACAGGCCCCCGGCGGGCTGACCTGTTTCCTGCTGCCGCGCATCCTGCCGGACGGTGGGCGCAACGCGCTGGCGCTGGTCCGGCTCAAGGACAAGATGGGCAACCGGGCCAACGCCTCGGCCGAGGTCGAGTACGACGGCGCGCTGGGCTGGCGGATCGGTGACGAGGGTCGCGGGGTGCCCACCATCATCGAGATGGTGACGATGACCAGGCTGGACTGCATCACCGGGTCGGCCGGCCAGCTCCGGGCGGCGCTGTCGGTGGCGGCCCATCACGCCGCGCACCGCCACACGTTCGGCAGGAGGCTGGCCGATCAGCCGGCGATGACGGCGGTGCTGGCCGACCTGGCGACGGAGAGCTGGGCCGCGACACTGACGGCGCTCAGACTGGCCGCCGCGGTCGACGCCGGCGAGCCGGATTTGCTGCGCCTCGCGGTTCCTGCGGCCAAGTTCTGGGTATGCAAGCGGGCCGTCCCGGCGATCGCGGAGGCCGCGGAGTGCTTGGGCGGCAACGGGTATGTCGAGGAATCGGTGATGGGCAGACTGCAGCGCGAGTCGCCGCTGAACGGCATCTGGGAGGGCACCGGAACGGTGACGGCACTGGACGTGGTGCGCGCGGCGGGTCGCTCGCCCGCGGCGGTGACGGCGCTGCGGGCCGAACTCGCAGCAGCGGCCGGGGCGGATCCGCGGTACGACGCGGGGCTGGCGCACCTGGACGCCTTGCTCGCGACCGTGATCCCGGTTGGGCCCCCGGGTTCGGCTGGCGCTACGGCCGCCGCCGCGTCGGCGGGGGCCGTCATCGCCCGGGGTCTGGCCTCGCTGATCGCCAAGCTGTTCGCCGCATCGTTGCTGATCCGCCACGCCCCGACCGCGGTGGCCGACCTGTACTGCGCGACCAGGCTCGGCACCAACGGGGACCGGGTGTTCGGGGACCTGCCCGGGGGTTTCTCCGTCCGGGACATCGTCACCGCCGTGACGCCCGTCACCGCCTGACCGCCCTGCCTCACCGCATCCCGTCGCGTCCAGTCCCGCCCCATCGTGCCGCGTCCGATCCCCGGCATCGCCGAGACCGGGGCCGGGCGGCTCAGCCCAGGTCGATCGGGGTGATCCCGTAGGACGCGAGCCCGGCCGCACCGCCGTCCGCCGCGGTGAGCACACATACCCCGTCGGAGCAGATCGCGATCGAGTGCTCGGTGTGGGCGGCCCGCGCCCCGTCCCGGGTCTTCACGGTCCAGCCGTCGTCCATCTCCACCGAGGCCGGCCGGCCCAGCGACAGCATCGGCTCGATGGCCAGCGCCATGCCGGGCACCAGCCGCTCGCCCTTGCCGCGCTTGCCGGTGTTGGGCACGAACGGCGCCATGTGCATCGCGGTGCCGATGCCGTGCCCACCGTAGCCGGCCACCAGGCTGTAGTGCCGACCGTCGTCCCGGCCCGAGCCCTTGGCCGACGTCTCAATGGACCACGAGACGTCGCCCAGCCGCCCACCGGCCTTCGCCGCCGCGATGCCCGCCCACATGGCGTTCTCGGTCGCCGCGATCAGGTCGACCTCCTCCATGGACGGGGCCTGGCCCACGTGCAGCGAGATCGCCGAATCGGCATGCCAGCCGTCCAGGATGCAGCCGGCATCGATGGACAACAGATCGCCCTCGGCCAGCACCCTGGTCGGTGACGGGATGCCGTGCACCACCTCGTCGTTGACCGAGGCGCAGATCGTTGCCGGAAACGCGCCGCTGCCGTCCGGTGCCCCGCCGTAGTGCAGGAAGTTGCTCCTCGCACCGGCGTCGGCGATCACGGAGGCCACCACCGCATCGATCTCCGCCGTCGAGGCCCCCGGTCGCACCACCTCCCGGGCCGCGGCCAGCGCCGTCGCGAGGACCCGCCCGGCGGCGCGCATGGCCTGCAGCTCGCCCCGGGTGTGCAGCTCGATCGAGCCCCTGCCGGCCACCGTCAGGCCCCGTCAGGCATGCTCAGCACGGTCGGCCTGGCCGACGCCGACGGCGCCCAGCACCCGATCGTGCACCTCGTCCACGGGGCCGACGCCGTCGATGCGCACCACCCGATCGCCGTACCAATCGATCAGCGGCAGCGTCTCGGAGTGGTAGATGTCCAGCCGCTTCCGGATCGCCTCGGGAGTGTCGTCCGCCCTGCCGCGGGCCAGCATCCGCTCGGTGAGCACCTCGTCGGGGGCCGTCAGAACCAGCACCGCATCCACCGGCGTACCGCGCTCGGCCAGCAGGTCAGCCAGCCACTGCGCCTGCCCGATGTTGCGCGGGAATCCGTCCAGCAGGAAGCCGCCCTCGGCGTCGGGCTGCGCCAGCCGGTCGGCGACCATCCGCTGCGTCACGTCGTCGGGCACCAGTTCGCCGGCGTCCAGGTATTGCTTGGCCTCACGCCCCAGCTCGGTACCGGCGCCGATGTTGGCGCGGAACAGGTCGCCGGTGGACACGTGCGGGATGGACAGCTCCGCGCACAGCTTGGTGGCCTGGGTGCCCTTGCCGGCACCCTGCGGGCCAATAATCAGCAGTCGCATGCTCGAACCTGCGCCTTCCTGGGCCGTTGCTCGTGCCCTTTCCTCTGGTGTCCGGCCTGATGACCGCCGCCCCGATTCCCGCCGCGTCGTTCGCGATCCCGCGGCGCCGGGTCGCCCGGCTCAGGCTCGCCCGACCAGGCGTCCGCCGACACCTGCCGACCAGTCCGCCGGTGCCGTGCCCAGCAGTTAGCGCAGGAACCCTTCGTAGTTGCGCTGCATGAGCTGGGTCTCGATCTGCTTGACGGTATCCAGGCCAACCGCCACCAGGATCAGCACCGCGGTACCACCGAACGGGAAGTTCTGGTTGTTCCCCGGGCCGGTGATGGACAGGAAGAAGTTCGGCAGGATCGACACCAGACCCAGATACAGCGAGCCGGGCAGCGTGATGCGGCTCATCACGAACTGGATGTACTCGGCGGTGGGCCGGCCCGGTCGGATGCCCGGGATGAATCCGCCGTACTTCTTCAGCTCGTCGGCCCGCTCCACCGGGTTGAACTGGATGCCGATGTAGAAGTAGGTGAAGAAGATGATCAGCAGGAAGTACAGCAGCACGTGCGACCAGACGCCCTGGTCGGCGATGTAGTAGTTCACCCACTGCACCGCGCTGCTGGTCCCCGCGCCCGAGCCGGCCAACAGCCCCGTGATCAGGGTCGGGATATACAGCAACGAGCTGGCGAAGATGATCGGGATCACGCCGCCCTGGTTAACCTTCAGCGGCAGGTAGGTGGAGGTACCGCCGTACATCCGCCGGCCGATCATCCGCTTGGCGTACTGCACCGGCAGCCGGCGCTGACCCTGCTCGATGTAGACCACCACGGCGATGATCGCGATGCCGAACGCCAGCACGACGCCGAACACCACCGCGGAGTTGTTGGTGTAGATGTTCTGGCCCTCGGGCACCACCCGGGCGGCGATGGAGGTGAAGATCAGCAGCGACATACCGTTGCCGATGCCGCGGTCGGTGATCAGCTCACCCATCCACATGATGGCCGCGGTGCCCGCCGTCATCGTCACCACCAGGGTGATCAACGTCATCGCCGACCGGCCGGCGATCACCTGGTCGGCCACCGAGCAGCCGGAGAACATCTGACCGTTGAGCGCGAGCGCGATGAACGCCGTCGACTGCAGGACGCCCAGCCCGATGGTCAGGTACCGGGTGTACTGCGTCATCTTGGCCTGGCCGGCCTGACCCTCTTTCTTCAGCTGCTCGAAGCGAGGAATCACCACCACCAGCAGCTGCACGATGATGGAGGCGGTGATGTAGGGCATGATGCCCAGCGCGAACACCGACAGCTGCAGCAATGCCCCACCGGAGAACAGGTTCAGCAGCGTAAAGATCTCGTTGCTGCCACCGCTGGACTCGGTGATGCACTGGTTGATGGCCTTGTAATTGACCCCGGGTGAGGGCAGCGTCGCGCCCGCGCGGTAGATGGCCAGCATGGCCAGCGTGAACAGGATCTTCTTGCGAAGATCCGGCGTCTTCAACGCCGAGACGAACGCGGTGAGCAATGGTCCTCCTGGGCCGCCCCGACAGAGGCAGCGAACTACCGAGGGCAGGGAACTACTGTAGCGGGGGCGACTACAAGGTGGTGACGGAGCCGCCGGCCGCAGTCAGCTTCTCCCGCGCCGAGCCCGAGAAGGCATGCGCCGTCACCTGCAGGGCCACACCGGCCACGTCACCATCGCCGAGCACCTTGACCTTCGCGCCCTTGCGCACCAGCCCGGCCCCGACGATCGCCTCGACGCCGACCTCGCCGCCGTCGGAGAACCGCTCGGCCAGCTGGCCCACGTTGACCACCTGGTAGGTGGTGCGGAACGGGTTGGCGAAGCCCTTGAGCTTGGGCAGCCGCATGTGCAGCGGCAGCTGGCCGCCCTCGAAGGTCGCCGGCACATTCTTCCGGGCGCCGGTGCCCTTGGTGCCCCGACCCGCGGTCTTGCCCTTGGAACCCTCACCGCGACCCACTCGGGTCTTGGCGGTCTTGGCACCCGGGGCGGGGCGCAGGTGGTGAACCTTAATAGGCACTGTCAGTCACTCCGCTTCGTTCTCGACGGCCGCGGTGATCTCTGCTGTGATCTCTTCAGCGACCAGCAGGTGCCGGGCCGCATGCAGATAGCCGCGGGTCTGTGGGTTGTCCGCCACGACCACGCTGTGGTGGATGCGCTTAAGGCCCAGCGACCGCACCGACGCCCGAGCCTTGGGCTTGGCACCGATCAGCGAGCGGACCTGGGTCACGCGCAGGCTTGCCATCATCACACCGCCTGTCCGGCACGGGCCCGCAGCATGGCGGCGGGCGCAACATCTTCGATAGCCAGGCCGCGCCGGGCGGCGACGGCCTCCGGCCGCTGCAGGCCCTTGAGCGCGGCCACCGTGGCGTGCACGATGTTGATCGCGTTCTTGCTGCCCAGCGACTTGGACAGCACGTCGGAGATGCCGGCGCACTCCAGCACGGCGCGCACCGGGCCGCCGGCGATCACACCGGTACCGGGCGATGCCGGGCGCAGCAGCACCACGCCGGCGGCCGCCTCACCCTGCACCGGATGCGGGATGGTGCCGCCGATGCGGGGCACCGTGAACATGTGCTTCTTGGCCTCTTCGACGCCCTTGGCGATGGCGGCCGGAATCTCCTTGGCCTTGCCATAGCCGACGCCGACCCGGCCGTCGCCGTCGCCGACGACGACCAGCGCGGTGAAGCTAAACCGGCGCCCACCCTGGACCACCTTGGCGACGCGGTTGGTCACCACGATGCGCTCCAGGAACGGGCTCTTCTCGGCCGCCGAGTCCCGGCGTCCGCCGTCGCGGCGATCGCGCCGGTCGCGCCGATCGCCCCGGTCGGACGAATCGCGGCGTGCGGGTCCGGGCATCAGATGTCCCTCTCGATCGTGTTGCGGTTGCTCATGTTCTAGAACTCCAGCCCGCCGGAGCGCGCGCCGTCTGCCAGCGCGGCAATGCGGCCGTGGTAGGCATCTCCGCCGCGGTCGAACACCACCGCGTCGATGCCCGCCGCCTTGGCGCGCTCGGCGACGCGTTCGCCGACCTGACGCGCCTTGGCGGACTTGTCGCCGGCGGCGCTACGCGCGTCGGCCTCCAGGGTGGAGGCCGAGGCCAGGGTGCGCCCGGTGGCGTCGTCGACCAGCTGGGCGAGGATGTGCCGGGCGGAGCGGGTCACGACCAGCCGCGGCCTGGCCGCCGTGCCGACGACCTTCTTGCGCAGCCGGAAGTGCCGGCGGGTGCGGGCAACCGCCCGCTGGTGAGACACCGACTTGGAAATAGAGGCGGTCATGATCACTTACCCGTCTTTCCGACCTTGCGCCGGACGTTCTCGCCGGCGTAGCGCACGCCCTTGCCCTTGTACGGGTCGGGCTTGCGCAGCTTGCGGATGTTCGCGGCGACCTCGCCGACCAGCTGCTTGTCGATGCCCTCGACGCGGAACTTGGTCGGTGACTCCACCACGAAGGTGATGCCCTCGGGCGCCGCCACCGGCACCGGGTGGGAGTAACCCAGGGCGAACTCCAGGTCGCGGCCCTTGGCAGCGACCCGGTACCCGACGCCGACGATCTCCAGGGACTTGGTGTAGCCCTCGGTGACGCCGACGACCATGTTGTTGACCAGCGTCCGGGTGAGCCCGTGCCGGGCACGGGAGTCCCGCTCGTCGTCCGGGCGGGTCACCGTGAGGACGCCGCCGTCCTGCGCGACCGTGATCGGCGAGACCACGGTGTGCTGCAGGGTGCCCTTCGGCCCCTTGACCGTCACCTGCGCGCCGTCGATCGAGACGTCGACGCCGGACGGAACGGTGATCGGAAGCCTTCCGATACGTGACATTGCTCTGACCGCCTTACCAGACGTAGGCGAGGACTTCCCCGCCCACCTTCTTCTTCGCGGCCTGCCGGTCGGTCAACAGACCGGTCGAGGTCGAAATGATGGCCACGCCCAGCCCGCCGAGCACCTTGGGCAGCTCGGTGGAGCGGGCGTAGATGCGCAGCCCAGGCTTGGACACCCGGCGCAGGCCGGCGATCGACCGCTCCCGGGACGGGCCGTACTTCAGATTGATCACCAGGGACTTGCCGACTGCGGCGTCCTCGGTGGTCCAGGAGGCGATGTAGCCCTCCCGGACCAGGATGTCGGCGATGTTGCCCTTCAGCTTCGAGAACGGCATCACCACCTGCTCGTGGTACGCCGAGTTCGCGTTGCGGATACGCGTCAGCATGTCCGCGATCGGATCGGTCATCGTCATGGCCGTGGTGCCTTTCTCACCTGGTTCCCCGCCTAGCTGATGTGGAGGCGGGGCCTGTGGTGATGGGTGAGGTGGAGATGCGGGTCGGGCGGTGACGGGGGCCGGCGGGCCGGCGCCCCCGGCTCACCAGGAGGACTTGGTGACTCCGGGGAGCTGGCCGGCGTGGGCCATTTCCCGCAGGCAGATCCGGCACAGGCCGAACTTGCGGTACACCGAGTGCGGCCGCCCACACCGGCTGCACCGGGTATAGGCACGCACCTTGAACTTCGGCGTGCGCTTGGCCTTGTTGATCAGCGCCGTCTTCGCCATGTCTAGTTCTCCTTAAACGGGAAGCCCAGGAGCTTGCACAGCGCCCGGCCCTCGGCGTCGGTGGTCGCGGTGGTGACCACGGTGATGTCCATGCCCCGCGGCCGGTCGATCCGGTCGATGTCGATCTCGTGGAACATCGACTGCTCGTTCAGCCCGAAGGTGTAATTGCCGTTGCCGTCGAACTGCTTGTCGGACAGGCCGCGGAAGTCGCGGATGCGAGGCAGCGCAATGGTGATCAGCCGGTCCAGGAACTCCCACATCCGGTCGCCGCGCAGCGTCACCTTGGCGCCGATCGGCATGCCCTCGCGGAGCTTGAACTGGGCGATGGACTTGCGGGCCTTGCGGACCAAGGGCTTCTGCCCGGTAATGGTTGCCAGGTCGCGCACCGCACCCTCGATCAGCTTGGCGTCGCGGGCGGCCTCGCCCACACCCATGTTGACCACGACCTTGGTCACGCCCGGGATCTGCATGACGTTGGAGTAGCCGAACTGCTCCTGCAGGGCGGCGCGGATCTCCTCGACGTAGCGGCTGCGCAGCCGCGGCGTCACCTTCTCGGTGGCTTGTGCTGTCGTCATGGCTTACAGGTCCTTACCGCTGCGCCGGGACACGCGCACGCGCCGGCCCTCGTCGTCAGTCCGGGAGCCGACCCGGGTCGCCTTGTTGTCGCCGTCCACGACCATCACGTTGGAGACGTGGATGGCCGCCTCCTGGGTGACGATGCCGCCGGTCTGCGCCCCCCGCTGGGTGGTGGACACCTTGGTGTGCTTGCGGATCCGGTTCACGCCCTCGACCAGCACCCGGTCGGTGTCGGGGTAGGCCTGGATGACCTTGCCCTTGGCGCCCTTGTCCTTGCCGGCGATGACCAGCACGGTGTCGCCCTTCTTCACCTTCACGACTACAGCACCTCCGGCGCCAGCGAAATGATCTTCATGTAACGCTTGTCGCGCAGCTCGCGGCCGACCGGCCCGAAGATGCGGGTGCCGCGCGGGTCGCCGTCGTTGCGGATCAGCACCGCGGCGTTCTCGTCGAAACGGATGTACGAGCCGTCCGGGCGGCGCTTCTCCTTGACGGTGCGCACGACGACGGCCTTGACGACGTCGCCCTTCTTCACGCCGGCTCCGGGAATCGCGTCCTTGACGGTGGCGACGATGATGTCGCCGATGCTCGCGTACCGACGCGAGGAACCGCCGAGCACGCGGATGCACAAGATCTCCTTGGCACCGGTGTTGTCGGCGACCCGCAGCCGGGTCTCTTGCTGAATCACCGCGCGTGATCCTTCTCGTTCGGTTGGGCATGCAGGCCACGCCCGGCGCCACTGGTCCCGCTCGCCGCTCGATTCCCCGGGGCGACACGCGAAAAGACAAGAGGAAGTACGGGCATCCCGACTGGCACGGTGGCCGGTCGACCCGCCTTTTCTCTCTTGCCTTCGGCATCAGCCGGCGGTGCGATCGCTGCCTCGTGAACACCAACGTCACGAACGCTGCGGCCGGCACCTGGTTGAGACGGTGCGGAGCCCTGGCGAGATTTCCGACCTCGCCAGGCCAGAGCGGCAGCGGTGCTCGCGCACCGGTGCCGACTAGCTAGCGTACCCGACGCCACGGGGGCGGTTCAAATCGGACTGAGGCCGGACTGGGGTCGGCCCCCGGCGCCACGTGCGCGGTCCTACGCTGAGCCACATGTACATCCCGCACGTCAACGCCATCGACGACATCGGGGACATCCGGGCGTTCGTGGCAGCGATGCGGGTGGCGCAGCTCGTCACCGCCGACGCGGACGGTACCCCAATCGCGACCCTGCTGCCGGTGATCTGGGATGGCAACCGGATCGTCGCCCACGTGGCGAGGGCGAACACGCAGTGGCGCAGCATCACCCCGTCCACGGTCGGACTGGCCATCGTCACCGGCCCGCATGCCTACATCACCCCGAACTGGTATCCCAGCAAGGCCGAGCACGGCAGGGCGGTGCCGACCTGGAACTACTCGGCCGTGCACCTGACCGGGCCGGTCACGGTGCACCACGAGCCGGACTGGCTGCGCGACGCCGTCACCCGGCTCACGAGCCTGCACGAGTCCGGGCGGGAGCACCCCTGGGCGGTGACGGACGCCCCGGAGCGGTACACCGCCGGCCAGTTGCGCGCGATCGTGGGCATCGAACTGACGGTGACGAGGATCGAGGCGAAGGCCAAGATGAGCCAGAACCGCTCGGAGGCGGACCGGACGGGGGTGATCGCCGGCCTGCGCGCGGAGCCGGATCCGGCCGCGCATGTGGTGGCGGAGGCCGTCACGGACCCCCGGCTGGTCCCCGGCCGCTGACGGCGCGCTCGGCCACCAGCCTGGCCCCGCCCGCCGCTCCCCGCCCCGATCCGCGTGCCAATCGCCAGAATGCGTGCCCTATTGAGCACGCATCTGCACAATCGGCACGCGGATCGGTGCTGGCGAGCCCGACACCATGGCTCCGGATGCGACCGAGCCCCCGGCCCTGGTGCGGGTCGGGGGCTCGGTGGTCCTTCGGTCGTGCGCCTGGTGCTGTGCCTTACCAGGATCCTAGCCTTACCAGCGTCCTACTTGGCCTTCTCCAGCACCTCGACCAGCCGCCAGCGCTTGGTCGCCGACAGCGGTCGGGTCTCGGCCAGCAACACCCGGTCCCCGATATGCGCCGCGCCGGCCTCGTCGTGCGCCTTCACCTTGCTGGTGCGGCGGATGACCTTGGAGTACCGCGGGTGCTTCACCCGGTCCTCCAGCGCCACCACGATGGTTTTGGCCATCTTGTCCGACACCACCAGGCCCTCGCGAGTCTTGCGGAAGCCCCGCTTGACGGGTGCCTCCGCGCCGGACTCGTCGATCACGGCGGGCTCCGTCACCGCCGTGTCCACAGCCTGCTCCGTCACCTGATCACCAGTCTCCTTGATCGTCTCGTCCTGCTCGCTCACTGCCCCGCCCCCGCGGTGACATCAGCGGCGCCCTCGGCGGCCAGCACGTCGGGTCCGACCGACAGGCCGAGCTCGCGCTCGCGCATCACCGTGTAGATGCGGGCGATGTCGTGCCGCACCTGGCGCAGCCGACGGTTGTTGTCCATCTGCCCGGTGGCCATCTGGAAGCGCAGGTTGAACAGCTCCTCCTTGGCCTCCCGCAGCCGCAGCACCAGCTCCTCGGCGCCCAGCTCGCGGAGCGAGGCGGCCGCACTGATCTCGGCCATGGTCACTCACCACCCTCTCTGGTGACGATGCGGCAGCGCATCGGCAGCTTGTGGATCGCGCGACGCAGCGCCTCGCGGGCCATGGCCTCCGACGGGTAGGTCATCTCGAACAGCACCCGACCCGGCTTGACGTTGGCCACCCACCACTCGGGCGAGCCCTTGCCGGAGCCCATCCGAGTCTCGGCGGGCTTCTTGGTCAGCGGGCGGTCCGGATAGATGTTGATCCACACCTTGCCGCCACGGCGGATGTGCCGGTTGATGGCGATACGCGCCGACTCGATCTGCCGGTTGGTCACGTACGCCGGTTCCAGCGCCTGGATGCCGTAGTCGCCGAAGGTGACGGCGGTGCCGCCCTTGGCCATCCCGGTCCGGGTAGGCCGGTGCTGCTTGCGGTGCTTGACTTTGCGTGGGATGAGCATCGCTCAGCCCTCCGTGGGGGTGTCGGTGCCGGCGGGTGCGGCCGCCTCGGCGGCGCGGCCGGCGTCGGTGGACGGGGGGGCACCGGCGGCGCGACGGCGGCCACCCCGGTCGCCGCGGTCACGATCCCGATCCCGATCGCGCGCGCCACGCTGCGCGGCGACGGCCTCGGCGGCGCGCTGCTCGGCGAGGGTGCCGGTCTTGTCGCCCTTGTAGATCCACACCTTCACGCCGATCCGGCCGAAGGTGGTGCGGGCCTCGAAGAATCCGTAGTCGATGTCGGCGCGCAGCGTGTGCAGCGGAACCCGGCCGTTGTGCCGGAACTCCGAGCGGCTCATCTCCGCCCCGCCCAGCCGGCCGGAGCACTGGATCTTGATGCCCTGCACCGCGCCGGAACGCAGCGCCGACTGCATGGACTTGGTCATCGCCCGGCGGAACGCCACCCGGTTGGACAGCTGCTCGGCGACGCCCTGCGCCACCAGCTGCGCGTCCGACTCCGGGTTGCGCACCTCCAGGATGTTCAGCTGCACCTGCTTGCCGGTGAGCTTTTCCAGCTGGCCGCGCAGCCGGTCGGCCTCCGCGCCGCGGCGGCCGATCACGATGCCCGGCCGGGCGGTGTGGATGTCGACTCGGACGCGGTCGCGGGTGCGCTCGATCTCCACCTTGGAGATACCGGCCCGCTCCATGCCGGTGCCCATCAGCTTGCGGATCGCGACATCCTCGGCGACATAGTCGGAGTAGGCCTTGTCCGCGTACCAGCGGCTGCTCCAGTCGGTGGTGATACCGAGCCGGAAGCCGTGCGGGTTGATCTTCTGGCCCACTACCGGGTCCTTCCCTTCGCGCTGCGGTCGCCGCGGCCACGGCGCCTGGTATCGGTGTCCGCCTTCTCGACAGACACCAACTCGATCGTGATGTGGCAGGTGCGCTTGTTGATCCGGAACGCCCGGCCCTGGGCGCGCGGCTGGAACCGGCGCAGCGTCGGACCCTCGTCCACCCAGGCCCGGTCGACCAGCAGGGTCTCCGGATCCAGGCCGTGGTTGTTCTCGGCGTTGGCCACGGCCGACGCGAGCACCTTGCCCACCGGCCCGCTCGCGGCCTGCGGCGCGAACGCGCACACAGCCTTCGCGTCGGCGGCGGTGCGGCCCCGGATCAGGTCGACGACCCGACGTGCCTTGGTCGGCGTCATGCGCACGTACCGCGCCTGCGCCCGCACGCGGGGCAGATCCTGCGAGTCCGCGACCGTGGCTCTTACAGCGGCATTCATCGATATCCCTTTGCTGGATTACTTGTCCTGACGGGGCGTTGCCCCGGTCGGCCGGCTCAGCCCCTGCGGCTGCGGCGGTCGTCCTTCACGTGACCCTTGAACGTGCGGGTCAGGGCGAACTCGCCCAGCTTGTGGCCGACCATCGACTCGGTGATGAACACCGGGACGTGCTTGCGGCCGTCGTGCACGGCGATGGTGTGCCCGAGCATGTCCGGCACGATCATCGACCGGCGCGACCAGGTTTTGATCACGCTCTTGGAGTTCTTCTCGTTCGCCGCGTCCACCTTCTTGGCGAGGTGGTCGTCGACGAACGGACCCTTCTTCAGGCTGCGAGGCATGTTTGTATCCGCTTCCTTACCGTTTCTTGCCCTTGCGACGACGACGGACGATGAGCTTGTCGCTCGGCTTGTTCGGCCGGCGGGTGCGGCCCTCGGGGCGACCGGCCGGGTTGACCGGGTGCCGGCCACCGGAGGTCTTGCCCTCGCCACCGCCGTGCGGGTGGTCCACCGGGTTCATGGCCACACCGCGGGTCTGCGGGCGCTTGCCCTTCCAGCGCATGCGCCCGGCCTTGCCCCAGTTGATGTTGGCCTGCTCGGCGTTGCCCACCTCACCGATCGAGGCGCGGCACCGGACGTCCACGTTGCGGATCTCGCCGGACGGCATGCGCAGCTGCGCGTACGGGCCGTCCTTGGCGACCAGCTGCACCTTGGCGCCGGCCGAGCGAGCGATCTTGGCGCCACCGCCCGGACGCAGCTCGATGGCATGCACCACGGTGCCGACCGGGATGTTGCGCAGCGGCAGGTTGTTGCCCGGCTTGATGTCCGCGCCCGGCCCGGTCTCCACCAGAGCGCCCTGACGCAGCTTGTCCGGGGCGATGATGTAGCGCTTCTCGCCGTCGGCATAGTGCAGCAGTGCGATCCGGGCCGTGCGGTTCGGGTCGTACTCGATGTGCGCGACCTTGGCCGGCACGCCGTCCTTGT
>CALANS010000047.1 GCA_937926105.1 uncultured Actinomycetes bacterium | reverse complement strand
TTGGCGAGTTCTCGGGCGCGGGCCTCGTCGCCGCCGATGTGCAGCGCGCCGATGGCCTCGATGTTGAGCATGGCGATGCGGCCGTCGCCAGTGGTGCCGATCGTGGCGAGCGCTGGCAAAGCGGCGAGGAGCTCTGGTTCGTCGTCATCGCTCGTGTCGGTATCGGGCAGGGGCAAGGTCCAGGCGGCCCGCGTGCCGGTGAACGGGTGCGGCGGGTCGGCGGGTGTAGCCGGGCGCAGTTCGATCGCATCGGCTCCGATCATTGCCCCGTTAATGACGACGTCCGGGCAGGTGGCGAGGGCTGCGGTGGCGTGCCGCAGGGCCCGGTCGATACGTCGCGGTGTGGTGGTGTCGGCGTTGCGGCGCAGGGCCTGCTCGACGCGGGCTTCCAGTTCGAGGGGTGGCACGGGCTCGTCGCCGGGCCGGCGGCGCTGCTGCAGGCGCCGTCTGGTGAGTAGAAGCCCAGCCCAGGCGAGAGCTGCGGTCATGCCGGTGATTCCGCCGAGCACGAGTGTGCGAGTCGACGGCGTGTCAATGGCGCCGTCCGAGTTCATCGCGGGCACAGACTCAATGCTGGCATTACCGACCGAACCCGGCGCCGTCGCAACGGGCGTCGTTGTTGGGGCGGGTGCGGCTTGCGAGGTCGCGGCGCCGGCCTTCTCAGGGTTCGATGGACTTGTCTCCGAGGGCGGAGATTCCACCGCTGGCGTGTCATCCTCGGCCGCTGCGCTGCTGTCGCCTGCCGCGGTCACCGGGGTTTCGGAGTCGTCCTGCGGGGATACCGTGCCCTGGTCGCTGTCGTCGCTGCTGCCAGTCGCCGGTTCGTGAGCTTCGGAGCTGCTTCCCTCGGTGTCGTTGGCGGTGTTCGAAGCGATGGTGTCGTCGGTTCCGGTCTGCTGCGTGTTGTCGCCGCCGAGCGGGGCCGGTGCGGGGATGTGGATGATTTGGCCGGGGTGGATCAGGTCGGGGTTGGTGATGTGGTTGGCGGCGGCAATCGCCGGGTACTGGCTGGCGTCGCCGAGGGTGTCGAGCGCGATCTGGGAGAGTGTGTCGCCGGGTTCGACGGTCACGTCCAGGGGTAGCGACTCATCGTCGGTCGACGTCGGCGAGTTTGTTTGTGCGGGCGGTATTTTCGCGCCTGCGGGGAGCTGGATCAGCCAGCCGGGTAGCAGGAAGTCGTCCGAGTTGAACGTTTTGCCGTCGGGCTGAATGTGGCCGCGGTTGAGCTCACCGATCTCGGTGCATCGCAGCGGGTCGCCGAGGGTGACTTCGGCAATGTCCCACAGGGTGTCGCCCTTCTGCACGGTCCAGATCGGTCCGCTGCTGCTTCCCTGGTCTGCGCTGTGGGCAGGGGTAGGCCGGCCTGCCGGCCATGAACGAGCAGAGCCAGGCAACGCGTCATAGGTGGGCGCTGGCTGCAGCGCGGTGCTGCCTGCCGCCCGATCCGTCATCGGTGCTGTCTGGGCGGCGACTGCCGCGACCGCGCCGTTGGGCAGGGCGGGCAGCGTCGCGGCGTGGGCCGATGCGACCGCGGCGGGGCCGGTGCTGATGATCAGGGCGATCAGGCCGGCCGCGACGGCTTGCGGGAGGCGCAGGCCGGGCAGTCGGATTGCTGGCCTGTGCGAGATGACGGCAGTGGCTTCGGCGGCGACGCTGACGGCGAAGACAGCCCACGCGGCGAAGCCGATGATCGTCAGCGTGCCGAGCAGAATCTGACCGGTGTCCCGTTCGGTGAGCGCGGCCCAGACTTCGGTGATCCCCGGCAAATGGTCGGGTAGGTGTGGTCGGCCGAGGCTCCACAGCGCCCACGGCGCTCCGACGAGCAGGGCCAGCAGCACGATGGCGGCGAGTAGGCGCCTAAGCATGTGGGCGACGAAACGGATCATGGTGCGCCTCCAGGGTCGTAGGCGACGTGGGCCTGGCCGTCGCCGGTGACGGTGAACTCGTCGATACCGACCAGCGGTAGGAATACTGTGCGGGCGGTGAGCGTGGCGGTCGCGGTCACTGTCATGCCGGCGACGGCGATGCTCCCCGTGGCGCCGGCCGCGGCCAGATAGTCGCGGGCAGCCACGTCGGCGACGATCGGGTCGATGGCGGCGTCGCCGGGACGGTAGGTGGCGGCCGCGGCGCGGGCGGTTTCGGCTGCAATCGCACCCGCATGATCCAGCGCCCGCGCTTTGGCGCCGCCGTCAACGATCAGGCCGAGGATCATCATCAGTGCGACCGCCGCCCCGAGCATCATCAGCGACATGCCTCCGCCGGAGCCTTCCTCGCCGTGCCAGTCGATTCGCCGGAATCGTGCCGCCAGCTGCCCACGAGAACGACGGCGGTCACTGGTCGGCGTCATGCTGGTCGGTTGTTTTTGGGTGGCGGCCGGTGTCATGGCACCTCCCTATGGGGGTCGAGGGGGCTGGCGGCGGTGGCGGTGACGTGCCTGCCGCCGGGCCAGCCGGGGATGCCAAGCCCGGCGTAGGTGACGGTGCATGTGATGGTGACGGCGATGTGCGCTGGCATGCCTGGCGGGGTTGCCATGCCGGCCGCGTTAACATCGACCTCCATGTCGGTGCAGTCGACGCCTCGTTCGGCAAGGTCGCGTTGGGCGACCGTTTGGGCGGTGGCGGCGGCCTCTGCCGCGGTGTGGGTGGCTGATGCGGCGCGGGCGGCCGCTGCTGCGGCCTGGTCGACCTTGGACTGTCCCGTCGCGGCGCGGCCGGTGGCGATTCCGACGAGGATCACGAGCAGGATCATCGGGGTGATGAGGATCAGTTCGAGGGCGGGGGCAGCCGAGCCGCGGTCATCCCCGATCGGCCCGAGGCGCCACCGCAGGTCGCGTAGCACCCCGGATCGCCCGCGTCGCATCGGGTTTCGTCGGTTCGTCATGGCAGGCGCTCGATGACGGCGGCGGCCTGACCGACGACGCGCGGGTGGGTGAGCGGGACCAGGGTGGGGGCGTCCGCGCTGACGGTGACGGTGATGGTGTCACCGTCTTGTTGCACGGTGACGGTTCCCGCGGTCAGGGTGGTTGCCGCCTGGTGGGTGAGGAAGTCCTCGGCGGCGTCCTGGCCGCGTTGGGTGGAGGCGGGTGCTGCGGTGGCGGCGCGGGCCCCGGCCTGGGCGGCGGCGACGGCGAGCGATCTCGCGTAGTTGTGCAGGCCGAACTGGATGCCGCCGAATAGGAGCAGCAGCACCGCGGGCATGAGCAGGATGAACGCCAGCGACGTGCCGCCGGAGCCGGCGTCGCTTCGCCACCGCGCCGTGTGCGGCGCGCGGCTGCGGATTGGCTCGGGCGCGATGGTCGTCATGTCTGTTCGCCTGCCGTAGGTCTGGGTTACGGGTTGAGGTCGGCGGATTTCGAGTTGATGACCGCTGCGATCGCGGCGACCACGAGGCCGGCGGCGATGACGCCTCCGATGGCGAGGATGACGTGTTCGAGCGAGACGCCGCCCGCGCCGGATTCGGGATGTCTTGCGAGCGCGCGCAGCCGCTCGGTGACGAGGGCGGCGAGGCTGGCGTAGAGGGTTTGGATGGTGATCATGACGGTGTCCTTCCGACGGAACTTCCTATGGGGTAACGGTTTTCAGGTTGCGGTGAGGGTGGAGATGGCCGGGTAGATGAGGAATGCCATGACGGCCATCGACAAGATCGACTTCGGGATCGACATGCGGCCGGAGGCGATGCGGGCTTGGGCTAGCTGGTCGGCGTGGAGTTGGCTGCGCAGTGATGCGGCCCTGGCCATGAGTGTGGTGTAGATGGTGGCGCCTGCGGTGGCGGCGGTGTCGGTGATCGCGGCAAGGTCGGCGAGTTCGTCGATGCCGAGATCTTCGGCGAGATTCCCGAGGCCGGCCGATGCGGGTTTGCCGGCGCGGACGGCCGATGACATGGCCTGGCCGATGCGGCGAAACGCCCAGGCATCGGAGGTCGCGGCCGCCTGGTCGAGTGCCGCGCCGATCCCGGAGCCTCCGGCCCGGTGCAGGGCCACCAGTTGCAGGAAGGCGACCAGAGCGCGCCGCATGTCTTTTCGGGCGGATTCGGCCTTGCTCGCGATATGGGAGCCGACCGCCAGCCAGGCGACTGCGGCTGCGATGACCCCGGCGCCGGCGGGGATCGCGGCCGGGATCGGCAGTCGAAACGCGGCGAAGATGAGGCTGTAGATGGGGCCGATCACCAAAGCTGCGACGGAGATGGCGATGCGGGTGGTCAGGTATTCGCCGCGGCGCATGCCGATCACCGCCAGATCCACGTCCGGCGACGTCAGGCGCGTCGCGGCAAGGGCTGTTTCGAGTTTGTGCTGTAGGTGGCCGATCACGCCTGTCGGCTGCGTCTCGTCGGCGTCTTCGAGCAGATCACCGCGGGTGGGTCCGGCGAGAGCGGCCAGAAGGTCGGGCCACACGGGGGTGAATGCGGCGATGACCAGTGCGACGCCGAGACCGGCGACAATCCCGCCCGCAATCAGGCCGACCATCAGCGTGTTCATGGCGCCACCCCCGCCCGGGTGCGGCGAGACCGCCTTGCCGCCGGCTCGCCGCCGGCCTGGTCGCTGCTGTGCGCAAGTAGCCTGGCCTGTGGGCGGTCTGCGGCGAGGTGGCGCAGCATGATCAGGGCGCCAGCGGCGACGGCAACGATGGCGGCGAGCACGAGCTGGCCGGAAAGAGTGGCGTAGGTGTCGGCGTAGCTGGTGAACATTACGATCGCGGCGGCGAAGGCGATCTGGATCGCGATGATCATGCGGGCTTCGGATCTGGGTTCGGCCCTGTCGGTTTCGATCTCGCGGCGTGCTGTGACGTCGTCGGCGAGCTGGCCGGCCAGGGTGCGCAGCACGTCGGGGACTTTCGCAGACGGTGCGGTGATCGTGATCTTGAGGGCGATGGCGACCATGTCGCCGAGCGGGTCGTCGACCTCGGCGGCGAACCTGTCCAGCGCTGCGTTCGCATCGGCGCGGCCCGCCGAGAGCGCCGTAGCAAGTCGCGTGACGGCAGGTTTGATCGCGGCCGGGGCGTGGTTAGCGGATGCGGTGATGGTTTGGGTTGGGCCTGCGCCGGCCGCGATCGCGTCCGACAGGCGCCGCACCCACTCTTCCAGGCCCTGCAGCATCGCGATCCTGGCTGCCGCGTGTTTTCCGGCTCCGAAGATCTTAGGAAGTCCCGGGATGGCGATCACTGTCGCGATGCCGGCAACCGGCCAACCTGAGAGGGTCCAGACGGCGAAGCCGGCTACGGCAGCGATCGCCCAGGTTCGCGCGTTCGGCTCGCGCAGCAGGGTGGTCACGCGCCGGCGCCGCCGGATGGCTGGGGCGCGTGCGGCGTCGGTGCCATAGATGCCGGCGGCTGCCATCATGATTCCGGCGATGGCGGCGGCGGTCGCGACCGCGATGAGCACCGGCAGGGCGGTCATGGCGCACCGCCGATCGTCAAGGTCGGTGCGGGTGTGTCCCAGGTTCCGTTGCCGGGGCTGAGCCAGCCTAGGTCGAAACCTGTTTTGTGGCACCAGGTCTGGTTCTCGGGTAGGTGTTGCGGGAAGCCGCGGGGGTCACCGGGCAGGTTCTGGTCGGGGCCGAAGATCGTCGTCGCCGAAGGTTGGCCGTTCTCGCCGACGGGGCCGACCTCCAGGATTTCGGAGACGAATCGGGCCTTGCGGCCGGCCTCGGTGGTGACGTAGTCGACGTAGACGATGAGATCCACGGCGGTCGCGATTTGGGCCATCGCAGCACTGTGGCTCCAGGCCGTCTTGTGTTCGCCGAGTAGTCCTGCCAGCGCCTCGAACGTTCCGGCCGCGGAGTCGGCGTGGAACGTGGCCATCGAGCCCTTGCAGCCGCGCGACATGGCGGCGAGCATCGGCAGGATCTCAGCTCCGCGTACCTCGCCGACGAGGATGCGATCGAGCCCGTGGCGCAGCAGCTCCGGGAAGATGTCGGCGATCGTCACCTCCCCGGCGGGTTTGCCACCCGAGTCGGTTTCGCCGGTGCCCGGGCGGGCTTCGGCGGCCAGCAGCAGCGGGAAGGCGTCCGGCAGCTCGTGTAGGAGTAGCTCGTATTCGGTTTCCAGGGTGGCGAACCGTTCCCAGCGGGGCAGGCAGCGGGCCAGGGCCCGCAGCAGCGTGGTCTTCCCCGCACCCGGGGAGCCGACGATCAGGATGGATCTGCGCCCGGCAACCGCGGCGGTGAGGAATGCCGCCATGGAGCGGGAGATGGTGCCCATGTCGACCAGCTGGGCGAGTGTGATGTCGGTGAAGCGGTGCCGCCGGATCGTCACCTGCGGATGCGGCGTGACCGACCATTGCGCCGCCAATCGCGAACCGTCCGGCAGTCGCAGGTTCAAAAACGGCCACGAGGCGGTGACGGCGCGTTCGTTCTGCCCGTGATAGGTGGCGATCGAGCGCAGTTGATCCATCAGGTCGTCGTCGGACTCGGCGGCCGGCGGCCCGGTCTCGGTGCGCCCGTCCGCGTATCGGCAGACCACCGGGGCCGCGCCGTTGATGAAGATTTCCTCGACCTCGTCGTCGACAAGTAGCGCCTCGATGCGGCCCAGGCCGAACATGGCCGCCAACACCGCGTCGGCGAGCTG
Source organism: uncultured Actinomycetes bacterium (assembly GCA_937926105.1). The sequence continues at coordinate 1,195 of CALANS010000047.1, read as the reverse complement.
CCGCTCCGCCGCTGCCGTGGGCGGCGTGCCGCCGGCCGCGACGATTCCGTCTGCCCACTCGGTCACGCGAGTCGAGATCAGGTGCATGGCCAACTGTTTCTGCCCCGCCCGATCCAAGCCGGCTCCGTTGTGCGTGCGCGTGTAGCGGTCGAGATCGGCGTTCACCGCATCCTGGAGGTGGCGCACCATCGCGAAATCCACGGTGCCGCCCGGTGTGTCACCGTCGGCAAATACCGGCCGCGTGAGGTCGTTTGCGGGATGCGGGACGGTGCCGGTCGCATGGCCGTTGATCCCGCCGGAGAGTGTCCTGGTCATCGTGCGCCTCCCACCGTGGCGGGCTCCTGGGGCGGCGTGGCCCTATGCCTCAACCGGTGATCGTCGTCTTCGACGCGTTTGCCGTGGCGCGAAACAGGCTGGGGCCCTGCCGTTTTAACCGGCGAATCCTGCTCTCTGCCGCATGGCGCGAGTGCGCTGGCGAGACGCGAGACCGAGCGCATCAGAGCTGTCGCGTCGAACCGGCGCGGCGCCGGTCCTCCGTCGGATAGCGCCGCCGAGGTCGTCGGGTCCCACGCGACCTCACCCGCCAGTGGTGCGGCATGCGTCATGGCGGCGCGCACGTCACCCAGCGGGTAGGGGCGGCCCGCGCCGACGACGACCGACGCCAGACTGTCGGCCTCGACCCTTATTGCGCCGACGCTGGTACTGCCTGTGAGGTCGGCAATGTGGTTCGCCGCGGCTTGCGCGGCGTGGACGGACGCGAGCGTCGAGCGCAGCACCACCACGGTCTTGTCGGCGGCAGCAACAAGAGGGCCGATTCCCGTCGGTCCCGGGATGCGGCCAGCATCGACGAGGACGTCCACCCCGATTCCGGTCAGCGTGGCGGCGAGGGCCGCGTAGTCGATGCTGGCTGCCTGCGCCGGGGCGTCGACGCCGGGCACCAGCCAGCACTCGTCCTGAAGGCGGACCGTGTTGGCCCAGATCGCCTCGCGCGCACCGATCCGGCGGGCGGCCACGTGCCAGCCGAGCAGGCCTCGTCCCGATAGGTCGGCGCCCTGGCCGTAGCCGTGTCTGATCGCGCCGCCCGCCGGGTCCGCTTCGACCAGAAGCACGGGCGCCGGCCAGGCAAGTGCGAGGCCGAGAGCGACCGTGGTGACGCCCGGGGCGCCCTTACCCGATGTGAGGACGGTCAGCATCA
>CALANS010000046.1 GCA_937926105.1 uncultured Actinomycetes bacterium | reverse complement strand
CCAGCAAGGACCGAATCCTCACAGGCAAGGAGTCAACCGAACCGGGGGCAGTCCCTCCATCGGCGACACCCGCGGCCGAACCACACCGCCATCCACTATCAGCGTCAGATCGACCGGCTCCCACCCCGAATCCCCCAACACACGAACCGGCAACGAACTTTCCGTCAACTGCATCGTGCCATCCGCAAGCGCCTGCACCTGCGACGTCTGAGTGGTCTGCGACTCCACCACCACCGCATGCCCATACACCCGGGCAATCTCGGCCGCCGACACCGCATCCGCAGCCACCGAACTATCCGCAACAGACCCAGCAACCGGACCATCGGGCGGCGCAGGCTCGGAACCAGCAGCGACGCCCGCCGGCCCGGCCGACGTCACCACCAGCGCCGCAGCCACCACCAACGCCGTCACACCCCGCGCCAACCCCATCACGACCTCCTCGCCACACACCACGCGCTCACACACAGCTCACAAACAGGTAATCGAGCACGCTAGACCCACCGGACGGATCGGGCAACAGTTACACATAGAATGAGACGGAGAAGGACACCTAACAGACCTACACCGTAGGTAGCGGACGGTCCCGAATCAGGCGACAAACAGCCATGAATACCCGGCTCTCAGCACCACCATAACCCCCCAACGATCACCCAGCGCACACAAACAACAACACCATCGTGGATACCGCGTGCGCCACGCAGATCCCAGCACCACGCCCCGCCGCACCGCCAGCACCCCACACCGGCCTCGTCGCTCGCCGCGCCACCCCGCTCACATCGGCAAGCACTGCATCAGCGAACCCGGATCCGGCCCAGCGACACGATTCTCGTCACCGCCATCGACCCGTACCGACCGCACTGCATGGACGCACTTGCCGAGGAACTTGTCGAGTTGGGCCGCCTGACTACCTCTGTTCGATGATGGTCCGCCAGCGCTCGGCGGTGACGGCGGTCGGCAGCGCCCGCCCGTAAGCGCGGCGCAGCGCACCCCACCGGCGGGCCGCCAGCAGGTGCAGCCGCGCCGTACGGAGCAGTGCGCGACGAGCCCGGGCCGGGTCGCGGACCAGCGTTCGATCGGTGCCGTCCAGGATCACGACGTCCCGGCCGAGCCCGATCTGCCAGGTGAACTCCGGCGCCGTCACTCGCGTCACCGCCCGGGCCGACGTCCGGCGTACCAGGCCCGCCACCGCCCGAAGCGCACCCACCGCCACGGCGCTGCGACTCGGAACCGCCGACGCCGCAACCACATCCGGTGCTGACGCACGGTCGGAGTGGCGAACCCGAGCGACGCCTGGGGTAGCGCCCGCGTGGGCCGTGGGTTGCGCATCGAGCACAGCCTGGGCCCGGTCGCGGGTGGCGCGCAGATCCTGCCGCAGCCAGTCAGGCCCGGACAGCATCTGCGCCAGCGCCGCATCCCACAGGTCGGCCGTGCCGTACTGCAGGCTCAGCACGTGCTTGATCTGGTGCAGCAGCGAGTCGACAAGCACTCCCCGGCCCGCGCCGTAGGCGGCGGCAGTGGCAATCCTGTTGCGGTGCAGGGGCCACGCCGCCCAGGAAGCAATGGTGCCCTTGGCTGCCCAGGTCGGATGCCACGCCCCGGTCCCCGGCATGCAAGCCACCCGATATCCCGCCCGGCGTGCCCGCAGCCCGTACTCGGCGTCGTCCCACTTGAGGAAGTACGGCGCGGGCAGCCCCAATTCCGCAACGGCGCCGGGCGGCAGCAGCGTTCCCCACCAGCCGGTGTAATCAACCGGTGCCCTCGGGTCGGCGAACGACCAGCCTTCCGGGCCGGTGACGCAGACGTCGATCCCGTCACCGATCCGATCGGTAGGGCCCCAACGGAAATCGCGCCGTCGTACCCCCTCCGCCAGCGCCTCCACCCGGCTGGGTCGCTCGGCGGACAGCAGCGGCGTCCCCACGATCAGCTGCCGGCCCCGCGACCGCGCGCATCCGATGAGGGTCAGCATGCGGCGCAGCCCCTCCGGCTCGATCCGCGCGTCGTCGTCCAGCAGCAACACCGCGTCCTCGGGGTACGCCAGCGACTCCAGCATGCCGCGGGCGTAGCCCCCGGAGCCGCCGAGATTGTCCTGCTCGCGCAACAACAGTCGGCCGCCGGAGGCCGCGATCACCTGTCCGGCAGCGGGGGCATCGCGCACCGTACGCGCCTGGTCGACCAGCACCACCCGGGCGACGACATCGGCCATGGCCGGGTCGAGCAGCCGGCCTACCTGTGCCAGGGCATCCTGCTCGCGGCCGTAGGTGGGCACCACCACGGTGACCTTCGGCGGGGTCGATCCCCCGGCTGCCGGCTCGGCTTCCGGCAGCACCCAGCGCAGGGACGTTAGATTCGCCGGCCCGGTGGCCGCATCCAGCTCCAGCCAGTACCAGCGGGCATCGGCCGAGACGGGCAGGTCGTAGGTACGCGTTCCGTCGAGCCGGCCCCGCCGCAGCACCGCGCCGGCGCCCTCCGTGGCGGAGCGGATGGTCAGGTCGCCGAACCCCGAGACAACCAGCCGGATCGTCGTGATTCCCAGGATCTCACGCCACCATCCGACGGGCGCGGCGTTGAACCAGGTCCCCAGATCCAGGTGCCCCCCGTCCTCCAGCACCAGCCCGCCGTGCCCGTCGGGTTCGACTGCACCCCGCCAGAACAGCTCGCGGGGCCGGTCGCCCGGCAGCGCCAGGCCGGCCAGCGTCGGCGCCGTCACCGCTGGTGCCCAGCACATGAGTTAACGAGCGCCTGATGCATGGACCCGTACTCCACCACTGCCGGCTCTGCACATCCGATTGGCCGTCACCGGCTATCGCTGGTCGCGAAGACGTCCGGCAGCGTGTTGCTGGCCAGGTTCAACGCCGACCCGATCGCCATGTGCATGTCCAGGTACTGGTAGCTGCCCAGCCGCCCGCCGAAGAACACCCGCGGCTCGGCGGACATCCGTTCCCGGTAGGCGAGCAATCGCTCGCGATCGGTCGGGGTGTTGACCGGGTAATAGGGCTCATCCCCGGGCTCGGCGAACCGGGAGAACTCCCGGGTGATCACCGTGGCGTCCTTCGGGTAGACCTTGTCCCGCTCCGGGTGCAGGTGCCGGAACTCGTGAATGCGAGTGAACGGCACGTCGGTGTCGGCATAGTTCATCACCGAGGTCCCTTGATAATCACCGACATCGAGTACCTCGGTCTGGAAATCCAGGGTGCGCCAGGACAAATGACCCTCGGAGAAGTCGAAGTACCGATCGATGGGCCCGCTGTAGACCACCGGAACCTGTCCCACGGCCGCCTGCTTCGACCACGGGTGCGACGGGTCGAAGAAATCGGTGCCGGTGTGCACCTCGATCCGCGGGTGGTCGGCCATCCGATCCAACCAGGCGGCATAGCCGTCGGTCGGCAGCCCCTCGTGTGTGTCGGAGAAGTAGCGATTGTCGTAGGTCAGGCGCACCGGCAGCCGGGCAATCACGGACGCGGGCAGATCCTTCGGGTCGGTTTGCCACTGCTTGGCGGTGTAACCCCGGATGAAGGCGTCGTACAGCGGACGCCCGACCAGTGAGATGCCCTTCTCGTCCAGATTCTGCGGGGTCCCCGTCACCTCCTCGGCCTGGGAGGCGATCAGCTCGCGCGCCGCGTCCGGTCCCATCGCCGCACGGAAGAACTGGTTGACCGTGCCCAGATTGATCGGCATCGGGAACACCTCGCCGTGGTGCGTGGTGTAGACGTGGTGCACGTAGTCGGTGAAGGTGGAGAATCGGGTGGCGTAGGCCCACACCCGCTCGTTCGAGGTGTGGAACAGGTGCGAGCCGTACGGGTGCGTCTCGATCCCGGTGGTCGGCTCGACGGCCGAGTATGCATTGCCCCCGATGTGGTCGCGACGCTCGATGACCACCACGTTGAGCCCGCGCTCGGCCATCCGTTCGGCGACGGTCAGGCCGTAGAACCCGGATCCCACTACCAACAGATCGCTCATCGGTGCCCTCTGCTCTTGGCGCAAGCGCTCATCGGTGTCTGATTACTCTTCGCGCGAGCGCTCATCGGTGCCTGATTGCTCCTCGCGCAAGCGCTCATCGGTGCCTGATTACTCTTCGCGCGAGCGCTCATCGGTGCCCTCTGCCCTTCGTGCGCATCATGGTCGGCGCAGCACCCCTGGGAGTCGACGTGTGACCAGCAACGAGCGATAGGCCCATCGCCGCAAGGGTACCGGCACCAGCCGATAGGTACCCCGGACGGCGAGGTTGCGCAGGTACTGCCATCGAGTGGTGAAGCCCTCCCGGCGCAGTTGCCGCTGCAGCGCCAGCTCCGAACGCAGCATCGCGCGGCCGCCGCGCCGGTGGTAGGCGCCGGCCCCGACCCGGTAGTGCACCAGGACGTCGGGGACATTGCGCACCCGCGCCCCACCGGCGATCATCCGGGCGAACAGCAGGTAGTCCTCCATCAGTTTCAGGTCCTCATACCCGCCAGCGTCGGCCACGGCCTGCTTGCGGAACACCACGGTGGGGTGGTTAAACGGGTCCGCCATCCGGGCGTACCGGGCGATGTCGCCGGGCTCGGTCGGCATCACGCGGACCGTGCCGGTGACGTGCTCGTCCGTGGAGAACTCGGCCAGCGCCGAACCCACCAGGTCGGCCCCGGCCTCGATGACCGGCAGCTGCGCGGCGAACCGGTCCGGCTGCGAGACGTCGTCGGCATCGGCGCGGGCGATCACCTCGTGCCGGGCCCGGGCCAGGCCGGCCTGCAACGCACGGGCCAGCCCGCCGTTGTCCGGCAGCGCGACGACGGTGACGGGCACCACCGACCGGCGCTCGATGTCGGCGAGCTCGGCCTCCAACCGAGGGCCGACGGGGCCGTCCCGAACGATCACCGCCTCGTCGGGACGGCGGGTCTGCTCGACGGTGGCAGAGTCGAAGGCGCGGCGCAGGAAGTCGGCCCGGTCACCCGCGTAGACCGGCAGCAGCAGGCTGAAGGGGAGCGCCCCCGCTGGCCCCGTCACCGCTGTCGCCATCGCCGCTGAGTTCTGGCCCGGCGCCGTCACCGCTGGCCGCGTCACCACTGGGTTCTGGCCCGCTGGTCCCATCGCCGTTGAGTCGTCGCCCGCTGGTCCCGTCACCGCTGGTCCCCTGCCCCGCCACCCAGGGACGCATCGACTCCTACCTCGGCCAGCACCGCAGCCGTATCCCGCGGCGGCCGGCGGGCATCGCGCAGCCCGCGGCGCGCCGCGTGCAGCAATACCGTCCGCTCCCGCGACCGCAGCAGCAGCCGCGCCCAGCGCCGCAGCGTCGCAGCGGTGTACAGCACCCGGCCGGCCGGCGAGAGCGCCGAGGAGCGGAGCAGCATCCACAGCTTGTTGCGCACCTCGTAGTAGAACCGCTCCCCGGGGTCGGCATCCGACCCGCCGAACACCTTGGTGCGGTGCTCCACCACGCTGCCCGGGACGAACAGACCGGTGTCGTGCCGCAGCAGCCGGCAGGAGTACTCGAAGTCGTCGTTCCAGATGAAGTAGTCGGCCATCGGCAGCCCGTGCCGGCGGATCGCCTCGACGTCGACGAGCATGGACACGAACGATGACGAGCGCACCGGACGCGCTCCCACCAGCGCCGCCCTGGCACGCTGCCGGGGAGTGGCCAGCGGTCGGGTCCGCGGGGTGTTCATCGGGTGGTCGCGCCCGTCGATCCACACCGCCCGGCTGCCGGCGATCGCGACGCGGCCCGGATACGCGCGCACCGCGTCCAACAGGAAGGCCAGCGCGGTCGGGCTGGGGATGGTGTCGTCGTCCATCAGCCAGACGTAGTCGGCGGCCATATCGGTGACGGCGTGGGCAATCCCGGCCGCGAACCCGCCGGATCCCCCGGTGTTGGTGGGCAGCGAGAGCACCGCCGGCCCGAGCGGATGGTTCCGGGCGAGCTCGGCCGAATCGTCCGGCGAGGCGTTGTCGACGACCAGCACGCCGTCGGCCGGGCGGCGCTGCGCTGCCAGCGCGTCCAGCGCCTCGACGAGCAGGTCGCGCCGGTTGTAGGCCACCACCACGGCGACCACCCGTGGGATCTGCTGTTTTTCGACCTCGCGATCCACACCGGCCGGCGTTTTTGCAGGTCGCGGTGATCTTGGTCCGATCCAGCCGTCACTTTCCAGCACTTTCCCAAGATCGGCGGACGCGTGGACGCCGTCCTCGCCTGCGCGTCCGTCAGCCATGGTTTGGAGGGTACTTGCCGGGCGGGATCATCCGGCTGAACGGTGAGCTCAATGACAGGCCGCAACCGTCGCACGCGCGCTGCTCGGCCCGTGACCTGGGGCCACTCCGCGATGAACGCGCAGTGGGCGGGTCGGAGCAGATCGGTCAGCGCCATGTCCCGCACCTCCCCGTTCCGTTCTGGTACGCAGGTGACTAACCTCCTCCTCGAACGACTGCGCGGCAACCCGGACTGTCGGCGTGGCAAGCGATTCGAAAGTTGCCCGGCTCTGCACGGAGGCCTACTCCAGTGGCCCCAGCAGCGCGTTCGCCCAGGCGGCGTACAGGGAGTCCTCGCTGGAGGGGTGAAATGTCCCGGCCAACACATCCCGGTACAGCCGGGAGAGCTCGTTGCGGGTGAAGTACGACGACCCGCCGGCCGCGCGCATCGCCGTCGTCGTCACCGACACCGCGGTCTCGGTCGCCCGGTGCTTGATCGCCGACAGTTGCGGCATCCACAGATCACCTCGATCCACGCCATGGTCGATGTCGGCGGTCGCCGCGTCGATCTGCGGAAAGACGCCGTCCAGCGCGACGGCGGCAGCGGCGATCCGGCGCCGGGCATCCGGATCCTGCGCGTAGGAGCGTCCACCATGGCGGGCCGACGTCCTGCGCTGCACCGCCTCGACGGCCAGATCCAGTGCGCGGCGGGCGATACCGGTGTACACCGAGGCCAACAGCAGCTCGAAGCAGGCAAAGATGCCGAACACGAACGGGTCTCGCGTGGGGCCCGGCTTGATACGCCGAACAACCCGATCGGCGGGGGCGTGCGCGCCGGTCAGGATGGTGGTGCAGGATTGGGACGCCCGCATGCCCAGGGTGTCCCAATCCTGCTTGATCTCGAAGCCGCTGCCCTCGCGAGCGATGAAGGCGAACACGCTGCGGGGATCATCGGGGTCCGAGGAGTCGGTGCCGAAGGTGCCCAGCCTGGTCCACACCGGAGACAGCGAGGTGAAGATCTTGGTGCCGTGGAAGGAGAATCCTCCGGCACCGTCCGGTTCGGCGCGGGTGGACGAGCCGAACAGCACCAGGTCGTTGCCGGGCTCGGAGATGCCGAACGCGTACACCTCGCCGGCCAGCGCGTCGGTCAGGATGAAATCCGTCACCGCCTCGCCACGGCCATGCAGGTAGCGGGCGACTCCCATCCACACCTGGTGCATGTTCACCGCGAGCGCGGTGGCCGGGGCCGCTCCGGCCAGTCGCAACTGCTCGTGGGCCAGTTCTGTCAGGGACAGGCCGCCGCCGCCGAGCTCCTGCGGCACCAGCGCCGTGAAGTAGCCGGCAGCCCTCAGGTCGTCGAGATCCTCGGTCGGGAAACGATTCTCACGATCGTAGCTGGCCGCGCGGCCCCGGATCCGCCCCAGCAGCTCGTCGGTGAGTATCTGGCGGTCGGCCATAGCATTGGGCCTCTCTGTGCAGTCGGGACATTCTTGACCGGTGATCTGCGTGTCGGTCTGCGGTCTGCGTACACGATCGGGTACGCAGACCGCGGTTCCGCACGCAGACCGCAACTCGGCACGCGGACGAGGCCTCCCGCACGCAGACCGCA
>CALANS010000045.1 GCA_937926105.1 uncultured Actinomycetes bacterium | reverse complement strand
AAAACCTCGGATTGGATGGTGGCGGTCAACCACTACCGACGCACCACCCCCGCCGTCGAGGCACAATCCGACGCCGCACTGGAGCAGCTCGCCGCGTCCTGCGCCTCGAAGCTCGCCGGCGGCACCGGCATGTGTCCGGGGCCGGGCCAGTACGACTCGGTGAAGCTTTCCCCGAGCCAGATCGCGACCCTGTCCGGCCCGCTGTCACCCGACACGCTGGCGGCGGACGCGCCCACGTTGACGTCGGACGTGTCGAAGCTGACCGACGATCCACGGTTCGCGATCGTCGGCGCCCGCAACACCCAAAACGGCTCCGCCGCACTGGTTTTCATGATCTCCGCCGGCCCCTGCCCCGCCCCCTGCGCCCCGAAGGCGGACGGCGACTTCACGCCCGGAATCATCACCCACGTCGGCACGCCGCAGTGGTGACCCGGCCATGATCACCATCGCAGCAGCAACGGCACACACGGCGGGGATCGCGGACATTCTCGGCGATCAGGTCGGCGACATCCTGCGCCGCGTCGCCCACGGGTTTGTCGACGCCGCCGGGTTCCTGCTGCAGGTCACGATCGACGATTTGAACGGTGGCCTGCGGGTGGATCTGTCTGCTGGTTGGATCCAAACAGTGCTCGGTCAGATGCGGTACCTGGTGTTCTTCCTTGTCGCGTTGATGTTCGCGCTGCAGGTGATCACCGCGATGCTGCGGAAGGATCACCGCGGCCTGTGGCGGGCGGTCGGCGGCTCCGCCCTGGCCCTGCTCGGCGGCGCGGCAGCGGCGGCCATCGCCGCGGCGATCCTGCTCGTGGTCGACCAGTTCACCGCCTACATCCTCGGCCCCGCGCAGAAGACCGCAGAGGACACCATGGTCAACATCTTCGCCATGAACAGTTCCATTGATTCTGCGGGCTGGCTGGTCGTGATCATCATCGCCGGCCTCGCGTGTTTGGCGTTCCTGTTCATCCACCTCGTCTTGATCGGCCGCAACGCCATGGTGATCGCCACCGTCGTGTTCGCACCCTTCGCCTTCGCCGGCGCCACCACCGACCGCACCAAAACATGGGTCGTGAAATGGCTCGAAATCCTCATCGCCCTCGCCCTGGCAAAGTTCGCGATCGCCGTCATTCTCACCCTCGGCTTCCTGTCACTCGCCGACTCCGTCGCCACACCGGGCGGCGCGTCCACGTCGCAGGTGATGACGGGAGCTTTGTGGCTGTTCGTCGCGGCGTTCTCGCCGCTGGCCACCATGAAGTTCGTGACGTTCGCCGGCGGGGAGCTCGCCGCCCCGCACCCCGGCGCCGGAGGTGAGGCTGTCGGCAATGTGAACTCCGCCGCTTACACCGCCTCGAACGCCGCCCGCTTCAACCCGATCCGCGCGCGCCGCCGCCCGACACCGCTTCCGCCGAAAACACCGGGAGGCACCCCGTGACCACGTCGACCGCGACCCCGGTTCGCTTCGCCCAGCGCCCTGACCACAACCTCGTCCTGGGCCTATCGGCCACCCGCGCCATCGCGCTCGCGGCGTGCGTTCTCGCCGTCGCGGTCGTGACGGTCACATCGGGTATGACGACCGGGCTCGTCACCGCCATCGGCATGTCGCCGGTGGCGGGCTCCGCGCTACTGATGGTCGAGGGACGCGCCCTGATCGAATGGACCCCCGACGCGGTGCAATACGTCTGGCGCGGGGCGAACGGCCGGCTGCGCGCGCTCGCCAAACCCGACCGGCCCACACCCGCCGGAATCCTGCCCATCCCCGGCACCGCACAGCAGCTCGCCGTGTTCGCCGCCGCCGATGGCTCCGCGATCCTGCACGACACCGCCGCCGACACCTGGACCGCCATCGCCTCCGCTACCGGAAGCGGATTCTTGTATGCCGACGCGGAAACGCAGGACGCCGCAACCGCCGGATTCGGACGGGCGCTGGCCGCGATCGGCTCCGACGGCCAAATCCAACGCATCCACGTCATCCACCGCACCCGCCCCGATACCAGCGAGATGCCCGGCGTCGCCGAAGCCACCGGCACCGCAATCACCAGGCGCCGTGACGGTGCTGACCTCGTTGGCAAGTCTCCTTCTGCTGCGGCGGCCGCGTACGCCGAAACTCTCAGCCAGTTCCGCGCCGCGTGGCGGCACGAGACGCTGCTCGCGATGACCCTCGGCGGCAAGACCGCCCGCGCGGCGATCCGCCGAGCGGGCCACGGCCGCACCGCAGCCGCGAGAGTCCTCGCCGCACACCGAGCCGGCCTCGCCGATACACTCGATTCCGCCGACGTTGACCTCGACAAGTGGCTCATCCCAGCTGATCTCGCTGACTGGATCATCGACGGCGTCGACCCGGCCAGCATCCCGCTCCATCACGACGGACCGGCGGGCGCTCGACGCAGCGGTTCCGGCGGCTCTGTGGATGCGGCGGCGTCGGCCGGTCCGATGGCGGTCGACGAGACATGGTCGACCGTGCGCACCGACTCCGCCTGGCACCAAGTCCTGTGGGTGTCCGGATGGCCCAGGTTCGACACCCATCCCGCTTTCCTGGCGCCGGTGATCCTGCCCGCCGGCGCGATCGTCACGGTCAGCCTCGTCTACGAGCCGATCCCCACCCCGGTCGCGCTACGCCAGATCGGCCGAGACAAGACCGCCCAAGCCTCCGACGCAGCCCTCCGGCGCCGCATCGGAACCCTCGACACAGCCGAGCAAGCCGCCCGCGAATCCGACACACTGCAACGCGAAACCGAGATCGCGGAAGGCCACCTCGACATGCGCCACACCGCCCTGATCGCCATCACCGCGGCGACCCGCGACGAGCTCGGCGATGCCGCCACGCGAATTCGGCAAGTTGCGGCGGCGGCCGGATGCGAAACCCGCATCCTCTACGGCCAACAACTTGCCGCACTCAACGCCACCATCCTGCCCGCCGGCGTCAGGCTCTAAACCCGTTGCAGGAGAACAACAGCCATGACGAGACGATCAAAAGCGCCCCTCATTGGAACCCGCACCGCAGGCACGACCAGCAAGCATCCACAGCGACGGAGCGCAGCGTCACCAGCATCGGAATTCGAGCCCGGCGCACGATCGCCGCGAAGCGACGGGCAACGGCACGATCGACAGTTCCTGCGCATCCTGTCCGCGCACCGCGATACGACCGCCGTGCTCGGCGGCGCCTACCCATTTCTCACCGGCAAACCCGCCGACGACGGCATGTTCATCGGGCACGACACCGTTACCGGGGAGCGGTACTGCTTCGACCCGTGGCAGCTTTACCAGCAGCAGATCGTTTCGAACACGAACATCGCGATCGTCGGCAATATCGGCTGGGGCAAAACCAACACCGCCATGGCCATCGCACTGCGCGGAATCGCATGCGGCTACCGCGTGATTGTGCCAGGCGACCCGAAAAGCGACTGGACCCGCCTCGCCGAAGCCCTCGGCGGCCAGGCCATCCGGATCGGCCCCGGCATGCCCGAGCGGCTCAACCCCCTCGACCTCGGCACCCCACCACCCGGTGCCGACGAGCAAGCCTGGCGGCACCAAGCCGAACAACGCCGCAGCGCTCTGATGGTCGCGATCGTCGAAACCCTCGCACCATCACTCACACCTCTGCACCCAGAAGCCCGCGAAACCCTCACCGCCGCAACCGGCTTCGCATGCAACGCCAACGCCACCGCCACCTTGCACCACGTCGTCACCGCGCTCGCCGCGGAACGAGGCGAACACGCAGCACCGATCCGAGCCGCCCTCGGAGAGCTCTGTGCCGGACCACTGACCGGCATGCTCGACCAGTCCGCCACAGCCACCCCGGATCCGTCATCGCCGATCATCGCGGTCGGCACCGCGGCCGTGGCCGACAACGATCTTGCCCACACGCTGGCGGTGCTCACCGCTACCAGTCAGCTCGACGGCGCGGCCGGGTCGGGTAGCAGATTCATCATCTATGACGAGGCCTGGCGCATCCTCGCCGCACCGACCCACCTTGGTCGGGTCAACGCCGAACTACGCCTATCCCGGGCCCGCGGCACGTCGACCGTCTTGATCACGCACGCGCTCTCGGATACGGACAAGGCCGCCGACGCCGGCAGCAGCGCCGCGGCCACCGCCCGCGGCCTGGTCGCGCTGTGCGACACGCGGATCATCTTCCGCCAAGCTCCCGGTGAAACCGACCGCACCGCAACCGAACTCGCCCTCACCAACCCCGAACGCGGGGCCCTCGCCGACCTCGGCAAAGGCGAAGCACTCTGGAAAATTGGCAACACCACCCGCCGCATCCACACCGACCTCGGTCCCACCGAAGCCACACTCTTCGACACCGACCAGTACCGGCACGAGTGAACAGGCTCGGTCCCGGCCAGCAACGTCGCCCTGATAACTGCCCGGCACTCCTCGACCCGGAACACAGAGCCAGAGCTGGCGGATGTCGGCCTTCCGATGCGACACTTCCCTGGTGTCGCACGAGTTCGACCGGCAGCCGATTCACGAAGAGTTGGAGCGCGTCCGACTCGACTTGCACCAACTCGTCGAGCAAGCGACGGCGTTCGATCTCGGTCGCCGTACGCGGGATACCCGGTGGACGAACGGCCAGTTGTTGTGGCACATGGTCTTCGGCTACCTCATCGTGTGGCGGCTGCTGCCCGGCGTACGCCTATTCGGGAGGCTGCCCGATTGTTTCGGTCGTCGGTTCGCAGCTGTCCTGAACGCCGGGACGCGCCTCTTCCATGTCATCAACCATCTCGGCGGGTGCGGCGGCGCGGTCGTGTTCCACGGTGCCCGCCTGGCAGGGCTCTTGGACCGCACGGTGAGCCGGCTTCATCGCCGTCTCGACGCCGAGAGCGAGGAGTCGCTGGGCAGGCGGATGCACTTTCCCGTCCGGTGGGACCCGTTCTTCACGGAAACGATGACCGTCGCCGATGTGTATCACTACGGCACCCGGCACTACGACTTCCATCGGACGCAGCTCACCCTCGAACCAGGCGAGCGGTGACGCGCTACGGCAAGTGCTTGCCCAGCCAGCGCAGCGGCCGCCCGAACACAGGGTGACGGTGCCAATTGCGGTTCAGAACCTCACGGCGGAGCCGCCGGAAGCCCTCGCGCACGGTGACGAGAGGCCCGGACTTGCTCCGGTCCTCGATCGCCCCGGCCTCCTTGGCTGCCCACCGGGCACACGGAAGGCACATCGCCACTTCCGGATGGTTGCCGAGATGGACCAAGAGGCCCGGGTCGTCGATCGAGCCGCAGCACCAGCACCGCCCCGGCGGCTCGGAGCGTCCTTGAGCTGTGTCCGCCGGAGTCTCCATGGCCCCATTCTCGCCCCCGGGCCGCTCATTCCGTGAGCGCTGGGCACCAGCCGTCCAGGGCGGGCACGATCCGCGGACAGCCTGGCGGTGGGTAGGCCCAGCAAATCATCCAGCCACGGCACTTCCCGCTCCCGAACCTGACCGAGTCGCCTGTGACAGGCGCCGGGAAGCCGGCGAACCGACGGCCGCTCGCCGCGTCGTCCATCGTTCGCGGTGTGTGGTGGGTGCGCCAGCCTGGCCACTGTCATCGAGTGCGGTGCGGCTGCGCCGTTCCCCTTGTCCCCGGGCGCCCGGGATCGCCAGTAGCTCGATGTCCGCGCCAGCACCATTGCTCGCTCGCCCCGCGTTCGGACCGGCTGGTTCTTTGTGTGTTCTACGTGCCGGCTCGGTTCGGCCCGTGAGTCGGGTGTCGTCACCGGAAGTCGCGGGATCCTGCCGGTACGGCGAGCGGTAACCGTTGGAGGTGTTCGGCGACGATGTTGATGGCGCCGGGGTGGCCGTCAGCGGTGTGGCCGCTGCGTTCGAGCATGCCGCGGACGATCAGGGCGCGGGCGGTGCGGGCGACGCGGGCGTGGCGTGCCCACGCCCCGGCGGGGACGACGACGTTGAGCAGGCCGGTTTCGTCCTCCAGGCTGAGGAATGTGACGCCGCCGGCGGTGGGTGGGCGTTGCCGGTGGGTGACGATGCCGCCGATCGTGACCCGGGTGCGGTCGGCGATGCCGTGGAGCTGGTGTGCGGTGAGGACGCCGAGCCGGTCGAGGCGGCCTCGGATCAGGCTGGTCGGGTAGTCGCCGCTGATGCCGGTCGACCACAGGTCGGCGGCGAGGAGTTCTTGGCGGGACATGCCGGGCAGGGCGGGTGGTTCCGGTTCGGTGGGTGCGTCGAGTTGGCCGGGCCGGTGTTGCGCGGCGGCGCCGGCGGCCCACAGGGCGCCGCGCCGGCTGGCACCCAGGCTCTGGAACGCGCCGGCGGTGGCCAGCGCCTCCAACTGCTTCCCGTCCAGGCCGGCCCGGGCGGTGAGATCCGTCAGGGAGCCGAAGGGCCCGCCGGCCGTCCGGGCGGCGACAATGGCGCCGGCGAGACTGTCACTGATGCCGCGCACGGCGGTCAGGCCGAGCCGCACGGCCGGGGTTCGCGGCTGGTCGGCCACAGCCGGTTCGAGGGTGGCGTCGGTCGCTGACTGGTTGATGTCGACGGGCAGGACGGTGACGCCGTGACGTCTCGCGTCGTGCACGAGCGATTGGGGGGTGTAGAAGCCCATGGGTTGGGCGCCGAGCAGCCCGGCGAGGAACGCCGCCGGGTGATACAGCTTCAGCCAGGCGGACGCGTTCGCCAGGTAGGCGAAGCTGATGCTGTGCGATTCGGGGAATCCGTAGGAGGCGAAGGCCTCGATCTGGGTGTAGATCTGGTCGGCGGCAACGCCGGTGATGCCGTTTGTCGCCATGCCCGCATACAGCCGGTCACGTAGCGCCTGCATTTTGGCGTGGCTGCGTTTGTTGCCCATGGCGCGGCGGAGCTCGTCGGCCTGACCCGGGGTGAACCCGGCGGCCCGCACGGCCACCGACATCAGCTGCTCCTGAAACAGCGGGATACCGAGGGTGCGCCCCAGGACCGGCTCGAGAGAAGGGTGCGGGTAGGTGACCGGTTCCAGGCCGTCCCGGCGCCGCAGATACGGGTGCACGGCCCCGCCCTGGATCGGGCCGGGCCGGATCAGGGCGATCTCGATGACCAGGTCATAAAAGTTCCTGGGGCGGAGCCGGGGCAGGGTGGACATTTGCGCGCGGGATTCGATCTGGAACACGCCGACGGTGTCGCCGGCGCACAGCATGTCGAACACCTTCGGGTCGTCCGCCGGGATCCCGTACAGCGACAGCGCCGTGCCGTCCCACTTCTCGGCCATGTCGAAGGTGTAGCGGATCGCGGAGAGCATGCCCAGGCCGAGCAGGTCGAATTTGGTCAGCCCGGCGTAGGCGCAGTCGTCTTTGTCCCACTGCAAAACGGTGCGGCCCGCCATGCGGGCGGGCTCGACCGGGCACACCTCGATGACGGGCCGGTCGCACAGCACCATGCCGCCGGAATGGATACCCAAATGCCGGGGCAGGTTCGCGATCTGACCGGCCAGGTCATGCACCAACGCCGGAACCCCACCCGCGGCTCCGTCGCTGTCGGTGTCGGTGTCGGTGTCGGCGTCCCGGCCGGGTTGCGCCCAGCGGTGATGCTCCACCGTTTTCGCCCAGGCGTCCTGCTGGCCTGTGCCGTAGCCGAGAGCCCGGGCGACGTCGCGGACGGCGGATTTTCCGCGGTAGGTGATGACGTTCGCCACCTGGGCGGCGTTGTGCCGGCCGTGCATCTGGTAGACGTGCTGGATGACCTCCTCGCGGCGGCCGGACTCGATGTCCACGTCGATGTCCGGCGGCTCTCCGCGCTCTTCGGACAGGAACCGCTCGAACAGCAGCTGGTAGCGGATCGGGTCGGCGGCGGTGATCCCCAGGGCATAGCAAACGACTGAGTTCGCCGCGGAGCCTCGGCCCTGGCACAGGATGCGGCGCTCGGCGCAGAACTGGGTCAGTTCCCACACGATCAGGAAATAGCCGGGGAAATGCAGCCGCTCGATCAGGGCCAGCTCATGCTCCGCCTGCCGATACGCCTGCTCGGTTTCTGCGCAGGCCGGGCCGTAACGGCGGGCCATTCCCGCGGCCGTCAGATGCCGCAGGTAGTCCATCTCCCCGTCGTGACTCTCGGGGACGGGAAACGGCGGCAGGTCCGGGGCGACGAGCTTGAGCGGGAAGGCGCACTCGCCGGCCAGGTCCGCCGCCGCCGTCACGGCCTTCGGGTACCGGGAGAATCGGGCCGCCATCTCGCCGGGCGAGCGCAGGATGGCCGCGCTCCACGCCGGCAGCCACCCGTCCATCTCGTCCAAGGAGC
>CALANS010000044.1 GCA_937926105.1 uncultured Actinomycetes bacterium | reverse complement strand
CGAGTTCGCCGAGTTCCTCACCCTGCCCGCCTACCGCATCCTCACCGGCACCCCCAAGTAACAACACAACCCCCACCGACACCACCGCCGGGGCCGATCCATGGAATGATGACCGGACGTGGGCACCACCGGCGAACCGTCGCGGAACGCCGCTGGCGCGCACCCGGGCGGTGCCGAGCCCGCGAGTACCACGCAGCCGCCGTCGCACCGCACCGAGCACCTGGGCGACTTCACCGTCGGTCCCAGGATGCTGCTCATCAGCTTCTGGGCGCTGCTGGTGGGCGGGGCGTCGGCATTGGCGGCCTGGGTGCTGCTGCGCCTGATCGGTCTGGTCACCAACCTGGTGTTCTACCAGCGCTGGGAGACCGGACTGGTGGCACCCGGCGGCCAGCACCACGCCTGGTGGTTGGTCTTGCTCGCGCCCACCGCCGGCGGCCTGGTGGTGGGCATCATGGCCCGCTGGGGTTCGGAGAAGATCCGCGGTCACGGCATGCCTGAGGCCATCGAAGCGATCCTCACCGGCGGCAGCAAGGTGGCGCCGAGAGTGGCGGTGCTCAAGCCTGTTTCGGCGGCCGTGACCATCGGCACGGGCGGCCCGTTCGGAGCCGAGGGCCCCATCATCATGACCGGCGGCGCGGTCGGATCGATGCTCGCCCAGGTCCTGCGATTGTCCGCGGACGAGCGCAAGACGCTGTTGGTCGCCGGTGCCGCCGGTGGCATGGCGGCCACCTTCAACTCGCCGATGGCCGCCGTGCTGCTGGCCGTGGAGCTGCTGCTGTTCGAGTGGCGGCCGCGCAGCTTCGTGCCGGTGGTGGCGTCCGTCGTGGTCGCCACCGTGCTGCGCGGCGTGATCCTGGGTACCGCCCCCATCTTTCCCGTCACCGAATCGGTGTCCACCTTCTCCGCCGGCGTCGACGCGCTGTGTGTCGTCGCGGGGCTGATCGGCGGTCTGCTGGCCGTCGGCGCCACCTACCTGGTGTACCTCGCGGAGGACGGATTTCGGCGGCTGCCCATCCACTGGATGTGGTGGCCGGCCATCGGCGGGGTGATCATCGGGATCGGTGGACTGGTCGAGCCGCGGGCCCTGGGCGTCGGCTACGACGTGATCGACGAGCTGCTCACCGGCAGGGCCGGAATGAGCCTCGTCATCGGGATCCTGGTCGTCAAGACGCTGATCTGGTCCCTGTCGCTGGGCTCGGGCACCTCGGGCGGCGTGCTGGCGCCGGTGTTCATGATCGGCGGATCGCTCGGCGCGCTGGCCGGAACGGTACTGCCGGACGTGTTTCCGGGGTTCTGGGCCATGATGGGTCTGGCAGCGGTGGTGGGCGGTGTGATGCGATCGCCGCTGACCGGCGTGCTGTTCACGCTGGAGCTCACGCATGCCTGGTCCACCGTCGTGCCGTTGCTGATCTCCGCGACCGCAGCCTTCGCCATCTCCACCCTGATCCTGAAGCGTTCGGTGCTGACCGAGAAGATCGCCCGTCGAGGCCTGCACCTGACCCGCGAGTACTCCACCGACCCGCTGGAGGCGTTCTTCATCGAGCAGGTGATGACCACCGACCCGCTGGTGCTGCGCCCTGCCGACCCGCTGGCCGAGACGGCCCGGTCCGTGCTGTCCCGTAAGGAGACTCACGCGCAGCGTCTGTATCCGGTGATCTCCGAGGACGGCCGGCTGGAGGGCATCGTCACGTTGGGCATGCTGCTCACCGCGCGATCCACCGGGGCCGACGGCACCGTTGCCGAGGTGATGCTCGCCGGCCCGGTCACCGCTCACGACGACGACACCCTGCGGCATGTCTCCTACCTGATGGCCGAGCACCAGGTCAGCATGGTGCCGGTGTTGGATCGGGATGTGCCGCACCGGCTGCTGGGGATCGTGTCGCTCGATCAGCTGCTGCACGCCCGGCTGCACGATCTGACCGAGGAGAGCGTCCGAGAACGCCAACTGCTGACGAGGTTTGCGGTCTCCTGGCCGCTGCACCTGGGCGAGGATCGGCGTGCCGCACGGGATCACGCCACCCTCGCGGATCGCGATTAGGGTGCGCCGACCGCCAGCACGCCATGCTCCCCGCGCTCGGCGTTCGCCATGATGTGCGACACGAACGGGTAGTGCCCGGCCTGCGGCGGCGTAAACTCCACGAACCCGCCCTGCGCCGGTGCCAGCGAGAGCACCTGGCTGCCACCGTGTTCCATGTTGCCCGGGCGCAGCAGGTACGCGCCCTCGGAGAACACCGTATCGAATTGCATCCCCACCACATGAAAGGCGAGCGGCTCGTTCGGCCCCGCATTCAGCACCCAGATCCGGATGCGTCGCCCGGCGGTGGCGGTCAGCGGATCGGCGTCATAGCCGTTCGCATATCCGTTGAACACCACGGCGTCCGGCTGCATCGCCGCCACCTTGTCCACGTCCACCGTACCGTCCTGCGGGCCTAGATACAGCTCCGAGGAGACCAGCACGTATTCCCGGTCGACGGGTGCCAGGTCGGGCGGATCGATGATCACCGCGCCGAACATGCCGTTGGCGATGTGCGCGCTCATCGGCATCGTCGAACAGTGATACAGCCAGATGCCGGAGCGAGTCGCAGTGAACGTGTAGTCCAGCGACTCGCCGGGAGCGATAGTGCGCATCGGTTCGTCCGGTGCCAGCTCACCGGCGTGGAAGTCCACCGAATGGCCCATGTCGCCGTCGTTGACCAGGTGCACCACGAACTCATCGCCCACTCGGCCGTGCAGCGTCGGGCCGGGCATAGTGCCGGGTTTGCCGTTCGCCCCGTAGGTCCATAACGTTTGCCGCACACCGGGTGCCACCTCGGTGTCGGTATCGGTGACGGTCAGCGTGACGCGGTGCACGGTGCCCGGCCCCACCGGCGGCAGCGTGGCATCGTGGGCGGTGAAGCCGGCCGGCGGCGCCGCCATGAAGTCCAGTAGCGACGCGGCGGAGTCGGTGTCGGCGCCGCCCGAGTGGCTCATGTCGGCCATGTCGCCGGCGCCGGTCGGCTTCACCACCCACGGCGCGACGGCGCCGCCGGTGGGGGTGGGTGGAAGGCCGGTGACGGTGATCTGCATGACCATGCCCAGCTGTCTGTGGCCCACGATCGAGCACCAGCCGGCGATGTCGCGCCCCACCACTGCGATGGTCACGCTGCCGGACGTGCCCGGTGACAGGCGGCCGGTGGTGGCTCCGGTGTCCAGCACCAGGTCGTGCACCATCGTGTCGGTGTTGGCGACCTTGATCACCAGGCGATTCCCGGCCGGCACCGAGATATCGTGCGGCGTGAAACGCATGTTGTCGGCGGTGACGTGCACCGTTGTGGTGCGCCCGGTGGGGGAGACCCCGTCGGCGGCCGACGGCGCCGACGATGTCGTGGCCGTGCTTACCGCGGCGGGATCCAGCGCCACCGCGCCCGCCACCGCCAGCGCCACCGCGACGAACGCCGCCGCGGCCGGCCCGGCGAACCGGCCGGGCCGGGAGCGTCGCTCGGTCACCGCGGCGGCCGCCTCCCGGCGTTGCGCCAGCGATGGGCCGGGGGAGACGTCCCGGCGTGCCCGGTACGACGCCCGCAGCGCCAGCGCCAGCAACGGCAGGAACGCGGCGAACCCGACCAGCGCCGCGACGGACCCCACCACCGCGACCAGGCTGGGCACCGGCAGTACCCACACGGCGATTCCGCAGTTGATCAGGCTGACTCGCCACGCCGCGCCCCGGTCCAGCGCCGCGGTGGCCGCGCGCACCGCCACCGGGCCGCCGCCGGCCACCACCGGGATGAGATAACTCAGCGCTCCGAGCAGCACCTGTGCGGCGAACCCGGCGGCCAACGGGCCGGCCAGCACCCCGAGGGTGGCGGCCACGTCGGACCAGCTGGCCGACGACGCGGTGAGCGCCAGCAGCCCGACCAGGCCGACCGCCAGCCACCCGCAGCCCGCCGCCACGGAGTAGCTGGCATACGCCGCCGGGGGCTTCGCCCGCGCCTCGCGGATCAGCGGCGTTGCCGTCACTGCGATCCCGGCCAGATATCCGGCCAGCCCCACCGTCGCGACCGGCGGCGGGGCCAGCAGCGCCGACACCGCTGTCACGATCACCGCAGCCAACAGAATCGGCAGCGCCCGGCCGGCCGCGCGCTCCGCCCCGTCGACCACCCGGGTGCGCAGCATGGTGGGCCATAGCGTCACCAGGGTGCCGATCACCGTCAGGCCGACCCAACCGAGCAGGTTGACGGTCAGATGCGCGATCACCAACCGGTCGTGATCGGAGTGCGCGGCGAGTAACACGCCCGCCGCCACTCCGAACGGCAGCAGCGCGGCACCGGCCAGGTAGTAGTGCACCGTCGGGCGGAACCGCGAGGGAAGCGCCCGGCGCATCCGCACCGCGAGTGCGGCGCCGTGCCAGATCACCGTCCCGGCCACCAGGATGCCGCCGGCTAGCACCGCCGGCCAGCTCGGCACGACCATGCCGGCGACCACGCCGGCGATGCCGAGATTCAGCAGCAGCAGCCGCATCGCCTGTCCGGCGGTGCCGCGCGGACCGGGGCTGGCGCGCAGCACGGCGTCCGAGAAGTGCGCGCTCCACACCAGGATCGCATTGGTGGCGGCCCCGAGCAGCAGCAGATGCACCAGCAGCCAGGAGGCCGCGGGGATCCAGCGATGCCCCACGGCCACCACCAACAGCGCCAGCAGCCACAGCAACACGCCGGCGTTGGCGCGCAGGTGCCAGGCAGCCCGGCTGGTTGCCGCCCGGCCCGGCGGCGGACGACGAGTCGGCGGTCGAAGGGCCAGCGGGCGGTCAGCCGGGTGGCGACCAGCCGGCGGGCGATCGGTCGGGTCCGGCGATCCCGGACGCGGGCCCGACATCAGCGGGCGGCCGCGCCGGCGTGGGCTGGCTCG
>CALANS010000043.1 GCA_937926105.1 uncultured Actinomycetes bacterium | reverse complement strand
GGGGGCAAGGTGACCTGCCACTGATTGTTTCCTTGCACCGACATGCGCCAGACAAAGCCCACACTGAAGGCTAAAAGCGCGTAAGCCTTGCGATACCAGAAACCTACCGAACGAGAGCTGTCAGACAAGAAGGGCTAGTGCGGTCTTCCCACACTAAAATCCGGATACCCGATTTTTTTGAACGAGCAGCGTGGTCTCTGGACGGGAGCGTCAATAGGACAAGTCCTACGGCCGGGGGTCAGCCGAGATACGTGTAAAAACAGTGCACAAACGCTGTTTTATCGTTCTGTATCAAGCGCTTAGATGGCTCGTGAGCGATGGCGTACCCCAGCGCGGCGCGGCGTCTGCGCGTACCTGCCGCTTCTGGCGCCGCCGTGCCGCCATGCGGTCGCGATGCGTCGGCGCGCGGGGCTGCTCACGCGTCGCCCTCGCGCACCACCGCGCTCGCTCGCATCGTCACCGACCCGCGCGCCGCGCGCCGGGTGACCGCCTGCGTCGCGCGGACACGCCCTCTGAAAGGACGAGCCCCACCGCGCCGACCACGATGGCCACGTCGCCCAGGTTGAACGACGGCCAGTAGTAGTCGTAACCTCCCCCGTCAAGCGGACATTTCAAAAGTAGAACGTCTGGCGGGTTGGTTGCGGTACTCGATGGGCGTCATGCCGTTGAGTGCGTCGTGCTCCCGGTGCTCGTTGTAGTCGATGAGGAAGCGCCACGTGGCTTCGCGGACATCGTCCAGTCGGGCGAACAGGTAGCGGTCGAGCACATCCTCGCGGTAGGTGCGGTTGAAGCGCTCGATGTAGGCGTTCTGGTTGGGTTTGCCGGGCTGGATGTACTGGATCGCCATGCCGTTGGCCTTGGCCCATGCGGTGAAGGCTTCCCCCAGGAACTCCGGTCCGTTGTCGGTACGCAGCACCTGCGGGAGCGGCCGTTCCTGGCGGATCTGCTCGAAGATCCGCACCAACCGCTGCGAAGTGATCGAGGTGACGACTTCGATATGCACGATCTCCCGATTGAAGTCGTCGATGATGTTGAAGGTGCGGAAGCTGCGGCCACAGGCCAGCGCATCGAGCATGAAGTCGGCGGACCACACGATGTCGGGGTGCTCGGGCACGTACAGCGGTACGCACTCGCGCTTGGGCAGGCGACGGCTGGCGGCACGGCGCAAGTTGAGCTTCATGGCGCAGTACACCCGGTAGATCCGCTTGTCGTTCCAGTGCGGATGGCTCTTCGCCAAGCGCTGGCAGCACTTCCCGAACCCACGACTGGGGCGTTCCTCCACCAGCTTCGCCAGTGCGGCAATCAGTTCGGCATCCCGCACCGTCCAGTCCAACGGCGGCGCATACCAGGCCGAGCGCGACAGGCCGACACAGTCGCAGGACCGGCGGAGCGGGCGGCCCTGCGTCTCCACCAGGAACCGCACCGCCTCGCGCTTCTGCGCCGGCCCTACAGTTTTTTTGCGATCAACTCCTTCATCGCGGCAATGTCCAGTGCCTGCTCTGCGTACATCCGCTTGAGCTTGGCGTTCTCGGCTTCCAGATCCTTGACCCGCCTCAGGTCCGACGCCTCCATGCCGCCGTACTTCGACTTCCATTGGTAGTAGGTGGCGGTGCTGATCCCGGCCTGTCGACACAGATCCTTGATCGGAACGCCGATGTCGCCCTGCTTGAGGATGGCGACGATCTGGGTCTCGCTGAACTTCGACTTCTTCATGGAACCTCCTGACGGAAAGATGCCAGAAAGCTCTACTTCTCAGGTGTCCACCTTCAGGGGGAGGTTACGGCCGTGAGGTCGGTGGGCATGTTCATGGCACCGCCCGGTTCATCGGGCAGCCGTGCGGGCAGGCTCGCCGGCCCGACGCCATTCGAAGGGCCGAGTGCGGCACGTATCCGCCTCGCCGGCTCATCGAGCGGCCTCCCGATAGGCAAGCAACCGCAGCGCATTGAACACGACCAGCAGCGTGGAGCCCTCGTGCACCGCTACCGCGGGCCCGATGCCCAATCCGAAGATCGTGGCGGGAACGAGAACGGCGACGATGCCGAGGCTCACGTACACGTTCTGCAGGATGATCGCGCGGGTCTTCCGGCTGAGCCCGACCGCGAACGGCAGGTTCGACAGGTCATCGGCCATCAGTGCGACGTCGGCGGTCTCCATCGCCACGTCGGACCCGGCGGCGCCCATCACCACGCCCACGGTCGCGCTAGCCATGGCGGGCGCATCGTTGACGCCGTCGCCGACCATAGCCACCTTCTGTTCGGCCCTCAGCTTCTTGATCGCCTCGACCTTGTCCTGTGGCATCAGATCGCCCCAGGCCTCATCCAGCCCGACCTCCCGGGCGATGGCCTCGGCCACCTTCTGATGGTCGCCGGAGATCATGATCATCCGCCGGATGCCCATCGCCTTGAGCCGAGCGAGCGCCGCCCTGGCTGCTTCGCGGGGCGTATCCATGAGGCCGATCGCGCCGAGGTCGTCGCGGCCGCGACGCACGACCATGCTGGTGCGCCCCTGCTCCCGAAGCGCGGCAATCGCGGCGGCCATCTCGTCCGACAGCGGCGCGATCCCATCCGTGCCGAACATCTCGGCCTTGCCGATGTAGACCGTTTCGCCCGCGAGTTGCGCTTTGACGCCGCGGCCAATGAGGTTTTCGAGGTCGGTGGCCGGGGGCACGTCGGCGCCGCCGAGGCGCGCGCGCCCGTCGGTCGCGATCGCGCGAGCCAGCGGGTGATCGCTGAGGCTCTCGACCGCTACCGCCACGCGGAGGAGCTCGGCGGGGTCCACGCCGCGAACCGGGACCACATCGGTGATCCGGGGCTTGCCCTCGGTCAGCGTGCCGGTCTTGTCGAAGGCGATGGCCGACAGCGAGCCGAGGTTCTCCAACGGTCCCCCGCCCTTCACCAGCACGCCGCCGCGTGCCGCGCGAGCGATGCCGGACAGCACGGCGCTCGGCGTCGCGATCGCCAGCGCGCACGGGCTGGCCGCCACCAGCACGGCCATCGCGCGATAGAAGCTATCCCGGAACGGCTCGTCCACCATCACCCAGGCGAACAACAGCAGCACCGCCAGCACGAGCACCGCTGGCACGAAGATCCGCTCGAAGCGGTCCGTGAAGCGTTGCGTCGGCGACTTCTCCGTCTCCGCCTCGCTGACCATGCGGACCACCTTCGAGAGCACGCTGTCGCTCGATTTGCGGGTGACCTCGATGTCGATGACGCCACTTCCGTTGATCGTGCCGGCGAAGACACGGTGCACGGCGTCGATGCCGTCCGGATTCGCGCGGGCCGCCGCCGGGTTGGTCACCGCGCGCTTGTCGACGGGGATGCTCTCGCCGGTCACCGGCGCCTGGTCGATGCTGCTGTCGCCGGCGACGACGAAGCCGTCGGCCGCCAGGCGCGAATTGGGCTTGACGACCACGACGTCGCCGAGCGCGAGCTCCTCCACGGGGATGTCGACCAGGGCCCCGCCACGCCGCACGGTCGCGGTCCGCGGCGCGAGTTCGGCCAGCGCCTCGATCGCCCGCTTCGCGCGCCCCATGGCGTAATGCTCGAGGGCATGCCCGAAGCTGAAGAGAAACAGCAGGAGGGCGCCCTCCGCCCACTCGCCGAGCGCGGCTGCGCCCGCTGCCGCCACGAGCATGAGCGTGTCGATCTCGAACCGCTTCATGCGCAGGTTGTCGATCGCCTCGCGCGCCGTGAACCAGCCGCCGAACGCATAGGCACCGACGTAGGCGGCGAGCGGGACCCACGACGGCACCGCCGCGAAACGCTCGAGCAGGAAGCCGATCAGGAGCAGCGCGCCGCACGCTAGCGCAAAGCGCAACTCCGTTCCCGACCAGAAGCCGCCGTCGCCGTTGGAATGGCCGTGCGCGTCGCCCTTGTCGTGCGTATTGGTCGTGTCGTGCGCGTCGCGTTCATCGTGCGCCGGATGATCGGAGTGCCCGTTCGGCGTGCCGTGCGTGCCGTGCGCGGGCGCGGCGGCCGCGGCACCCCGACTCGCTGCCATCGCACCCGTCGTAGCACTGTCACCCGCCAAGCG
>CALANS010000042.1 GCA_937926105.1 uncultured Actinomycetes bacterium | reverse complement strand
GTTCGATTCCCGTCATCCCCTCCCAGTCCCCCGTTGGGATCACGCCGTATGGGCGCTCGGTCCCACGACGGAAATCCCGGCCAGATCCCGGCCAGCGCTATGCGCTCCATGCCCCCTCAATCGGCTGCGCGTCGCTCCAGTAGCCATCGAACAGCCCCGCGAGAACAGCACGTTGCGAACTGAGATTGAGCTCTGAGTGCTGCCCAGACATGATGGCGTTGACGTTCGGTATGTTCCTTGCAGCATCGTCGCTAATGATCCAGCGGTCGTGCGTGTCCTTGATGAGTTGACTGTCGATGACGCGCCACTGGAGGTCGACGCCCCGCGCCGCGAACTCGGTCTGAAGGTTCCGAAAGTCTCGCTTCACCTTCCGTCCGGCGTGAGCATCCGCGAGGAAGAGCGAGAGAAGGCGGACTGAAGACACGCTGTTTCCGTCAATGGCCTCCCAAAGCGGTTCGAACGCTGCGGAGGTGAAGTGCTTGTCAAGCCAGGCTATGTTTCCCGTTCCCTCGGCGAGAACCCTTCTGAGCCAGACACGGTTGCCGTAGGGCGTTCGTGGGCTAATGAACACGCTTGCGGGCACTGCATCTTCCCGCGCTGGATGCACCAGGACGCGCACTGACCCATCAGATTTGGAGTACTTCACGATCCGGGTTCGATCCATTAGAGCCAGGAGAAATCCCAGATTGCGGTCGCGAAGCCCATCTCCAAAACCTTGGCTGCGCAGTACCGTCTCGACCGTGGCCCGTGTCGCACCAGAGACGCCGTCGAGCAATTGGGCGACTGCAGCTACGGGCGCAAGCGAGAGAACGGCTCGTTGGAGTCGACGGTTCGCCTCCGGAAGGTCTTCGCGAATAAAGCGGACCTGGAAGTACTCCTGCCCCTTGCCTGTTAGTTCCGGCGGCCCGGAGGGCTCCACGAAGCCGATAGAAGCAAGAAATGCCCTGTCGTCCGCATGTTCGTCGCCCCGCCGCTCACCAATTGCCTTCAGGGCAGCGTCGTAGGACGCCCAACCTTTACTCGGAATCTCCTTCGAGGGCAACGGACACCTCCGCATTGCCCAGCATTTCCGCGAGCTTATCCCCCTCGCCGATCACAGCACCGATAACCCCGTAGGCGTTGGCCGGCAGTGGCGTCGAGCTCTCGATGACGAATCGGATCACACCACCAGCGATCGGCCAAACATGGTTGACGACAGCGTTCGTCATGAGCGGTGCCGCAGGCACCGCGGTCGCCGAAGGTCGAGCAGGCGTCACAGAGGGTGCCGGGTTCGGCGAGGTGAACTCTGGCTCCCTGAGATCCTTGGGCGCTTCGTCCGTCGTGTCGTCGAGAAGTCTCACGTGCTCTGCGTCAACTTCTTCCAGCAGCCCTGCGGTGATCCCGCTCTTAACGAACACGGAAGCGAACGTGTCCTTTGACTGCGAAGCGACCCCGTGATTATGCATGGCCGAGTTGGCGAGTGCCGCGATGTCCAGCGGAGTGTCCTTTGGCAGCGTCGTGTAGACGGTCAGGAAGAGACTGCATTTGAGGAAGGCAGCGCGCAGCGACGCGTTGACGTCAGCATCAAGTCCGGGGTGGGTGATCTCCAGAGCGAGAGGCGTGACGGTCAACTCGTCGCCCCTACCACTGAGGAATCCGAAGTCCTTCAGCGCAGCGATCTTGCTGCGATACGGGCCGCTGTTCGACGTCGAGTGTCCGAGGAACGACGCCACGGCGGCATCCGTGTGAGTGTTCCCATAGATGGCGATCTTCTTGATCATCGTCACAGCGTCACCCAAAGCCAATGAGGGGAAGCTTGTCCCTCGTGTTCGCTTAGGGACTCGTCCCGCTGCTCGCTCCCCGCGCCCGGCTTCAGCTTCGGGTGCCGCGTCTTCGCTGCTCATCCTCAACTCCTTGTCCTCGATGTCCGTTTCGACTGGAATTCCAGGATACAGAGTTGAAATAGTTGAGTCAATGACTTCCTGCCTAGTTCGCTGTGAGCGCAGCGAAGCGCTCGAACTGGGCTGTCTGCTCGGTGTAGTCCACCGGGTACAGGTGGCCGTAGACGGTGTCCGTCGTGTTGACAGACGCGTGCCCCATCCATCGGCTCACCTGGAACGGCTTGAAGCCTGCGGCGAGCATCATGCTCGCGTAGGTGTGCCGCAGATCATGGAACCGGATGGTCGCCGGCAGCTGCGCCGCCGTGGCCGCGGGACGGATGGTGTGTCGGAGAATGCTAGTCGTGTTCGCCGGGCGGTCGTAGTCCAAGACGTGCGTCTTGGGGTGCCGTCCCGGCCAGAACAGCGCGTCAGGATTGCCCGAGTACGGGTGCGCCAGCTTGTGCGTCTTCAGTGCCAGCAGCAGACCTTTGTGCAGCACCGGCACGTCCCGCACGGACCGTGCGGACTTAGGTGTCCCGAACGTCCACACGCCGTCGATCTTCTTGTAGGTCTGCCGGACCTCGATGTGCCCATCGGTCAGGTCCACATCGCGGATGCGCAGACCGGCGATCTCCGCGGCGCGCAGTCCGGTGAGAGCGGCGAATTGCACCAGGGTGTCGAACGGCTTGTCGTCCTCCAGGTGGAGCAGCAGCGCGTTCAACTGCCGCATGTCCAGGAACACCGGCTCGAACCCTTCCGAGCGCTCGTTCTTCGGGAGTTCGACGCCCTGGGCAGGGTTGTGCCAGATCAGCCGGTGCCGCAGCCCATAGCGCAGAGTCTTGTTGAGTTGCGTGAAGTAGTTGTGGATCGTGTTGGGTGCGAGGCCGTCGTTGATCATCTCGGCGATCCACTCCTCGATGTCGCCTTGTACTGGTTGCGCGCGTTCTTCAGACGGGTGCTCGTCGCGCCGCCTGCCTTGGGGTAGGCGGGCAGTTCGGTTCCGGGCATACTCATCGGTTCGTTCCTTTCGTGGGTTGGGTGGTGGTGGGTAGTGCAGCGGCGACATCAGGGCTGACGAGTGCGTACGGTCGCAGCCCCGCGACGATCACCTGGCGGAGCACCGTCGCACGGGACGCCCCGGTCATCGTGACCGCTGCATCCAGCGCCACTTTGACGCCAGCGGGCACGTACGACTTCACGAGCACATCGTCTTCGGCGAGCATTGTCGGTCGGACCATCGCTCTCGTCTCCTCGGGTTGTCGGGTTGTCGGGTCTGCTAACGAGGTCGATTGAACTCCACACGGAGTCACACACATTGCCCGCGGGAGGCTTGAGGACAACAACCGATGGGAGATCACCATGAGCACTCGTCCCGGATATGACAGCCCGAGCCAGTACGGCGGCAGCGACGGCGGCAACTACCGGACGCCAGACGGAACGCCCCGCGCTCTGAGCCCCGGGGAGCGCGCCCGCCTGCTGCGCACCGAAGGCCTCCAGCCCGGGCGACCGGGCGAGAACGAACGCGCCGTCTACGACCCGTTCGTCAACCCCGACCCGAGTCGGTACAGCTCGCGCCTGGCTTCCGTCCGTAACTGCCCGCCACGCTCACAGGCATGGGCATATGTGGCAGAACGCCCACCCTCCGGTGCACCGGACAGGGGTGAGCGTTCTACGTGGGCAGGGGTGGGCTCAGGCGTCGCGCGTTGCCGCGGCAGTCCGCAGGGCCTCGACAAACTCCGCTCGTTTGCCGGGCTGGTTCATCGCGAGCGGTGACGGATGCCAAGTCTCGATGACTCGGACCGCCGGCCGACGCAGTGACGACTGAAGGTGCTTGTTCCAGCCGGTTTGGGCGTAGCGACCGCACAGGACCACGGTGTCCAGCCTAGGAAGCAGCCACATGAGGCTCAGCAGCTCCGCCGCCCCATCGGTGATCTCGCTCGCGGTAGGCTTCCGTGCTGCTGTCCCGAGATACCAAGGGACCATGTTCCAGCACAGGACGCCGTCCTCGAGGCCGGACTCCACCCGTGCTCGCCAACAATTCTCGGCGGTGAGGTCGTCGTTATCGACAGACACGAATCCGGAGCCGGACGGACATTGGAGGCGTTCGTCATCGGCCCCGGGGCCTCGAACACGACGAGCACGCGAGCATCAACGCCCGCCTCCGCCGGGTCTGGCCACGGAACGACCGCGGACCGCCGCGAGGCGAGATCCTCCGCCCACTCGCGCAGAGGGTGAACCCGCAGTTCGGTCTCGAGCATGTCTACACGTTCGGCAATTCGGGCCGGATTGCTGAACCCGCGAGGACTGTCGAGAAACACCTGCCCAGTGTGACTCATAGTCCGTGGACTGATAGTCCACCCACGCCGACGGTGGAGGTATGACCATTCCTGAGCATCGCCGCGCCTTCGGCGATCGACTCCGGAAGCTACGCGCCGAACGCGGCTGGTCGCAGGAACATCTCGTTCACACGGCACAACTCGATCGCACCTACGTCAGCGGCATCGAACGTGGCACTCGCAACGTCGGGATTGACAACATCCACAAGATCGCCCACGCCTTCGGCGTCGACATTCGCGACTTGTTCTGAGCTGGCGACGGGACTCGACGTCGAATCTCACGTTGACGCGAGGAGCGACTTCAGCCGCTCGTACAGCCATCTTGAAAGTGCTCAGTCAACTTCCACGAATCGCCAACGTCCACCTTGTCGGCAGCAAGCATGGCGACGGCGTGGCGGGCACGATAGTACACACCCCGATCTTGCATACTCGGCATGCATTTTCTATCCGCCCGGATGTTGGTGATATCCCGTCGCGCCACGCATGACCAGCGGTGACCAGGGTCGGCCGCTAGACCCCAGACTTCGGCGTGATTCCGGGCGAGAATGGGGCTCAGCGGTCAGCGGTGGTCATCCGTGGTTCGTCCCGGAAAGTCGCTCTCGACAGTCTTCCAAACTGATTACGCGGGTTCGATTCCCGTCATCCCCTCCACACCGCCCGTCAACGCGTTTGCATGACGACCTCGACGATCACGAGCACGCCGAATGCGAGAAGAAGCGCACCGCAGATCCCGTCGAGAACGGCTCGGGGCTTCGCGCGCAGCAGGTGTCTGCGCGCCCACGTGGCCAGAACCGAGACGATCGACAGCCAGACGATCCCCAGAGCCGCATGGATGCCACCCAGCTCGAGGCCCAGCCACAGCGTCAAGCCCTGCCCGATGAACAGGCCCGGCATAATCGACAGGTAGAACACGCCGATCTTCGGATTGAGCAGATTCGTCAGCAATCCCGCGATGAACGTCTGCGGCAGGGATCTGCGCGGCGTCGCTTCGCCGGAGTCGTCCGGCACGGCGGGGTCGCTTCGCCACAGGCGTCGAGCAGACACGAACGTCATGACCGAAAGGTACGCGAGATAGACGCCGCCGCCGATGGCCACGACCCGGTACACCACGGGCAATCGCACCAGCAGCAAGGCGACGCCCAGCCCGGCGAGACCGCCCCATACGATCACGCCGAGGACGATTCCGGCAGCGGCGGCGACGCCCGCACGCGTCCCGTCTCTCAGGCTCGACCGGATCACGAGCACGGTGTCCGAGCCGGGAGCCAACGTCATCGCCAGTGCCAGCCACGCGAACGCGATGATGCCGGACGTCGTCTCGATCCCCACACTCCGATGATCACAGGTGCCGGTGCGCCGTCGCTATCCGGGAGAGGCCTGCACCCGCCGCATCCAGCCCGCCGAGCCTGCGTCGGACGGGCCTCGCCTCACCCGCCGCATCCAGCCCGCCGAGCCTGCGTCCGACGGGCCTCGCCTCGCCCGCCGCATCCACCGCGCCTAAGCCGGCGCCACACGGCCCTTCAGCGCACCCGCCGCATCCACTGCACATCAAACCGCCCAATGCACACCAAACTTCTGGAAAATTGATGTGCACTCGGCCAATTCATGTGAATTTGGCGCAACAGGCGCGGGGTCAGGCGCGCTGGGCCTGCCGGTGCGCCGCGGAGTGCTCGCGGTAGCTGCGCGCATTGTCGACGAGGCGCCCCTTCTCCTCGTCGCTGAGGGCCCGACGCACCTTCGCCGGAACGCCGGCCACCAACGACCCGGCGGGGATGTCGGCGTTCTCAAGCACCACCGCACCACCGGCCACGAGGCATGATGCGCCGATCCGTGCACCGTTGAGGATGACCGCGCCCATGCCGATCAGAGAACCGTCGCCGATCGTGCAGCCATGCACGACGGCATTGTGCCCGACCGAGACGTCCCGGCCCACGACGACCGGTGACCCCTTGTCCACGTGCACCGACACGTTGTCCTGCAGGTTGCTGCCGGCGCCGATCGTGATCGAGTCGCCGTCGGCGCGCAGCACCGCGTTGTACCACACGCTCGCCCCCTCGGCCAGGCGCACTTCACCGATCACGCGTGCCCCCGCCGCCACGAACGCGCCGTCGTCGACGATGGGAACCGCACCGTTCACGGACAGGATGCTGGCATCGCCGGCGACAGTCA
>CALANS010000041.1 GCA_937926105.1 uncultured Actinomycetes bacterium | reverse complement strand
GGGACCTCACTGAGGTAAGAGGTCCCCGTCATGGACATGATCAGATCGAAGACCTTCACCCCGATCATGGTGACGACGACCAGAGCGGACAGCGCCGCCGGTGACAGCTGCGGAAAGATAACGTGGCGATACATCTGCCGGGTGGTCGCGCCGTCGACGTAGGCGGCTTCCCGCAGTTCCTTGGGTATTCCGCGGAATCCGGCGAGAAACAGCGCCATCACGTATCCGGACATCTGCCAGATCGCCGGAATGGCCACCGCGGCCATGCCCCAGTCGGGGTCGAGGAACCACCTGTTCTCCAACGCGCCCAGGTGCAGCGACTGCAGAATCAGGTTGATGCCTCCAGCCGCGTCACCTGTTGCGCCATTGAGGATCCACCGCCAGGCGACGCCGGCGGCGATGAACGAGATTGCGAACGGGAAGATGTAGATGGTGCGGAAGAACGCCTCACCTTTCAGCCCTCGGTCCAGCAGGAATGCCCACAAGAAACCCATGAGCATGGTGCCCGCCACGAACACGACGACGAACACGCCCAGGTTCGTGATGCTGTGGACGAATCGGCCGTCGTCATCCGTGAAGAGCTGCGTGTAGTTGTCCACGCCGACGAAGCCGGTGGCAGGCTGCATCGAATGCCGGTCGGTCAGCGAGATCTTCGCGTTCACTCCGAGCATCCAATAGACGAATACCGCAACGAGGAACAGCGACGGGAGCAACATGAGGAAGCCCTGTGTCTTCGGTCGGTGAAGGAGTTTCATTCCTCTCCTCGATCGGTCAGCGTGATGGATGAGACGAATCATGTGGCGGTCATCGACCGGCATGACGAGAGCGGCATCCGCGATCAGGTGCTGCACCGGTCGCGGATGCCGCCCAGGTCTAGAGCTTCACCGCATTTTTGGCGATCGCGTCGCCCAGTGCCTTTTGCAGGCTCGCCAGGTCACCGTCGCCGGAGAATTTGCCCAGCGCCGAGTTGACGGCTCCCGCCTGACCGAGCGTGCACGCCGATCCGTGCGCGCAGGACGGTACCATCGTGAGTTTCTTGAAGTCCGCCATGGCCGACTGCTGGTAAGCCGGGTAGTCGGCGGGGTCCGCATCGACCCGCGCGGGGATCGAGCCCTTCTTCGTGTTGAACGCCTTCTGACCCTCGGGGCTACCGACCACCTTGAGCCAACATTCGGCTCCCTTGACATTGGCGATGCCAGTCGGCAACGTGAACGAGTCCGCGAGCCACATGTAGTAGTCCTCGGTACCCGGGAACGCCTGGTAGGCGTAATCGGTGAACTTGGCGCTGTCCATTTCTCCGGCCATCCAGTCGCCCATGACCTGGTATGCCGCGTCTCCCTGGACGAGCAGCCGTTCCGCGTCCGTCCAATCGAGGCTGTCTCGGTCGCCGTTGGTGAACGACAGCAGCTTCTTGTACTTCTCCAGTGCTTCGGCGACCTTGGGCGAACTCCAACCGTCACCCGACTTCCATAGCGCGTCGTATGCGTCACCGCCCAGGACGGACAGTAGCACCGGCTCCATCAAGTCCGACTGTGTCCAGTCCCGGCCGATCGCGAGCGGCGATTGGATACCACTGTCGCGCAACTTCTGCAGGTTTGCCAACAGATCGTCGATCGTCTTCGGCTGGCCGGTGATACCCGCCTTGCCGAGAACCGATGTGTTGGACCACATCATGATCCGGTGGATATTGGCCGGCACCGAATAGATCTTGCCGTCCACCGACATGTTGTCGATCAGACTCTTCGGGAACGCATCCGTCAGTCCCCATTGCTTGTATTGCGCAGTCAGGTCCTGGACCTGCCCGGCGGCCACGTAGCTCAAGCTTTCTGCACCGGCATGCACCTGGAAGGTGGACGGCGGATCGTTCTGCTGTAGCCGTGACGCGAGTACCGCATTGGCATTCGCGCCGGCACCTCCTGCTACCACGGCTGTGGTGAAGTGGTAGTCGGGGCATTGCGTACCGAATTCCTTCACCAGCCCGTCCAGCCCGGCCTTCTCACCTCCCGAGGTCCAGTAGGTGAAGACCTCTACGTCGCCGCCTGCTCCCTGGGCCGACGACGCATCGGAACTGCCGCTGGAACCGGGCTCGTCCCTTGCCGGAGCGGTACTGGAACCACAGGCGGCAAGGACGATCGCCGCGGCTGACACTATGGCCGCGACGACCGTCGATCGCACGTGTCGAGACATGACACTCCTTCACTGCTGATGCTCGAGGCGACCCCGAAACCTCGAATCACTGGATGATCGGTCCCGGCTTCCGGGGAGCCGGTGGTCATGGGAGGGCGACGGCGCCTCTCAAGTGGGCGGTGCAGCGGCAACATCCGGATCGACGGCGGCACCTGTATCGGCTGATGGTCGCGAGGTCCCGGGCTCCATTGCGCCGAGCACCGAGGCGATCTGCGCCTGCGCTGCGGCGATATGGGCGTTGCTGGTGGCTCGCGCAAGCTCCCGGTCCCCGGTCTCGATGGCCCGCACCAGGTTTTCGTGCTCAGTTCGGGTCCTTTCCGGAACGAAGTCCCTGGTCACGGCTCGCCACATCGATGTCCAGGCGGGCCCGTTGGTCAAGCCCCCCGCCACGGCGATGAGCACGGCGTTCCCGCTCGCTTTGACGATCTCGTGGTGAAATTCGGGGTCGAGCCGCGCGTATTCCTCCGGATCGGTCACCTGCTGCATCTGCTCGTGCAGGGACCGGATGCGCACCTTCTGCTCTGCAGTCGCCCGGTCGCAGGCGAACTCGCACGCCGCCGGTTCGGTGACGCGACGGAATTCGGCGAGATCGATCGCGGAGCGGATGTCCAACAGGGCGTTGCTGTACGCGAATCCACCGAGCAGGTCCTCCGGCTCGAGCGCCGTCACGTATGTACCGGAGCCGTGCCTGCTACGCAGCACCCCCACGATCTCGAGTGCGCGGATGCCCTCCCGTAACGCGTTGCGGGACACGCCCAATTCGGCCGCAAGTTCGGTCTCCCGCGGCAGCCGTGAGTTCGGCGCGAACTCGCGCCGCTCGATGCGCTCACGGATCAACTGCATCGCGAGAGCGGCGGCCGAGTGGTGGGTCGTCACGGGCGTTCCATCCCATCTACTGTCCGAAAGAGGTCGGTCCACTTGACGCATCGAGAGTATTGCAATTGGAATGACCTGCGTCAAGGAGTAAGTTTCCTCAGAGGAGGTAGGACTGCATGATCGCCAGGGGCAAAAAATTCGTAACGCGAATTCGGCGTGCGAGTCGCTCGGAACGCCCGGTGGCGGTGCCCGGCATGGTCACAGCGGAAGATCTTGTAGGTACGCAGGAGCGGTCCGTGCACGCGGCTCGAGTCAGCGATGGAAGGCGGAGAAGTGAGAATCTCGAAGGTTGAGGTGCTGGTGTCGAGTCCTGGCCGGAACTTCGTCACACTCCGTTTGAGTACCGATGACGGCGTGACCGGACTCGGCGACGCGACACTCAACGGCCGCGAGCTCGCGGTGGCCGCCTACCTGTCCGAGCATGTCGCCGCTCTGTTGGTCGGGCGTGATGCGCACGCGATCGAGGACACCTGGCAGTACCTGTACCGGGGCGCATACTGGCGACGTGGGCCGGTAACGATGGCGGCGATTGCGGCTGTCGACACAGCGCTGTGGGATATCAAAGGCAAAGCCGCCGGACTGCCGCTCTACCAGTTGCTCGGTGGTCGAAGCCGACAGGGGCTGCTGGCATACGGTCACGCATCGGGCGTAGACCTGCCGGAACTATTCGACTCGATCCGAATGCACCTGGATGAGGGCTACCACGCCATCCGGATCCAGACCGGCATTCCTGGTCTGCCATCGGTCTACGGAGTGGCTTCCAGCGCGAACTCAATGACGGGTGCCGCGACGGGAAGCGATGCGAGATACGACTACGAGCCGGCACGCCGCAGTGCGTTGCCGGTGGAGGAGACCTGGGACACGCGCGCCTATCTGCGGCGGGTTCCGGAGGTGTTCGAGGCAGTACGCCACGAGTTCGGCCCGGAGCTGCCACTGTTGCACGATGTCCACCATCGCCTCACGCCGATCCAGGCGGCGAAGCTCGGCAAGAGTCTCGAGCCGTACGACCTGTTCTGGCTGGAGGACGTCACGCCCGCGGAGAACCAGGCGGTGTTGCGTCGGGTTCGCGAGCACACGACCACACCCCTGGCCATCGGCGAGGTGTTCAACACGATCTGGGACTACCGCACACTGTTCGAAGAGCAGCTAATCGACTACGCCCGGTCGTCGATCACCCATGCCGGAGGTATCACCGGCTTGCGGCGGATCTTCGACTACGCGGGGGTGTATCAAATTAAGTCCGGCATGCACGGCCCCACCGACATCTCCCCGGTCGGGCTCGCAGCCGGAATTCACCTCGGCATCGCGATCCCGAACTTCGGCATCCAGGAGTACATGCAGCACAGCGCCGCGACACAAGAAGTCTTCCACGCCGACTACTCCTTCCGGGACGGTCTTTTGCGCGCGGGTGAGTCACCCGGCCTTGGCGTCGAGTACGACGACCAGGCGGCAGCGGCCACATCGTTCCGGCCGGCCTACCTTCCGGTGAACCGGTTGCTCGACGGCTCGATGCACGACTG
Organism: uncultured Actinomycetes bacterium; assembly: GCA_937926105.1. The sequence continues at coordinate 645 of CALANS010000041.1, read as the reverse complement.
GTGAGTGATCGGGTGACTTCAGATGCGACCCGCGACAGAATGTCATCGGGACGACCGGCCGGCGCTCCCGCCATTGTCGTGATGGGTGTGTCGGGGTCCGGCAAATCCACCATCGGCGCCGCGCTTGCGACCGAGCTCGGAGTGCCCTTCATCGACGGCGATTCGCTGCACCCTGCTGCGAACGTCGCCAAGATGTCCGCGGGCGTCGCGCTCACCGACAGCGACCGTTGGCCGTGGCTCGCTGCGGTCGGCCGTCGACTGCACGATGCCCGGGAGTCCGGCCTGGTGGTCGCATGCTCGGCGCTGCGCCGCAGCTACCGCGACGCCATCGCGTCGCAGGCTCCCGGGGCGTTCTTCCTGCTGCTCGACGGTCCGCGCGACGTGCTCCTGCGCTATCTCGGACGCCGCCGCGGCCACTTCATGCCGGTCAGTCTGCTGGACTCGCAGTTGGCGACCCTGGAGCCGCTGGAACCGGACGAGTCCGGCACCACAGTCGATATCGACGCGCCGATCCCGGTCGTCCTTGAACGGGCGCTTGACGCGCTGCCGACCGAGCACCGTCCCTCGCACTGACGGCCCTGCCGCGAATGGCGTCACACCTGCCTTCCGCGCGAAGTGGCGGCCACCCAGGCGTGCCGATGGAAC
>CALANS010000040.1 GCA_937926105.1 uncultured Actinomycetes bacterium | reverse complement strand
TGTGAGCGGCCATCGAAGCACCTCCGATCCGTTCATGCAGGCGCCGATGTGCGCCGCGAAATCAATTGGCCGAGGCTAGCACATATGCCCGTGTCGGCGCCGGATACGGCCTCGGCCCGGTGCGTGGAGCCGGAGCAGTGACCTCTGGCCCTGCCAGGGCGTGATGCGCAGCGCGAGGATCGCGTCATGACGGAAACCTCACGCCGGACGGCCTGCGGCGTCGTCGGATGACCGGGAGCAGGATCACGCGGGCCACCTCGACCGACATGATGGAGATCGCCTCGGACATCGGCCCGGCGCCGCGGCAGATGGGGGCGGTCTTGTTTCTCGCGGCCGGAGGGTCCCTCGAGCCGGACGCGGTGCGGGTCGCTATTGCCCGGCGTGTCGGCGGGATCCGCCGGTTGCGACAGCGGCTCATGCGCACGCCGTGGGGGTGTGGCCGGCCGGTCTGGGACGACGATCCGGGGTTCGACGTGGCCGACCACGTTCGCTCAGCGACGTGCCCGCCGCCGGGTGACCGTGCCGCGGCGCTGGCCGCCGCCGTCGAGATCCTCGGCCGCCGGCTGCCGCCGCGGCGCCCGCTGTGGGAGGTGACCGTGCTCAAGGGGCTGGCCGACGGTGGCTGCGCGCTGGTGGTGGTGCTTCACCACGTGCTGGCCGATGGGATGGGCGGGCTGGCATTACTGGCGCGGCTGGTGGATGGCGGGCCACCTGCGCCGCCGGACTCACCCACGGGGCAGGTTCCCGGCACCGTCGGCCTTGCCCTGGATGCCGCCGCCTCGCGGCTCCGGGCCGTCGGTCGCCTCGGGACACTGCCGCGCACGGTGCGGGCAGCAGTCGCGGAACTGCGGTCCGGATCCGCGCCGAGGGCGGCTCACTGCTCGCTCAACCGTCCCGTCGGGCTGCGCCGGTCGATGATCAGCGCGACGGCCGACCTTGCGGCGGTGCGAGCGGCGGCGCGACTCGATGATGCGACGGTGAACGACGTGATGGTGACTGCGATCGCCGGCGCCGTCGACGCGCTGCTGGCACGACGCGGCGAACATGTCGACCCCGTCGTCATCTCCGTACCCGTCTCCGGGCGTCAGCTGGCGGCAGCCGCCACACTGGGCAACCATGTCGGAGTCACGCCTGTCGCGGCGCCCACGGGCGTCAGCCCGCAGGCGTGTCTGGCCGCGGTCGCTGCCGCGACCCGCAGGCGCAGGAATCAGGAGCGGGGCGCGTCCGCTGCGCTGCTCGCTCCGGCGTTTCGGGCGCTCGCAGCCGTGCACGTCGTGCGTTGGGTGGTCAATCACCAGCATCTCGTCCACACGTTCGCGACCAACCTGCGGGGTCCGGACGTGCCGGTGTCGTTCCTGGGTGCGACTGTGAGCGACATCGTGCCGCTCAACGTACTGGCCGGGAATGTGGCCGTCGACTTCGCCGTCCTGTCCTACGCCGGTTCGATCACGATCACTGCGACGGCAGACCCGGACGTCGTACCGGATCTGGACATTCTCGCAGACGCGCTCGTCCGGCACCTCGACCAGCTGTGCGGACAAGTGTCACTGTGAGCGGTGGGTGGTCTCGGCGGCGGCGGCGGGCGGTCGGGGCGGGCGCCGTCGGTCACCTTGGGCCTGCGATGGCGAGCCGTCGGGCGCGCGTGCGCGACGATCGCCGGCAGCCGTTATACTTGTCTGGCGCCGATACCGTGACGCACTGCGCCCGTAGCTCAACGGATAGAGCATCTGACTACGGATCAATCCCCGGCGACACCTCGCGGGCCACTCGTGACGACACCGAGTGGCCTTTCCCAATTCTGGTGAAAAACGTTCGCGTACAAGCGATATCGCCATTTCACGTAGCCAGTACGTGCCGCTCGGGGAACCGTGCGGAGCCGGACGCCATGAGGCCGTCGGGGCCCGGCTTGGGTCCCGGACACAGATTCGCCCTCTCGCGTGGACACAGATTCGGCCCGTCGTGCGGAAAAAGGCTCCGTGAACGCCGGTTGCGCCAACTGTCGGGCGCCGGACGGTCGCCCGCCATGACCAGACAAGCGATACGTCCGATGCCGCGCCCACCGCTCGGCAAACCTACCCGCGTGACCCCGGCGCCGCCCCGCCGCACCACCAACCCTGCCACGCGCCCGATGCAGCCGCTGCAGCTGCCGCCGTTGCCCGCCGGCCAGCCCACACCGGCCCCGCCGCAATCGCCGAGCCCGGCGCCGAAACCGGCGACGGACAGGACGGGCCTGCCCACGCTGCTGCGCCGCGAGACGATCCAGCGGCGCTATGACCTGGACGACACCGAGTTCACGGCCCTTGTCTCGGCCGGCCTTCTTGCCGAAGTACGGGTGGCGGCGGCCCTGCCCCGCTACCGGGCATGCGACGTTGCGGCACTGGTCGAGGAGAATGCGGAAATGGCGTCATGAGCGAGACCCGGTGGTCCGGCCCGTATACGCACGCGAAAGGCGCCGACGGCGCCCGGCTGGCATGGAAGCCCCGAGCCGGCGGCGACAAGGGCGTGACCGGGGCGGTGGCCTACGTGGTGCGGTGGCGTGTGCAGGGCATCGACAATCCGCGCAAGCGGACCTTCGACGACGTACACGCCGCTGCCGGGTGGGCCCGGCGCATCACCGCCGCGAAGGTCCTGTTCAGTGCCGCCGACGACCGCGGCTGGCCTATCGAGGCCGCCCCGCAACCAGGCGCGCAGCTACCGGCCGGACCGGGCCGAGCGGCGCCCGACGGGGCCGCCACCCCGGCGGATGGCAACCAGCCCAGACGCGACGCATCCGCACCGGTCGCTGGCCCGGCTGCGGATGGCGTCGAGCCGGAAGTCACAGCCGACCGCGCGCCGGTCGACCTCGGCGCGCTACCCAGTGGCACGACTGCCGGTTCGGATTTGCCCGGGCGCTCTGTCGCGGACTTCGTCGATGAGCTTGTCGCGGTCTACCGGCCGGCCTGGGAGCAGCGGCGTCAGAATCGGTGGTGGATCGACCAGCTGGAGACGTTCAAGGCCTGCTACACCTACGCGTCGGACGACCCGAGGGTCGGGCAGTGGGGCATCCGCGCGGGGGATAGTAAACACTTCCGGCTGCTCGCTCCCGACGGCTCCGATTTCGATGAGGCACTGATCATGCGGCGCGCCACGAACCTGGCCGCGGCGCACCGCAACCGGCAGCGGGCGGGGAAATATCAGCGCCTGCACGCCGAATACGAGGCCAAACTTGCCGCCTGGCAGGCGAGGAGTGGGTACAAGGGCCGCAAACCGGTACCGCCGACGCCGCCGCAACTGGAGACCGAGCACGCCGCCGACCGGGTGCTCATCAAGGCCAACACCGAACAGCGATTCCGCACCGCGAGCAGCTTTGTGTTCGACAGGGCCTTCGACGGTGGCCTCTTCCCGCCGGGCCCGAGCCCGTACCGGCGGTGGAATCCGCGCGGCAGCGGCGGGCGCGCCACCCGGTCGACACCCTTCCGGGCGCCCGAGCGTGCCACCGCCCATTCCCGGAACTTCCCCGGCGCGGGATTTTGGGTGGACCTCGGCGATGTGCTGGCCGAGACCGGCCGGCGCGCCGGGGAGGGACTGCGCGCCGGCGAGCGGTATCGCATCATGCCGCTAGTGGTATGGCAGCTCGCTCCACGACCCGGCGAGGTGTCCCGCCTGCGCATCGAACACCTACCGGCGGGCGGCGGCACCGCGCAGATCGAACCCGAGCCCGGCTACCACTTGAAGGCCCGCCCGACGGGCGAGATCCGGTCGGTGCCGCTGAGCCGACTGGTTGCGTCGCTGGTCCACGCGCACGTCGCAAGCGGGCTTGCCGCCGTCGACGGCACCCTCTTCGTATCGCCCGAGGGCATGGCCCTGGACTGGGGCAATTTCTATGTCGCCTACCTTCGGCCGGGCATCGCTCGGCTCGAGACGGACCTGTGGGGGCCGCAGCCGGCGCTGCACCCGGGCAAGTCATACGACCTGCGCAAGGCCGGCATCACGACCTGGATTGCACAGGGCGCCGACACCCTCGAGGCCGCGCGATGGTCCGGCCACACCGAGCAGGAGCTGCTCACCAGCTATCGCGGACTGATCTCCGGTGTGGGGCGCAGGGCCATATGGACCGACATCGACACGACCGTGGAAGATGCGCTATGCGCCGACCCGCCACGAGGCGACGGCCCGCTGGCTCGTCACATACGCGCATGGCTCGACGGAGCGCGGTGACGTAAGGGGGGATAGGGACATTAGTTCCCGCCTGCTGTTTGTTGGCTTGCCGATTCCTGACCTGCGGCGATTTTTCGGACAGTCCGTCTGTGATCTTGGGACGGCTTATCGGAAGTCTTCAGGCTCGGCGGGGCGTGAAGGCCCTTGCCAAGATCCAGCGGACGAGGCCACTGTCGGCGCACTACGGGGTGGCACTATCTCCTTGCAATTCACCTATGAGTTATAAGGAGATGGAAGTCTTATGCGAACTGATCCGCCGGCGCTGCTTCCCCTGCTGCGCTCACAAGTACAGGGCAACCTGCTCGCTCTGACCTACCTGAACCCCACACGGGAGTACACGGTGACCGAAGCGGCCCGTCGCATTGGCGCGTCAGTGAAGGCTACGCAGCAGGAGATAGCGCGCCTCACCACCGCGGGAATCCTGGCAGACCGTCGCCACGGAAACAACCGGCTGGTGCGGGCAGTGACCGACTCGCCGCTGAGTCGGCCGTTGACGGATCTGCTCGTGGTGACCTATGGCCCGCTGCCGGTCATGGCCGAGGAGCTGCGCGGAGTGCCCGGAATCGACTCGGCATACCTGTACGGATCGTGGGCCGCCCGCTACAGCGGAGAGCCGGGCCCACCGCCTAACGACGTCGACGTGTTGGTCGTTGGCGAAGCTGACCCTGACGATCTCGACCTTGCCGCACAACGGGCGGAGGCCCGTCTCGGCGGGCGCGAAGTAAATATCAGACGCGTGCGTGCCCGCGCTTGGGAGCAGCAGCCGGGTACCGACGCGTTTCTGGTTTCGGTCCGGGCGCACCCGCTGGTCAGACTGTCCATCGACGACGCCGAGGTCGGCACATGAAATGGAATCAGGGTCGCGCCGAAATCGAGAAACTGCTTGCAGACAAGCATCTGCAGCGGATCCCTGCCAGTCGGCTCCGACGTCGTTCACGTCGGTCGAGGATCGGGTGCGGGAGTTGCTGGCGGCGGCGCCGTCGATGCCGGCGACGGTGATCGCGGAGCGGATCGGCTGGACCGGCTCCG
>CALANS010000039.1 GCA_937926105.1 uncultured Actinomycetes bacterium | reverse complement strand
GGGGTATCGGTGACGGGGGTATCGGTGACGGGGGTATCGGTGACGGGGGTATCGGCGGCGCGGGTATCGGTGACGGAGCCATTGCCGACGCCCCGCGCGGCGTCCGGAGTGACGAACGGCGGCCCCCAGCCGCGGGTGTCGTCACCACGACCCGGAGTCTCGATCTTGATGACCCGCGCCCCCAGGTCGCCGAGCATCATGGCGGCATGCGGCCCGGCCAGGGCCCGTGTCAGATCCAGAACGGTGATGTCCGACAGTGGTCCGGACGGCGCTGCGGCGGTCACACGGGGCTCCCTGGGGTTGCGAGGGCGACAAGGATTCGCCTCCGAGCCTAGGCATCGGCCGGTCGGCCGTCGCCGTGACGGGTGCACCATGATCCGGCCGCAGCATTGGCAGTTCTGGACCCCGCGGCGCGCTCAGCCCTGGGCGTCGCGCCCGCCGTCCCCGGACCGGCTCATGGTCCGCAGATAGACGGCGGCGCTGGCCAGCAGCAGCACTCCCACCACGACGAACGTCACCGCCCGCGGCATCGCCGATAACGACCGGGTGTCGAACAGCAGCAGCTTGGCCACGGCGACTGCCGCGAGCACCAGGCCTCCGATCCGCAACACCACCTGGCGGAAGCCCTGCCAGAGCAGCAGCAGCCCGGTGATGGTGATCAGCGCGGTGACCGCCACCTGGCCGCCCTGATAGCCGCCCTCGGTCGGCGAAATGGCGTACGCCAGGACCATCGTCACCGCCAGGACGCCGTAGATCGCCGCCACCACGCACCCGACCAACGCCCACGTCAGCACGGTGATCCGGGTGCTCGCTGGCATGATCGCCGGGCCCGCTGCGACGGCGGTTCCCCCGGCGAAGACGGCATCCGCCGTGCAGCGCGTCACCGCCCACCAGGCGACGGCACACAACACGACGATCGCCAACCCGGTCGGCAGCACCACCGTCCACCCGCGCGCGAGCAGCCCGACCGGGCCGATCAGCCGCGACGGACCTGCCAGCTCCGAGGAGTCCCAGAGCAGCAGCTCCGCCGGGCGCAGCACCGGCCCGGTCGCCAGCAACGCGACCCCCGCCGCCCCCAACGCCGGGATCAGGAGCCGCACCGAACGGTCGGCGGCAGCCACCGCCAGCGCGATCGCAGCCACCATCACCCACGCGACGCCACGCGCGTCACCGCCGATCAGCCGCAGCAGCGCCAGCGCCACCAGGGCGATCGACGCCGACCACGCGGTGACGACCACCGGGGCCCGGCTCAGGGTGGGCTCTCGCCGACAGATCCCGCACAGCGCCAGGAACACCGCCGCCAGCAGCACGGCCGTGACGCCGACCGGCACGTCCCGGATCCAGGAGGGCCGCATGGTGGCCAGGGTCAGCACCAGCAGGCCGGCGCTCGCCGCGAGCGACCCAGCGGCGACCACCGCGTCGACTCGCGCCTCGGCGCGACGTCGCTGGTGGGCGTGGAAGTCGGCGTAATCGCGGGCCACCTGCGCCGGATCGCGGGCCGGCACGCGCACCGGGAACGGACCTGGATCGACGGGACCCCGGCCGGTGACCCAGCGGCCCAGCATGGTGCCCCAGGTGATCGCGACCAACACGACCGCGACCAACAACCCGACCATCGTGGTGGGGTGCAGGGCCAGCCCGACCAGAAACACCACGATCGCTGCCAGCCCCGCCCCTGTCCAGGCGTATCGCCCGGCATCGAGCCACAGGCACACCGCACCGCCGGCCACCATGATCGCCTCGAAGCCCAGCACCGGATCGGTGACGCCGCCGCCGACGGCCGGCGCCAGCAGCCCGCCCACCAGGAACGAGACGCCGGCCAGCCATGGTTCGCCCCAGCCGATCGAGAGCAGCACCGCGACCGCGACGATCACCGCCGAGCCCACGAGTCCGCCTACCGGGGAGGCGATCTCGGCCAGTCGGACGGCACCGATGACGGTCAGGAACTCCACGGACAACCCGGTACAGCCGAGCGTGACGGCGAGGGCCTGCTGCCGGTGGCGCTGCATCCAGGCTCCGCCGAGGATCAGTGCGATGCCGAGCACCAGGCCGATCACCACGCGTGCGGTGGGGCTCAGTCCACCCTGCTGGACGGCAATCACCAGCAACAGCACGATGCCGAGCACGGTGACGCCGCCCCCGACCCAGCCCAGCGCCTGCTGCCCGGCGGTGTCGGCCCAGGATCCGGGCGCCTTGGTCGCCGGCCGAACGGGCGGACCCTGCGGCTGCGGCCAAGCCGAGATTGGGGGTGTCACGGTCGGCGGGGGTGCGACCGCGAGCGATACCGGGGCAGCGGGCGGGGCCGGTGGGAGTGTCACCGCGGGCGATACCGGGGCAGCGGGCGGAGCAGCGGGCGGGGCCGTCGCGGCGGGCGCCGATTGCTCGTCACCACGCAGCGCACGATCGACCCGCTCCACACGCGAGGACACGTCGGCCAGTTCGCCGGAGATGCGCTCCAACGACTGGCGCAGCTCGCGGATCGCCGCGCGCAGGTCCGGGTCCCGATCGTCGTCCACACCGCCCCCTCGGTCGACCCCGCCCCCGGCTGGGGCACGTCGTGTCCGAGATTAGAAGACCCGGGGCCGATCGCGGTTCCCTTCATGCACAACGCGCAGGTCAGCGAGCCGCCAAGCGCTGTGCCCCACGCTCAGCGGTGTCGGGTGACCCACTCCCGCCAGGTCGTCGGCGGGCGGCCGAGCAGGGCGGTCAGCACGGTCGGGTTGCCACAGATCCCGTGCGCGTCGTAGTAGTCGAACATGGCGTGCAACCGGGTCCGGGCGACGCACTGCCGTTCGGTGTCGCCGAGCGGCGCCGAGGTGCCCGAGCGGTCCACGGAGACGGTGACGGGGTGGTCCAACACCTCCCCCGCGGTCGCGGCCATCTCGGCGGTGGACAGCACCTCGGGCCCGGCCAGCTCGTAGGTTGCGAACCGGTGACGGGGCCCGTCGGTGGCACCGATCCCGGCCAGGTCGAGCAGCACATCCGCAGCGACCTCGGCGACGTCGGACAGCGCCACCGGCGTGAACGGGGCGCGCTCGGAGTACGGCAACGGCCAGACTCCGCGCTCGCGGACGGAGCCCCAGACCCCGAGCGCGTTCTCGAAGTACGAGGCGGGTTGCAGAATCGCCCAGTCCAGGCCCGACTCCGCCAGCATCGCCTCGACCCGGGCCTTGTCCACGTGATGCGGCATCGCCGGGGCGTACGGGTGAATCACCGAGTGGTAGACAACCGCACCCGGGCCGCCGGTGAGGCACGCGTCTATCACGGCACGCAGCAGGCCAGGCTCGTCCGGGTGCACGTTGGGGGCGATCAGGTACACCGCGGCGGTGCCGTCCAGCGCCGCACGCACCGCGTCGGCGTCCGCCAGGTCGACGGCGATCGTCTCCGCCGCTCCAGGGACCCCGGCCGCCGCCTGTTCCGGCGTGTGCGCCAGGGCGCGCACGCTCGCCCCGCGCGCCGCCAGGGCCGCCGTCACTGCCCGGCCCGTCTTGCCGGCGGCACCCGTCACCGCTATGTGTCGCTCACCCACCGGCCTCGCCTCGCTTCCCAACCTCCCGGACCTCCTGGCCTGCGCCCCAGATCCCGGCTTGTGAGTCCCACGTGGCGCTATGGCGCCACCCCAGACTCACAAGCGCGGGACGGGGCGGGGGCCGGCTACAGCATGTCCACCTCGGCGAACGCGCGGCCGCCGGACAGCCGGGCATAGCCGGGGCCCCGGTCGAAGAACGGGACCTCGCCACCGGCTGTTTCCGCATCCCGCTCGGCGCGCAGCCGGGCCCGGAGCTCCGCGGTCGCCGCCTCGTCCACCAGGATCTCCCCACGCGGCTCACCGTCCAGCACCACGCCGTAGTCGTCCCGCGCGCCGGCGACGGACACCTTGCCCCACCGGACGTCTCGCGCCACCTCGGCGGCCGGCCGGTCCAGCGGGTCGCCCCACCCGCCGCCGCCGGTGGTGCGCACCCGGATGATCTCCCCGGCTGACACCGGCGCGGCGTCCTCCAAGCCCTCGACCTCGCGCTCGTTCGGCCCCCCGGGGTCGATGGTGACCTGGAACGGTTTGCCGGCCTTGCCGCCCTTGACTCCCCAGCAGGACAGGATGGACCGGTCGGCGATGCACATGAAGTCGGTGTCGATCAGCATTCGGTAGTGCTTCTCGTAGCCCAGGCCACCCCGGTATCGCCCGGCACCGCCGGAATCCACCGCCAGGCCAAGCCGTTCGATGCGGAACGGGAACCGGGACTCCGTCACCTCGGTAGGCACGTTCGACGAGTCGGGCACCACGTGGATGGTGTCCTCGCCGTCGGCGTAGTACCGGCCGCCCGATCCACCGCCGAGGATCTCCCGCATCAGGTACGGGACGCCATCCCGATCGACGCCATGGAAGCCCACGTATCGGATGGTCTCCTGGTCGGCGGGCATCTTGCCGTCCACCGCCTTGGCGATCACCCCGGCCAGCACCCCGAGCAGTCTCAAGATGACGAAGGTTCGGGCGTTGGTGGGGGCCGGGAAGATCGGAGTGAGCAGGGTTCCCGGCTCCGGGAAACGCATCTCGATCAGCGGCACCACGCCCTCGTTGACGTCGAGTTCGGCCATCCGCTCCGGGGTGTCGGCCAGGTTGCGCAGGATCGGTGCCAGCCACTTGGCCAGGAACACCCCGTCGGAGTAATTGGCGCAGTGGTTGATCGGGCCCTTGGCCTGCGGCGAGGTGCCGGTGAAGTCCAGGATCAGGCGCGCCCCGGTGACCCCGTCACCGTCGGAGAGTTTGGTCAGCGTGATGCGCTGGGCGTGCAGCCTGGGCTCATCCACGCCGTCGTGCTCGGCGTAGTCCTCCCAGACGTAGCTGCCGTCGGGGATCTTGGCCAGGATCTCGGTGCGGTAGATCTCGGTGGTATTCGCGATGATCGCGTCGAAGCAGGCCTGCACCTGCCCCCGGCCGTACCGGGTGAACAGCTCCCCGAGCCGGCGGGCACCCATCAGGCAGGCCGAGCACTCGGCGTCCAGGTCGGCGGCCAGCGACTCGGGCATCCGCGAGTTGCGGGTCATGATGGTCAACGCCGCCTGGTTCGGTACCCCCTGGTCCCACAGCTTGATCGGGGGCACCATCAGGCCCTCCTCGAACACGCTGCGGGCATGCGACGGCATGGAACCCGGTACGGCGCCGCCGATGTCGTCGTGGTGCCCGAAGGCCTGCACGAACGCGACGACCTGCGGTGCTGCGTGGTCACCGTCCCCGTCCTCGACATGAAACACCGGGACCGTGACGCACAGGTCGGGCAGGTGCCCGATACCGCCCTCGGAGGAGTAGACATCGTTGTGGAAGAACACGTCGCCAGGGCGCATGGTCTCGATCGGGAAGTCCCGCACGATGGGCTGCACCAGCGCGGAGTAGGAGCGCCCAGTGAGCTTGCGCATGCCGATGTCGTGGATGCCGGCGCGGAAGTCGTGCGCGTCGCGGATCATCGGCGAGCGGGAGGTGCGCGCGATGGCGGTCTCGACCTCCATCTCGACGGAGGCCAGGGTGCCGGCGACGATCTCGACCAGGACGGGGTCGGCGGTGACGGTGCCTGCGGTCGTACGCTGTGCGGCGCTCACTGCTGCACTCCTTCGCTGTCCGACGTCACGGCCTGGGGCACGCCGGGTTCGGCGCCCTCCCGGGTGACGATGAGGTTGCCGTACCGGTCGACCTCGGCGGCGAATCCCGGATGGATCGGAACGGTGGACCCGAATTCCTGCACCACGGCCGGGCCGGAGATTCGGTCACCCGCACCCAGTCTGGCCCGGTCGTAGATCATCGCGTCGGTCCACTCGTCGAAGTACACGCGCCGGCTCTCGACCACCGCACGGTCGAACTCGCCTGCTGCGGGGGAGATCTCGACGATCTCCGGCCGGGGGATCGGCCCGATCCCGGTGGCGCGCAGGTTGACCCACTCCACGACCTGGTCGGCCCGGCCGGCGAAGTCATAGCCGTACAGTGCCCGGTGCGCCTCGTGGAACGCGGCCGCCACCGCGTCCGCCCACTCCTGCGTGACCGGACCGTCGGGACAGGGCACTCGCACCTCGTAGGCCTGGCCGAAATAGCGCAGGTCGGCGGTGCGTTCGAAGACCTGGTCGGCGTCGGCAAATCCCTCCCGACGGAGCGCCTGTGCGGCCCGGGTGGTGAGCTGGTCGTAGATAGAGCCCACGGCGGCCAGGTCCAGTGTGTCGTGCCGGGCGACATGCGTTTGCACGTAGTCGTTCCGGACATCGACGGTGAGCAATCCGTAGGCGGAGACGTTGCCCGGGTTCGGTGGCACCAGCACCGCAGGCAGGCGCAGGATGTCCATCAGCCGGCAGGCCAGCAGCGAGCCGGATCCCCCGAAGGTGACCATCGGGAAGTCGCGCACGTCCAGCCCGCGTTTGACGGTGACCTGCCGCAGCGCGTTGGCCTGGTTCCACGCCGAGATCTCCAGAATGCCCGCGGCGCAGGCCTCCACGGCAAGATCCAGCTTGCCGGCCAGGGCGGTGACGCCGTCGGTGGCGGCCTGGACATCCAGCGGGATCTCGCCGCCCAGCAGGTGCGGGGGGATGCGGCCCAGCGCCAAATGCGCGTCGGTGATGGTCGGCTGCGAGCCGCCCTTGCGGTAACACATCGGGCCCGGGTCCGCGCCGGCCGACTGCGGGCCCACCTTGAGCGTGCCCTCGGGCGAGGTCCAGGCGATCGAGCCACCACCCGCGCCGACCGTGACGACGTCGATCATGGGGATCTTGGACGGGAAGGAGCCGACCCTGCCCTCCGTGGTGAGGGTCGGGCGGGAGTCCTGGATGACGGTGACGTCGGTGGAGGTTCCGCCACCGTCGCAGGTGACGATGGACGGATAGCCGGCCTTCGCGGCGATGACGGCCGCTCCCAGCGCGCCCGCCGCCGGCCCGGACAGCACCGTGCTGATGGGCTGGTGCACGACCTCATCGGCGGACAACACTCCACCGTTGGAGCGCATGATCGAAAATGGGATGGCGCGGTCTGGGTCGAGAGCAGCCAGCCGTTTGGCGATCCCGGCGACGTAGGCGGAGACCCGGGGTTTGACCGAGGCGTCCACCAGGGTGGTGACGGAGCGCTCGTACTCGCGGTATTCGCGCAGCACCTGGCTGGACAGCGAGACCACCGCCTCGGGCATCTCGTCCCGGATGACCTCGAGCATCGCCTGCTCGTGGGCGTCGTTGGCGTAGGAGTGCAGCAGGCACACGCCCAGCGTGGTGATGCCCTCGGCGGCGAACGCGCGGACCGCGGCGACGGCGGACTCCCGGTCGAAGGGGCGGACCTCGTTGCCGCGGAAGTCCAGCCGGCCGCCGACGGTGCGGACCCGGTCGGCGGGCACGATCCGGTCCGGCTTGACCCAGAAGTAGGAGTTGCCGTAGCCGTCCGGTACCGATTGCCGGGCGATCTCCAGCACGAACTCGAAGCCCTCGCTGGTGATGAAGCCGAGGTCGCCGACCTTGCCCTCCAGCAGCTGGTTGGTGGCAACGGTGGTGCCGTGCGAGATCGACTCGATCGCGGCGGGGCCCGCGCCAATCAGGTCGAGGATCTTGTCGATGCCGGTGAGGAAGCCGTCCGCCGGATCGGCCGGAGTGGAGGGAGTCTTGGTGGTGACGAGGTCTCCGGTGACGGTGTCCACGGCGACGATGTCGGTGAACGTCCCACCGGTGTCCACGCCGATGCGGATGTGCCCGCGCGTGCGGCCGGTACTCGGCGGCGCGAGTGCGGCGGAACTGGGGCCGAAAGGCTCCGAATCAGCGGGGACTGCTGGCGTGGGGGTCATGCGTGCCTTCCTGGCCCGGGGTCATCGCGACTCCCCGTCATTCAACCCTCGCCCACGGCGGACAGTGACGGCAGAACATGCCAACGGAACAGCCGACGATCAGTGTCCGGCTCGTCCGCTCCGGCGCGCCGTGAGTCCGTCACCGACGCTTGCCTTCTGCTCCGCCTAACGGAGCAGAACTACACCACGCCAGTCCACCAGCACCACCCCCCAGCCAGCCCGCCAGCACCACTCCAGCCCGCCAACACCAC
>CALANS010000038.1 GCA_937926105.1 uncultured Actinomycetes bacterium | reverse complement strand
CTACCTCGGCACCATCAACGGCAAGCAATACCTCCTCGAAGCCCCCTACCCCGGCGCGTTCGTGCACGTGCGCGCCATCTATCCGGTTTCCGGCGGCTCGCCCGCGGACAGTGTGCTGCACCGGTATTGGAACTGAGGTCGGCGAGATCCGTTCGCGCACTGACGGTCACGGCTTTCCCCAACGGGTGAACTTTGGCTCCCGATCGGAGTCAAACTATCGAAATCGGCTGCCGCAGCGGCTAGCGTGGCGCCCACGCTCTTTTCAGGGTCGTGCCCGGACGGCCGACCCGGTCCGACAGTCGTGGGGGGATCCAGGGCGCTGATTGTCATCCTGGAAGGCCCTTGTCATGCAACCCTATTCGAGCCACGCTCACCCTCCGGCCGGTACCCGTCGGCTGCCGCGCGCCGTCACCGTCCTCTTGCTGGCATGGGCGACTGCCGCCGCCCTGCTGGCCGGCGCCGGGCCGGCCGGCGCTACTACCACCCCCACCGTCACCGCAACCAGCACGACCACTTCCCGCTGCACCCCGTCGTCGGCGCCGGCCATCACCACCACGATCATTGCCGGCGGCAGCTACGCGAACATCCGCCTGTCGGATAACCAGACTCATGCGGCGCAGGTGATCATCGGGGTGGGTAAGGCGATGGGCATCACCAGCCGCGGGGTGCGCATCGCGCTCGCGGTCGCCATGCAGGAATCGTCGCTGTTGCCCTGGCAGACCGCCGGACCCTACATCGGCCTGTTCCAGCAGAAGCCGAACAAGACCACCGGCGCCTACACGGCCTTCGACCCGTCCGACGGAATCGGCGCCAGCCGGATGTTCTTCCAGCAGCTCACGAAGCTCGTGCCGCGCTATCAGACGGACACCCGAGCAGACTGGCGGATCGGCGAGCAGATCCAGCAGTCCGGTCTCGGCACGCTGTTCGCCCAGTGGCGCACGCTGGCCGGCACCCTGACGACCAGGTTCTATTCGGCGGTGCCGGCCTACCAGCTGGCTCCGGCCGGCTGCCCGCCATGGACCGCCAGCGCCCCCTTCGACCCGGCAAACATCATCTCCGACAAGGTGTTCTACAACACCGGCGCGATGACCACCACCCAGCTGCGCCGCTTCATCGCCAGCAAGAACGCCGCCTGCACGGGGACCTGGTGCCTGCGCAACCTCACGGTGACCACGCCCAGCCGGGCCGCGGACCAGTACTGCGCCGCCTACCGCGGCGGCACGAAACAGGATGCGGCAGCGGTGATCTCCGCGCTGGCCGTGGCCTGCCGCGTCAACCCTCAGGTGCTGCTGGTGACGTTGCAGAAGGAGTCGGGGCTGCTGACCCGGACATCCGTCACCGCTACCAGCTACGCCCACGCGTGGGGTTGGCACTGCAGCAGCACCTGCGATCCGGCCTATGCCGGGTTCTTCAACCAGGCCTACGGCGCCGCCAAGCAGTTCGCTCGCTACCGCGTCGACCCGGGCAAGTACCAGCACCGGGCCGGGCGCACCAGCACGATCGCGTGGAGCACCGCCAGCGGCTGCGGCGGCTCGGCGGTGCGGGTGGCCAACGCCGCGACCGCGGCGCTGTACAACTACACGCCCTACCAGCCGAATGCCGCCTCACTGCGTGCCTACCCGGGCACCGGTAACGGCTGCAGTTCCTACGGCAACCGCAACTTCTACTACCTGTTCGCCACGTACTTCGGCTGGACCGGCGGCGGCGCCGCAGTCGCCGTCAGCTCGAGTAAGGTCACCATTCCGTCCAGCCCGTACGTGCCGGCAAACCTGGCCGGTGTCACCATCACGGCGCCGAACGCGGCCGTCGCCCGGGGCATCGCCGCCGGCCTGGCGGCGCTGGGCACCCCGTACGTGTGGGGCGGCGGCACCTACGGGGGGCCGGCCGACCAGGGCTGCGTCCGCGGCGGCGGGGCACTCAACTCCTGCCAGGGCATCATCGGATTCGACTGCTCCGGACTCACCGCGTACGTCCTGCGGCAGGCCGGGTTCGTGATCCCGGCCGGCTCCTCGGCGCAGCGAGCCGGCGGCACCCGGGTGTCGTGGGCGTACGGCAAGCCGGGCGACATCGTCGGCTACTCCGGACATGTGGCGATCTACCTGGGCAGCATCGGCGGCATCCGGTACATGCTCGAGGCGCCGTACGTCGGTGGGTTCGTGCGGGTGACCACCGTCCGCAACAGCTCCACCCGACCGGTCGACACCGTGCTGCACCGCTACTGGCGCTGAGGGCCGGCGAGCGCCGCCTCGATCCGCGCCAGCGCCGCGCGCAGCTCGGCGATGTCGGCGTGCGTGGCACTCTGCTGGTCGTACTTGAGGCTGACCACCAGCTGACCATTCGTCTCCAGCACCGCGGTCTGCACATCGCCGAGCCCGTCACCGTTCTGGGTCCGTACCGCATGCTCCAGTTCGACCGGGCGGATGCCCAGCCGGTGCATCGCCGGATCGTCCAACGCGCCGTCGCGCATCAGGTGGGACGGTCGGCCCTCCACCAGCCGGCGCACCCACGGGCTCGCGTAGGCCAGCCGGTCCACCCCCGCGTTGACCAACACCAGCGTCACCGCCCCGACTGCCCCGCCCGAGAACGAGTTGTCCGGCCCGATGATCGCGTTCTGCACCACGTTGGACAGCAGGAACATCACCACGAAGTCCATGGTGTTCATCGACGCGATGGCGCGCTTGCCGGTGATCCGGAAGATCACCACGATCAGCGCGTAAACCAGCACGGTGCGCAGGATCTTGTCCGCAACCGGGATCTCGAACGAGAACAGGTGCTCCCACATGGCCGAAACCTCCCAGAACCGGTGACGGGCGCGCCGGATGGGTCAGATCATGCTCCGGGTGCGGACGGAGTCGCTCAGCCCGGGACCAGTTCCGGCTCGCGCTCCCGGTGGAAGGGGCCCCGGCCGGGCACCTCGGGACGGTCCAGCAGGTCGCGTCGCTCGGAGAACTCACGGGGTTGCGGTCCGGGGTCGCGGGGCTCGCGGTCGCCCCCGGGCCCGCCGCCGAACGCGATCCGCAGCGCCAGGTCCGATCCCCGCGGCGTCTTGCCGCCGGCGGTCGGCTGCTGGTCGACCACCACACCGCCCTTGCCGTTCACGGCCTGACCGTCCGGACCGACCGCGCGCGGGCTCAACCCGGCGACCCGCGCCATCTCGCGGGCCTCCTCCCACCCGAACCCGACCAGGTCCGGGACGCTCACGCGCACACCGGCCATCACTCGATGGTAGTCACCCTGGCGCGAGCCCGTCAGCGCGGTTGCGCGCGGAACCCGAACCACGCGAACAGCGCGGTGCCCAGGCCCACGGCGGCGAGCAGCCCCAGCCCGATCGCATAGTGGCCGGTCGCGCCGTACACCACACCCATGATCAGCGGGGGGACGAATCCGCCCAGGCCGCCGGCCGCTCCGACGATGCCCGTCACCGCCCCCACCCGTGCCGGCTCGACCAGCTCGGCCACCAGGGCGAATACCGCGCCGGACGATGCGCCGAGCACCGCCGCCAGGCCCAGGAACATAACGGTGCCCTGTGGCATCAGGTGCAGCCCGGCCGCCGCTCCGGAGGCGAACACCGCGGTGAGTGCGAAACACACCACCAGTACCGGAACGGGGCGCAGCTTGTCCGAGAGCCAGCCGCCCACCGGGCGCATCGCCACCGCCAGCACCACGAATCCGGCGGTGCGCAGCGCCGCGTCCCCGCGCTCCATGCCGTAGGTGTTGACCAGGTACGTCGGCAGGTACACCGAGAACGCCACGAACCCGCCGAACCCGATCGCATACAGCCAGCTCAGCTTGAGCGTCACCGGTTCGCGCAGGGTCTGCCAGGCCCGCAGCCACAGCGAGCCCGCGCCGGCGCCGGCGACCGGCCGCCCGGGCGGGTTGACCAGTAGCGACCTGGCCGCGACGGCGTAGATCGCCAGCGCGACGGCGACGATGACGAACGGCGCCGGGCGGCCCCAGGCGTCGGCGATCGCCACGGTGGAGAACGCGGCGATGGCGGTGCCGCCCATGCCGGCGCCGAAGATGCCCACGGCCGTGCCGCGCCGGGCCGGCGGGAACCAGGAGTTGACCAGCGGCACCCCGACGGCGAAGGAGGTGCCACCCAGGCCGAGGAAGAAGCCACCGACGATGACCAGCGGGAAGCTCACCCCGGCGAATCCCACGAACAGCACCGGGAGGATGGTCAGCGCGGCGATCGCCGGGAACATGGTCTTCGCGCCGAGCCGGTCGGTCAGCGCCCCGACCGGAATCCGGCCCAGCGAGCCGACGATCACCGGCACGGCGACCAGCAGGGCCTGCTCGAATGCGGTCAGGCCGAACTCGGTGGCATACGCGGAGCCCAGCGGACTGATCAGCGCCCAGGCCCAGAAGCACAGGGCGAAGCCGACGGTGGCCAGCGCGAGCATTCTGGTCGCGGTGGGCCCACCCACTTCGTCGCGCGCGGCCGCGGTGGGATCGGTGGGCGTGCCCGGTGCTGCCACGTGCCGCCTGCCCTTCGTCAGCGTGCCCTGGGTGGCCCCCGAGATGGCGGTGGTCGCCGTCACGGTACGTCGGCTCTCGTGCGTTGTCGCGCTCATGGCTCTTTCCTATCGGGCGCGCCACCCGTCCGGGCAGGGACTTCCGTCACCGATGGCCGCAGCAACCCCGTGATGCCCGTCACCGCTCGATCAGTTAGTTGACATCAATCAACTACCTCTCTATAGTTGACGTTCGTCAACCAATCGTTTCGCCCGGCGCGCTCACCGGACCCCCGCAAGGATCTCGACCTTCATGCCCCCACGCCCCATCCCATCCACCCCAGCGGCACCCGAGATGCCCGCCAGCGCCGCCGAATCCGGCGCCATGTCCTCTCGCGAGGTCATCGTCGCCATGTCCGGCCTGCTACTGGGCATGTTCGTGGCCATCCTGGCCGGCACCGTGGTCTCCACCGCGCTGCCGCGCATCATCCACGATCTCGGCGGCGGCCAGACCTCCTACACCTGGGTGGTCACCGCCAGCCTGCTGGCCACCACCGTCACCACTCCGGTGTGGGGCAAGTTCGCCGACCTGCTCAATCGCAAGCTGCTCATCCAGGCGTCCCTGGTGGTCTTCGTGGTGGGCTCGGCGCTATGCGGGTTCGCGCAGGATCCGGGCACCCTGATCGGATTCCGAGTGCTGCAGGGCGTGGGGTCCGGCGGCATGATGGCGCTGGTCCAGATCGTGATGGCGGACATCGTCAGCCCCCGGGACCGCGGCAAGTACATGGGCCTGATCGGCGCCGTGATGGCGGTGGGCACGGTCGGCGGACCGCTGCTGGGCGGCGTGATCACCGACGTGCTGAACTGGCGGTGGAACTTCTACGTGGCCCTGCCGGTCGCGGTGGTGGCGCTCGTCGTGCTGCAGAAGACGCTGCACGTGCCGGCCCGGCCGGCCAAGAAGATCACCGTGGACTACCTCGGGGTCGGCCTGCTGGCCGCCGGGGTATCGCTGCTGCTGATCTGGGTCAGCCTGGCGGGCAGCAACTTCGAGTGGATCTCCGCCACCAGCCTGATCATGCTGGCGGTCTCGGTGGTGCTGCTGGCCGCGCTGGTGGTCGTCGAGCTGCGGGTCGCCGAGCCGATCATTCCGATGACGATGTTCCGCTCCCGCACCTTCACCCTGTCCGTGGTGGCCAGCATCGCCGTGGGCGTCGGCATGTTCGGCACCACGGTGTATCTGACCGAGTACATGCAGTTGGCGCGCGGTGCCACGGCCACCGAGTCCGGCCTGATGACCTCGCCGATGGTGATCGGCCTGATGGCGGCGTCCACCGTGGCCGGCGCGTTGATCTCCCGGCGCGGTTACTGGAAGAGCTACATGGTCGGCGGCTCCATCCTGATGACCGTCGGCATGGCGCTGATGAGCACGATGGCCTACGACACGCCGTTCGCGCTGCTGTCGATCTACATGGTGGTGATGGGCGCCGGCGTCGGCATGGTGATGCAGAACCTGGTGCTGATCGTGCAGAACGACGTCGACCCGCGTCAGATCGGCGTGGCCAGCGCGGGTGTCGCGTTCTTCCGTACCCTCGGCGGGACCATCGGGGTGTCCGCCCTGGGCGCGCTGCTGACCTCGCGGCTGGCCGGTCTGTTCGCCGACCGCCAGGACGAGCTGGCGGCGGCGGCCGCCGCCAGCGGCGCCGCGGGTCGGAAGGCGCTGGCCGCGCTGGCCAGCGGCGAGACTCCCAATGTGGCGACGCTGCCCGGCCCGATCGCCGAGGTGGTCAAGCCGGTGTTCGGCAGCGGCATCGGCACCCTGTTCCTGGTGGCGGTTCCGCTCGCGGTGATCTGCCTGCTCGCCCTGGCATTCCTGCCGAACAAGCCGTTGGGGCGCAAGACGACCACGCAACGGATCGCGTCGGGTGAGGGCGGCGTTGCCGCTGTCGGTGCTGGCGGTCACGGGGTCGCGGCCGACCGGGTGGTGCTGAACGGGGTCCCCGTCTCGTTCAAGCAGGAAGTGGGCGCCGCCCTGGTCGAGTCCGCGGAGGCGCTCGCCGGCGACACCGCCGACGTGGTCGAGTCCGGCCCGGTCACCGTGACGCGATGACCAACACCCTGACAGCCGCGCGTCCTACCATGCGGACTGTGACGGCAGCACCCATCGACCGCAGGCCCGCCGTGGAGGCACTGGAGCAGCAGTTCGGGCTGCTGTTCTCCCAGGCCCGGGCGCGTGTCCGGGACCAGTCGATCCGGGTCCATCCGGACCTGTCCCCCGCCGGCTACAACGTGCTGGCCACCCTGGTGCGGTGCGGCCCGCAGCACGCCGGCTCGCTCGCCGCGATGCTGTACACCGACAAGAGCACGATCAGCCGGATCGTCAAGCAGCTGGCCGACCTCGACCTGGTGGAGCGGCGTCCCGATCCGACGGACGGCCGGGCGTGCTACCTGGCGGCGACGACGGACGCGACCGCCCGGGTCGATGCGGTGCGCGACAGCCAGCGGCAGAAGCTGCGAGAGTTCCTGGACGGCTGGGATGTGGCCGACATCCAGCAACTGACCAGCCTGCTCAGCCGGCTCAACGACGAGTTGTAGAGCGCTCCGCCTATCGTGATGGCGTGCCCGAGACCCGCGCCGACGCCCGCATCCATGCCGCACCGCTGACCGGTCGGGGCTGGCTGAACACCGCAGGCAAGCCGGTATCGCTGGCCGAGTTGCGCGGGACGTTCGTGCTCCTGGATTTCTGGACGTTCTGCTGCGTCAACTGCCTGCACGTGCTGGACGAGTTGCGCGAGTTGGAGAGCCGCTTCGCCGATGTGCTGGTGATCGTCGGGGTGCACTCCCCCAAGTTCGCCCACGAGGCCGATCCGGACGCGCTGCTCGCCGCGGTCGAGCGGTACGGCGTGCACCATCCGGTGCTGGACGACCCAGATCTGGTGACGTGGAAGGCGTACGCGGCGCGGGCCTGGCCGACGCTGGTGCTGATAGACCCGGAGGGCTATATCGTCGCGCAGCTATCCGGAGAGGGCCACGCGCACGGGCTGCAGGTGCTGCTGTCCGAATTGGTGGCCGAGCACGAGCGGCGCGGCACGCTGCGCCGCGGCGACGGGCCGTATGTACCGCCGCCACCCCCCGCGTCGGCACTGCGCTTTCCCGGCAAGGTGGTTCGGCTGCCGTCCGGCTCGCTGTTGGTCAGCGATACCGCACACCATCAGATCGTGGAGCTGGCCGCCGACCTCGTCACCGAGCGACGGCGGATTGGTTCCGGGGAAAGGGGATTCGCGGACGGTGCCGGCGGGGCAGCGTCCTTCTCGGAGCCCCAGGGCGTGCTGGCATTGCCGGCGGCGGTCGCCGCCCGGGTGGGGTACGAGGTACTGGTCGCCGACACGGTCAACCATGCGCTGCGCGGCATCCGGCTGGCGGACGGAGCGGTGACGACGGTCGCCGGGACCGGGCGGCAGCTGCGCGAACGAGGCGGGTCCGGTGCCGCGCTGACGCAGTCGCTATCCTCGCCGTGGGACCTGGCGTGGTTCGACGACGCCGTGGTGGTCGCGATGGCCGGTACGCACCAGCTGTGGCGGTTCGACCCGGGCACCGCCAGCGACGCCGGAGCGGGGACCGTCTCGGTACTCGCTGGCACCAGCGCGGAGGGGCTGCGGGACGGGGAAGCCGCGGATGCCTGGTTCGCGCAGCCCTCCGGGCTGGCGGCATCGGCTGACGGATCGCGGCTGTGGATTGCCGACGCCGAGACGTCGGCGCTGCGACACCTGACCCTGACCACCAGCGACGCCACGGGTTTCGGCGCAGGCTATCGGGTGCACACCGATGTCGGGACCGGGCTGTTCGACTTCGGTCACGTGGACGGACCGGCGTCCAGGGCGCTGATGCAGCATCCGCTCGGCGTCACCGAGCTGCCCGACGGGTCGGTCGCGGTGTGCGATACGTACAACGGTGCGGTGCGCCGGTTTGACCCGGCGACGGGCGAGATGTCCACGCTCGCAACAGGCCTGGCGGAGCCGAGCGCAGCCGTGGTGGAGCCTGGCCCCGACGGGCCGGTGCTGGTGGTCGTAGAGTCGGCCGCCCATCGACTGGTGCGGGCGACGATTCCCGTTGCCGCCCAGCATGTCCGCGGCGAGGCTCAGCACACCGCGCGCCCGCCCAGCGTGCTGGCCCCCGGCGACGTGCTGCTGCGGGTCGACTTCGTGCCACCGGCCGGGCAAAAGCTGGACGACCGCTATGGCGACCCCACCCGGCTGGAGGTGAGCGCCTCCCCGGCTACGCTGCTGGAGTCCGGCGCCGGTCCCGGCACCGGACTCTCACGCACCCTGACCCTGGCACCGGCGGCACGGGGCGTGCTGCACATCAGCGTGCAGGCCGCTGCCTGTGACGGCGACCCGGAGACCGGCGAGGTTCCCGAATTCGCGGCCTGCCACCTGTACCAACAGGACTGGGGCATCCCCATCACTCTGGATCCCACCGGTCCGCGCAAGCTGACGCTCCCGCTGCGCGCCACCTGACCGGCCCGCCGGGCGACGAACGGGGTCGCGCAGTCTGCTAGCCTGGCAGTAGGTCACGAGTTCCAGCTCCAAGCCCCGGCTCGCTGGACGGCAACCCTCCACTCGCGGTGGGGTGCTCCGGGTGAAGACCTGGCGGGTGCCATGAGGTACCCGCAAGCGCGGGCCCTGCCACGGAGGCCCTCACCGAATGCGAGGGCCCATGTCCGAGTGTTGTTGCTAGCACGCTGATCCGGCAACGTCCCGTCGGCACGTCGTTCCGGTCCGCACTACTCCGTCACCGCTTTCGCCGCTGCCGACGGCAGCCGCGCGCCCGCTCGTACCGCTGCACTGCCAGCGTGGCATGCCCGACAATCTCCCATTCCCGTTTCTTCTGCAAGGAGTCATCTCATGACAACCACACTCGAACACCATGCCGAGGCGCCCGCCGCCGGCACCGCGCTGACCCGCATCGTGGAGACAACCGCGGCTGCCGTCACCGCCGCACCGGAACAGGCTCGGGCGGTCTTCCGCGCCGAGGCCGACGCGCACGGCGCCGTGGCCAGCACCGTGACGCTCGGCAGCTATCGGATCGAGGTCGACGAGCCACCATCGCTGGGCGGCACCGGCGACGCCCCGAACCCTGTCGAGTACTATCTCGCGTCGCTGCTGTCCTGCCAGATCGTCACCTACCGATTCTTCGCCGACCGACTGGGGCTGACACTGGACGCGATCAGCGCATCGGCCGAGGGAGACCTCGATGTGCGGGGATTCTTCGCGCTGGACGACGAGGTGCGGCCCGGGTTCACCGCGGTCCGCGTGCAGGTACGGGTCACCGGTCCGGACGACCCGGCGGACTATCGGCGACTGCAGGAGGTTGTGGACCGGCACTGCCCGGTGCTGGACCTCACCCGGAACCCGACGCCGGTGACCACCACCCTGACGATCGAGGAATAGCCCGCTGATCCGAGCCATGGCGCCGGCCCGCGCGATTACCGGACCGGCGCATCATCCCCGCCGCCACGGGCGGCTGCCCTCGGCGACGTGTAGACGTCGGAACTCGTGACGATACAACGCACGCAGCACCAGCGCGCGCGGATTGCCGTAGGCGCGCAGACCGTCGGCAACACTGCACTCCTCGATGCGATCGACGATGTACTCCCTGCGTCGGTACAGCACGACACATCCACCAGCGGCGACGATATTGCGGTACCAGTTGACCGATGACCCATAGGTGAGTTCGGCGACGAACCCGTCGGGGACCCGCGCCAGGATCACCGGGGTCTCGTACCTGCGTCCGGTGCGCCGGCCGGTGTGGCGAATCAGCGCGAAGGGGCCCCGGCCCCATCGGGCGACCCGGACGGTCACGCGGTTGAGAGTGTTTTTCAGCACCCACAGGAAGGTGTTCTTGATTCGGCGAACGGTCATCGTCGTCCTCCTGACCGCGGTTGCGGGCCCAATGACGGACCGGCAACGTCTACCCTGTCCAGGGTCCCACAGTCGAGAGCGTCATGCCTGTCGGGCCGTCAGGATGGAATCGATCACCCCGTATTCGAGTGCCGCCTGCGGGGTGAGGATCAGCTCGCGTTGGGTGTCGTCGCGCACCTGCGCTGGCGTGCGGTGGGTGTGCGAGGCCAGGATCTCCTCCAACATGGTGCGCACTCGCTCCACCTCGTCGGCCTGCAGCACCAGATCGGGGATCGCGCCGTTGCCGCGCGCGGCCGGGGCGTGGATCACCACCCGGGCGTGTGGCAGCATCTGACGACGGCCCGGAGCGCCACCCGCGAGCAGCACCGCCGCGGTCGCGGCTGCCTCGCCGACGCAGGTCGTCTCCACCTGCGGGCGGATGTACTGCATCGCGTCATAAATGGCCAGCGTCGCCGGAATCGATCCGCCGGACGAGTTGAGGTAGAGGTTGATCGGCTGATCCGGGCTCTCGGACTCCAGATGGATCAGCTGCGCGATGACGGCGTTCGCGACGCCGTCATCGATGGGGGTGCCCAGATACACCACCCGCTCGGCGAGCAGCCGGCTGTAGACGTCGACGGTGCGCTCGCCCTGTGGTGTGCGCGTGGTGACATACGGGATGGGGTAGCTCGTCATGGCCGGATCCCCAATCCGATCGTCCGTGCCGGCCGGGGCAGAATCTGCTCGGCCGAATCCACGATGTCGTCGACGAAGCCATAGGCCAGCGACTCCTCGGCAGAAAACCAGCGATCGCGTTGCGAATCGTGCTCCACGGTCGTGATGTCCTGGCCGGTGTCGTCGGCGATCAGGGACAGCACGGTGTCCCGGGTGCGGCGCAGATCGTCGGCCTGGATGGCGATGTCCATCGCGGTGCCGCCGATGCCGGCCGAGCCCTGATGCAGCAGTACCTTCGCATTCGGCAGCATGTAGCGCTTGCCCCTGGTGCCCGCGCTCAACAGGAACTGCCCGGCGCTGTAGGCCATGCCGAGGTTCACCGTCGCCACGTCGTTCGGAATTGCCCGCATGCAGTCGCGGATGGCCAGCATGCCGGGTACGGACCCGCCGGGAGAGTTGATGAACAGCCGGATGTCGGCGACGGGATCTTCGGTGGCCAGCAGCACGAGGCTGCTGCACAGCCGATTGCTGTTCCAATCCTCGAGTGGCTCGCCGAGCACCAGCGTGCGGTGTTCGAACAGGCGGCGGTAGATCTCCTCGTCCAGCCGATAGCCGGGTGGTCTGATGGCTTCGCTCATGCCTGCCAGCGTGCCTCGCCGGCCCGGCGCCGGGCAGCCCGCGCTGCTCACAGCAGATCCGCTCGCGGCGGCGCGATCACCCGGAGTCCTGCCTGACATTTCCGTTGCCCAACCCGTCGGATCGCCGTCGGACTGCGGACAGCCCCCTGCGGAGGAACGATGAGACAGCTGCGAGGCCACCGGTGAACGTGATGCTGTGGAGCTTGCAGTGGATTCTTGCCGTGCTGTTTGCCACGTCAGGGCTGGAGAAGGTGACGCGGTCCAGGGCGGCCCTCGCGGTCAAGTACCCCTGGGTACTTGACACTCCACAGTCGGCGGTGCACGTCGCGGCGGTGGCCGAAATGACCGCCGCCGTCGGGCTTATCGCTCCGGCGGCAGCCGGCAGGGCAAGCGTCCTGACGCCGCTCGCCGCGGCCGGCCTCGTGCTGTTTCTGGCACTGGCCGCGGGCCTGCACCTGCGACGCCACGAGCGATCCGGCGTCGCCGTCACCGTCACCCTGCTCGTCGTGTCGGCGTTCGTGGCCTGGGCGAGATTCGGACCGTACGGCTGGTGAACCTCCCGGCATGGCGCTACCCAGCGCTGCTCACGGCGGCGGCGCTCTTCGTGATCATCGAACGGACGCGACGCGACCCGCTGATGGCCCCGCACTTGTTTTCCAGCGCACCGTTCTCGGCCGCGGTGCCGGCCGCCGTGCTGGGCTTCGCCAGTCTCGTCGGGCCGGCGACCTGCCACGGTTCGACTGCCCGACGCCGTCACGCTGCCTGGTGGGCGATCGCGGCCTGCGGCGCCGCAGTCGCGATCACCGGCCTCATCGGCTCCCCCGCGCTTCGACCAGACGGCGCGCTCTACCCAATCTCCGCGGCGTCACCACCGACTCCGATGGTGGGCGCCTGCCATGACACAACCGGCGCAAGCGATCGCATCAGGGCGCCGTCCGGCAGCGCGCGCACCATCCGGTCGCGCAGCGCCACGGCCGCCCGAGATCGCCACTGCCCGACGGCGCCGATCCGCCGAGATCGCCTGGCGATCGCCTGGGTTCGCGGCCGACGTTCGTTGTCGTAGGCGGCCAGTGCGTCCGGTAACGACGCTGCGCTCAGCGCCGCGGCCAACGTCACCGCGTCCTCCATGGCCTGTCCGGCGCCCTGACCGAGGTTGGGCGCCATGGCATGTGCGGCATCTCCCACCAATGCGAGACTGCCCGAGACGTAGCTGGGCAACGGCGCCAGCTCGTACAGGTCGTGGTGCAGCACCGCATCGGCAGAAACGGCCTGCAACAATGCGGGAATCGGATCGTGCCAGCTGCCGAACCGCCGCCGGAGCTCGGCGAGGGTCTGGCCGGTGCCGCCGCGTGGTGCGTTGACCACCGCGAAGCAGTACACCCGCCCGTCGGCCAGCGGCGCGTAGCCGAAGCGTTCCCCGCGCCCCCACGACTCGCCCTCACCCTGGATGGCCGTCGGGGCGGCCAGCATCCGGTAGGCGGTGTATCCGAGGTAGCGCGGTCGAGCTAACCGGGGCCAGATCGACGCCCGAACCACGCTATTGATGCCGTCGGCGGCGACCACCAGATCCGCGCGGATGGTGCCCCGGCGGTGCCCGACGGTGCCATCGGGACGTGCCCACTGCACCCGCACACCGGGGCGCAGCGTCGACGCGCCCGCCGCCGCCCGGAGCACCTCGAGCAGGTCGGCCCGGTGGATCATCGCCACCGAGCCGAACCGGCGCTGGACCTGCTGCACGTCCACGCGCGACAGTGGGCGACCGGTGCTGTCTCGAATCGCGGACGCTTGCGCGGTACGGGACAGCCTGAGAACCTGTTCCCGCAGGCCGATCGCCTGCAACGCGCGCAGCGCGTTGGGCCACAGGGACAGCCCGGATCCGATCTCCCGGAATCGATCGGCCTGCTCGAGCACGGTCACCTCGTGACCGGCGCGTTGCAGCGCCACCGCCGTCGTGAGCCCAGCGATCCCCCCGCCGATGACGACTGTTTTCATCAATGCCCTTCTAGTGGCGCCGTGTTCAAAAGCCGATGGCCTGTCTTAGCAGCAGCACCGTATTGCAACCAGGGTACGGTTCCCGGTTGAGGATCAGCAGCCGGCTGATGGCGCTGGGGTATCCGTAGACCCGCATCGCGCGTTCGGTCTCCAGCGGAAGGCAATACTGCTCGATCCGGCTCAGCGCGGCGGGCAGATCGGGGACGACCTTCTGAGCGCCGACGATCCAGATCGCGTGAGCGGCACCGCCGGCGAACCCGGGCAGCTGGCTACCGCTGCCGGAGGCAATCAGCAACGATCCCGTTTCGGTGACAGCGTGGACGCTTCCGAGGATGAAGTCCGGGGTCGACATCAGGC
This sequence comes from uncultured Actinomycetes bacterium, assembly GCA_937926105.1. The sequence continues at coordinate 23,014 of CALANS010000038.1, read as the reverse complement.
GGCGGATGTCGTCCATCTCGTGGGCCCGGTCCATGGTCTGGATGCGGGGCTTGATGGCGTGGTAACGGCGGCCGGCGTTGACGTCCGCCTCGATCCCGGACAGCCGGAGAGTCTCGCTGGCGCCGGTGAACACGCTCGCCCCAGGAGGAATCAGATCGGCCACCCGTATCCGAGCGGCAGCGACGTCGTCGAGGACCTCGACGGTGAAGCCATGCTCGGTCAGGGCGGCGGCCGCCCGCTGCAGGACGGCCGCGGGGGCGGGCGCCTGGAATGGTGGGTGTTCCACAATGGTTGTCATGTCGGTCGTTTCTCCTCGATGTGGTCAGTGCTGGCCGATTGTTGGCGACTCGTCCGGCGCGGAGCCAGTCAGCGGCGTGGTGTCCAGGTACCTGACCTCGTAGACCCGCTCGCTGAACCGCCAGCCGTCCGCGGTGCGTCGGTAGCGGTCGTGATAGACGCCGTAGTTCATGCCCTGCCTGCCATCGCGAGTCCGCGCGATCTCGTGGATGAAGGCACGCCCGGTTGCGGTATCGCCGTCCAGGTGGATCGTGCCGGAGTGGGTGGTCTGGACAAAGAACTGCCATGCCTGCTGCAGTCGTTCGCCGTGCTCGCGGATTTCGTCCGGTCCCACGGACTCGACCGGGATGTTGGGCATCCGCAGGACGCCGTCGGCGGTGAACAGGTCGGCCAGCCGCGCACGGTCGCGCATCATGACGGCGTCGGTGAACTCGGCGCGCAGGGCTTCGATCTCGACCCGGTCGGCGATGTGGTGCGTCTCGCTCATGTGCTCCTCTTCTCATGGGGATACCGGTTCGACACCGCGGTCGGCGAGAATGTCAGCCGACGTGGCGTACCTGACATCGGGCCGGGCCACGGCGTCGAACAGGGAGGGCACGCAGAGGTCGGAGGCCCAAAGATGATGACGGGACGGTCGGGGTCACCCGATGAGCAGCAGCGGTGGGCGATGGGCGAGCGCGCGCACCTGCTCAATGTGGGCTACCGGCTGCTCGGCTCGCTGGTCGAGGCCGAGGACGCCGTGCAGGAGGCTTACGCGCGGTGGCTCGCGCTGTCCCCGCAGCAGCGAGCGGGCATCGCAAATCCGGGTGCCTGGCTGACGACGGTGACCAGCCGGATCTGTCTCGACCTGCTTCGGTCCGCCCGGACGCGTCGGGAAGCGTATGTGGGCGACTGGATTCCCGAACCGCTGCCCGGGCCCGCCAACGTCGGCAACCTCCGGCCCGGCGAGGTGAACATCGATCCCGCGGACCGAATCACTCTGGACGAGTCCGTCGGCATGGCCCTGATGGTCGTGATGGAATCGTTGACGCCGGCCGAACGGGTGGCGTTCATCCTGCATGACGTGTTCGGCTACCCCTTTGCCGAGGTGGCCGACATCGTGGGCCGGAGCCCCGGTGCGTGCCGACAGCTGGCGTCGTCCGCGCGTGCCCGCATCCGGCAGTCGCGGGGATCGACGGCATCACCGAGGCGACAGGCGGCGGTGATTGGACAGTTCAAGCGCGCATGGCAGGCCAAGGACATCGGCGCCCTGGTGGGCCTGCTCGATCCCAGCGTCGTAGCCACGGCCGACGGCGGTGGCCGGGCGATCACCTTCCGGGATCCGATCGAGGGCCGCGATCAGGTGATCCAGGCCTGGCTGGAGCTCGCGGACCGGGTCGGCGACATGGCCTTCGTCGAGCGCACGGTCAACGGGCAGCCCGGTCTGGTCGCCAGCCAGGGTGGCGTCGTCGTCACCATCTTCGCGTTCGAGGTCGTCGACGATCGGATCAGGCACATCTGGGCGGTGCGCAATCCGGAAAAGCTCCGCGCCTGGGCCTCTTGAAGGCCCGGGCGCGACGCATCCGGAGCAGCCCGGTCCCGGGGCCCCGTCACCGACCTGCTATCCCGTGACGGTGACGGTCTTGCACCCCAGCGAGATCCCGACCGTCTCCGGAGCCGTCCGCCTCGGTCGCAGGCACAGGGTGTGCGAGCCGGACTTGACCGGATAGGCGACGCTGATGCCGTGTCGGCCGGTGATGTCGTACCGCTGGTTCACGTCGGCGCGATAGACGCCGGTCACCCTGTCGGGTCGAGCCTTGCCGTCCAGGGTGACGGCGAAAGTGATCGTGCCGCCGGTGTGATAGGGCGGGAACGCCCAGGCCTTCACCACGACGCTCGAGCCCTTGGCCGTGAGGGAGTCGTAGTGGGCCGGGATCTTGCGTGGCACGAAGCCGCTGCGCACCTTCGCCGAGGCGCCGGTCCGCGAGTAGGTGGCGATCGGTAGGGTTCGCGCCTGCACCGTGTGCCTGCCCGCCGAGACCTCCACGGTGATGTCGAAGCGGTGGTCACCCGACAGGTCGTGAATCCGGTTCATCTCGGGGCTGGCCTGGTTCGGGGTGAAGGTGCGTCGAACCGTTCCGTCCACCAGCACCTGCATCTGGGGGGCCGTGTCCCTGGCCAGCCGGTCGAAGCCGTACCCGACCACCCGCAGGGTGCCGTGCCCGTCCGCGGTGTGACCGACGTGCGTGCTCCAGATCGCTGCGACGGTGGTGCGTTTCACGGTGACGTAGCCCTGCGCGGACCATGCGTCGGCGACCCCGTCGTAGGGAATGTTGTGCGCTAGCAGTCTGGTCGGATGCGTGCCCGCACCCATCGGGATACTCGCCTCGACGCGGTGGTCGCCGGTGATGCGATATGCCTTGTTCGTGCCGGGGCTGGGCTTGTTCGCCACCACCCGCGCGACGCGGTGCCCGCTGGCGTACACGTCCACCGTCACCGACAGGGACGGGTTCACCGGATCGAAGGCATAGCCTGTCACCTTCATCCTCCCGTCACCGGACGACGTCGACAACAGCTTGACCTTCACCTTCGGCTGGGCCAGGGACGCCGCCGAATCCTGCGCATCGGCGCCTCTGTAGTGCCAGTAGCCCATCAGCTCGCCGGTCCAGTACGGGCTTTCCGGATGCTGGTACTTCACGATCTGACCCCAGTCCGGGGAGGCCACGGCGGTGGGCTGGCCGCCGTCGTTGCCGACGTAGATCATCAGGTGGTAGGCGGGGCCGTACCCGCCCTGCCCGAACAGAATTACGTCACCCGGCACGGGAGTGCTGGTCTTGACGAACTTGCCGGAGGTCCGCACCATCGAATCGCCGGTCCCCTGGCCGATGTCGACCCCGTAGGCGTAGTAATACAGCTGCCGGATCAGCCCGGAGCAGTCCACGGACGATCCGATCGCGGCGGGCTCGGAGCCGTGCCCGCCGTTGGAGTAGGGGATGTCCATGGTGGTCATCTGGCGGGCCATCTGAGCGATCTTGGTCAGGCGCGGCTCGTGCCAGACCTTGACTCCGGGGGCCGCCTGCGCCGTGGCCATGGCGGGGTGCAGCGCGGGTGCCGCGGATGCCGCCGGCGGCACCGCCAGCGCCATCGTCGCCGCTAGTACGAAGGCGGACGCCACGCCCACCGCACGGGCCCGCCTGCTGGACCTGTTCCCCCCGGACATGCCAGTTCTCCGATCTCGTCGCTCTCATCGCATCGCGCACAACCACCCTGCGCCGGAAGGCAGTGAGTCTACGACAGCTCGGAGGTGCTTGTCGCATCGTGCACGGGACTGCCAGCGGGTCATCTGGCCCAACCACCCAGCCCCCAGACTGCCTGGACCTACTTGGATGCCCCCAGGGTCAGCCCGGTGGATAGCCTCTTGGACACGAACGCGAACAGGATGATCGTGGGGACCGCCCCCACCATGCCCAGCGCCATCAGCGAGTTCCACTGCGTCCCGTACAGGGTGGTCTGCTGCGCGATCAACACGCTGAACGGGTACAGCGACCCGTTGTTGAGGAACGACACGGAGTAGATCAGATCGCCCCACCCGGCGATGAAGGTCAGAATGCCGATGAGCAGGATCCCGTTGCGACTCAGCGGGACGGCCACCGCGGTGAACACCCGCATCGCGCTGGCGCCGTCCACATGGGCAGCCTCGAAGACATCCTGGGGGATCGACAGGAAGAACGGCCGAAGAATCAACGCTACGAACGGCACGGCGGTCGCCGTCACGGCGAAGATCACACCGATCAGGTTGTTCAGCAGCTTCAGTTCGGCCATGATGCGAAACAGCGGAATGATCGACGTGGACGTCGGCGTCATCTGCAGCGCGATGAGGACGCCGATGATCACGCCGGTCCACTTCACCGGAATCCGCGAGAGCCCATACGCCAGCGGCGTCGCCAGCAGGATGGTGACGACGGCCGATCCCAACGCGATGATCGCCGAGTTGCCGAACGCCTGGAATAGCGACGGGTTCACTACGTCGCGATAGCCGTCCAGGGTCGGCGTGAACACCACGGCGGCGGGGGCGGTGACGATCTCGGTATTGCTCTTGAACGAGTTGATGAACACGATCGCGGCCGGCACCAGGTAGAACAGGAACAGCACCCCGGTGGCGATCCGTAGCGCGATCGCAGCGCCCCGCCCGGACCTCACGAGCGTTCCTCGCGGCGCAGCGCCCACACGTAGATGCCGGACATGATCAGCACAACGATCATCGCGACCACCGACATCGCAGCGGCGATACCAAAGTTGTAGTCCCGGAACGCCGAGACGTACCCGAGGTAGGGCACCGTCGCGGTGCTGGTGCCGGGCCCGCCCTGAGTCATCACGTAGATCAGGTCGAACGTCTTGAAGGCACCAACCAGAATTAGGATGGCCAGTGTCAGGACCGCAGGACGAATCATGGGGATCACGATTCGGGTGGCGATCTGCCAGTTGCTCGCCCCGTCCACCTGACCGGCGTCCAGGATCTCGGGCGAGATGTCGAGCATGGCCGCCTTGAGGACCAGTGCCGCGAAGGGGAGCCCGGTCCACAGCATCACCATCGCTACCGCAGCCAGCGCCACCCCGTTGTCCGCCAGGAAGGCGATCGGTTCCCGGATCACGTGCAGCCACAGCAGCACCGTGTTGAAGACGCCGTCGCTGGACAGCAGGAACTTCCACAGGCTTCCCACGATGACCGGAGGCAGCACCCACACCAGCACCATCAATGTCTGCGTCACCGCATTGAAGCGTGTCTGGGCACGCAGCAGGAACGCAGCGACCAGACCGGCAACCAGGGTGACGATCACAATTCCGCCTACCAGGATCACCGTCTGGACGGCCACCTGGCGAAAGGTGGGGTCGGACAGGATCTCGGAAAAGTTGCCAAGGCCCACATAGGGCCACACACCCAGGATGTCGGCGATGCCGACCCTGGCAATGCTCATCTCGATCAGGATGTACATCGGGTAGATCGAGAAGATCGCCACGAACACAAAGGCCGGGATCAGAAACAGGGTATTCGTGATGCTCGCGTGCCGACGCAGCCCGCGGCGACCCCCCTGTGCAGGGCCGCCGCGGGCTTCCGCGATGGTGCGGTCGAGCTGCCGGCGACTCGTGCCGGCCCGCGTGATCACGGTGACGTCAGCCCGACTACTTCGTCAGCGTCTTCTGCAGCGCCAACAGCTGCTGGGTGGCCGTCGCCGGGGTGTCCTGACCGCCCACCAGAGCATTGACGATGCCGCTGAATTTGACTGCTGCCTCGACGATTCCGGGGTAGGGCGGCCGGTTCTGCATGTGTGCGACGATCTTCACGTACTCCGCGATGTTCGGGTCCTTGGTCAGCCACGGCTGGCCGGACAGATCCTTGCGGGCCGGGATCTGCCCCGCCTGCTCGAAGATGTCCTTGCCGGCTGCCTGGGACAGTAGCCCGTACTGGAAGAGCTCGAACGCGAGCTGCGGTTGCTGCGACTCCGACAGGACCGAGAACCCCTCCCCGCCCGGAACCGTGTGCTGCCCTGCCGGCCCGCCAGCCATCGGGATGATGCCGAAGTCCACCTTGCTCTTCTCCAGCGCCGGCACCTCCCACGGCCCGGCGAGGGCGAACCCGATCTTGCCAGCCATAAAGTTGTTGGTCGCGTCGTTGATGCTCCAACCGGTCGCGTCTTTGGACAGGTAGCCGTCCTTGACCCAGGAGTCGATGGCGCCGAACACCGTCATCGCACCCTTTTCGGTGAACGTGCCGTAGTTTTCGCCCAGGCCCAGGAAGTAGGGCAACACCTGAGTCTCGGTGGTGGCGTCGTTGGTGGCGCCCATCGCGAACGCCTGGTACCCGGCGTCCTTGATCTTCTTGAACGCCGCCGTGAACTCATCGAGCGTGGTGGGCAATGGGTTCACGCCGGCCTTGGTGATGATCGACTTGTTGTAGACGATCCCGCCGGTGTTCACGTAGCCCTGCACCGCGCCGACCTTGCCGTTGATCTTCCAGACCACGGAGTCGGGGAACTCCGACCGGTCCGGGAACTGATTCCAGTACGCCGACATGTCGCCGACCAGCCCGGCCTGTGCGAGTTGCGCGGTGAATTGGGGCGCGCCGAACACGGCGTCCGGGGCGCCGCCCGCGGTCGCGGTGGCCAGTAGCTTCGAGACGAGGTTGCCGAACGGCACGTAGGTCCAGTTCACCGTCACATTCGGGTAGACATCGGTGAAACGCTTGATCAGGCTCTGGATCCAGGGCGTCTTCGGGTCCTCGTAGCTCCAGACGGTGACGGTTGCCTTCACGTCCTTGCTCAGGTTCGCGGGCGCCGCCAGCGGCGCGAGGGAGATTCCCGGGATCTCCTCCGGGCCCTGCGGTGCGTTGCCCGCCGATGCCGACCCGGACGTGGATGCCGATGTCGACCCGGAGGCCCCACCGGATGCCGACACGGAGCCGGATGCGGACCCCGGCCCGGAGGAGGCACCGCCGGTGGCCGGCGATCCGGCCGACGACTCACTGGCCCCGCCCGATCCCGCCGGGCCGGACGTCGAGCTCGAGGGCGACGCGACGTTGCACCCCGCCAAGGCGAGACACACGGCGGCGGCAGCGGCGAGCGCGGCTTGTCGAACTCTGACCATCTCTCTCCTCCATCAGGAACGACGTTCCCGGCACGACCCACACACCGGCTCGGCACCGGGTGGTCAGACCAGTCTGACCGAATAGGGGGATGATGGCAGCACCGATGGAGCAGTGTCAAGGGGTTCGTCACCGATTATCGCGAGGCGTTCTTGACAAACCGGCGGCCTCGCCCCTACCGTCCCAGCTATTACGGTCAGACCGGTTAGACCAATCGAGGACGGTGCGCGTGGCCGGGCTAGTAGACGACCCCGTGGGCGACGATCATCGGGTCTGGCTCCGATCCTGCGGCGCCGCCGCTGCCCATCAGATACAAGCCGTGGCCATCGATGCGATCACCGGTCTGCCGGCTGCCATCGCCTTCGCCGGCGGCGTGCAGGCCCTGCGCTTCCGGATCGCCGTGGTGGAGGGCGGTAGCGAGACCCGCGGTACTTACGGCGGTATCGACGTCACCGGCGCGCGGCGGCACGACACCAGCGTGCTCGTCGGCCACCAGCCGGCCGGCGTGGCACCGGCGCAGGTGACGACACATGTCGGCCCGGCCGAGCTGCGCTGGACCTACACCTTCCGCGACGAGGCGCCGCACCTGGCGGTGACGGTGGAAATCACCTCGCAGCACCGAACCGACCTGACCGTCCGGGACGTGCAGCTATCGATCGCGGTGCCCGCGGGTCCGCTCACCGCCACCGGCCCGGTGGTGCGTGCGCCGGGCAACCGGATCCGCAGCGGGCTGCCGCTGGCCGAGCTGGACCAGCCGGTCACCGTGAACACGGCCGGCGGCACGCCCGGCAGCAGCGGGCTCACCGTGCTCGAGTTCCCCGACAGAGGGAGCAGTCTGGTGTGCTGGCCGCTCTCCCGCGATGCGATCGGTGCCCAGGCGATCCATCGCGACGGCGAAGATGCCGTCATCGACCTGTACACGGGTCTCGCGGGCATGATCCACGGTGACGGTGCACTGCACTACGGGACCCTGTATCTGGACAACCTCCCGCTGAGCTGGGAGGCCATCCGCCCGCGGATCCCCGGCTGGTACCGGGCTGCGGGCATCGAGCTTCCGGCCGACGCGCCCGACTGGGCCGCCCATGCCTCCATCTTCGAGGTGCAACTGGGAACGTCGCTGTTTGGCGCTCCGGCCAACTACTCCCCCTACCCGGACATCGCCGACCTGATTGCCGACCTCGACCGGATCGCCTATCTGGGATTCGACACCATCCAGCTGATGCCGCGCCAGCCGTTCCCCAGCTACAACGTGATCGACTTCGCCGATATCGCTGCCAGTTACGCCGATCCGGATCTCCTCGAGGATCTGGTGGAGCAGTCCCACCGCCGTGGAATCCGGGTGATCCTGGACGTGATCATGCACGGGGTGATCGACAAGGAGTCGATCGCGCAGGCGGCCGACGCCGTGCGACAAGGTCCGCACGGCGCCTATCTGGCCACGGATGCTGCGTTCTCCAACGACGGAGCGGACGCACTGGAGATGGCGCAGCGGCTTCCATGGTCCCGACACATCCTGGACTTCGAGCGGGCCTGGTCCGATGGGTCACCAGGGGTGCACCCCCTGGTCCGCGACCATCCGGACTGGTTCTTTCGTGACTCGCACGGGCAGGTAGCCGGGATCTACACCAAGGCGTTCGATCTGGCGCATCCGGAGGTTGCCCAGTATTTCCAGGAAGCTCTGGTCCATTTCGTCGAGCGGCTGGGCATCGACGGATTCCGGTTCGACGCGCCCACCTACAACGCGTTCCCCAACTGGTCGCCGCTCACCCGACACCGCGCCAGCGCGTCCGAGCTCGCCTGCATCGATCTGTTCGCGAAGCTCCGCGCCGCGCTGAAACCGCGGTACCCGGAGCTGTTGTTCTACACCGAGCCCTCCGGGGTCCTGCTGCGCCAGAGCATGGACGTGAACTACAACTACGACGAGCACTCCCAGCTGGAGGATTTGGTCGGCTTCCGGGGCGTCGCACTGGGTTCCGTCGGCGAGTCCACCACCGGTGTTCGCAACGCGGCCGAGCTCGCAGCGTGGTTCGACGACCGGAATGCCTGCCTCCCCGATCACGCGATCACCGCCCATCACATCGACTCGCACGACACGTTCTGGTGGCCGCGCCCCGGCCAGAAGTGGCGCCGCGAGCAAATCGCGCTGCCCGCCACCCGAGCGCTGGCCTCCATCTTCGCGTTGTCCGGCGGGCCCTATATGACCTTCGTAGGCGGTGAGCTGGGCATCGAGGAGCACCTACGCGTCATTCACCGATTGCGCCGCAGACCCGAGATCGGCTACGGCGCAGCGGATTACCGAGCGGTCCGCACCGACAGCCCACGGGTGTACGCGGTGGTGCGATCAGCAGGCGAGGTGTCGACGCTGGTGTTGGTCAACATGGCGGATCGCGCCAGCGACGTTACCCTCACGCTCGCGCCCTTCGCGGTGACAACTCCCGTCGTCAACCTGGTGGACGACACGGCGGTGACGATATCTCCGGGGTCGCGCTCGATCCTGCAGATGGCCGCGTTCTCTACCGTGCTGCTGGCCCTGCACACTCCTGGCCCGGACACCCCCGGGCCCGATGATTCCAGCGGAGGCGACGGTGCGTGAGCCACTGTCCGGCGATCGCGTCGGCGAGTTCTGGGACCGCACCATCGCCGAGAGCTCTGGCCAGGCCCGCGCGGTGGACCTGACCCCCGTGACCATGCCGCTGCACGGTGTGCGGGCGTTCGACGTGCGGTTCTCCGGGTTCGGCGGCGAGCGCATCGCCGCGTGGCTGCTGCTCCCGGACGGCGATGGACCGTTCCCCACGGTGGTCGAGTACATCGGGCATGGCGGCGGCCGCGGATATCCGCACGAGCACCTGCTGTGGCCGGCCGCCGGATACGCCCACTTCGTGATGGATGTGCGGGGCCAGGGCAGCGAATGGCGCATCGGCGTCACCCCGGACGCAGGCACGTTCGGGCCGGGGAGCGGCGCGTTCTTCACCCGGGGCATCGAACACCAGGACAGCTACTTCTACCGGCGCCTGTACACCGATGGGGTGCTGGCCGTGGACGCCGCCAGCAGTCTGGACGCGGTGGACTCCGATCGCATCGCCATCACCGGCGCCAGCCAGGGGGGCGGGGTGACGGTGGCGGTCGCCGCGCTGCGCTCGGATCTGCGGGCCGCCATGCCGGACGTGCCGGCGTTCGCGTCGTGGCGTGCGGCGATCGACCTGGTCGAGGTCGGCCCGTACCTGGAGATCGCCGGCTACCTGGCGGTACACCGCGACCGGGTGGACGCCACCTTCGACGTGTTGCGGTACTTCGACACCGCGGTACTGGCCCAGGCGGCGATCGCCCCCGCGCTGTTCTCGCTGGGCGGGCGCGACGACCTGGTGCCCGCGTCAACGATCCGCGACATCGTCGCCGCCTACGCGGGCCCGGTGGAACTGGCCGACTACGCCTACAACGGCCACGAGGGGGGCGGCGCATTGCACGCGCTGCGCAAGATCGAGTGGTTGGGCCAGATCCTCGGCGGAGCCGACGGTCGCAGCGACGGGCCCGCGGAGCTGTCGCGATGAAGATCGCCACCGCACAGGTGATCCTGGCCAGCCCCGGCCGGAACTTCGTCACCCTCAAACTCACCACCGACGACGGCCTGGTCGGCTGGGGCGATGCCACCGTCAACGGCCGGGAGTTGGCCGTGGCCAGCTACCTGCGGGACCACGTGGCGCCGCTGCTGCCGGGGCGTGATGCGCACCGCATCGAAGACACATGGCACTACCTGTATCTCGGCGCGTACTGGCGCCGCGGCCCCATCACGATGGCGGCGATCTCGGCGGTGGACATCGCGCTGTGGGATATCAAGGCGAAGGCGGCCGGTTTGCCGCTGTACCAACTGCTGGGCGGCGCCAGCCGGGATTCGATCCGGGCCTACGGCCACGCGTTCGGCCGCGACATCCCGGAGCTGCTGGACTCGGTGCGGGCCAGCCTGGAGCGCGGCCACACCGCGGTGCGCGTTCAGGCCGGAGTGCCGGGGCTGCACCGCGTCTACGGCGTGGCCGCTGGCCTCGCCTACGAGCCGGCGGACGGGTCCGGCCGACCGGTGGAGGAGGATTGGGACTCCCGGCGATACGTGCGCCACATCCCTCGGGTGCTGGGCGCGGTGCGCGAGGAGTTCGGAGACGACATCGATCTGCTGCACGACGTGCACCACCGGCTGAACCCGGTGCAGGCCGCGAAGCTGGCCCACGCCCTGGACGAGTTCGACCTGTTCTGGCTCGAGGACATTACCGGGTCCGACGCGCCGGAGTCCTACCGGCTGATCCGCCAGCACAGCACGGTGCCGCTGGCCACCGGCGAGACCTTCAACTCGTGGACCGACTACGCCGCCCTGGTGCGCGATCACCTGATCGACTTCATCCGGTCCGGTGTGCCGCACGCCGGTGGCATCACGGCGGTCCGCAAGATCTCCGAGCTCGCCGCCGCCGCGGACGTGCAGACGGGATTCCACGGCCCGACGGATATCTCGCCCATCGGCTTGGCCGCGGCGCTGCACCTGGACCTGGCCCTGCACAACTTCGGTATCCAGGAGCACATGCAACACACCGCGCTCACCCTGGACGCCTTCCCGCACGACTTCTCGTTCGCCGATGGCAGCTTCGCACTGGGCGACAGCCCCGGGCTGGGTGCCAGCCTGGACGAAGATCTCGCCGGGCGCTTCCCGTACACGCCGGCGTACCTTCCGGTCAACAGGCTGGCGGACGGCACGATCCACGATTGGTGAGGCGCATGGGTGACCAGGAGTCAGGCAGCACCGGCCGTCGTCGGGCGGTGATCACCGGCGGTTGCGGCGATATCGGCACCGCGATGGCGAAGCGACTGGTGCGTGACGGGTTCGCCGTGACGCTGGTCGACCTACTGGATGCACCGGCCGCAGAATCGGTGGTGGCGTCGGTGCGGGCGTTGGCCGGCGACCCGCGGAGCGTGGACTACGCGCAGGTCGACGTCACCGACCACGACGGGATGGCCGGGCTTTTCGGCCGGCTCGACCGGGTCGACGTGGCCATCGCCAACGCTGGGATCGGTCGTTCCGCACCGATTCTCGATCTCACCCTGGACCAGTGGCGGGCGCACCTGGATACCAACCTCACGGGCGCGTTCTCCACCGGGCAGGCGGCGGCACGCCGCATGGTCCAGGACGGGCGTCCGGGCCTGCTGCTGTTCACCGGCTCGTGGATCGGCTCCGTCCCCTGGCCGGAGATGGCGGCGTACATCGCATCCAAGGCCGGGATCGAGATGCTCGCCAAGCAATTCGCCCGGGAGTTGGCAACGCACGGAATCCGGGCCAACGTCATTGCACCGGGCATCGTGCGCGCCGGGATGGCCAGGGTCCAGCTGGAGACCGAGCCGCAGTACGCCGCCCGCGCCGCCCGGGTGGTGCCGTTGGGCGAGCTGCAGTCCGTGGACAGCGTCGCGGACGCCGTCGGATTCCTGTGCTCTCCCGGCGCCGCATACATGACGGGTGCCAAACTGACCGTGGACGGAGGATGCTCGCTGTTCGCATTCGACTGAGAACTCACGAGACGATGTGCTGCGAGCCAGCACTCCAGCAACCCAGACCGGAGCGCCGATGATGGACGACGTGGGCGAGCAGATGCCGCTCGGGCAGGCCGACGTGGCTGTCCGGCTGGAGCACCGGATTCTCAGCGGAGAGCTGGCACCCGGGCGCAAGCTCCCGTCGGAACGGGAGCTCTGCCACACCTACGGGGTGTCACGTACCGCGGTGCGGGAGGCGCTGCGCGGCCTGGAGGAGCGGGGCTACATCCGAGTACTGCCCAGCAGGGGCTCGTTCGTGCGGCAGGCGTCCGGAATGGACCTCGCGCAGCCGCTGGCCCGGCTCGCCCGCCGGGTGGGCATCACGCTGCGGCACGTGGTGGAGGCCCGCACGGCACTCGAGTGTTCTGCCACCGACCTGGCCGTATGGGCGGCGGACGCCGCCGCGATCCGAGAGATCCGCGTCGCGCTGGATGCGCACAACAAGGCGGTGACGATCCACGACAAGGTGGCCACCGATCTACAGTTCCACGAGGCGATCGTCAAGGCGGCCGGCAACCCGCTGCTGGAGATCATGTACGGCTCCATCCGCACGTTCGTCACCGGCATGATGGAGCGTTCGCAGTCCGACCACATCGTGCGCGCCGCCGGGGATCCCCTGCACGATCTGATCCTGGAGCGCATCGAGCAACGCGATGCGGAGGGCGCCCGCGCCGCCATGCGGCGGCACGTCACCCTCGCGGTGCAGCTGTACGGTCCGGACCTGGACCGCGATATTCAGGATGTGCTGCAGCCACCCGGCAGCCGGGCCGGCCACGGCTAGCGCCTCGCAGGCCCGGCCGGGGCTCGTCAGGCCCGCCCGGCCGTCCGCTGGTCACGATCCTTGCTGGTCCCAGTGCTTGATCGATCCGATGCGGATGTTGTTGCCGAACGGGTCCCGGATGGCGAAGTCGGTGCCGTAGGGCTGCTCCGTGGGTTCCTGGGTGACCTCCACGCCGGCCGCTTCGATCTTCTCGAAGGCGCCGTACACGTCGTCGGTGGTGAAGGCGAGCCAACCGCCCCCGGCACCCTTGGTCACCAGGTCGCGGACCTGCGCCGCGGTGGCCTCGTCGTGCGCCGGCGGGCCAGGCTGCTCCAGGAGGATCTCCTTCGCATCACCGGGTACCCGCACGGTGAGCCAGCGCATCGGACCGAAGTTCATGTCCGCGGTGACCTCCAGGCCCAGCACCTCGGTGTAGAACGCGAGCGCCTGATCCTGGTCGAGCACGTAGATCGAGGAGAGGTTGTTTCGGGTCAGCATCATGGGCTCCTTCACATCGTTGGTTGTTCCGCATCACGCTAGCCGCCGGTCGACCCGGCGGCTTCTCCAAAAGTGCTGCGTACCCTGACCGGGTGAGCGCGGAGAACCAGGCACGCGAGCAGGCGAACCTGCGGCTGTTACGCGCCCGCAACCGGATGGATCGCCGGTACGCCGATCCGCTCGACGTCGCGCAACTTGCGGCATTGGCGTACCTGACGCGGGCCCATTTCATCCGCGAGTTCAAGCGGGTCTTCGGTGAGACGCCGTACCGGTACCTGCAACGGCGCCGGGTGGAGCGAGCGATGTTCCTGTTGCGGCATCACGACGACAGCGTCACCGACGTGTGCATGGCTGTCGGGTTCAGCAGTCTCGGGACGTTCAGCCGCACCTTCACCGAGATCGTTGGCCTGTCCCCCTCGGCCTACCGTGAGTCGGTCGCCGGCGAACGCCTGGTGGCACCCACCTCATTTGCGATGCGCTGGTCCCGACCGGTCGAGTGAGCATCGCCGCCCAGTTCCCCCGATCCCGCCCAGAACGTCCGCCGACCCGGCACCCGATGGCCCCGGAGCCGGCCGGCGCCAGGGGATCGCCCCGTGCCGTGGCCGAGATCACCGGGCCCCCCTTGATCGGTTTCGAGCGGGGACGCTATAGTCCTCGGCAGGTCAAGAGTTTCAGCGTCAAGCCCCGGCTTGCTGGACGGCAACCCTCCTACCGCGGCGGGGTGCTCCGGGTGAAGACCTGGCCGAGGATCAATCGAGTTCTCGGCAAGCGCGATCCGTGAAGCAGCGCGGATCCAGGATGCCAAGGAGTACCCGCTGTGTGTCAATTCCAGATGTGTCGTTCCCACTGATCAGCCGCGGATGAGTCCGCGCAACCCGTTTGTAACATGAGTCCCCTTCTGCGGCGCAGTCTCTCGCCGCTTCGGTAGCGACCGCTCGTTGGCTGCGCTGTGGCTGACGGCTGTTCTGCTGTCCGCGACGGCAGTACCCGCGTGCCACCACGTCACCTCCCACGGAGAATGCCTTGAACACCCCCGACCCGATCATTGATCTTTCGGACACCCCCACCCCGCCGGACGCGCGTTCCCCCCATCACAAGCACCTCACCGCGCACAGCACCTGGCGTGGCCGTGCCCGCACCGATATCGCCGTGCGCCATTTCACCGTCACGACCGGGGAACCGGAAAAGGCCGGTGGCGACGACAGCGCGCCGACGCCGATGGAGCTCATCCTCGCCGGATTGGAGGGCTGTCTGACGGTGACCATCGAAACCGTCGCCACCGAACTGGGTCTCACGCTCAGCGCGGTGCGAATCGACTCGCATGCCGTGATGGATATCCGAGGATTTCAGGGCGTACCCGGCGCCCGCCCGTACTACGAGACGGTCGACACGACGGTCGCCATCGGCATTGATCTCGACGGGCCGGACCTATCCGACTTCGCGGCCCAGGTCGAGCGGCGTTGTCCGGCACTCAGTTTGATCCGTGCCGCCGCAGTGACCGCCGACATAGAATGGGAGTTGGCATCATGACGAGCCTCGGCTGGTGGATCATCGCCCTGGCAGTCGGATATACCGTGCTGCTGCTCGGACTCGGCAAGCGAGCCAACCGGGCCGGCGCCCTCGGCAGCGGATACTTCGTCGGCGGCAGGAGCTTTCGCACCATCACGGTGGCCGTGTGCATTACCGGGCTGTTTTCCGGTTCGTCGTTCATCGCGATCACCGAGCTCAGCTACCAGACCGGCATTTCCGCGCTCTGGTACGGAATCGCGGAGACGGTGCAGGTGATACTGATCGCCCTGCTGCTCATCGGTCCGTTGCGCGAGCGCCTGGTCGTAACCGTCTCCGGCCTGGTGGGCGACAGGTTCGGACGCGGGCCACGGGCACTCGCGGGCGCGATCACGGCCATCACCTTCCCCATGTGGTCGGTGGCCACCGCCATCGCCTTCGCCTCGGCTCTGCACGTCTTCACCGGACTGTCGATCCCCACCTCGGTGATCGTCACGGCGCTGCTGCTGCTCGGCTATCTCTGGTTCGGCGGGATGCGCTCGGTAGCGCTGACCCAGGCCGCCAACACGATCGTCTTCGGACTCATGGTGGTGATCGGGCTCATCGCGGTCACCATCGACCCGGGCTGGGCAGCACTCGGTCACCTTTTCCAGAGCCAACCGCGGTACGGCTCGCCCACCGGGGTCGGCAGTTCCTTGATCATCGCGTGGTTCGGAACATTCATCGTCAACGTCATCCTGGCGCAGGCCACCTTCCAGATGGCGCTGTCCTGCAAGACGGCGAAGGAGGGCCGGCGCGGACTGCTCCTGGCCGCCGGATTCGGCGTGCCGCTGCTGCTCCTCGGCGTGGTTCTGGGCGTCGCGGCCGCGATCGTGGTCCCCGATCAGAGTCTGGGCCTGGTCGCCGTCGCCCGCTACATCGCCGACGCGCTGCCGACCCCGATCGCCGGGGTGTTCTTCCTCGGTATCTGGGCGTGCGCGCTCGGGTGGGGCGCCCCGTGCCAGTTCTCCGGCGCCACCAGTTTCGGCCGCGACGTCGGCACCGCCATCAGGCCGGCCGCCACGGAAGCGCAGCAGATCCGGTGGACCCGGTGGTCGCTGGTAGGCCTGACCGTGTTGATGATCATCTTCGGCTTCCTGCGGACCGACCAGTCGGCGTGGTGGAACGTCCTAGCCTGGACGCTTCGCAACGGCGCCACGCTGGCGCCCGTCATCGCCGCGCTGTTCTGGCCGCTCGCGACGCGCACGGCCGTCTACGCGGCGCTGTCCACCGGCTTCGCGTCCGGGCTGATCTGGTACCACCTGGGCCACTGGTCGGCGACTCACTTCTTCGCCGGTATCCATCCGGTGTGGATCGGCATGGGAACGAACCTGATCACCCTGCTGACGGTCACGCTGCTGCAGACCGCGGGCACCTCGACCCTGTCCACCGATCCACGCCGGCGGCTCGGCGGCAGCGCCGCGCTGCTGGTGGCCGCGATGGTGGCCGTGCTGACCGTCTGGACCTGGGACTGGAGCTACGCGCACGGGCTGGCGGGGCTGCTGCTGTTCTCGATCCTGGCGCTGCTGACCGTCGCCGCCTTCGCCGCAGTCGTCCAGCGCGCTCCCGTCGCGCCCGACGACACCGTGGCGGTGGGTGCCGCCCCGGCGGTGCCGATACCCGGCTGACCGCTTGATCGCCCGCAGCCGTCGTGGATCGCCATCGCAGCGGCGGAGTCGTTCGTGGCCACCCGGTTCGCCGATGCCGGGCGGAGATCGACGGGCCTGCCGGCTCCTGGAATGATTCCCGCATGGCCGACCAGATCGTCGGACGGGACGCGGAACTGAAGGTTGCCGCCGGGGCACTCGCCGGGCGGGGTGTGGTGATCGAGGGGCCGGCCGGCATCGGCAAGACCGCGATGTGGCGCAGTCTGGTCGCGGATCTGCAGGCCGGCGGGACGACGGTGCTGCGCGCCGCTCCCACCGAGTCAGAGCGGCTGCTGCCATACGCGGCGCTGGCGGACATCCTGCGCTTAAAGGCCGAGGCGATCGCGACCCTGCCCGGCCCACAGGCGGACGCCGCCAGGGCGGTGACGGTGTCCGGCGACGTGGTGCATCCGGTGGACGAACGCACCGTCGCCGTCATGGCGCATTCGGTGCTGGCGGCCGCCTGTGCCGACGACCGGCCGGTGCTGACCATCGACGATTGCCAATGGCTGGATGCTCCGACCGAGCGCGCGCTGCGATACGCACTGCGTCGGCTGGATCCAGGACCGCGGCTGCTGCTGACCCGTCGCGGCGACGGGCAGGACCCGCTTCCACTCGGCCTGGACGAGGCCCGCGGAATTGCTCGGATCACCGTGCCCCCACTGGGAATCGGCGCGATGCATCACGTCCTGCAGCAGCGGCTGGGCGCCGCGCTGAACCGCCCGCTGCTCACCCGGTTGACCGGTGAGTCCGAGGGAAACCCGATGCTGGCGATCGAGCTCGCCCGGGCCGTGCTGCGGCTGCCGACGCTGCCGCGCCCGGACGAGGACCTGCCGGTGGCCAGGTCCGTGCAGGAGCTGGTGACAACCACGTTGCGGTCGCTGCCACAGCGCACGCTCACCGCACTGCAGCTGGTGGCGCTGCTCACCACCCCGACGGCGGCCGACCTGCGGGCCGCCGGCGTCGACCCCGCCGACCTCGACCCGGCGGAGGAGGCCGGGCTGGTTGTGGTGCACGACGACCCGCGGTTCTGCCACCCCTTGTACGCGACCGCCATTCGGGCCGGCATCCCGGACGGCCTGCGCCGGCGCCTGCAGCTCCGGCTCGCATCCGCCGTCACCGATCCCGACGAGCGCGCCCGCCAACTGGCCAGGGCGATCAGCGATCCGGACGAGACCGTGGCGACCGACCTGGAGGCCTCCGGCAGGCGGCAATGGGCCAGGGGGGTGCCGGGCCTGGCCGCGGACCTGCTGGACCGGGCCGCCGCGCTCACGCCGAGCACAGCGGGACCAGCGCGCGCCCGCCGGCTGCTCGCCGCACTGCGCGCCCGGTACGACGCGGGTGACCACGCCACCACCGCGACGGCGGCGGCACGGGTGGCGGACGAGCTATCCGGCGACGACAAGGCCGCCGCGCTGCTGACCGGCGCCGTTGTCGCATTCGTCACCGAGGGACACCCACCCGCCGTTCGGCTCGCCGAAACCGCTCTCGCCCACGCCGATCCCGGCGGGGAGATGGCCGGCCACATTCACGCGCACCTCGCCGTGTTCGATGACCGTCCCGAGACGGCGATGGATCACGGCGCCCGGTCGCTGCGCCTGATCCCGGACGACGAGGAGCGCGACCACCGCGACATGCGCTGCAGCGCCATGCTCATGGTGTTCTACAGCGGGGCACGCGCCGGCCGGACGCCCCGGCTCGATCTGCTTGAGCGGGCACTGGAACTCGAGGGCGACCAGCCGCCGTGGCTCGCCGGGTCGGTGCCCGGATTGTGGTGGACGGCGGTGGACGAGCACGAGCGGGCCCAGGCCAGGATGCACCGGCAGCTCGCGCATGCCCGGACGACCGGCGACGAGCCGCTGCAGCTGGAGGTCCTGCTGCACCTCGTGCAGTCTCTGATGCTGAATGGCCGCTGGGACCAGGCGGAGCGAAACCTGAAGCGGGCCAGGGCGTTGGGGGAACAGCTTGGTGGCGGGCTAGACGAGCAGGACTACCTGGCGGCGCAACTGGGCATCTACCGCGGCGACCTCGACCGGTACGCGCCGATCGTGGCCGCCGGGCTGGAACGGGCTCGACGGGAGGGCGACAGCTGGGGTCTGCGGGTCTACGGGGTGCTGGACGGGCAACTGGCCCTGCACTCCGCTGACCACCGGCGCGCGGCCCGGTGCTACGCGGACCTGGCGGCGGCCATGAGTTCGCACGGGCTGGTCGAACCCCTGGCGCTGCGCTGGGAGCCGGACTGGATCGAGGCCTGCGTCGGGGCCGGCGATCTCGACCGCGCCGGACAGGTGCTGGAGCAGCTCGCCGAACGGCACCGGCGGTTGCCGCGGCCGTGGACCACCTTGGGACTGGCCAGGTCTCGAGTGCTGGTGCTGGCGGCCCGGGGCGGCGACACGGGCGCTGCGCTGGCGGAGCTGGATGCGGGCCTGGCGTCCGTCCCCGCCGAGGTGCTGCCCCTGGACCGGGCCCGGAGCCAGCTGGTCGCCGGGGTGGCGCATCGCCGCGCCCGCCGCCGGGGCCAGGCCAGGCGGTACCTGACGGCGGCTCTGGCCGGGTTCGAAGCGATCGGCGCCAACGCCTTTGCCGCCAGGGCGCGCGCCGAGCAGGAACGCTCCGGGGTGCGGGGAGATCGCGCAGAGCTCACCGCCACCGAGCGGCGCGTGGCCGCCCTGGCCGCTCGGGGCCGCACCAACCGCGCCATCGCCGACACCCTGTTCATCAGCCCCAAGACGGTGGAGGCGAACCTGGCCAGGGCATACCAGAAGCTCGGCATCTCCAGCAGGGCCGAGCTGGGTGCCGCCCTCGGCGGACGCCCATCCGACGGCGACCCGTTCGGATCGAGAGGGTAGGGAATCACCCGATTCGCCGACCGGCCAGGATGCCTACCGTCGGCGCTCATGGATAAGCATCTGTACGCGGTCGAGCGTTACGGTTCCCCGCACGCGGCAGCGGATCCGGCGCCGCTGCTGCCGCTGCCCGCGCCCTCCCGGTTGGTCGGCGTGATTCAGCTGACGGACGACGACGTCGGGCTGGCACTGGTGGAAGGCACGGACCCGGAGTCGGTGCGGGCCGGCATGACGGCGGCCGGCTGGCGGGTGGATCGGGTGACGGCCGCCGCCTGGATCGTTCCGCGGCAGGCCGGCGCCGACGGCGAGCCGGGAGCCGGCGCCGCACTGCGGGTGGACGGGAGCGAGCGGTGACGCGCCCCGCCCGGCCCGGCCGACCCGCGACACCCAGGGCGGGGCGCCGTCGGACGGCCGCGCTGCTGGTCGGCCTGATCTGCGCCGGCCTGCTGGCATCGGGATGCAGGTCAATCGCCGGCACCCCCGTCGCGGCCGCGGGCACCGACCCCGGTGCGAACCCAGGCGTCGCCGTCACCTCGGTCCCGCCGGAGCAGCCCTCGGAGACGTCCGCCGGGGAATCCACCCCATCCGCCGCCGGGCCATCCTCGGCCGATCCACAGGGCTCGGATCCGACCGCCTACCCGGAGGGCGACGGCGTGGACCCGTGCGAGCTGGTCGGCAAGGCCGACGCGAACAAGCTCGCCGGCACCCCGCTGGATCCTCCGGTGCGCGGCGAGCATGCCTGTACCTACACCGGTCCGGTCACGGGCCCCACCGCGCAGGTGGAGGTCTACGTCGGGCTGGGGGCGAAGAAGCAACTAGACATCGAGCGCACCCTCGACCACAAGCTCCGTGCGTTGCACGGCACCTGGGACGAGGCATGGCTGTCCGACAACGGGGTGTACGTCCGGGTGGGTCAGCTCTGGGTCTCGGTGCTGGTGGTCCTGCTGGAGGACCCGTCGCAGTACGCCAAGCGGCTCGAAGACATGGCGGTCACCGTGGCGGGGCGGCTGTGAGCGGGGTTGAGGCGAACCGTGCGGCGCGCCGCGGCAGTCTCGCCGCGCTCGGCCTGGCGCTGGTGATCCTGCTCGCCGCCTGCACCGGCGGCGCCGGATCACCTTCCGGTGCTGCTTCGGGGTCCAAACCCGTTGCAGCCGTTCCGATCGCGGTGTCCCGCGCGCCGCAGCAGGACACGGTGCAGCGGTGGGGCGCGGCACCGCAGCCCGGGCCGGAGGTGACGCTACAGCCGGACGTTGTCATCGTCGGCGGCGGCGGCGCGGCGATCCGCAACGCCACCGAGGACGGTCTGACCTACTACCTGGACCCGGCGGCGCCGCATGCATCGGAGCTCCGGCGCGGGTCGGTGATGTTCGTGACCGGCCGGGTGGTCGGCCGGGTGCTGGATGCCCGCCGAGCCGGCGAGGACCTGGCCGTCACCATCGGGCCGGTGTCCCTGACGGATATCTTCCACGACATCGACCTGCACAGCAGCGCACCGGTCGACCTGTCCGGCCCCGCCAGCTATCCGGCGGGCCAACCGTTCTGGGGGTCGCAGCCCGACGGGTCGGACGATGCGGGGCCGGACGGGCTCCGGTCGGGCGGGGCCGCGCTGGCGCCTCCCACCACCTCGCCGGTTGCCGGTGGCGCGGCGCCCGGCGGATCCGGTACGTCTCCCCTGCCCGACCTTCCCCGCGGGCCGATGCTCCCGCCGTTGCCGGCGTCCGGATCCCGGCCCGCCGTACCGGCCCGGGCGGCGCAGTCCCTCCCGTCGGTGGGGCCGCTGGGCAGGCAGGTGGGCAGCTCCGGCCTGCGCCTGACACCGGTGTGCTGCGACGGCGGCGTCGGCACCCACTTCTCCTACGACCGGAACGGCGTCCGTGCGACCGGCGACGTGCAACTCCAGATCACCCGTCCCACCGTGGATTTCGTCCTCAAGATCAGTGGCGGCAGCCTGCTGGAGGCGGGCCTGCAGGTCAACGGCGCCGCGGGTCTGAAGGTGTCCATCACGGCGGCGCGCAAAGACAGCACCGCCCAGATCAACGAGAAGGTCGCCATCCCGCTGGACTTCAGCGTGCCGCTGAGCGCGTTCGGGATCCCGCTGTCCGCGGTGGTCAACCAGTGGGTGGTGGTGAAGTCGGCCTTCTCGGCCAAGACCGGCGTGATATCAATCTCCGGAGAGTACTCGCTCAAGGCGGGCCTAGGCTTTCGCTACCGCAACGGATCGTTCTCCGCCGCGGCGCCGGCCTCCCTGACGGTCCGGCAGAGCATCAACGACACCATGGACGGCCTGTCGCTCGGCCCGATGGGGATCGTGCTGTCGTACCAGGCACGGTTTCTGGTCGGGGTCGGCGCGTTCGGCTTCACCGCAGGTGTGTACTTCGGGCTGACGGCCTCGCTCGGCATCACCCGGGGGTCCGACGCCGGCGTCTTCGCACCGGGAACCGGCGGTACACAGCGGATCGTGTGCCGTAGCACCCGGCTGTCGCTGTACGCCAACTACGGTGTCGGGTACAGCATTCCGGCGCCGGTGACGGAGCTGATCAACCTGTTCCTGAAGGTCTTCCAGACCAGTCCCATCGAACGGACCGGCGGCGTCGGCGGGCAGACGAAGATCTTCGACAAGGAGACCTTCGCCCCGGATCTGAAGGTCTGCGGAGGTTCGGTGTGACCCACCCGCCACCCTCAGCCGGTGCGGAAGGGCGGGTGTCGGGTCAGTCTCGCCGGCTGGGCCTGGGATACTCGGGCGCGCCCGCCCGCCGTCCCCGCGGTCCCCGCCGTCTCCGCCGGGTCGCCGGGTGCCGGGGCCGGTGCGACACGCTCGTCCTGGACCTGAATGTCGATGTGCGCCCGGTGGGCAGCTGGATGCCATATCTCGTCGAAGGGGGTCAACGGCGAGCCGCCGAGCCCGCGGCGGCGTGCGCGGGAGGCCAGCCACGGTAGGCCGGCCAGCAGCGCTATCAGCGTGGCGAATACCAGGACCAGCACGACGACGATCGGCACGCCCACCAGGGTATGCCCGGTGGCGCGGCGGGAAAATGCCCGGCCGCGGGCGTTCTGTCGAGGTGTCGTACTGATGGCATCGTTGGCCATCGCCCTACCGCGCCGTGCCGGGTCGTCCCGCGTCCAGGTCCAATAGCTCCTGCTCCATGGCGGCCCTGATCGCCGCCTCCCGGCTGGTCACCCCGACGGAGCCTGTCAAGCTTTTTGAGACACGGTCTTGCTGGGTTTAGTGAGTCGGATC
>CALANS010000037.1 GCA_937926105.1 uncultured Actinomycetes bacterium | reverse complement strand
AGAGCAGCTGACTCTTAATCAGCGGGTTCGGGGTTCGAGTCCCTGATGGCGCACCCGTCCGGGCCGATCGGCACTCCAGGCGAGCCGGTGCCCGTGAACAGGTAGTTCGCCGAGATGCCCGTCGCGTACTCGATTCGGTCGAGGTCGGAAACGTTGAGTTCCGTCTGCCCCGTGGTGCGCCGCGATATCCACATGTGTGACACGCCAAGACGCAGTGCAATTTCGTAGGCGTTAATGCGTCGCCCTGCGATCTGTTCGCGGAGGCGCCGCGCGACGTCATCTGCCCGTCCCGGTGTGCCCTGGACCAACTTCAGTGATGCTGTCATGGAGCGAAGATTATCACGCTATGCGTGACAGTGGAACCCACCTTGAGAAATTGAATGGATAGAAGTCTCCGTCTGGCTTGACATGTGAACGGAAAGCGTTCACAGTTGCGGACATGAGAACGCATTCCGTTACATCGAACACGACGCGCGTGGCTGATCAGGTCCGCGCGGAGGTCGCGAGACGCCGCGTATCGCGTGCCGCGCTTGCGGACCGGTTGGGAGTGAGTGGCGCGGCAGTATCGCGGCGGCTACTGGGGCAAGTGCCCATTACGGCTGGCGAACTCGCGACCATCGCGGAAGTACTCGGCATCTCAACGTCGGAACTACTCGCCGAACCACCAGCGAATCGGTCGGTGGCGTCGTGAGTAGCCCGCGGTGGGATCGGCTGGCCGAGGCGCTGCACGCTGCCGGTCACGTCGTCGAAGTCCACGAGCTGCCCCGCGGCAGCGTGGACGTCGTGAACCGGGCGAACTACGGCGCGACCGTCCGCGCCGGCGACTTCCGGGTCGAGATCCGTGACACCTGGTGGCCGAAGAACGACGCCATCTGGACCGGCTATCAGGCGTGGCTCGACGGCCCAGACGGCCTCGTGGTTCGCGAGATGCCGCGCGCGCCGCGCCGCGCCGATGTGGTCGCGTTCGTCACCGAGTGCGCGCAGCTGTGGGCGCCGGCGGTGACGCGATGACGGGCCCGGTGTGGCGCCCGGCGGCGATGCACGACGATACGTGCACGGCGATCCGGTGGGTGCATCACCGGCCGTGGCGGCCGGGAGCACCCGTGATCGAGAAGTGCCTCGGCTGCACCGCGGTGCGCCGGGTCGATGGCTCCCGGGTGCGGCCGACCCGCCGGCCCCGGACCGTGTCCCGGGCGGTGTCCGCATGAGCGACGTGCAGGAGTGGCGCCGGCTCGCGTGGGCGCTGGGCGCCGACGACTGCGGCACGGACGAGCCCGTAGAGGGCGACGACGAGCTGATGGATTGGCGGGACTGGGCGGAGCGCGTCCACGGCCCGGCCGCGCGCACGTTCATCGCCGCGGCCGACGCGCTTGACCGGATCCGCGGCGTCGTTCGCACCTCGGTCGAATCATTGACCGACCTAGGTCTGGACGTCGATCTGCCGGCGAGTGACCCGCGCTGTTCGTGTCTGACGTTCGAGCCACTGTCGCTGGCCGGTGTCTACAACCCGTCGTGCGTGCTGCACGGCCCCGCGGTGATTGAGCGGCAGCTATCGGCTCACGACACGCTCGATGCGGTGGAGTCGCTCGTCGAGGTTCTCGACCGCCCGGACGAGCTTAAGGATCGCGTTTCCGAGGTCTTGGTACGTCTGCGGCCCTGGCTGCGTGGTGTTGTAGACCCGGGCGCTGAGGGGCATGGCTCCCCGCGCGATGTCCGCGGCTTCACCCATAGTGACTCTCCTTCGGTTGCGCCGGGTGCTGGACACACCCGGGATGAGGCGACTGTAGGAGACGCCTCCGACACGGCGCGGGACGACTCTCCCCGCGCCGTGCCGGACGGCACCTTGGAGTCTTTCGCGTTCGGTGAGGAACTGTCGGACGTCGCGCCGTCCGATGGTGTGCCGGCGGGGGCCGGCGTACCGGGCGCGGACGAGGCCCCGGTGGGGCGTGGCCCGGCGGCGCGTCACGCCTCACCGGAGCCGGGGCGCACGGAGATCCCCGCCCCGGACACGCCGGCGGGGCGCTGGCACCGGCTGCAGCTCGCGGCCTACGGGCTGTCGGACCTGATCGGCGACGTGATCCGCCGCCTTCCTGTGGGCGCCGCCGAGTTGCGGATGATCGGGGCCGGCGCGGTCGTGGACTCGATCGCCGCCGAGCTGCACCGTCTCGTGTCGGATTACCGCGCCGAGGCGGGTGAGCCTCGATGAGCCCGCACCCTCGCACCCGTGCCGGGCGTGTGTTCCTTGAGCGGCACGACTACCGGCCGGGCTGCATCTGCCCGTGGTGCACGCAGCACGCCTTGATCGTTGAGCGGCTCGCCCGGATCTTCGACGTGCCGCCCAACATGATCGTCATCACCCCGCCGACCGCTGACGCCTGGCCCCGGCCGGCGCGGCGTGCGTGGCGCCGGCACCTCGGCGTGGTGCTGATCTCCGCGGCGTTCGCGCTCACGTTCGCGATCGGGATCCCGTTCGCGGTGTTCCTCGGCGCCTCGGTCGGTATCGGGATCGTGTCGTTTGCTCTGTTCCTGTTCATCGTCGGATGGGTGGTCGATAGCCGTGGCTAAGACGAAAACGCTTGTGGACTTCCAGTTCTCGGCGAAACTCCGATCACTCCGCGGGGCGTTGCTGTCAACTTTGCCGCACGTGGCCGATGCGAAGGTGACGCCGGATCTCGCCCGGCTGCGCGTGTTCGTCACCGCGGCCGGCGTGCACGTCGGCGCAACCGACCGCTTCACCATGGCGCTGGCAGGCGTGCACCTGGTGGACCGCCCGCAAGTCCTCGGCTGCTTCGACCTGTACCCGGAGATGGCCCGGCTGCTTTTGAAGGTGTTCCGGCCGGCGAACAAGGACGACAACCCGGTCGTGCGCCTCGACGTCACCGAGAAGGCGCTCACGGTAACAGATGTCAGCGGCCTGTTTCCGGGCACGTCACTCACGATCGTGCCCGCGACCCCGCATCCGCGCTGGCCGGACGTGCCCACCATCCTGGCCGGCCTGTGGCGAAACCGCGCCCCAGCGTCCCAGCTGCCGATGCCCGGCGACTACATGGCCCGATTCACCGCCGCGACCCGCGCCTTCGAGTGGGAGCTACTCGCCGAACCAGTAGCCGGCGCCCGGGCGGTCGTGGTGTCCTGCGGCGAGTCGTTCGTCGGCGCTCTGATGTGCCGGCAGGTCACCGGCGCGGACGAAGACTGGTGGGACACGTCGCGGCGCGGATGGCTCGATAGCTTCGGCTCCCTGTCCTCTGTGCTCCCGGAGCTGCCACCCGACCCGCCCAACACCGGCGCACCCGAAACCAAAGAGACCGACGCGCCGGTCGATCTGACCACGCTCACGATCGACCTCGACGGCGGTGACGAGTCGTGACCACCACGCAGATCATCGCCGCGGCGATCCCCTACGCGGTGCAGGCCGTCGTCGCGATCGCCCTCGGCACCTACGCCGCCTACCAGACGGCGCACAACACCGCCATGGAGCGCACCCGGTGGATCGGCGCCCGGCCCCTCGGACCGATCCCGGACGAAGACGGCGAGCTACGCCGCCGGCACCGCGCCCTGCGCGCCGCCGGCCACAGGAGCGCCGCCGCATGAGCACCTACACGCCGCCGACGGAGTACGTGCGCGTTCAGTACGTCAATGCCCTTATCGCTGAGTCGACAGCGGTTGATGAAGCGCGCGCCGCGTTCGACCGCTGGCTGTCTGCCACTCTCGCCACCGTCCGCCCCAACCCGGACGACGCGCGGCAGGTGGAGGCTGTGGCGCGGGCGCTGCATGCCTCCGAATACGACGAGCCGGACAGTGTGACCGAATCCGAGTGGCAGTCGATCACCGATGCCGAGCGCGAGTTCCTCACGAGTCAGGCCCGCGCTGTGCTGACCGCCCTGGCCGAGGCGGTGGCGTGATGGCGTACGCAGAGGGCACCACGGTCACGCCGGAGCGCTCCCAGATGGAGATAGCCGGTCTGATCCGCAAGTACGGCGCGGGGAGCTTCGCGACCGGCTGGGATGGCGAGAGCGCGTTCGTCACGTTCATCGCGCACAGCCGCACGATCCGCTTCAACCTGGAGGTGCCGACCGACTGGGAGGGGTTCACCGTCTCGCCTGGCGGGAGACGCCGCAAGCAGCCGGAAGCAACGAAGGCGATGGAGGCCGAAGTGCGCCGCCGGTGGCGATCGCTGACGCTGGCGATCAAAGCGAAGCTCGACGTGATCGAGACCGGAATCACCACGTTCGAGCAGGAGTTCCTGCCGTACACGGTGATGCCGGACGGCGCCACGGTCGCCGAGCACATCCTGCCGGCGGTAGAGCGGGCGATCGTGGCCGGCGAGATGCCGCGGCAGTTGCTCGCACTCGAGGCGGGTGATCGGTGATGGCGCGCATCTATTTGGCGTCGTCGTGGCGGCACCCGGGCCAGCCGGCGGTGGTCGCGCATCTGCGGTCTGCGGGTCACGAGGTCTACGACTTCCGGAACCCGCCGAACGCGACCGGGTTCGCGTGGTCGGAGATCGATCCGGATTGGCAGTCGTGGACGGCAGATGAGTACGTCGCCGCCCTGGAGCATCCGCGCGCGGTCGAGGGGTTCCGCTCGGATTTCGAGGCGATGCAGTGGGCGGATGTGTGTGTGTTGCTGCTGCCGGCCGGCCGCTCCGCGCACCTCGAGCTGGGCTGGTGCGCCGGGGCCGGCAAGCGCACGGCGATCCTCACCCGCGATGGCGAGGAGCCGGAACTGATGGCGAAGATGGCCAATCTCGTCACTGACGATCTGGACGAGATCGTGGCGTGGATGCTGGATCTCGCTCCCCTGGACGAGCGTTCAGGATCAGCGCTCGAGGCGGTCGAGCTACCCGGCGTCTACTGGTCGCACCCGGGCACAACTCAGCGGTGCCATCTGCGCCAGGACGAGCCGGGCGTCTACCGGGTCAGCGCCGAGGCGATGCATCAGATGATGCGCGAGCTCGGCTGGTCGCCCGCGTCCGAGACGAGTGACACCCAATGACCACGTCGCGGAAGGCGGCCGCGGATGGCCGGTGTGACTGCTGTCAGACGCCGTATCTGGCGGGTGCGGCGCTGCATGTGGAGTTCGAAAAGTACTTGGTGCTGGATGTGCATCCGCTGCCGCGGATCGCCCCGGTGAAACGGAGATGGCCGCTCCACTCGTAACCGGCGGGTGGGCTGAAACCTGTTGTCTGTGAAGGAAAGTGGAGGAATTGTAGTGATGGCTGCCGAGGCTGTTGTGATGGATTTGGATCCGGGTGTGGTGGCGCAGCACCCGGATAACGTGCGGGACGCGTCCCGGGGCTTGGACGCCCTGGCGGCGTCGATCGCCGAGGTGGGTGTGCTGGTGCCCCTGATCGTGGTCCCGGTCGAGACCGTGGAGGGGCACACCTTCCCGGCGGGTGTGACGCATGTGGCGATCGACGGGAACCGGCGGCAGGCCGCGGCGACCCGCGCCGGCGCCGTGTTGCCGTGCATTGTGCGCCCGGATCTTGCCTCCGCCCGACAGACGGCGCAGACCATGGCCGTGACCGGTCTGGTGCGTGACGGGTTCACGGTCGCCGAGGAGGTGCGGGCGACGCAGATCATGCTCGATCTCGGTATCGACGTGGAGGCGGTCGCCCGGGCCACGGCACGCCCGGTGCAGCGGGTCGAGATGGCCCGCGCCGCGGCGACGCTGCGCACTGATCTCGCCGAGAAGGCGTACGAGCGTGAAGCGACGCTCGAGGACCTGGCCGCGCTGGTCGAGTTCCAGGACGACGCCGGCGCGGTGAAGCGGCTCCTGGCCGCCACGACGAACGGCCACACGGAGTACGAGGTCGCGGATCTGCGCCGCGAACGCAAGACCGCCGAGGTGATGGCCGCCGCCCGCCAGGAGGCGAAAGACGCCGGGCTCACCGTGACGACAAAGAGGCCGCGCACCTCGAGATGGGACTCGACGGAGCGGCCGGCGCTGCTGGAGGACCTGCGCTCCCCGCAGGGGAAGAAGATCACCGCGCTGACGCACCGCCGCTGCCCGGGCGACGCCGTGTACCTGTCGGTGAACCGGTACAGCTCCGAGCCGAAGGTCGAGAAGAAATACGTGTGCCTCGACTGGGAAGCCAACGGGCACGTGAACACGATCGGCACCGACCCGGACATGTCCGCGGAGGATATCGCGGCGCGCGAGGCGGAGCAGGCCGCCGAGGATGAGTTCGCCGCCCGGTGGGCGACCGCCCGGCAGGTGCGCGTTGAGTTCCTGCGCAGCGTGGTGGCGCGGAAGGACCAGCCGCGGGAGGTCCTCGAGTGGGCGCTGGCCCGGGCGGCCCGCCGGGACGCGGAGTCGTACCGGTCGGTCGCGGAACCGTACTGGGACGACTGCCAGCAGCTCGCCCCGATCCTGGGCCTGACCGTCGAGCCGTCGGCGCAGGCGGTGCGCGAGTTTGTGTGGGCGCAGCCGCCGACCCGGCACACGGCGATCCTGTGGGCGTCGTGCGCCGCCCGGATCGAGATCCGCATCATCCGCGGCGCCGGCTCGGCGATCGCGGTCGCCTACCTCGAGCACCTCGCGTCCCTCGGCTACAGCCTCTCCGAGGTGGAGCAGGAGTGGATCGCGCAGGTGCGTGCCGAGCTCGCCGAGCGCGCCGCCGGCGACGACGGCGACGACGAAGACGACGACGAAGACGAGGACGAGGACGACGACGAAGACGGCGAGGAGCCGGACGATGACGACGGGCCGGGCGATGACACCGACGAGGACTGAGACGACGGCCGCGATCGCGCGGCTGCTGGACGTGGGCCTGGACGCGATCGACGTCGCGGCCCGGCTCGGCGTCGGGGTGTCCCGGGTGGAGCGGGTCCTCGACGATCTCGCCGAGGGCCGGCTCAAGCTGCTGCCCGTCCCGGCGTCCCCGCCGGCCCGGACGGCCCAACCCACCCGGGCGACCGTCACGCCGGCAGCGCCGCCGGCGCCGCCGCGGCCGACTGTGTTGAAACGGCGCTCCCGGGCGGAGTGCGGCACCTACACCGGGTTCAACCGGCACAAGCGGCGCGGCGAACCGATCTGCGACCCGTGCCGGGCGGCGATGAAAAGGCAGCAGGCGATCTGGCGGGCCCGCGCCCGGCGCCGCCGCATACGCGCCGCCGGACACGTCGAGGTCCGCCGAGACATCGGCGACTGGGCCGTCATCTGCACCGCGTGCGACCGGGACGTGTCGTCCTTCGACCTGTGGCCGGCGGCTATCGCCGCGGCGTTCGATCACGTCAAGCTGCACCGGGCCGCGTCATGACCGTCTACGCGGTGGGCCCGGGCCGGATCCGGGCGGAGATGAGAGAACAGCGACTCCTGGCCACCTCGGTGCCCTGCGAGTACTGCCACGCCCCCATCGGCGAGCCGTGCTGTAACCGGGAGTCCCGCGAGGTCCTCACCCGCGCACCAGCGCACTGGTGCCGGCTCCGCGACGCGGAGGTGCCCCTGTGATCCGCATCGGAAGCGCATGGGTGGCCCCGGCCGACATCGCCGCCGTGCAACAGCACCACGAGGACCACATCGCCGTGTTCCTGCGGTCCGGACAGACCGTGCTCATACGCGGCGTGACAGTCGGCGGCGTGATTGAGGCGATCGATCGCGCGGCGGCCGAGGCGCGCAAGCCCGTGATCATCTACGAGCCTGCGCCGGATCCCGTGCGCACCCCGTGGCGCGCGCGGCATCGACGATCGGTGACAATCCCGACGCCGCCGGCCAAGGACTGGCGGTGACGCGTGATGCCTCAACGCATTCAGATGACGCGCACCCAGCCGTGGCGCGCCGAGCATCCCGACGCCGTGATCGTGGACCGGCGCACGCTGTACGGCAACCCGATCTCGCTGTCCGACGTCGCCGGGCAGTATCCGTCGCTGGATGAGCGGCAGGTAGCGACACTAGTCGTCCGGGACTTCGAGGTGCTGGCGCGGCGCGGCTATCTGGAGTACCCGAACTGGCGGTACGCCGACGGCCATCGTGGCCGCGCCAAGTGGACCTATCCATTGCTGGATCGGATCCGCACCGAGCTCGCTGGCCGTGACTTGGCCTGCTGGTGCGATCTCGACATGCCCTGCCACGCCGACGTGCTGCTGGAACTGGCGAACGGCGGCGATCCTCGGTGATTCGGCGGATACGCAATTGGTTGCAGCCGCGGCTCCTCATTCTGATCGACCGTGATGCGTTCGAGCGCGCAGCCAAGTACGACAGATATGCGACGCGCATGCGCATGCTCGGAGCCGATCCGGACGGGGGCCTTCGCATCGCCATCATGTGGGCGACGGCCTTCGACCCGACCGACGGTCACTCCGCGCGGGGTGTTTGGTGATGACGATGACCACTGCCCGCAGATCACTCGCCGGCGCGCTGCGCCAGGCCGACGCGGCCGGCGACGTGGAGGACGCGGTGCGTGCCGTGCTGGTCGCGATCGACGAGGTGCGCGACACCCTCGGCTGGCGCAAGTTCGGCGAGCCGACGCAGGAGCAGCGCGAGGCGCTGGGCGCCTCCCGGGCCGCCACGATCGTCTCCGAGGCGGCGCTCATGGTGTGGCCCGATTTTCGGGAGCGTAACCAGTGAGGGCCGCGGCGTGGATCGTGGCCGCGCTGGCTGGTATCGGCGCTGTGCGCGCCGTGGACGCGCTCGCCGAGGCGTGGCGAGCGAGGGTCGGTGATGACGAGCCGGAAGCGCCGGTGGCCGTCTGGGCGGCGCACTCAGGGTTCCGGGAAGGTGCGCGCGAGCGTAGCCGGCTGGTGCTGTTCGCCGCGCGTGACGAGGCGACGGAGTACGCGGCGCGCCGCGGCATGTACGTCGAGCGACTGGCGCTCGGCGAGCGCGTGATCCCGGTGCTGAAGCGCGCGGCCGTGGCGCCCGTCATCCCGTGGCCGGGCGATCGGGTGGACCGGCCGCCGTAGGCCCGCCCGCCGTCTCTGCCGCCTCCTGATCGAAAGGCTCACTGTCCGTGCCGTGGCTGAAGACCGGCGATAACGCCGCCCTGTACCCCGCCGTCATGAAGGCGCTGGTGCTGGGCGACGACCGCACGGTGAACGAGCTCTTCGGTTGGCTGGCTCGCTGCATGCTGCAGTCGGCCGCGTTCACCACCGACTACCTGGTGGACCCCGGCACGGCGAGCCTGATGGGCGGCGCCCGCACCACGGAGCTGATCAGGATCGGGAAGACCACCGGCCTGATCGTCGGCGAGAAGGACATCGGCGGCTTCACACACCTGGAGCTGATCGCCGACCCGGAGTTCATGCACATGCGTCTGGCGGCGGAGATCGCCGCGGAGAGGCAGCGCAAGAACGACAACACCAACCCGCTGGTGACCGCCGTCGTGCGCATGCGTGACGGCGACCAGTGCCGCTGGTGCGGCGTGGTCACTTGGTGGGGCCCGGGCGACCGCAAGAGCGCCCGATCAGGCACCTATGACCATCTGAACCCGGTCACGAAGACGGACCAGAAGGCGACCGCGGAGACCCTGGTGGTCGCCTGCCGCTCGTGCAACTCGTCTCGGCAGGCCGCCGAGACTTGGGACCGTCCCCTCCTCACTCCCCCATCCCCGCCGCACTACTCACCAGCGTCGGCGGAGTTCATCGCGAAACACCTGGGCATCACTGTTGTGGTCGCCCGGGATCAGCGGGCCGGCAGCCAGTCGGTGAACGCGAACAGCAGCGGCCCGGCAGCCAGCCGGGGAACGCGCACGCACGACCACCCGCACACGGGTGAAGGCGATGAACACAGCAGCGGCCCGGCCACCGGCCGGGGAACGCGCACAGCGACGCCGGCCACGCCGGCGCCGCCGATCGACAGATTTCCGGTCGATCCGAGGGGTGCAGGATCCAGATTTACCGGGTCGGGTCGGGACGGGCCCGGGTCGGGTCAGGACAGGTCTGGACTGGTAGGTACGGGCCGGGATGGGCCGGGACAGGCCGGGACGGCACGGGCAGGCGGCCGCCGCTCACGGCGCCGTGGACGCAGGAGATCAGCGTGAGTCGCGTTGTCAGGCCTGCCTGTGTCTGCCCCGGGTGTGGTGAGAAGTCCAGTGATGCGCTGCTGTGCCCGCCCTGCACTCTGGATCTACGTGAGGCCCTGGAGCAGCTCGTGCCCCGGGCGCCGGCGGCTGGGGTGTTGCCGTGGGAGCAGGATGCGGTGCCCGGCCTGGCGGCGCAGCTCGAGGATCAGCTCGCCCGCCTGGGCCAGTCCGGCACCGGCAACGGCGGCCGTGGAGCGTCCGGCCCGCTGCTGTTCGACGCGTCGGCTCGGCGTGCGCTGGACGGTCTGCGGGCCGCGCTGGCGCTGGCGGTGTTGGATCTCGGCGAGGGTGACGGCTGGCCGGACGATCGAGGCGGTGAGGCGACGCAGCTCGCGGCGATGGCGGCGTGGTTGCTGGCCCGGCTCGACCGGGTGCGTCGGCATCCCCGGGCCCGCGGGATCCGGCACGACATCACCGCGGCGGTGCGTCGCGGCCGCGGTGTGCTGGATCCGTCGGCGTCCGTCGCCTATGCCGGGCAGTGCGAGGTGTGCGGCGGCGCTCTGTTCGCCCGGGGCGGCGCGGGCTCGGCGCTGTGCCAGAAGTGCGAGCGGGTCGTGGAGGATGCGCCGGCTCGGCGGGCGGCGCTGCTGGACGAGGCGGCCGCGGGCCTGGCGACCCGGGATGACATCCTCGACGCGCTGCCGATCTCGTACGGGTACGTGATCAATGACAAGGTGTGGGCCGGCTGGGTGCGCCGCGGCCGGCTGGCGCAGCGCGGTATCGGGCCGGACGGGTCACCGCTGTGGCGTCTCGGCGAGGTGCTCGAGCTGGCCCGGGCCCGGGAGCGGAAGCGCCGGCGGTGAAGCTCGAGGAGACATGCGCGTGCGGCGCGCAGATCAAGGTGGAGGACGACGATGCCGCCCAGGTTCGGGCGGATGTCGATCGGTGGCGTGAGCATCACCGGTGTGGTGGTCCGCAGCCGTGGCGGCGTGCTGCCGGCTCCACGACCGCGGCGACGCTAGCGTTCGGGTTCGCTCCCGGCCGTGACACGCCGCGCGTGTCACGGCGCGATGCTGGACATCCTTGACAATTCTGCGTAAGTTGCCATCTAGTGGGAATGAGTGGGTCCAATTCCCGAACGCCTCGGTGATCACCGGGGCGTTTCGCATCTTCCGGGTAGGCCGATGTACAGGCCACCGGTTCTCCGTCTCCTGGTCGCAGCGCCGTCCTCGGCAGCGCGCGCTGTAGGCCGGGCGTCAGCCCACAGGCGGAGGACCGGCCGGGATCGGCGGGTGGTCGGCATGGCTGGTCGTCGCCCCGATCTGGTGACCTACGAATACCGGCGTGACCGTCGCGAGTTCCTGCGCAACTTCACGCATTGCTTCTGGTGCGGCGGCGCGCTGCGCTTCGACCTGGTGCGTCACCGGCTGTCGCCGACCGTGGATCACCGCATCGAGGTCGGTGTCGGCGCGGATCCGAGGGACATGTCGAACTGGGTGCCGGCGCATCTCGGGTGCAACAGCTCGCGGTCGGCGAACGTGACCAGGCGCCGCCTGGTGCGCTCCGAGAACTGGTGACAGAACAGTAGGGACAACTCGCAGTCGCACTCGCGGCAGCGCTGTGACCTGCGGTTTTTTGGTGACCTGCGAGGACGCTTCACCCCGCGTCTGCCAATTTTTTGTCCCCACGGCTGTACGAGTTGGGACCCACCACCTGCGGAAACACACCGTCTGAGGGGTGTTCAGGAGGTGCCGACGTGACCGATGCTGAATTGCCGGCCGGCCGCACCGTCTCGCGGCGTGCGTCCGAGATCCACCACGGCACGCCGGGCGGGTATCGGAAGGGCTGTCGGTGCCGGAAGTGCACCCGTGCGAAGTCCGCGCAGCGCGCCGAGGAGCGTGCCCGGAAGCGTGCGCGCGACGCGTCCGCCGCGATGGAGCCCGATACAGGCACGGCGGCGAGCGAGACAACACCGCCCGTAAGCGTGACGGAACCGCCGGCGGATGCGACAGCGGAGGCCGAAGGCGGGACAGGCAAGGAACCCGGGCAGGTCGAGGCGGCGGTTATCGCCGAGCTGGAGTTGCACGAGGGTTCGCGGGGTGTGCCGCCTCTGGCCGCGGTGGCCGTGGCGCTGGCGCAGGAGATCGATGAGGCGGCCGGCACGTCGGTGGCCGGGGCGGCCCGGCAGCTGGTGGCGACGCTGTCGGAGATTCGGAAGCTGTCTGCGAAGACGGACGACGAGCTGTCGCAGCTGCTCGCCGCCATGAAGCGTGCCTAGGCCGGCGCTGGCGTGTCCGCCGCGGTTCGCGACGCGCCGGGACCCCACGCGGGAGACGATCGGGCCGAAGATCGCGGTGGCCGGTGGCGCGCTCGGTACGCCGTTCATGCCGTGGCAGCAGCTGGTCGCGGACGTGGCCGGCGAGATCGACCCGGCCACGGGCCGGCTGTACTACTCGGAGATTGATCTCCTGACGCCGCGCCAGTCGGGTAAGACGACGTTGGAGCTTGGTGTTTCGACGCATCGGGCGTTCGGGTTCGGCGGTCCGCAGAACATCGTGTACACGGCGCAGACCCGCGGCAAGGCGCGAGCGAAGTGGGCCGACGAGCATGTGCCGGCGTTGCAGAAGTCGCCGTTCGGCCGGCTGATCCGTGGCGTCCGCTATTCGAACGACTCCGAGGCGCTGTATTGGGCCAACGGGTCGCGGTACGGCATCGACGCCGGCAATGATGCGGCCGGGCACGGCGCGACTCTGGACCTCGCGTTCACGGACGAGGCTTGGTACGAGGTCGACGCTACGAAGGAGCAGGCGTTCCGCCCGGCGATGATCACGCGGCCGGAACCGCAGCTGTGGGTCGTGTCCACCGCCGGCAACCGGCGCAGTACCTACCTCAAGCCGAAGGTGACTCGCGGCCGCGCCAGGTCGATCGACGGGCAGCCCGGCAGGGTGGCCTACTTCGAGTGGTCTGCCCCGGACGACGCCGATCCTTCGGACCCGAAGACTTGGCTCGCATGCATGCCGGCGATCGGTTACACCGTCACGCTCGATGCGGTCGCAGCGACGTGGGATGGGATGAAGGACGACAACGAGGACGAGTTCCGCAGGGCGTTTCTCAACCAGTGGCGCGACGGTGTGTCGATTGTGCAGGTGATCGCCGTGGAGGACTGGATGGCCGCGGCTGACCCGGCGTCGGTGATCCCGCCGGACGTGCCGCGCTGGCTGGCGGTGGACCTCACCCCGGATCGGTCGCGTGCTGCGATTGGCGCGGCCGGGCTGCGCGCCGACGGCCTGGAGCACATCGAGGTCGTCTACCACGATCGGTTCCGCACCTCGGCTCTGCTGGGCCGGCTGCATCAGTTGAAGGCGACCCGGCCGCTGGCCGGGCCGATCATTCTGACGAACGGCGCCGCGGCGGAGTTGCGGCCCGACCTCGAGGACGAGGGCCTCGAGTGCTTGGTGATGTCGTCCGGTGACATGCGCACGGCGTGCGCTCAGCTGTACGACCGGGTGCCGGAGCGGGTGCGCCACATCGACCAGGCGGCTCTGAACATCGCGGTGGCGGGAGCCACGAAGCGCGAGACGGACACCGGGTGGACGTGGAACCGCCGCGGCGACACCGACATCTGCCCGCTGGTATCGGTGACCGGCGCCCGCTGGGGCCTGGGCAGCGACGGCGACGACGCCGAGCCGGACTTCTACTTCTGATCGGAGGCGGAATGGACGTCATTACAACGATTCTCGAATCGGCCGGGCTGGCTGCGATCGTGGCGGCGGCCGCGGTCGTGGACTGGCGTCTCGGTCTCGTCGTTCTGGGGGCGGCGTTGCTGGCGGTGTCGTGGGCGCTGGCGCGCCGGGGCGGTCGCCGCCGGTGAGCCTTCTGTTCGCACGCGAGCGGCGTGACGCCAAGTCGCAGCTGATCCCGCCGCGCACATCTCGCCTGTCGATCCCCGCGCCGACCGTGGAGGACGCGCGCCGGAACTCGGCAGTGTGGGCGTGCACACGGCTGCGCGCCGATCTTCTCTCGACGCTGCCGCTCGACGTGTTCGTGCGGGTTAACGGCGTGCAGTACGAGCGGCCGCGGCCGAAGGTTTTGACCGAGCCGGGCGGCTCGGACGTGCGCTACATGGAGTGGATGTACTCGACGCAGCAGGACCTCGACACGTTCGGGAACACGTTCGGCATCATCACCGCGCGGGACGCCGCGAACCGGCCGGCGCGGGTGGATCTGATCCCGGCGCGGGACGTGACGGTTCGCCAGGACAAGGACCGTGTCGTGACCTACTGGTACGGCGGCACGAAGTACAACCGTGATGAGATCTGGCACGAGAAGCAGTACACGGTGGCCGGTTTGGCCGTTGGGCTGTCTCCGATCGCGTATGCGGCTCTGGCGATCTCGCAGGCAACGTCGGCGCAGGAGTTCACGGTCGGCTGGTACACGAACTCGGCGGTGCCGTCCGGGATCTTGCGGAACAACTCCAAGGACCTGACCCGTGCCGAGGCGCTGGACGCGAAGGAGTCGTATCGGGCTGCGGTGTCCGGCGGCGATATCTGGGTGGCGGGTAAGGCGTGGGAGTTCTCGCCGATGACCGCGCAGAAGGCGGACACGCAGTTCCTGGCGGCGCAGCAGGCGACCCTGCCGGACATCGCCCGGTACATGAGCTGCCCGGCGGACCTGATCGACGCCATGGTGTCGGGCGGCTCGTCGGTGACGTACGCGAACATCGTGCAACGGAACCTGCAGTTCCTGATCATGAACTTCGGGCCCGCGATCGCCCGGCGTGAAGAGGCGCTGACGCACGGCATGATCCGTGATCCGCAGTACGTGAAGCTGAACTCGGATGCGCTGCTGCGGATGGACCCGCAGACGGTGTCGGCGATGTTCGGCCAGCAGGTGCGGGATCGGCTGCGCGCCCCGTCCGAGATTCGTGACCTGTGGAATCTGCCGCCGCTGACCGAGGCGCAGCTGGCGGAGTTCGATCGCCTGTCGCCGGCGCCGGCGCAGGCCGATCTTGCCCGGGCGCTGCAGCAGATCTACCTGTCTGTCGGCAAGGTCATCACGTCGGACGAGGCGCGGCAGATCGTCAATGAGCAGTTCGGCGCGTCCCTGGCGCTGCCGGGTCCGTCATTCGAGCCGGGAGGTACATCGTGAGCGTGAGGACGATTTCGGAGGCCGCGCAGCTGCGGAGCGCGGAGACTGCGCAGCGGGCGGATCGGCCGCGGCAGCGTCGCATGGCGGAGCCGGCCGGGTCGCTGGCCCGGGCGTCGGCGCACCTGGCGAGCGTGGAGCTGCGCGAGGCGGCCACTGATGGGCATCTGACGTTCGACGGGATCGCGTCGGCGACGGAACGCGGCTACGAGATGTGGGATTTCTTCGGCCCGTACACGGAGATCATCTCCGCCGGGGCGTTCGCGCGCACCCTGGCCCGGGTAGATCTTGACGTTCCCCTGGTCCTGGGGCATGACCAGATGCGGCGGATCGCCCGCACGTTGACTGGCACGCTGCAGCTCGAGGAGATCGACGAGGGCCTGCATGTGCTGGCCCCGGATCTCGACCCGGCCGACGCGGATGTCGCCTACGCGGCGCCGAAGCTCCGCGCCGGCCTGTACGACGAGATGTCGTTCGCGTTCCGCATCGTGCGCGGCCAGTGGTCCCCGGACTACACGGAGTACCGCATCGACGAGGTCGATCTGCATCGCGGCGATGTGGCGATCGTCGGCTACGGCGCGAACCCCTACACCTCGGCGGCGCTGCGTGCGGCGCCGGAAGACTTCGGCCGGCGCCGTCGCCTGCAGTTGCTGGCGCACGCACTCTGACCGATCCCCTGCCGCGACGATTCGCGTCCGTCCGCCCCGCGCCAAGGCCCGGGCCGGCGACCCGTCTGTATGTCCGGCGCAATCCGATCATCCACTCAGAAGGGAAATGCCATGAAGTTCGAAGAGGTGCTGGCGCGGCTGCGCGCCGAGCGTGCGGCGCTGGTGACCCAGCGTGCCGCGCAGTCAACGATCATCCGGGAGGTGCTGGCGGCCTGCGACGCGGACGGACAGCGTAACCCGACCGAGGCCGAGTCGGAGCGCTCCGAGGCGGCGAACACCGAGCGGGCCCGCCTCGACGGCGAGATCGCCGCCCTGGACGCGCGTCTGGCGCCGATGGAGACCGAGGAAGCGGCGCAGCGCGCCGACGAGGCGGCCCAGCAGCAGACCCGTGAGGTCCTGCCCCGAGGCGGCGCTGTCGTGGTGTCGGAGGCCCGCACCTACACGGAGCAGTCCGACCCGAAGGGCGTTCGGTTCCTGTCCGACGTGGCGGCCGATTTCCTGGGCAACCGGCAGGCACGCGAGCGGCTCTACCAGCACGAGCGGGAAGAGCGGTCCCTGCGCGGCGACCAGCTGGTGCGGGCGGCCACGGGTGTGACCACATCGGGCGCGCCCGGCCTGGTCGTGCCGCAGTACCTGGTCGATCTGTACGCGCCGAAGGCTCAGGCGGGCCGGAAGTTCGCCGACCAGTGCCGGCACCACGACCTGCCGGCCACCGGCATGACCGTCTACATCCCGCGGCAGACCACCTCGACGTCGGCCGACGAGCAGACGTCGGAGCTGTCGGCGGTGTCCGAGACCGACTACGACGACGAGATGATCTCGGTGTCGGTGCGCACGAACGCCGGCGCACAGACGATCTCGCGTCAGGCGGTGGAGCGTTCCCTCGGCACCGAGGACATCGTCTTCGAGGACCTGATGAAGTCGTACAACTCGAAGCTGGACGACAAGCTCCTCAACTCGGCGACGTGGGGCCTGGCGGCGGTGGCGACGGTGGCGACGTGGACGGAGGCGGCGCCGACGGCTGCGAAGCTGTACTCGAAGGTGCAGGAGGCGGCATCCGGTGTGGAGTCCGCGCTGCTGGATCTCGACGAGGGCGACCTCCTCACCCTGATGCACGGGCGTCGCTGGGCATGGCTCAAGGCTCAGACCACCACGGCGTGGCCGTTCATCAACCAGGGCGTGCCCGGGCAGGCGGCGGGCACGGACGCGGCCGCCGCC
This sequence comes from uncultured Actinomycetes bacterium, assembly GCA_937926105.1. Next base: position 20,072 of record CALANS010000037.1, on the reverse strand, counting down.
TACCCGGCGGGGGTGCGCGGGCATCTGCCCGACGGCGGCGCCGTGGTCACCGATAACCATGTGGTGACCAACCTCGGCACGGGCACCAACCAGGACGAGGTGTACCTGGTGGCCCGGCAGGAGGCGCACCTGTGGGAGGACCCGAAGGCGCCGATGTTCATCCGCGCGGAGCAGACGCAGGCAAAGAAGCTCGGCGTGGACCTGGTGCTCTACGGGTATTTCGCGGCGATCTTCGATCGGGTGCAGGACTCGTCGAAGGCCGTGCACCGCAAGATCACCGGCACCGGTTTGGTCACGCCGACCTTCGGCTGACCGTTCGTGGTTCCCGGGCGCGACTCGTGACGGTCGCGCCCGGGGGCCGCTCCCCCGCTCCCCATTCATCGACAACTGGAGGTTTCTATGTCGAACACCGAAAGCGCGGCCGCGGCCGCGGCACGCAAGACCCAAGCCGAGTACCTCGAGGGGCTGCAGCGCGAGGCGCAGGCCTACAAGGACGCCGGCCGCAAGGACCGCCTCGCGGAGGTGCAGGCGGAGATCAAGCGCACCGAGGCGTTGCTCGATGTGAGCAAGGCCACGCGCGCGGCCAAGGGCAAGGGCGGCAAGGGCGGCAAGGGCGCCGCCGCGCCGGCCGACACGCCCGCGGGCGACGACGCCGGCGGGGCTGACGACGGCTCTGACGGCGCCGGTGACGGCACGGCCGGCGACTGACGATGACGACGCCAACGCCGGTGCTGCTGTCGCTCACGGAGGCACGTGAGGCGGCAGCATCGGCGGGCACGTCTGTCGGTGAGCTGGCCAACGACGAGCTGGTTCAGCGCTACATCGACGCGGTGGTGCCGGTGATCGAGGACCTGTCGCGCCCGGTGGCGCAGCTCGATCGGTCTAAGACGGCCGATGGTGGGCGCGAGGCGATCCTGTTGCCGTGGCCGTTCGCCGCGGTGGTGTCGATCGTCGAGTCCGGCGCGACCCTGTCGGCGGGCGACTTTGTGCCGGCGGGCGAGCTGGGCATCATCTACCGCGGCTCCTCGACGTGGCCGCGGGCATGGCTGCCCGGCCGCCGCAACATCGTGGCGACGGTGACGGTGGGTGTGACCGCCGTGCCGGGGAATCAGAAGCTGGCCGCGTCAATGCTTTTCGCGCATCTGTGGCGCACCCGGCAGGGGCCGCGGCCGCGGTTCGATCAGGGCGGCGGCGACGTGGTGTACACGCCGGCCGGGTTCGCGGTGCCGAACGCCGTGGCGGAGCTGCTGCAGGCCACGCCGCGGTTGCCGGGGTTCGCCTGATGGCCACCGCGGCCGGCGCGGTCCGTACGGCGTTCAAGTCGATGATGGTCACGGCGATCGCTGACACCGCGGTGCAGGTCGAGGTGGGCTATCCGTGGCCCCAGACCTCGGCGGACATCGTCTCGGTGGGCCGGGTGGTGGTGGGCCTGGAGCCGGGCCCGATGGGCCCGCAGCGGCAACGCGTCGAGACGATCACGGTTGAGGTGTTGATCTCGGTGTTCCGGCCGGGTGGTCAGGAGCAGGAGGAGATCGCGTCGGCCCGCGCCTACGAGCTGCTGGACGCGGTCGAGCATCACACCCGCATGGTGGATCAGACGCTCGGCGGCCTGGTGCAGAGCTGCCTTTTGACCGGGCACGAGCTGGATTCGGCGCCGTTCTCGGATGACACCGGGCAGGGACGCACTGTTGAGGTGCTGGCCACTTTCGAAGCGAAAAACCGTGTGAGGAACTAGGAGTCGCGAAATGTTGATGCGCAATGTGTCGGGGCGTGCCCTGGATGTGGCGGGCCGGGTGTTCCCGGCCGGGGCCACGGTCGAGGTCAGCGACGTCGAGGCGGGCTGGCTTTCGAGCAACCCGAACTTTCAGCAGGTGCCGGCGGATCCGCCGGCGACATCCGACGGTGACGCCGCGGCTGATCCGCCGGCCGACCAGTCGGCGACCAAGACCGGAAAGAAGGGGAAGCAATGACGACATTCGCGCCATCGGATTGCTCGATCGGCATCAAGAAGGAAACGGTCTACGGCACCGCCGTGACCGTAGATCGGCACCTGGTGTTCACCGCGGCGCCGCTGCAGAAGCAGATCAACTATCTGCAGTCGGAGGGCATGAAGGTAGGCCGGGTCGGGCCGGGCTTTTCCGGCCGGGTGCCGGGCAGCCTGACCGTGTCGGGTGACATCGAGCTGGAGGCGGACTCGGTCGATACCCGCATCCTCCTGGAGGCGGCGTTCGGCGCGATCGAAACGGGCGGGTCCGCGCCGGGCCCGTACTTCCATCTGGCGACGTGCGCGGCAGGCGGGCTGCCGCCGTCGTACACGATCCAGATGGGTGTGCCGATCGGCTCGTCCGCGGCCACGATCGCGTCGCACACCTTCACGGGCATGATGTGCAACCAGTTGAAGCTCGACGCGTCGAACGGCGAGTTCGTGAAGCTCACCTCGTCGTGGGTGGGCAAGGACATGGACACCGCGCCGGCGTTCGTCACCCCCGCCTACACGGCCGATTCGACGCTGCTGACGTTCTTCTCGGCGTCGCTGGCGATCGGCGGCACCGTGGTGCCGCCCACGACGACGGCGAAGGCCACTGGGGGCACCGCGGCGTCGAACGTGCGGGATCTGACGATCACGCTGGACAACGGCCTGCCGGACAACGTGCCGGTGTTCGGGTCGGGCGGCACCCGCCTGTCGGCGCCGCCGTACGGCCGGCGGAAGATCACCGGCCAGTTCACCGCCGAGTTCGACGCGGTGACGCTGCGGGACGCGTCCCTGGCGGGCACCGGGCTGGCGCTGCTCCTCGAGGTCGCCGGCGGCACGGATGAGGCGCTGCAGCTGGTGCTGCCGAAGATCGCGCTGGACTCGAACCTGCCCAATTCGAACAAGGGCGAGTTGATCACGCAGCAGTTCTCGTTCACGGCGTACGAGGACGACGCGGACCTGTTCGCGTACGCGCTGCTGCAGAACACCGTCGCGGCGGCATGACGGGCGTGGCCGAGTCGGACTTCCGGGTCGAGTTCGACCCGGCCATGTTCCGCGGCTTCATGGCCGCGATGAAGACGTTCGAGCCGTCGCTGGCGACGGCGACGCGGCGGCGGCTGCGGCAGGCCGGCGCCGAGACGATCGACGACATGAAACGGGTCGTCGCCTCGGGGCCGGGCCGCGGCCGCACCGGTGTGCGGGCCGGTATCGCGGCGGGTTTGTCGACGGCGGTGGCCACCGGTACGCGGCAGCAGGGTGTGCGGATCCGGGGCACCGCGGCGAAGATCCCGGAGGGTCACAAGCCGATGTTGCGGCTGCAGAACAAGGTGTCATTCCGGCACCGCGTGTTCGGGGCGGACACGTGGGTGGTGCAGACGGGCCGGCCGTTCTTCGGGTCGGTGATCAAGCGGCACGAGGACGAAATGGTCGAGGCCGTGTGGTCAGCGCTCGAGGACGCGTATAAGGCGATGGAGGCGACGAGATGAGGCTGATCCTGCCGACCGGTGAGGGCGGCGCGGACCGGGCGTACGAGCTGGACGGGGTGCTGGATCTGTCCCGGGTGACTTTGAACGAGACCATCGAGCTCAAGCGGGTCACCGGCATGGACCTGGCGCGCGTCTACACCGGGCTGGGCATGCTGGACCGGCTGATCGGCATCCCGAATGACAAGGTGCTGGTGGCGATGTCGCGGAGCCTGGATCTGATGGAGGCCTACCGGGCGCTGGTGTGGATGGCCCGGCATCGCGCCGGCGACCGCGCCCCGGACGGCTCGGTCCTCACTGTGGAGCAGGCCGCGGATTTCCCGTTCGAGGGGCTCGGCGTGGAGCCTGACCCGGGTGACGCCCGGCCCGGCGAGGACGACGCGGCGGACCCTACGCTGCCGCCGGCGGATGGCGGCCCGGCAACCGTCGGCGGCACCCCGCAGCAGCCGCCGGCGCCGGGGATCGCTGGCCCCTCCTCGCAGACATCCGACTAGCTGTCCTGTCCCGGCTGCCGACACTGCTGCACCTGTACGGGGGTCTGACCCCGATGAACGTGTGGGAGATGGCGGTGGACGATTTCCACGCCCTGGCCTACGCCGCCGACGCCTACGGCAAGAACCCGTCCCGATGATCTGGAGGTGAGCTGTGGCTACAAAGTCGTTGCAGGCGACCATCTTTGGTGTCGATAAGGCCTCCCCGGTGTTCGACAAAGTCGGCCGCTCGGCGACCGATCTCGCCGGCGACATGGAGCGGTCCGGCGACCGTATGGGCAAGGCGTTCCAGAAGGGCGCGCAGATGGCCGCCGGCGCCCTCGCGGCGATCGGGTTCGGCAAGTTCGTGAAGGACTCGGTTCAGCAGGCGTCGGATCTGCAGCAGTCGGTCGGTAAGTCTGGCGTCATCTTCGACGAAAGCGCCGCCGAGATGGATGCGTGGGCCAAAACCGCGTACAAGTCGGTGGGGCTCTCGGAGCAGGCCGCTCTCGAGGCGAGTTCGTCCTTCGGTGACATGTTCGCGCAGATCGGCTTCACTGGCGCCCGGGTCGTTGACATGTCGAAGGACGTCGTGCAGCTCGCCGGTGACCTCGGGAGCTTCAACAACCTGACGACCGGTGATGTGCTCGAGCGCATCGCGGGCGCGATGCGCGGCGAGTACGACGCGCTGCAGAAGGTGATCCCGAACATCTCCGCCGCCCGTGTGCAGCAGGAGGCGATGGCAGAAAGCGGCAAGACCAACGCCTCGGCTCTCACCGCTCAGGAGAAGGCCGCCGCGACCCTTGCGATCATCCATCAGGATGGCGCCCGGGCGTCGGGTGACTTCGTGAAGAACATCGACCAGCTGGCGAACGCGCAGCAGTCGGCCACGGCTCAATTCCAGAATGCGCAGGCAGAGATCGGTGAGAAGTTGCTGCCGATCGTGACGGATCTGACGAACTTCGCCGCTGAGGATCTCGTGCCGATCCTCGGCGCTCTCGCTGACGCGCTCGGCGTTGTCATCGACGTCGTGGATGCGATCCCGGGTCCGGTGAAGGTGGCCGTCGCGGCCTTGGCCGGGTTCAAGCTGTTCCAGCAATCGCGCGTCTTCGAGTCATTGGCGTCCTCGGCGCGCGGGTTCCGTGACGAGATGACGCTGCAGCGCGGCCTCGCGGCCGCCCAGGGCGTGGAGCTTTCCCAGATGGGGGCTGCCGCTGCCACAGCGCAGACGCGGCTGAGCGGCCTGACTGGGGTACTGTCTCGCGGCGCGGCCTTGGGTGCGGCGATTGTTGCGGTAGACCAGCTCACGGCGGCCTGGGATAGGCAGCACGCAATGCTCCTGGATGTCAACACGCTGGTCGATCAGAATACCGGCTTGCTGATCGCGAACTCGGATGCGTCAATTGCTGCGAGTCTGGCGAAGTACCGGGACACGTTCACGCAGGCCGGTGTGAGCGTGACCGAGATGGTGTCGGCTGTGAAGGCCGGCGGGCCTGAACTCGACGCGGTTCTGAGCAAGCTCGGTGCGTTCAAAGACCGCACCGCCGCACTGAGCAGCGGTCCAATCGAAAGCGTCGTCGCGCAGTTCAACGGCACTAATTCTACGATTTCGCAGACCGACGAGTTGATGCACGCATTGCAGAACACGTCATCGAATCTGTCGGACTCGCAGAAGACGCTCGCGGAAGCTACCGGCGCGAACGCGGCCTCGACTGTGCAGGCGGCGATCGCCGCGGGCACGTATCGGGATGCGCAGGACGGTGCGCGGGCGGCGCTGGTGGAGCGGACGTCGGCGGCTGAGCTGGCGGCGGCGAACGCGTCTCAGCTGGCGCAGTGGCAGGACGAGGAGCGCTCCGGGGCGTCGGCTCTGGCCGCGGAGTGGGATAAGACGACGGTCGCGGTGAAGTCGTTCACGCAGGCGGCTCTCGAGGCGCAGGGCGTGGATGTGGCGTTCTCGCAGGCGGTTTCGGATGTGTACGCGTCGGCGCAGGATCTGGCGGACGGGATGCGTGACGCCGAGGAGGCGTCGCGGAAGTCGGGCGAGGCCCTGTTCGACACGGCGGGCGATCTGGATCTCACCTCGGCGGCGGGCCGGGACCTGGCCGCATCGATGGGCCAGTACCGGGATGATGCCCTGTCGGCTGTGGAGGCCACCTACCGTCATGTCGCGGCCACTGGCGATCTGGAGGGCGCGGTCGCGGCGGCGCGGGCGGCGGCCGATCAGCAGCGCGCCGGGTTCGTGGCCATGGCCACCACGATCATGGGCATGTCGGTGCCGGCGGCTGAGGCGATCGCGGACAAGCTGGGGTTCATCCAGGGCATCCGGATCGATGACAAGACGTTCAGCCTGAACGCGGTGGACAACGCGACCCCGGTGCTGGCCCGGGTGCTGTCGTTGATGGAGCAGCTGCAGGATCCGCGGATGGCGCGCCAGTCGGCGTCAGAGTGGGCGGCGTTGGCGGACTCGGCGTTCAACAAGATCGCGTTGGGTGTGACCCCGTCTGCGTCCACGTCGAGCGGCGGGTCGGGCGGCGGGTCGGGCGGCGGGAAGTCGGCGGCGCAGAAGGCCGCCGAGAAGGCGCAGAAGGACGCGCAGAAGAGCGCGGATGATGCGGCGCGGCGGGAGCAGACCCGGCAGGAGGCCCTGGCCCGCACGGTGGAGGGCACCTTCGACCGGATCGGTAAGTCGGTGCAGAAGCCGTTCGACGTCGCGGAGTTCGGCATTCGTGGGGTCGAGTCGCAGCTGGCCCGGTCGCAGCGCTCTCTGGAGAACGCGCTCGCGCACGGTCTGGATCCGCGGAAGGCGGACGCGCTGCGCAAGGAGCTGGCCGATCTCGGGGCGGAGGCGCAGCGGCAGCTCGGATCGTTGCGGTTGAAGATCCTCACCGCGGATATCGACAATTTCGAGGCGTCGCTCACCGACAGTGTGGATGCGATGCACCGCGAGATGCAGCAGCTGGAGAAGGACATGCGGGCGGCGGGCGCTTCGTCGGCGACGCTGTCCCGGGTCGGGGCGCTGGAGACGTATCTGGCGACGGCGATGACCCGCCGTACCGAGGTGACGAAGGAGCTGGAGCAGGCCCAGTCGGCGCTCAACGCCGTGATGGAGCAGTACCGGCAGCGGGTCGATGCGGTGACGCAGACCTGGGTGAAGTTCGCGTCGGTGACCTCGGTGCAGGGCACGGACGGCTGGGGCATGGCGGTGTCCGCCGAGGGCATCATCAATCAGCTCGAGGACCGGCTGCGCGTCGAGGAGCAGTTCTCGAAGGACATGGAGAAGCTGCGCACCTCCGGTCTGAATCAGGCGACCTGGCAGCAGATGATGGACGCCGGCCCGGCCGCGGCCGCGCAGGCGTCGTCGCTGGCGTCGGCGACCGACGCGGAGCTGCGGAAGATCAACGCGCTGCAGTCGGCGGTGTTCGGCACGGGCACGAAGATGGGCTCGCTGTCTGCGGAGTGGATGTACCGGTCGGGGATCAACGCCGCGCAGGCAGTGGTCGATGGTCTGATCTCGGAGCAGCAGCAGCTACAGGACACGATCGCGAACCTGTCCGGCGGTGTGGAGATCCTGACCGCCGACGAGATGAAGCGGCAAGGCGTCTCGGCGGCGGACGGGGTGATCGCCGGCCTTGACTCCCGCAAGGCGGCGCTGGTCTCGAAGATGGAGGAGCTCGGCAAGTCGATGACCGCGGCGTTCAAGAAGACGCTGGATATCAACTCGCCGTCCGGGGTGATGAACCGCGAGGTCGGCGTGCCGGTCGTGGACGGGGTGATCGCCGGCATGCGCCGCCGGTCGCCGGCGCTCCAGGACGCGATAGCGGGCATGCGCGGCATCCTCACCGGCGGCCCCGGCGGCATCAACGTCGGACAGGCCAGCGCGGCGAGCACGAGCGCTCCGACCGCGTACATCGCGAAGGTGATCCTGGCCGGGGACGGCGAGATCACCGACGCTATGGCGCGTACCGCCCGGGTGGAGCTGGTGGAGTGGGACGCCGCCCGCACCGATCTGCAGCGGCGCGGCAGCACGGTGGCGCTGCGGTGATCGCCACCCTCAAGCTGCCCACGTTGTGGATGACCGCGCTGGACGATCCGGCCGACCGGCTCGAGCTGGCCACGTTGGATCAGGTGCCGAAGTCGGTGGATCTGCCGGCGGATGTGCGGGCGATGGAGTCGGGGCGGCTTCGGATCTTCCGCCGCCCGGGTAAGAAGCGCTCGTTCACGGTGAACTGCACGCTGGCCACCGCCGCGGAGGCGGACTGGATCGACGCCCACGTCGGGGTGCATCTGTGTTTCCGGGGCCGGTTCATCCGGGCCCGCATGTTCGGCGCCTACACGACGGTGTCCGAGGAGCCGTACGCCATGAATGACCGGTGGAGGATCAGCTTCACCGTGCTCGAGGTCTCGCATTCGGAGGCGGTCTGATGCAGCCGCTGGCCCGCGACGGCTACGACGCTGCCGCGGTGCGCAGGCAGCTGCTCACGGACGGCACCTCGATCCGGTTCGGTGTGGAGCTGGTGCGCCCGGATCTGACGGTGATCGAGGACATCTCCGATGATGTCGAGTCGCTGACGGTGTCGCGGAATATGACGGTCGATGTGCATGGCGCGGTGCGGCTGCGGATCTCGCGGCGGCTGCGCTGGGGTGTGGACCGGGTCCGCGTCTACGCGCTGCTGACCGCGGCGGGCATCACGACCCGCTGGAACCTGGGCGTGTATGTGATCGACAAGCCGGACGAGCCGTCCGGGGTGGACCTGGTGACGTTCGACGCGGCGGGTAAGGATGTGCTGTCGCTGCTGCAGCGCCTGGTGGGTGACGCCTACACGATCCCGGCCGGAACGAAGATCGTCGATGCGGTGAACGCGGTGATCGCTGCTTCTGGGGTGGGCGCCCCGGTGTTGATCGACGCGGATTCGGCGGCGGCGACGCTGCCGGCCGCGAGGTCGTGGCCGCTGTTCCCGATCCGGGGCGCCTCCGGGGATCAGCCCGCGTCGTGGTTGAAAGTGGCCAACGAGCTGCTGGGCATGATCGCGCACGAGCCGCTGTGGGCGGATTGGGACGGCCGGCTGCGCTCTCGGAAGCTGGCCGATGTGACGGCCCGGGAGATCGAGTGGACGTTCACGATGGGCGACACGGCGCAGGGCATCGTCGAGCCGGAATATGCAACCTCGACGGATGTGTGGGGCGCCCCGAACCGGTGGTTCTTCTACTCGCGGGGCCTCTACGGCCCGCCGGTCGCCGGCTCCACCCTGTACATCAAGGACAACCTGGATGTGGGCCCGTCGTCGCAGCTGTACCTGGGTGTGGTGCCGGCCCCGCCGGTCGCCCTGGACGCCTGGGATTACGCCTCTTTGGTGCTGCACGGCGACGAGCTGGCGTTGAAGCAGATGCGCGGCACCACGGTGATCAAGGCGAAGATCGGCGATTTCCTGGCGCTGTGGCATGACGACATCGCCGAGTGGATCGACGCCGGCGGTGTGAGCCGGGTGCGCGGCCGCTCCTGGTCGATGCCCGATACGGGCCCGTTCTCCATGGAGTGGGAGGTCGTGTGATGCGCGCAACTGTCGCAACCGTCAGCCCGTTGACGGTGCTCACCCCGGCCGCGACGAAAGCGGTGCCGGCCCGGCTGCCCGGGTCGCCGACGATCTCCCTCGCGGCCGGGCAGACGGTGATCGTGCTGCCCGTGGAGGGTGAGCTTGTGGTGGTGGCACGCATATGACGACGACGCTGCGGTTCACGGATGATTTCGCCGGCGCCGGGGATCTGAACGGCTCGGCGGTTGGCGCCACCGGGGCGACATGGTCGGCGCTGGCCGGGGCGTGGGCCCGCACGTCGGGGGCTGCGAAGACGACGGCGGCGGTGTCGAGCAATCCGATGCTGGTGATGGAGGCCGGTGTCGGCGACGTCGATGTGCAGGCCAACGCCTACACCGGGTTCGCCGGCGGGGACGCACTGTATTTCCGGGTGTCGGACACGGCGAACTGGTGGAGGCTGCGGCAGCGTGCCTACAGCCAGTCGTACTCGTACTACGGGGATTGGTATGGCACCGGCTGGGGCAACCGCACCCGCTCCGAGGGCGGCTCGATCAGGCTGCCGGACTGGACGGAGTATTTCGACTACCAGCACGGCATCCCGACCCGCCGGGTTGATCACGTGTGGAACGGCCTCGATCATATGGTCGAGTTCACCTACACGCAGTCGGTGACCCGGGACCTGTATTCGGGCACCAGCTCCTACCGCTATCTGATGCTGGAGAAGTCCGTCGCGGGTGTGGTGTCGGGCGTGACGAACGTGGCGGTGTCGGCGTTCAAGATCCTGCGGGTGGCGACGTCGGACGCCACGATTCAGATTTATCAGCCGAACGGGCTGGACGTGGCCCGCACTGTCACCGATGGCTTCAACTCGGAGGCCACGAAGCACGGCATCGGCTTGGGCGGCTCGGACTCCGGGTCGTACGCCTCGGCGCTGGACAATTTCGTGCTGCAGCGGCCGGGCATGCTGACCCCGCCGTCGATCGCCGCCCCCGTCTCCGGGTCGGATGTGTCGGCCGCGGCGCCGCTGGTCGTTTCGATCGAGTCGAACTACGGGCCGGGCAACGACATGCAGCAGGTCGATGTGCGCTACGCCCCGGCCGGCACCGGAACCTGGACCGAGGTCGATGCGGCGCGGGTTGGGCCGGGCGACTGGACGGTGCCCACGGCCGGGTTCACCGCCCCGGCGCAGATCGAGGTGCAGGCCCGATCCACCGACTCGTTCTCCAACCTGTCGGAGTGGTCGCCGTCTTCGTTCTTCTGGCTGCGGGAGGCGCCGGCGCCGCCGACGTTCATCGCCCCAGCGGTGAACGACACGGTGGTGGCGGCGAACATCGCCACCCTCGACATGGGTGCGGACGCGACCGCGTTCGACGGCCGCCGGGTCACCGACAACGCCGGCGCCCCCGACGAGACCCGCATCATCGAAGACGACCTCACGTTCACCCCGGACGGTGCCTACTGGCGGGTGTCCGGAACGAACGGTGTTCACGACTCCGGGTTCGAGCACATCCAGGTGCGCAGGCAAACCACGGCCGGCGGCAAGCTGTGGTCCGAGTGGGCCACGCTCCGGGTGGGGATGCAGCTGGCGTTCCCCCGTCCCCCGTATGTGCGGCTGACCCCGCTGGAGGCGGACGCCGCCGTGCAGATGCAGGTCACGTTCCAGGGCTCCGATCTGGAGAACCCGCCGCCGGTGCGGCTGGACATCTTCCGCGACGGGGTGCGCATCGTCTCAGTCGATGTCACCGGCCTCACCGGCTACACGTGGACCGACGTCTACGCCGGGCCCACCAACGACTACATGGTGCAGGCGATCGCCGACACAGGAGGGGTGGTGACCGTTCGATGAGCGGTGTGAACGAGCCGGCGCAGCTGCCGCCAGTGACTTTGTACGACGACGACGGCTGGCCGGGCGGGACGGTCACGATCAAGGACGCCGCCGGCGTGCCGGTCGATCTGACGGATGGCTGGTCCGGGTGGCGCTGCCAGTGGCGGCCGGCGACCGGATCCGACGAGCACATCGATCTGGATGTGGACGTCTCCGGCGCCGCCACCGGGGTGATCGCCTGGTCCCTGATGGACAAGGCGCGCATGGGCCTGATGCACTCCGATGGCGGCTACGACCTGGAGGCCGTGGATGGCGCCGGGGTGCCCCGCACGTGGGTGCGCGGCGAGACCCGCTGGCTGCAGGGATACACGCGATGAGCACGGAGGCCACGCTCAACGCGAACGTGTATCAGCTCACCGTCGAGATGGGCGGCGTCACCTACCAGGTGGAGGCGGCGTTCGGTGAGGGCCGCCGCGGCCCGGCGAACACGCTCACGATCGACCAGGTGACCACACTGGACCCGGAAGACCCCGCGACAGCGGCGATCGACGGAGACGCCCCGAATCAGAAACTGAGCTTGGGGATCCCTCAGGGCATCCCAGGAACGGCGGCCACGATCGAGTGGCAGCCGGTAGTGACTGGCGCCCCGGGCACGGACGTGACGCTGGAGGAGACCGGCACGCCACTGGCGTCGAAGCCGAAGCTCACGATCCCGCGCGGCGATGTGGGTGCGACCGGCACGCACGTCGGTGGCGCGGCCCCGGCCGAGACGGACCGGATCTGGGTGGACACCTCCGACCCGGGGGCGGCGACACCGATGGCGCTGGACGACCTGACCGACGTCGCCACGACGGGCGCGGTCGATAAGGACGCGCTCGTGTACGACGCGGCCACATCCTCGTGGAAGCCGGGCGCGGCCGGCGCCGGCGCCACCACCGCCACCGCCGCGCTCACCACCGGGGCGTCCGCCGGCACGATCACCCTCGAGAAGGTCGGCACCCGTGTCGTGTGCGCGATCTCCGGGCTGACGAAAGCCTCCACGGTGGAGCATGTGGCGACGATCCCGGCCGGGTTCACCCCCGCCTTCCCGCAAGGCCACGGCTGGCTGGTGGATTCGGTCGGCGAATGGTGGGCCGCGTACGCCTCCACGACGCAGCTGCTGATCCTGGGGCCGCCCGCCGCCGGCGCGGTGCTGTCCGGATCGCTCACCTGGAAGGCGGCATAGGACATGGCGGTCGCAAAGTACTTCGACACGGCCACATCAGCGTGGCGGCCGCTCATGCCCGGCCCGGTCGGGCTCGTGCGGAAAGGCACCTGGTCGTCGTCGGCGATGTATCAGGCCATGGATTTCGTGAAGAACGGCCGCTCCACGTACCTGTGCATTCTGGACCGCACGGCGACCGCAACCACCCCCGATGCGGACACGGCGCATTGGGCGGTGCTCGCTGAGGGCGGCGTGGACGGAACCGGCACCGTGTCGTCGGTGGCGGGGAAGCTGCCGGACGTCGACGGGAATGTGGCGCTCACCTACGAGGACCTCGGCGGGGCCCCGGCCGGAACGTATGCAACCGCGGCGCAGGGCGAGCTGGCGGACACTGCGCTGCAGCCCGCAGGGTCGGTGACGCTCACCAACGTGTGGGTGGGAACCAAGGCCGAGTTTGACGCGCTCGCCACGAAGGACCCGGCGATGGCATACCTGGTGCAGTCATGATCAGCCTCTACCTCGGTGACCAGCTCGTCTCGTTCGGCGACGGCTCGGGCCATCCGACGATCATCAGCGCGACCGACCCGGGCGCAGTGGATGACGGCACGGTGTGGATTCAGCCCGCCTCGGGGACGGTCACGTTCCACCTGCGGGCGTCCGGGGCTTGGACGCTGCTGTGAGCCGGCTGTTCCTGGGCGGCGGGGAGGTCGGGGCGGCGACGCAGACCGTGCGGGCGTTCATCGGCGCGGAGATCACCGGGGCGCTGCCGGCGACCCGCTTCGAGATCATCCCGAAGTCCACGCCGAATCTGGCCGTGGCGATTGGCTCGTCGAGCAAGTTCATCACGATCGCCGACGTCGAGGCGGCGATCGACGCTTCGACGGGGATCGTCGGCAACATATCCGACATGTGCTGGGCGCCGTCGCTGGGCTTGCTGTGCGCGGCCGGCGCGAACGGTAACACTTACACGTCCCCGGACCGGATCCACTGGACGGAGCACACCACCCCGCTGACCGGGCAGGGCTTCAACACGATCGACTGGTCGCCTGTGCGCGGCCGGTTCGTCGCCGCCGGCTACATGGGCTACGGGGCGGTGTCCACCGATGGTGTCACGTGGGCGTCGCAGCGCATCAACGCCTACAACCTGTACACCGGGGCGGTCCGCTGGTCGGCGAAGCTCGGCATGTTCCTGGGCGGTAACACCACCGGCACACTGTCTTACTCGACCACCGGGCTGTCACCGTGGAACTTCACGAACAACGCGCTCGGATCTGAGCACATCATCTGTATCGCCGTCTCGACGGTGGCGGCGCTGGCGGTGATCGCCGGCAACGCCGGCCGGATCTCCACTTCGACGAACGGGTCGGGCTGGACGGCCCGAACCTCGAACCTGCCCGGCCCCGCCCGGTCGGCGGCCCACTCGCCGACGCAGAACATGTTCTGCGTCGTCGGCGACGGCGGCGGCATCACCACCTCCAACTCCACGGCGACGACGTGGACGGCGCGGGTCAACCCGCTCGGCACCGCGAACATGAAACGCGTCGTGTGGTGGACCGGCGGGGCACGCTTCCTAGCCACGGACGGCGTCTCGATCATCCAGTCCACGGACGGTGTCACCTGGACCCTGTTCGACGTCCTGGCCGGCACCAGCATTCAGGCCATGACCGACGCCCCGGCGCTGCCGATGCCCGCGGCCGGCGCTCTCGTGCACGGCGGTGACCGGTATGCGATCGCCTGAAACACCCCGGGTCTCTCACATGGAAGGCGGCATGATGCTGACATTCACCCCCCCCCCCGCTCGTCTGGGCCGGTGGGCTCGATGAGCACGCCACCAGGACCGCGTCATGATCCCGGTGTTACACGCCGGGATGCCGGACACGGGCTGGCGGGACATCACGGGCTTGTTCAGTGTCGTGACGGGCGGGAAGATCCTGGTCCGTCGCATCGGCCCGTTTCTCGCCTGGAGGTTCTCCAACGCCAGCTCGTCGGCGTCGCTCGCTACGACGGCCCTCAACGCCCATTGGCGAGCGTGGGGAACGAACTTCTACGGCGCGCCGATGCAGTACTACCGCAACGGGTCACCCGCCGGCACCTTGTTCTTCCGGAACGACGGGACGACGGGCACCACCGGCACACTCGACATCGCGGAGATGAACGTCCTCGTGCTGCCGCAGCTGATCGACTTCCCGCCGGCGCCCTACCCCGGGGTGCCCGCCTAGTAGGTGCCCGATGATCCCCGTGCTCCACGGGGAGACGGTGTCTCGCCGGCAGTACTGGGGGCAGGGACGCCCGGACATCACAGGGACGCTCGACGCGGCCGGGGCGGCGTGGGTCGCAGCAGCAACGCAGGGCGCGGAGTTCCACTCCACAACCGGGGACCAGGGCGCGCAGGTGTGGGTCAAGACGGCGTCTGGGTGGATCGTCACCGTTGGGGACACTCGCCCGAGATGGCTTGACGAAACTTACATCGTCAGCTCCATCGGCGGCACCGCCACCGTTCAGCGAATCAACGGCTTGGTGTATATCAACGGAAGCGCCACGGGGACGGTGCCCTACGGCACAACGTTCATGAACGTCCCGACCGGATTCCAAGCTGTTAACGGCGCCAGTTTCAACGTCGGCGGATTGCTGAAGGGCACCGGGTATAACTACACCACCGCGTTCACCGCAAACGACGCGACGTTCGATTCGAGGATCGGAGGGAGCGTCAAGTTCGGCGGAATTGCGGTCGGCACCGGAACCCACAACTTCGCGGCCGTCGTGCAAACCGTGCAGCCGTGGCCGACGACCTACCCGGGCTCCCCCGTCATCGAGTAAGAGTCACATCACCGAAAGGAACATTCTCATGTCCACTCCTACCTCGGCGTCGATAATCGCCGCTTCCTCCGACTCGGATCTGCTGGCCCGCATGGTCGCGTTGGGCGCGACGTTGGGCTACGGGCAGCAGCAGGTGGAGTCGGTGCGGATCCGGCTCGCCGCCGCCGCTGCGACGGACACGGGTGACACGATCGCATCCGTGTACGAGTACGCGCAGGCCACCTACAGCCCGACACCGCGGCCCGGGGTGAACCCGGCGGCGGTGACGGACGCGCACATCCTGTATGCGCTCACCGCGGTGCTGGGCACACCCGCCTGACCGTCCCCCGCCGGCCCGTCACCGATCGCAGCCCCGCCGTCGTGCGGGGCTCACGCATACCTGGAGGTCTGATGGATTGGCTCGACCCGCTTTCCACACTGCTCGGCGTCGTTCTCGCACTCGCGGCCGTCGTGACGCTGTTCTGGAGGCCGATCCACCGCGCCGGGCGGGTGCTGCGCGCTGTGGAGGGCGAGCCGGGCCGGCCCGGCCTGATGGATCAGATGGCCGCGCAGAACACGACCATCGCCACGATCCAGCACCAGGTGCTGCCGAACGGCGGCCAGTCGATGCGCGACGCCATCACCCGCACCGAACGGTCAGCGGCGCGGGCGGAGACCGAGGCAGCGAAAGCGTCCGCGATCGCGGCGGCATCATCCGACCGGGTGCAAACCCTCGCGGAACGCCTCGACCGACACATCGAGAACGGCAAGGGGTGACGTGCCGATGCTCACTGATCTCGCGGACGTGCTGCGCGGCGCCGGGCTGCCGGTCCGGGAGATGCCCGGGTGGAAGACCCGCGGCGTGAACGGCTGGGGCATCAACGGCCCGTTCGGCGGCCTAGTGCACCACACCGGCACGGCCGCCGCGGCCGCCGGCGACTACCCGTCACTGCATGTGGTGCGCGGCGGCCGCTCGGATCTACAGGGCCCGCTCGCGCAGCTCGGTCTCGGACGGTCCGGCGTCTGGTATGTGATCGCCGCCGGCTACTGCAACCACGCCGGCCCGACCGATGACCCGGACTTTGCGAACCCGCGGGCGATCGGTGTCGAGTGCGAGAACCCGGGCGGCTCCACACCGTGGCCGGCGGTGCAGTACGCCTCACTGGTCACCGGCTGCCGGGCGCTCGGCGACCACTACAGCATCCGGTGGCGCGGCCACAAAGAAGCCGCGGTGCCGCAAGGTCGCAAGGTCGATCCGAACCTCGACATGAACAAGCTGCGCAACCGCATCGCAGCGCACCGCCCCGCCCCAACCGGCACCGACTTCCTGGAGGACCTGATGGCCAAAGTGACATTCGTGGACGCCAACGAAATGACAAACCTGATCGCGCAAGGAGTCTCGAAAACCGAAGCCCGGAAGCGGGCCACCGTCACCTACCCCGACGGCACAGCCGCGCTCGCCGGCACTCTCAACTTCCTGTCGTCCGCTCTCCGCGACCTCGCGGTACTCAAGGCCGATGTGGCCGCTCTCAAGAAGGGAACCAAAGCATGAACCTGAACCTGCCCGACCGGGCGCGCACCATCGTCTACGTGGTCGCGCTGCTCCTGGTTGTCCTCACTCTCGCCGTGCTGGCCGTGCTCGTCGCGGTCGGCGCCGCCGACCTGGCCACCGTCAAGGACATCGTCATCTGGATCCTCGGTCTCGCCGGCATCGGCGGCCACGGACTCGCCGTCGCCAACCGCCCCACGAAGACCCCGTAGCGCCGGCATATTTCCCGGCATATTTCCACGGCTGCCCCGACACCATCACCCCGTCAGCAAGGAGAACACCATGGTTCCAAGCCTCGGACGCACCGTCCTGTACATGCTCACCGAGGGCGACGTCGCCGCGATCAACGACCGCCAGCGCAGGATTGATACGATGCCCGCGAGCACGGCGGCCACCGCGCTGCTGCCGAATCACAACGCGCTGCGTCCCGGTCAGGTCTACCCGGCGGTGATCGTCCGCGTCTGGGGCGAGCCCCCGACCGAGAACGCGGCGGTGAACCTCCAGGTCCTTCTCGACGGAGACCACGCCTACTGGGCCACCAGCCGCAGCCAAGGTGACGAGCCCGGCCAGTGGCACGAGCCGCCCCGCGTTTAGACGCCCTACCAGGAGACGCTAAGCAGTTGCCGCTGCCGCGCCCAGAATGCCGCCCCGCCTCCCTCGTGGAGACGGGGCGGCATTCGCGTCCACCACACAGGTCGGCCCGATGCTGGGCTGACAGGTCATCCGAGTGCGATGCTCCATGCGCCTTCCGACTCGACCTGAATGAAAGCGGGCGCATCGACCGGCACGGTTCCCTGATAGGAGCCAATCTCGTTGACTGCAAGGTCCGTGTGCCCGGACAGACTGTAGACCTGCACCACGAAATTGCCGCCACCGCGATTAGTTATCTGTGCCTTCGAGCCGGGTTGATTGATGAGGATTGCGGCATCGCCGTTTCCGTTGGCCGCGCGCGGTGCCGTGGTGATATCCGAGATAGACATATCCCAAGCGCTCGTCGCGGTCACGGTGATCTTGGTGGTCATACTGTTGTCGCGGATGTTGATGAAGTGCGACCCGGAGTAGGAACCAATTGTGTTGACCAGAAGACTTTCGCGACCGTCTGTTTGCACGACGGTGTTGCCGGAGCACGCACCGCAGCGGAATGTCAGAATAGCCGCGCTCGTGAACTCGCCGATATCGATCACGTCGTCTCCGCTACCGCGGAAAACCTTAGTAGCTATTGGCGTGTAGCTGCCCGGGGCTGACGATGCCCCCGCGGCCGTCGCCGAGGTCTCGCTGTCGTCGTGACTGTTTCCTACAGCTCCGTAAATGAAGGCGGCGACAACGGCGACGGCGAGAATCGCAAAAGCGCCGGCGATCCGCCTTCGGTTTTTTGCACCCTCGTCGCCGTCATTGAGATCGGCACTTGTGGGCGCGGGTGGGGCAATTGGCGCGTCGGCGAGGCTGCCGTGATCTGCGGGGTCGGGTGTCGATAGCTGCCATTCGTGAACGAAGTCGGCCGCCGCGTAGCGGCTGCCGCAGCCGAGGCATTCCGTGAAGCCGTCGACCCCGGCACGCATCCTCGTCGCACCGCACGTTTCGCATGTCGGTGTGCCGGCGATAATTGGCGGCTCATGATCGTAGGTGTGCATCGACCGCTCCTCTCGTGTCGTTCGTACGTGTTGCGCAGTATGCGCGCATTCGCTGCCGATCGCACGAATCACGCGGCTGTCTGCATGACCCGCCGGAGAGCACCGTCCGCCACGGCGGTGTATCGCTGGGTCGTGGCCACCGACGCGTGACCGAGGAGTTCCTGCACAGCGCGAATATCGGTCGTCGCCTGGTAGGCCGTCGAGGCGAATCGGTGCCGCAGCTGGTGCGCGGTCGCGCCGTGCAGCACGCGCCGGATGAGCACGCCGGCATGCGCCGAGGTGATCGGACCGCCCTTTCCGTTCGGGAAGGTCCAACCACGCGGCCGTGCCCGGAGCGCGGTGGCGACGGTCGGCAGAAGCGGGACCATTCGGTCCTTGCCACCCTTGCCGTGCACGATGAGTGACCAGCCGGTACCGTCTCGCACGACGTCATCGGAATGGATGCGAGCCATCTCGCCGCGGCGCAGTCCCTCGCGGCTGCCGAGCATGAGCAGCAGCCATGTGCGTTCGTCGGCTTCGGCGAGTGCTTGGTCGATCGCGATCTCCGGAGCGGGCCGCGGTCGAGCTGCGCCGGGCTTGATCTTCCGGAGGAGCCGCGCCGGGTCGGTGTCGGTGTGCCCGGCGGCGTGCGCCCATCCGTAGAAGCTGCGCAGCGCGGCGCGGTAGGAGCGAAGCGACTCAGCGCCCCATTCCTGCGCAGCGAGCCACGCGCCGAGGTCGTCGGGCGTGAGGCTGTACGGAGATCGCTGTGCGTGGTCACCGGCGAAACGTCGGAGCTGGTACATACGCAGGACGAGGGTCTGATTGCTGACGGCGCCGGACTTCAGCCATGCGCGCCAGCCGGTGAGCGGTTCTTTCCATCGGTTCGGTGTCATATACCGATGAATCGGGACAACGCTCGGCACCGTGAGCGCCTACGCCGCTGTGGGCTCGGCGTCAGGGTTGACGGCCGGCGCGCCGATGGGGATCACGGGCGCGTTGGGCTCGGCGTTGACGTGCTCAGGGAGATCGGGCACGAGGAACAGCCGTGCCCTGACCTGCGGCGAACCTGTATCAGCGGGTTCGGGGTTCGAGTCCCTGATGGCGCACTTCTTTTTCATCGATGCGCCTGCTTCGCTCAGCGCGGGCGGCCATTTCGAAATCTGCGCCCTGGAGCCCCACTTCAGCGCTGAATAGACGGTCGGCCGGGGGCGCAGCAGGTTTCGGGGCGTAAGGCACTCCGAGGCCCAGGCGAGGTCGGCACCTCGCTGTGGGGGCGTCGGCGCGAGTTGCTCGAACCCGTCGAGATGGCCCACCGCGGCCAGGTCGCCATCGAGACCACCACATACTCACTGGACCAGGCAACGCAGGCCTACCAGGACCTGCCCGACGGCAAGATCCGCGGCCGGGCCATGGTCGTGCCGTGAGCTGACCGGCTACTGCGACTTGAGGGGCTGGTCTCTGGTCCGACCGTTCAGACCTCGACGGAGAGCTCGTACACCTGATCCGTGGGGTGCCCGGCTCGCTCATGTACCCGCTTGACGGCCTCCTTGTCCGGTCCGGTCGACAGGCAGAAGACCTTGCCGGATTCCGGGTCGAGCCAGGCCTTCTCGAAGTGCACCCCTTCGTCG
>CALANS010000036.1 GCA_937926105.1 uncultured Actinomycetes bacterium | reverse complement strand
CGTGGGCCCAGCCGACCGCGAACCCGGAGGCGCCGATCACGATCGCCGCGACCAGCGACCACAACACCGTGGTCTTGCCGGACGCAGCCCGGTGCGGATTGTTCGTGAACCCGCCCAGCGCCCACATGATCGCGCCAATGATCACCGCCAAAACACAGGCGACCAGGGCGAACGGCACCAACGCCGAGACCATGCCCTTGAACCGGGCGAGCCCCGGAATCGTCACCGTGTCGCCGCCGGACAGCGGATCGTCCATCAAAAAGACGCTGGCGCCGGCCCACGCCTTGTCGATCAACATCATGGGACAACCTCCTGTTTACGCCCGGCGCGCGCCGAGCCTGTCGCCCCAATAGGGCGCCCGCGATCCGCGCTAGTCGCCGATTTGCCGTCAACGGTGCAGGTCGAAAGCGGCTTTTGCGGGTGAGTCGGGGCGGCGCGGGTAGAGGTGGTTGGCGAACATGTCGCGGCGATAGTCGCGCATGACGCGGGTGACGGCCTGCTGCCGCTCGGCCCTGGTGGAGCCGGGCGGCGGCGCGGTGAGGATCTCGTGCACGGTGTGCATGGTGGCCTCGGCGACCTCGTGGCGGCGAACCGCAGCGATCTCCCGTGCGGCGGTGTCAATGTCGACGTTCGCGATGTGGATCTGGATGTCGTAGACACGCCCGGAGATCAGCGGGCGGCTGGCGAACCGCAGCGGCCACCTGTCCGGGTCGAGCAGATCCTCGACCGGGGTTTCGACCTTCGGCAGGCCGAACCGGCCCGAGTCGACGCGGCCTTTCCAGTGCTGCCGCCAGCGGTGCAGGTTATCGGTGACCAGCAGCGGGTCCGACCAGGCGACATCGCGGTTACGTAGGTCGAACATCGCGGCGGCGATCGTGTCGTCGACCGGATGGAAGTCGCGCGGCCGGATGATCGCGAACATGCGGTCGGCGTCCTGCGACGACCACAGAGCTGCCGATAGCGCGTTGACCGCCGCGGTTTCGTAGCGTTGCGCTGGGCTGATCATGACGCCACCGCCCGGCCGATGCACTCGTGTGACGGCTGCCCGTGCGCCGTCGAGCGGGGACGCAGCGGGATCGGCTCCGCGAGTGTTGCTCGGTTTGCGTGCGTGATCGAATTGACCGGCCGTCCGCGTCGCTCAGCGACCAAGGCACGTATGACGGCGTGCGTGCCACGGTCGGTTTCAGCTGCGCGCCTGCCACGGTGAGCTTCGAGCCACACCACGCCCGGCCAGCCGAGCCCGTCGCGCATCCTCGACCCGGTAAGAAGCAGCACGAGATTGTTGACGACCACCGCCGGCAACTGCGGATAGCGCCGCCGGACCTCCCGTGGCGCAGCGTCCCGCCCGACGTCCGCGATGATGTCGATGGCACCCTCGACCACCTCGTCCGGCGCGGGCTGCCACCGCCAGCCGGCCTTGTGCAGTGAGGCGCCGAGCCACGGCGCGATCCGCGACGGCGGACGGGGTGCTGACTGTGGCTGTGCCGCAAGAAGGGTTAGCTCGTCGATGAGCTCCAGCAGCATTGGGTGTTCCCTACAAGCACGCTCGTCGGAGCGCCACCGGTGGCCCATGTGCGAGGCCGGCGGCACCAGACGGATACGGGCCTGCCGCTCCCACTGGGCCGCGCGCCGCGCACCCAGCACCGCCATCCGCACCGGATCTCGCACCGCATCGGTGGTCGCCGCTTCGAACGCGCCGACCGAAGCCTCATGCAGCGCAGTCGAATCCGCCCATGGATCGTTGCCCGTCACGACGCGGGCGATCGAGCACGACGCCGCCCACTGCCGCGCCGGATCCCCGGAGGCAAACGCCACGGCCCAATCAAGTTCCTTCGCCCACGCCTGAATTCCCGCGCGGACGCCTTCGTTGGTTTCCATGGCCGGCAGCGTCGCCGCCACCCGTTACCTGAGCGCATCCCAGCCGCAACCCGGGCGCATCCTGGGCGCAACTCGGGCCCGAACACGGCGCGCATCCTGGAATTTCGGAGGCGCACCCTGACGACGTGTAGGTCTGTGACCTGCGCATCCTGGAATATCCACTTCAGGTTGCGCTCAGGATGCGCCCCACCAAAGAATTTACGCGGAGACCGTTGCAGGAGCGGTGCCCAGCGTCGCCGGTTGCCAGAGCGCCGCATGCGATTTGTGCAACATCAGCGATATCAAAGCCGCCGTCATCGCTGCGTTCAGCGAGCTCCGTCTGACGCCCGGTTCCCGGCGACAGTCACCGAACGGGTCCTACGGGATGGGA
Organism: uncultured Actinomycetes bacterium; assembly: GCA_937926105.1. The sequence goes on along the minus strand of CALANS010000036.1, from coordinate 1,330 downwards.
CTCCCTCCGCCACACCCTCGGCCTCAGCGTGACCCGCGAAATCCCGGTTGCCCTTCCGCTTACGGGAACCCAGGGGCGCGAGATCCAGATTGCTCTTTCAAGACCAAGCCCACCGTCGTGGCCGACGGCAGTACGAGTCGGAGGACCGTCGAAGTAACGCTGTCGGCGCGTACTGCGAGGATCGATCTCATGTTGCCCGAACGCCGCATCCCGACCCGATCGCCTGAGTGGCGCGAGCTGTATCAGCGCATCCAAGCCGCGATGGAGCTGACCTCACGACTCAACGCCTTGCCGTTCAGCGATGTCGACTCACGTCACTGCCTGCTCGGTGAACTATTTGCCGATCCGAACCCCGACAAGTCATTCGTTCACCCACCGTTTTACTGCACCTCTGGCGTCGGGACTCGACTTGGCGAACGAGCCTCAGTTGGTCAAGCCTGTTCGTTTCTCGATCTTGGCGGCATCAGCATCGGTGAATGCACAATGATCTCTCCGAAGGTGACCCTGATAACCGAGGGCCACCCCATTGAGCCTGTTGATCGATACGCGTTCATCACAGTGGCACCGATCGTGATAGAGGCCCGCGTCTGGGTCGGAGCAGCAGCAACCATCTTGCCGGGCGTGACCATCGGCCATGATGCAGTGATCGGCGCCGGCGCGGTCATAGCCAAGGACGTACCTCCCCTCACGGTGGTCACCGGACCCGGTTATGTCCTCCGGAGGCAATTGGAACCTGCTGCGCAACACGAGCCGAACTGACGGGCATTGGCGCACCAACCACTCACTGCCGCCAAGCGCGCGTGTTGCCTCGGCTAACGATCGGCTATCGGCGCTGTGTCGTGCCGATTGCTAGGGCTACGCCTGCGGCGTATGCAACAAGGTCGGTCCAGGTGAAGGTCGTGCCGAGTGCGAGATGGCCGAGCGTGGTGGCGCGGATGTGGTCGATCCACGGCTGGTGGTACAGCTGGGATATCTCGATGGCGTAGCTGAACGCGAGTGCCACGCCGCCTCGCCGCCACCAGCGGGCTTGTGGCGCGATAGCCGAGATAATGAAGTACGCGGTCGCCGCCCACAGCGCGTCCCCGATCCAGGCGGGTACCCATCCGATCTGCCGCGATGCGAGACCGAGGGCGACTGTCACGACGATGGCCGTGACGAATACCCACCGTCCCGCGGGCGCATTACGTGGCATCGTAGCCACAGGTTGCTCCGCCCGGTTCGATGCCAACTACGTCGGTTGCATCGTGCAAGCTGGACGCCATCAGCGCGGCCGATGCCGCAATCGTCATCAGCAACAAGATCACGATCGTCGGGTTGACCCAGCCGGCGA
>CALANS010000035.1 GCA_937926105.1 uncultured Actinomycetes bacterium | reverse complement strand
GCGCCCGATCGGATCGCGGCCATCGCGGCCGGCCGACTGACCGTGCTGGTCGCGGCCGCGCGATCCGGCGGGTATGACCCACCGTGGCAATCCGTCGCGGTGGTTCCCGTCGGCGCGGTGCACCCTTTTCCCGGGGCACATCGCGAGGTGCGTCACCTCATCGCAGATCATGACCCTGCGGCCATACGCCTTGCGCTGCTGCGGTTCTCGTACGGACATGTGGCCGATCTGTCGCACGCCCGGCTGCACCGCGCCGACGAAACACTGGGTCGGTGGCGGTTCAAGGTGGCGATGTGGCACGACATGCCGCCCGCGCCGGCGGATCAGGAGATCATGGCCACCGCAGGCCGCGCGCTCGCGTCGATGCTCGGCACCGCGGCGGTGCTCGGACAGTTGCACCGCCTGGAGATCGACGAGCACGTCTCCTCCGGTACCAAATTCGCGACGTTCTCGGCGCTCGATCGCGTTCTCGGGTTGGATCTCGGCCACCTTGTCGGCAAACTGCTGCGATGATCGGCCGCTGCCCGTCGCGTTCGGCGTTGAGCACAGTGCGTCCGTGTCGCACCAGGAAGACGCGGGTTTCGGGTGGGAGGGTTATCGGATCGCCCTTTCGGTGGTGGGAATCGTGACGGCCGCCGTCATCGGGCCGTCACGTCATTCGAGAAGTTCGGGCGGATCGTGACCGTGGCGATGAGGGATAGCGCCATCCAGCCGGCGATGTAGCAGAACGCGACGGTGGGGGACACTGCCGCATACAGCACCCCGGCGATCGCCGACGCGAGCAGTGCGCCGCCGGCCTGCACGGCGCCCAATACGCCGAACCCGCTGCCGCGCAGCCGGTCCGGCAGCAGGCGCGCAACCAGCGTCGACTGCGCCGTCTCGGCCAGTCCGATGCCTGCTCCGGCCAGCGCGAACGAGCTTGCGACTACACCGACACCGCCGCCGAGCGCGAAGCCAAGGTAGCCGAGTACGTAGGCTGCCGCGGCCGCCGCGAAGACCGGCCGGGGGCCGAGCCGGTCGGTGAGGTAGCCACCGCCGAGCGACGCGATCGCCGCCACCACGTTGTGGCCGGCGTACAGCAGCACGGCCAGCGAGGTCGCCGCCGTCAGCGACCCATTCGGACCTGCCACGAGGTCGGTGGCGCGCAGGATCAGCAGGGTCGTGGCGACGTTTCCCAGGCAGAACAGGGCGACTGGGGCCAGAGCCCGCACCATGCCGGCGCGGCGCAGCGCCGCAAGGTCGAGCCTACGGCGCGGAGTCTCGGGCGCGGTGCGGTGTGACCACGCACGTCGCGACTCGCGGGCGGCGACGAGGATGGCGGCGAGTGCGAAGAGCCCCGGGGTTGCCGCCAGGTACATCGTGGCCCGGATACCGATCACCCCGACCAGGCCGGCTGCGGCGAGCGGGCCGACGACGGCGCCGAGATTGTCCCCGGCACGTTCGACGCCGAACGCCTTGCCGTAGGCGTGATTCGGTGTGAGTGACGACAGCAGCGCGTCGCGGGACGGGGAGCGCACCCCACGCGAGAGCCACGCGGCCGCGCGCAGAAGCCCGGCCTGCCACACGGTCGCGGCCAGCCCGATCGCGCCGGTCGCGAGCGCCGTGCCCAGATATCCGCCGGCCGCGGTGCGTCCGCGCCGGGCCGGATCGTTGGCCAGCGGCCCGCCGACGAGCTTCATCACGCCGGTCAGCGCGTCCGCGATGCCCTCGATGATGCCCAGCGCCCCGGCGGAGGCGTGCAGCGTGCTGGTGAGGAACGTCGGCAGCATCGCCGTCGTCATCTCATGTCCGGAATCGGAGAAGAAGCTCGCCGTACCGACCCCGGCGACGCCGGGTGTGAACCAACCGCGCCGGGCTGCGCCATCGGTGCTAACTACGTCGTCGGCGTGTGTCATGTCGTCGGTGGCGCCCTCGCCGCCCGGGCCGCGGCCGTCGGTGCATCTCGAATCCGTCATGCGGTCGCCTCCACCGAGTCGGCTGTGTCGCCGGCCTCTGAATCATTGGAATTGGTTTGCGCGTCATACACATGTCCGCACTCTGCCAGTACCCGGAGGATCTCGGTGAGCGCCGCCCGTCGCGTGGTGAGCAACGCGCGCACGGCCGCGGAATCCGAGGTGGATGCCTTGGCGTTCGCATCCGCGGCGTCCAGCGCGGCGAGCATGCGGGTGTGGTGGTCCGCATAGTTCTCAGTCAGCGCGGCCAGCATCGCACGGGTCGATTCGGTGAGCCGTTCCTGCACGTCCGAGCGGGCACGGCCGACCTGCTGGCCCGCCTGCCGAGCGATGAGCGCACGCAGGTAGGTGACCGAGCGGGAGCGCCGATATCGGCCGGGCAGGTGGTGGCGGATCGCGGCGGCCAGCTCGCCCGCCGGATCCGCCTCCACGCGGAACTGGTAATAGAAATTGCGGGACGGTGCGAGCGTTACCCCGGTCCGCCGAGCGGCAAGCCGGGCGCCCAGAAGCGCCCTGGCCGCGGTACGCAGCGCGTCGAAGTCGGCGTCCAGGCTGGCGCGAACGCGCTCGTCCAACTGCGCGAGCGCTGCGCGGACCGCGTCGGCGCGGGCCGTGCGCCACGCCTCGACGCTGCGGGTCACCGCGTCGGACACCGCACGGTGCGCCGCGCTCTCCAGTCCGGCGCCGGTGAGGTCCGGCGTCGTTGCCAACTGCTGCTTCAGCGTGTCTCGGGCCAAGTCGCTGGCCACGCGCTCCATCCGTGCGGCGTCGTCGTTCAGTGCGGCCAGGAGCCTTCGAGACTCGCCGCGGACCAGATCGGCGGCATCCTGTTGCCTTCGCTGCGCAGCAACCAGGTGGTCGCGGAACAACTCCACGTTCCCCGCGTCCGCGCCGCGGCGCACCTCGGCGGCACGCAGGATGATCTCGACGGCCTCCAGGAGTTGCTGTGCGATCCCGGCGGCATGTCGCCGGATCGAGGCAAGCAGCACGCCGCGGCTGTCAGTGCCTGCTGGGCCGAGCACGCGTACACCGGCAGGTCCGCACCTGCTGCGTCCCGCACCACGCGGCGGGTGAACTCCAGCGTCGTGGCGAGTTCCCCCGCGTTCAGCCGATCGGCCTTGTTGAGGACGACGAACGTCGCTGCGCTGGAACGAAGGATCCGCCTCAGCAACGCCCTTTCGGCTGCGGAGATCGGCGGGTCGGCGGTCACCACGAATATCGCCGCGTCCATCGACCCATAGGCCGCCTCGGCCTCCGCCGTGTTCGCCTCGTTGACCGATCCGGTCCCCGGGGTGTCCACCAGTTCGACGCCATCGGCGAGCAGCGGCGCATCCAACTGCGCCACGACACCGGTGAGGCCGAGCCGGTTGCCGGGGTTGCCGTCCTCGGTGACCAAGCTCGGCAGGGCTGGGAGCGGATGAGTGCGGGTCGTCCCGTCGGCCAGGGTCACCGTTACCCGGTCCGGCCTGCCGTAGGTGACGGTCGTCGGCACTGCGGTCAGCGGCGTCACCCCGGTCGGCAGCACGGGAAGGCCGATCAGCGCGTTGGTAAGCGTGCTCTTGCCCCGTTTCGACTCACCCACCACGAGAACGCGCAGGCGGTCGCTGTCCAGACGTCGCAGCAGCTCGGTGACTGCGGCCGTCAACCGGTGCCGCGCACCATCTGCGGCGGTCGACCCCGCAAGCGCGGCGCCCAGCGATTCGGCAAGCTCCGCGAGCCGGTGCAGTGCCGCCGTCAGCTCCCCGCGCGGATCGCTGTCGATCATGTTGGCCTCCTTCGTGCGACAGACGCATCAAGGAGGGACCGTTGGCGTGACACCCGCGGGTATCGGCGAGTCCCACCGCCGTTGCACCCAATCTATCCACTATGGCGGGATTGCGCGCGGCTCGCATCCCCGGCGGTGGTTCGGCAGCGGTCGATCCGGCCCGACTGGCGCCGCGCCCGACTGGCGCCGCGCCCGGCGACGGGGTGCGCCCGGCGACGGGGTGCGCGCCTACAGTCGCGATCGTAGACGAGCGATTCGACCGGGGCCGGCGACGAGCGGCGTGGGCCTCCCGGCGTTCCTCGCCGACCTCGCACCGGTCCTCGACCGCTGGGGGTATCTGGCGATCGGTGTGCTGATTCTCGTCGAGGATTTCGGCGTCCCGGTTCCCGGCGAGGCCGTGCTGATCGCCGCATCCGTCTATGCCGGCACCGGGCGGCTGAATATCGTTGCCGTCACCTTGGTCGCGGTCGTCGGCGCGGTGGTCGGCGATTCGATCGGCTACCTGATCGGCTGCGTCGGCGGGCGTCCGCTGCTCGCCAGGTTCGGCCGGGACGTGCTGCTCACCCCGCCGCGGGTCGAACAAGCCGAGAGGTACTTCACCAGGTACGGCGGCGCGATCGTCGCCGTCGCCCGGTTCATCGAAGGGTTGCGGCAGGCCAACGGCCTGCTCGCCGGGACGGTGCACCTGCTGCTGCGTACGTTCCTGCCGTTCAATCGCTCGGCGCCGCCGCGTGGGTGGGCACCTGGGCGACCGTCGGCTACGTCACGGGCGGGCACGTCACCGAGATCTGGCGCACTATGAGCCGATTCGGCCCGATCGCTGTCGCGGTCGCCGCGCTCGCCGCGGGTGTTGTCGTCGCTGTTCACCTCCGCGGGCGACGCCGCGCGGGCCGCGCTGCCCCCGAGAATGCCGCTGCCCGGCCGGGGCCGGTCGACGGGGATCCGGCGTCGGCGCACGAGGACCCATGATCCGGCACGCTCGGGCGCGTCGTGGGTCGTCGTCGCGGCGCGGACCGATCGGGCCGTATGTCACAATGATGACGGTGCGGGCCGTTGCCCCTGCCGCGGCGGTGGGGCTCGCCGCACCCAACCTCGGAGATCTCCGACAACAGTCCCTACCTTCGGTCGCGCTCACGCGCACGACAGGTAGGAGACTGACCATGAACACGAACGGCGTTCGCCAATACGTCGTGGTCGGCGTCGTGCCCGATCAGCTGGATTCCGTGGTCGCCGAGGCCGCCCGGTTTGCGGAGGTGTTCGATGCCGAACTCGTCGGCGCGTGGGTCGACGCCTCACGGTATGTAATCGGCAGCGATGACGACGGCGTTGAAGTGGCCACCTCAATTGACCCGGACCTCGCGGACGACGCCGAGCTCGTCTTCCCGGCGGCGCTCGAGGCCGAGATGGCGGCCACCCTCGCCGAGGCACCATGCCGCTGGTCGACACGGGCACTGGCCGGCGGCCCCTATCGCGAGTTGGCGCGACTCGCCGACGAACTCGACGCCGCCATGATCGTGGTCGGCACCCGCAAGCCGGGCTTCCGCGGGTCGATACACGGGTTCTTCTCCGGCTCCGTCGCGGTACAACTGGCACACCGCCAACACCGCCCGGTCGTTGTCATCCCCGTCCACCCCGTCGGCCCAACAGCCCAGCCACCCTGGCTCGGCGGAGCCGCACTCGACGGGGGCTGACTCCCACGCGCCCACACCGACTCTGCCATGTCGTGGAAGGCCACGACGAGTGCCGCGCAGTGCTGCGCTCTGCAGCAAAGGATGAACTGTGACTGAAACCGAACTGAACACCGAAGCCCGAGCAATGCGCCAACCATCAGTGGCCTGGACCGACGTCAGCGGCCCGCCGCTGGCGCGCGTCACCGCCCCGCTGCGCCGCGTCGGCTACCGGATGCTCGGACACCGTGCCGGCCTTCTCGGCGCCGTGTTCATCGGTGGCGCTTTGGGCACCGCCACCCGTGAGGCGGTCGGTTTGGCGTTCCCGACCGTCGGAATCCCGTGGGCTACCGGCGCGATCAACGTCGTGGGCGCGCTCATCCTCGGTCTGCTGGCTGGGGCGCTCACCGGCAGGGTGCGGCGTCGCCACCAGGGGCTTCGGCTGCTGCTAGGCACCGGCCTGTGCGGCGGCTTCACTACCTACAGCACGTTCGCGGCTCAGACCGCGACGCTGCTACGCGACGGCTCCGCCGGTAGCGCGTTCGGCTACGCCCTCGGCACGCTCGTATTCGGGGCTGCTGCGGCCTGGCTCGGCCTCGCCGCTGGCGGCGCCCTGGGCAGGCGCGGGCCCTACGACTGCCGTGAGGCGCGATGACACTGCTCGTCTTCGTGGCACTGGCGCTGGCAGGCGGCCTCGGCGCGGTCTCCCGCTACGCACTCGACGGCGCTATCCGGGTTCGCATGTCGCACACGACCCCCTGGGGCACCATGACGATCAACCTCTCCGGATCGCTCATGCTGGGCCTGCTCACGGGTCTGGGGGCGGCCACGGTGTTGTCCGGCGCCTGGCTAGCGATCGTAGGAACCGGATTCCTCGGCGGCTATACCACGTTCTCCACCGCTAGCGTCGAGA
>CALANS010000034.1 GCA_937926105.1 uncultured Actinomycetes bacterium | reverse complement strand
ATCTGCGGGCGGAAGCGGCAGCTTGGGCACGAGTGTCGCCGGTCAGGCAGCGACGTCGTGCAGCGCGGCGGCAAGCGTCGCGGCTCTCTCCGGGGAGCCGCCGCTGCGCAGCCATTCAAGCACCGACTGCGGCCGGCCGTCGGCATACAACTCGGGCTGGACCGTGGTGACGAACCCGAGAACTTCCAGAGGGTGCGCCGACTCGGGCAGCGCCCTGGCAACGGTCGACCAGCCGACAACGAACCTATCGCCGTCGAACTGGATAGCCGGCAGCACCCAACGCGAACCGTGACGCAGAGCCCACACATCCCTCGCGGCGATCATCTGCTGCATCCGGGAGCGCGACACTCCGATACGCGCCGCGGCCCCAGCCACCGGGATCGCGGTCGCCAGAAGCGCGACGAACCGTGCCGCCGCGCCCGCAGCCTGCCCTTGGAGCGCATCGGGGTCATCGACCATGCCGGCCGCGTCGTAAATCGCAGCCTCATCCGGAGTGAGCGGCGACGGCGACGGCGCGGCACTCGGTGCCCCCGCCAGCGCCGCTTCAATCAGGTCCAAGACCTGCTGCTCGTCGAGGTCAATGCCGTGCGCGCGGAACAGCTCACTGACCGTCATGCCCGCCGCACCTCCAGTCCGCCCATTCCTACCATGCACTAACAGTGTATGGCGTTGCTACTGTATTTGTCGATTGGCCAACGGCCCGACTCGGGCTAGCCCTTGTGGCGGCCTGCGGCGTCGCCATGAGGCTGACGACCGCAGCAGTGCGACCGACCGCAGTGGCCAGGCTCGATCAGGCTCGATCCGCCACACCGGTGAAGCCCGGTGACAGACGTGTATCGCCTGTTCTCGTCCGCCGGGCAACGGCCAAGGTGCGGGCCGCAATGTGACGGCTGTTTGCACCGGCACGGGGCAGCCGTCATAGCCGCTGGCGCCTGGTCGAGGCGTCGAAGCGTTGCACAGGCAGGCGGCGCCACGCCCGGGCGAAATTCTCACTTCACGACGCCCACGAACACCATTGGCCCAGATGGCCGCCCGTCGGGCCTCTGGGATGGACAGTTTCTAAGACGAGGGACGCTGTCCGAGCTGTGCCGGGCGGGGGCAGTGGGGCGCGGCTGCCACCACGACAGCAGGTAGAAAGACGCGCGTGAGTGCTGAAAGTGCACATCTGATAGAATGAATGTATGGATAGCGACTCAGAACTCCTTGGTGTCCGTGAGACAGCCCGTCGGCTGGGGGCGCACGAGAACACCGTGCGGGCGTACGCCAGGCAGGGACTGCTTCCGGATGCGCGGGTGCCGGGGACGTCGTTTTATAAGTTCCGAGCGAGCGACGTGGAGCGCCTCAAAGCGCAGCGCGGAGCGCCAGCCATGAGTCTCGCTGCCGAACGACGAACGGCCAGTCCCGAGCTTGCGACGGCAAGCCAGCTCGCGCTGTGGCCCGAGACCAATGCTCGCGAAGCACAGGATCGGTTTCCAGAGTTGGTGCGCAGGCTGTTGTTCGAGACCCCCGGGGCCGGCCAGATCTCGATTCGGACAAGGGATGGGGTCGCCCTGGCCGGTGAGGACGGCGTAGCGAATCTCGAGCGGCAGACGCAATTGCTGCCGGCCGGACAGATTTTGTTCGAGTTCGGCACCGACAAGAACTCTAAGCGCAAAGCCACACAGGACTACGACGGACGAAAGGGCGAGGCATCGCAAGATGTGACCTTCGTCTTCGTGACAGTCCGTCGATGGCAAGGCAAGGGCACGTGGGCCGCCGAGCGACGAGCCGAGCAACTCTTCAAGGATGTCCTCGTCCTCGATGCGGATGACCTCGAAGCTTGGCTGCAGATTGCCCCGGCCGCGCACTTGTGGATCTCGGAAACTCTCGGGCTTCGACCCCGGGACGCGGTGACCCTAGAGACTTGGTGGGACCGCTCTTCCGCTGCGACCGAACCCCCCCTTCCACTGAAGCTCTTCATCGCCGGGCGGGCTAAGGAGGCGCAGCGACTGCGCTCGATGCTTAGCGAGGAGCCGCGGATTACATCGATCCAGACTGAGTGGGTCGATGACGCTTTGGGATTTCTGCACGCGTGCCTCACGCCCGACGACGACAATTCGAGCGAGCCCGGCGCAGTCACAATCGTCCGGTCGGCAGACGTATGGGATCGAATGGTGGCAATCCCCGGGCCCGGGATCTTGGTGCCCGACTTCGACAATGCAGACGTGACCCGCGCCCTCGTTGGCGGTAGACATGTCGTGTCCATCGTCGATAGCGGCTCTGCCGTGCGCCGCAGCGTCGACATTCGCCTGCCGAGGGTTGGCCGAAACGAGGCGGCCGAGGTCTTCCGGGCAGGGGGCGTCGAATGGCGGCAAGCCGATCGCCTCGCGGTACTTGCTCGTCGGAGCCTGCCCGCGTTGGTACGGCGCCTTTCGCGCTCACCTCGCGTGAAGCAGCCCATGTGGTCTCGGCCGCCGCTGGCCGACACTCTCGCCGCACTGATGCTGGCCAGTCGTTGGACCGATCGACCCGAGGACCTGCAGGTCCTGAGCGAACTGGCCGCCATCCCCTCGGTCGATCTGCAGCGTGCTATCGCCGACGCCAGTTCCGGGTCCGATCCGGCGATCCGGAATGTGCGGAACGTTTTTGTGTTCACCTCCTTGGAGGAGGCGTTCCTCGAGTTCGGCGACCGGGTGTCATCGGATCTGGCTTCGCGATGGGTAGATATCGCAATCAGCGTTCTCCTGGACCCAAATCCCTATGAGGGCCTCACTTCACACGAGCGGATCGCAGCTCAATTGAAGGGACAGCGCCGAACGTACTCTCCTGCCCTGCGGCGGGGCATCGCCGACAGTCTCGCGCTGGCGGGCGCGATCGAATCAGTCCCCGGTGGCACCAATCACGCTTCCTCAGTGGCCGCACGGGTTGTGCGCGACGTTCTGCGTCATGTCGTTGCCGGCTCCGAGGGTCATACTTGGGGAGCGATTGCCGACGTGCTTCCGCTTCTTGCCGAGTCCGCTCCAGACACCTTCCTTTCGGCGCTAGAGGATGACCTTTCAACCAGCGAGCCGACCGTCGGCCGCATGTTCCAGACCATTGACGATCCGCTGGTACTGGGACCGTCAGGTCAACACCATCACTTGTTGTGGGCGTTGGAAGTGCTCTGCTGGTCGCCGGACTACCTCGTTCGCGCAACACAAATCCTGACCGAACTCTGCCGCTACGAACTACCGAAGAACTCGGGCAACAATCCCCTCGCAAGCATGTCTAGCGTCCTGTGCGGATGGATTCGGAACACTGGCGCAGATCTTGCAGTCCGGCTCCAAGCGCTCGACGCCTGCCGGGTCGTGAGCGCGACGACAGGTTGGGCTTTGCTCAAGGCACTGTGGCCCGACAGTAACGCCTTGGTCTCCCCGCCCAATGAGCCGCGCTATCAACTCTGGAAGCCCCCCAGCGAGCGAATGCCGAACAGCGAATGGTCCGCGTTCGCGACGAGCCTGGTCGACCGAGCACTCGAATGGGTCAAGGCAGATCGCACCGCCCTGCCGTGGCTTGTGGAAGCGCTGTCCACCGTTGGCACGGACGGTGCGAATCGAATCATCGAGTTCCTCGAGGAGGAAGCATCGCGCGGCGACTTGGATGAAGACGTTCGACTAGCCCTGTTCGAACAGGTCCGAGAGACCGCAGCGCGGCACGAGCGTTTCCAGGACGCGGACTGGGCGATGCCGGCGGAGCGACGCGCCCGCTTACACAAGATGGCCGATTTGCTCCAACCTGCTGATGACCTACGCCGGTTCGCATATCTCTTCAATTGGCGCCCAGACCTGTCGGATGCAGACCTGAACGACTACGAGCACTACCGGACAGCGCTGGAAGCCAAACGGCGCGAAGCACTTGACGTTCTGTTTGCCCGCGCCGACGCATGGGAACAGCTCGGCGCAGTAGCGGCCCGTGCTGAGGTTCCGACGCAGGTCGGTTGGGCTCTGTCAACCTACGAGCCGATTGATGCTCTCGACACCATGCTGAAATGGCTGGCATCGGATAGCACAGCGCTCCAGGAAGCCGCGGCAACGTGGGTCCGAAGCCACCTCGCCGTCGATGGACCAGCAGATCTCAGGCGAGCGCTCGAACGGGGCGATGTGGGGAACGAGGCCCTGAAAAGGTTCGTGCTGAACGTCCCGACGTCGAGCCGGTTCTGGGAGGTTCTCCGCGAGTTCCCAGACGCTGAAGACCTCTTCTGGGCGGAGGCACCTTTCGAGGTCGTTCCCCATGAAGATCTCACCAGCGCTATCGACTTGCTCCTTGAGAGAGCACGAGCTTGGTCGGCGATTGCGGTCGCAAGCCACGGCATCTTCAACCCGACAGCAGACCAGAAGGAGCACCTCCCGAGCGCAACGCTGGTCCTGTCCGTTCTCCGCGCGGCGATCACCCAGGACCCGGGTAGGGCGGGGATATCACAGATGACCGGCCACTACGTGGGGACATTGCTGGACTACCTAGCCGCAGCCGACGTGTCGGTTGCCGACCTCGCATCTCTGGAGTTCGGCTATTTCAGGCTCCTCGAGCACGACCGCGAGCCACGCGCCCTTAACCGGGCTCTTGCCTCGGACCCTGCCCTGTTCGTTGATCTCGTTCAACGCACTTTCCGCGGTGCGAACAAGCCTCGCCGTCAGAGCAAGAGCGCGGATCCGCTAACCGAGCACGCTTGGTGGGTCCTTCGCGGTTGGCACGGCTTCCCGGGACGACAGGAGGACGGCACACTTGATCAAGCTGCGATGCGGGAGTGGGTCAAGCAGGCTCGTCTCCAACTATCCGACCTCGACCGAGCGGACATCGGTGACGAACTGATTGGCCAAACCTTTGCTCAGGCGCCGGTCGACGCCGACGGAATTTGGCCACCAGTTCCAGTTCGAGAACTCATCGAGTCGATCGGGAGTCGCAACCTAGAGAATGGCGTAATCACCGGCCGACTGAACAGCCGTGGTGTCACCTCGCGTGGTGCCTACGACGGCGGCAGCCAGGAGCGAACGCTGGCTGAGCAGTACAAGAAATGGAGTTTGGCAGTACAGGTGCAGTGGCCCCGAACTGCACGGATTCTGCGCGCCATCGCAGAGTCGTACGAACGGGACGCCATCCGTGAGGACGAACGAGCCCAACTGGACCAAGATCTGGACTGACGTTTCTATCAGCCCTGGCGATGAGCGCCATGCTCGTCACGGCCGTCGTCGCCGATTTCAGGCAGCGCCGCACATGAGTTCCGCTACTGTCGTGAATCGGCACACCCTTAAAATTGTGCTGATGCACATCGGTATGCACTATGCACTAGGTGTCTTTAGCCTCGTCAGCCTCCTCCTCACCCAGATCCGCCACGAACATCCGAAAGCAACGACGTAGTTCGACCTTGCGGACCCGCGTCGGCGCCAGCGTTCGACTCGGATTGCGGAGCGTCCATATGCGGCTCCCGAAACGGCGACCCGCGATCTTGGCGCGGTGTCCCTTCTGTCCACTTCCGTCGTCCCAGTTCCTGAAGGGGGTACGTCGCGTGTCTGATGTCGCGTCGGCGGGCGGCACTCTAGCGGCACGGACGCTGGCTAGTGATTATGCCGGTGCCGAATCTGGCCACCCGGTTCATGATCACGCGGTGATCAGTCGAGGATGGCGGTCTGTTGTACGTGTCCCCTCCGACGTGTCGATCGCTTCTCGCCGGTTGCCGCGCGCTCTGGGCTGTCGGCGGCGGTTGAAAACTGGACAGTTTCGGCGCGTTGAAAAGTGAACACTCGACGATTGGAGAGTGATCTCTGTGGAGGATCGGGCGTTGGCTACACATCCGCGAGGTAGGCGAGGAACACGGTGTGAATCCGCCGTCTAACTGACCGGGCACTGCTGTCTCGTACAATTCCGACTGTGCATTCGGTTTGTGACGGTGCGCACGCCTGCAGCCAACGCACGGATGTTCCAGTGCGTTCCTCCGTGGGCGCGGGACCCCTACTAGTCTAGGTCGCGTGCCGTTCCCACCTGAGATTCGTGACAGCCTGGACTCCTACGCGAGAGCTGACCTAGACGGTGGTCTCGCGGACCACGTCGCGTTCTTTGATTTCCTTGGAGACGACGTGAAGTTGCAGCAGCGTGTCGGCGAAGGGTACTTCACGGCTCGCTACCTCTACAAGTTCTTCGAAGGAATGCGAATCGAAGACGAGTGGGCTCGACGGGCGCAGGTGCAACTTCAGGTACAACAATACGCTTCCATTTACGAGGCTTGGATATCCCCCCGTTTGGTGGACACCTCGTGTAGGAGGAGTTCATGGAAGCAA
>CALANS010000033.1 GCA_937926105.1 uncultured Actinomycetes bacterium | reverse complement strand
GACGACGTTACCGTGGACGGCGGCCACAACGGCTGCGACACCCGCAACGACATCCTTCGCCGCGACCTCACCAACGTCGAGCTCAAGGCCGGCTCCAACGGCTGCACCGTGCTCACCGGCATCCTGCATGACCTCTACACCGGCAAGACGATCGACTTCGTTCGCGGACAAGGCACATCCACCGCGGTGCAGATCGACCATGTGGTGGCGCTGTCGGACGCCTGGCAGAAGGGCGCGCAGCAGATCGGCGCCGACCAGCGGAAGAACTTTGCCAACGACCCGCTGAACCTCCAGGCCGTGGACGGCCCGACGAACGAGCAGAAGGGCGACGGCGACGCCGCCACCTGGCTGCCACCGAACAAGGCGTACCGGTGCACGTACGTTTCGCGCCAAGTGCAGGTGAAGGCGAAATACAAGCTGTGGGTCACGTCGGCCGAGCACGGCGCGATCCTGCGGGTACTCGCGACCTGCGGCGCCACCGTACCGACCACCTCGAAGCCGCCCACCACGACCGCCGTACCCAAGACCAGCACGCGGCCGCCGGCACCGAGGACAACCGCGCTGCCCCCGCCCACCACATCGAAGGTGGCACCGCCGCCTCCCGAGCCGGTCGTCGACGTGTACTACTCGAACTGCTCGGACGCCCGCGCCGCCGGCGCTGCACCGCTGTACGTCGGGGATCCGGGCTACCGGACGGGCTTGGACCGAGACCACGACGGCATCGCTTGCGAGTAGGGACCCAGCCGTGATCGTGGAAGTATGGCGATCTGAGGGGGTCAGAGGCGTCTGACACGCAATTCCGCGGGATAGCCGGCGGATGTGACTCTGTCGGTCGTCCGCAATAAAATGGCGCGTGATCGTTGTGCATGGCGCGTCGAAGCGCATGATACTCATACAGGAGGTGTTATCGATGTCATCGAACGAGCAGATCAGGAAGCAAGCGAAAGCTGACGCTGAAGATGTGCTGAAAACCTTCGGCATTGAGGATCCTCCGATCAACCCCGTCGACGTCGCAATGGCACTGGGGTTGAAGGTGATGTCAGCCAACCTCGACAGTTCAGTTTCGGGCGTGTTACGCAAGGAGCCCGGATCTGATCCCGAGATCTTCATCTCGCGCACGGACAGTCTGAACCGACGGAGGTTCACCATCGCGCACGAGCTTGGCCATTACATCGAGCGCGCAAACAGTGGTGATAATTCGATGACGTTCGTCGACCTGCGTAACGGAAAGATCGATCAGCACGAGTTCTATGCGAATGAGTTTGCCGGCAACCTGCTGATGCCGGAGCGGATCGTGCGCCGTATGCACAAGGACAACCGGTCACCGATCGAGATGGCTGGCAAGCTTGGCGTATCGGTGCAAGCGATGTCGGTTCGGTTGGAGAAACTTGGCCTCTGACATCGACGTGTCCGAAGGCAGCATGACCTACGGACGCGAACCCAACACCGACACGCCAATAACCTTCCGGCAGGCGCTCGCCAAACTCTTCGCAGACGATGTGCCGGCAGATGTGGCCGCGGTTTCCCCAGTATCCGTCGATCCGCTGGAGCAGATCACATGGCGGGATCGCAAGTTAGACATCAAGTTAAAGAAGCGCGTTGAGAAGTGGGCTCGGTGGGCAACGAGCGGCGTCTTGATTTCTTCGTGTCTCGTGATGGCGGCGTACATTTACTCCGAGTGGGGTCACATCGATTCGACCGTGGTGTTGGGCTGGTTGAGCGCCACTGTCGTGGAGACTATCGGCATCATGTACCTCATCACGAAGTACCTGTTTTCGAATCATGAGCCACTGAAGAAGTAGCTCGCCCCACGACCACGACCCGCGTCACGTCCTCGACCCTGAGCCGGCATGCCTCGCCACCGTCGGTCACCGTGGGCGGCCAAGTGACCAGCACGACCTCGCGCGCCCAGTTCCGCGCGGTGGCGGCGCGCCACTCAATCCGGTCTGGCCAGACAAGGTGGGCGATGACCGGCATCGCGGCGCGGTCCTCGCGCTGCGGCCCGGCCGGATGACCGACGGCGTTGCTCGGCGGCGGCAGCTCGGGGATCTTCGGTCCACCGGTGACGCCGAACGATTGCCATGCCGTGCCATGAGACTAGGGCATGAGTACGAACATGACGCTAGACCGTCGCCTCCTCAATCAGCTGTGGCCCTAGGTTTACCAGGCGCGGCCCGCCCGAGCCGGGAGGCTCGTCACCCCGATCGACGATGGTGACCGACGTCCACTGCGGCCGTCGCACGATCCACACGCCGCTGGCCAGCTGCATTCGCTCGCCGGTGGCCAGGTTCAGCGGTGCGGCCGTCAGCCAGCGGGCATGGACCGTGACGTGCCGTCGCTGGCGAGGGCTGGGACTGGTCAGCGGTCTGGGCACCGTGGTGAGGTCTCAGAACATCGCTACCTGCGGGCCCGAAGCGAGATTGTGGTCGAATCCTCGTGCCGCCAAGCGGTCAGGTCGGACTGTCCCTCGATCGCCTCCTCGGTGATCGAAACCTCGGTGAAGCCCGTTTGTGGCTGGAACTGTTCGACGAGGACGGCCATAACCCTGACCGCATGTCGTATTCGACTTCCAGGTCGCAGAGGCGCTCCACATTCCGCAGCAGCGCATCGTCTCTTTTCATCACCCGCAGGATAAGGTGCACTATTTCTGCGCGGCCTTGTGACGAGCCCTCCGACGCGCGGCTGTTTCCGATCTGCGTTTGCTGCCCTGCGCGGTGAGTCGGGCATATCTCTTGTCGTGTATCGCCTGCAGTCGATCGGCGTTCGCGTCGCCGCCGCATTCGCGGTACTCGCTGATCCGGCGCCGGTCGGCCCGGCAGCGCTCGAGGGCCAGACGACGCTCGCGGCGCTCCGCCGGCGACCACAGCGACGGAGCCCCTGAGTGAGAAGTCTTGGCGATTTCCGTAAGTCGCGCGCGAATCCGCTCGACGCGTTCGGCTGAGTACAGTCCGAGCGCGACCCCGCCGTAGGACGCGGGGTGCGACGGTCCGTATCCCTGGTCGCCCTCGCGCTTCGCCAGCCCCCATAACACCGACGGCGAGCAGCCCAATTCCACGGCCGCCTCCTTGGCGAGGAAGAAGTCGCCATCAAGCGGCCGGACGTATTGCACGAGAGGGTGTCTCGCATAGCCCGGCGTCAATTTCATCATGCTATTCCTGCGCATTTACTTCCGCCTTCCGGTAGTTGCATTCATGCGTATTTTCCGGTAACATTGGGTGCGTAGGAGTCGTGCGCCCGAAATCCGCCGGAAATGCTTGCAACTCGAGCGTATTTCCCCCGGATGACAGGGACCGCACACCGGCCGTCCGCACCAGCGGGCGGCTTTTTTCGTCTCCCCAGGCGGTAGTCGTGCAAGATCTCTTCCACACGGTCAGGCAGGCCGCGATCGGCGCCCATGCCCGAGTGGCCCGGAAGCCGCACGCGGAGACGCGCTGCGCGGTCACCGACCTGCCCACCGTGATGTGCGTGCACTGCCGGGACCGCGACTCCCGGCCCGGCGCGTAGCACCGAAGTCCCAGCCGCCCCGGCAATCCCGCCGGGGCGGCTTTTTTCGTGCTCGGAGCAAGTCTGCCCCGGGCTCGTCAGCACTCACCAGTAGAACGGAGAAGCCATGAGTGCACCCCCGGCGCCGCCGGCGTGATACGGCGTCTCGCCGCGGCTCTGGCCACAGCACGCGTGCGGCGCATCGTGATCGGCATCGCGGTCGCGGTCGCCAACGTGCTGTGGGAGAACCGCCGGCGCAAGCCCGAAATCCCACCCAATCAAGGAAGGACTGAACCATGGAACTGAAGGAGTTCCGCGTGACCTTCGGTCAGCGATACCGCCGCCAGGAGCACCCGAGGCTGGCGGAGGCGCACCCGGACGGCTGCGTCTCCGTCATGGCGATCCACTATGACGCCGCACGTCAGGTCGTGGTCGATCACCTCGGCGAGGCCTGGGCGTTCCTCTACGGTGGCCCGTTCGACGAGACCGAATGGGCCGCGCATTACCCCGTGGGGCGACTGCGCACGCTCCAGGCCGCGCCCGCCGCGGTGGTGATGTCATGAGCGGGCCGACAACGACACTGTCCACGCTGCGCCGTGATCGGATCACGGCGTCGAGAATCCCGGCGGTGCTGGGCATTTCGCCGTACCAGACTCGGTCGTCGCTGATGCGGGAGATGGTGCGGGAGCACTTCGGCGAGCCCACGGAGTTCACCGGCAACCCGGCCACCGACTACGGCACCGAACACGAGGCAGACGTCATCGCCGAGTACGAGATGCTGATCGGCGTGCCCGTGTCGCGCACGTTCGGCGACCAGGGCACGATCGTGCACCCGAAGTACGACTTCCTGGCCGCCACCCCGGACGCGATGACCGACGAGAAGATCGTGGAGTGCAAGGCGCCATGGCGCAGCCACTACACCTCGATCGCCGAGCGCCCGGACTACGAGGCGCAGATCCGACTGCAGATGGAGGTCACCGGACTCAAGGCCGGGGACCTCGCGATCTGGCACGTCGATCGGCCGCTCATTGTCGACCCGGTCAAGCACGACCCGAAATGGCTCAAGTCGGTGCTCCCGACGATCGAGTCGT
The DNA here is from genome assembly GCA_937926105.1 of uncultured Actinomycetes bacterium. The sequence continues at coordinate 1,200 of CALANS010000033.1, read as the reverse complement.
TCATGGCCGAGTACCGCGAGACGATCGGCGATCCCGAGCTCGCGGCGAAGCACCGCGCGCCGCTGGTCGACGAGCGCCACGACGGCCCGTGGGCCGAGGCTGCAACCGAATGGCTGGACCTCGACTACACGGTCAAGCTCTACGAGGCCCGGCGTGCCGCCGCGGCCGAGCGGATCAAGGCGCTATCGCCAGACAAGCCGGCCCGCGGCGCCGGCGTGAACTTCATGCGCTACAAGCGCCGCGGCGCCGTCGACTACCGCCAGCTCCTGGCCGACCTGAAGATCCAGGCCGACCTGGAGCGCTACCGTAAGTCCGCGATCGCCGTCACGGCAATCGCCAGAGTAGGAGAGTGAGGAGCGTGTCGATCAGATGGGCCGTCAGCACGGACGAGCGTCAACTAATCGACGAGATCGCCGAACGGGCCGCAAGTCTCGACGCCGTTGATCGCACCACCGTGGAGATGGACGTGACCGCCTGTCATGCCAATGGCAGGCCTCTGGATCTTCAGCGGCTACTGGACTTCGATGATTTCAGCTTCCGGCACGACATCTTCGGGATCAACAAGCACCTCGATCGCACCACGGGGCGGTTGCGAGATCACTTCGTCCCTCGTTCATCGCAACACAGCAAGGAGGAGTAATGCCACCACGGCAACGACAACAGACCGAACAGACCCCGGATGAGAAGCCGGCCCCGCACTCCGCGAGGCCGGCTTCGTCGTCTCCGGGTAGGACCACGGCCGAGCGACTGCGGGCGCCGTTCCCGGCGAACACGATCGGGAAGCTACCGCGGCTGACGTGCAAGGAGTGCATCGAGGGCCGCGGCACATGCTCCCGGCACCAGAGGACGCAGTGCAACGTGTGCCATCAATGGATCAGCACGGCGCACCTGCACCTGGACTACGTCGGGCACGCCGCCGTCACTGACCGGCTGCTCGAGGTGGATCCGGCATGGAGCTGGGAGCCGGCCTACCGCGACGTGGATCCGCAGGTGCTCGCCGCGGCGTGCGCCTCCGGTAATCCCGACGTGGTGCGGCAGGTCATCGAAAACTCCCCACCGCTCATCGAGCGGCGGGACCGGTTCTCCGGCATGTGGATCCGCCTCACTGTCGACGGCACCACGCGCCTCGGCTACGCGACCGACGACCACGGCGGCGTGGACGCGAACAAGATCCTCATCTCGGACGGCATCCGCAACGCG
>CALANS010000032.1 GCA_937926105.1 uncultured Actinomycetes bacterium | reverse complement strand
TCGCACCCGGAGATCCAGCGACTCGCACGCGATGTGTGGTGGACGTCGCCTGCGGATCTGTTGAACGGGCGATTCGACCAGTTCGGTCACATCCTCGGCGTGGTCGACCTCGTAGACGTGCACCACTGGTCTGACTGTCTCGATGAGGTCTTCGGGTGCTCGCCATGGGCGATGTCCGATGCCTACCACCTGGTGCTCCCGAACCCGCGCCCGCTCCGTGAGCCGATCCCGTACCGGGGTGCGCTCGGACCCCGGCGCCTCGACGCCGACACGACGCAACAGATCCTGGACGCAATCGCATGAGCGCGCACCGCGTCATCACCATCACTTGCGAAACGCCCGGGTGCCGTGGACGGTGGATCGGCGGCGAAGGCCAGACCACCATACAGGTGCGCGCCGAGGCCGCGAAGCTCGGCGGCTGGTCGATATACATGCCGGAGGACTCCATCAGCACCGGCACGAACCTGACCCTCGTCCACGAGCGCGATCGTCGCACCCTGGATCCGGCCCACCGATTCGACGTTGTGCGCGCCGACGATCATCACCTCACGGCACAAGATGATCGCTTTCGTCGCCCCCCGGCGTGTAGATCACCTGGGACGCGACAGCCGAGCCGAACAGTGCCGGGTCCTGCAACGGGACGATCACGTTCTGATACACGGTCTGCAAGGTCCGTCCGACGATCACGATCAGACCAGATCTCGACGCGACTCGCACCGCGATCAGCGACGCGAACGTCTTCCCTGACGACACCGCCCCATACCAGAGCGACAGAGGCCGCTTCACCGAATCGACGATGCTGAGGACCTGCGCCCTGGACAGGAGACGCTCCAGGCTATTCAGCCTCAGCATCCGTCGCGCCCTCGTCCCGCATCACATCAGCGGCGGCCTGGAGAGCACCAGCGACCTGATCCAGCACGCCCGCCGCAGACTCGACACCGCCGGCGTCACGCTCCACAATCCGGGTCAGCTTGTCGAACGTGATCCCCGCCGTCACCACCGCGTTACGACGGACCTCAACCGGTGCACGCTCCAGCGTGTGCTCCTCGTACGTGTTGTCCTTGCCGCCGAAGTTGTACACCAGGTACGGGTTGTCGAGCTCGTCGAGCATCCGCTCCGACCGGTGCAGCATCTTCCCCGCCAGGCGAATCCGCGCCGCCGCGAGATCAACCTGCCGCGCCTCATTCGCGTGTTTGGTTTCGGACCGGTCAAAGGCCAGGCCAGCGGCGTGGCCGATTCGGGTGACGGATCCGGCGCTGATGCCGGTGCGGCGGGAGATCTCGTTGCGGGAGAGGCCCTCGCTGTGGAGGCGGAGAACTTCAGTTGTCTGCTCGTCGGTGATTCGGGGCATGGCGAGTCACCTCCGCTTCAGGGACTCGTTCCCGGTGTCAGCGTGTGGGTCGGGCGTGCGGGCGCGAGATTTGAGGAGCGTCGAGAGCGAGGAGCCGGTGGCGGCAAGGGATGTCGGGGGCGGGACGTACCCTGGAGTGCTTCGGGCAAGGTGCCTGGGCGAATGGAGAAATTCTGTGTCTTCGGATGAAGAAACGTTCGACGCGTTGATGGCTGCGATCAAGTCGGCTTCGGATCGTGTGACGGCAGCAGCGATGCATGAGGGCCCGCGGGCGGCGGCATTGCGGGACCTCGCGGCGGCATGGCGTCACCTGCAGGGCGGTGAGCAGCCGACCACTGTCCACGTCGAGTCGAAGTAGCTCGAACGCCGAAGCCCCAGTTCCCTCGCGTGGGGGCCGGGGCTTCGTTCTGGGCCGAGTATTTCAACCCCTGCCTGGGAGTCGATCAGACTGGCTCTGTGCTTTCGGGGGATGCAGGTGCTTTCGCTTCGCTTCTACGTTCAAGCATGTCGGCTCGGCGTGCGTCGGCGACGTAGACGTCATCGAGAACGAATCGTGCGATCGTCAGTGCGTCGTCGGCGTCCTCCTGCGCCGGCACCTCCTCGATATCACCGTGGGCCATGTCATTGCCGAGGATGCGGAGTGCATGCGCCATGTCTCTTGTGCCCTTGCGAATATGTCCCTCGCCGTAGAGTTTGTTGATCTTCTGGATAAGGTGACCAGACACGATCTTGCGGTCCTTCGCGGTTGCCTCCACCAGGCTGCGCACGAGCAGCAGAACAGCCCGGTAGGCGCCTATGCTGAACGCGTCATGGGCTTCTTTGAAGTATCCGGCGACAGGATCGGGGATGAAAGCCGTGTCCACTGGGCGCATCGGAGGCGGTGACCACTGCTCGATCGTCATAGCTTCACCTTCTTCAACGGCTTGCGCAGAGTTGAGTATTGAGCCGACCGTCAGTTTTCGGCCCTTGTCCACCGATTGTCCAGAGGCAGTGTTGAATCGTTGGCAGGCGTCGCATGTTGCCGCGATCTCGATCGGGTAGACGTACCCGGCCGAGTTACGGCTTGGGCCGTTCACTCGACCTACTCGTGCCGTGAAGTGTGTCTGGTTGCCGCAGAATGCGCATGTCCCCGAGAGCATGCGCTAACAGTAGCGAGGTGTACTCCGTCTGGATCTAGGCAGACTTTGTCGAGTCTGCCGGAGTCAGGTTGCGGCGTGCCCGCTGATACTCCTGGTTGTTACCTTCTAACCGTCCCTGTCTTCTCGGGTTTCTTGCAAGTACCGACGCTTCGGCGTGTCGCGACTAGAGTCGTCCGCATGGATTGGGTGACTGCGGCGATTGCTGCCGTGGCCGCGGCGGCTACGGTCGGCTCGTGGATTGTGGCGGTCGGTGCGAGCCGGCGATCGAGGAGGGCGCTCGACCTACAATCCACGATCGATCGCCGGCAGCAAGAGTTCCGGGACTACAAGTGGCGTGCCGGGTCCGAGAAGTCGTCTTCGGGCGCGTTGGACATCTTCACGCTCACGAACGATGGCACGTCCGACGCCTCTGACGTTGTCCTCGTCGTCGAGTTTCCTGATCGGCCGCGCGAGCGCTACGACATCGGTGCGGTACCAGCCGGCGAGATGCAGTCTGTTCATTCGCAGGGTCTTTCTGGTTGGTTTCAGTCCGCCGAGACCAGCATGCCTGTACATCCCACGGTCACCGTCCACTGGGTGAGTCCTCGCGGATACGCAGATGAGGTCACTATCTGGGAGAAGAGCTTGTTCCCGGGACCGGGAACCTCGACGGGTCCAGGCTGACCAACCCAATAGGGGCGTATACGCCAATTCGATGACTTGGATATTGCGACTAGCTTGAATCAGAATATCCGGGTGGGGACCTCATTCGAGCAGTTCAAAGCTGTGCTACGCAACGACTTTGCTAGACGTGCAGTTGGACTGGACATCTCGAACAGTGAGGCAGAACGAATCGCGACGGACCCAGTGCTCGCGCGCGCCTACTACGACAACTGGCTGCGGCTGCGCTCCAAGGCTGTGCCGAATCTCCCGATGCCTGACCGCTCGGACGTTCACGCGACTCCGCCAGGACGCTCGGCCTCATTTCCCGATGCATACACCCCTATCCAACCTTCGGGTGGCCCCGCGGAGGCCGCCCCCACCTCGTCAGCTTCCGCGATGGTTCGGTACAAGCTTGGATCATCGATCACCGGCCTGGTACTGTCCGTCGTCGGATATTTCCTGACGGGCACGTGGCTATCAGTCCTCGGATTGGTTGGGCTCGGCCTCAGCATCTACGCGATCGTCGCAGCGCGGAAGGCAAAGCCCGGGCCGGGGCGGAAGGCCGGGCTCACATTGGGCATCATCGGTACCGTAGCTGGGGGCACAACGCTGATCTTGTTCGTTGCCTTCGTGTCGGGATATTACAACTGACTAGGCCCGAGCCTCGGCTTGGCCTTCCTGCTCGATGTACAGTGGCGTCATGTGTGGACGGTTCGCGATGAACGCGGGACTGGGAAGTATCAGCATCAGATGCAACCTCGCGTACAATTACCCTGTTGACCTGGGCTTTCTGCGCTGAAGCTCCGCCGCAAGCGGGGCCATCGGCAACGCGGGGATGCATGCTGGATCTCGCTCAGTCCGCGATAACGTCGCCAGATGAGGACGCGGTCGACTGGAATCGCTCGCTGAGCCTCAATGAGAGGACTCAAAACGGGGCGTTGCCTGCGCGCGTGGATCACTCATAGTGTCCGACAGTTGCAACAATGATGCATCTACTGCAACCATTAGAGCGTGCGTTCTGGTTCGGATGATGAGGTTCGGTCTTCGCTGCGACTGACAGGCAATGTCGTCGCCCTCGATGAGGGGAAGTACGTTTTCGAGTCGATGCTGGATGGCTGGGCCGATCAGCAGGCGAGTCGTGGCTTGCAGGCGACAACCATCGACGTACGCCGGCGACTCATCGAGCACTTCACGGAGTACTGCACCGCATACCCGTGGCATTGGCAGCCTCAGGACCTCGAGGACTACTCAACCCGGGCACGGCCGGACAAGAAGCCGGTGAAGCGGTCGACTATTCGGGGCTATCAGACGACGGTGCGCCTGTTCTGCGACTTCCTCACCGACCAGCGGTATGGCTGGCAGTCGGAGTGTCTTGTGCGTTTCGGTGTTGCCCCGCAGCAGATCTGCCACGACTGGAACACGATCGCGCATCTGCTGGACTATGAAGGTGATCCCGGTCGCCGAGCCTTGACGTTCGACGAGTTGGAGCAGTTCTTCGATGCTGCGGATGCTCGGGTCGAGGCCATCGTCCGAACGAAGAGAAAGGGCGCACTTGCTGCGCTTCGGAACGCGCAGATGTTCAAGACCATCTACGCGTTCGGATTGCGTCGTGCCGAGTGCATCGGGCTTGATGTCGCTGATCTGCGGTCGAACCCGGTAGCAGAGCAGTTCGGCACCTTCGGCGCC
>CALANS010000031.1 GCA_937926105.1 uncultured Actinomycetes bacterium | reverse complement strand
TCGCAGGCGCAGCAGAAACCGGCGGAATGTTCATCGGACACGACACCACCACCGGACAGCGATTCTGCTTCGACCCGTGGCGACTCTACGAGAAGCAGATCGTGTCGAACACGAACATCATCATCATCGGAAACATCGGCTGGGGCAAAACCAACACCGCCATGGCCATCGCCCTGCGCGGCATCGCCACCGGCCACCGCGTCCTCGTACCCGGCGACCCGAAGAACGACTGGACCCACCTCGCCGAAGCCCTCGGCGGGCAAGCCATCCGACTCGGCCCTACCAGCCCCGACCGGCTCAACCCCCTGGACCTCGGAACCCCGCCAGAACGCGCCGACCTCGCCGCGTGGCGACGCGCGGCGCAGCAACGACGGGCAGCACTGATAGTGGCCCTCGTCGAATCAATCGCCCCCCCCCTGGCCCCACTGCCACCCGAGATCCGCGAACCCCTCACCGCATCCCTCGACGACCTTGCCCGGGAAAACGCCACACCGACCCTCCCGCAACTCGTCGCCAGGCTCGCTGACGATCCCACAGCGAACCCGGCACGCGCCGCCCTCGCCACCCTGTGCAGCGGGCCGCTCGCCGGCATGCTCGACCAGCCCGCCACCGCCACCCCGAACCCGGCCGCGCCGATCATCGCCGTCGGCACCGCCGACGTCGCCGACAACGACCTCGCGCACACCCTCGCCGTGCTCACCGCCACCAGCCAACTCGCCTCAGCAACCGGCACCGGGCGCCGCTACGTCATCTACGACGAAGCCTGGCGCATCCTCGCCTCGCCCACCCACCTCGAACGGGTCAACAGCGAACTGCGCGTCTCCCGCGCCAAAGGCACCGCCACCGTACTCATCACGCACGCCCTTGCCGACACCGACACGGCCGCCGGCGCCGGCAGCAGCGCCGCAGCCACCGCGAGAGGCCTTGTCGCACTGTGCGACACCCACATCATCTTCCGCCAAGCCCCCGGCGAAACCGCCCGCACCGCAACCGAACTCACCCTCACCGACCCCGAGTGCGGCGCGCTCACCACTCTTGGCAAAGGCGAAGCCCTCTGGAAAACCGGCACCGCCACCCACCGCATCCACACCGATCTCGGCACATCCGAACAGGCGCTGTTCGACACGGATCAGCAGAAATCAGCATGGGTCGGCACGCTGGAACCAGGATGACCCAGCCAATTATCCGTATCGGATCTGTAGCGGGGTGACTACTTATGGATTCCGGAGCGAACTCAAGTTGATCGGTTACTCAGGAGGGAGGAACGTCATATTCCGTTTGTCCACTCGTGGTCGGGTTCGTTGCCCGCGTCAAGTAGTTGGCAGGATTCCTTCTCTTTCGAAGTTGGGGATGGTGGGGTCGGCCAGGCCCATGTGCACCTCCATCGGCCGGTTCCAAGCGATCGCCTCGTGCGGGCGCTCGGTGTTGTACTCGATCCGGTAGTCCTCGGCACGTTTGACGAGGGTGAGCGCGTCGGGGATCTCGTCGAGGAACAGCCGCTCGTACTTCAGCGTCCCGAACCCGCGTTCGCGTGATCCGTTCTGCCCCGGCGACTTGACCCTCGTGCGCACGTGCCGCAGCTCGGGGTGCCGCATGATGAACAGCTCGAAGTTCAGCGACCGGAACGGGCCGCCGTTGTCCGTCACGATCGTCACGACAGGCAGCAGTTCGCCTGTCTCGGGATCGACCTTGCACTGGTCGACGAGCGGGTGCCCGAACAGTCGCTCATACTCGGCCAGGGCGAGTTCGACCGCCGCGATCGCGTCGTGCTGGTTCGCCGTGGGCGACACGTGGAACGGGTGCTCGAGTTTGGAGAACCAGTCCCGGCACCCGGCGATCCGCCACGTCCCGCCCTGGGTGGTCTCGAACTCGCTGAAGTCGAGCTGCCAGACCTGGTTCGGGCCGGTCGGGGTCGTAGCGAACGCGGCCTTGCGGTCCTTCGCGAGCTCGCGGCGCTGCTTCTGATACTCCGAGGGCAGGATCAGTCCGTCGTCGCGCAGCAGCCGCAGCACGGTCGCCTGCGACACCTTGTGACCGTCGTGGCGGGTCATCGCCCAGATCTTCCGATGACCCCACTCCGGCTTCTTCAGCGCATGCGCGACCACCAGCGGCCGGGCGGCGTCCCGGGCCGGCTGCGGCCACGGACCGTTTGGCTTGGCGCCGACACGAGCCTTCGCCTGCCAGCGGCGATACGACCGCTCGGGCACGCCGATCAGCTTCACGAACCTCGCGGTCGGCATGCCCGCCTCGGTGCGGATCACCTCGAGGTCCTCGAAGGGCCCAACCGGCCCTCCGCGCTCTTCTTCCAGACGCGGATCTCGACCGCGGCCTCACCGAGCGCCTGGGTCAGCTCGGCGACCTCGTCCTCGAGCTGCTGCTCGCGGGTCGACGGACCGGACTTCCCCGCGATCAAAGCCGTCTTCCCACCCTCGAGGAAGTCCAGCTTCCACCGGCCGATCGACTGCTCGGACACCTTCTCACGCCTCGCGGCCTCCGCGATCGTGACCTCTCCCGCGAGGACGCTTAGCACGATCCTCGTCTTCTTCTCCACCGGAATCACAGGTGGTCTTCCCATGTCGGACTCTCCGTTCAGGACTCAACTAACAGCCCTGCCACATAGTCTGACGCGCGACACTGTCCAACCACAAAATGCTCATCGCCACAAATCGCGCACGTATCGTCATCTGAGCTGAAGTGTCCATGGGGGTCAAGCTCGTCAGCGTCAGCCTCTTCGCCGCAAATGGCGCAAGATTCACTAGGCATTCTTCTCCTCAGGCGTTCTTGTCACGAGCTAGGACCGAGGACAGTTGCGGGCGTCGTGTCCCTTGTACCCGCACCGACTGCAAGTTCCCTTGTTCGCGGGGACCGGGCAGGTTCGCGAGTCATGCCCTGTGACGCCACAGTTGCTACACGTCCTCGTTCGTCCGTCGCTCACCCTTCGCTCCTAGGCTCTCGCGTCTGATTTGCTGGCACCAGTGCGTGGAAAACCAACTCTGTCGGATCTACCATTCGGTGCCGCCTGTCCTGCGATGATGCTACTGTAGCGCTCGCTTCGACGCGGTTTCCCGATCCTCTGAGAGTTGTCTTGACCGCTCCATCAGAAGAGTGCGAGGCGGCAACCGCGGACTCGTTTCGGAGCTTCCGGCGCCGGCTATGGATGCCGGGTGTCGGTCGGCCCAGGTCACGGGCCCTGCGACCATGTCTCCAGACGGTCGGCCATTCTTCGCGGGGTCTGCGGAGGTGTGCCTGTGGTTGGGGGATCATTGATTTAGCGACGCAACTACCGCGCGGGGCGCGCACCAGTTCAGGGTGAAGAACTTTCTCTGATCC
>CALANS010000030.1 GCA_937926105.1 uncultured Actinomycetes bacterium | reverse complement strand
ATCGACGAAGTCGGCTACCTCCCCTTCGAACAGGACGCCGCGAACCTGTTCTTCCCGCTCGTGGCGGCCCGCTACGAACACGCCTCCATCGTGCTGACCAGCAACCTGCCGTTCTCCAGCTGGGGCGACGTCTTCGGCGACCAAGCCGTCGCCGCCGCCATGATCGACCGCATCGTCCACCACGCCGACGTCATCGCCCTCAAAGGCGCCAGCTACCGCCTGCGCGGACACGAAACCGACACCCTGCCCAGCGCCCGCCTCAGCCAGACCGAACAGCGCTAAACTGCCCGAAACCGTTCACTTTTCGCCCGCCGAAAACGAACAAAATTCAACCGCCGCCGACACGCGGACTGCCCGCGGTGTCGGGCCGCGTGGTTTTTCGGGGAAATTCCGCCGTGTTGCGCTCTGGGCGGTTCCGCGGAGCCTTCGAGCGTCTCCATTCGGGCTCCGGACGGTGTCGCGGTATGCCCAACACGAATGGTGCCGACCGGACTTTCCCGGAGGCCAGCCCCACAACATCCCACGCCCCTCTCACCGAGGCGACCTACCAGTACGACTGGGGCGTGTTCACTGACTTCTGCCAGTCGCACGGCCTGCCGCCGTTGCCAGCATCGCCGGATGCCGTCGTCGCCTACATAGCCGCCGCCCAGGCCGGCGTGCTGCGCCGCCCCGGCAAAAGCCCGCGCCTGACCGGCGAGCCGACACCGTACTCGGCCAGCCATGTCGACGTAACCCTCGCCGCCATCCGCGACCGGCACGTTCGCGCAGGCTTCCCGTCGCCGACCAATCACCCGGCCGTGCGGGCGCTGCGGAAGGCATACCGCGCCGAGTGGAACGAGGCGCACGGCGAGAGGCGAGCCGTGCCGTTGACCGTGGAAGCGCTGCGGGTGTGCGTCGAATACCAACCGGCGGTGCCGCTATCGGCACTGACGAAAGCGGCAGCGGCCCTCACCTTAGCGGGTGATCCAGACCTCGACGCCGGCGAACTGTCCCGGCTGCGACTGGAGGACTTGCGATGCGAGAGGCGGGTCGCGGTGCGCATCGACGGCCGGTGGCGACCGGTCACCTGCACCTGCACGCACTTTTCCGCCCATTGGCGCGTGCGCCCGTGCGCCGCATGCCTGCTGCGGCTTCTGGAAACCGAACTTGGCGACGAGGAAAAGCAGCCGCTGTTCGGCCGCTGGCCGCAGAAGGGCGCGCCACGCACGCGCCCAGACACGGCCCTTCGAGCCGACATGACGGCACTGGCCGAGTCGCTTCCCGGGGCGTGGCCCGCACTCCGGCACGCCGACGCAGGCCGGCTTGCGTGGGTGTCCGACGACGAGAACGCGCGAGCAGCCACCCGCCACGGAATCGGCCTTGCCCTGACAGGACAGTTGCACCTGCTGCAACTTCGGGTGCTGCTGACTGCGAGCTTCGCTCGCGGCCTACGCTTCAGCGACGCGCAACGACTCGCGCTTCCCGCCGCGACACGGCTGCCGGAAGGGTACCGGCTGCTGCTGCGGGCCAGCAAGGGTGACCAGTCGGGCCGCGGGCGCTGGCTGCACGTCTACCCGGCCTCCAGATGCGCATTGTGTCCGGTGTGCGCGCTGGACGAGTGGCTGTGGATTCGGAGGTCGGCGGCCTTGCCGAGCGGACCGGCTCCGCTGCTGCTCTGCGGAATCGGTCCCGTCGGGCTGCGACCGGGCAGGAAAATCGACTACGGGACTACCTGGATGCACCTTAAGCAGATCCGCGAGGCGACCGGGGTCGGGGATTTCTCCCTGCATTCGCCGCGGCGGGGCTTCGCCGCGCTGGCCCTCGAGCAGGGTGCCACCGAGCACCAGATTCAGAAGGTGCTCCGACACCAAAAACTCGACACGACCAGGCGCTATCTGGATTTGGGACGGGTCGGCGAGATCCCGACGGCGGTGCAGCGCCTCGCCGGTGCGGCACCGAGCGAGCCGCCCGCCCCCGCAGCAGCTGAGGCTCGAGCAGCCCGTCCGCCACACGAGCACAGCAACCACCGTGATCCGGCCGCGTCGGGATGCGGTCGATGAGCGCGCCAACCCCGGAAAGCACACTCGCAGAGATGTCCGACCTGGTGCGGGCGTCGGGGCGCAAGATGCCCCACACCACCGCGGCCGTCGAACGGGAGATATGGGCGCGGTTCGAAAGGTGGTGCCAAGCCAACGGGCGGGATCCGCTGCCCGCCGTCGAGGACACCCTGCTCGCCTATTTGGCCGAACGCGCTGACCTGGCTTGGAGCTCGGTGAAAGGGATCATCACAGTCGTCAACCGGATCCACGACCGCCACGCGTACCGGAGGCCGGGTCAGCAGGCCTGCAAGGCGGTACTTCGCGAGATTGCCCGTGTGCGGGGCCGCATCGCGGAGCCGCTGGTCGACGACCTGTCTTCGGCCGAGCTTCGCGCGATGTCCCGGGTCCTTCGCGGCCAGCCCGGCGGCGACGGCGCTGCCCTGAGACTGTCCGCGGCAACCGCGGCGTGTGTGCTGCTCGGCATCCAATCCCCGCCGGACACATACCATCTCGCCGAGTTGTGGGACCGGGTTGCCATCGACGTATCGCCGAAGGAGGTGGCCGTCTCAATCGGAACCGCACGAAAACTGCTCCGCGACAAGGACGATCCATTCGTGTCGGCGATGCTCCGGCGGGCCGCGGCGCTCAAGGCGGATGAGAGGCGGGCCGGCGTCGCCCGCGCACCGAGCGGGGCCGCTCTCGCGAGCGCCTGGTGCCGGGCTGGCCTCGGTACGGCGCCAGCGCAAATACCGGCTGGTATGCGCCGCGACGACCTCACGTGGCTCATCACGAATATCGAACCGGATGCGCACCGGCGCCTGCGCGACCGGGCCTACCTTCTCGTCGGCGTGACCTTGGCACTGCGTCACGAGGACCTCGCGCACCTGCGTATCGAGAATGTGAGCTGCGACCCTGACGGCGCCGGCTATCGGGTGTATTTCACGCGGTCGAAGGCGGATCCGGACGGGAGCCGACCGCCGCGCCTCGTGCCCCACGTCATGACGCCGGACGGCGACTGTGACGAGCTGTGCCCCGCTTGTGCGCTTCGTGACCACCTCCGGGTCGTCGCCGAAGCAGGACGGTTAACCGGGTACGTGTTCGCCACCCTATACGCGGGAAAATGGGCGCCGATGACACGGCAGAACGCGCGACTGCGGATACGAGACGCATGGTGCCGGACGAACCCGACGAGCGAGAAACGAATCGCATCCCGAAGCTGCCGCGTCACCGGCGCCACCCTCGCCTACAACGCCGGTATGACTGTCGCCGATATCGCGGCCGAGGTCACCCTGCACGCGGCAATCGACGAAGCCGACCGCTACATCCGTCGCCACCACGAAACCGAGTTCCAGCTCACTTACTGAGGCAAACCCGGCCGCCCCGACGGCATGCCTGCCGGGCCTTGATGCGTTCTCGTTGGCCGGCCTGCCGCAGGAAAAGTTCCCGGGATAGCGGACGGTGTGTCCGACCCTGTGGGACTGCCAGTCGGGCTCGACGCAGACAGGAGGGGTGGGCAAGGAGCTTTCGCTTCTTGCCCACCCCTCGGTGGTTACGCGTGGAGTGCAGCGAGGCCGGCGTCGAGGGCTTTTTGGATGCGGGTCCTCGTATGGCCGCCGATTTCGCGGGCGTTCTCCAGGCTCGCGGAAGCTGTCTTGATGAGCCTGCCCATCTTGTCCCAGTCCAGGAGTGCGCTGAGGGCTTCTTGCAGGTTGGACTCGATCATGCCGAGGTCGATTTCGGCGTCGCCGGTGCCGACGCTGTGCACGACTGCGAGTTCCCGAAGGACCTGGTAGACGATGTCGACGGGCTGGTCGATGGCGACAACGAAGGCGCGCTCTCCGAGTCGGTAGATGCCTCCGCCACCGGGCACGTCCTCGACGCTGGGCACGATGGCGAGCGCGGCGACCGCCTTGCGGTTCTCGCGTGCGTCGGCGAGTTCCTTGCGCCACGCGTCCGGGGCAAGCGGCCTGCCACGCTTTTTTGCCTCGACCACGATGCGCACGTCGGCGCCGCCGGTAACGAGCCTGGACAGCGTGGCCACGCCGTCGCCGCTACGGCGAGTCGTTCCCGGCGCGGGCGCCGAACCGGTGTCGTCCCACTGGTCGCCCGCCGCGACGGCGATGGTTTCGATCAGGGCGCAGGCCTGCGTCTCGAACTCCTTGCCGAGGGCCTGTGAGGATTTCGCACCCGCAACCTTCGCCGCGGCGGCCGCGGCGAGGAGTTCGCGTACCGCGGCCAGTTGCGCGGACAGCTCCCGGCGGGTTCCGTCCAGCCCGGCGAGCATGTCCCTGCGCAGCGTCTGGATGGGGCCGTCGGAGTCCAGGCTGAGCACGGACCGCATAGCGTCGGAGTGCTGCGACAGCGCCCTGCGCAGGTCATCCAGCCCAGCAGCCTGCACCTGCTGCGCCGCCTTGGTGACCGCGTCGCGCACCGTGTCCGCTTCCCCGGCCAGCACCTTGTCGAGCCGGGCGGGCAGATCGGCCAGGGCACGCTGAGCGGTGTCCGCAACGGCGTGTTCCTCGGTTCGGATCCGGTCGAGCGCGGCTTGCATCTCGGCGACGGCGGCCTTGGATCGGATGTCAAGGTCGGTGGCAAACCCGTCCAGGGTGCGGCGCACCGCGCCGGTATCCACGCCGGCGTTCGTCACCGACACGGCCAGGAGACCTACCGGGATGGCCCGGGCCACCAGGTCGGCGGCAGAGTCCGGGCCGCGGGCGTCGCTTTCGGCGGCCACGATGGCAGACGCCTCGGCGCTTCGCACCAACAGGCCATCAATCCGGATCGTGCCGCCTGCAGCGGTGACCCGGCGCCCGGCGCCCGTCACGTGCTCCGGTTCGCGCGTGAACGCGGTGAGCGTCATCGCGTCTCACCAACCTTCAGCAGCGCCTCGGCGCTGACGCCCTGCGGGTTGCACCGGGGACATGTCGCGCTTGGCAGCTCGGGCGTGTGCAACAGCCCGGACTCCCATTGAATGAACGCGTCACCCATGACCGCCCACTCGCCCGGGTAGTCGGACTCGATTGCGGCCTCGACGCGCAGGTGTTCCGCGCCGATCTCGTCCAGGCCAGGCAGCCCGTGGGCCAACGCCTCGGACCACGCCCGAGCCAACCTCATCCATGCGGATAAGAGCCGAGGAAGACGCGATGACGCGCCCATCGGGCCCGATACTTCGGCCACACGCGAAGCGTGCAGCGGCTGAGACAATGTGGTCATTGCCCTCTCCAGCGGATAAACCGCAGCGTGAGAGCGCCACGTGGCCCCCACTGTCAGCGGAGGCCCCTCAATTGGAGACCCGGCGGGTACCCATTGCCGCGCGCCGCGCGCACACAACGCGGGCCGCAAAATCTCTGTAGCGGGGGCGAGGCATCCGCAGGAGCGATCGCGCAGTTCGGGCGGGCACTATCGCCGACTTGACAGGCAAGCATCGCGCCGGACCATCCGATTCGGTTCGCGAGCGAATGCCTCCCGGCCAGAAAGCGAAACAATGCCCGAACAGCACCGAAACGATGTCGCCGTCGTCATACGCCTTCCTCGCGAACTTCGCGACCGCCTCGCGGATCATGCCATCGTCGAAGACCGATCGATCGCCTCACTGATGCGCGTCGCCGCCACCTCGTATCTCGCGCGCCATGCACACGAGGCACCCGAGCGGCCATGAGACTCGCGGGCGAGAGCACCTGCCCGCCCCTTGTCGCGTGCCCGTCGACGCCCGGCGGGCATATCCGTTGGTATCCGTGGGCGGCAGAGTCGCCGCCACCCGTTACCTGAGCGCATCCCAGCCGCAACCCAGGCGAATACTGAGGCGCACCTTGGCTCAAGAGGGGACTGCTGCACGGATAGGTGTCAGCTGTGGGCTCGGCTGGTCGCACGTTTGGGCTTGTTGCGGGTCGTCCAGTGCCGTAGCCAGGCGATGATGCGTCTCCACCATGCGGCCCATCGACTCGTTCGAGAGTCGTTGTTCTGCGTGGGCGTGGGCGCTTCCGGATCTGACGGCGACTCTGGCTCGGTGCTTGTGGGTGTTCGTAGCTTGCCGACTGTTGTGTGGGAAAGACCGGCCAGGCGGGCGATGGCCCGATTCGACATGTCCGGCCGGCTGCGCATCAATCCGGTGGCTGTCGCGCGCCGTATGGCGACGTCGCGCGGGTAGTGTTTCCCGTCCGCGCCGAGGATTTCGCTGTCCAGGTGCGTCTGTGACGCACCTGGACAGCGGGCCCTTCGTACGGTTGCCTCGGAAACGCCTGCCGCGGCGGCCAGACGCCGGTTGCTCCACTGCGGCGCGAGCTCGAGTAGTGCGTGCAGCGAGGCGGCGCGTTCGGGTCCTGTGAGCGGCAGGCCGTGCCGCGCGTTGGCCGATATCGCCGCCTCGAGGGCTTCGGCGTCGCTGCCGGTGAACCATTTGACCGGGAGTGTGGCGCGGCCTTTCAGCCGGGCGGCAGCCACGCGGGCGTGTCCGTCGAGAAGCACCCGCCCGGCACGGCGGACGACGATCTGTGGGCATCGATCGAGCACCGCGGCCAACAGTTCGACATGGCGTGGGTCGACCGGCCGCAGGCGCCAATCCTCATTGAGCATCGCCAGCTCGACGATCTCGGCCGCATCTGAACTCGTGGGTGTCGTCATGGCGCGCACGGTGCCGGGGCCGCGTCTTGCCGCAGTCACCATCGCACGGTGCGCCAAAATGGAAAGGACCGCGCTGGCCCGCCACGCCGTGCAAGATCAGCGACCCACATGCCACGGCCCATGCCCTAGAGGCTGCGCTGGCGAGGACAAAGCCAACTGCGGTGTGTTCCTCACGATTCGCTTCGGACTGACACCATGTGCTCGGCGACGATGACAGCCGCTTTGTCCGTCCCGACGTGTGCAAAATTCAACTTCCGCCCAATGCACGGATCATGCGGTGCACGGGGCTGGTCTCGAACGCCTGAATTTCGCGTCGATAGCCGAGCAGCACGTCGAGGCTGCGATGTCTGGTTACCTCCTGTACCTCTATGGGGGTTAGTTTGCGGTCGCGGAGAGCCTCGGTGACGAAACCGGCTCGGAGGGAATGTCCGCCAAAGGACTTGGGCTCGCTGAATCCGGCGAGCGCAGCGAGGTCTTGAACGAGCGTGTTGATCGCGTGCCCGTCAATCGACGTCCAGCGTGAGAAGTCCTTGGGCAATCGGCCGTAGCGGTCGACTGCGGGGAACACGGGAAGGTCCGGGTGGGTGCGGCAGGGGTCGGCGCCGAGAAGGGCGGTGACGTGCTCATGCCATGCCGTCATCGCCCTGGACGGACAGATCGACTCGTCGTGGGCCCGGGGAAGAAACAGCGTCGTGCCGTGACCGTCCTGATCGGTTTTGCTGCGGGCAATCAAGACGGCCCACGCGCCATCTTGCCGTTGCGTCATGTCTCCCCATACGAGGCCCTCCAGTTCGGAGCGTCGCAGGGCGGACCACCATCCGCACGAAAGGAGCGCGACATCCCGCAGCGGCTTACTCGACCCGGCCTCAACGAGGTCCGCATGCAGCCGCAACATTCGGCCTCGGCGTGCGCCGGTCAGGTTAGGGACAATCCGACGTGCGTCGGCGAGCGTTTGATGAAGCGCCTGCCGGCTGATCGGTTTGCCCTTCGCGGTGACGAAGACTAGGTCGAGGTGCGGCGCACGCTCGCGCATCCGGGCCAAGACCGCCATTGGATCGAGTCGCGGGTCAGTGGCAGGCGGCAGTACGACCAGGCGTCGCTGACCCGACGGATCAGACGGGGAGAGCGTGCGCGTGGCAAGGTCGATGTCGGCCCAGCCCAACCGGCGCGCCGAGGCGACGCTCATGTCGGTCTGCTGATGTAGCAGGATCCACGCCCATCGGCGGTCATGACCGGCTTGCGCCTGTGCGGCGACGGCGATCATTTGTCCGAGCATGGCCAGGTCGATGGCCGCCTTGGCATTGCGGGGTCGCACAGAAAAGAGCCGCCGGAATCCGGTCATCAGCTCCTTCACGGCCCTGTCGTCGGTAGGGCTGGGCAGCCCCGCGTTGCGGTGAATGCGTGCCAATGCCGCCGCGCGGACGCCGAGGGAGGAAACGGCGTGCGCCTGCAGCGGGTCACCCGGCCCGCTCGCTGCCGCTTTCCCGTCAATGATCTGCGCGCCGTAAGCCGTCAGGAAGTACAGGACCTCGGACACGTCCCCGGGAAGAGCTGGCACATTGCGTCGGGTACACCACTCGGCCCATGCGCGAATGTGACTCGAATAGCCTTTGCGGGTGTTATCGGGGACGGACCGGGCCAGAATGCCGGCAGCGACCTTCCGCAGCTCCTGGGTGCTGCGGACAATCTCAGCCTCGGCCGGGTCATTCGGCACCGCAGTGAGTCCGCCGCCGGCCATCGGCATCTGCGGCACAATAAGCGCGAGCAGCGCATCAAGGTCCGCTCCGTACAGAACCGGTTGATCGACTGATCGCCCAACCGATGTGGTTTTTCGGCGTTGCGGGTCACTCCCGACTTTCCGCGCCGTTGCCTTCCCTGGCATCGCCCCTCCAATTCGCCTGTGACACGGCGGACCGTGCCCAGGTTGGCGAATAACGCAATAGGGCAATCGGCGCCCTGGGCGACTCGAAGTTGGCGTGGCGGATCATTAGTGATCAAGACGGGACCGGGCTGGGGGTCGCGCCGCACCACCGAACCGACGAACTGACCGCCCGCCTCGCGAGCATCTGAATACACCGTCGGCACCCAGGCGGTACGTCTGTAAGACGTACCGGCAAGCGAAGCCGACGCACGTCCCGCGTCGCAAGTCTTCGGGCCGCTCCTCCACCAGTCAAAGGTCCGCTACGCCGCTCCGCGGCCCTTGACCGCCTCCCCGGCGCCCGACATGCGCCCCTATGGGAACGACGCCCCAGACCGGACGAGACCCTCCGATTTAGGTTGCCATTTCAAGCCGAGAGCACCCGGCACCTACAGCATGGGGAACTCAGACTCCGGAAGCTCGTCAACGCCCCGGTCGAGCAATACCGCGAACCGGTCAACGATAAGCCAAGCCAACTCAAGGCACGATGTGCGGGCAGATTCAGGCATGAAGTTCCATCGACCGTGCCGTTGACGGTCTCCGTACTCCTTCAACGATTTGAGAGTCTCCGCTTTAACTCTTAGCGCACGTTGCATGTTGCGCCAAGCAGTTGCGTCGTTATTCGAAGTTTGAAAATGTCCGCGGATCGATTCTGAGGCGCGTTGGCAATGGAAACCCGTATCCGCCGCATCCCTGATGGCCCGCGTCAGTTCACTTACGGCATTCCGCAGTGCCGGGCTCCCAAGGCAGAGATTCAAGACAACCTCTGCACCTAGTGGGCGAGCTGCGTGCGAAGTCTCGTTGTCAAGCGCCGGATAGCCTACCGTCAAGACAACTTGTTTATGGTCAGGCGTCACTATTGACGTCAATTCGACGGAATAGCTTCGCCCCCAGGTATATCCCAACACATCAACTTGCGATTGACAGAATTCTTGCGCAAGATTCCTAAGGTCTCCAAGATTCTCAAATTCAGGACCGTGAAATGTCGCAAATATTTGAGCGTTGTCGATTGATAGGTACACCTCGCCGTCCCACGGAATGCTGGGCGCCCTTATAAGTATCGGAGCGGACATAATCAGTGTCGCCCACGTTCGTTCCGGTATAACTCGTCCAACGATGCCGTAAACAAGTGCCGGCTTGTCACTTGTTGTTTCCACCTCTCGATCTTGCCACGAGTTCGCACGGGATTGGTTAGCGCCTCGCGGCGTTCCACAGGTGTATATGTCCAGCGTGAGGGCCGGGATCGATCGCCGGATGTGAGACCTTCCCCCTTGCGAGGCAGTGGGTTTCACGGTCGCTGCTGTCGGGCAGCCATCCGGTGAGGGCACTCTGGCAGGCGGCTCTGGTAAGGAGGAGCACATGGCTCACAAGTTTGCAGTCGGATATGCGGCCCGCCTCCCGAAGCCGTTCTCGGACATCGTCGGGCACGTCATCGCCGTCCGCGGAACGGACGCGGGGGCGCTCATCACGGTCGAGTACCCCGCTGACGGGGCTTTCGGCGAGACTCTCGTCAAGGTGTTCCGGCCGTCGCGGCTTGCGCACGCTGCCGCTGCCGTCGCCTGACTGTTTCCAGCTTCAAACAAACACTGCGGTCCCCGGCATTGTGCCGGGGCCGCAGTTCGTTTTGGTGCTCAAGCGAAGTGGTCAGAGACCGCTCCCTTGCAAGGGGCGAGACCTTGCGTCGATCTCCGGCGCGCTCGATGCCGGCAAGGTTGCCGAAACTGACCCAGGGCCGTTGGTTTTCGCAGGTCGGAGAAGGCTACGTCAATCTCGACCTCCGATAAAGGCGGTTATCGGAAGGCAAAATTGACGGACATACAGGGGGATGATCGAGTCTGGCGAGCATCATAATGGGGCTTCCGCGCCCGCCAAGACTAGTCCAACTCTGAGACCCAAGAGACGATTGAGCTAGCCCGATTCTTAGGACCAGAATGCCTTCCGGCTTCGCGCGTCCAGTCGGACAGAAGGCCGGCAGGCCGCGCACCTGTCTGTGTCGTGATTCTGTTCTCACATCGGTGTTTCCTCGGGATGATCAGATCGTCTCCGCCGCTTACGCCAGGGCCTGGATCGCGGTGGCATCAATGTCACGTGCGAAGCGATGCCGCGCGTGACGGCTTGCATGCCTTCTCCTAGGTGACCGTGCTCGTGCAAACGTGCCATTGCGAACTTCTGTCACCGCATTGACGGCCCTCCGGGAGTCTTAACGCCGACTCAATTTGCGGAGCTGCTGGGATTGCTCGCATTGATGAAGCCGAGGTCGCATGGGCCGTCAGCGCGAATGAGCTGCTTCCCGGGCAGGAGTCGCGATGGCTGCTGTTCGTCTCGGCAGCTTGGCCGGCGATCTTCAGCCTTTCGTTGTCTCGCTTCCGCCGGTGTTGGTCACAGTGGAGCACACTGAAGGGAACAAAGGACCGATCCGGGAGAGGAGGTCTGATGATCGTCATCGACATACCTGCCGACCTGAACAACGAGGACGATCTCGGACGCAACCTTGCCCCGATCCCAGGCGGGCGCGTGTTCAAGGCCGGCGAACCTGCGGTGGCCGGTAGGTCCGGGTTCTGGTCTTGGGTTCTGATAGACGAAGTAGACGACGATGTCGTCTACTTTCGCCAGGTTACGGCTCCGGAGGCGCGACATCATGGGTCGCTAGTCGCTGCGCCAGCCTTGATGCCTCCGGACTGACACAATCACCTCTGGCCCATCTCGTCTGTACGCGGAGCGCTGAGATCCGCGGCCGCCTGCCGCGCCGGACGCAAGCCGCCATCATGCGTAGCGCGCCGGTCGGTGTGCAGCCAGCCACGTCTGCCGCAACTCCTCCAGGGCAGACAGGCCCGCGCTGTGTTCTCGAGTGTCGGTGCTTACCGGCAGGTCTGCCATGACAACGGCCGCAGGCATAACCTCCGCCTAGTAGTCGATCGGCAGCGTGTACTCGTACAGCGCATCGTGGCCAGCGGGATCCGCGACCATGAAGTGCGACGCGGCGTAGGCGTCCGCGATCCGTCGTGAACGTAGCCGGCGACCCGGCTGGCATCGTCGATGAGCCCGGTGTTCAGTGTGCAACGCGCGACTCGGCCCGTCGCGATCAGCCCTGCCTGCGCCGCGGCGGCGTTCGCAGAGGTGTACCGGCGAGAGACTGCGCGATTGGCGACGGATCTCGCGATCTGCTCCGCGGACGACTCCCGGATCCTGCGCCGCACCAATGCCAGGGGGCTCGGCGTGAGCCAATCAGCCGAGAAGCCCGAGAGCTCCCACAGCAGCCCCCACGCTGACGCGGCACCCAGCAGCCGGCCCCGGCCACGCCGCCACCTCGTAGCGGGCCACCGAATCGCAGTGGACCAGCCACATCCCATTGTGCAGCTGCCCACCGTCGATTTCGCCGCCGCGAAGCACCCGCCGCACCGACACACCGAGCCGAGCGGCTGTCCCAGTGACCGTCTCTACCATTCCAGATAACTTTCTACTCGGAAACTATTGTGACGGCGGGTGTCGCGCTTTCGCATTTGCGGTGAATCGCGTGAGTGACTGAAGTGAAAGTTGACTGGCACGACGGTGGACCGTCGTGCCTGAGCGCGCGACCTCGGACCGCGGCAGTCCGGTCTAAATCGCACCAACACGTCGAGCATTTCCGCGACGAGACGCCCGGCGAGCTCGTCGAGTCCACCGCGTTATTCGAGGCGACGAAGGCTCACTTGCTTCTGGCGCAGGCTGATTAGGCGATGTCAGCGGGGGCATGGCCCCGGACGCGGCGCTGCCGAAGAAAAGCCTGTCACTTGCGGGCAGCAGTCCCTACGTCGGCGCGACCTCGGTGTTCGCACGCGCGTAGCGTGCACTATCACGGAAGTGACCGGGATTTTGGGGTGAGACCATGGCAGCGAAAACCGAAGCCGATCTTGAGGCCAGGGCTCTGGTGCTGGCCGAGGACCTGAACCTGATGCGGCGCAACCTCGCGGCGCTCGGTGGCGCCATTCGCGCTCTCGATGTGAGTCTTCCGCTCGTAGTCGTGCTCGCTGCAGCGAATGCGGAGGAGTGCATCGCCGAGGTCGAAACCGAGTTCGGACTGCTGACCTCCACCCAGGCGGGCATGCGGATGGGATCGCGGGCCCTGGCCCCGAGAAACGCCGCCACCCGCGCGCACGCCCACGGCAAACTGCTCGCGGTACGCCGCGGACGCAACCTTCTCTTTCCCGGCTTCCAGTTCGACCCGCACGGAATCCGCCCGGTCATCTCCGAGCTGGAATCCATTGCCGCAAAATTCGGCTGGGACGATGTGGCCGTCATCGAATGGGCGATGTCCCCCACCACATACCTGGCAGATCAGCGCCCGGTCGACGTGATCGACAATCCCGACCTGCTGACCCGCACCGCTGAGGCGGCACTCGGAATCGCCTGGTGACATCGACCGTTTCACCGCCACCGAGCGCATTCGACGTCGACTGGGCGCCGCTTCGTTGTGCGCCAGCCTTATCGGGGCGGAGCTGAGAGAACCGCGGCCAGCGGCGCAGAAGCCGGACCAGGTGCGCCCGTTCGCGGTCTTCCGATCGGCGATCGGCGCGGCCGTGGCGGGGGTCGCCCGGCGTCGCGCCACACCGGCATGGGCGGCATGCTCCACGGTGCGGGATCAGTAGGGCTGAAATCCCCAGTAGCCGTCGGCGTAGATCTGAATGTTGGCATGCCCGGGGAACGAGACCACGCCACTGTACGGACCGATCGCGTTGACCAGGACGAACATGCCGCCACCGGAGAGACTGGCGCCGATGACAGCGAAGTTGGAATTGCCGGTGTGCCACAGGGCGACATGCGTGGCCGGGTCGTCAAAACGCAGCGCCGCATCACCGAACCCGCTCGTTGCGGCCGACGCGAGGCTCACATCTTGAACCGTCAGGGTCCAGTTCCCGTCGGTTTGGACGTTCATTGTCGTGACAGGACCGAAGCCCGCGACCGGCGCGTTCTGATATTTCGATCCCATGTATGGGCGGCCGAATGTCAGCACCAGGATTCGTCCGTTGTTGTCGCGAACGTCCACCCCCGCGCACGACGGGCACTGGAAGCCGAGAATGTAGGCGCCGGACCAGGTTCCGACCGAAACCGTCTGGTTTCCGGCGCCGGTGAAGGTGCTCGATACCGGAGTAGTTGGCGGGGCCGCGGGCGGGGCGGAAGCGGCGCCATGGGTGCGGCACAGCGATGCGGCGGTAGCGGTCTGCGCGGTTGAAACACGATCGGTTCCGCCGAGGGCAATGATCGTTGTCGCCTCGCCGCCGTCGGGACACATGCCGATTGCGGCATCTGCGACGAACTTTGCCACCGCGGTGGGAAGCGTGGGCCCCGCCGGAACGGTCAGCAACGGGGCGGCGCGTCGGGCGGCGAGCGGCCCCACCGCCAGGGCGTCCGGGAACCCGCCCGCGCCGTTCGCGAGATACACGGACTGCACATTGCCACCCTGTCCGGATGCTGCAAGTGCGAATCGTGACAGCGCGACGGAGGTGGCGAATCGGTCAGCGCCGGCGATGCGTTTGACGCCGGTGACGCCGGCCGTTTTTGCCTCGGCGACTAGCGTGTCGGGAATGCGGTCTTTTCCGCCGAGCACGATGAGCTGCTGAATGCCGAGCCGTGCAATTGCGGCCTTTACCGCACCGGGTAGGCCGCCGGACGGAGTGAGCAGTACGGGCAGGGCAAGTTTGTTGCTCCACGGTCCGGCCGCGAGCGCGTCCGCGCCGACTTCGCCGGACGCGAGGAACGCCGTTTTCGCCGGCGCGGCAGCAGCGGTGAGTGGCAGGGTGCCAACCGTGGAGCCGGCGACGGTTGCGGCCGCGACCGAGGTGGCATACCTGTCCGGACCGAAGATTCGGGTGACGTAGGTGCCGGCCCGGCCGGCGGCCGCGGCGGCGATTTCGTTCAGTTGTGCGCTGACCGTGTTCGACACTGAGTCAGGTCCGCCCATAACGTAGATGGCCGGATTTGACGAACCGGCAAGGGTGGCCCGGACGGCTTGCGCAGTCGTATCCGGCAGCGCCGCTGCCGCTGTAAGGAGGATTGGGGCGCCGACCTGCCCGGCGAGATAGTTCGCTGCGAGCGCGTCGAACCCGCCTTTCCCGGTTTCGCCGTTGGCGATCACAACGGCGCCAGACGGGCCGAACTCGCCGGCTATCGCAGCCGCGGTCAAATACCGGCTTCCGCCAGCCACCCGGGCTGTTTCGGCTGTGCCGTCGGCGGCTGCGTCCGGAACAGCCCAGACCGTCAGCGCCCCGACGATGGCGACCGTCAGCGAAATTCGATGCGCCGCTTTGCGCGCCATCGCTCGGCTGCTGCCCATGTCTGCGCTTCTCCCTCCGGCGGGTCAATACGTTTAGCCTACAAAAAAACGGGTGATACGGGCAATAACGTGGAAAAAGGCGCTTTCGAATAAATCGCCTCCGACAACGGCCGATTGCGTTCGATAGATCAGGATCTCGTGACAGCTGACCTCTGCTCCCGACGAGCCCGAATCGCGTCGTTGGGCGGCGCCCCCTCCGACTATCACTGCTCCTTGGAGCATCTCGGAAGCGGCCAGGTCACGTCGTAAACGGCAGGCGGGCTCGGTTCAATGGCGACCAGGTACTGAAGGCCGCATCGAGCCGAAAACCGGGATTGCGCGACTCTCACTCAGGAGCCGGTCCCGGGAAACGCGGAGGGGCCCACGCATAGGTGCGGGCGATTGCCCCAACGCCGCCGTCGAACGATCGCTCCCGCCAATGCCGTGGCTCGCACGGGCGTCCGGCCCACGGCGCGGCGTCTGCCGGGTAATGTCCGATCCACGCGCGAAACCCGGCAGGCACGGCCGGCGGGGCGCGGCGGATGGAGGTTGTGGTGGCCGGCTCGGTTCATCAGGTGATCGAGGCGCTGCGAGAGTTGCCGTCGAATTCGGAGCGGGGCACCGCGTTCGAGCAGCTGATGGTCCGGTATTTCGAACTTGATCCGGTGCTGTCGCAGCAGTACGAGAAGGTGTGGCGGTGGATCGACTGGCCCGGCCGGGACGGCAAGGTGGACACCGGCATCGACCTGGTCGCGCAAGAGCGGGACACGGGCGAGTTGACTGCGGTGCAGTGCAAGTTCTACGAGCCGACGCACACCCTGGCCAAGGCGGACATCGACTCGTTTTTCACCGCCTCGGGCAAGAAGCCATTCACGAACCGGGTGATCATCTCCACGACGGATCACTGGTCGTCCCATGCCGAGGAGGCGCTGGAGAACCAGCTGGTGGAGGTGCAGCGCATCGGCCTGGCCGACATTGCGGACTCGCCGATCGACTGGGACATCGCCTGGCCCAACGACCGGCTGCACATCGAGCTGTCCCCGGCCGCGAAACACCAGCCGAAGCCCTACCAGCAGGACGCGATCGACAAGGTGATCGTCGGGTTCGAGGCGTATGACCGCGGCCAGCTGATCATGGCGTGCGGCACCGGCAAAACGTTCACGGCGCTCAAGATCGCCGAGAAGGTCGCGCACGACAATGGTGGCGCGGCGAGGGTGTTGTTCCTGGTTCCGTCGATTTCGCTGCTGTCGCAAACCCTTCGGGAGTGGACCGCGCAGACCACCGTGGATCTACGTGCCTTCGGGGTGTGCTCGGATTCCAAGGTGTCGCGGGCCGCGGAGGATTTTAAGGCGCACGACGTGGCGATCCCTGTCACCACGGACGCGGCCCGCCTCGCCGCCGAGATGGGCCACCGCCGCCGCGCAGCCGGCCTCACCGTCGTGTTCTCCACCTACCAGTCGCTGCCCACCATCGCGCACGCCCAGGCCAAGCACGGGGTGGACGGGTTTGACCTGGTGATCTGCGACGAGGCGCACCGCACCACCGGGGTGACACTGGCCGGCGAGGACGACTCCCATTTCGTGCGCATCCACGACGCCGGCTACATCAAGGCCGCGAAACGGCTGTATATGACGGCGACGCCGCGGATCTATGACGAGAAGGCCGCAGCCCAGGCCGAGGAGCACTCGGCGCAGCTTGCGTCCATGGATGACGAGGACACGTTCGGACCGGAGTTCTTCCGGCTGCCGTTCGGCACCGCCGTCGAGGCCGGGCTGCTGACCGACTACAAAGTGCTGGTGCTCACGGTGGACGAGTCGGTGATCGCCGGCCCGCTGCAGCAGCAGCTCGCCTACGACGACGCCGAGCTGAAACTCGATGACGCGTCGAAGATCATCGGCTGTTTCAACGGACTCGCCAAACGCGCCGGCACCTCCCCGACCGGGGCGGGATTCCCGCCCGGCGCGACACCGATGCGGCGGGCGGTCGCGTTCGCCCGGGACATCAAAGCCTCCAAGCAGATCGCCGACGTCTTCCCGCAGGTCGTCGACGCTTACCGGGACATGCTCAATGCCGCCCCCGACAACACCGACGATGACGTAGATCCCGGCCGCGCCGGCGACGAGGCAGCAGGCCAAAATCTGGGTTTGCGGATCGCGTCCCGGCATGTGGATGGCACGTTCAACGCGCTGGAGCGCGGCCGGCAGCTCACCTGGCTGAAAGCTCCCGTTCCCGATGGGGAGTGCCGGATCTTGTCCAACGCCCGCTGTCTGTCCGAGGGCGTGGATGTGCCGGCGCTGGACGCGGTGTTGTTCCTGCACCCGCGCAATTCGGTGGTGGATGTGGTGCAGTCGGTCGGGCGGGTGATGCGCAAATCCGCCGGCAAGGACTACGGCTACATCATTTTGCCGGTGGCGGTGCCGGCCGGGATCGACCCGGCGACCGCGATGGCCGACAACAAACGCTTCAAGGTCGTCTGGCAGGTCTTGAACGCGCTGCGCGCCCACGATGAGCGCTTCGACGCCATGGTCAATTCCATCCGCCTGAACGCCGGCAGCAAGGCCGACCTCGCGCAGCCGGGCAGCGACCGGCTGCTCTCCTCCCACATCGGCCCCGCCGACGGAAACGGCGAATACATCGGCGACACGCCACCCGATACCGCCGACGCGCGGCGCTCCCGGCAGATTGCGCTGTTCTCGCTATCGGAGTGGCAGGAGGCGATCTTCGCCCGCATCGTCGACAAGGTTGGCACCCGGGTCTATTGGGAGCAGTGGGCCGCCGATGTCGCCGACATCGCCGCCGCCCTGATCACCCGCATCGACGCGATCCTCGACAACGCAGCGCGCACCGGCGACACCGAGACGACGAAGGCGTTCGCCCGCTTCCATCAGGGACTCAAAGACAACCTCAACGACTCGGTCACCAAACGCGACGCGGTCGGCATGCTGGCCCAGCACCTGATCACCGCCCCGGTGTTCGACGCCCTGTTCGCCGGGCACCAATTCGCGTCGCACAACCCCGTTTCGCGCACCATGCAGCACATGGCGGCCGTGCTCGGCGACGCCGGGCTGGACGCCGAGACGGAGAAGCTGGCCGGCTTCTACGCGTCGGTGCGGGCCCGGGCCGCGCAGGTCACCACCGCCGAGGGCAAACAGCAACTGATCGCCGATTTGTATGAGAAGTTCTTCCGCATCGGCTTCGCCAAACAAGCCGAAGCCCTGGGCATCGTGTTCACCCCCGTGCAGGTCGTTGATTTCATCCTGCGCGCCGCCGACCAGGTGCTCCGCGAGCAGTTCGGCAGGGGCCTCTCGGACGAGGGCGTGCACGTCCTGGACCCGTTCACCGGCACCGGCACGTTCATAACCCGGCTGCTGCAATCCGGGCTCATCAAGCCACACGACCTCGGCCGCAAGTACGCCTCCGAGCTGCACGCCAACGAGATCATGCTGCTCGCCTACTACATCGCCGCCGTCAACATCGAAACCACCTACCACGCCCTGATTTCGAACGAGACCGCGAGCGAGAACGGCGACGATGCACGCAGTGTCACCGGATATGACGAAACAGCGGGCTACAGCCCGTTCCAGGGGATCGTGCTTGCCGATACGTTCCAGATCACCGAGGCAGGCGACTCCTTCGACGCGGTCATGTTCCCCGCCAACAACGAACGAATCACAAGACAGCTCGCCACCCCGATCACCGCGATCGTCGGAAACCCGCCCTACTCGGTGGGGCAGGGCTCCGCGAACGACCTCAACGCGAACGTGAAGTACCCGACCCTGGACGGGCGGATCGCCGACACCTACGCCAAACGCTCCACCGCGACAAACAAAAACTCGCTCTACGACTCGTACCTACGGGCGCTGCGGTGGGCGACCGACCGCATCAGTGATTCGGGGATCGTCGCGTTCGTCACCAACGGCGGCTGGATCGACGGCAACACCGCCGACGGCGTGCGGCTTTCCCTCGCCGACGAATACACCAGCCTCTATGTGTTCAACCTGCGCGGCAACCAGCGCACCGCCGGCGAACTGTCCCGGCGAGAGGGCGGCAAAATCTTCGGTTCTGGCAGTCGCAACACTGTCGCGGTCATCATCGGCATCAAGAATCCCGACCACACCGGCCCGTGCGTCATTCACTACCGGGACATCGGCAACTACCTCACCCGCGAGCAAAAACTCGTCATTCTGGAAGAATCGGCCCTCGACGGCAACGACTGGACGACCATCACCCCCAACAGCCACGGCGACTGGACCGCGCAACGCGACGAGACATACCTGTCATGGCCAGTGATCGGGGACAAGACGGTCCCAGCAGGCGCGGCGACGGTTTTCCGCACGTACTCGGCCGGCTTGCAGACGAACCGTGATGCGTGGGTCTACAACTACTCCCGCCGAAGGCTTGAAGCGAACGTGCAGCGCATGGTCAGGAACTACAACGGGGAGCTGGAGTCCTACAAGGAGTTTCTGCACCGCCGCGGAATCAGCGCCACAACGGAAAGCGGCTCGTCGTACCTAGACGAGACGCCTCGTGCGGTCGCCGCCGATTACATCAAGTGGTCATCGAGCCTCACACAGCACTTCGGCCGTGGAACAACCCTGACTTACGATACGGACGGCGTCCGCGAAGGAGCCTACCGGCCGTTCACACGCCAAAGCGTCTACTTTGGCCCGCATCTGAGCCACCGCCGCGGCGAACTCGACACGATGTTCCCGACCCCACACCACAGCAACGTCGGCATCGCAGTGTGCACACATGATCAAATCCCATTTGGCGTGCTTTTCGTCGACCAAATTCCCAGTCTCGACATCATTGGTCGCGCGGGCCAGTTCTTCCCGCGTTGGACGTATGAGAAGGTCGAGCCCGAAGCGGGGACGCTCGACTTCGCCGCTGCCACGGGCGATGTCGACGAGTGGGGCTACCGGCGCATCGACAACATCACCGACGGCATCGTCACCCGATACAGGGAACGTCTCGATGATCCGACGGTGACGAAGGACGATGTCTTCTACTACCTGTATGGGCTGCTGCATGACCCGGCATACCGGGAGCGCTATGCCGCGGATCTGAAGAAGATGCTGCCGCATATCCCCGACCCCGAAACACTCGAAAGCTTCAAGCGCTACGCCGCCGCCGGAAGGGCGCTGGCCGACCTGCACGTCGGCTATGAGTCGGTCGAGCCGTACCCGCTCGAGGTGAAGTTGAAGCCGGGCGCCGACCCGTCTGACCGCGAAACGTGGCGGGTGGACAAGATGCGCTGGGGCAAGGTCACCGACCCGGCGACAGGCAAGAAGGTCGATGACCTTTCGACGATCGTTTACAACGGCCGGGTGACCATCACCGGCATCCCGGAAGCGGCACACCGCTACATGCTCGGTTCCCGTTCTGCCCTGGGGTGGATTCTCGACCGCTACCAGGTGCGCACCGACAAGGCGTCCGGCATCGTCAACGACCCCAACGACTGGTGCGACGAACACGACGACCCCACCTACATCGTCGACCTCATCAAGAGGGTCACCACGGTCTCCGTCGAGACCGTGCGAATTGTCGACGGTCTGACTACGGCTGCCGGAACTCGGAAGGAGAGCTGATCCGCGGTGTCGGAGCAATCGAACGGGGCGCGCTTTATGGCAGCGTTCAATGACATCGAGCAGCAGCTGCGACTTCGATACAGGATGGACCGGTCCGTGCCGTTCAAGACGGTCGTGGACCGGGCGCCGTTTCGAGACATGACCCCCCCGCGCAGAAGCGTGAATTGAGGGTGTTTGTAGGTCTGCGTAACGCCATCGTCCACGATCACTACTACGACGGGCTGCCGATCGCGGACCCGGTCAACGATATCGTCGACGAGATTGTGCGCCTTCGGAATATTTTGCTCACCCACGCCGCAGGCTCGTGCCTCGGTCGTGTACCTGTCGCGCGGTCGACGTACTCTGCTATCGGCGGCGTGGAGTGAAATCTCTAGGTGAATCCGCCGGCATCGCTCGGACGCGGCTCCCGCCGTGCCCTTACGTGCTGCGGTCCGCTTGTATTTGGTGGACCAATTGTGAAACTCGCGATTTCGACAGCCCGGTCGCGGCAACAAGCTTGGCATAGCTCCAGCCGCCCGCGCGGCGAAGGTGCGCTAGCGAGCGCAGGCGAACGCCGGCAAACTGTTCGAGCTCGACGTCGAGTGCCGCGAACAGATCGTTCACGGCACGGATGCGCATGAGCGGGTCCGTCAGCTCTTCAAGTCGCGCAATTTCGGCGCGCAACGCCGCGCGAAGGTCAGTGCTCAAGACACCTTCTCGGGCGCCCGCCCGCGACTGCTTCACGGTCACTTCCCGTTCATGGCCCGCATAGACATCTGCACGGACACTTTCTTCTCGGGGGCTTGATTGAGACCCGGCGATCCGCATCCACGGTGCCCGGTCCCCCCATCTACTCTAGGGAGCGTGCTGATGACCGTTGCGGCACCCATTGATCGTGGGCCCAATCTGCAGGAAAGGCGTCCCACGCCGTTCGTGCGTGAACTTGCGATGCACGCGCCGATAGCTTCGCTCGCCGCGGATCTCGCGCTTGGCTTGCCTGGGCACCGGTCACGCAATGCACACGTGCTGTTCGAGGTTCCCGCCGCCGGAGGAATCCCGGACGTACTCCGGATCGCGTTCGATCCTGCGCAGCTGCGCCGCCGAGACCAGCTCGGCCTCGCACCGGTCACGGATCTCACCGAGTTGCGCGTCCTCATCGCCGTGGCCACCGGCCCGCAGACACTCAGTGTGGTGGCGCAGGCAGCACGCGTGACCGCTGCTCACCTGCGTCGCGCGGTACTTCCAGCCCTCGCGGAACTCGGCTGGCTCGCACCGTTGACCGGCCGTGGCGAGCGGACGGTTGTGAACCCCGCCGTCAAGTATCGCGAGTTGGCGCGATCGGTCGTCACCGTTGAGGCGAAGCGCCGGGATTGGGCCGGCGCTATCACACAGGCACGGCGCCACCAGTCGTGTGCCGACCGCGCATACATCGCTATTGACGCGGCGACTCCAGGCCCGCTGCTGCGCTTCGCTGCGGAGCTTTCTCATTCCGGCATCGGCCTTGTAACGGTCAATGCGGACACAATGGCAGCTCAAGTCGTCGCCCGACCCACCATCGGCTTGGCACGGCCTGACGAGCACGCACTTATTGCAGAGCGCGCTTGGTCGCTCGTCCTCTCGGGCCGCACTTGCTGGGAAACGTTCGATGTTTTCGGTCGTGATCTCACGGCGTAACCGCTATAGCAGGCTTGCCCACACGGCCAAGTGGCCCGGGGAATACCGGCCAGTTAGCGCGTGCGGCGTAGCAGCGATGCTGGCGACGAAGGCCTGCGCGTCCTGAACGAGCTGTCGTGCGGCACGTCGTCGGTTCGGTGTCACGAGCTGTGAGGTCAACCTCGCTGCTCGCACCAAGTAATGCGCTCCTGCGCGCCCAGGATCCCATTCGTTCGCGGCGCGCATCTGGCGGCAGAAGCGGCACCAGCAGCGCAGGTGCCCCGGCACGGCTGCGGCATCCATTGACTCGCTTGCTTGCCAAGTGAATGGGTGGAAGGCAGTCCGGTCGAAGTATCGGGGCACCGCTGGCGGCCTCTCCTGGTTCGGACGATTGCTGAAGACCCGCTCGGCAGCGAACGCTTGCTCCGCCCAACTGATACCGGTCGAGAACCCGGACCCGCCAAGCGCAGTTGCAATCCAGCCAGTAAGGCCGCTGTTAGCTAGCACGAGCACTTTTCCCTCAAGCCGCGCGGTTTGGGCCAAATCCTTGTATCCGTCAAGCATCGCGGTGTCGATAAGCTGGCCGTATCGCGGCTCGACGATCGGCCAGTACACGCGTAAGTACCACAGCGGCTCGTTGGACTCAACGATCTCGTCGAGGAGCGCCGAGCGCAGCGACGGGTTAGATAGCCAGCCGCTCGCGAGAGTCAAGTTCACAAACATCGGGTCACTCCCCGCGACCGCTCGCGAATCTGACACCCATCGCATCGCCGCGGCGAGCGATACGGGCGCCTGTTGGTCCGAAACCCAACCGCTTGCCGAAAGCAGAACGTTCGCGCCGGCGGTGCGCTGAGCGTTGAGCACATCATTCGCCCACTGCTGGCGCTGCTGCGGGGACGAGCTAACCGCGGGCACTCCAGCGATCCACGGATATTGCGACAGGTACCTGGATTTCAATTGCCCACGGGGGACACCGGTTCCAGGCAGCGCGTACACCTCCGGATCGGCAATGAGGATCTGCGCGCTAGCACACGATGTAAGGAAGCTCTGCGCTCTTGAGGGACTCATTCTCGGCAACCGGATTACGGCGCCCAAGCCAATGCTGCCCTGCGTGACTCTGCTAGCAACACCGAGTGCAGCGGGAACCTGCGCAGCGTGAAGGTGACTTTTGGCCATCAACAGGAACGGCACGTCGCCCGCGAGGAGGCTTGTAATCGGCGGCGGGTCCGGAAGCGGGTCGGTCGCGAAGTCGGGCACCTGTGAACCGTTGGCCGGAGGAGAGTCGATGTCGGGGTTGTCGGTAAATGGCCCGAGGGCCTCTACCTGTAAGTCCTCGGTGTCCTCTTCCTCCGCTGCATCCTCGTATGCATCTTCGTCCAATTCGCCGTTAGCACCCTCGCTGTCAGTCATCAGTTCACTCCAATCTGTTCCGCCTTTGTGAGGTCACGCAATGCGCGCGCCGCACTTCCTCGTTCATTCGGGGCTTTGTTGAGAAGACGTGCAGCCACAGTCCGGAGCGGTTCTGGTACATCAGCCGGCAGTGCCGGTGCACCGGCGACCATTCGCGCATGTGCCTGCGCACGGGTCAACGCATCGTCGGCCGTCCTAAAGAACGGATGCTTGCCGGTCAGTAGTAGATGCAAGATGACACCGACAGCCCACAGGTCTGCGCCCTTACGGGCCGGCTCCATGCGCACCTGCTCGGGCGCCATGAACGGCAAAGTGCCCAACAGCGTGGGATATGCCGTCATCGTGTCCATGTCGAGAATTTTCGCCAGGCCCAGATCGAGCAGCACGGGTTGCGTCCAGTCACCGCCGCGCAAAGCGATATTTTCTGGTTTTAGATCGCGATGGACGGTGTCTGTGCGGTGCATCGCAACTACACCGGCGAGCACGCCGGAAGCGAACGCGTTGATTTGCTCGTAGGTCGGCTGGTTTGCGGCTACGGCGGCGTCAACGTCGCCGCCTGGGACATACTCGAACCGCAGCGCGGCCCGCCGCCCAATGCTGAGATCCACACCGCTCGTCCCGAGCAGCCGCACAACGTGGTTCGACGACGTGCGGCGAAGACCCTCGACTTCGCGGGCGAGTCGCTCGGTCGGGTAGGCACCGTTCAGAATTACCTTCACCGCGACGTCAGGGTCGGCGCCACCGACCATTCCGGAGAGACGCCACGTCTCACCGAAGCTGCCCCGACCAAGGAGGATCGCGGCAGACGCACCGAATACTCGGCACATTTCCTCCGTCGAAAGAACCGGGACAAGTTGCGCGTGCTGGCCCGGTTCATAGAAGAACAAGGCGTCGATGTCGTCGCCGGCCATGTAATGCACCATTTCTCACGGAATTGGACAAACTATTCATAGCCGGTACAGACCTCTAAACTGGCGAAGCCACGCGGCCTGTCGACTCGTGGTGTTCGAGCGAGACCGGGCGTCGCAGTTCGCAAAACGGCACGTGG
This sequence comes from uncultured Actinomycetes bacterium, assembly GCA_937926105.1. The sequence continues at coordinate 1,462 of CALANS010000030.1, read as the reverse complement.
CGCCGCATGTGGACCGCGGCCGCCGAGGGGGCACCGCGGGTCGTTTGAGACGTTGACCCTCGGCGTCGGTGACGGCTTGTCACACCCGAGGTGCATCATCATCGGCGTGCCGAGATCGCGACGACGCCAAACGCCGAAGAGACTTTGCTTCTTCTGTGGGCTGCCCGGGCAAATGAGCAAGGAGCACGCTTGGCCGCAGTGGATGGGCAGAGGAGTTGAGGTCGGACCGACGCAGACAACCTGGTCCGTCAGATACGGCCGCACCGCGGAAAACGAGCTCACCGAATATCCCAATGTCGTGTCCAAGAAGCAGGGCTCGGTGCTGACGACGCGAATCCGGGAGGTATGCCAGAACTGCAATAACGGCTGGATGAGCCAGTTGGAGAATTCGGTGAAGCCGCTGCTGGAACGTCTCTGGCAGCCCAACTATGTCTTCGGACGCACGGCCATCGGGGTCGATGACGCCGCAGTGCTGGCCGCATGGGCCGCGAAAACGGCATGGATCCGCGAGCGCGCATCACAAGGTCGCGTGACGCCGACGGCGGAGATGCGTCGCCGCCTCATGGACACGCAAATGCCGCCGGGGTTCACCCGGGTGTGGATCGCACGGCACACCGGTCGCGCGAACTTTGACGCGAACGTCTGCCGGCTGCAAACGACCCACCAAGACGACTCTTGGGACACCGAGCGGCGCCGGAACATCCTTGTGTGCACGCTGACATTCAGGGGCCTATCGATCCTGGTTCGGACGGACGACGATTGGGGAGTTCCGGAGATGCATCCGCCCGAGGATCAGTGGCGGCGGTTTTGGCCCACAGCCCGCGCCGTGCAGTGGCCGACGGCTAGACCAGTGACCGACGGCGATGTCCAGGACGTTGCGATGTGGCATGACTGGGTTCGCCACCCCGATGTCCCGATCTTCAACCGCGCTCCCGAACACACCGCGACAACTCGGCACTAGCCAGAAGGCGTCGCGATCCTGCGGCCGTGGACAGGCGCCGGTTGTCGCGGCATCCTCGAGGATCACTTCGTCCTGTTTCCGGCACGGCGTGGGTGCACTGTCGCGTGGACGGGCGCACGCCTCGCCGGGCAACCCGGCGCCGCCCACGGCCCGATACTGAACCAGCGCGTCGCGGCGGCCATTGCTGCGGCCGGGGACGCCGGCACAGTCCCGACACTGGACACAGATTTGTGTCCGGCCCGGACACAGCCGGACACAGATCGAGAGGAACGCTGCATCATGGTCACTTCGAATTTTTCAGCCCCGTGGCAGGCGATGCCGAGCGCCGACCGTATCGGCACGAGCCCGTCGTCCCAGTTCAACGCGGTAGCCGCGCAGCGGAAGGCGCGCGTGCACGACGGCCGCCGACAGCCGTTATACTTGCCTGGCGCCGCTGGTGTGGCGTCATGCGCCCGTAGCTCAACGGATAGAGCATCTGACTACGGATCAGAAGGTTGGGAG
>CALANS010000029.1 GCA_937926105.1 uncultured Actinomycetes bacterium | reverse complement strand
TGACGGCCCTCGGCGCCTCGGCCACCATCGCCGACTCGGTGTTGGCGGCCGCCCGGAGCGCCATCGGGTAGCGGCGAGCCTGGCTTGGGTTGGTTCGCCTCTCAGTGTTCTCCGCGGACCGGCAAGTGCCGAATCCGGATCTTCGAGTCGCCCACGACGTTCTCATGGGCTGCGGCCGCCACGACATCGGTGTCCGGGCGACCGCCCATGTAGTGATCTCCGCCGTGGCGCGCTGCACGTGCAGCGGCATTTGCGACAAATCGCTCATGAAGCATGCAGAGCTATACCGTAACGGTATGGTAGTGGTATGGCAGTTCAGATGACGGTACGGATCGGGGATGACGAGGCCCGGTTCGTGGACGAGGCGGCGCAGGCCGGTGAGGGCAGCCGGGCGGAGATCATCACCCGGGCGCTGGCTCGGGAGATGCGGCGCCGAGCCGCAGTGCGCGACGCACAGATTTACGCCGCCGTGCGCGACCCGGATCTGGAGTCCGACGCTTACGCCGAGTGGGCCGCGCGCAACGCAGCCGCGGTGACTCGCGAGTTGGACTGATGCACCCGATCTGGCTGGCGCGACTCGACAAGGCTCGCCCCGTAGTGGTTCTCACGCGTGAAGAAGTGCGCGAGGCGCGGACCCTGGTGACCGTCGCGCCGATCACGAGCACCGTTCGCGGGCTGTCCAGCGAGGTCCTGGTCGGCCCCCGCAACGGCGTTGAACACGACTCCGCCATCAACATCGACCTGATCACGACGATTCCCCGCGCCAGCCTGCTGCAGCCGATCGGCACGCTCCTGGACGACCAGGAGCACGACCTCGCCCGTGCCTTCCACAGCGCCTTCGACCTCGCTCCCTGACCACGGTTGCTTAGCAACTCCGCGTGAATGAGCGCCGCGCGTTATTGAGCCGGGCGATTTGGCCCGCGCGGCTGACGCACAGCAATGAGTAGATCCTCTTGCGTGCGGCCACGCTGAATCGGCGCGGCGATGCGTGCGAACGGCGGCGCGTCGGCGAGCTACTGCGCCACGAGAGTGATCGGCCAGCTGGCGTTCGGTGATCCGTCGGCTCCGCTCACGGCTGTTGTGCCAGTTGGGATTGCGTACGTCTTCCCGTCAGCGCCAGTGAAGCTCGCGGTGACGGTGTAGGTCGTGTCCGGCTGGAGCCCGGCGACCGTGACTTTGCCATCGGCTCCAGGCGTTTTCGCGGTGATGGCGGGGTCAGTCGAGTACGTGAGTGAGACTTCCGTGTCGGCGGGGATCGGACCGGCCGCCGCGTCGGCGGTCAACGCGATGTCTACGGCGACGGTGCTGGGTGTTGCGGGGGCCGCAAAGGGGATCTCGACGGTAATAGTCGTGGCAGAGTTGGTGCCTGAATCGACGGTGACGCCCATGACAGTGCCGGTGCTGAAGCCAGCGCCTTGGCTTGTGCTATTGGGCGTCGCCGTAAGGGTGTACGTGTCGGCCGGAACGATGACAGCGCTACCGGTCCAGCCGCCCGACTTCAGCACCGGCTGGGCGGTGGCAGAGTACACGGAGCCGCTGACGGAGCCGCTGATCGAGATATCGACTGTCGCGGTGCTACCGTCCGGAGCGGATGATGCAAGCGATGCCGCAGGTTTTAGCGTGTAGCCAGCGAAGTCGGCGTGGTCTGTATCGAAACCACCGCCAACCTTCGCCGTTACCGTCGCGTCGGTGATCCCAACGACTGTCGTGCCGTAGTTCGCGGTGACTGTCCAAATGCGGTCGCCGCCCGTCTTGCTGGGGAGGCACAGTTTGGCGTTCCCCTGCGAGTCGGTCAGGCCACTTGCTGTGAGAGCAGGTGAGTCATCGGAGGTCGCGGAGATCGTGGCGCCCTGGTATGCGCTGCTGTCGACCAGGAAGTTGGCGGTGAATACATTCGTTGAGGTCGAACTCAAAGTGGCCGTGGACGATTGGGCCGACATATCGGTGAAGTCGAGTGATGTATCCGGAGTCGGTGCGGTCCAACCGGTCGGGAGCGAGATCGGCTTCCATTTGTAGCTGCCGGCAGGCAAGTACACCGTCGAAGTCGCCGCGCTGCCAGAAACCGTGGCGGGCGTGATGTTCGTCCAAGTCGCCGGACTCAGGTCAGGCGTGATTTGCAGGGCAATTGTATTCGCTCCCGATGTTGGCCACGTCGTGCAGGCATCCGTGGTCCAGTTGACCGTGAGAGAAGTCTTCGCCGCGGCGAGCGTCAATGGGGTCCCAGTGGCGTCGACAGCCTTCCCATCGTCGGTGTCCGCGATGGTCAGGGTGCCTGTGCTCGTCAGCGGGTACGGAATTGCGGCACTGTTCGGCGTCACCACCACCTGGTAGTCGCCTGACAAAACGGCATTCGGGATGCTGACTACACCGGTCCCGCCTGTCGCGACGGAGTATCCGGTCAGGTCGGTGTTCAGCTTCTGTCGCGGTTGGGAGGACGGTTTCAGAGTGACCGAAGCGCCGTCCAGCAATGCATTGTCGGACGCGCTGCTTAAAGTGACCTTCAAGGTGACCGAACTCGCTGCTGTGGCTCGCAGGCGAATCGTCAGATTTGGCGACGGGCTACCTGCGACGAGGACGATCTGGTCGCTTGTGCCTTGTGCATAGCCGTCGGCAGTGACAACGACTCGGTAGGAGCCGTTGAGCGCATTGCTCAGGGTGAACTGCCCGTTTGTTGTCTCGACCGATAGCGAAGCGCCATTGAAGTCCTTCGCGACGCAGTCGGCCGAGGTCGTTCCGGAGCACGTCCAGTTCCACAGCTCCACCGTCGCTGGATGGCCCGTCAGGAAGGCAGTGATGGGGGTGCCGACGGAATCCGCAAGAGCGCCAGTGACCGTGCTGACCTGGGCGCCCGGGGAGAATTCCAGGTCTTGGGACGTGGCAGACGGTGCCACTATGGCGGTGGTCGAGACGTCGTTGTAGCCCGCTTTGTCGTAGTCGATGGCGACTCCGTAGCTGCCCGGCGGTATAGGGGCAATTTGAATCGTCTTGCCGCTCGGCTTGGTGCAGATCTTGCCACCGCCCGGAAGGTCGGTCGTACTAGCAGCGACGATGTTGTTGCTCTTCACGACGCATGTCCAGGACGTGGCCGGTGTTGCCTTGTCCGTCAGCGTGATCGTGCCATCTGGGGGCTGGTTCTGTGTGGTTCCGGACATGAACTTGACGTTCACCGTGACCTTCTTAGGCGTGAGCACGATGCTGGTCTTGGCGCTTGCCACCACCAGTTTCTTGGCGCCGGTGGGTACATCCGCGTCAGCAGTCTCTGCCAAGCTGTATCCGCCTGATCCGTCATTGACCACGTCGACCACACCGACGAAAGGATTGAATGCGGTTGCGGCGCTCGTCGTTTCGATTTTCCAGGTTCCCGGCGTGAGGCCGGCGGTGGTAGTGCTGCCGGTAATCACGAAGTCGCCGACTGCGATGCCCGAGGATTCGGTGTCGGCAGAGGTGGCGGTGAACGACGGCGCGGGCGACGGTAGCGGTAAGCCGTCGGCGGTGGCGATCAAGGTCGCTTTGAGATCAATCCCGCCGATTACTTCAGTGTCTGTCGCCGGTCCGTCGGTGTCGAGATAGTTGTGCTGCCACTTCGTGGTGCCGGCGATCGAGCCGAGGTGCTTCAGCGTCACGGTGCAATTCGTGGTCCCGCCGGGGAACAATTGGAGACCCGTCACCTGTTTTGCGGTGTCGGTACCGGGCATACACGTGACGTCGGCGATCGACCCGCTCGTGAGCAGGTCCGCGCCGGTGAAGAACGCGTACCCGGCGGCCT
>CALANS010000028.1 GCA_937926105.1 uncultured Actinomycetes bacterium | reverse complement strand
CACCACCGGTCAGGTCTGCTGGCCGCCAGTGGTCAAGAATTCGTGGCCCTTGACATCCTCCGCCGGCTACGGCCGACTCCACGGCCGCGAGATGCTATGCGCAGCGCCACGGCTGGGCTCCCCCGCTAGCCTGGGACAACATCGACACCGACCCGGCGCCCAGCCAGGTCCGCTCTGACTCGACCGATCCCGCAGACGTGTACGACCTAGACGAGATCGCCATCGAAGCCGCCATCAACGGCAGATTGGTCTGGCGGCACCTGACCGAGGCCGAAGCGGCCGAGGCCGTCCACCGCCTCGCCGCCCATGGTCACTCGACCCGATCCATCGCCGCTTGCCTTGGTGCGAGCCGCGGAACCGTCCGTCGCTACCTCACAGCGAGCGCAGCATGAAGCATCCGGGCCTGTCGATCCGCACAGAGGATGTCTCAGCTGACGACGGAGACAGACTCTTGAGCACCACCGAGGCAGCCTCCTACACGCCGTATCACCCCCGGACTTTGGCCAATCTCCGAAGTGCCGGCCGAGGCCCGGCGTTCATCAAGATCCGTGGCGGAGCCGTCGCATACCGGCTCCGCGATCTACTTGCCTGGCAAGACCAACACCGCCGAACCACTATCGATCAGCTCTAGTGGCGGGCATCGCCACTCAGCAATCGGACCGAGCCTCAACGCAGCGGCGCACGACGCCATGTAGTCAGCATCGCTCCTGCTACTACAGCGCGGCCCGCACGTCGTCGTCCGTTGCACGATCCCGACCGACGTACCCGAGGGTCGTCTCAAGCCGCACGTGCCCCACCACGTCACCGATCTTGCGCAGCGGCACACCCCGATCAAGTAGTGAAGTCACCCTCCAGCGTCGACCCGTGTGGCTGCTGGCCCACTCGAGCCCGTGCCGATCCATCGCTGACCTAATCGCTTTCGCCAGGTTGCTCGGGTCCCGCCAACGGCCATGCCGCTGCGGCGATGGGAATACAGGCCGCGCCAAGTGCTCAGGGTCCGCCATATCGATCCCGAACAGCAGCGCCCGCTCACGCAGCATCGCCACTAGGTCATCCCGTAGCGGCACCGTTCGCGAGCTGCCTCTCGTCTTCGTCCGCTCCTGCCGAACCGCGCCTTGACCCTTGACCCAAATCACCGTGCCAGACACCTTCGCAGCACCATTGCCGTTTCTGAGGGTCAGGTCGGCCCATCGCAGCGCGGTAGCCTCTCCAATCCTCAGCCCAGCCCCGAAAGTGACCGCCAACAGGTCCGCGACATCGGTACCGTTCACGACACTCCCAGCCTCACCATGGCGCGACTTGAGCCGGGGACCGACCATCGGCCCCGCAGCCGGGTCATCACGCAGCGCCGACAAGAACGCCTCAACCTCCGCGTCCGTAGGAGTGTGCTTCGTCTCGTGCCTTCGCTGCTGAACCTTCACGTTCGGGATAGCGTCACGGCACGCGGCGACGGGATTGATCGGGGCGCGCATAACGTTCGATTCGGCGGCAAGGTCCATCGCCTTACGGAGTAGCGCCTTGGCCCGCACGGCACCATAGGTGCCGTGCTCTTGAGCGAACGACTCTAGAAACGCCCGCACGGTGGCGACGTCAACCTTGCGCGGCAGCATCGCTGCCAGCGCGCCCCCGTCGTGCTCCCGGACGGCTGCCGAGACGTAGACGTACTCACCCCGCGTACGGGGTGCCAGCTTCGTCGTGCTGGGAGACACCATGACCTGCTCCAGCAGATCTCCAACCGTCGTCGTCAGGTCTCCCTCAGCGGCCAGCGCGGCCGACTGCGCAGCCCGCAGTCGGGCGGATTCCAGCGCGGCCAGCTTCTCCTGCCCGGCCCGCTCCGTGGCGGCGATGGCGGCAGCCTTGGTGTCGCGCCACCTCCGCACCATGTACTCGGTGCCGTCGGCGTCGACCACACGCGCCAGGCCGCGCCACCGCGTCAGGGTGAACTCGGCAATCCCGTCATCGCTGTGGACCTTGTACCGCTTTCCCGTCTGCCATCCCTTCGGGTACGGCAAAGGCTCTCCGCCGTCAGAACAGGGTGCGGGGATGATTCGCTCGTCGCCATCAAATACTGCGCCCAGCGGCACGACCGAGACCGGGCCAACGGTTCCGGGGGATATGCGCGCTCTCGGCATAACCGACAGACTAGCATTCCGTGCACTATGCGCGCGGTTCGAGAACTTGAGTTTCGCCCGCTCGGGGTCATTCAATCCGTGCAGTAAGCGTGCAGTGGACTAGGTGATCTTGACAACGGATGATCGCCCAAGATCACGCAGTGCCATCTCTAGGTCCTTCGAAATGCGTTATTACCTGCGAAAACACAAGAGGACCGCCCGAGAGCGGCCCCTTGTCTGTAGCCCCGATGGGATTCGAACCCACGCTACCGCCGTGAGAGGGCGGCGTCCTAGGCCGCTAGACGACGGGGCCATATTTTTCGATGGTGCTGGTACCGCTCGATGGTAGCCGACCCGCACACGGCCGGTCGCCATCGATGTGCACCGCTGGGGTACTAGGACTCGAACCTAGAATGGCTGAACCAGAATCAGCTGTGTTGCCAATTACACCATACCCCACCGTCCCGCCTGAGCGGGCCGACCATCGATACTACAGGCCGGTCGGCCCGGCGCCCAAACCGATGGCGGCGCCGCGACCGGCGACCGACCGGCGCCGGTCCAGGCCCTCGCGCATGCCAGCGACGAACGCCTCAGACCCCGTCGGCGATGACCGGATTGGTCAGGGCGCCGATGCCGGACACCGCCACCGATACCTCGTCGCCGGCGTGCACCGGTCCCACCCCCTCCGGGGTACCGGTCAGGATCACGTCGCCGGGCAGCAGGGTCATCACCTCCGAGCAGTACTCGATCAGCTCACCGATGGTGAAGATGAGATCGCGAGTGGACCCATCCTGTCGCACCTCGCCGTTAACCTCGGTCCGCACCCTCACATCCGCCGGGTCCAGGTCGGTTTCGATCCACGGCCCGAGCGGGCAGAACGTGTCATAACCCTTGCCGCGTAGCCACGGCCCGTTCGGCTTGCGCAGGTCGCGGGCGGTGACGTCATTGCCCACGGTGTAGCCCAGGATCACCCCCGCGGCGTCGTCGGCCCGCACTCGATGGCACGGCCGTCCGATCACCACCCCCAACTCGCCCTCGTAGTCGATGCGCTGCGAGGTCGCGGGCAGCCGCACGGGGACGCCCGGCCCGATCACTGACGTGGACGGCTTGAGGAAGATCATGGGCTCGTCCGGGACAGCGTTGCCCAGCTCACCGGCGTGCGCGGCGTAATTGCGTCCGACCCCGATGACCTTGCTGGGCAGGATGGGCGCCAGCAGCCGCACCTGCGCTATCGGCCAGCGACGGCCGGTGAACGACGGGGTGCCGAAGGGGTGATCGGCGATCTCCCTCACGGCCTGGTCGCCATCCGGGCCGTCGATGGCGGCGAACGCCACCCCGTCGGGGTGGGCGATGCGGGCGAGACGCACGATGCTGCCTTTCGACGTGTGGGGGGCCGACACGGTGACGCGATGCGGTGACGCGAGCGCCCCGCGGCGCGAGCGTACCCGCATCGATGCGCGGCGGTGCCGGTCAGGTCGAGGCTGCGCCGGCGCCAGGGGCCGCCGCGATCGCGGGCGCCGGCAGGCCCAGCGCATACACCAAGGAGTCCAGCAGGGCCTGGAACGAGGCCTCCACCACATTGGCGTGCACGCCCACGGTGGTCCATTCCTGGTTGGCATCGGCCGAGGTGACCAGCACCCGGGTCACCGAGTCGGTGCCGGCATGCCCGGCCAGGATGCGCACCTTGTAGTCCGTCAGTCCGACGGTGGACAGCTGCGGGTAGTGCGCGACGATCGCCTGACGCAGCGCCGAGTCCAGCGCGTTGACCGGACCGTTACCCTCGGCGGTGGTGATCACCCGGCGCCCCCCGACGTGCACCTTCACCGTGGCCTCGGAGTTCACTGCGCTGATCGAGTTCACCGTTCCGATGGCGTCACTTCCGCCGGAGTGCTCAACGATCACCCGGTAGGACTCCAGTTGGAAGGGCAACGATTCGCCGGCCCCGCCGCTGGCCCGCTCGACGTCCGGGAATCGTGCGCCCACCGCGCCACCACCGTCCGTATCGCCATCACGACGGCCCATCTCGCTACGCAGCAGGAGCAGGAACGAGGCATCGGCGGCCTCGTACGACCAGCCGCTGGCCTCCCGCGTCTTGACGGTGTCCACCACCCTGGACACCACATCGGGGCGGGCACTCAGGTCGACACCCAGCTCGGCGGCCTTGAGCTCGACCGAGGCGCGGCCGGCCATCTCGGTGATCAGGATGCGCATGTCGTTGCCGACCCGAGCCGGATCGATGTGGTTGTACATGTCCGGGTCGACCTTGATCGCCGAGGCGTGCAGGCCGGCCTTGTGCGCGAAGGCCACCGACCCGACGTACGGCTGGTGGCTGTCCGGAGTCAGGTTGGCCAGGTCGGCGATGGCGTGCGACACCCGGACCATCTCCGGCAGGTGCCCCTCTGGCAGCACCGGCAGGTCCATCTTGGTCATCAGGTTGCCGACCACCGCGAACAGGTCCGCGTTGCCGGGCCGCTCGCCGTAGCCGTTGGCGGTGCATTGCACGTGCGTCACGCCGGCCTCCACCGCGGCGATGGTGTTGGCCACCGCGCAGCCGGTGTCGTTCTGGCAGTGGATGCCCAGCCGGAGCCCGCTGCGTTCGAGCACCTCGCCGACGACGGCGCCGACCCGGGAGGGCAGCATGCCGCCGTTGGTGTCGCACAGCACCACCACGCTTGCCCCGGCCCGTGCACCGGCCTCGGCGACCCGCAGCCCGTAGTCGTGGTCCACCCGGTAGCCGTCGAAGAAGTGCTCGCAGTCCAGGAAGACCCGACGGCCCTCGGCCACCAACAGCGCCACGGTGTCGGCCACCATCGCCAGGTTCTCCTCCGGGGTGGTGCGCAGCGCCCGGGTGACATGCCGGATGTCGGACTTGGCGACCAGCGTCACCACGGGCGCCCGGGAATCCAGCAGCGCTCGAACCTGCGGATCGTCCTGGGCCCGGGTGCCCGCCTTGCGGGTAGCACCGAACGCGACCAGCGTGGCGGTGCGCAGGGCAAGCTCGCCGTCGGCGGCCCGCGCGAAGAATTCGGTGTCCTTGGGGACGGCGCCGGGCCAGCCGCCCTCGATGAAGCCGACCCCCAGCTCGTCGAGCAACGTCGCGACGGCGATCTTGTCGGCGACCGAGTAACTGATTCCCTCGCGCTGTGCGCCGTCGCGGAGTGTGGTGTCGAAGACGTGGAAACTGTCGCCAAGCGGTAGTGCCGGCCTGGATGGATCATGCGGTTGCGGTGTGGATGCTGCGGCCATGATGGCGCCCCTCGGGTGGTATCGATCGTCGGTATACGGATTGGATGTGGCCGATTGGATGTGGCGCTGCCTTCCGCGCGCGACCGTCGGTGGTGGTGACGGGGCCGGGAAAACAAAAGACCCCCCGCGGTGCGGGAGGTCTGCGCGGCGGCGTGGGTGGCCGGCGCGCTAGCTGCTAATGATCGCGACAGTGGGAGCGATGCGTGGCATGGCGACGAGTCTGCCACAGGCGGTGACGGCCCACCAGCCCGGGTGCCCGCGGCAGGCACCCGGACCCGCACCAGGATCAGCTGGCCGCCAGCGCCGCCAGCCGATCCCCGATCGCCTGGGTGCGACCCGCCGAGCCCGGGGTTCGGGTCGCCAGGTCGAACGCAACGGCCGCCTCCACCCGGCGCGCCGCCTCCGGCAGCCCCAGGTGGTCCAGCAGCAGCGCGACCGACAGCACGGTGGCAGTCGGGTCCGCGGTGCCGTTGCCGGCGATGTCCGGTGCGGAGCCGTGCACCGGCTCGAACATGCTCGGATTGGCGCGCGACACGTCCAGGTTCCCGGAGGCGGCCAGGCCGATGCCGCCGGACACCGCGGCGGCCAGGTCGGTGAAGATGTCCCCGAACAGGTTGTCGGTGACGACGACGTCGAACCGACCGGGATCGGTGACGAGATAGATCATGGCGGCGTCCATGTGGGTGTAGGCCACGGTGACATCGGGATACTGCATGGACACCTCCTCCACCACCCGGCTCCACAGCTGACCGGCGTGCACCAGCACGTTCGTCTTGTGCACCAGGGTCAGGTGCTTGCGCGGCCTCCGCGATGCCCGGTCGAAGGCGTCCCGGACCACCCGCTCGACGCCGAAGTAGGTGTTGACCGACACCTCGGTCGCGATCTCGTGCGGCGTGTCCTTGCGCAGCAGGCCGCCGTTGCCGGCGTAGGGACCTTCGGTCCCCTCGCGCAGCACCACCAGGTCCACCGACGCGTCGCCGGCCAGGGGGCTGGCCACGCCGGGGTACAGCCGCGCGGGGCGCAGGTTCACGTGGTGGTCCAGCTCGAAACGGATCCGCAGCAGCAGTCCGCGCTCCAGGATCCCGGACGGCACCGATGGGTCGCCGACCGCGCCCAGCAGGATGGCGTCATGCTCGCGCAACTCGCGCAGCACCGACTCGGGGAGCAGCTCCCCGGTGCGATGCCACCGGGATGCACCGAGGTCGTAGCTGGTGGTCTCGACGTCCGGCACCACGCCGCCGAGCACCTTGAGGCCCTCGGCCACCACCTCCGGTCCGATGCCGTCGCCCGGTATTACCGCCAGCTTCATCGCGCTTCACTCTTTCCTGCTGCGTTGGCCCACTGCTGAGTCTGCACCGGAAGGCTAGCCGTCGCCGAGCCCGACCGATACCGCGGATCCCCGCGCCCGCTACCTGCACCGGCCGTGCCAGCGGCACGACGTGCGTACATGCGACAGCCCGGCCCGGTGGGTGCGCCCCCACCAGACCGGGCTGTCGCTGCCCTGATCAGCCGGCTCGGATCGACCAGCGGATCAGCGGCGCACTACGACTGCTGGTACTCCCAGGCCCGGTGCAGGAAGCCCGCCATCTGCGCGCGGCTCACGGCCTTGGCCGGCGAGAAGGTGGTGCCGTCGCCGGTGCCGTTGACGATGCCGTTCGCGGCGAGCCACTCGATGTCGCCGCAGCCTGCGTTGCTGGCCGGCACGTCGGTGAACGTCCGCTCGTCACCTGTGCAGGACGCATCGGCCAGGCCGGTCACCGTGCGGTATACGAACATCGCCATCGCCTGCCGCGTGGTGACGGCGCCCGGGTGGAACTTGCCCCCAGAGCCGGTGACGATGCCGTGCCCGGCCAGCCACTCGATGTCCCCGCAGAACAGGTTGCTCTTGGGCACATCGGTGAACGTCCGGGTCGACCCGCTGCAGGTGGCATCCGATTCGCCGGGGTGCAGGTAGCGGTACAGCATCCCGGCCATCTGTGCCCGAGTGACGGAATCGCCCGGACCGTAGGTGGTGGCGGTCTTGCCGTTGGCAATGCCGGAGGCGACCAACCATGCGATGTCGTCGTAGAAGACGTTCGACTCGGGCAGGTCCGTGAACCCGTGGAACGGCGAGAGCAACAGCGTCTGGGCCCGGCTGCCGCTGGCGTTGTGCAGGTGGAACACCAGCGTCTTGGTGAACTTCTCCGTCACCGTCACCGGGATGCCGTCCCCACCCTCGTCGAGCCACAGCGGGGCATCCACGGCAACCTTCGGGTTCCCGGCGTCGAAGTCCACCGGACCCACCTGGTCGATGTCGCCGGACTCGTTGGCCGTGTAGTAGCTGTTGGTACCGACCTGGTAGCTGATCGGGAACGACGTGGTGTCGTCGGTGATCCCGACCAACTCCGGCCACACCGGCAGCATCACCACGTTGGAGTCGAACACGTTGGTGTCCACGTCGCCCCAGAACGTGTTGACCGGCTCGGCGTCGATCGCTGCCGCTGCGTTGATGTCGATCAGCCAGGCTGCCAGCACGTCGGTACCGGACACGTTCTGCGCGTACACCTCGTAGTCCGGACGGCCATCACCAGTGGTGTCGAAGTCCACGTACGGGATGGTCGAGTTCCCGATGGTGGCCCAGTCGGCGTAGGTGGAGATGCCGAACCACAACCAGCCGTTGGCCAGCGACCCGCTGCCATCCGGCGAGATTCCCGCACCGACGTACTGGATGTCGCCGGCCTTCGCGGTCTGGTTCACCGTGCACCCGACGACGTCACCGCCCTCGCAGTCGGGCAGCTGCGGGCTCTCGGCACCGAACTGCATCACCGAGACCAGCGACGCCCACGAGCTCGGGTCGGTGGGGTCGCCCTGGTCGAACCCGGTGCCGGACAGCGATACCGCGGTCTGACCGTCCACCTGGCCGGGCTCGGCCGACACCGACGAGACCGGCTTCACGGCGCCGTACACCGGCACCCGAAGCTCATCGGTGTCGGGTTGCGACACCGTCAGCCAACCGGACGCATCCGACACGAACTGCCGAGGCACACCGGACTGTTCGGCCACCATCGTGGGATCGATGGTGTGCCGCAAGTCGTCGGCGACCGCCGTCAGGGTGATCGTCACGTCCTGCTGGGCACCTGCCTCCAGGTGCACGGCCGGAGTGCTCAGCGAATACGACACGCCCGGCTGCTCGATGGCCGGCGAGTACGCCAGGTTCAGGTCCACCGCGCTGTCGCCGGTGTTCCGGACCGTGACATGCCGGTCCACCGTGACGGTCTGACCGGCCGGGGCCTGCACCACGCCGAACGACGCGCTCACACCGCCGGTCACGTCCGAGCTGTAGGCCAGCACCGAGGTGCTCACGGCGTCCAGCGCGTCCACCCGACCGGACCCGACCCGCGCCGGACCGTAGATGTCACCCGACTGGCTCGCGCCGGTGTACAGGTCGTGGTTCGCGGTGTTCATGATCGCGGCCTTGAGCTGCTCGGTGGTCCAGTCCGGGTGCTTGGCTTTCACCAGCGCGGCGATGCCCGCGGTGTGCGGGGTGGCCATCGAGGTGCCGGAGATCACCAGCACGCCGTCGCCGGTGCCCATGCCCGCGGAGGTAATGGTGTCGCCGGGGGCGGTGACGTCGGGCTTGACGACGCCGATCGAGCCATGCGTGCCGCGGGAGGAGAACGACGAGACCAGGTCGTTGATGCTCGGGTCGACGGACGGCTGGTTGTTCAGCAGGTCGCTGGTGAAGGTGATGTGCAGCGTGCCCGCATCGGCAGCGGCCTGCAGCCGCTGGGTCTCGGTCAGGGTGAGCTGGAAGACCGGGATGTCCGCGTCCCCGGTGATACCGGCGGTGAACACCGGGACGTCCCCGGTGAAGATCGCGCCGATGGCACCGGCTGCCTTGACGTTCGCCGACCGCCCGGCCGATCCGCAGCGCCGGGTGGCGTCGTCGGAATCCCAGGTGAGCCAGGCGATCTTGCCGGCCACCGCGGCGGCATCCGCGGCGTTCAGCGGGTCGCAGCCGTCCAGGTTGTCCTCCTGGGTGAGTTCGACGACATCGCCGCTCGCCGGCAGCGGCACCACGCCGGCGCCGTCACCGCCGTTGGCCGCCCAGTCGTACGCCACCGATACCTGACCGAGTGCCACGCCCTCGACGCTGGCGGGCTCGGTGACGTCGATGCCGGACAGCAACTGGTAGGAGTCCACCGAGCTGGCCACGGCCAATGCCCGGACAGCGTTGCCGGGCGATCCGCCGATGTCCGTCAGATCGCCGCCGTTGCCCATCGCGATGACCGGTAGCACCCCGTTCTGCGCCAGCGCGTCGACCACGGCGTTCTCCGGGTCGTCGGGGGTGGCGTAGTCCGATCCCAGCGACAGGTTGACGATGTCCATGCTGTCGGAGAAGTTGCCGTCACCGTTGGGGTCCAGGGCGGTATCCAGCGCCTCGATCACCACATCCGTGGAGCCGTCACAGCCGAAGACCTTCAGCGAGTACAGCGTGGCGCCCGGCGCCATGCCCGGACCGATCTCCATCTGGTTCAGGTCGTCGGCCGTCA
The DNA here is from genome assembly GCA_937926105.1 of uncultured Actinomycetes bacterium. The sequence goes on along the minus strand of CALANS010000028.1, from coordinate 295,207 downwards.
GGGCCGAGTAGTCGCCGGAGAAGGTCGAGCCATCCGCGTTCTCGCCGTAACCGCCGACCGTTCCGGCCACGTGCGTGCCGTGCTCGTTGCAGTCCAACGGGTTGGCGTCCGGGTGCGGGACCGGCTGGTAGTTCGGGTTCGGCGCGCCGGTGTCGGTGGTCGGGTTGGCGTCGTAGTCGTCGCCCACGAAGTCCCAGCCGCCGGCGATCTTCGCCTGGGCACGCGCCGGAAGGTCCGTCCGCCAGTCATACAGCTTGCTCGAGGCGTTCTCGTGGGCCTGCTGATAGGCCTCGGTGGTACCGGGCCCGCCGAAATCGGCGTGCGTGTAGTCGATCCCGGTGTCGATGATGCCCACGGTGATGCCGTCGCCGAGCAGGCCGGTGTCCTGCCAGGTATTCAGCACCCGGGTGAGCTGTGCCGTGTGCGCGTTGTCCGGGTGCTTGGGCACGATGGTGGAGATCTTGACTACGTCCGATCGCGCGGCCAGCGCCTTCAGGGTCGCCTGATCGGCGGTCAGCGCCACGCCGGGCAGCGCATTGGTCACGGAGTAGAGCGTGGTCGCCGCCCGGTCCTTCGTCTTGGCTTGGGTTGCCACGGCCTTGGCAGTGGACTCGATGGCGGTCTTGCGCGCCAAAGCGGCGTCGGTTGCCACACTGGTCGCCTGGGCGACGGCAGCCTTGCGCTGCTTTGCGGTCGGCTTGCCCGGCAGGCTCTTGAGATTGCTCGCCAGTTGCCTGTTGTAGGTGCGGTGGAACACCGCCGCGGCGCCGTCCTTCGAGCCGGCGGGCGCCAGTTGCACGAACACCGTCTGGGTGCCGCCGCCCCTCAGGTGCAGCTTGGCGGCCTTCTCGGCGGCGGCGCGGTGCGCTGCCGGCGAGTTGTCATATGCCCTGCGGAGGTCGATCTTTCCGGCCAACGACCCGTGCGACCCGGTTGGCACGCTCTTCGCCGGGGTCGCACCGCCATCGGACGAGACGGGATCCGCGCTCGCCGCCGGTGCTGTCAGGCCCATCGTGGTCAGCAGCGAGGCCGCCGCCAAGGCGGTCAGCAATCGTCTGGAGAACCTGGACTGTCGTGCCATGCGTCCTACCCTTCGTCGCGGGCCGGTGTCCGGGCGGGCGGGTGGCCCAACCCCGACTCGGCCGCCGCTCAGGCAGCCGCTTCCGGCGATGTCCGTGAGGCGTGAGGCTAATCCCCTCGGCCGACAACGGCCACAGCTGACGCCAACAACCGCCCCACATCAACACGAACCGTGACCGTCGGCAGGCCGTTTCGTCACACTGACGCCGACACCGGGCCGGACTTGGCTGCCTGAAGCGTGCGGGGAGGGACCGTCACCGCTCGTCGTCCCGAATACCTCAAGCGCCACCGGCAAAGAAGATCGCCCATTCGGCCTAGCCCGCTCGGTAGGTCGCCGGACGACGGCCCGGTCACTGCTCGGCTACCGCCCGAATCGTCACCGCCGAGATCGCCCGGCCGATGCCGTCCACCAGCTCGGGACCGGGCAGGATATCGGTCCGCAGCACCAGCACGGCCGCCCCGCCGGCGAGCTCCTGGGAGACCTGCCCGGCCAGGATGTTGATGCCCGCTGCACCGAGCAGCGTGCCGACGGTCCCCAGTACTCCGGGCCGATCCGGATAGCTGGCGATCAGCAGGGTGCCGGCGGCTCGGAGGTCGAGATGCCGGCCATTCACCTCCACCAGCTTGGGCACCTGGCGCTCGCCGGTCAGGGTGCCGGACACGCTGACCGACTCCCCGCTCGACATCGCGGCCCGCACCTGCAGGACCGACCGGTAGTCGCCGATCTCCGCGGTCGTGGACCCCGTCACCGCTATCCCCCGCTCGGCGGCCAACGCGGCGGCGTTGACGAAGCTGACCGGCTCCTCGACCAGCGGATCGATCACCCCACGCACGGCGGCGACCCGCAGGACGGAGGTGTCCGCTCGCGCCAGGTCGCCCCGCGCGATCACCGTCACCTCACTCGGGGCGGAGCCCGCCACCGCCGTCAGGATCGTCCCAAGACGGCTGGCCAGCGCTATCCAGGGCTGCACCTGTTCGTCCACCGGACCGGGCGCCCCGACGTTGACGGCATCCGGCACGAATTCTCCACGCAATGCCCGCAGCACCGAGCCGGCCACGGACAGGCCAGCCTTGTCCTGGGCCTCGCGGGTCGACGCCCCCAGATGCGGTGTCACGACGACGTTGTCGAGCCCTATCAATGGATGTCCGGCCGCTGGCGGTTCGTCGACGAATACGTCGATGCCGGCGCCGCCGACCTGCCCGGCTCGGATCGCATCGGCCAGCGCTTGCTCCTCGATCAACCCGCCCCGGGCGGCGTTGACGATCAGCACACCCGGCTTCACGGTGGCCAGCTCGTCGACGCCGATCAGCCCGACGGTCTCCGAGGTCCGCGGCAGGTGAATGGAGATGACGTCCGAGATCCGCAGCAGCTCCGGTAGGTCGACCATGCGCACGCCGAGGGAGGCGGCGCGGGCCGGAGGCAGGTACGGGTCGTAGGCGATGACGGAGGTGTCGAACGCGGCCAATCGCGCGGCGAATAGTTGCCCGACCCGGCCCAGACCCACCACGCCAACCGTCTTGCCGGCCAGCTCGACCCCGGTGAACGTCGAGCGACGCCAATGGCCGGTCCGCAGCGACGCGTCGGCCGCAGGGATCCGCCTGGCCACGGAAAGCAGCAGCGCCACGGCGTGCTCCGCGGCCGAGGTGACGTTGGACTGCGGGGCGTTGACCACCAGCACTCCCCGGGCCGTGGCCGCCGGGATGTCGACATTGTCCAGGCCGACCCCGGCCCGCGCGATGACGGTGAGCCTGGGTGCCGCGGCAATGGCCTCGGCGTCGATGCGGGTGGCCGAGCGGACGATGACGGCGGCTGCATCGCGCAGCCCGTCCAGCAAGGCGGGGCGATCGGTGCCATCAACATGCCGCACCGTCACCGCGTCGCCCAGTGCCTGTTCGGCAGCCGGGGCCAGTGGCTCGGCAATGACGACGATCGGTCGGGGAGCGTGGGATTGGGTGATCATGAGGCACGCTACCGCGCGCGGCGAGTGTGCCATCGGCGTCAAAGGTGCCAAGATGTCTGATCACGACGCTCGTGCGTGATGTGCCGTTTGACTATCCGGACCCAGGGAGGACCCATGACCACACCACCGCCGCCCGGACCACCGCCCGGTCCGTACTCGCAGCAGCCATCGGGCCCGTACGGCCAGCCGGGCCCATACGGCCAGCAGCCCTACCCCGCGTACTCGGGTGCGCCGGCGAATGCGGCCCGCCCCGGCATGGTGACGGCCGCCGCCGTGCTCGCCTTCATCAGCGGGGGCCTGGGCATCCTCTTCGGCCTGCTCGCCTTCAGCCTGCTGTCCCTGCTGGGCGGCGCCTACTCGATCTACATCATCCTGGCGCTGGCGGTGTCGGCGGCGCTGATCTGGGGCGGCGTTCAGGCGCTCAGCGGCAAGGACGGCCGGATCCTGGTGATCATCTCCGGCCTCTCGATCGCGATCAGCGTGATCGGGATGATCGTCCACTTCGCCGGCGGCAATCTGATCGGACTGATCATTCCCATCCTGATCATCGTGTTCCTGCTTAACCAGCAGTCCAAGGCGTGGATCCAGTCCAGGGGTGGCAAGACCTTCTAGGTTCGGCACGCCGGAACACACCGTCACCGCTACGACATCGGCCCGGTCCCCGCAGGATCTCTGCAGGGACCGGGCCGCGACGTCTCCCGCCGGTCAGTGATTCAGTGCCGGGCGGCGGTCCCGGTGTAGTCGTCGTCGCTGCGCACCCAGCTCATCAGCCCACGCAGCTTGCGCCCGGTCTCCTCGATCGGATGCGCCTCCTGCTCGGCGCGGATCCGCTTGAACTCCGGAGCGCCGGCGTCCTGGTCGGCAATGAACCGGGCCGCGAACGCCCCGGACTGGATGTCGGACAGCACGGCCTTCATGTTCTGCTCGACGTGCTCGTCGATGACTCGCTTACCGGAGACGTAGTCACCATATTCGGCAGTGTCCGACACCGACCAGCGCTGCTTGGCGATGCCACCCTCGTACATCAGGTCCACGATCAGCTTCATCTCGTGCAGACACTCGAAGTAGGCGATCTCCGGCTGGTATCCGGCGGCCACCAGGGTCTCGAATCCGGCCTGTACCAGGCGCGACATGCCGCCGCACAGCACGGCCTGCTCACCGAAGAGGTCGGTCTCGGTCTCCTCGGTGAAGGTTGTCTTGATCACGCCTGCGCGGGCGCCACCGATTCCGGCCGCGTACGACAGTGCCAGCGCCTGGGCTCCTCCGGTGGCGTCCTGCTCGACGGCGATCAGATCCGGGACGCCCTTGCCGTCCACGAACTCCCGGCGCACCAGATGGCCCGGGCCCTTGGGCGCGATCATGATGACGTCGACGTCGGCGGGTGGGGTGATGTAGCCGAACCGGATGTTGAAGCCGTGCGCGAACGCGAGCGCCTTTCCGGCGGTCAGATGCGGCTCGACGGACTCGGTGTACAGGTGCCGCTGCACGTGGTCCGGGGTGAGGATCATGATCACGTCCGCCTCGGCAGCAGCCTCGGCCGGCGTCACCACCCGCAATCCCTCGTCGGCGGCCTTGCCGCGGGACGAGGACGTCTCGGGCAGGCCCACCCGGACGTCGACGCCGGAGTCCCGCAGGTTCAGCGCGTGGGCGTGACCCTGGGAGCCGTAGCCGATCACGGCGACCTTGCGCCCCTGGATGATGGACAGGTCGGCGTCGTCGTCGTAGAAGATTTCGGCGGCCATCTGGTTCCTTTCGTTGACTGCTGTACTGGGCGAAACAATGAGCGGCCCGCTGGGGCCCGGTGCCGCGGGATCTCCGCGACGCGGTACTAGTCTGCCCCGCGGCTCTGGGAGGTGATCGAGCGCGGTCCCCGGCCGAGCGCCACCATGCCGGACTGCACCAACTCCCGCACCCCGAACGGCTCCAGCATCCGGGTCAGCGCCTCCAGCTTGTCGGAGGTGCCGGTCGCCTCCACCGTCACCGATTCGGGAGCGACGTCGACGATGTGCGCCCGGAACATCTCCACGACGGTGGCGATCTGGGACCGCACGCCGGCGTCGGCCTTGAGCTTGATCAGCAGCAGCTCGCGCTGCACCGCGGCCGAGGGCTCGAGCTCAACGATCTTGAGCACGTTCACCAGTTTGTTCAGCTGCTTGGTGACCTGCTCCATCTCCACGTCGTCCACCGATACCACGATCGTCATGCGAGACACGGCCGGCGCCTCGGTGGGTCCGACGGCGAGTGAATGGATGTTGAAGCCGCGGCGGGAGAACAACGCGGATACCCGCGCAAGGACGCCGGGCTTGTTCTCGACCAGCACCGACAAGGTATGGCGCGTCACGATTGTTGGTTCTCCTGTCGCTTCGTCATCGGATGTTCGCGGATCTCAAACACGGTTGTGGGGCTCGAACGGTCGAAAACCGCGCGCGAAATCCGCGAACATCCGGGCATCACTCTTCATCACAGTGTCCGTAGATTCGGTTCCGAGTCCCCTTACTCGCTGCGCTCGCTCACTCACTCTTCATCACGGTGCTCATAGATTCGATTCCGAGTTCCCTCACTCGCTGCGCTCGCTCGCTCACTCTTCATCGAATAGCGGCCGGATGTCGCGGGCCGCCATGATCTGGTCGTTGCCGGTGCCGGCCGCGACCATCGGCCACACCTGGGCGTCCTTGCCCACCATGAAGTCCACCACCACGGGCCGGTCGTTGATGGCCATGGCGGCCTCGATGGTCGCGTCCACGTCCTCCCGGGATTCGCAGCGCAGCCCCTCGCAGCCCATCGCCTGTGCGAGCAACACGAAGTCCGGGATATGGAACTTGTGGGTGCCCAAGTCGGTCGAGGAGTAGCGCTCGCCATAGAACAGCGTCTGCCATTGCCGGACCATGCCCAGATTGCCGTTGTTGATCACGGCCACCTTGATCGGGATGCCCTCGATGGCGCATGTCGCCAACTCCTGGTTGGTCATCTGGAAGCATCCGTCACCGTCGATGGCCCACACGCAGGTATCCGGCCGGCCCACCTTGGCTCCCATGGCGGCCGGAACGGCGAATCCCATGGTGCCCAGGCCACCGGAATTGATCCAGCTACGCGGCTTTTCGTAGCCGACGAACTGGGCCGCCCACATCTGGTGTTGCCCCACTCCGGCGACATACACCGCATCCGGGCCGGCGATCTGGCCGATGCGGGAGATCACGTATTGCGGCGCCAGGGTGCCGTCCGCGGGCCAGTCGTATCCGAGCGGGAAGGTCTCGCGGAGCTCGTCCAGCTCGGCCCACCAGGCCGTCAGATCGGCCACCGCGCCGCCGGTCTGCTCGGCGGCCACGGCGGCGATCAACTCGGCGATCACGTCACGCGCATCGCCGACGATCGGCACATCGGCGGTGCGGTTCTTGGAGATTTCCGCCGGATCAATGTCGGCGTGGATCACGGTGGCGCCGGGCGCGAAGGTGGACAGCTGGCCGGTGACGCGATCGTCGAACCGGGCCCCCAGCGCGACAATCACGTCGGCTCGCTGCATGGCCGCGACGGCCGCCACAGTGCCGTGCATGCCGGGCATTCCCAGATGTTGGATGTGTGAATCCGGGAACGCGCCGCGCCCCATCAGCGTGGTGACCACTGGGATGCCCGTCATCTCCGCCAGCTGACGCAACTCGGCGCTCGCCCCGGACTTGATCACTCCCCCGCCGACATAGAGCACCGGACGCCTCGCGGAGGCGATCACGGTTGCGGCAGCGGCAATTTGGCCCGCATGCGGTCGAGACGTGGGGCGGTAGCCGGGCAGCGCGACCTCCACCGGCCAGCGCCACTCGATGTCGGCCTGCAACACGTCCTTGGGGATGTCGACCAGCACCGGCCCCGGCCGTCCCGTGCTGGCCAGATGGAACGCGGCGGCGATCGTGGAGGGGATCTCGGCCGGGTCGGTGACGAGGAAGTTGTGCTTGGTCACCGGCATCGTGATGCCGCAGATGTCGGCCTCCTGGAACCCGTCGGTGCCCAGCAGCGAGCGTCCGACCTGGCCGGTAATGGCCACCAGCGGCACCGAGTCCATGTGCGCGTCCGCGATGGGCGTCACCAGGTTCGTGGCACCCGGACCCGAGGTGGCGATGCACACCCCGACCTTCCCGGTGGCCTGGGCGTAACCGGTCGCCGCATGGCCTCCCCCCTGCTCGTGGCGCACCAGGATGTGACGAACCCGGGTGGAGTCCAGCAGCGGGTCGTACAGCGGCAGCACCGCGCCGCCCGGGATGCCGAACACCACGTCGGTGCCGAGTTCCTCCAGGGTGCGCACGACGGCCTCGGCGCCGCTGAGATGCTCGGCCGGTCCCGGTGATTCGACCGTCCGGGCCGCCGCAGGTGGGATCACCGGGGCGCGCCCGGCCGGCGCCGGCAGTGCCGTTGTCGCCGCTGATGTTCCAGTGGAGTGCATGCCGCTTCTCAATCCGTCTGGTTCGTGTCCATCCGGTTGGATGGGCACGGTGCGTGCCGGGCTCCCGGGCAACAAAAAACCCCTCGTCACCGGAGCCGGTGCCCAAGGGGTTGCGCGTCGCCGCCGTTGTCCGGCGATGACGCGCTAGGTGATTACGAGCAGGTCGCTACGCACACGGTCACTGTAGGTCGGCGATGATCGCGTGTCAACATGGCGGGACAGCGATCTCACGATCTGGAACAGGGGGTCGAGCCCACGGAGGACGACGAGGAAGGCCATGCGGCGGTGACGTGCCACCTCCAGTCCCGATAGCGATGACGGGCAGGGCGGTGATAAAGGTCGCGCCGCGTGGCCCTCACCCCGCGGGCCGCACCGCCGCCCGGTCCCCGAACACGGCCGACCCGACCCGCACGATGGTCGCCCCCTCCGCGATCGCCGCGGGAAAGTCGCCGCTCATCCCCATGGACAGGTCCGTGGCATCGTCCGCACCCGGCAGACCGTCTCCGGCCAATCCATCGCGCACCTCACGCAACCGGGCGTAGCCCGCCCGTACCGCCGACAGGTCGGGTGAGTTCAGCCCGATCGTCATGTAACCGCACAGCCGCAGGCGGGGCAGCGTGGCCAGCGCCGCCACGAGGTCACCGGCGGCCTCCGGCGGCACGCCGGACTTGCTGGCCTCGCCCGACACGTTCACCTGCACCATGACGCTCATCTCGGCATCCGCCAATTCCAGGCGGTGCTGCAGCCGTTGGGCCAGATCGACCGAGTCGAGGGTCTGGATGCAATCAACCCTGCCCACGAGTGCGGCCACCTTGTTGCGCTGCAGATGGCCGATGAAGTGACTGGTGTAGCTCTGCCCCGACAGCGCGTCGAACTTCGCCAGCACCTCCTGCACCCGGTTCTCGCCGATCAGATGTGCCCCGGCCTGCAGCGCCCGGACGATCCGCTCCGCGGGCACCGTCTTGGTCGCCAGCAGGATCTGCACCGACCCCGCTGGCCGGCCCGCGGCGCTGGCCGCGAGATCCACCTGACGGCGAACCTGTGCCAGGCGCGCGACCAGCGGATCGTCGTCACTCGGTTCGGGCCGCCCACCATCCGCCATGGCTGGCAGGCTACCCATCGTCTCCGCGCGCCCGTCCCTCGGTGGCCGTGCTCCGCCCGACCCGCAGGTGCTGCACATCACCCGCGGCGAACCGGCGCACCACAACCCCGTCGTCCACCACCACCGACCCGTCCGCCGCGACATCGGTGGCCACGCCCACCACCCTGGTGCCATCGGGTAGTTGCACCTCCACCCGAGCGCCGACCGTGGTGCAGCGCGCCAGGTAACGCTGACGCAGACCCGACCGCTCGATGTCGCCGGCGGTCCGTTGCCAGCGATCCAGCAGCGGCGCGAACGCATCCAGCACCTGCGCCAACAGCACCTCTCGCCGGAGGCCATCCCGATCCGCTCCGGCCAGCACCAGCGAGGTGGCGTCGGGGCGGGGTAGGTCTCGCTCGGTGAGGCTCACATTGATCCCGGCTCCCACCACCAGGGCGCCACCGGTCATCTCGGCCAGCACGCCTGCCACTTTTCGCGATCCGAGCAGCACGTCGTTGGGCCACTTCAACCCCGCCCCCGGGACCCGCTCATCCAGCGCCGCCACCACCGCCAGGCCGAGCAGTGCCCCGACCCACCCCCACCGGGAGACCGGCACCGACCCGGGTCGCAGCAGCACCGAGAACATCAGGGCGGTACCCGTCGGCGCCTGCCAGCGGCGTCCGAGCCGCCCTCGGCCTGCGGTCTGCACGTCCGCGACCAGCACGCTCCGGTCCGGCGACCCTGCGGCGACCGCGGCGACCAGATCGGCGTTGGTGGAGCCGGTCACCGGGACCCAGTCGACACGCCAGCCCGCCGATGGTCGGGGCCGGCACCACGCCGGGTTCCAGGCCGCCCGCCCGACCGGGCGATCACGGCCGGTACCCGCCGACCATTCGCCCGAATTGCTCTGGTCGGCGGGAAATGTCACACCCACCAGGGTACGAGCCCACCGGCCGGCGCCGGCCGAACGGCACGGCCCCCTCACGCGATGGGCGCCGTCCCGTCGGGGCGACGCCGTCGCCGGACGTCCGCGGTGCATGCGGCACCATAGGAGGCACATGGACGCCCATCGCACCGCCACGCTTGCCGCCGACGCCGCGCCGGTGGCAAGCCAGCGCAACCAGCCAGCGCCGACCCTCGCGCGCACCCCACACCGGGTGCTGGTGGTGTCGGCGAACATGGGCGGTGGCCACCATGCGACCGCCGACGCGCTGGAAGAGTCAGCTGCCCGGATCTGGCAGGGTGCGGAACTTCGCCGCATCGACGCGCTGGACGTGATGGGCGGTTGGGTGGGTGACGCGTTTCGCCGGACCTACGTCAGCAACGTCGAGCACACGCCCTGGCTGTACGAATTCTTCTACGCCTCCTTGTGGCGGCACCGCTGGTTTGCCACGGCCTCCAAACGGTTCGTCGGAACCTGGTGTGGCCGGCGGATGATCCGACAGATCGACGCATTCGACCCCGACCTGATCCTGTCCACCTACCCGCTGGGCACCGCAGGACTGGACTGGTTGATCCGGCATCGCGCCCTGGCCGTCCCGGTGGTGAGCTGGGTATCGGACATGGCACCGCACCCGTTCTGGGTGTATCGGGACATCGCGATGAACAATCTGATCGACTCCGCGGCCATCCCCGCCGCGAAATGCGCCGAGCCCCGCGGGCGCTATCGGGTGTCGGCACTGCCGGTGACCAGCAGGTTCGGTCCGGTGGATCGCGCGGCGGCCAGGGCGACGCTGGGCCTGCGTCCGGACGCCGTGGTGGTGCTGGTCAGTTGCGGGTCCTATGCCTTCGGCGATGTCATCGCGCTGGTGCGCAGCGTGGCCGAGGCCTCCGAGCACATCCAGGTGGTGGCCGCCTGCGGGCGCAATGCTGACATCCGAGATCGGTTGGGCGACCTGGGTTTCGGGCCGGATCGCGTGCTGGCGATGGGCTGGACCGATCAGATGCCGACCGTGACGGCAGCCGCCGACCTGGTGATCGGCAATGCCGGCGGTGCCACCGCCCTGGAGGCCACTGCCAGCGCCGTGCCACTGGTGCTCGCGGAGCCCATCGCCGCGCACGGGGCGGCGAACGCCGACCTGATGAGCGTGGCGGGCGTCGCCGAGCTGTGCAACGACCGCGCCGCGCTGACCGCCTACCTGCGCAGCGTCGTTCGCGAGCGCCCCCGTGCTGGGTCCGTCGCCGCCGAACTCGTCACCGCTGCGCCGGGCGCCGAGATGCCCGATGCCGCACTGCCCGACGCCGGTGCCGCCGACCACCCAGCCACGTCCCGCGGTGTCCGCATGGTACCCGCCCTGGACGGCGACGTAGCCGGCGCGGCCCAGATGACCAACGCGGGCCGCACCCGCCGATCCTCCGGGTGGCCCATGCGGCCCTCCGATGCGTTCTTCCGTCATGTCGAGACCACCGGTGCGGCACAGGAACTCGGTGTGATCCTGCAACTGGACCGGCGCGCGGACGGTTCGGCCGCCTCCCTCACGGACATCCGCGCCGCCCTGCAGCGGCGGACGATGCTGCCCTCGCTGCGCCGGATCCTGCTGCCCTCCCGTCCCGCCTGGAGACTGGCCACCACGACCGACGTCTCCGACCACGTCGATGAGATCGTGCTGCGCACAGACGATCCCGCGGCCTGTTGGGACGCCGCGGGTGACCTGTTCGGCGAGCGGCTGCCGGCCGGCCGGCCCGCCTGGCAGATGCGGCTGATCCGCGGATCGGGCGAGACGACCCTGTTCGCCATCAAGATGCACCACAGTCAGGCCGACGGCATCTCCGCGCTGGGTCTGCTGGACCGGTTGCTGGACCCGGCCGACGACGATCCACTGCCCGAGCGGCGCCCACTGCCGCACTCCCGCGGCGACCGAACCGGCGCCGCGGACCTGGTCCGCGGCCTGACGTCGCTGGCCGGCCGCGGGTTCGCTCCCCGGCATCCGCTCGGCGACCAGCCGCTGTCCGCCGGTCGAATGCTGGTCGCCGGCTCACTGCCGTGGAGAGCGGTCCGGACGCTGGCCGGCCAGTACCACGCCAGCATCACGGACACGGCCATCGCACTCGGAGCCCATGCCCTGCACCACATCCTGTCCCCCACCGCCCTGCTCACCCCCGGTCGCCCGCTGCGCGCGATGGTGCCGGTGGCGATGCGCCCCGCACGCCTGGACCGGGAGTTCGGCAACTGGACCGGATCACTGGCCGCCGACCTTGACATGGCGGACATCACGCTGCCGCAACGGATTGCCCAGGTCCGCGACGAACTGCGCCGGCGGCATCAGGATCGAGAGGCACCCGCCGCCGCAGCGGTGATGCAACTCGCGGGCCGGCTCCCGGCCCCGCTGCACGGAGCGTTCACCCGGGCGGTCTATCACCGCCGGTTCTTCTCCACTGTCGTGTCCTTCATGCCCGGCGCACGCCGGGCCCGATGGTTGGCGGGGGCCCCCGTCTCGCGGATGGCGCCGGTGCTGCCGCTGCCGCCCCGGGTACCGATCACCCTGGGCATGATCGTCACCGCCGATCGGCTCGACATCTCCGTCACCCTCGACGGCCGCATCGGCCTTGCCCGCCCGGCGATCGACGCCGCGCTGGCCGACGTCGTCGCGGAGGCCCAGGCATGACGTCGACCTGGCTGATCGCCATTCCCTGCGCGATCTTCGGGGCCGCCTGCTTCGGCGCTGCCGGGGTGTTACAGCACCAGGCGACGCAGCAGGCACCCCCGGAGAAGCCACTGCGCCCCGGCCTGCTGTTCGTGCTGATCCGGATGTCGGGCTTCCGGATCGGTGTGCTGCTGGGAATTCTCGGCTTCGCAGCGCAGGTGGTCGCACTGCGTTTCGCCCCGCTGATCCTGGTGCAGCCCCTGCTGATCACCGACGTGCTGTTCTACCTGGGATTCGCGTCGTGGCGCAGCCACCACCCGCCGGACCGCCGGATGCAGGGCGGAGCACTGCTTGCCCTGGTCGGACTGGCCGGGTTCCTGATCGCCGCCAGCCCCTCCTCGGGGCAGGGCACCTTCGACTCCGCCGCGGCACTCCCACTGGGAATTGGCCTGGTGGTGCTGATCTCGATCTGCCTGGCGGTGGCCTCCCGATTGCACGACGAGATCCGCGCACTGCCGCTGGCTCTGGCCACCGCCATCTGCTACGGGGTAACAGCCGGGCTGACACGCAGCCTGGTGTCCACCACGGCGGTCGGCCCGATCTGGACCCACTGGGAACTCTACGCGGTGATCGTGGTGGGGCCGGCCGGATTCCTGTTGAACCAGAACGCCTACCAGAGCGGGATACTCGGCTCGGTGGCGCTGACCACCATCACGATCGGGGACCCGCTGGTGGCCATCGGCGTCGGGGTGGCGTGGCTGGGTGAGAACATCGCGGGTGGCTGGGCGATCCTCGGCGAGGCGTCCGCGATCGGTGTGATGGGGCTGGGTATCTTCCTGCTGGCCACCCGGGCGCAACAAATCGCGGACCGCATCAGGGCCGGCCAGAATCCGCAGGAGGCCTGATGCAACTGGACCAGACCCGCGCGCTGCTGACCGGGGGATCGTCCGGGATCGGGTTGGCCACCGCGCGACGGCTGGCCGCGGCCGGCTGCGCGGTGACGGTGCTCGGAAGCGATCCGGATCGGGTGGCGAGCGCTGCGGCCGCGGTGGCGGGCACCTCAGAGGTCTGCGATTTCACCGATGCGGCAGCGCTATCCGATCTCGCCGCGCGCCTGCTTGAGGCTCCGGCCTTCGACCTGGTGGTGCACAGCGCGGGGGTCGGCCGACGCGGGACGGCGGCCGGCGCAGTCGGCGGTGAGGTGGACCGCCTGCTGGCGATCAACGTGCGCGCCCCCATCACGCTGACGGCGGCCTTGCTGCCGGGCATGGTGGCGCGCGGCGCCGGCCGGCTGGTCTTCGTCGGGTCGATCGCGGGTGCGGTCGGCGCCGCCGGTGAGTCCGAATATGCGGCCAGCAAGGCCGCGCTGCACGGGTACGCCGACAGCCTGCGGGCAGAGCTAACCGGCACCGGGGTGGGCGTCACCACGGTGGTGCCCGGCGTGGTGGACACCCCCTTCTTCGACCGGCGCGGCGTTCCCTACCACCGGGACCGCCCCAGACCCGTGTCGGTACAACGTGTGGCCAGGGCAGTGGTACGTGGGATACGGCGAGACCGGGCGGTGGTGGCGGTACCCGGGTGGCTGCGGGTACCGATCGCGCTGCACGGCACCTTCCCGCAGACCTACGGCAGGATGGCGGGGCGCTGGGGGCGGTGACGAACCCGTCGCCGCGCATCGAGCGTTCCGGCGAGCGCTGACGGCCCAGCGGCGCTCAGCGAACGCTGCGCCATGATCTGGTAACCCGCCATCCGCGCGCGAGGCCACGGTTTCATCCCGGATATGGCGGCCGCCGGCGGGCGGCAGCGCGTTCGCGACCCCTTGACCAGGCGAATTCAACTGGTCTAACCTCTAGTCCTTATGCGGACTGACCAGCAATCCGAGGGGGCTCTAGCCCCCATCGGCCAGCCACGACGCAGATACCTACACGTGGCAGAGCGGCTGCTGGAGGCCATCGCACGCGGCGACTACCCGCCCGGAAGCAAGCTTCCCGGCGATCGAGAGATCGCGGCGTCAACGCAGGTGAGCCGACCGACCGTCCGTGAGGCCCTCCTGGCGCTGGAAATCGTCGGCGCCATCGACGTGCAGCCCGGAATCGGCGCAAGGGTAAACGGACCCGGGACGACCTGGAGCCCGGACCAGGAGCTCGCCGCCCTCGCCCGGCCACAGGACCTCATGCAGACGCGAGCCCTCATCGAGCCAGCGGTAGCCGAGTTGTGTGCGCAACACATCGATCCCGCCGACATCGCGGCACTGCGCCGGGTTGTCGAACAGTCGGTCGAGGCGACTCGGACCGGATCGGCGTTGTCGCGGCTGAGCGAGCTGGGGATGGAGTTCCACCTGTTGCTTGCCCGGTCGTGCGGCAACCCGGTGCTGGGCGACGTCGTGCTGCACCTGGTGGATATCGAAGAGCACCCGCTATGGGCATTGGTCAATCAGCTGGCGCTGCGCGGCGAACAACCACGCCGCGAGCAGAACGACGAGCACCTGGCGATCCTCGACGCCATCACGCGCGGTGACGCAGCGCAGGCACGCACCCGCATGTCCAACCACCTACGCCGCACCAGTTCCCTGCTGTTCGGCGAGCGCGAAAGCGGCTCGGCATCGAGTGGGGAAATGCCCGACGCAGTACCAGCGCCCGGCAGCGAACCGGGCGAGGCACCCAGTCTCGATAAGGAGTGAAGTGACGATGGCAAGATTCACCCCGAGGGCCCGAACGCTCGTTGCCGCAACCTGTCTGGTCACGGCGACCGTCTTGATTGCCGGCTGCTCCCAGTCCGGTGCAGGGACGTCAGCTGGCGCATCCAGTGCGAGCGCGCCGCCGGCATCCCCGCACAGTGCTGCGCAGGGCTCACCGTCTTCGCCTGCCGCAGAGTCCTCGACGGGCGCTTCCGAGCCAACTCCGAGCGGCAGCTCCGCCGACTCCTCCTCACCGACGACGACGCCGACCGGCGGCACGGACATTTCGGCCTACCTGAACGAGCCGACGTTCGTCAGCCCAGGGGCACCGTTCGACATCACCAAGGTCAAGGGCAAGAGCATCGCAGTGGTCCCCGCGACCAGCAACCAGTACGACAACACCATCCAGGCCGAGATGAAGACCCTGGCGGACAAGTACGGCGTCCACTACACCAACTATCCGAACCAGGGCCAACCGACTCAGTGGGCGTCGTCGCTCAACCAGGCGATCGCCACCAAACCCGATCTGATCATCCTCAATACCGCACTCGACCCCAGGCAGGTGCTGTCGCAGATCAAGGCGGCCAAGGCGCAGGGCATTCCGGTGATCGCCACCCACTTCTTCGACCAGGACCAGTCTGCCGCGCTCGGTACCAGTTGCGGGGGGCCGCAAGAACTGTGCGACGCCGGATTGACCGCAACCGTTAACGCCCCGTTCAATCTCGCCACTCGTGTCGAGGCGGATTGGATCGTCCAGGACTCGGGTGGGAAGGCCCACGTGATGGTCATCACCGCGGATGACGCGGCTCCCACAGCGGGCATGGTCCAGGCGGCCAAGGACGAGTTTGCCAAGAAGTGCCCCGCGTGCGTCGTCGACGTGCAGAACGTGCTGGTCAGCGACTGGCCCAGCAAGATTCCGACACTGGTGTCGACCGCCCTCACCCGCGATCCGGACCTGCACTACATTCTGCCGGTGTTCGATTTCGGCGCGCCCTACGCCGCCACCGGAATTGTCACCGCTGGAAAGTCCGGCCAGGTGAAGATAGTCAGCTACAACGGCACGCAGAGCGTGCTGCAGTTGCTGCAGAAGGGCGGCCCGATCGCGGTTGACGTGGGCGAGCCGCTGAACTGGCTGGCCTACGCCTTCATGGACCAGGCATTCAGGGTGCTGGCGGGGGTAGCTCCGGTGGCCGACGAACACTCTCCGATCCGGGTATTCACCAAGGACAACGTGGCCGATGCCGGCACTCCACCAACGGTCACCGGCGGATACGGCGACGCCTACATCGCCGGCTATCAGCAGCTGTGGCGCAACGGGTCGTGACCGTCGAGCCCGGTCCCACACTTCGCACAGCCGAGCCTCGCCTTCAACTCGATCATGTCGCCAAGCAATTCGCCGGAGTGCACGCCCTACGCGACGCGAGCCTGGAGGTCAACGCCGGTGAGGTGCACGGACTGCTCGGGGAGAATGGGTCAGGCAAGTCGACGCTGATCAAGATCCTGGCCGGCTATCACGTGCCGGACGCGGGCAACGTGTACGTCGACGGTCGGGCGCAGGCAGTGCCACCCACGGCCGGCCAACTGGCACAGTTGGGAGTCGCCTTCGTTCACCAGGATCTCGGGCTGATCGATTCTCTGAGCGTCACGGAGAACCTGCTGATGCGTGAGTTATCGGTGCGTCGCGGTGCCTTCATTTCCTGGCGCACCGAACATGCCAGGGCCGAGGCGACGCTCGCCAGCTACGGAATATCTGCCCGCGGGGCCGACCGGGTCTCCACCCTGCCGCCGTTCCAACGTGCCATGATTGCGATCATCCGAGCGGTCGAAGGAATCTCGTCGACGACGGGGACGGCACGGGGCCTGCTGGTGCTCGATGAGGCGATGGCATTCCTTGCCGACGACGAGCGTGCCCACTTGGCGGGCATCATGCGCAGACTCGCGGCATCTGGAGTCAGCGTGCTGCTAGTGACTCACGACCTCGACGACGCGTTGGCGTTCTGCGACCGGATTACCGTCTTGCGGGACGGCCGGGTGGCCGGAGTGGTCGGGGCCCGTTCCACCACCCCCGCACAGCTCGCGGCGCTGATCCTCGGGAATACCGCGCTACGAGCAGCGATTTCGCATCGACCAGCACCCGACCGCGCGTCGTTGCTGCTAGCGACCGGACAGGCACCGGGCTTTGCACCGTTCACCCTGACAGTCGGCGCCGGCGAGATTGTCGGGATCACCGGACTCGCCGGCGAGTCGTTCGGCCGGCTCCCCTACCTGCTCTACGGCGCGGTCAAGGGTGCACGTGGAACGCTCTACCTCGATGAGGTCAGCCACCCGCTGGAGCGGCTGACCCCGGCAGACTGCGTAGCTGCCGGTATCGTGCTCGTTCCCGGCGATCGCCAGCGACAGGGAGCGGTTGGGTCACTGACCGTTCAAGAAAACATGCTGATTCCTCGAATGTCGGAGTTCCGCACCGGGATGTTCGTTCGACGACGCCCGATGTTCGCCGAGGCGGCACGCATGATCGGGGAGTACGACGTGCGTCCACCAGCGGCCGGCGCGGTGATGTCGACGCTCTCCGGCGGCAACCAGCAGAAGGCAATCGTCGCCAAGTGGCTTGCGCTGTCCCCGAAGGTGCTGCTGCTCGACGAACCCACCATCGGCGTCGACATCGGCTCACGGGAACAGATATTCGACTACGTCAAGACCCTCGCGGCAGGAGGAACCGGCGTGCTGTGCTCGAGCGTCGACTACGCGCAGCTGGCCGCACTCTGCGATCGGGTGCTGATCTTCGCCCGGGGTGCGGTCATCGCCGAGATCAGCGGCGCCGCCATCACCAAGGACGAGATCCTGTCACGGTGCCTACTCCAGGCCCAGGGACAGTCATGACCTCTCCACCGACAAACCCTCACGTCAATCCGAAGGCGACGCACGGCGATGAACATGGAACGGCCCCGGTGAAGACCCGCCCGCTGTCCAAGTGGCGCAACCCCACGACGCTGGTGGGCGGTCCGGGGCCCTCCCGCCCCATGGCCAGCAGGCTGGAGCAGTTGGCCCTGCCCCTCGTCTGGTTGATTCTGATCGTGGGCTTTTCGGTGGCCATGCCGTCGACCTTCCCCACGCTGGGCAATATCTCAGCAATCCTGGGCTCCCAGTCGTTGGTCCTGTTCCTATCCTTGGCGCTGCTGATCCCGCTCGTCGCCGGTGATTACGACCTGTCGGTGGCCTACAACATGGGACTATCGGCGATGGTGCTTGCCGTGCTCAACGTGCATCATCACTGGCCGCTGCTGCCTGCCATGGCCGTCGTACTGGTCGTCGGGGCGCTGCTGGGGCTGATCAACGCAGCCATGACGATCACCTTCGGCATCGATTCGCTGATCGTCACGCTCGGCACCGGGACTTTCGCGAGCGGGATCACCCAATGGATCAGCGGTTCCGCGGTGGTGACAGGTGTCGACTACTCCCTGGTGGACGCAGTGGCAGCGGGACACTTCCTGGGAATACCACTGGAATTCTGGTACGGGGTCGTCGCATGCGGAGTGCTCTGGTATGTGCTCGCCTATACCCCGACCGGCAGCCGGCTGCTGTTCGCAGGGCGCAGCCGCACGGTGGCACGGCTCAGCGGAATCCGGGTCTCAAGGATCCGCACCGGCTCGTTCGTTGCCGCCGGCGTCGTGTCGTCGATAGCCGGGATTGTGCTTGCCGGCAATCTCGACGGTGCCGACCCGTCGGCGGGCCCGACCTACCTGCTGCCGGCGTTCGCAGCGGCATTCCTGGGCGCCACGACCATAACGCCGGGCAGGTTCAATCCGTGGGGATGTTTCGTGGCGATCTACTTCCTGGGCACCGGCATTGCGGGTCTACAATTGCTCGGTCTAGCCAGCTGGATCCAGCCTCTGTTCTACGGGGGTGCGCTGGTGATAGCCGTCGCGTTCTCCCAGATCGTGCGCGGGCGGCAGGCTCTTGAAACCGGAGGGAACAGCTAGAAATGACGGCACCGCAGCGGGCGCGCTTCGACCTGGTGATCCGAGACGGCCTCGTGGTGTCGACCGGCGATGGATCCACTCCGTCAAGGCCGGACACCGCCGGCCCAACGACCACCACGATCGCTGACGTGGGCATCTCAGATGGCAGGATCGCTGCCGTGGCGCGGCATCTGGCGGGCACCGGGACGGTCGAGATCGACGCCTCCGACCAGATCGTGATACCGGGTGGGATCGACGTCCATACCCACTTCGCGAACCGGGTCGGCGATGCGACCACGGCCGATGACTTCCACAGCGGCACCCTGTCGGCGGCCTTCGGCGGCATCACCACCATCGTGAACTATGCCATCCAGCGGTCGGGCCAACCGCTGGCGGAAGCACTCGAGCAGGATCGAGCGCTGGCTGCCCAGTCGTCGGCGATCGACTACGGCTTCCACCTCATCGTCACCGATCCGTCGATCGACGAGTTCGGCCGGCAGATGGGCGACCTGGTCGCGCTGGGATGCCCGAGCGTCAAGATTTTCACTGCCGTCGACGACTTTCGCATCGGGGACGAGGCGATTCTCGCGGTGCTCAGGCAGGCATCCCGGCACGGTGTGCTGGTCAACGTGCATGCCGAAGACGGAGCGATGATTGCCGCACTCACCGAGGACCTATTGGCCAGCGGCAGAAGCGGCATCCAGTGGTTGCCGAGCAGCCGGCCTTCGCTGGTCGAAGAGGCAGCGATCCGTCGGGTCACGGCCTATGCGGAGCTGTACCGAACTCCTCTGTACTTCGTGCACGTCTCCAGCGCCGCCGGTTTGCGCGCCATCGTCGACGCGCGGAGTCATGGGCTCACCGTTTACGCCGAAACACGGCCCGCTTACCTGTTTCTCGACGATTCCGTATACGCAGCCGGCGATGACCGGGCAAAGTTCGCCGCCTGCTGGCCACCCATTCGATCCACCCTGGACCAGCAGGCGCTGTGGAGTGGCGCTGCAGACGGGACAATCGACACCTACGCGACCGATCACACCAGTTGGATGGCCACGGAAAAGCTGCGGGCGGGCCAGAACTTCGGCCAGGTCCCCGGTGGATTCGCGAACGTGGAGACCAGCATTGGAATGTTGTTCAGCGAGGGGGTTGGCGCGGGGCGGCTCTCCCTGGAAAGGTTCGTCGACCTGACCTCCACCCGTCCTGCCAGGGTTTTCGGCATGTGGCCGCGCAAGGGCGCGATCGCGGTCGGTAGCGATGCCGACGTGGTCATCATTGACCCACGCGCCAACGTCACCGTCGACGGCTCCACCTTGCATTCACGTTCCGACGTCGAGTCCTATGCCGGCCGCTCCGTCACCGGATGGCCTCGCGTGACAATTTCCCACGGCAAGGTCATCGTGGCGGATGGCAGCTACCTGGGCGAGCCGGGCAGCGGACACTTCGTCGCTCGGCGGGGGCCGTCCGCGGTCGGCGTCTGATCGGCACGCCGACCTCCCGACAACCCCTGCCCTGCCCGAGACCTCCGGCCGCTCCCCGTGCACCCGGCGCGCCGGCCCCCACGCCGTCAGGCGCCGCGGGCCGCGCGCAGGGTCTGCTTCAGCGAGCCGAGCGTCGCGATCACGGCACTGGGCTCGTACCCGCAGTGCGCCATGCAGTTCGCGCACCGGGGATCCCGCCCGCGCCCGTAGGCGTCCCAGTCGGTGGTCTCGATGAGCTCCTTGTACGTCTTGACGTAACCGTCAGCCATCAGGTAGCAGGGCCGCTGCCAGCCATACAGCGAATAGCTGGGGATCCCCCACGCGGTGCAGTCGAAATCGACTTTGCCCTCCAGGAAGTCCAGGAACAGCGGGGAATGATTCAGCCGCCACCGCTTGCGGTTCCCGCCGGAGAAGGCCTTCTTGAACAGTTCGTGCGTCTGGGTGACGCCGAGGAAGTGCTCCTGGTCCGGCGCCTTCTCGTACGCGTAGGCCGGAGAGATCATCATCTCGTCGACCTTCAACTCGTCGTTGAGATAGTCCAACACGTCGATCACGTTCTGCGGGCTGTCGGTGGTGAAGAACGTGGAGTTGGTGGTCACCCGGAACCCCTTGTTCTTGAGCCACCGGATCGCCTCCACCGCCTCGTCGAACACGCCTTCGCGATCCACCGACCGGTCGTGCACCTCACGCAGTCCGTCGATGTGCACGGTGAACGCGAAGTACCGGGACGGCTTGAAGTCGAACCGGTCCCACCACTTGCGCACCAGCAGCGCGTTGGTGCACAGGAACACATACTTCTTGCGCCGCACCAGCTCGTTGACCAGCTGGTCGATCTGCGGGTGCATCAGCGGCTCGCCCCCCGCAATCGACACCATCGGGGCGCCGCACTCCTCCATGGCGTCCAGCGCCTGCTGCACCGGCATGCGCCGGCGCAGTTCGTCGGCCGGGTGCTGGATCTTGCCGCACCCAACACATGCCAGGTTGCACGCGAACAGCGGCTCCAGCTCCACCAACAGCGGGAACTTCTTCTCGCCCTTGAGCTTCTTGCCCGCCAGATAGCGGGCCACGCGCAGGGACTGCCGCAATGGCATACTCATGCGCCTCGCACCTCCTTCGGTAGCGTGAAATGCACGTTCTCGGTGACCAGCCGCCGGGTGTGGACCTGGATCGGTCCCAACCCGCCGATGCCGGCCACCACATCGTCCACCAGCGCGGCGGGAGCGGACGCGCCGGCGGTGATGCCCACCGTCGACGCCCCCGCCAGCCACCGCAGGTCGACATCGTCGACATCGTCGACCAGGTACGAGGCCGCGCCGAATCGCTGCGCTGTCTCCACCAGCCGACGGCTGTTGGACGAATTCTGCGACCCGACCACGAGCACCAGGTCGGCGGCCCCCGCCACATCCCGCAGCGCATCCTGCCGATTGGTGGTCGCGTAGCAGATATCGTCGGTGGCCGGGCCCTTGATCGCCGGGAACCGGCGGCGCAGCACCTGCACGACCTCGGCCACCTCGTACGCCGACAGCGTGGTCTGCACCAGGTACGAGCAGCGCTGCGGGTCGGGAATCTGCACCGACTCGGCGTCGGCCAGATCCTGCACCAGTACGGTGGAATCGGGGCGCTCCCCCATGGTGCCCTCGGTCTCCTCATGGCCCTGGTGCCCGATGAACACGATGGTGTCACCGCGGTCGGCAAACCGGCGCACCTCGGAATGCACCTTGGTCACCAGCGGGCAGGTCGCGTCGATCACGTCCAGCTCGCGAGTCTGGGCCCGCTCGCGCACGGCGGGTGAGACGCCGTGCGCGGAAAACACCACCGTGGCCCCGGCGGGCACGTCGTCCAATTCGTCCACGAACACCGCACCACGCGTAGCAAGGTCACCCACGACGTGCTCGTTGTGCACGATCTGCTTGCGCACATACACCGGCGCGCCACGCTGCGCGAGGGCCTGCTCGACCACCTCAATGGCGCGTTCCACGCCGGCGCAGAACGACCGCGGTTCGGCCAGCAGCACGGTACGCGGCCCCACGGCGGCCGCCCAGTCCGCCACGGCCGGCGCGACGGGGGTCAACGCCGCGACGGCCTGCCGCACCCGGCGCAGCGTCGCCGGGGCCAGCAGCCGGCCGTCGGCGGGATCGGCCACCACCCGAACCACGGCCCCGGGGCGGTCGGCATCCAGCAGATAGGCCGATTCCATGTCGACCGCCACCGCCCCGGAGCGTGCCAGTGCCGCCCGCCGGGCACCGGAAACCACCCGATCTGAGGTGGCGATCGCACCCACGCGGACCCCGATGCCGTCGGCCCGCAGCCGACCGGCCAACAGCCTCGCCGACGGGCAGGCACGCTCCGAGCCGTCCGGCGCCACTACCCGGTCCGCGACGACCACGTCGCCGGGTCGTAGGGACGGATCCAGACCGCCGGCGATGCCCGCCACCAGTACGGCATCGGCGGAGGTGACGGCGGCGCCACCCGCCGCCCGCCCGGCGCGAGCGGGCCCACTTCCGGTGCGCAGCACCCGATCGGTCAGCCCGGGCGGCAGGCCCCGCCGCAGTGCATCCGCCTCCCACTTCAGCGGAGCGCAGAAGATCGCCGTCATATCGGTCCTCCCGCTTGCTGTAGGCACCTGCCCAGCGCGCTGATCGGAAATACCAGCCGGTACAGGTGGTAATTGATGTAGAAGTCGCCCGGGAACCCGGTCCCGGTGAACTGCGGTTCGTCCCATCCGCCGTCCGGCCGCTGGGTGTCGGTTAGGTAGTCGATCCCCCGGCGGACCGTCGACGACCCCACCTGGCCGGCAGCGTGCAGGGCCAGCAACGCCCAGGCGGTTTGCGACGCCGTCGACGCGCCCCGCCCGGACCAGGCCGGGTCGTCATAGCTGCGCAGATCCTCACCCCACCCGCCGTCGTCGTGCTGGGCCCGGCTCACAAAGCCCACGGCGCGCCGGATCACCGGGTCGGACGGATCGATCCCCGCCTCGACCAACGCCGGCACCGCGGCGCCGGTGCCGTACAGGTAGTTGGCGCCCCACCTGCCAAACCAGGAGCCGTCCGCCTCCTGCGCCGCCAGCAGCCACCGCACGCCGCGCCGGCAAGCCTCGGAGTCCGACAGCCCCTCCACCGCCAGCATCTCCACCACATGTGCGGTGACATCGGCACTGGGGGGGTCTATCACGGCACCGAAGTCGCAAAACGGCAGCTGGTAGGCCAGCTCTCGGGTGTTGTCGGCGTCAAATGCGCCCCATCCACCATCGGAGGACTGCATCCCGATGATCCACGTCACCCCGCGCCGGATCGCCGCGTTGACCCGGTCGTCGCGATGCCCGCAGCTCTTGCGCAGCGCCAGGATCACCTCGGCCGTGTCGTCGATGTCGGGGTAGCCGTCGTTGTCGTACTCGAACGCCCAACCCCCCGGTGCCAGGCCGGGGCGACGCACCGCCCAGTCCCCCGACACCCGGATCTCCTCATCCAGCAGCCACGGCACCGCCGCACGGACCACGGGGGCCCCGGAGCGTCCGGCATCCGCCAGCGCCACAGTGGCCAGGGCGGTATCCCACACCGGGGACTGGCACGCCTCGATCCACCGCACCGGTCCGTCCGGCGAGTCCTCGAGCACGGTGAACCGCTCCCAGCCCGCAAGCCCCTGTGCCATCACGGGATGGTCGTTCGCGTAGCCCAGTACCGACAGCGCCATCAGTGAGTACACCCAGGGCGGCTGGATACCGCCCCACGACCCGTCCGCCTCCTGGCGCGCGATGATCCACTCGGCGACCCGGCCGATGGCGGTGCGCCGCAACGGCTTGACCGGCAGGCGTTGGTAACCGTGCAACACTCGATCGAGTCCGCGGAAGGTGGCGGCCCAGGCCCGTGAGCCCGGTACGCGACGCGGCGGCGAGGTGGCCAACCGCAATTCATCCACGCCGATGCCCAGGTCACGAACTGGTTGTAGCGCAGAGAGAATCGTCAGTGGCGCGATGGTCTGCCTTGCCCAGCAGCCGAAGTCGTACAGGTTCAGGGGGAACCATTTCGGCAGAAAGACGATCTCCGGCGGCAGCGCGGGCACCTCCCGCCAATCCCACAATCCGAACAGCGCCAACCACATCCGGGTGAAGACCCGAGTGCCGCCGAGCCCGCCGGCCGCCAGCACCACCCCACGTGCCGCCGCCATATGTGGCGCATCGACGTCGTCACCGGCCAGCTTGAGGGCGAGGTAGGCCTCGGCCGTGGTGGACGGATCGGCCGGGCCGCCATGGAAGTTCGCCCACGAACCGTCGGCGCGCTGCTGGCTGCGGATCCATCTGGCGGACTGCTCGGTCTGCTCGGCCGTCCGGACGCCCAGGAACTGCCGCATCAGCAGATCCTCGGCATCCATCGTCACGTTGGTCTGCAGCACCGCGCGCCAGTGACCGTTCCGATGCTGCAGACCCTCCAGGTAGGCCACCGCCCGGTTCAGGGTGTCCGCTCCGCGGGTAGCGGCCGGCGCGCCCGCACCCGCCGCGAACCCATCGCGGCTCACCGGGGATGTGGCCAGATCCGTCACCGTCAGTGGTCCCTTCCGCACAGCATCTTCGTCACCGCCTGCAGACCGGCCCGCACGTCCTCGGCCATCGGAAGGTCCGCCAGGATGGCCAGCGCCGCGGCCGTCTCCCGGTCCGCCTCCGCCGTGGCCCAGGCCCGTCCACCGGCCGCTTCGACGGCCTCGGCCGCCGACGACAGCTCCCGCTCCGACAGCGATCCGCCCCGCGCATACAACTCGGCCAGCCGGTCCGCGTCCGGCCCGCCCGCCGCGAGCGCGGCCACCACCGGCAGCGACTTCTTGCGGGAGGCCAGATCCGACGCGACCGGCTTGCCGGTCCGCTCCGGCGACCCCCAGATACCCAGCAGGTCGTCCACCAGCTGGAAGGCCATGCCGATGTGATACCCGAAGTCGGCCAGCGACATGGTCAACGACGCGGGGGCGTCCGCCAGCACCGCTCCGAGCGAGGTCGAACATGCCAGCAGCGCACCCGTCTTGCCCGCCGCCATCTGCTGGCACTGCGCCAGGTCGACGGTCTGCTCGGACTCGAAGCGCAGGTCCGCCGCCTGGCCGGCGATCAGGCGGCGGGTAGCCGCCGACAAGCAGCGCACCGCCCACGGCACCGTCGGTCCGCTCGCCTCGGCCAGCACCTCGGTGGCCAGGCCCAGCATCGCGTCGCCGGCCAGGATCGCCGCGGAGGTACCGAATACGGTCCAGGCGGTCGCGCGGTGCCGGCGGGTGGTGTCGGCATCCATGATGTCGTCGTGCAGCAACGAGAAGTTGTGCACCAGCTCGCACGCCACGGCGGCGGGCACGCCCACCTCGGCAGCGGCGCCGGCCGCCTGTGCGGACAGCAGCGCCAGTGCGCCCCGCACGCCCTTGCCGCCGGGTTCTGCAACCGGGTGACCCGCGGCGTCCGCGAACCCGAGGTGGTACTCGGCGACCAGCCGGTTGGCCGGGTCCAGCCGGGCGACGGCCGCCCGCAGGGCCGGCTCGACCCGCGACCTGGCATCGTCCAGCACCGCACCCGCGGTCGATGTCATCGCGACCCCACCTCCACTCGTGCCGGCGGCCGGGTGGCGCGCCCGGGCCAGCCTTCCAGGTGCGCACCCGATTCGGCAGGTGATTTCCGGGCGGTGTGTCGCGCTCCGGCCATCTCCACCTCCAGCGCCGCGGCGGCCAGCAGGCCGCTGCGCACCGCACCCTCCAGGGTGTCCGGCAGCCCGGTGGCGGTCCATGCGCCGGCCAGCGCCAGGCCCGGCCAGCAGGTGCGGGCAGCCGGCCGGAACCGGGCCGAGCCGGCCTGCTGGCGGAAGGTGGCGTGCGGTTCGCGGGTGACGAAACCATCCAGCAGGCGGGCATCCCGGGCCGCCGGGAAGAGCCGCTCGATCTCGCGTCGAGCCTGCTCCAGCAGTTCCGCTGCCGGGCGGCTGACGGCCAGGTCGGCCGCGGACACCGAGCTGACCAGGTACTGGCCCGCAGCGCCGGCCGCCGCGGTGCGGTCGAAGACCCACTGCAGCGGCGAGTCCAGCACCGCGGCGAAGCCGGTGTCGGCCAGCGCATCGCCGGTGACGGCGCGATCGAGGAGCAGGTGTGCGTTGACGATTGGTGACGAACCCAACCGGTGCCACTCCGATCGGGCGGGTGCCGCCCCGACGGGCACCAGGGAGGTCGCCTGCCGGTGCGGCACCGCGCACACCACCGCATCGACGGTCAGGTCGCCCTCACGGGTGGCGATCCGATAGCCCCGGCGATCACTGCCGACGCGCTCGATGCTCACGGCCCGACATCCGGTCCGACAGTGCACGCCGAGGCTCTCCAGCAGCGCCCGCGCGGGCCGGTCGTGCAGCGCCGCCAGCGGCGCCGCGGGTACCCCAATGTCACCGGCGACGACCTGGTCCAGGAGGCCGGTGCGCAGCACCCGCACCATCTGCGCGGTGGACGCCCGGGCTGGGTCGATGTTCAGCGCCGCCACGCACAGCAGCCCCCACAGGGCGTCGATGGCGTGATCGGACTGCCCGTGTCGGCGCAGCCAGTCGGCCAGCGGGACCGCATCCAATTCGGGGTCATCCGGATCCAGCCGGCGCACCGCCAGCGCCGCCCGCACCGCCGAGAGTCGCTGTGCCACCGACAGTTCCCGGTAGCCGGCCAGGGCGGGCAGCAGGTGGATCGGGGCGGGGCCGGCTCGCCCGCGGCGCAACCGGCGCCCCGGCGCCCCGGCGCGCAGCACGGTGATCGACAGCCGGGGTTGTATCGGCAGCAGCTCGGCCACACCCATCCGGGCCAGCAGCATCCGGTAGGCCGTGTAGCACCGCAGCACGACGTGCGCGCCGGTATCGACCGTCATCCCCCCGCGGTCGAAGGAGTAGGCGGCTCCGCCCAGCCGGGGCCGGGACTCGAGCATCGTCACCGACCAGCCGCGGTCGGACAGTGCCACGCAAGCCGCGATACCCGCCAGCCCGCCGCCGATCACGGCCGCGGACCGCGCGTGCCCCGCTCCGGCGTCGCTCACCACGCCCCCTTGGCCAATGCGCGGGCCGCCACGGCGGCCTTCTGCGGGGCGGGCAGCGACACCCGCCGGGCGCGGATCGCCTCCGGGTCGGCGGAGATAATGCCCAGCAGCCGGTGGTAGATGCCGGCCATCGCCGCGGTGCAGGCGGCGCTGCGGCGATCGAGCAGCGGCAGCAGCGCCGACCCGCGGTCGTACCACATCTGCGCCCGATCCGCCTCGAACCGCACCAGCGCCGCGAACGCCTCCGGCGGATCGGTGAGATTCCCGTCGCCGTCCACCTCCAGGCGGCAGCCGAACCGCTCCAGATCCTCCGCGGGCAGGTAGACCCGGCCCGCCAGCCGGTCCTCCCGGACGTCACGCAGGATGTTAGTGATCTGCAACCCGACCCCCAGCGCGTCGGCCGGCTCCCACGCCTGTTCCAGCAGCCGCGGCCGGTAGATGCCCACCGACAGCCGGCCCACTGCCCCGGCCACACACCGGCAGTACTCCACCAGCTCGGTGAATGTCTGGTAGGAGTGCACCGTCACGTCCGCCAAGCATCCGTCCACAATCTCGCCGAAGGCGGTCAGCGGCAACGGAAATCGCTGTGCAGCATCCGCCAATGCGACCAGCACCGGGTCGACGGTATCTGCCGCCGGGCGCTGCGCATCGCGCACCGCCAGCAACGAGGCGCGCAGCGCCCCCAGCGCCGCCACCTTCTGCTGGTCGGGCAGGTCCCCGTCCCCGATGTCGTCGATCCGGCGGGCCGCCGCGTAGACGGCCGCCATCGCGCGCCGTTGCGCCGGCGCCAGCAGGGCAATCCCGTAGGAGAAGTTGCGCGCCTCGCCCCGGGTGATCGCCTGGCACGCGGCGTAGGCGGTGTCGACATTCATCGCCGCGACACCCCCGTCCCGGTCGACGGCGTCGTCACGGCCCCATCACCGCCATCGATCCCGCCCATCATCCGGCGGTCCGCACGGTCGAGCGGAGAAGGGCGACCAGCAGCCCGCGCTTCGACGGGGAGCAGTCGACACCCAGCACGTCGTACTCGGCCGCCCGGACCGCCCGCACGGCCGCTCGACCGCCGGCCAGGAAACCGGCGACCGCCAGCCGGCCGGGCCCGCGCAGGGCGGATACCAAAGGAGAGCCTGCCTCCAGGTAGGCCGAGGCCCGGTCCAACTCGTAGCGGACCAACTCGCGAACGGGCGCCGGCGCGGTGCGCTGGGCCAGCATCGGCTCGGTGACCTGGAACCTGGCCATGTCCGCCCCGGGCAGGTACACCCGGCCGGCCCGGAAATCCTCGCCGACATCCTGCAGGTGCTCGACGATCTGCAGGCCCGTGCAGATCCGGTCGGACAGTTCGGCCAGATGCTCGGCGCCAGCTCCGATGATGCGCAGCACCACCCGGCCCACCGGGCTCGCCGACAGCCGGCAGTAGTCGAGCAAGTCGGGGAACGTGGCATATCGAAACACCTGCTGGTCGGCCAGATTCGCCTGCACCAGGTCCAGGAACGGCTGGGCCGGAACCCGGAACTCCTCGCGCAGCACCGCCAGCCCGGCGACCGCAGGCAGCTCAGGCCGCCCGCCGTCGTAGAGCACCTCGACCTGCGCCCGAATCTGCTCCAGGGCCCGGATCCGCGGACCGTCGAACTCGTCGCCGATGTCGTCGACGTACCGGGCGTAGGCGTACAGCGCCAGCAGTCCGCGCCGCACCCGAGCCGGCAGCAGCCGCAGCGCCACCGGAAAGTTCTCCCCGTCGATCCGCTTGCGCGGGGCATCCGGCAGCCGAAGTTCCGGCGCGGCCGTTTCGGTGAATCCCGTCACCCCCATCACCTACCCAGCGCTCCGCTGCCAGGCATAGGACGCCTCCCCCAGCCGCGTCCCGGTGGCGCGCCGGTGGCCCGCGGCGGTCGGTACGGCCGCTCGGATGCAGGCGGCGATTCCCTCGGCATCCAACCCGTACCGGGCCAGCAACTCGGTGCGGGAGCCCTGCGGGATGAACTCGGCGGGCAAGCCCAAGGTACGCACCGGGACCGGCACCTGGTGATCCTGCAGCAGGGCCGCCAGGTGCGAGCCCACCCCGCCGACCCGCACACCGTCCTCCACGGTGATGACCAAGCAGTGCTTCGCGGCGAGCCCGGCCAGCGCCGGATCCGCCGGCAGCACCCAGCGCGGATCCACTACGGTGCACGAGATCCCTTCGCCGGCCAGCAGTTCCGCAGCATCGATGGCGACGGTGCACAACGCACCGGTGCCGACCACCAGGACCTCGGCGGCGTCGGGCGCCCGCAGCAGGTCCACGCCGCCGACCCGGCCGACCGCGGGCACCGCAGGACCCATGCTTGCCTTCGGATACCGCAGCACCGTGGGGCCGGTCGCGGTGTCCACTGCCTCGGCGAGCTCCTCGCGCAAGGACGCGGCATCCCGCGGCGCCGCGATCCGGATGCCCGGCACGATGCCCAGCATCGCCAGGTCCCACATGCCGTGATGGCTGGGGCCGTCCGGTCCGGTGATGCCGGCGCGGTCCAGCACCATCGTCACCGGCAGCCGGTGCAGCCCCACGTCGAGCAGCGTCTGGTCGAAGGCGCGTCCGGCAAACGTGGCGTACAGCGCGACCACCGGATGCCGTCCGGCCATCGCCATCCCGGCAGCCGACGTCACGGCGTGCGCCTCCGCGATTCCCACATCGAAACAGCGATCCGGGAACGCCTCCGCAAACGGCCCGAGGCCGGTCGGCCCGAGCATGGCCGCGGAGATCGCGACCACGTCGTCGCGCCGCGCCCCGATCTCCAGCAGGGCCCCGGAGAAGGCATCGGTCCAGGTTGCGGTGGGATCGTGCACCGGGCGCCCGGTGACGGGGCTGATCTGGCCGACGGTGTGCATGCGATCGGCTGGATCGGCCTCGGCCGGCGCGAATCCCCGGCCCTTGATGGTCCGGCAGTGCACCACCACCGGACCGCCGCGGCGGCCGGCGGCATCAAAGGCGCGCTCCAGGGCAGGAATGTCGTGCCCGTCCACCGGACCCAGATAGTCGAATCCGAGTGCGCCGAAGATCCCCGCCGGTCCCCCCTCGGGCAGGCCGGTGTCCGCCGGGCGGTCGGCGCCGGCCAGCCGATCGACGACCCCGCGGTAGCCCGCCCGGTCGATCAGCCGCGCCAGATGCCGGGCGAAGCCGCCGGCCGTGGGGGAATACGACCGGCCGTTGTCGTTGAGCACCACGATGACATTGCGACCCGCGGCCCCGATGTTGTTCAGCGCCTCCAGGGCCGGACCGCCGGTCAGCGTGCCGTCGCCGATCACCGCCACCACCGGGGACTGCCGGCCGGCCAGCGCAAAGGCGACCGCCATGCCGTCCGCGTAGGACAGCGCGGTGGATGCGTGCGAATTCTCGACCACGTCGTGCACCGATTCACGCCGGTTGGGGTAGCCGGACAGCCCGCCCGCCACCCGCAGCTTGGCCATGCCCTCCCGGCGGCCGGTGAGGATCTTGTGCACGTACGACTGGTGGCCGGTGTCGAAGATGATCGGCGTCTCGGGCGAGCGGAACACCCGATGCAATGCGATGGTGAGTTCCACCACACCAAGGTTGGGGCCCAAGTGCCCGCCGGAGGAGCAGACCGAGTCGATCAGGAAGCCGCGGATCTGGCCGGCGAGCTCGGCCAGCTGGTGCGCGGGAACCTTCCGGACATCGTCCGCGTCATGGAGCATATCGAGCAATTCCATGGGTACCTCCGGAAGTGCGGCTCGAACCTATCGTAAGACGAGACAACTGTTTCTCGCCCCCGGGCCCGCGGCGGTCTGTGCGGCGAATGGGTGAAGATTCAACCTGGAGCCTGGGCGGGACCCGAGTCATCCTGGCCGACGCGCGGGCGGCGCGCGGCAGGGCCTGCGAAACGGCGCAGCCGGGTGAACAATGGAGGGACCCGCCGGTGACGGGCTACCGGCCAGACCCCGTAGTCGCACCGTCCCGCCGCCGGCAGGACCGGTCTGCGACCACCGAGGTGACCGATGGCGGAACTATCCCAGCAGCAGTATCAGGTGCTGTTCGCGTTCCGCTGCGCGCTGCGTCATTACCTGCAGTGGAGCGCGGGACATGCCGCGCGGTTCGGCCTGGCACCGCAACAGGCCCAGTTACTGCTGGCGATCCGGGTGCGGCCCTCCGGCGCGCCGCCCAGCATCTCCGACCTGGCGACGGCGCTCCAGATCCGTCAGCACAGCGCGGTCGGCCTGGCGAATCGAGCACAACGCGCCGGGCTGGTGGTGCGCAGCATCGACCCGCACGACCAGCGCGTGGTGCGCATCGCGCTGTCCCCCCGCGGGCACGAGGTCATCGCGGCACTCGCCGAGACCCACCTGGCGGAGCTGCACATGGTGGCAGCGGCACTGCATCTATCCGACGAATTCCTGGAGAACCTGTCCGAGCAGTTCAGCGGCCTACTGCCGGGCGACGACGACCTCGGCGCCGCGCCGGACCAGCCGGATGCAGCCGGGCACGGCAATGAAGACAACTCCGGCGATCCGTACGCCGCCGCCTCGCCCGAGCCCGCACAGGCGGACACCCCGGCCGCGGCGACTCACGCTCGGCGCCAGGTCCCGCACCGCGGCATCGTCACGGCTAATCGGATGGCCGGCTGACCGGGCGGCAGCCGACAAGACGGCCGGCCCGACCGCCGCCCTCGTCGCCCACCGGGCCCTTCGATAGTCTCCCGCCATGTCATCTGCAGGGTCGGGCCAAGGCGGCGAACCGGTCGGCCGGCCGCCCGTCGAATCGGTGACGCCCGACGGGCCGGATGCCGTCACCGCACCGCACACCACTGCCGGCAAGCTCGCCGACCTGGACCGCCGGATCAGTCAGCACATCCATGCGGGGTCGGCCCAGGCGATCGAACGGCAGCACGCCCGGGGTCGCAAGACGGCCCGGGAGCGGCTGGAGATGCTGCTGGATCCGGGCTCGTTCGTCGAGTTCGACGCGTTCGCCCGGCACCGCTCGACGGCGTTCGGAATGGAGCAGAAACGGCCCTACGGGGATGGCGTGGTGACCGGGTTCGGCACCGTGGACGGTCGCGAGATCGCCGTGTTCTCCCAGGATGTGACGGTGTTCGGCGGATCCCTCGGCGAGGTGTACGGCGAGAAGATCGTCAAGGTGATGGACTTCGCCGCCCGCACCGGCCGGCCCATCGTCGGGATCAACGAGGGCGGCGGGGCGCGCATCCAGGAGGGCGTCGTCTCGCTCGGGCTGTACGCCGAGATCTTCCGGCGCAACGTGCACCTGTCCGGGGTGGTACCGCAGATCTCGCTGATCATGGGGGCGGCCGCCGGCGGGCACGTGTACTCCCCCGCCCTCACCGACTTCGTGGTAATGGTGGACGGAACGTCGCAGATGTTCATCACCGGGCCGGACGTGGTCAAAACGGTGACGGGCGAGGACGTCACGCTGGAGGACCTGGGCGGTGCCCGCACGCACAACACCCGCTCCGGCAACGCGCACTACCTGGCCGCCGACGAGGACGACGCCATTGACTACGTGCGGGCGCTGCTTTCCTACTTGCCGTCGAACAACCTGTCCGTCGCGCCGACCGAGTCGGCGGGCGACCTGGAGGTCGGTGATGGGGACCTCGCGCTGGACTCGCTGATCCCGGACTCGCCGAACCAGCCCTACGACATGACGGCGGCGATCACCGCGGTGCTGGACGACGGTGAGTTCCTGCAAGTCCAGGAGCTGTATGCGCCGAACATCGTGGTCGGGTTCGGCCGGATCGACGGGCGCAGCGTGGGTGTGGTGGGCAACCAGCCGACCCACCTGGCCGGCACGCTGGACATCAACGCCTCGGAGAAGGCCGCCCGGTTCGTGCGGACCTGCGACGCGTTCAACATCCCGGTGGTGACATTCGTGGACGTGCCAGGCTTCCTGCCCGGTACGGATCAGGAGTGGAACGGCATCATCCGGCGCGGCGCGAAGCTGATCTACGCCTACGCCGAGGCAACGGTGCCGCTGCTGACCGTGATCACCCGCAAGGCCTACGGTGGCGCGTACGACGTGATGGGCTCCAAGCACCTGGGCGCGGACGTGAACCTCGCCTGGCCGACGGCACAGATCGCCGTGGTCGGGGCACAGGGCGCGGTGAACGTGCTGTACCGCAAGGAGCTTCGGGCGGCCGCGGAGCGGGGCGAGGACGTCGAAGCGCTGCGCTCGCGGCTGCAGACCGAGTACGAGGATGCGCTGGCCAATCCGTATGTCGCGGCGGACCGGGGGTATGTCGACCAGGTGATCGCGCCGTCACAGACCCGGGTGACGCTGGCCCGCGCCCTGCGCGCGCTGGCCGACAAGCGGGAGACCCTGCCCCCGCGCAAGCACGGGAACATCCCGCTGTGACGCACAGCAGCCCGACGTCGATCCGCGTGCCCGTTGGCGATTCGCGTGTCCCATTGTGCACGCAGATCGCAAATAAGCACGCGGATCCGGGGGCGGGGGCACTTGCGAACGCGGGGGCGGCGGCACCGGCCGCCGTGCGGGCGGGGCTCGGCCGGGACGACGAGGACGCCGCGGTAGTGGTGACGATCCTGACGGCGATCGCCGCGCGCGCCGCGACCGCCGGATCGGGGCCTGCCACACCGCGCGCATGCTGGGGCGACCCCCGGTTCCGGATCGCCCCCGCCACGCCCGGACCGCATGCCTGGTGGGCGTCGGGGCTGGCACCGTGAGCGACGCCGGAGCGAACGAGCGCCGTCGCGACGAAGTCGCAGGCGCCGAGAGCGGAGCGCGGAGCGACCAATCCGGCACCGTGAGCGACGCCGGAGCGAACGAGCGCCGTCGCGACGAAGTCGCAGGCGCCGAGAGCGGAGCGCGGAGCGAACAATCCGGCACCGTGAGCGACGCCGGAGCGAACGGGCGCCGTCGCGACGAAGTCGCAGGCGCCGAGATGCCACCGGGCACCCGCACCGGTCGACGAGCACCGACGGTGGTGCTGGCCTCCGCGTCGACCGGCCGGCTGTCGGTGCTGCGCGGCGCCGGCCTCGACCCGGTCGTGCTGGTCTCCGGCGTGGACGAGGAAGCCCTGATGGCCCGGCACGCCGACGCCGAACCGGAGGACCTGGTTGCCGCGCTGGCCGGGGCCAAGGCGGAGGCGGTCGTGCGCGATCACGGCTCGGGCGGCGCCCACGACCCCGCATCCCTCGCCGACGCGGTGGTCATCGGCGGCGACTCGATGCTGCTGTTGGACGAGCGCCTGCAGGGAAAGCCGCGCACCCGGGACGAGGCGCTGCGCCGGTGGGACGCCCAGGCCGGCCGCACCGGCACCCTGCTGTCCGGGCTCGCGGTGCTGCGAGTCCGCGCGGCCCGGGTGGTCGGCAGCGCCGTCGGTACCGCCGCCACCACGGTCCGGTTCGGCACTCCGAGCATCGAGGAGATCACCGCCTACATCGACTCCGGCGAGCCGCTCGGGGTGGCCGGCGCGTTCACCATCGACGGGCTGGGCGGCTGGTTCGTCGACGGCATCGCCGGGGATCCGTCCTGCGTGGTCGGCCTGTCGCTGCCACTGCTGCGCCGGCTACTGACCGACGTCGACGTCACCGTCACCGACCTCTGGCGGTCGCCATGACGCGCCCGCAACGAAGGGACTCACCGTGCACACCGTGCTGATCGCCAACCGCGGGGAGATCGCCGTCCGGGTGGCCCGGGCCGCCCGCGACGCCGGGCTGCGCTCGGTAGCCGTCTATGCCGACCCGGATCGCGACGCGCTGCACGTGCGCACCGCCGACGAGGCCCACGCGCTGGGCGGATCCACGCCGAAGGACTCCTACCTGGACGTCGCAAGATTGCTCGACGTCGCCGCCCGCTCCGGTGCGGACGCCGTCCATCCGGGATACGGGTTCCTTTCGGAGAACGCGGATTTCGCCCAGGCCGTGCTGGAGGCCGGGCTAACCTGGATCGGGCCCAGTCCGCAGTCCATCCGGGATCTGGGCGACAAAGTCACCGCCCGGCACATCGCCATGCGCGCCGGCGCCCCGCTGGTACCGGGCACCGCCGACCCGGTGTCCGGGGCCGACGAGGTGGTCGCGTTCGCGCAGGAGTTCGGGCTGCCGGTGGCGATCAAGGCGGCGTTCGGCGGCGGCGGGCGCGGGCTCAAGGTGGCCCGCACTATGGCCGAGATTCCGGAGCTGTACGAGTCGGCGGTGCGGGAGGCGGTGACGGCGTTCGGGCGCGGCGAGTGTTTCGTGGAGCGCTACCTGGACCGGCCGCGGCACGTGGAGGCACAGATCCTGGCCGACACGCACGGCACGGTCATCGTGGTCGGCACCCGGGACTGCTCGCTACAGCGCCGCTACCAGAAGCTGGTGGAGGAGGCCCCCGCCCCGTTTCTGACCGACGAGCAGCGCGCCACGATTCATCGGGCGGCCAAGGCGATCTGCGCCGAGGCGGGCTACTACGGCGCCGGCACCGTGGAGTTCCTGGTCGGGCAGGACGGGCTGATCTCGTTCCTGGAGGTCAACACCCGGCTGCAGGTCGAACATCCGGTGTCAGAGGAAACTAGCGGCATCGACCTGGTGCGCGAGCAGTTCCGCATTGCCGAGGGCGAGAAGCTGCGCTGGCACAGCGATCCCGAGCCACGTGGGCATTCCATCGAGTTCCGCATCAACGGCGAGGATCCGGGCCGAAACTTCCTGCCGGCACCAGGGACGGTGACGCGGTTCGTGGCGCCGACCGGGCCCGGAGTGCGGCTGGACTCGGGGGTGGAATCGGGGTCGGTGATCGGCGGCGCGTTCGACTCGCTGCTGGCCAAGCTCATCATCACCGGCGCGGACCGCACCGAGGCGCTGGCACGTGCGCGGCGCGCGCTGGCGGAGATGGTCGTGGAGGGTATGGCCACCGTGCTGCCGTTCGACCGGGCCGTGGTGCACGATCCGGCGTTCACCGCCGCCGACGGGCATTTCGCGGTGCATACCCGATGGATCGAGACCGAGTTCGCGAACACGATCGAGCCATACAGCGACGACCGTGGCACGCCCGAATCCGACCAGCAGCCCCCGGCCAGGCAGGTGGTGGTGGCTGAGGTGAACGGCCGCCGGGTGCAGGTGTCGCTGCCCGGCGATCTGGTGGTCTCGGCTGCGGCGGCCGGCAACGGCCGGGTCCGAGCCGCCGGCGGGAGACGGTCCCGCGCGGCGACGGCCAGCACCGCCAGCGGTGATGCGGTGACGGCACCCATGCAGGGCACCGTGGTCAAGGTGGCGGTCGCGAAGGGTGACTCGGTGACGGCCGGCGACCTGATTGCCGTGGTCGAAGCGATGAAGATGGAGAACCCGGTGACGGCGCACAAGGACGGCACCGTCACCGCACTGACCGCCGAGGTCGGTGCGGCGGTCACATCCGGCGCGGTTCTCGCCGAGATCCGCTGACCACGTCCCGTTCGTCGGGCGGCACGCGCCGGCCGAGTCGATCAGCCCGGAACCGGCTACCGTGACAGGAATGAGTGACTCCCACGACCCGGTTGTCTCGCCGGGCTCCGAGCGCCCGACGTCGGGCTCCACTCCCCTGTCACCCGGGTTGATGCGCGTCGGCGACACGGAGCGCAACTCGGCGCTGCAGGCCCTCGGCGAGCATCTGTCCGCGGGTCGTATCACGATGGACGAGTACGGCGACCGCAGCGCACGCGTCACCGTGGTCAAGACGGCCGACGAGCTCGGCGCGCTGTTCGACGACCTGCCCGCCCCGCATCCCGTGCTGCCCGCCGTGGCGGTGCCGGGGTCGGCGGTGCCCGCCGCCACGCCGGTCGGGCCGGGCGGACTGATGCCGCCCGGCCGCGGCCAGCCGCCGGTTACCGGCGACACCCGCAGCGCCGCACAGAAGCTGGTCGGGGCCGCCGCGGCCGCGTCGGTGTTCGTGGCACTCGCCCTGTTCTTCCTGACCGACCACTGGCAGTGGTTCCTGCTGATCCCGGCGATCTCGGCGATCGCCGGCAGCATCTGGGGGCCGGATTGGAAGGAGCCGAACCCGGGCGCCGGGGACGGCCGCCAGCGACTCCGGAACGATCGGATTCGAGACGACCGGCATCGCAGGCGTGAACTGGGCGACTGAGACTGCAGCACCCGTCAGTCCGGAGGCAAACAGTCACCAGGAAGGGGCCCGGGGCGCCCGGTCAGCCCGCACGCGAGGCGCCACGCCGCTCCAGGTGCTCCGCCAGCGACTCCAGGGCCGGCAGCGCCCTGGTCAGCGCATCCACCTGCCGGGCAGGTAACTCAACGATGCACTCGGCGACGGTCGCCATGCGCCGGTCCCTGATTCGCTGATGGACTGCGCTTCCCCGCTCGGTCACCTCGACCCACGCCGCGCGTAGATCGTCCGGGTCGGGTACCCGGCGCAGCAGCCCGCGCTCATCCAGCTTGCCGATCACGCGGGACAGCATGGTCGGATTGACCCGCTCCAGGTCGATCAGGTTCGCCAGGCTGATCGGACCCCGGTTGGCGACCAGCCCGAGCACGGAGGACTGGGTCGGCGTCAGGCCCTCCTCAGTGGCAGGCGCGTTCAAGACCCTGGCCAGCTTCGCCGTCGCTCGCCGCAGTCGCGCCACCGCATCCGCGTCCACCGTCACCGTCCCTCCCGCGGCGCACCGCCGCGTAGCACCCAGTGCCAGACTACTTGCTTATCGGCAAGCACAGTATATCCTCTGAGACGTGGCAGCCACACCGAACCTCCCCCTGGGGAGTCCGCGCGTGGCAGCCACCTCGGAGCGCTCCGATCTGCCGGCCTCGGTAGGGCCGTCGGAGCAGTCGCCCCACCCACGACGCTGGGCGATATTCGCCGTGGTCTCCGTGGCGCTGCTCATGAGCTCCATCGACCAGACCATCGTGGCCACTGCGCTACCCGATCTGCAGCACGATCTGCAAGCGTCGATCAACTGGGCCGGTTGGACGATCACCATCTACTCCCTTGGCCGTATCCTGATCCTTCCATTGGCCGGGCGAATCAGCGATCAGTATGGCCGTCGCACCATCTTTCTGATATCCGTTTCGCTGTTCACCGTGGCATCGCTGGCCTGCGGCCTGGCGAATTCGATCTACCTGCTGGTGGCGCTGCGAGCGATCCAGGCGGTGGGCGGCGCGGCCTTCATGCCGTCAGCAACCGGCATCGTCGTGGACCACTTCGGCTCCGCCCGGGATCGGGCAGTCGGGCTGTTCACCAGCATCATCCCGGTCGGGGCACTGATCGGCCCGGTGTTGGGCGGTCTGTTCGTGACGTATTGGTCGTGGCGAGGCATCTTCCTGGTTAACGTTCCCATTGGTGTCGCTCTGGTGATCGTGGGAGCGCGAGTGCTGCCCGCCAACCCGCCCCGCCCCGCCCGCGAACCGATCAACGTGCTCGGCCTGGCTCTGCTCGGAACTGGGCTGCTCGCGGCGATGATGGGGATCGCGCTGCTCGGTGAGCCCGGAACCGGTCCGTTGAGCCCCACATTCCTGATTCCGGAGGTTGTGGCCACCCTCGCCCTCGGGTGTTTCGTCGCACATTCCGCGCGCAGTCGTGCACCCTTCATCCCGCTGGACTTATTGCGCGGACATGGGTTCGGCGTGATGAACCTGATCAACTTCCTGTTCGGCGGCGCGGCACTCGGACTCAGTGCGCTGGTGCCGTTGTATGCCACCGAGCGCTACGACATCGACAGCCTCGGGTCGGGAACACTGCTCACCGCGCGGGCGCTGGGCATGATCGCGGTTGGCGGACTCACGGCGTTCGCGTTGCGTCGCACCGGATACCGGCCACCGATGATGGTTGGCTTCGTGGTGACGGCGATCGGGCTGCTGATGATGGCGCTGGCACCTGTCGGAATGGACCCGTACGGCTGGCTGAGCATTGCTGCGGGAGTCACCGGACTGGGCATGGGCATGGTGAACCCGGCTGCGAGCAATGCATCGCTGCAACTGGCCCCGCAACACGCGGCGTCGATCGCGGGACTGCGCGGCACCTTCCGGCAGGCCGGCGCCATCACCGCGATCTCGATCAGCACCGCCATCCTGGCCCGCAGCCACGACCCAGGCCTCGTGCAGGGGCACATCTTCGCGGTATTCGCGGTCGTCCTGATCGTCGTATTGCCGCTGATCGTGCGGGTGCCGGAGCATCGCGGCACCTGGTAAGCCGGCACAGAAACGGGCCCACGCACCCGGGGAGCGGCCCCTCAGCGGCGGGTCAGAGGATGATAGCGGCCACCAGCACGGCGATCTCGACCGGCAGCACCGCCACCGCCAATCGCTGAGCCGCCGGCCGCAGTACTCGCCAGCGGCATCGGGAGCGTAGCGGAATCGCCCCGGCAACACCGGCCAGCTGGTGGATCAGCGGCATCAACAC
This sequence comes from uncultured Actinomycetes bacterium, assembly GCA_937926105.1. The sequence continues at coordinate 255,624 of CALANS010000028.1, read as the reverse complement.
CAGCAAGGCGGCCAGCCCGGCGTCCAGCGTAGGCCCCGGCGCCACCACCCGGTAGATCACCAGCCCGACGAGGAGCAGCAGTGGCAGCACGCTGTCCGGGGCCAGCGCCGTACCCAGCGCCAGCAGCATCATCACGATGCCCGCCACCGACAGCACCCCGATCTGCGGCGCCCCCGCCATCGCCACGCCGACGGCGCCCGCCGCGACGGCGGCCAGCGCCAGCCGCAGACACCAGCCGGGCACCGCTCCACCGCTCGCACCCGGCCGACCGCTGCCGCCCAACCCCGCGGGGGGCCCGCCAACGCCCGCGACCGCCGCCGCGGGTCTTCCGCCGCCGCTCGTCGTGGTCGTCATCGCCGACTCCGCAACACGTTTCGCGCGACGGTCAGCTGTCCGGAAATGTCGCCGGCGTCCCAGCTGAGCACCGAGATGCCTCGCGCCCGCAGCCGATCGCAGCGCAACTCCCGCTCCACCGTCAGTATCCGGAGGTGATGAGCGTCCGCCACGGTGGCCCGGCGCAGCATGCCGGACAGCGGCAGCGTGTCGACGACGATCACCCGGTGGCCCCGCGCACTGCAATCCAGCGCGGCATCCGCCGCCGCGTCGGACACCAGCGGCGAGCACCACACCACGATCTGACCCGGCCGCAGCCCCCACAGCGGGACCTCCAGCAGCCGGAACCGGTGATCGTCCAGCACCGCCAGCTGATGCCGGATCCGTTGCAGCTGACGGTTTCCGGTGCCGGAGCGCACCATCCGGCGGGGCATGGTCGCCGTCATCAGTCCGACCCGGTCGCCTTGCCCGAGGTGCGCGGCGGCCACCGCGGCGGCGGCCGCGACCGTCAGATCCAGGCTGGAGGCCCGCATCCGACGCTCGGCATCCCTGCGGCGTTGCGGCCCGTCGTCGCCGCGCCGCTCGGCGGCCCGGTCGGCCAGCTCGCGCAGCGCCCGCCGGATCGCGTCGGTCATCTGCGCAATGCGGCCGATGGGTGGGCGGGGCCGACGTGGTTCCAGGATCGCCGACAAATCCAGGCAGATCATCAGCTCGGCGTCGGCGTCCGACAGGGTACGCCGGGTGTACAACCGCTGGTGCCGGGCGTAAGCCCGCCAGTGGATCGACCGCAGCCGGTCGCCCGGCGCGAACTCCCGCAGGTCGACCAGGTCGCTGCCCTGGCCCGGCCGACGGCTGACATGCGCCCCGGCCCAGCCGCCCAGGATCGGCGGCAGCACCAGCGGCGCCATCGCCGCCACCTCGGGCAGCACCAGTTCGCTTCGGGTGGGCCCGCGGCGCACCGGGCCGGTCAGGTACAGCCCGTCCGGGCCTGCCCCCAGCAGGTCTGGCCGGGCCACCGTGGTGGGCCCCCACGCCTGGGTACGGAATCGGCTGCGCAGCACGGTATTCGGCTCCCCGCCGGGAATCGTCACCATCTGCGCCATGGGCCCGCCGTCCACGCCGGGCTGCGCCACCGAGACGAACGCCGCCCCATCCGTGCCGGTCAGCTCGGTGGCCACCTCCGCGGTGTTGCTGCCAAACGAGGTCTCGTCGACCTCGATCTCGGCGTGCGGCGTGCGGGCGCCCAGCAGCGGCCGGGTGGCCAGCAGCGATGCGATCCAGACCAGCAGCAGTGGGGCGGCCAGCGCGGCGACGTCCGGCCGGCCGGTGGCCAGCCCCACCCCGGCCGCCAGCGCCACCAGCCCGGGGACGCGATACCAGGCAGCGGTGCGGGTCCAGCGGCCGAAGCGGCTGCGCCCCAGGTGATCCCGCCAGGGCGCCGGCACCGTCGTCATGCCGGGATCGTCGGGCCGCCGGCCGCGTCGTGCGCCGCAACGATCCGGTCGGCCGGGGGCGCCGAGACCGACGACAGCAAACCGGCGACGACGTCCTCCGCGGACACCGCGTCGGCGTAGGCCTGCAGCTTGAGCACCAGCCGGTGCCCCCACGCCGGTACGGCCACCTGCTTGACGTCCTCCGGCAGCACGAAACCCCGCCCGTCCAGCACCGCCCAGGTACGGGCCAGCAGCAGCAACGCCTGGGTGCCGCGCGGCGAGATGCCCACCTCGACGGACGGGTGGCTGCGGCTGGCCCGGGCCAGGTCCACGCAGTAGCCCATCACATCCTCGTCGACCCGCACTTGCTCCACCGACCGCTGCAGCCTCAACAGGCCGGCCGGACCCGTGACCGGCTCGACCGGAGGATCCCCGGCCGCCCGGGCGATGCGGCGACGCAGCATCTCGTGCTCGGCATCGCCGGAGGGATAGCCCAGCCGCAGCCGCACCAGGAACCGGTCCAGCTGCGCCTCCGGCAGCGGATAGGTGCCCTCGTACTCGATCTGGTTGGCCGTCGCAATCACATGGAACGGCGCGGGCAGCGGATGGGTGTTGCCCTCCACGCTGACCTGCCCCTCCTGCATGGCCTCCAGCAGCGCGGACTGAGTCTTGGGCGGGGTGCGGTTGAGCTCGTCGGCCAGCAGCAGACCGCAGAAGATCGGACCGGCCTGGAAGCGGAACTCCCCGGTACCGGGGTGGTACAGGTAGGAGCCGGTGATATCGGCCGGCAGCAGGTCGGGGGTGAACTGCAGCCGACGAAACTCCAGACCCAGCGCGCCAGACAACGAGCGGGCCAACAGCGTCTTGCCCAGGCCGGGATTGTCCTCGATGAGCACGTGCCCGCCGGCCAGGATGGCGGCCAGGGACATCAGCAGCGCGTGCCGGTGCCCCACCACGGCGGTGCCGACCGCGTCGGCGATGGCACCGGCCCGGCGCGCGACCTCCGCGGGCGGCAACGGCTCGGGCAGCGATTCGGCGGTCTGGGGCGGGGTTTCGGTCACCGGTGGGGTCCTTCCGTCGGGTGCTGGGGAGTGCGGCGCGCCGGGCGCGCGGGTCGGCCGGCAAGCCCGGCGAGCGCGGGATTGCGGATGGCCGGTTCGCTGTCGGCGTCGGGGGCCACCGCGAGCCGGGCGATGACCTGGCACAGCACCGGAACGGAGGCCATCGCCCGCCGCGAGTCGGTGTCGGCTCCGGTCAGCAGCGCATATTCACGTGGGCCGATCAGAGCGGCGGCCCGTTCCGAATCAGGGTCGATCCCCCTGCGGCGCAACAACTGCTGGGCCAGTGACCACAGCCGGGGCCGCAGGTATTGCTGGAAGGACACGTCCGACTCCATCGCGCCGACCAGGCCGGGAACCTGCCAGGTGGTGGGGGCGCGATGCACGTCGACCGGCAGGTCGTAGGGCCACTCGGGACGCGCGACGGAGAGCGAGACGACGATCGACCACAGCGCGGCACCGCAGGCAACGGCGATGACGACGGCTCGCCAGACCGGTACTCCGCTGGCCAGCATGCCGGCGGTCGCGACGGCCCCGGCGATCACCGGCCACGTCAGCGATCGCCACCACGGGGCGACTGCGGTGTTGGTGTCGGGGTCGGTGTCGCCGTGGTCGACGTCGTCCATCCGGGCGGCCAGCGAGCGGCGCGGAGCGGGGCGGGCGGCTCCGCCGAGCGACTGGGCGACGCCGCGGCGGTGCGGCCGACCGGGGGTCGGGCGCGTCACCGGTGTTCCCCGCCGCGCCGCGCCGCCGCATCCACCGGGCCGTCCGGAGGGTGCCGATCCACCCCGGAACTCCCTGCCTGCCACGGGATCCGGGCCAGCAGGGCGCGCGCGGCCGAGCGGGCGGCGGTGGCCGCTCCCGGGGCGAGCGCCGCGGTGTCGAACCGTGCCCGATGGTAGAGCCGCAGCAGCACCGTCGAGGCACTCCAGCCGGCGACCGGCGGTGGGCCGAGAATCCCGTCACCGCCGGACGAGCTGATCGGGGCCGCGGGCGCGTCGCCCCATCGCTCCGTGAGGCGCTGCAGAAACTCGGTCGGCGTGCTCGCGGACCCACGCGGGCGCCCGGCGCTGGCGGCGGCCGCCTCGACGGCCGTCCAGCACGCGATGATGTCGTCGGCCGCGCGCAGCGGGTCGAAGGTGCGATCGTCGGTCAGGTCGACGGGGGCACGTTCGTCCAGCCAATCAAGGCTGACCGGCGATCCCGGTGGCGTCGCCGTACCGCCGGGGACGGCGACGATCCGGCCGGGACGCCGCAGTGCACGGATCAGCCAGATCACCAACAGCAACACCAGCAGCCCGCCGAGTACCGCCGCGACCCACCACAACCAGTCGGTATCCGTCTGGGTCTGCTGCGGCTGCATGCTCGGCAGCGGCGGCGGCGTCCCGGCGGACCGAGGCGGCGCGGTCGGCACCTGCGGCTGCACGGTGGGCGGGTGCGCCTCCAGCGGACCGGCGCGGGCGGCCAACAGCACGGCGAGCGTCAGCCCCGCTGCCGCGGCCGCCAGCACCAGCGCCGTCACCCAGGCCGGAAGCCGGCGGGAGGGGTCGGGCCGCCGGAATGGGATCTGTCCGCTCACGCCGTTGGCACCGACCGGACGTCGCGCGCGTCCGGGGCGGTCAGCCGCACCTGATCGGCGGCCGCGTCGTCCGGCTCATCTTGGGACTGCCGCTCGGCGGCGACCCGCGCTCGATAACGGTCGACTTCGACGGCCTGTTGCTCCGGCGACCAGCCGAGCACGCCGGCCAGGATCTCGGCCACCCTGGGTGCGGTCTCGGTCCCTCGGTGGGCGTACTCGATGGAGACCCGGGTGCGTCTGGCCAGCACGTCCTCCACGTGCAGGGCTCCCTCGTGGGTGGCGGCGTACAGTGCCTCCACCTCGAGGTAGTCCCGGGCACCGGGCAGCGGCGCCAGCCAGGCCGGCTGCTCGGCGGCCGGTGCCAGCACCTCGTGCACCGCGCTGCCATAGCGGTTCAGCAGATGCTTGATCCGGTACGGGTGCACCCCGGACACCGCCGCGATGCGCTCCGCGGAGTTCACCAGCGCCCGGTAGCCCTCCGCCCCCAGCAGCGGGATCTCCCGGGTGCAGGACGGGTTCACCAGGCCGGGCAGATCCTCTGCCGCCGCGTCCACCGCGTCGGCGGCCATCACCCGGTAGGTGGTGTACTTGCCGCCGGCGATCGCGACCAGGCCGGGAGCCACCCGTGCCACCGCGTGTTCGCGGGACAGCTTCGAGGTGTCGTCGCTCTCCCCCGCCAGCAGCGGGCGCAGCCCGGCATATACCCCCTGGATGTCGTCGCGAGTGATCGGCGTGACCAGCACTGCGTTGAGATGCCGCAACAGATAATCGATGTCGGCCGAGGTGGCCGCCGGATGCGCCAGATCCAGGTGCCAGTCCGTGTCGGTGGTGCCGATGATCCAGTGCGCCTTCCACGGGATCACGAACAGCACGCTGGATTCGGTGCGCAGGATCAGACCGGTCTCGCTGGGGATGCGGTCGCGCGGCACCACCAGGTGCACACCCTTGGAAGCGCGCACCCGGAATCGCCCGCGACTGCCGGACAGCCGCTGCAGCTCGTCGGTCCACACCCCGGTGGCGTTGATCACCACGCCCGCGGACACCGACGCCTCGGCTCCGGTCTCCACGTCCCGGATCCGCACACCGGCGACCCGGTCGGCCTCCCGCAGGAAGTCGATGACCTGGGTGGAGGGCTGGACCACCGCACCGTAGGCCGCGGCGGTGCGCGCCACCGTGAGGGTGTGTCGGGCATCGTCGACCTGGCCGTCGTAGTAACGGACGCCGCCGATCAACGCGTCCTTACGCAGCGCGGGCGACAACCGCAACGCCCCCGCGCGGGTGAGCTGACGGTGCCGGGGCACCGATCGGGCACCGCCCAGCCTGTCGTAGAGGGTCAGCCCGGCCTCCACGTAGGGCCGCTCGACGATGCGACGGCGCAGCGGGTAGAGAAAGGACACCGGCCGGGCCAGGTGCGGGCACAGCGTGGTCAGCATCAACTCCCGCTCGGCCAACGCCTCCCGGACCAGACCGAACTCCAGCATCTCCAGGTAGCGCAGGCCGCCGTGGAACAGCTTGGACGATCGCGAGGAGGTGCCCGACGCCAGATCGCGCGCCTCCACCAGCGCTACCGACAATCCACGGGTGACGGCGTCTAGGGCGACGCCGGCGCCGACCACGCCGCCGCCGATCACCAACACATCGAAGGTGCCGCCGGCCAGCCGCGCCCAGTTCGCAACGCGCTGTTCGGGTCCCAGTCGGGACGCCCACGCCCTGTCGGCCACCGTCGCCGAACCTCCCCGCGTCGAAGTCGGTGCCCGTCCGGCGCGCCGACGGCCCTCACGCTACCGTCCGATGATCGGAGCGGCGGGCCGCAACCGGAAACGGTGGGCGCTTGCCGAAGCAGACAGGAAAGGCGAGCAGCGATGGCGGCACGGTACGTGGCGGCGATCGACCAGGGCACCACGTCCACCCGATGCATCCTGTTCACCCACGACGGGCGCATCGCGGCCTCTGACCAGCGGGAGCACCGGCAAATCCTGCCCCGCCCCGGCTGGGTGGAGCACGACCCCGCCGAGATCTGGACGAACACCCGGGCGGTGATCGCCGGCGCGATGAACTCGGCGGGCGCGACCGCCGGTGATGTCGCGGCCCTGGGGGTGACGAATCAGCGGGAGACCACAGTGGTGTGGGATCGCGGCACCGGCGAACCGGTGTACCCGGCAATCGTCTGGCAGGACACCCGCACCGATGCGATCTGCCGGGAACTCGGCGCCGCGGGCGGCGGGGCAGACCGATTCCGGCAGCGCGTCGGGCTGCCACTGGCCACCTACTTCGCCGGCCCCAAGATCGCCTGGATCCTGCAGCAGGTAGCCGGCGCGCTGCCGCGGGCCGAGGCGGGCGAGCTACTAGCCGGCACGGTCGATTCCTACTTGCTGTGGTGGCTGTCCGGCGGGCCGAGGGGCGGGCTACACGCCACGGATGTCACGAATGCCTCCCGCACCATGATGATGGACCTGCGCTCGCTGCAGTGGGACGTCGAGATCGCCGGTGAGTTCGGCATTCCGCCGGTCATGTTGCCGGAGATCCGTTCCAGCTCGCAGGTGTACGGGGCGGTGACGGATCCGGTGGAGCTGGCCGGGATCCCGATCGCGGGCGTACTCGGCGACCAGCAGGCGGCGACATTCGGGCAGGCTTGCCTGTCCCCTGGTGAGGCCAAGAACACCTACGGAACCGGTAACTTCCTGCTGCTGAACACCGGTACCCAGCCGGTATTCAGCCGGCACGGGCTGCTCACCACGGTGTGTTACCAGATCGGCGACCAGCCGGCGGTGTACGCGCTGGAGGGCTCGATCGCCGTCACCGGCTCGCTGGTGCAGTGGTTCCGGGACAACCTGGGGCTGATCGGTTCCGCGGCCGAGATCGAGGAGTTGGCCCGCAGCGTTCCGAACAACGGCGGGGCCTATGTGGTACCGGCATTCTCCGGACTGTTCGCCCCGTACTGGCGGTCCGATGCCCGGGGGGCGATCGTGGGGCTCACCCGGTTCGTCACCAAGGCACACCTGGCGCGAGCGGTGTTGGAGGCCACCGCGTTCCAGAGCCGGGAGGTCGTCGATGCGATGCATGCGGATTCGGGGGTCGACCTGAGCACGCTGAAGGTGGATGGCGGCATGGTGGCCAATGAGACGCTGATGCAATTCCAGGCAGACATTCTCGGTGTGCCGGTGTTACGCCCCGTGGTGGCCGAAACGACGGCGCTGGGAGCCGCGTACGCGGCCGGGCTGGCCGTTGGCTTCTGGTCCGGCACCGACGACATCCGGGCCAACTGGGCCGAGGACCGGCGCTGGGAGCCGACGCTGGATGCGACGGAGCGGGAGCGGCTGTTCGCGCGGTGGCGCAAGGCCGTCACGCGGACCTTCGACTGGGCGGAGCAGGAGTAGGTCTCATGCCATGACCATCACGGGCGAGATCCTGGCAATTGCTGCCACGCAAGACGGCGCCATCATGGCGGCGCAGCTCAGACCGATTGCGCATGCACGCGAGGTCCAAGCGGTCCTTGCCTCCGGGCACCTTCGACGGCTGTGGCGTGGTGCCTATGCGGCGGGTCCCGCCGCGCGGGGCCGCGTTCCGCTCCGCACCAGACTGACCGCCGCCCAACTGACCCTGCGTCGCCCGGTCATTCCCTGCCTGAACACCGCGGCGGAAATACACGGCTTTGCAGGCTGCCTCTCACGCGATACCCACGTGCTGACAGACGGTTCCGTACAGTCGACGCGGACCGGGCTGGTGGTGCATCGCCACCGCCCGATCGCAGATCGGGTCACGGTCGACGGGCAGCCAGTCGAGGACCCCGCCGAATGCGCCGTGCGTCTTGCCGTACTACGGAAATCGCCCGCCGCGGCGCTGGCAGTCTTGGATGCGGCCGTGCACTGTGGCGCCGTGGCCTCCGTCGGTGCCATCGTGGATCGTGTCGAGGCCCTCAGCGGGCGGGGGGTCCATCGACTCCGGTCTCTCGCTCCGCTGGCGGACGGCGCATCGCGGTCCGCGGCCGACTCCTGGGTCCGCTGGGCCTGCCTGGAGCGTGCCTTCGACGTACCGATCATCGCGCCCCGCTCGCGGCCCGACCTCAGCGGAGGTTTCTCACCAGCGACGCCGGACTACGTCTGGCACCGCTACGAGGTCACCGCGACCCTCACCAGCGCGGGAGATGCCCGGCTTCGCGGCGGCCACGCACACACCGACTGCTCCGGGGCTCACGGCCCGACACGCCTGTTCCTGGAGCGCGTCGATCGCGGGACCGCAGGATCCGGACTGTGCCCCCTGCACCCAGCGGCCCGGGTGGAACTGCTGTCCACACTGTTGCGAGCCCGTGCGCGGTGGTTACGGACGACAGGCATCCACTCGAACTCGACCGATCGGCTGCCCCTCAGGCGGCCGGGGAGGGTGACCGGTCCACCAGGCTAGTGCCGAGAGTCGAGTTTGATCCGCCGTGCCGACCGCGGCCGGCGAGCGTGCACTCAACCCAACGCCTGCCCATTCCGCCAGGACCATACCGATGACCGCCCCCGCACAGGGACCGAGTCGATGGCGGCGGCCGCCGACGCCATCATGTTCCGCCACCTCGGCGTTTCAGCCCGGTAGCCACCCGCAGGCCCACGATTGCCGGTCAGGGCGCCGGTCGACTCCACTGGATCAAACTCGACTCTCGGCGCTAGCTGGGCGCGAGGGCTGGCAACGGCAGGCCCACGCGGCCCCCGGAAGCGCAGACACTGGTGACGTTCCGGACCCACCCGTGCGCACTCACCCCAGGTCGTCGGCGGCCATCAGCTGGCGACCCAGTTCGGTGATCGACCCGGACAGCGACGGGTAGACGCTGAACGTGTAGGCGAGATTCTTGGCGGTCAGCCGGTTCTGCACCGCGACCGCAATCGGCAAGATCAGCTCGGAGGCCCCCGGCGCCACCACCACTCCGCCGACCACGATGCCGGTAGCGGGTCGCACCATCAGCTTGACGAACCCGGAGCGCAGGCCCAGCATCTTCGCCCGCGGGTTGGTGCCCAACGGCAGCATCAGCACCCGAGCGGGCACCGCCCCGGAGTCCACCTCGGCCTGCGACACACCCACGGTAGCGATCTCCGGGTGGGTAAACACATTGGCGGACACCAGCTTCCGCTTCAGCGGTGGGGCTCCCTCGCCGAGCGCGTGCCACATTGCTATCCGGCCCTGCATGGCCGCCACGGACGCCAGCATCAGCACTCCGGTGCAGTCGCCGGCGGCGTAGATGCCGGCCACCGAGGTCCGGGACACCCGATCGACCTGGATGAATCCGCCCGGATCCATCGTGCAGCCGACCCGGTCCAACCCGACATCGGCGGTGTTGGGCACCGACCCGACCGTCATCAGCGCATGTGACCCGCGTACCTGCCTGCCGTCGGCCAGTTCGACAAGAACCCCGTCACCGTCCCGAAGCACCCGCTCGGCGCGGGCCCGCTTGACCAGCGTCACCCCCCGCTCGGCGAACACCTCCTCCAGCACCGCCGCGGCATCGGCATCCTCGCCGGGCAGCACCCGGTCCCGGCTGGACACCACCGTCACCGGCACGCCCATTTCGGTGTAGGCGGAGGCGAACTCGGCGCCGGTGACACCGGACCCCACCACGATCAGATGCTCGGGCAACTGGGTCAGCGTGTACACCTGCCGCCAGGTCAGGATGCGCTCGCCGTCCGGCTTGGCACCCGGCAAGATCCGCGGGCTGGCCCCGGTCGCGATGAGCACCACCTCGGCCGTCAACTCGGTCACCGCCCCGTCGACGCCCGTCGCGCGCACCCGGTGAGTGGCCAATCCCGGTTCCGGGTCGGCCAATTCGGCCCGGCCGCGGATCATCTTGACGCCCTCGACAGTCAGCCGCGAGGCGATGTCCGCCGACTGGGCCGCCGCGAGGTCGGTGACCCGCCGGTGCACGGCGGGCACGTCCACCGCCACCGATTCGGCGGGCGCCACGATGCCCAGCCGACCGGCCTCCCGCACCGCGGTCCGCGCCCCGGCGGAGGCGATGAAGGTCTTCGACGGCACGCAGTCGGCCAGCACGCACGATCCCCCGGGACCGTCCGGCTCGATCAGCGTCACCTCCCCGCCGTACTGCGCCGCCACCAGAGCGGCCTCGTACCCGGCCGGCCCGCCGCCGATGATCACGATCCTGGTCACCTACTGGCTGTCCCTCCCGGTCGGCAGCTGTGGCCCGGTGCGTCGGCGATCGCCGACGACACCACCCACTACGCTAGATGGCCATGGCGCTCTATGCCGCGTACGGGTCGAATATGGACCCGGCGCAGATGCTGCAGCGCTGCCCGTCCTCGCCCATGGCCGGCACCGGATGGTTGCACGGCTGGCGCCTGACCTTCGGTGGCGAGGATCTGGGGTGGGAGGGCGCCCTGGCCACCGTGGTCGAAGAATCCGACTCGGCGGTGTTCGTGGTGCTCTACGACCTGAGTGAGTCGGACGAGCGCGCCCTGGATTCCTGGGAGGGGGCCGACCTCGGCCTGTACATCAAGATCCGGCTGCGGGTGCACACCCTGGACTCCGACGTGCTGGCGTGGCTATATGCGCTGCGGGCCTACGAGGGCGGGTTGCCCTCGGCCCGCTACCTGGGGGTCATCGCCGATGCCGCGGAGGCCGTGGACGCGCCGGACGAGTACGTCCGCGACCTGCGGCTGCGCTCCTGCCGGTCGATCGGACACTGATCGAGTCGGGGTCGAACCGGGTCGAACCGCAGCCGTGCGCGGTGGGTCCGGCGAAACGGCCCGCGGCGCGGTGATCAGCGAGTAGCGTTCCGGCCACGGATGGGGGTGCGGTGACGATGATGTCGAGACGAGCGGCGCGAGGACGATCGCGAGCGGTGACGGTGCCGACGGTGGCCGCACTGCTCGCGGTGTTGACGCTGCTCGCCGGGTGCGCCACCAGCGTCGCAGGTAGCCCGCGAGCCGATCCGGCCGCTGCGCGCGACCTGCCGGCCAGCACGACACCCGCCGCCGGGCCGCCCACCATGTCGCCGACGGACACGCCGAGTTCGACCGAGGGTCCGGCGGGCACCAGCACGCCGACGCCGATCCCTCCGGTTCCGCCGAGCAGCGACGCCAGCACGCCGCAGCCGCCTGCGTCCAGTACCGACGAATCCGCCGCGACCAGTGATTCCGGCGATCCCGGCGGCGTCACGGTGCACGGCGTCGCCGTGGCCGACATCGCCGACGCGCTGCACGACGATCCGGTGTACGCCGACGACGATGCCTCCGCCAGCGTGGACCCGGACGAGCTGAGCGCGCTGCACGAGCAGGTCGTCGCCGCGCGGGCCGGTGGGGTGAACCTATGGGTGGCGCTGATCGGTCACGACGTCACCAAGCTGACCGATGTCTCGGACGCGATCGCCCGCCGGACCGGGGGCACGATGATCGTGGTCTCCTCCTCCCGGTTCGCGGTCAGCAGCAAGCAGTTCAGCCAATCCCAGCTGCAGGACGCCGAGGACGGCGCCGCATCCGCGTCGACGGCCATCGAGGCGGCCTCGATCCTGGTCGCGCAGTTCACCACGATGGCCGGGCGGGGTGACGCCGGCTCATCGGACGGCGCGGGGTCGTCGGTCACGGCCGGCTCGGGGGGCTCAGGCGGCTCGCTATCGTCCTTCCAGCTTGCCGACCACAGCATCGGCTGCATCATCCTGGACGATCTGGTGCGCTGCGACCTGATGGTCGACCACAGCTACACGCCGCCGAAGAACCCGAACCCGAAGTGCCAGGGCGACTATGGATCGGCGATGCAGATGCGCGCCGGTCACTCCGCCGCCTTCATCTGCGTGTCGGACACCGCCTACGATCCGCAGGCGCCGGTGCTGGCCGACGGCGACTACACCGAAGCTCACGGCGTGATGTGCATGGCCAACGGATCATCGGTGACGTGCCTGAGCCTGTCGGACTCGCACGGCTTCTTCCTCAGCCCCAGCGACTTCGCGGCGTACTGAAACTCGGTACCGGACTCGGCACTGAAACCGGCATGAAACTCGGGGCGCCGGCGGCGCAGCCCGGTCGAGCGGGTCTCAGCCGGCCCGCAACGCCGCCAGCGCCGTGTGTACCAGCGTGCGCACCCCGACCGGAATGGCCCGCTCGTCCGCACGGAATCCGGGCGAATGCAGGTCAACCTGCTCGCGGGCGCCGTCCCAGACCCCGAGTCGGGCCAGCGCCCCCGGCACATCCTCCAGCAGTACCGCGAAATCCTCGGCACCGGTGGACTGCTCGGCCTGGGCGATGGCGTCCGCACCGAGCGCCCCCGTGACCCCGTCCCGCAGCAGGTCGACCGCCCTGGCCTCGTTGACCACCGGTGGCACGCCCCGCACGTACCGCAGGGTGTGTCGCGCCCCGGTGGGTGCCAGGATCTGCCCGATCAGCTCCGTCACCAGCGGCTCGGCGACGTCCCACGCGCCGCGATCCATGATCCGCAGCGTGCCGCGCAGCACCCCGCGCCGCGGGATCGCGTTGGGTGCCTCCCCGGCGCGCACCGCCCCCCACACCAGCACGGCCCCGGACCGCGCGTCCAGCCGCCGTGCCAGAAGCGCCGGCAACTGGGTCGTCACCAAGGCCAAGGCGCCCACCAGGTCGACGGTCAGCTGCGGTCGGGAGGTGTGCCCGCCGGGGCCCGTCACCTCGACCTCGATCAGGTCGCAGGCGGACGTGATCGGCCCGACTCGCAGCCCGACCCGACCGACCGACAGACGCGGGTCGCAGTGCAGGGCGAAGGCCCGGGACAGGCCGTCCATGGCACCGGCGGCGACGATCTGGTGGGCACCGCCGGGCATCACCTCCTCGGCGGGCTGAAACAGCAGCCGGACCCGCCCAGGCAGTTCCGGCGCCTGCTGCAGCGCGAGCGCCGCACCCAGCAGCACGGTGGTGTGTACGTCGTGGCCGCAGGCGTGCGCGACGCCATCCACCGTGGAGGCGAAGGGTAGCCCGGCGTCCTCGGACAGCGGCAGCGCATCGATGTCCGCCCGCAGCCCGATGGCGGGCCCGCCGGCAGCAGCTGGGCGCGCGCCCAGCTCGGCGATCAGTCCGGTGCCGCCGGGCAACACGGTCGCGTCGATGCCCGCGGCATTCAGGGTGTCCCGGATCAGTGCGGTGGTGTCGAACTCGTACCCGGACAGCTCGGGGTGGGCATGCACCCGGCGGCGCAGTGCCACCAGTGCGGGCAGCTGGGCGCGCAGGAAGTCGTCCAGCCAGGCTGGACCTCGGCCGGCGCCCACATCGACCGGGCCGGCTGACGCGGCCGCGTCGTCCGGGGCCGTGACCGCGGTCCCCGTCACCGCCGTTCCCGTCACCGCCGTTGACATTGCTTCCCCCTCGCTCCCGGCCCTGTGCCGCACACGTCCCGCACCAGGGTAGGCGGGCGGGCTATCCGACCCGCACCGGCACGGCCACCGTCCCGGGCGCGCTGCCCCGCCGGGTGAGGGGCCAATGTGTGACGTGGTCCACAATGAGCGCGAGAGGCGTCCGGCCGATTCGCCGGACGCTGCGCGGTCCGCCGAGGGAGTCGCCATGGGTGATGACATCGCCAGTGCCACGTTTACTCGCGAGCAGCGCAAGCGCTACCGAGAGAAGGTGCAGCGCTGCCTGGACGTGTTCGAGCGGATGCTCATCGAGCAGACCTTTGACTTCGACCGCCCGCTGACCGGCCTGGAGATCGAGCTGAACCTGGTGGACGACGCCTGGCAACCGGCGATGGCCAACGCACCGGTGCTGGAGGCCATCGCCGACCCGGCCTATCAGACCGAATTGGGCCGGTACAACATCGAGTTGAACGTTCCGCCCCGCCCACTGCCCGGCGACTCCGCGCTGGAGCTGGAGCAATTGCTGCGCGCATCGCTGGACCGGGCCGACCAGCGCGCGCGCGAGGTCGGCGCGGCGATCGTGATGATCGGCATCCTGCCCACGCTGCGAGCCGAGCACCTGCAGGGCGAGTGGATGAGCGCCAACCCCCGCTACGCGGCCATCGACGAGGCGGTGTTCGCAGCTCGCCGGGAGGACCTGGAGCTGGACATCGCCGGCGCGGAGTCGCTGAAAATGTTCTCCCCCACCATCGCCCCGGAGTCCGCCTGTACCTCGGTGCAGTTGCACCTGCAGGTGTCTCCGGCCGACTTTGCCGCCAATTGGAACGCCGCGCAGATTCTGGCCGGGCCGCAACTGGCGCTCGGAGCGAACTCGCCGTTCCTGTTCGGCAAGCGGCTGTGGGCCGAGACCCGCACCGAGCTATTCCTGCAGACCACCGACACCCGCTCCCCCGAATTGCGCAACCAGGGGGTGCGGCCGCCGGTGTTTTTCGGCGAGCGCTGGGTGACCAGCATCTTCGACCTGTTCGAGGAGAACGTGCGCTACTTCCCGGCGCTGCTGCCGGAGACCACCGACGAGGACCCAGAGGCCGAGTTGGCGGCGGGGCGGGCGCCGCGGCTGCAGGAGTTGCGGCTGCACAACGGCACCGTGTACCGGTGGAACCGGCCGGTGTACGACGTGGTGGACGGCCGCCCGCACTTACGGGTGGAAAACCGGGTACTGCCGGCCGGTCCGACGGTGGTGGATGTGATGGCCAACGCGGCGTTCTACTACGGCGCGCTCCGCATGCTGTCCTCCGACGAGCGACCGGTGTGGACCAAGATGAGCTTCGACGCGGCACAGTCGAACTTCACCGAGGGGGCCCGGCGCGGCGCGGACGCCGTCTTCTACTGGCCCGGCATGGGCGAGGTGCCCTGGGACGAGCTGCTGTTGCGCCGGCTGCTACCGATGGCCGATGAGGGGCTGGCCCGCTGGGGCGTGTCGGTCGGAGTGCGGGACAAGTATCTGTCGATTGTGGAGGAGCGCTGCAAGGGCCGAGTGAACGGCGCGTCCTGGCAGGTGGCGGCGGTGCAGGCGCTGGAGGATCGCGGGTTGGACCGGCAGCGCGCGCTGACCGAAATGCTGCGGCTGTACGCCGACGGGATGCTGGCCAACGCGCCGGTGCACACCTGGGAGGTGCCGTAGTACCCACCACTATCCCGTGCTATCCAGCATCGTCAGACGGCATCATTCGAAGTCGACACCTTCCAGCCGGCGCACCGCCTCGCTCAGATCGATGACGTCCGCGGACTTCAGGTCCAGATCCGCCAGGTTCGCCCGATGCACCTGCTCATCCCGGTCACCGCACGCCTCGGCCACCACCATGGGCCGGAATCCGTTCGTGATGGCATCGGTCGCGGTCGCCCGTACGCATCCCGAAGTGGACACCCCGCACAGCACCAGGGTGTCCACCCCGCGAGCCACCAGGGAGGCGGCCAGCGAGGTGCCGGCGAACGCCGACGCGTATTGCTTGACCACGACGGCCTCGCCAGCCGCGGGCGCGAGTTCGGGCAGCGTCTCGTGCCAGTCGGTGCCGGCGCCGTCGCAGAACAGCCGCAGCGCGGGGATCTTGCGGACGAACAGGCCGCCGTCGGATCCGTCCGCCAGGTACCGCACCGTGGTGTGCAGCACCGGAACGCCCCCGGACCGGGCGGCGGTGAGCAGCGCCCGGCAACCGTCGATCACCTCCGGGCGATCAAGGTAGAAGGGGGCTCCGGGGGTGAAGTAGGCACGAACCATGTCGATGACTACCAACGCCGGAGAGCGTCCCCAGCCCAGCCGGTCGCCGAACCCGGACACGACGGGCGCCGTCGAATCTGAGGCGCCCACCTACAGCACCGGCTGCGGCGGCTTCGGCGCTGGCAGGCCGGTCTCCTGCTCGCAGCGAGCCAGGATCTCCGCGAGCGGCGGGCCCATGTTGAATACCGGAAGCTCGGCCGGCCGGTCCGCCCGCAAGTGCGCGCGCAACGCCGCCGTGGCCTCCTCGTCCACCGCGCCATCGGCGTCGCACACCACCCCATAGGGCCGGGCGCCCTCGACGCTCACCAGCCCGCGGCGCACCTCCAAACCCACCAGGGCGGGGTCCCGCTGCAGCGGATCGCCCCATCCGCCTCCGCCCCACGTGACGAAGTGCAGCAGGTCTCCCGCGGCAACCGGAACGTTGTGGCACTTGCTGGGCAAGATCGTGGTGGTGCCGTCGGCGTGCTCAAGCCACTTACGGCCCCGGGCGCCGGGCGCTCCCCCGTTCACCCCCCAAGGGTAGGTCAGCCACCGGTCGTCGTGAATGGCAATG
This sequence comes from uncultured Actinomycetes bacterium, assembly GCA_937926105.1. The sequence continues at coordinate 239,089 of CALANS010000028.1, read as the reverse complement.
GTGCCCGGCTCCAGGAATCGATACGCGACGTCGACGCCGTTACCGCCGCGGTGCAGCCCGGCGCCGCCCGTGTCGGCGATGGTCTCCCACCGTTCGATCCGCATCGGGTAATACGACTCGAGGTACTCACACGGAATGTTCATGAAGCTCGGCCACAGCGAGTACCCGTCCGGGCCGTCGCCGATGGGCCGGCCGGGAATGCCACCGAATCCGATGGAGTACAACTGAAACCAGTCGCCGCGCCGATCCCCGGAGGTGTACCGGCCGGAGAACATGAAGTGCGGCGATGAGGAGAATCCGGCCGCGTTCAGCAGGCTGGGATTGGTCTGCCCGAGCAGCCCCCCGAACAGGTCGAATACCCGGCCGATGCCGTGATTGCGGGCGTTCAGCGCGGCAGGGAACCGCGGTTTCCAATAGGAGTCCTCCGGGATGGTGACGTCCACCAGGGGGTAGTAACCGTCGTTCCACAGGATCTGCGGATCGGCGACGGTGATCATGTAGATGCCGAAGAACATCCGCATCAGGTTCTCGTTGATGAAGTAGTTCACCGGCCCGGCCGCCTGTGGCGACGATCCGGTCAGATCGATGTGCACCTTCTCGCCGGTCCGGGTCAGCGCCATCTTCAGCTCGTACGGCCCATAGCCGACGCCATCGTCACAGATGTAGTCGGTAAAGGAGATGGTCTCGCCGTCCTTGAACACCGCGGCCAGCAGCACCTTCATTGCCTGATAGTTGCGATCCAGCAGCGCATCCAGCGTAGACAGGTACTCGTCGGTGCCGAATCGCTCGCACATCTCTCCCACCCGGCGACCGGCCGTGCGCACGGCGGCGACCAGGCCGTTCAGGTCGGCCTTGTTCCACAACGGCATGCGGACCTGGTTGAGAATGATGCGCAGTGCGGTCTCGTTGAGCACCCCGGCGTCATAGAGCTTGAACGGCGGGATCACCACGCCCTCTTCGTAAATGGTGCGCGCATCGGTGGGCATGGAGCTGGGCGTCTTGCCGCCGACATCCGTCATGTGCCCGAACATGCTCGCCCAACCGACCAGCCGCCCGACGTGGTAGATCGGCATCACCACCAGCCAGTCGTTGGCGTGACTGATGGCCGCACCGCACGAATACGGATCGGAGGTGAGCAGAATGTCGCCCTCGCGAATCTCGCCGTCGAAGTTCTCCAGGAAGTCCGGTACCGACAGCCCGAACTGCCCGACGACCATCTTTCCCTCCGGATCACCGATCAGCGGGAACTCGTCGTGCTGCTCCCGGATCCCCGGCGACAGGGCACTGCGGAACAGCACCTCGTCCATCTCGTAGCGGGCGTTGCGCAAGGCGTTCTCGATCAGGTCGACGGTGACGGGGTCGACGTCGAGGCTCCGGCGTGGTTGCGGGGCAGATTCGATGATGGTGGCCATGGTGTCAGTCCTCCGTGGGGCGAATCATCAGGCTGCCCGAGGGATGCACGGTGGCGTGATAGCCGGGCAGAACAAGAGCGGTGGAGTCCATCTCGGTGACGATGGCGGGGCCGGCGAGGACGTCGCCGGCACGCAGCTTGCGCCGGTCGTACACGCCGGCCTGGACCCGCTCGCCATCGGCAACGATCTGCGTGTGGCGGATCAGTGCGGCGGCAGGGTCACCGTCACCGGGCTCCAGGGTGGTGGTGGCGACGCTGGGGTGTGGGCCAGTCACGGTCGAACGGGCGTTGACGATCTCGTGGTCGGTGTCCAGCGTGAAGGAGAACAGCCGCTCGTGCTCGGTGTCGAATGCGGCGGCCACGGTCGGCAGCAGCCGGTCGGAGGCCCCGTTCACATGCGATGCGTCTACTGCCACCGGGATCTCGAATCCCTGCCCGTGATAGCGGACGTCGACCTCGTAGCGCACCTCGGTGTCCAACACGCCCTGCGCGGCCAGGCGCTTGCGCGCGTCGTCGGCCAGTTCCGTGAGCATGCCGGCCATCTCGGCACCGGTGAGCTCACCGACGCGGCGCAGCACCGTCCGGGCCGACTCGTCGCGGGCCGAGGTAGTGGCGTCGCCCAGCGCGCACAGCACCCCGGGTGACGGCGGGATGATCACCGGCCAGGCGCCGGTGAGGCGGCCCAGTGCGTTGGCGTGCAACGGCCCGGCGCCGCCGAAGGCCACCAGCGCGAAGTCCCTGGGGTCGAATCCCTGTTGCACGCTGACCAGACGCAGCCCGCCGAGCATGTTCTCGTTGACGATGTCCACGATGCCGGCCGCCGCCGCCTGGGCGTCCGGCAGGCTCATCGCGTCGGCGATGGTCTGCACGGCGGCGCGGGCCGCATCCGCGTCCAACATGACCTCGCCGCCGGCGAGCTCGGTGGGCAAGTAGCCGAGGACGAGATTGGCGTCGGTGACGGTGGGGTCGGTGCCGCCCCGGGCGTAGGCAGCGGGGCCCGGATCGGCACCGGCGGACTGCGGCCCCACCCGGAGCGCCCTGGTCAGTTCCGGTACGTGCGCGATGGAGCCGCCACCGGCACCGACCGTACGCACATCGATCGAGGTGGCCCGGACGGTCAGATCGCCGACCTTGGTCTCCCGGCCGATGCGCGGTTTGAGGCCCTGCACCAGCGCGATATCGGTGGACGTGCCGCCCATGTCGAAGGTGATCAGGTTGGAGATCCCGCACTGTTCGGCGACCCAGACGGCCCCCGTGACACCACCGGCGGGACCGGACATCAACATGTTCACCGGAGAGTCCGCTGCCGCCTCGGCACCCGCCATGCCGCCGTCGCTGCGCAGGATGGACAGGTTCCCCCGGACACCGGCGGATCCGAGTTCGCGGGACAGGTTAGAGACGTACCTGGCCACTTGGGGCCGGACGTAGCCGTTGGCCACGGTGGTAATGGTGCGTTCGTACTCCCGCAGTTCCGGCAGTACCTGAGAGGACAACGAGACCGGAACGCCGGGCAGGATCTCGCCGGCGAGCTCCGCGATTCGCCGTTCGTGCCGGTCGTTTCCGAAGGCGTTGATCAACGACACGGCCAGCGACTTGATGCCCCGATCGGCCAGTCGGCCCAGCGCGCGGCGGACGTCGTCCTCGTCCAGCTCCGTGACCACCGACCCATCGGTGGCGATCCGTTCGGTCACCTCCACGGTGTTCTCCAGCGCAGCCAGCGGTTCCGGCTTGGGCCAGATGATCCATCCGGCCAGGCCGCCGGGAACGAAGGACCGGGCAATCTGCAGTACCTGGCGGAATCCCCGGGTGGTGACCAGGCCCACCGTGGTCCCCTTGCCCTCCAAGATCGCGTTGGTGGCAACTGTCGTGCCGTGCAGTACCTCGGTGATATCGGCGAGATCCGCCTTGGCCGTGGTGCATACCTGGCGAATGCCGTTCAGCACGCCGATCGATTGATCGCTGGGCGTGGACGGCGTCTTTGCCCGCCACGTTTCGCCGCTGTCCGCATCCACCAGCAGGACATCGGTGAACGTCCCGCCGACGTCCACCCCGAGTCGATAGCTCATCGCAAACCTCCTTGCGGCGGTCGCCGCGGTCGGTGGGCGGCTGCGCCACCCGTTGGCGGTCAGATCACCCGGCGCTCTCGCAGGTCGGCCAGATCGGCGTCACTGAGCCCGAGCAAGCCGGTATACACGTCGGTGTTGTGCTCGCCGAGCTCCGGGCCTGCGTGCCGGACGCGGCCGGGCGTGCTGCCCAGCCGCGGGAAGACGTTGTGCATGGCGAGCGAGCCGAATTCCGGGTGTGCGACTCGGACGATCGCCTCCCGGGCCGCGAAGTGCGGGTCGGAGAACATTTCCTTGGCCCGGAAGATCCGGCCGGCCGGAACCCCACCCGCATGCAGGGCCTCCAGCAGATCGTCGGCATCCATCGTCGCCGTCCACTCGGCGATCAGGCCGTCCAGTTGCTGCATGGACGCGCCCCGCGCGCTGTGCGTGGCGTATCGCTCATCGGTGACGAGATCGGGGCGGCCCATCGACTGGGCGAGCCGGGCGAACACGGTGTCCTGATTGGCCGCGATCAGAATCAGTTGACCGTCGGCGGTGGGGTACACGTTGCTGGGCGCGACATTCGGCAAGGTCGCGCCGGTGCGCTCCCGCTGGTAGCCGGCCACGTCCCATTCGGGCAGCAGCGACTCCATCATCGCCAGCACCGCCTCATAGATGGCCGAGTCCACCACCTGCCCACGGCCGGTGCGCTCCCGGTGGTGCAACGCCACCAGCGTGCCCAGACACGCGAACGTGGCCGCTAGCGCATCACCGAGTGAAATCCCGGCGCGCGACGGAGGGCGCTCCGGATCGCCCGTGACGTAACGAATCCCGCCCATCGCCTCGCCGATGGACCCGTAGCCGGCCCGCCCGGCGTACGGACCCGTCTGCCCGTACCCGGTCACCCGGGTAATCACCAGGCGGGGATTGGTTCGCCACAGCTCCTCGGGGGCCATCCCCCATCGCTCCAGGGTGCCCGGGCGAAAGTTCTCCACCAGCACGTCGGATTGGTCGATGATCCGGCGCACCAGCCGCTGACCCTCCGGCTCGCGCAGGTTCGCCGTCACCGATCTCTTGTTCCGGGCGACTACCGGCCACCACAGCGACTTCCCATAGGGCTTCTCCCTACCCCACTGGCGCATCGGGTCGCCGCGACCGGGGTCCTCCACCTTGATGATGTCCGCACCGAAATCGCCCAATAGCTGCCCGCAGAACGGTCCGGCAAGTAACTGTCCTAGTTCCACGACACGCAGGTCACCGAGCGGAAGCTCGCCACCGGACTCGGCCTCTCCTGGCAACTGCAACGTCGTCGCTGCCTGCCCGGTCATGATGCGCCGTCCCCCTCCTCATCGATCACCGGCCGGTCATCGGCCAGCAGCGCCGCTCGCGCGTTGCACAGGTGCGCACGCATCACGGCCTCGGCCCAGTCCCCGTCGGCCACCCGCAGCGCTCGCACGATTTCGCGATGATGGTTGAGACTGCGCACCATCGACTCGTCGTCGTAGATCTCGAAGTTGTGCCGGATCACCGCCGCGTGGATCGCGGTGGACAGCGCGGCGGTCAGGGTCGGCTGCGCCGCGGCGTCCACCAGCAGATCGTGAAACTGACGATTCGCCACGTGTAGCTCTGCGATGTCCTGGCGCTTTCCGGGCCGCCCCACCCGCATCATGTGTTCGGCCAGTTGGTGCAGCGCGTCGATGCGGTCGGCGGAGACCCTACCCGCGGCCAGGCGTGCCGCGTGGGTCTCGAGTTGTAGACGCAGTTCGAAGATCTCGGCCAGCTGCTCGGGCGACCAGGCCACCACTCGTGCTCCGCGATTCGGCCTGACGTCGAGCAGTCCTTCGGCCGCCAGCCGCCCCAACGCCTCGCGCACCGGCGTGCGGCTCACCCCGAGTCCCTCGGCCAACTCCATCTCGCCGATCCGGGCCCCAGGGGCGAGCGTGCCGTCCAGCATCCGCTCGCGCAGCACCTCGACGACGCGATCGACTGCGCGGATCGGCGCCGCGGAATCGGGCATCAAGGTTCCTTCGATGGGTCGGGAAGCGGACGTATTGCATGCAATCTAGGAGATTGATCGACTCAGCACAAGGGATAGTTTCCGATCCTCAGAGGATGTTGCATACAATTCACCTGTGGCGTACACACAGCGGATGACGAATCCGAACACCGCACGGCGCATCCAGGTCATCGAGGTCGGACCTCGCGACGGCCTGCAGAACGAGAAGGCGCTGGTTCCCACCGACACCAAGATCGAGCTGATCGATCGGTTGATCGAGGCCGGTGCGCAGCGGATCGAGGCCACCAGTTTCGTTCACCCCCGTCTGGTGCCCCAGATGGCCGACGCGGAGCAGGTCGGCGCCGCGCTACGTCGAGACGCCGGCGTTCGCTACAGCTGCCTGGTGCTCAATGACCGGGGCCTGGATCGGGCGCTGGCCGTCGGGTTCGATGAGGTGAACGTGGTGGTGGTCTGCTCGGAGACCTTCGGCCGCCGCAATCAGGGCGCCGGCATCCAGGACATGGTCGCGACCGCGGGCAGGATCACCGACCGCGCGGCGCGAGCGGGTGTGGCAGTCACGATCACCCTGGCTGCGGCATTCGGCTGCCCCTTCGAGGGTGAGGTTCCCCTCCAGCGTGTCCACGACATCGTCAGCCAGATCGCGCAGTTCGGCCCCGACGAGCTGGCCATCGCCGACACCATCGGCGTCGGCGTGCCGTCACAGGTACGTGCTCTTGGCGACGTCGCCGCGCAGGCGTGCGCGGGCGTGCCGCTCCGCTGGCACTTCCACAACACCCGTAACACGGGGTACGCCAATGTGCAGGCCGCGGTCGACGCGGGCCCGGCAGCGATCGATGCCAGCGTCGGCGGCATCGGCGGGTGCCCGTTCGCCCCGGCCGCGACCGGCAACGTGGCCACCGAGGACGTCGGATACCTGCTGCACCGACAGGGCCTGGATACCGGGCTGGATCTGGCGGCGCTCACGGACATCTCGCGGTGGCTCAGCGAGCCATTGGGCGCCGCTACCCCTGCCCTAGTGGGTCGAGCGGGCCTCTTCCCGCCGGCGTAGCCAGCTCGTGGCTCCGGTCCCACCCAACCCGGGCTGCGCACCCGGCACCACCGGCTGGATAGTCTCGGGGGATGACGAACGGCAGCGCATCGGACAACGGTGCCGGACCGGTGGGCACCTCGCCGGGCGGTGACGAGTCCGCCTGGGCGGCCGCCGCCGCCGGAGTGCTGCGCAAGATCGGCCGCCTGCCGGTAGGTGCACCCGACTCCGCGGCGTGGGACACGCTGGCGCGCCGCACCGTGGAGGGCCTGGTGGTGCCCCCGCTGGGAACCCCGGAACGGTCGGCCGGCCTCCCAACTCGTGGGGCGCTGGCTGTCGCCCCCGGAGCGGCGCCGTTCCTGCGCGGCGCGTCCCTGCCGGCCGGCACCGGCTGGGAGGTGCGCGCGCTCATCGCCGACCCCGACCCGGCGTCGGCGAACCGGGCGGTGTTAGCCGACCTCGAGGGTGGTGTCGGCTCGCTGTGGATCCGGGCCGGCGACGGTGGCACCGAGCTCGGCGACCTGGCGGCGGTGCTGGACGGTGTGCACCTGGACATGGCGCCGGTGGTGCTCGACGGCGCGCATCCCGGCACCGGACTGGCGGCCGCCCGGGCGCTGACCGACGTGGCCCGAACGCGATCGGTGACCCTGCATCCCGACGGCAACCTGGGCGCGGACCCGGTGGGCCGCGTGACCGATGCCGGCTTCGCCGGTCAGGGCATCGCTCATGCCTCCGGCGCGGGAGACTCCCCCGCCGCCACCGTGTTCCGCGACCTGCCGGAGACCGTCGCCGTTGCGCGGGAGTGTGGCGTCCGTGCCCTGGTGGTGGATGGGACCCTCGCGCATGATGCGGGCGCCGGGGACGCCGGCGAACTCGGGTACTCGCTGGCGACCGCCGCGGCGTACCTGCGGGCGTTGGACGCGGCCGGGCTCGACGTCGACACTGCTTGCGGGCTCATCGAATTCCGCTATGCGGCTACCGACGACCAGTTCAGCACGATCGCGAAATTGCGCGCCGCCCGGCTGGTGTGGCACCGGGTAGCAGAACTCTCCGGCGTGTCGGCGCCCGCCCGCGGGCAGCGCCAACATGCCGTCACCTCTCGTGCCATGCTCAGCCGCTACGACCCGTGGGTGAACCTGCTGCGCACCACGGTGGCAGCCTTCGCCGCCGGCGTGGGCGGCGCGACGGCGGTGACGGTGCTGCCGTTCGATTCCGCGCTCGGCATCCCGGACGAGTTCGGCAGGCGGATGGCGCGGAACATCTCGGCGCTGCTGCTCGGCGAGTCACACGTCGGCGCCGTGGCCGATCCGGCCGGTGGCTCGCATGCCGTGGAGCTGCTCACCGCCGAGATGGCCGAGGCTGCCTGGACGGAGTTCCGCCGGATCGAATCGACCGGCGGCATCCTGGCCGCGCTGGCCGACGGTTCGTTGGCGGCCCGCACCGCCGCCGCCCGTGCCGAGCGCGATCGGCGCATCGCCACCCGCCGGCAACCGATCACCGGGATCAGCGAATTCCCCAACTCGGCCGAGAGCGCCGCGCAGGTGCCCCGGCGCCGCCCCGGCGCCGAACCCCACCGATATCCGCGGTGGGCGCAGCCGTTCGAGGTGCTGCGCGACGAACCGGTCACCGGCCACGTGCTGCTGATGACGATCGGGACTCCCGCCGCGGCGTCAGCCCGGCTGCTGTTCACCCGAAACCTGCTGGCCGCGGGGGGAATCCAGGTGGTCGAAGCATCCCCGAGCGCCAACCCGGCGGCCTCCGTGGCGGAGCCCGGGACGGTCGTCATGCTGGCCGGCGGCGATGCCGACTACGCCGCCGGGCTGCAGACCGCCGCAGCCGCCGCACGCGCCGCCGGCGCGACCGCGGTGTTCGTGGCCGGTCGGCCCGGCGGAGTGCTCGACTCGCTGCCGGACGGCCTGATCGACGGCAGCGTGGCGCTCGGGGATGACGTGCTGGCGTTCGCGCAGACCGTGCGTGCCGCGCTGGCAGGAGGACGGTCATGACGATTCCGGCCAGCTTCGCCAACCTGCCACTGCATTCCGACGGCGCCGACGCCGCGGCGGCACCGCAGGGATCCGTTACCACCCCATCGTCCGCGTCCGCCACCGCGTCCGCCACCGCGTCGGCGACGCCGGCCGCCGAACCCTGGCTCTCGCCGGAAGGCATTGCCGTGCAGCCGGTCTACACCGCAGCCGATCTGGACGGGCTCGACCACCTGGGCACCTACCCGGGTTTGGCCCCGTACCTGCGCGGGCCGTACCCGACCATGTACACCACCCAGCCGTGGACCATCCGGCAGTACGCCGGGTTCTCCACCGCCGAGGAGTCCAACGCCTTCTACCGCCGCAATCTCGCCGCCGGGCAGAAGGGCCTGTCGGTGGCGTTCGACCTTCCCACCCATCGCGGTTACGACTCCGACAACCCTCGTGTGGCAGGCGATGTCGGCATGGCCGGGGTGGCCATCGACTCGATCTACGACATGCGACAGCTCTTCGACGGCATCCCACTGGATCGCATCAGCGTGTCGATGACCATGAACGGCGCGGTGCTGCCGATTCTGGCGCTGTACATCGTGGCCGCCGAGGAGCAGGGGGTGGCACCGGAGCAACTGGCCGGGACCATCCAGAACGACATCCTCAAGGAGTTCATGGTCCGCAACACCTATATCTACCCGCCCGCGCCGAGCATGCGCATCATCTCGGACATCTTCGGCTACGCAGCGGCGAGAATGCCGAAATTCAACTCGATCTCGATCTCCGGCTACCATATCCAGGAGGCTGGGGCCACCGCCGACCTGGAGTTGGCCTACACCCTGGCGGACGGCATCGAGTACGTGAAGGCGGGCATCGCGGCCGGACTATCCGTCGATGCCTTCGCGCCGCGGTTGAGCTTTTTCTGGGCCATCGGAATGAACTTTTTCACCGAGGTCGCAAAGCTGCGCGCCGGCCGGCTGCTCTGGCACGAGCTGATGGCCCCGTTCGGCCCGCGAAATGCAAAATCATCGATGCTGCGCGCCCATTCGCAGACCTCCGGCTGGTCGCTGACGGCGCAGGATGCCTTCAACAACGTCGCCCGCACCTGCATCGAGGCGATGGCCGCCACCCAGGGGCACACCCAGTCGCTGCACACCAACGCGCTGGACGAGGCGATCGCGCTGCCCACCGACTTCTCCGCACGGATCGCCCGCAATACCCAGTTGCTGCTGCAGCAGGAGTCCGGCACCACGGCGATCATCGATCCGTGGGGGGGCTCGTACTACGTGGAGTCGCTGACGGCGCAGTTGGCCGCTCGTGCTCGGGAACATATTGCCGAGATCGACGCCGCGGGCGGCATGGCGGCGGCCATCTCCGCCGGCATTCCCAAGATGCGCATCGAGGAGGCCGCGGCTCGCACCCAGGCTCGCATCGACTCCGGCGCACAAACCGTGGTGGGGATCAACGCCTTCCGGACCGACGCCGAGGAGCCCTTCGAGGTGCTCGCGGTGGACAACAAGGCGGTGCGCGACTCCCAGCTGGCCAAGCTGCAGCGGCTGCGCGCCGAACGGGACGCCGATGCCGTGCGGCGCGCGTTGCAGGCTCTGAACGACGCCGCGACCGCCGGGCCGAGTACCGACCATACGGATCTGTCGCGGAACCTGCTGGCGCTGGCGGTGAATGCGGCGCGCGCCAAGGCCACCGTCGGGGAGATCTCGCTGGCGCTGGAGAAGGTGTTCGGTCGGCACACCGCGGTGATCCGTACCATCTCCGGGGTGTACCGATCTGAGGCGGGCGGCGGCGAGACGATCCAGCGGGTGCTGGCGGCCACCGAGCAGTTCGAGGCCGAGCACGGGCGGCGGCCCCGGATCCTGGTCGCCAAGGTGGGTCAGGACGGGCACGACCGTGGCCAGAAGGTCATCGTCACCGCCTTCGCGGACCTCGGGTTCGACGTGGATGTCGGGCCACTGTTCGCCACCCCGGACGAAGTGGCCCGGCAGGCGGTGGACGCCGACGTGCACATCGTCGGGGTATCCACCCTGGCGGCTGGACACCTCACCCTGGTCCCGGCGTTGCGGGATGCGCTGGCCGCCGAGGGCCGGCCGGACATCATGATCGTGGCCGGCGGGGTGATCCCACCGGGTGATGTGGGCGCGGTGAAGGCGGCCGGCGCGACGGCGGTGTTCGGCCCGGGCACGGTGATCGCCGACTCGGCGCTGGCGCTGCTGGACGCGCTCAACGCGCGACTGGCCCCCTGACATGTCGGCCCAGTCCGGCCGGGCCGTGCCCGACATCGGCGAGCTGGCCACCGCCGTACGGACCGGCGATCGAGCGGGACTGGCCCGGGCCATCACCTTGGTGGAGTCCGGCCGGCCGGACCACCGGGCGGCATCCAGGCGGCTGCTTGCGACGTTGCTGCCGCACGCCGGAAAGTCCTGGCGGGTGGGCATTTCCGGGGTGCCCGGCGCCGGCAAGTCCACCCTCGTCGAGACCCTCGGCGGCCGGCTGACGGCGAGCGGGCACCGGGTCGGCGTGCTCGCCGTCGACCCGTCGTCCACCCGCACCGGCGGCTCCGTGTTGGGCGACAAGACGCGCATGCCCGCGCTGGCCGCAGACCCGGACGCCTACATCCGTCCCTCCCCGAGCGCCGGCACCCTCGGCGGGGTAACCCGGGCGACCGCGCAGACGATCCCGCTGCTGGAGGCCGCCGGCTACGACGTGGTGCTGGTGGAGACGGTGGGTGTCGGACAGTCCGAGACGGCAGCGGCCGGCATGGTCGACACGTTCCTGCTGCTGGGCCTGGCCCGCTCCGGGGATCAGTTGCAGGGGATCAAACGCGGTGTGCTGGAGATCGCCGATCTGGTCGCGATCAACAAGGCCGACGGTGAGCGCGCCGGGGACGCGCGGGAGGCAGCCCGGGAACTGGCCGGTGCGCTGCGGCTGGTGTACGCCGGCACCGGCGGCTGGGTGCCCCCGGTGGTGACATGTTCCGGGCTGACCGGTGACGGGGTCGACGAGCTGTGGACCCTGGTCGCGCGACACCGGGAGTTCCTGGGCACGGTCGGGATCGCCGCCAAACGCAGCGCGCAACAGTGGGAGCTGGCGACCATGCTGGTTCAGGACGCGTTGTTGACCAGGCTGCAGCATTCGCCGGCCGTTGCCGGGGCGCGCGACCGACTGCGACCCGCGGTGTTGGCGGGCTCCGTCACCGCCGTGGCCGCCGCCGACGAGATGCTGGCCGCCTTCGACGCCGGCTGACCCGCCCCCGACCCGTACGGCGCTTATCAATTCGGCAGGCGCGGCTGAACTCGGCAACTCCTGTCACACCCGTCACATTTCGGCCGAGTTCGTACGCGCGAGGCACGTTGATAAGCGCGGAAGGGCAGCGCTCAGCCCTCGCGCTGCGCGTCCAGAGCCGCTCGCGCCGCGGCGAACCGGGCGATCGGCACCCGGTACGGGGAGCAGGACACGTAGTCCAGCCCGATGCGCTCGAAGACCGCGATGGAGGCCGGGTCGCCACCGTGCTCGCCGCACACTCCGACCTTGAGCCCCGGTTTCACGTCGCGCCCCTTCTGCACACCGATACCCACCAGTTGCCCGACCCCGTCCGGATCGACGGAGGCGAACGGGTTGGCCCGCACGATCCCGTCGGCCAGGTACGCGGCCAGGAACTTGCCCTCCGCGTCGTCCCGGGAAATGCCCAGCGTGGTCTGCGTCAGATCGTTGGTGCCGAAGGAGAAAAAGTCCGCGTGCGCGGCGATCTGGTCGGCCACCAGGGCGGCCCGGGGCAGCTCGATCATGGTGCCCACCGTGTAGGGCAGCGATCGGCCGGCGGCGGAAAACTCCTCGTCCATCACCCGCTGGACCAGCTCCCGCATGCGCCGCAGCTCCTCGTCGAAGGCCACCAGCGGGATCATGATCTCCACGTGCGGGTCCTGCCCCGCGGCCGAGACCGCCAGCGCCGCACGGGCAATCGCGCGAACCTGCATCTCCGGGATCTGCGGATACAGCAGTGCCAGCCGCACGCCCCTGGTGCCCAGCATCGGGTTCTGCTCCGCCAGCTCGCGCACCCGGGCCAGCAGCGACTCCGCGGCGGCCAACCGATCCGAGCCGGCCCCCGAGCCGTCTGCCTGCAGCCGCTGCACCGTGAGCGCCTGCTCGGTCACCGACGGCAGGAACTCGTGCAGCGGCGGGTCGAGCAGCCGGATCGTCACCGGCAGACCGCTCATCGCGGTCAGGATCTCCTCGAAGTCGCCCTGCTGCATGGGCAGGATCTGCTCCAGCGCCGCGGCCCGACCCTCGTCGTCCTCGGCCAGGATCATGGCGCGGACCGCCGGCAGCCGCGCCTCGTCCATGAACATGTGCTCGGTGCGGCACAGCCCGATGCCCTGCGCGCCGAACTCGCGCGCTCGGCGGGCATCCTCGCCGGTATCGGCATTGGCGCGCACCCCCAGCCGCCGCACCTCGTCCGCCCAGCCGACGACCCGGGTGAAGGCGTCCGTCACTTGCGGCGGCACCAGCGGCAACGCCCCGGCGAACACCTCGCCGGTCGAGCCGTCCAGGGTGATCACGTCGCCCTCGTGCAGAACCTGCCCGGCGATCGTCACCGCCTTGCCGGCCGCGTCGATGTGCACATCCGGCGCACCGGCCACGCACGGCTTGCCCATGCCCCGCGCCACCACCGCGGCGTGCGAGGTCATCCCGCCGTGCGCCGTCAGCACGCCCTGCGCGGCAATGACTCCGGCGATGTCGTCCGGGGTGGTCTCCCACCGCACCAGGACCACCTTCTCGCCGGCGTGGCCGCGCTCCTCTGCGGCGACGGCGTCGAAGACCACGCCACCCACCGCCGCGCCAGGCGATGCGTTCAGACCCGTGGTCAGCGGCTCGCCCTTCGCGGCCGGGTCGATCGCCGGGTGCAGCAGCTGGTCCAGCTGGGCCGGCTCCACCCGGCGCAGCGCCTCAGCACGGTCGATCACGCCCTCGTCCACCAAGTCGGCGGCGATGGCGATGGCGGCATTCGCGGTCCGCTTGCCGGTGCGGGTCTGCAGCAGGTACAGCGAGCCGTCCTCCACGGTGAACTCGATGTCCTGCATGTCCCCGTAGTGCGCCTCGAGCGTGGCCATGGTGTCGGTCAGCTGACCGAACGCCTGCGGCAGCACGGATTGCATCTCGGCCAGCGGCCGGGGGGTACGGATCCCGGCGACCACGTCCTCCCCCTGCGCGTTGGTGAGGAACTCGCCGTAGAGCTCCTTGGCGCCGGTGGACGGGTTGCGGGTGAAACACACGCCGGTGGCCGAGGTCTCGCCGCGGTTGCCGAAGACCATCTGCATCACGTTCACCGCGGTGCCCAGGTCGTCCGGGATGTTGTTGGCGCGCCGGTACACCGCGGCGCGCGGGTTCAGCCACGACCGGAAGACCGCGTCGATGGCGCGCCGCAACTGCTCGATCGGGTCGGTCGGCAGGTCCTCGCCGATCTGCTCGCGGGACAGCCGCCGGAAGGTCGCCACCAGCTCCGTCAGGTCCTCGGTGGTCAGCTCGGTGTCCTGGGCGACTCCCCGATCGGCCTTCAATGCGCCCAGCGCGTCCTCATAGACGTACGACTGCACACCCTCCACGACCTCGCCGTACATGGAGATGAACCGGCGGTAGGCATCCCAGGCGAAACGGGGATTCCCGGACTCGGCACCCAGGGCATCGACGGTGTCGTCGCCAATACCCAGGTTCAGGATGGTGTCCATCATCCCGGGCATGGACACCACGGCCCCGGACCGGACCGACACCAGCAGCGGGCGGTTCGCCGAACCCAGCCGGCGGCCGGTGCGCTGCTCGAGCCGGCGCAGCGCGGTGGTCACCTGATCCCATAATCCATCGGGCCAGTCGCCGTCGCTCTGCATCGTCGCCACGCACGCGGCGGTGGTGACGGTGAAGCCGTCCGGCACCGGGACGCCGATGCGCATCATCTCCGCCACCCCGGCGCCCTTGCCGCCGAGCAGCGGCTTCATCGACGCGTCGCCCTCGGCGAGGTCGTAGACGTACTTGTCGGCGCTCACGCTGATCTCCCTTGGTCCTTTCTGGGCGGGCGGCGCTCGTCGACCAGGTCGATGACCCGACCGGCGGCCTCCTCCAGTGCCAGGTTGGTGGTGTCGATGACGGGACATCCGAGGCGCCGTTGGATCTGCGCCGCCCGGTCCAACTCGTCGAAGATCGCGGCCAGGGCAGAGTACCCGCCGGCGTCGCCGGTGCTGCCGATGGCCTTGACCCGCCGCGTGCGAATCCGGGCCAGCCGCGCCGGATCGATGGTCAGGGCGATGATCTTCCAGCGGTCGATCTCGAACAGCGTGGGCGGCGGCGCGATGCCGGGCACCAGGGGGACGTTCGCGGTCCGATAGCCGAGGTAGCCCAAATACATCGACAGCGGGGTCTTGCCGGTGCGGGATACTCCGACCAGCACGATGTCCGCCTGTCGCAGCCCTTCCAGGTACTGCCCGTCGTCGTGCTTGACCACGAACTCCATCGCGGCGATCCGCTTGAAGTAGTCGGAGTCGATCCCGACCGGGCGCGCGGGGATCCGTTCGGCGCGGTCCCCGCTGGCTCGCTCCATTGCCTCCAGCGCGGGTCCGAGCAGGTCGCAGTGCGGGATGCGCAGCTGCTCGCAACGCTGCACCACCAGCGCGCGCAGGCCGTCGTCGACCAGCGTGGAAAAGACGGTCACACCCGCGCCCTGGCCGTCGGTGATCCGTTCGAACGCGGTGGCGAGCCCCGCCGCGGTGGTGATGCGCGGATGCCGGATGATCCGCGTCGGGTGACTGGCGAACTGGGCCTGGGCGGCACGGGCCACCCGGGCTGCCGTGTCGCCGGTGGAATCGGCGATGACATGGATCTCGATGGGGCCCGCCGACATTCGCCCAGGCTAGTGGGTCCCCGGCAGGCAGGCACCATGACCGTGCACACACTGGATCGGTGAAGCGGGCAGGATCACATCGCGCGACGAGGTTCTGCCACGCTCCCGTCGATGATCACGATCGGCCGGCGCCGATCACACCATCGCGACCAGCATGAGTGCGGCGGTGACGTGCATCGCCGCCTGGCAGCCCTGGCAGCATGCCGGCGCACAGGTTCGCCCGGAGGGGCTCACGGCTCCCACGACCTCACCAGGTGCTCGCCGGCGCCCCGGCAACCAATGACTCGGCAGCCGGAGCCGCAGCATCATCCAGCACGACCAGACGGCCAGCGCCAGCACCGCCGCCAGCATCAGCACGGTGGCCCCGCGTAGCAGAATGGTCAGCACCGCCGGGTCCGCGCTCGAACCCGGTCCGGGGACCATCCCTGCCATGGAGTGCGGCAGCCCTCCGTCGACGGCTACCACGGGTTGGACCGTGTCCCCGGTGCGAGCGCCGGCGTCGGGCGCAGCCCCGGCAGCGGCCGCCATCGATACCGGTGCCCCCAGCATCCAGCACATCGCCACGCCCGCCACCAGTTGGCGCAGGTCGTGCGCGGCGAACAACACGCCGCCGACCACGTACCGATCCAGCGCACGCCCGGCGAGTACGGCAGCCCCGATGCCGAACATCAGCAGCCACCAGCCTGCGCCGTGCCCGACCACTCCGAGCGCCATCAGCCCCATCCCAGCGGCCATCGCTGCGTGCCACAGATCGGCGACCGGCGCGGCGTGCCACAGATCGGCCACCGGCGCGGCGTGCCACAGATCGGCCACCCGCGCAGTTCGGTGCGCGCCGCGGTACCGGCGAACGATCCGCACCAGGTGGTACCCGGTCACGATGAGCATTGCGACGCCGAGCAACCATCGTGCCCACACCGGGGCGATCATCTCGCCTCCCCTCCAGGTTCCGTTCGGGTGCAGCGCCCACCTCCGAACGCCGCATTCGCGGAGATGCTGCCCGACTACATGACGCATCTGCGAGCGCTTCGCAGAGCTTGGCGGCAAACCGTGTGCCCCACAACAACTGCGCACCCTCGCGCAGTGTCCCGAGCCGGTCAATGCCGACCTAAGGATGCGCTTAGGTCGGCATTGACTTTCTGACTCAACTGACGCCCAATGAGGCAACCGGCGCCGTGCGGGGCCCATGGCGTGGTTCGACCAACGCTCCCGTCGCCCGGTCCGGCGTCGGCAATCCAGGACCCGGCGCCATCGAGGAAGGGAGCGCGGCATGCAAGTTCCCGCACCGTTCGAATACGAGCGGGCCACCAGCGTCGAGGCGGCCATCGGGCTGCTGGAGCGGCTCGGCGACAGTGCCAAGATCGTGGCCGGGGGGCACAGCCTGCTGCCGATGATGAAGTTGCGGCTGGCCAACTTCGAGTATCTGGTCGACATCAACGGTCTGCACGACGAGCTCGGGTACATCACCCTGGAGGCCGACCAGGTCCGCATCGGCGCCATGACCCGGCACCGTGAACTTGCCGAGTCCGCCGATCTGGCGCGGGTTTTCCCCATCTTCGCGGACGCCGAGCGGGTGATCGCCGACCCGGTCGTGCGCAATCGGGGCACGCTGGGAGGCTCGCTGTGTCAAGCCGATCCGTCGGAGGACCTGTCCGCGGTGTGCACCACATTGGACGCTAGCTGCGTGATCCGTGGCTCCGGTGGCGAGCGAGTGGTCTCGATGGAGGAATTCCATCGCGGACCGTACGAGACGGCAGTCGGCGCAGCCGAAATGCTCACCGAGGTGCGCTTTCCAGTGCGGCCGCACGGGGGCAGCGCCTATTACAAGGTGGAACGCCGCGCCGGCGATTGGGCAGTGGTGTCCGCCGGGGCAGCGGTGTGGCTGACCGGTGGTGCCGACGCCGTGATCGCCGACGCCCGAGTCGGGTTAGCGGCGGTCGGCCCGAACACAACCGGTCTGCCAGCGGTGACGGCGGCGCTGCGCGGCCAGACCCCGTCCGAAGAGCTGTACGCCGAGGCAGGCGAACTCGCCGCGCAGGGCTGCGATCCCGTCACCGACCAACGCGGGAGCGCAGAGTACAAGCGGCATCTCGCGAACGAACTGACCCGCCGGGCACTGCGCCGGGCCGTCGAGCGGGCCACCGAGGCGACCAGCGCAGAAGGGAGCTGAAGGGCCATGCAGGTCACCATGACCGTCAATGGTGAGGAGGTGACCCGGGAGATCGAGGGCAGGCTGCTGCTGGTGCACTTCCTCCGCGATCACCTGGGGCTCACCGGCACGCACTGGGGCTGCGACACCAGCAACTGCGGCACCTGCGTGGTGCTGATGGACGGCGAACCGGTCAAGTCGTGCACCGTGCTGGCCGCCATGGCCGACGGGCACCAGATACGCACCGTGGAGGGCTTGGCGGTCGGCGGCGAGCTGGACCCGGTGCAGCAGGGCTTCATGAACTGTCACGGATTGCAGTGCGGCTTCTGCACCCCCGGCATGATGATGACGGCCCGCGCGCTGCTGGACCGCAACCCCGATCCGAATGAGCAGCAGATCCGCGAGGCGATCTCCGGGCAGATCTGCCGGTGCACCGGCTACGCCACCATCGTCCGCTCGATCCGATGGGCGGCCTCGGAACAGGCCGGCACCCGCACCACGTTGCAGCCCGATCCGCCGTCGGCCCCGTTGGAGCCGGTTACCGCGGGGAGCATGTCATGACCGCGACCGTCGATACTCCCGTCGAGCCTCCGCTGGCCGATCGCGTCACTGCGTTCGTCGACAACGACCAGCATCCGGTCGGGCACGGCCGGATGCTGCGCAAGGAGGACCCCCGGTTCATCCGTGGCAAGGGTCACTACCTGGACGACATCGCCCTGCCCGGCATGCTGCACCTGGCCATCCTGCGCTCCCCGCTGGCGCACGCCAGAATCACCGGGATCGACATCAGCGCCGCCCAGGCACATCCCAAGGTCAAGCTGGTGGTCACGGGTGCGATGCTGGCCGAGAAGAACCTGGCCTGGATGCCGACACTGTCGAACGATGTGCAGGCCGTCCTGGCCACCGACAAGGTGCGCTTCCAGGGCCAGGAGGTCGCGTTCGTGGTGGCCGAGGACCGCTACTCCGCCCGGGACGCCCTGGAACTGATCGAGGTCAGCTACCAGGAACTGCCGCCGGTGGTAGACGCCCGCCGCGCGCTGGAGCCCGATGCGCCGGTGATCCGTGACGACCTGGAGGGCAAGACCGACAACCACGTCTTCGACTGGGAAACCGGGGACTCCGACGCCACCGAGCGAGTCATCTCCTCCGCCGACGTGGTCGTCACCCAGGACATGGTCTACCCGCGAGTGCATCCGGCGCCGATGGAGACCTGTGGCGCGGTCGCCGATCTCGACCCGATCGACGGCAAGCTCACGCTGTGGTCGACCACGCAGGCGCCGCACGCGCACCGCACGCTGTATGCCATTGTCGCCGGCCTGCCTGAGCACAAGATCCGCGTCATCTCCCCGGACATCGGCGGCGGGTTCGGCAACAAGGTGCCGATCTACCCCGGTTACGTGTGTGCCATCGTCGGGTCACTGCTGCTGGGCAAGCCCGTCAAGTGGATGGAGGACCGGTCGGAGAACCTGACCAGCACCGGGTTCGCGCGCGACTACATCATGCGCGGCGAGATCGCTGCAACCAAGGACGGAAAGATCCTGGCGATCCGCACCAACGTGCTGGCCGACCACGGGGCGTTCAACGGCACTGCGGCACCGGTCAAATACCCCGCCGGATTCTTCGGTGTCTTCTGTGGCAGCTACGACCTACAAGCCGCCTACTGCCATATGACGGCGGTCTACACCAACAAGGCACCCGGTGGGGTGGCCTACGCCTGCTCGTTCCGGATCACCGAGGCGGTGTATCTGGTGGAGCGACTGGTGGACTGCCTTGCCTATGAGCTGAAGATGGATCCGGTGGAATTGCGGCGGCGAAACCTGCTGAGGCCAGAGCAGTTCCCTTACACCACGCAGACCGGCTGGGTCTACGACTCGGGCGATTATCAGGCCACGCTCGACGAGGCGCTGCGCATTGCCGGTTACGACGAACTTCGCCGCGAGCAGGCGGAGAAGCGAGCGCGCGGCGAACTGATGGGCATCGGGATGGCGTTCTTCACCGAGGCGGTCGGCGCCGGGCCTCGCAAGGACATGGACATCCTGGGCCTGGGCATGGCCGACGGCTGCGAACTGCGCATCCACCCGACCGGCAAGGCCGTGGTGCGACTGAGTGTGCAGACCCAGGGTCAGGGCCACGAGACAACGTTCGCGCAGATAGTCGGCGAGGAACTGGGCATACCACCGGCGGACATCGAAGTGGTGCACGGCGACACCGACCAGACCCCGTTCGGGCTGGGCACCTACGGCAGCCGGTCCACCCCGGTGTCCGGCGCCGCAGCCGCGCTGGTGTCCCGCAAGATTCGCGACAAGGCACGCATTATCGCCTCCGGCATGCTCGAGGTCAGCGTGGCAGACCTGGAGTGGGACAAGGGATCATTCCACGTTGCCGGGGATCCCGAGAAGTCGGTGACGATCCAGCAGATCGCCATGCGCGCGCACGGTGCCGGTGATCTTCCGGAGGGTATCGAGGGCGGCCTGGACGCCGAGGTCTGCTACAACCCGTCCAACCTGACTTACCCCAACGGTGCCTACATCTGCGTGGTGGACGTCGATCCGGGCACCGCCGAGGTGAAGATCCGTCGGTTCATTGCGGTGGACGACTGCGGCACCCGGATCAACCCAATGATCATCGAGGGCCAGGTGCACGGCGGGCTCACCGACGGCGTGGGCATGGCGCTGATGGAGATCATCGCCTTCGACGAGCAGGGGAACTGCCTGGGCGGATCGCTGATGGACTACCTCATTCCGACGGCGCTGGAGGTGCCGGACTGGGAGACGGGTTTCACGGTCACTCCATCTCCGCACCATCCGATCGGCGCCAAGGGTGTCGGGGAGTCGGCGACGGTCGGATCGCCGCCCGCGGTGGTGAACGCGGTGATCGACGCACTGGCCCCGTTCGGGGTGCGGCACGCGGACATGCCGCTCACGCCGTCGCGGGTGTGGGAGGCCATGCAGGGCACCCTGCAGCCGCCGATCTAGAACCGGCTTGTGAGTCTGAGGTGACGGTATAGCGCCACGACAGACTCACAAGGCGCGGGAGGAGGACAGTGAGCCAACAGATCTCCGAGCGGGTGACGGAATTGACCGGCGCCCGCACGCCGTTCGTGCATGCCACGGTGGTGCGCGCCCAGCCGCCCACCTCGGTCCGCGCGGGCGACGGCGCCATCGTGCTGCCGGACGGCACCATGGAGGGCTTCGTCGGCGGCCAGTGCACGCAGAGTTCGGTGCGAACCGCGGCGCTGGCGGCACTGGCCGACGGCGCCGCCACCCTGCTGCGCGTGCTGCCGGACGGGACTGCGGAATTCCCGGCGACACCCGGTGCCCAGGTGGTGGTCAATCCGTGCCTGTCCGGCGGCGCGGTGGAGATCTTCCTGCAGCCGGTACTTCCCGCGCCGGTGGTGGCGGTGACGGGGTCCACGCCGATCGCCGAGGCGTTGCGGGCCACTGTGGCGTTCCTGGGATACGCAGCGCTCCCCGAGCCGGACACGAGACCCGTCGGTTCCTCGCCCGGCTGGGACGCCCTCAGCGTCGACGAGCTTGCCGGCTGCGCCGCCGTGGTGCTGGCCAGCCACGGCCCGGGCGAGCCGGAGACGCTCCGCGCGGCGCTCGACGCCGGCGTCGGCTACATAGCGCTGGTCGCCAGCCGTCGCCGCGGCACCGGAGTGCTGGACGAGTTGGGCGTGTCGGACGCGGAGCGATCCCGGGTGCATACCCCGGCCGGACTGTGGATCGGTGCCCGCACGGCCCCCGAGATCGCATTGTCGATCATGGCCGAGGTGGTGGCGGCGATTCGGGGCGCAGCGCCGGAGGGCACGTCACCGCAGGCGGTAGCGCCATCAGTGGGGCTGCCGGCAGCGGCGTTGACCCCCGTGCAGGCCGTGGACCCGGTGTGCGGCATGTCGGTAACGGTGATGCCCGATACCCCGCACCTGCACCTGAACGGCGAGGACTTCTACTTCTGCCGTCCCGGCTGCCGGGATGCCTACGCCGCCCAGCACGCGGGGGTGACCGGGCTACCGTGACAGATATGCCCTCCGCGCCGACCGCACCATCGACGCCCGGCGACCAACGGCTGTTCGCCGACGCCGTGGCCGTCCGGGCCAAGCTGGATGCGGTGGACTACCTGGCCGACGACGGCCTGGCCGCCGCCGTGTACTTCGCGACGCTGCTGCGCCGCCCGCTGCTGCTGGAGGGCGAACCAGGCGTCGGCAAGACCACCGCGGCCAAGGCCATCGCCGCGGCCATCGGCGCACCGCTGATTCGGCTGCAGTGTTACGAGGGCCTGACCGCCGCGGAGGCGTTGTACGAGTGGAACTATCAACGTCAGCTGCTGGCGATTCGATTGGCGGAGGCCAGCGGGCAATCGGTCGCGCAGGCCGACCTGTTCGCCGAGGAGTACCTGTCGCAGCGACCGATCCTGGCCGCGGTTCGATACCAGGGGGCCACCCCGGCGGTCCTGCTGATCGACGAGATCGATCGCGCGGACGACGAGTTTGAAGCCCTGCTGCTGGAGTTCCTGGGCGAAGCGGCCGTCACCATTCCGGAGCTCGGCACGTTCACCGCCGCCAGGCCACCGGTCGTGATCCTGACCAGCAACCGCAGCCGGGAACTGCACGACGCGCTGCGGCGGCGCTGTCTGTATCACTGGATCGAATTCCCGGACCGGGAGCGGGCCGCGACCATCGTGCGCCGGCGGGTGCCCGGTGCGGTCGACGCGCTGATCGCCTCGACCACCGACTTCGTCGGTCGGGCACGCACTCTCGATCTGGATAAGGCCCCTGGGCTGGCCGAGACCATCGACTGGGTATCTGCGCTGGCGGCACTGGGCGCCACCAACCTGGTCCGGGAGGACATTGTCGCCTCCCTCGGCACCATCGCCAAGACGCCGGACGATCGGGACGCCATGTTGGACGCGCTGGACGGGTGGGGCTACCCGGCGCCCACCCGCTGATCGGCGGTCTGCCCGCCGATGAGCACACCCAGGCCCTGCCCGGCAGCGGACGGTCCTGCCACGGCCAACGGCAGCCACCCCGGGTCGGCGCCAAGAGCGCTGTCCGCAGTGCCGTCCGGAGCGCCATCCGGAGTGCTGCGCGGCATGGATCGCGCCGCGTTCGCCGTGTCGCTGACGGCGCGGCTGCGCAGTGCAGGGGTCCCGGTGGACCTCACCGCCACCGCCGACCTGGTCCGGGCGCTGCGGGTGGTCGCCCTGGAGCACCGCAGTGACGTGTATTGGGCATGCCGAATCACCCTGGTGCGGCGGAGGTCCGAGATTCCTCGGTTTGACGCGGTATTCGAGGCGGTGTTCGGCGACGCGGTGCTGCCGCTGGACCCGAATGCGCGACGCCACTCGCTGCCGGCAACCGGCCGCGACGACGAGGAGTACCACGGATTGCCCGGCTCGGATGGTGACGACGAACCGGGATCCGGTCTGCCCTGGGCAACTCTTCCCGCGGTGTCGCCGCGCACGGACGACGCGGACAAAGACAGCCGCCCACCGACCGTGCTGCCACTGCGGCTGCCCAGCGAACTGTCCGGGTTGACCGACACTCCGTTCGGTCAACTGCAGCCCGCCCAGCTTGCGATGCTGGGCGACTGGCTGGCCCACGCGGCTGCTCGCTGGCCGCGCCGCCGCACCCGCCGAATGGTCATCGATCCCGCTGGACACCGGATCGCCCTGCGCGCCACCGTGTCCCGGGCGCGGCGCACCGGCTTCGAACCGATGGCCCTGGTGACCGCGGCCCCCCGTTGGCGACCTCGCAGGGTCGTCATGATCTGCGACGTGAGCGCCTCCATGCAGGCCGAGGCCACCGCCTACCTGCACTTGATGCGCGCGCTGGTACTCGGCGCGGACGCCGAGGCGTTCGCTTTCGCCACCCGACTCACCAGACTCACCCCGGCACTGACCCAGCACTCCCCCGCCGAGGCGGTGGCGGCGGCAACGGCGGCGGTGGCTGACCGATTCGGCGGCACCCGGATCGCGGCCAACCTCGCGGCGCTACTCGCCGGCAGGCACGGTGGGCTGCTGCGCGGAGCGGTGGTGCTGATCGGTTCGGATGGCTGGGACA
This sequence comes from uncultured Actinomycetes bacterium, assembly GCA_937926105.1. The sequence goes on along the minus strand of CALANS010000028.1, from coordinate 215,508 downwards.
GCGAGCCCCCGGAGCGCCTGGAACGCGCCATGGCCCGGCTGCGGCGGCGCGCCCACCGGGTGATGTGGATCAACCCGCGGGCGTCAGTTGCCGGGTATCAGCCCTTGGTGTCCACCATGGCCGCTGCCCTGCCGTTCTGCGACGAGTTCCTGCCCGGCGGTACCGTCACCGATCTGCGCAGCGTCATCGCCGCCATCGACGCGACGCGTCTGGCGGCTCCGTCACCGGGGACCGGCGTCCGCCGTGCATCAGCAGCCAGGTCCGCCCGGGTCAGCTCCACAACGTGACGTGGATGGACGGCCGGAACCGCCCAACAGTCACCCCCGACCCGCGCAACATCGCCTGAATGGCACGGGGTGTCGTGACGAATCGAGCCAACTCAGCTGCGGCCGGCGGCGCCGCCGACCCGGTCAGCGTGCGGATACCCCAGGTGCCGTCCGCGTGCAGAGCGGCACCCTGAAGTCGCACCAGGTCGCCGGCAGCGACATCGGCCGCCGCGGCGAACGACACCACCAGCGCCACCCCGCGACCTCTCTTGGTCTCCTCCACCGCGGCCGCCTGGCTCTGAAAGATCTGCTGATGCTCCTCGGGAATGCCCAGCCGGTGAATCAGCTGCGGTACCAATCCGAGGCCGCCCGCGGCGGCCGGGCCCAATAACCAAGTCTGCCGGCGCAGCTCCGCCAGTCCGGGATGGGCCCCGGCCAGCGGATGCCCGGCGCCCACCACTGCGATCACCTGGTAGTTCAGGAACGGCCTGCTGGCAACATCCTCGCCCGGCGCCGGCGCGTGCGGGCCGATCGCGGCGTCTACGGTCCTGTTGCGCAGCAACGCATCGAACTCCCGCGGCCCGTGCAGGCTCAGTTCGACGTCGAGGTCGTCGGCCCGGCCGGCAAACAGCTCGATCAGACCCGGCGCGGCGTGCTCGGCGAACAGGCCGGACGCGGCCACCCGCAGCATGCGTCGACCATGGCCGGCCTGGCTGACCTCCAGCACCGTGCGGTCGGCGAGCCCCAGCATCTCGGCGGCGCGGCTGGCTAACCGCAGCCCGCCGGGGGTGAACGCCAGCCCCGAACCGGTTCGGGTGAACAACGCATCGCCCAGTTCCTTGCGCAGCGCGGCAATATGCAGCGACACCGCCGATTCGCTGACGTCCAGCTCGGCGGCGGCCCGCTTCACCGAGCCGAGGCGGACGACGGCGGCGAAGGCCCGCAGCTGGGTGGGGGTCACCGCCTATCCTTCCGACCGTACGACGCCGAGGTGTTGATGGTGTGTGAAGCACGTTCCCCGTGGTGCGTGGGTCGTGCGCCCGGTCCGAGGGTTTCTCAGGGCCCGGCCAGGTAGCTGCCAAAGAAGCGCTCGATCCGCTGCCAGCCATCGTTCGCCGCGTCCACCCGATAGGACCGCCGGTCCGGCGAGAAGAAGGCATGCGCGGCACCGTCGTAGCGGTGGAATTCGAAGGTCTTGCCCTCGCGCCGCAGGATCTGCTCCAGCTCGTCGACATGCGCGGCGCTGGGCGCGGCGTCGTCGTTGCCGAACAGGCCGAGCAAGGGGCAGCGCAGATCCGGCAGTTGCGCCACCAGGTTCGTCACCTTCAGCGGGAATCCCTCGGGTGGGGTGCCGGTGACGAACGCCCCATAGCAGTCCACTGCTGCGTCCACGTCCAGGCCGCAGGCCGCCAGCACCGACTGCCGCCCACCCGAGCAATAGCCGATGACCCCGACCTTCCCGTTGCCGGTGTCGAGGCCACGCAGATGCGCCGCCGCGCCCGCCACGTCGCCGAGCAGCTGGTCGTCGGTGATGCCGCCCTGCGACCGCACGAGCTCGGCGGCCTCGGCCGGCGCCGCCCCGGGCGCCTGCCGGGAATACAGGTTGGGACAGATCGCGTCGTAGCCGATCTCGGCGAACCGCCGGGTGATCTCCTTCATGCTGCGGTCGTACCCCGGCAGGTGGTGGATCACCACGACCCCGCCACGCGCGTGCGATCCGGCCGGCCGCGCCAGGTACGCCTCGATCTCGTCGCCGCCGGCACCGCCGATCGCGACGGTAGACGCCGTCAGCGATCCAGCCAGCGATCCGGCCACTATGCTCACGCCCCCATCGTCTCACCGCCCCCCGCACCCCGCACGCCCGGTCCCCCCGGGTTGGGGGCGGGGTGGCAGTCCTGCGGGGGCCGGGGCAGCATAGGAGCAAGGCCTGCGTCACGCCGCTGGCGGCGCGTGCGCGGCACGCAACTCGCATCGGGAGTCCCGGATGGCATCCACCACCAACGACAGCACCAGTTCGGCCAACAGCTTCAACGCGCGAGGCACCCTCGCCGTCGGTGATCGGGAGTTCGAGATCTACCGGCTGGACGCCGTGCCCGGCGCCGACCACCTGCCCTACAGCCTGAAGGTGCTGCTGGAAAACCTGCTGCGCCACGAGGACGGCGCAGCGGTGACGGCGGATCAGATCCGCGCGCTGGCCGACTGGAACGCCACCGACGTGGCCCACACCGAGATCCAGTTCAATCCGGCCCGGGTGCTGTTACAGGACTTCACCGGAGTCCCGGCGGTGGTGGACCTGGTGGCCATGCGGGACGCGATGAGCGACCTGGGCGGGGATCCGCAGCAGGTGAACCCACTGATCCCGGTGGAGCTGGTGATCGACCACTCCGTCATCGCCGAGGATTTCGGCCGCGCCGCGTCGTTCAAGATCAATGCCGACCTGGAGTTCGAGCGCAACAAGGAGCGCTACCAACTGCTGCGCTGGGCCCAGCACGCCTTCGACAACTTCGTCGTCGTTCCGCCGGACACCGGGATCTGCCACCAGGTGAACCTGGAGTACCTGTCCCGGGTGGTGTTCGGCGCGGGCAGCGGCACCCGCATCTCGGAGCACTCCGGCCTGCCGATGGCCTACCCGGACACCCTGGTCGGTACCGACTCGCACACCCCCATGGTCAACGGGCTCGGTGTGCTGGGCTGGGGTGTCGGCGGCATCGAGGCCGAGGCGGCCATGCTGGGCCAGCCGGTGTCCATGCTGCTGCCCGAGGTGGTGGGGCTGCGGCTGACCGGGGAGCTGCGCGAGGGCGTCACCGCCACCGACATGGTGCTGACGGTGGCCGAGCTGCTGCGCCAGACCGGCGTGGTCGGCAAGTTCGTGGAGCTGTTCGGTTCCGGCGTGGCGAACGTGCCACTGGCCACCCGCGCCACCATCGGCAACATGAGCCCGGAGTACGGCTGCACCTGCACCATCTTTCCGATCGACGACGAGACCCTGGACTACCTGCGCTTCACCGGGCGCAGCGCCGAACAGGTCGCCCTGGTGGAGGCCTACGCCAAGGCGCAGGGCCTGTGGCACGATCCGGCGCACGAGGTCGCCTACTCCCAGGTGGTGGAGCTGGACCTGGGCGCCATCGAGCCGTCGATCGCCGGGCCGAAGCGGCCGCAGGACCGCATCCCGCTGACCCTGGCGCAGCACACGGTGGAGAACCTGCTGGCCGACCCGAGCGCCAACGTGCGCACGCTGACCGCCCTGGACGATGCGATCGACGACACCTTCCCGGCCAGCGACCCCTTCGAAGGTGACGGCACCCTGGCCGACGCCAAGGCGCCACGGGGGGCGTGCACCTGCGGCCGGCGGCACGACTGGCCGTCCAACAGGCAGCCGCTGACCCTGGCGGGTACCGACACCAGCATCGACAACGGTGACGTGGTGATCGCGGCAATCACGTCCTGCACGAATACCTCCAACCCGTCGGTGATGATCGGGGCGGCGCTGCTGGCGCGCAATGCCGTGGAGAAGGGCCTGGCCAGCAAGCCGTGGGTCAAGACCTCACTGGCGCCCGGGTCTCGGGTGGTGACCGACTACATCGAGCGGTCCGGACTGGCGCCGTACCTGGACAAGCTCGGCTTCAACCTGGTCGGCTACGGCTGCACCACCTGCATCGGCAACTCCGGGCCGCTGCCGGAGGAGGTCGCGGCCGCGGTCGACGCCGGGGACCTGACGGTTGCCGCGGTGCTGTCCGGCAACCGCAACTTCGAGGGCCGGATCCACCCGCAGTCCCGGATGAACTTCCTGGCCTCCCCCCCGCTGGTGGTGGCCTACGCGCTGGCGGGATCCATGCACGTCGACCTGACCCGCGACCCGCTGGGCACCGGCAGCGACGGGCGGCCGGTGTACCTGGCCGACATCTGGCCCAGCACGGCGGAGATCAAGCAAGTGGTGGATTCCTGCGTGGAGGCGCGGATGTTCACCGAGGGCTATTCGAATGTCTACTCCGGTGACGAGAACTGGAACGGCCTGCCCGTCCCGGAGGGCGAGCGCTTCGACTGGCAGGACGATTCGACCTACGTCCGACAGCCGCCGTACTTCGACGGGATGGCCGTGCAGCCCGAGCCGCTGGCCGACATCACTGGCGCGCGGGTGCTGGCGAAGTTGGGCGACTCGGTGACCACCGACCACATCTCACCGGCCGGGTCCATCAAGCGGGACTCCCCGGCGGGTGCCTACCTGATCGCGCACGAGGTGACGCCGCGGGACTTCAACTCCTACGGATCGCGGCGTGGCAACCACGAGGTGATGATCCGCGGCACGTTCGCCAACATCCGGCTGCGCAATCAGCTGCTGGATTCTGAAAATGGCTCGGTCGAGGGCGGCTTCACCCGAGTGTTGCCCGGTGGCGAGCAAACCACCATCTACGACGCGGCGCAGCAGTACGCAGCTGATGGGGTGCCGCTGATCGTCCTGGCCGGCAAGGAGTATGGCTCCGGTTCCTCGCGGGACTGGGCGGCCAAGGGCACCATCCTGCTGGGCGCGAAGGCAGTGCTGGCCGAGTCGTTCGAGCGGATCCACCGGTCCAACCTGATCGGCATGGGAGTGCTGCCCCTGCAGTACTCCGACGGTGAGAACGCCGAGTCGCTGGGGCTGGACGGCACCGAGGAGTACTCGATCGTGGGACTGGCCGGAGTCAACGACGTGCCGGAAACGGTGACGGTGCGGGCGCAGCCGGACGCAGGCTCACCGCGGGAGTTCACCGCCGTGGTGCGGATCGACACCCCGACCGAACGGGCCTACTACCGGCACGGCGGCATCCTGCAGTACGTGTTGCGCCAGCGACTGGGGGCCTGACGGACGCCGTGCGCATCAACCGGTCGGGCCCGCCGCCCCTGTCGGTGGGTCGTGATCAGGAGGCACCATGACGTGGCAGACGCATCCGGTGACGCCGGACCGATTCGAGGACTTCGCGGACGTCGTCAACAGGACTCGGCGCCGCAACCACTGCTGGTGTCTGTCGCATCGACTGCGGGCCAAGGAGATCGACGAGCTCGGCGGCGGCGATCGTGAGCAGGCGATGCGTCGCCTGTGCGAGCGGCAACACCCACCCGGAGTGGTGGCGTACCGGGACGGCGTGCCGGTCGGTTGGTGCAACATCGGCCCGCGCACCGAGATCAGCCGGCTGACCCGTTCCCGGCTCATCATGCCGGTCGATGACATTCCGGTCTGGAGCATCGTCTGCATCGTGGTACGCCCGGGCCATCGCCGACAGGGAGTCACCGCGCAGCTGATCGAGGGTGCCGTCGCCTACGCCGCCTCGCACGATGCGCCCGCCGTCGAGGCGCACCCCGTCGACCCGTCAGGTCGGATGGATCAGACCATGGCATTCGTGGGAACCAGGGCGATGTTCGACCGAGCCGGGTTCCGAGTGGTGGGCACCACCGATGCCGTGGCCGGCGGCCTGCCTCGGCTGATCATGCGGCGCGATCTGCCCTGAGTCAGGGCGCCGGTTCCGCAGGGCCGGTTCCGCAGGGCCGATTCCCGCGCGAGGGACCTGGCCATCGCAGGCACCGGCGGTCAGCCGGCGATGTGGGCCAACACGGTGCCGACGACGATGCCGGCCAGCAGGATCACCAGCAGCGCCCGGAACGCCCACAGCAGCACCGGATGTGGCGGCTGCCGGTGCTCGGGAGTCGGGCCGTACCGGGAGAACCCACGGGACGCGCGGCGGCGCGCCGTAGCGGCCAGCACCAGTGCCAGCGCGACCACCAGCAGCGCACTGCCAACGTCGGTCAGCACCACCAGCGCCGCCAACTGCCCGGCGAGCACCCCGGCGTTTCCGAGATTCCAGCAGACGAAGGCGATCTGACCCCAGCGCCGGTTCGCCGCCGGGCGCAGCCAGGTGACCGCGGCGCCCAGCGCCACTTGGGCCACCCCGCCGACCAGCACGACATAGGCCGTGGCCCAGGCGGTCTTCTGGGTCGTCACATAGGCAGTGGCGGCGGCCAGCAGGCCCCCGCCCACCAGGCACGCCACGCCCGCAATCAGGAAGGGCAGCAACCACACCCGCGTGCCAGGCTCCGCCAGCACGGCCGCGCGACGCGACATCGACACCGGCTGCCCTCCGCCCGGTTCCGGTCGCACCGTCATCGCCTCTGGACGGCGCGTGGGCGCACCGATACCCTCCGCGCTGGCGCCATGATGGCCGTCAGACCAGGATCCGCAGCGGCTCGGCAAGCAGGTCGGTCAGGTCCCGCAGGAAGGCGGCCCCGGTGGCACCGTCGGCCACCCGATGGTCCACCGTGAGCGTCATGCGCATCCGCGGGCGCACCTGAACCTCCCCGTCGATCACCACCGGCTCGTCCAGCGTGGATCCGACCGCGAGGATCGCAGCCTCCGGCGGATTGAGCACCGCGACGAAGCTGTCGATGCCGTACATACCGAGATTACTGATGGTGAAGGTGCCGCCGGTGAACTCGTCCGGCGTCAGCTTGCCGGCCCGTGCCCGGGTAGCCAGATCCCTGGCCTGGGCGCCAATCTCGCTGACCGACTTGCGATCCGCGTCCTTGACAACCGGCACGATCAGCCCGTCGTCCAGCGCGACGGCGATGCCGACGTTGACCCGATGGTGCCGAATGATCGCGTCCCCGCCGAAGGAGGAGTTGATCTCCGGGTGCGCGCGCAACGCGACGGCACTGGCCCGCACCAGCAGGTCGGTGACGCTGATCTTGACGCCGTTGCCGGCCAGCCGAGTGTTGATGTCTCGGCGCAGCTCGGTCAGCCGGGACGCGTCCAGCACGGTGGTGAGCTGGAACGCGGGCACCAGCGCGGCCTCGGATAGCCGCCGCGCCGTGACCTTGCGAATGGTGGTCAGCGGAATCCGCTCGTCGTCCGGGCCGGCAACGCCCACCGGAGCGGTGGTCGGCCCCGCCGGGCCGGTGGTCGGTTGGGCCGATGGTGGCGTCGGTGACGAGGACGTCGACGCGATCGCCGATCCGGTGGCGCCCGGCGCCGCGGGCCGACCCAGCAACTGCTCCACGTCGGCGCGAATGATCCGGCCGCCCGGCCCGGTTCCGGTGATCCTCGACAGGTCGATGCCGTGTGTGCGGGCCAGGGAGCGCACCACCGGCGAGGCCTTCAGCCGGCCGTCACCGGTTGCCGGGATGGCCGGAGCCGCAGCCGGCGGCTCGGCCCCGGTGGGCGGCTGCTGGGCCGCGGTCCCGGTGCCGCCTGTGGGTTCCGCCGCCGGGCTGTCCACACCTGCCTCGGCTCCCGCACCGGAGTCGCTGTCCGCACCGACAGCACCGGAGGATGATCCCGACCCGTCGCCGATCACCGCGATGGGGGCGCCGATGGGCACCATCTGACCGGGCTGCACCAGGATCCTTTCCAGCACCCCGCCCTCGTAGGCCTCCAGGTCCATCACGGCCTTGTCGGTCTCGATCTCGGCCAGCACGTCGCCACGGTGGATCTCGTCGCCCTCGGCCTTGAGCCACTGGGCGATCGAGCCCTCTTCCATGGTGTCCGACAGGCGCGGCATGAACACGTCAGGCATCGCTGGTCACGCCCTTCCCGCTGCGCTGGTGCGCACGAATCTGGTCGCGTCGAGTTGTTCGTTGATCACCCGGATCAGCGCATCTGCATCCGGCAGCGCGATCCGCTCCAGCGACTTCGCGTACGGCAGCGGCACTTCCGCTGCAGCCACCCGGCGAACCGGGGCGTCCAGATAGTCGAATGCGCCCTCGGCGATGGTGGCCGCAATCTCGGCCCCGACACCGTAGGTGAGCCAGTCGTCCTCCAGGATCACCGCCCGCCCGGTCTTGCGGACCGACGCGCAGATGGTCCGTCGGTCCAACGGCCGCAGGCTGGCCAGGTCGACCACCTCGATAAAGACGCCCTGCTCGGCGAATCGGCGCGCCACGTCCTTGGCGATCACCGCCGAGCGCGAGTAGCCAACGACGGTCAGATCGGTGCCGGGCACCGTGACCTGAGCGGCGCCGATGGTGGCGACCTGCTCACCGTCGGGCACCTCACCCTTGGTGTTGTACAGCGATAGGTTCTCCAGCAGCAGCACGGGATCGTTGTCCCGAATCGCGGCCGTCAGCATCGCCTTCGCATCGGCCGGGGTGGCCGGAGCCAGCACCTTCAGGCCCGGCACGTGCGCGTACCAGACCTCGATGTTCTGCGAGTGGGTGGCCGCCAGCTGCTGTCCGCCGCCGCCCGGTGTCCGGATCACCATCGGCACCGGTGTCTGCCCGCCGAACATCCCGTAGATCTTGGCGGCGTGGTTGACGATCTGGTCGATCGCCAGCAGCGAGAAGTTGATCGTCATGATCTCGACGACGGGGCGCATGCCGAGCATGGCCGCCCCGATGGCCGCTCCGACGAAACCCTCCTCGGCGATGGGTGTGTCGCGCACCCGCTCCGGACCGAACTCGTCCAGCAGGCCCGCGGTGATCTTGTACGAACCCTCGAAGATTCCGATCTCCTCGCCCAGCAGGATCACGGACTGGTCCCGAAGCATCTCGGCACGCAGTGCGTCGTGTAGCGCCTGCCGATAGCTGATCTCAGCCATTGCCGTCACCGCCGGTCCACCGACCGCCTTCACCGTCGCGCACCACGGTCACTCCCCCTCGTCCCAGCCGGCGGGCAGCACCGGATCGCCGGGCATCAGCACCGGCGCATTCGGCACGTCGGTCGCATACGCGAAGTCGAACAATGTGCTCGCCGCCGGTTCCGCGCTGGCGTCGGCGAAAGCGACTGCCGCAGCGACCTTATCGGCGGATTCGGACTCGATCCGCGCCGCGACGTCGTCGTCCAGCACGCCGTCACCGACGAGCCTCCGTCGGTAGGCCGGCAAGGGGTCCAGCGAGCGCAGCTGCTCGGTCTCCTCCCTGCTGCGATACCGCGCCGGGTCGACCACCGAATGCCCGCGCAGCCGGTGCGACATCACCTCGAGCAGGCCGGGTTGCCGCTCGATCCTGGCCCGGTCCAGCATCGCCGTCGCCGCGGCGCGCACCACGGCGGGATCGTCACCGTCCACCCGCTCGCCGGGGATCCGATAGGAGCATCCGCGCTTGTACAGCTCGGGCTCGCCGGAGGCATGCTCCACGGTGGTCGCCATACCCAGGCCGTTGTTGATGATCACGTACACGATCGGCAGGTGCCAGATCGCCGCGAGGTTCAGCGATTCGTGAAACGCTCCGATATTGGTGGTGCCGTCGCCCATCTGACACATCACGGCCTCGGCATCCGGACCCGGCGCGCCGCGGTAGGTCAGCGCCAGCGCGGCCCCGGTGGCGGGCGGCAGCTGCCCACCGACGATGCCGTAACCGCCCAGGAACCGCAGGCGTGCGTCGAACAGGTGCATCGAGCCGCCGCGACCCGCCGAGACGCCGTCGGCCCGACCGAACAGTTCGGCCATCACCCGCCCGGTGTCCATGCCCCGGGCCAGCGCGTAGCCATGTTCTCGGTAGTTGGTGAACAGGTAGTCGGTGGGCCGTAGCGCGGCCATCAGGCCGACCACGGTGGGTTCCTCACCCAGGTTGAGATGGCAGTATCCGCCGATCTTGGCCCGCTGGTACATCTCTCCGGCGCGCAGCTCGAACTCGCGGATCAGCGTCATCTCGCGGTAGTAGCCGATCAGCGTCTCCGCGTCGGGCCCGCTGCCAGAGCCTGCGATCGTGCGCGTACTCCGAGAGGTTGTCCGACCGGCTGCGGTTCCGGCCCGAGAAGTTCTCGCCCCCCTGGTCGACGGACGGCGACTGCCGGCGCGTGCACCTTCGGCCATGCTGCTATCCCTTCACCACGCCGGACCCGATCGCCGCGAACGACATCGTCACGGACCGGGCGGCTGCTCCTGCAGCGCAAACCTGTCCTCGCTGCCACCGCACTTGGGGCACACCAGCGGCGGATGCGCACCGCGCACCGTCTCCCCGCACACCCCGCAGGCCCATTCCACCATCCGACCCACCAGATCGTGGCGGCTGATGATCCCGACCAGCCGGCCGGCGGACATCACGGGCACCCGGCGGATCGGGGCGTCCACCAGCATCCGGCGCACCTGCTCGATGTCGGTGTCGGTGGTGACGCTGATCACCGAGGTGGTCATCACCTCGCGGGCCGTGCGGCCCGGTCGGGCCAGCAGATCCCGCTCGCTGACCAACCCGAGCACCGCGCCGGCACCGTCGACCACCGGCACCGCGCTGAACCGCCGAGTGGTGAGGAGTTCGGCGATGTGGGTGACGGAAGCCTCGGGTGCCACGGTCACCACCGGTGCCGTCATGATCTGGCCCGCGGTTATGCCCGCTGCCGAATCCGGGCTCATCACATCACCTCTGCTGGCAGGCTAGCAGGATCGGCCGGCCGGCTCGGCGGCGCAATCCACCACGGTCGGCCAGCGCCGCAATCCTTGCCGTCGGGACGGTCCAGCAGTAGAACCGAGTGTGGTGGTGCAAAGAATCAGCAACAGCACCGGCCGTACTGGGTGGTGCGTCACGGAGGCGAGCAGTGGGCAAGCAGCGAATGGACGTCGGCAGCGTTTTCCCGGAGGCGTACCGGGCGGTCCTCGGGCTGGAGAAGGTCAACCGGTCGGGCCCCATCGAGGCGCCCCTCTACGAACTGGTGAAGATCCGGGCGTCCCAGATCAACGGCTGCGCCTACTGCCTGAACATGCACCTGCGGGATGCGCGGGCCGCAGGAGAGTCTGCGCAGCGGTTGGATGTGTTGCGCGCCTGGCGTGAGGTGGAGGGGCTGTACACCGACCGGGAACGGGCGGCGTTGGCGCTGACGGAGGCGGTGACGTTGATCTCCGTGGACGGTGTTCCGGACGACGTCTGGTCGGACGTACAGGAGCGATTCGACGAGCGGGAGACGGCCGCGCTGCTGTTGGCCATCGCCACGATCAACGTATGGAACCGGCTGGCCATCTCGACCAGGCAGCAGCCCGAGCCCGTCGGCGGGAGCTGAGCGGTGCCGCCCGAATACCCGCTGACAGACCCCGAACGGGCGGGCCCCGACTCCGTGATCTGCTCTGCCCGGGGATGCCGCGAACCGGCCGCCTGGGCAGTGGTGTGGAACAACCCGCGCATCCACACCCCGGACCGGGAGAAGATCTGGACGGCCTGCGACGGGCATCGCGACCACCTGGCCGACTACCTGCGTCGGCGTTCCATGCTGCGCCGGGTGGACGCGCTGCCTCGCCCGGGCGGACCGGCGACGTGAGATCCCGCAACGGGAACAGTGATGGGCGGAGCGCGATCAGGTCGCACTGCGCAGTGGTGAGGCATACGCCAACACAGCCAACGTGACTGTGCCGTCGGCGCGGATTTCGATGATCTCCGCCTCCAGCCGCTCGGAGCTGCCGCCGGCAAGCAGCACGTGCTGCCCGACAACCGGGTCGGCGTCCTCGTTCCAGTTGACGATGTCCGCGTGGGCACGTCCACCGTTAACCCTGACGTAGGTCAGGTCGGCGGCCAGCACTGGGAGCCCGGTCATGGTACTCATGGTATTCCCCCGGTCCGGTCGGCGGGTGGCGTCACGGTGTAGCGAGGGTTGAACAGTGTGACGGCCCGCGCGTACCGATCGGCGAGCGCCTCCCTCAGCCTGCGTCTGTCGGCGCGCGTCAATTGCCGGTAGGGGCTTTCACCGGCCGGGTAGGTAGCTAGGACGATGTCGGCGTGGCGATCGGAGAACGGCAGCGGCGCCCGTCTTCGAGAACTGTCGTGGCGACGACGTCGAACCCCGCGCCACGCACGTGCCCGGCGGTGGTGAGGCCGAACCGGGTCTGCCCCAGTCCCGCTGTCAGCGTGCGAGCCTCGGCTGCTCCGCTGACCAGGAACACCGACAGGGTGAGAGCCCCGGCGGCCTCGTAGCCGGGCAGCACCCGGTACAGGTGAGCGTCAGCCCGCGCCAACCGAACCACGTTGGGCACATCAACGTCGTCGTTGAACCGGACGAGCAGGTAGCGGTCATCGTTCACGCGAGCATCGGCGCGTGCTCGCACCTCACGCACGAGCCTCACGCCGCGAACGCGCCGGGCGGTGGCTGCCGGCGAGCATCGGCGTCGCAGCCCGGCTCCCACGGAAACCGGCCGGCCGAATCCGACCAGCACACCTGCAGCGCCTCGATCGCGCCCGGGCGGTCGCACCGGTAGAACCGATAGGCCGCGAATAGGATCTGCTCGGGGTTCGGCACCGCCACGACCGTCATCGCCCGTGGCCAGCCGTCCACCTCACACTGCTGGCCGTGCAGCAGATCCACACCCTGCATCACCTGCGTGGCCAGCCCGTTGAGCACCTGCAGCGTCACGCGTTGACCACATCCGAACAGCAGCAGCTCGGGGTGCCCGATGCCGTGCAATCCCACCGTGTAGCCGAACGGCTGATCGGCGTCCCCACCACCGCACCCCGGATGGCCGCAGGTAACCCCTCCGACATACTCCACGGCCCAGCCGTAGTCCCGCACCGTGCCGCGCATCCAGGCGTCCTGCTGGTCGAGCCAGGCCACCGTCGCTGGATCCATGATCGTCTCCTCTCGTTTCGTTCGCGACCCGTGTCGCCTCGTTATCGAACGTGTGCACGATAGAACGTGGGCCCGACAGCGGTGCACTTCCGCGCGGCATACCGGCGCGACCTGCGAGAATCTCCAGCCATGGGCGCCCCTCGAATGCTGGCCGATCGGTATCGGCTGGATGCCGAGATCGGGCACGGCTCGATGGGGGCGGTGTGGGATGCCTACGACGTGGTGTTGCGTCGCCGGGTGGCCATCAAGGAGGTCCGCTTCCCGGCCGGCATGCCGGTGGTGGAGATCGACCAGCTGGCGGAGCGCACCCTGCGAGAGGCACGGGCCATCGCGGCGCTCTCGCATCCGCACGTGATCACGCTGTTCGACATCATCACGCTGCCCAGCGGCCCGGTGATCGTGATGGAGTTGATGCGGGCTCGTTCCCTGGCCCTGGTGCTGGCGCAGGATGGCCCGCTCGGCGATGTCCGTGCCGCCGGGGTGGGGCGGGCGGTGGCCGACGGACTGGCGGCCGCGCACGCCGCAGGTATCACCCACCGCGATGTCAAGCCGGCGAACGTGCTGATCGGTGACGACGGCCGAATCAAGCTCACCGACTTCGGGATCGCACGCAGCGTCGACGAGCACACCCTGACCGCCACCGGCATGCTTCTCGGCTCGCCGGCCTACATCTCACCGGAGGTGGCGTCCGGGCGACCGGCCACCCCGGCGGCCGACGCGTGGGGACTGGGCGCGCTGCTGTTCGCCGCCGTACAGGGCCATCCGCCCTTCGATCGCGGGGAACCGATCGCCACCCTGACCGCGGTGGTGACGGATCCGGTTCCACCGCACCCGCGCTCCGGCCGACTGGCGGCCATCATCGATGGCCTGCTGGTGAAGGATCCGGCGCGGCGGATGACGGTGCAGCAGGCCGGAGCGGAACTGGCCGCGACTGCCGGGCGATCGGCCGGCGCCACCGGGTCTCGGCCGGCGCCACCGTCACCGATCCTGCCGCCGCCACCGATCCAGACGCCCCCGGCACCGATCCCGGCACCGGCCGGACCCCTGGCCAGCCTCCCCGCACCGGGCCTCGCCCGCAGGACCCTGGCCGGACCACCCCTACCCGTCCCGGGCGCGCACCCCGGGTCGCCGTCGGGTACCGCGGCACCCGGCGGGCACGGATTCGGCGCGTCGGGCACGCCTCCCCCTCCGTGGGCGGCCGAGGCGGCCCAGAGCCTGCCGCCGCTGCCGGCCGCCGCCCCGGCCCGGCGGCCGGGGCCGATCATCCTGGGCGCGATCCTGATACTGCTGGTGGCCGCGGCCGCGGGCTACTTCGGTGTGATCGCCATCGCGGGTCTGGCCTGACCGCCGCGCGCACGACGATGCAGTCGTCGAGGTGAGGGGACCGATGGCAGATCACGCGAGATCGTGGGCAGCGGGCGGTCCGGCCGACTCCCCGCCGACGGCGTTCACCGGCCCGTGGCACCTGCTGTGGTGGTTGACGACGCAGCAGCGTGGCCGCGCGGCTCGTGGCGCCCTGCTCGGGACCGCGTGGATGCTCAGCCTGACCGTCCCGCCCTACGTGCTGCAGATGGCCATCGACCAGGGACTGCAGCAGCACCGGCCGGGTGCGTTGGCGCTGTGGGTGGCGATGCTGGTGCTCGTCGCGGTCGTCACGGCGTGGTTGGGGATCATGCGGCATCGGACGATGACGTGGGTCCGGATGGACGCGGCGTTCCGCATCATCCGGCTGGTCAGCGACCAGGCGATCAGGCTGGGCCGCACGCTCGCCCGGCAGGAACGTGCCGGTGAGGTAGCCGCGATCGGTTTCGGCGATTCGTGGACGATCGGCCGTAGCCTGACGGCCACCGGCCCGGGAGTGGGCGCCGTCGTCACCTACGCAGTCACGGCGGTGTTGTTGTTCCGGGTGTCGCCGCTGATGGCCGTGGTCGTCCTGGTCGGCGTTCCGGTGCTGGCGGTGATCGTCGGCCCGGCGCTTCCTCGACTGACCCGGGCACAGCTGCCCTACCGGGAACAGCAGGCGGAGTTGACCGATCAGAGCCTGGACATCGCGGGTGGCCTGGCAGTGCTCAACGCGGTGGGCGGCAAGGCGCTGTTTCGAGACCGGTTCGCTCGGCGCTCGGCCGTGGCACGGGATCTGGGCTACCGGGTGGGCGCGGTGCTGAGCGTGATCGAGGCGTTGACGATCGCGCTGCCGACGCTGTACCTGGCGGCGGTGGTGTGGCTGGCGGCCCGGCTGGCAGCGCAGGGCACGATCACGATCGGCGAGCTGGTGGCGGTGTACGGCTATGCGGCGGTGTTGATCGTTCCGGTGACGTCGTTTCTGGAAGCGGCCGTCGACTTCAGCCAGGCCATCGTCCCGGCCCGCAAGGTGATCGCGTTCCTCGCGCTCACCGACCGGGCCGAGCCGGCGACCGAGCGGCCGCCCGCCGGTCCCGAACCGTTGCTGGACACGGTGACCGGTGTGCGGATCGATCCGGGGTCCTTCACGGCGGTGGTGACGGCGCGGCAGGTCGAGGCCCGCGAGATCGTGGACCGGCTCGCCGGCCTGCAGCCCGGCGGGCGATGGGGCGGTGCGCCGACCAGCCGCATGCCCCCCGGCGAGGTACGGCGCCGGCTGCTCGTCGCGGACAACGACGCGGCCCTGTTCGCCGGCAGCCTGAGCGACACCGTGGCCGGCCGGGCCGCCGAGGCGGAGCCGGGCAGCGCGCCCGGACCACTACCGGCGGTCCGGGCAGCGCTGGTCGTGGCATCGGCCGACGACGTGCTGACGGCGCTGGATGGCGGCTGGGACGGGCCGTTGACCAGCGGCGGCACCACCCTGTCCGGGGGCCAGCGGCAGCGGGTCAAGCTGGCTCGTGCGGTTGCTGCCGACCCCGAGGTGCTGCTCGCCGTCGACCCCACCTCGGCGCTGGATGCCCACACCGAGTCCGCCGTTGCGACCGGGTTGCGCGCGGCCAGGCGTGGTCGGACAACGGTGGTGACCACGACGTCGCCGCTGGTGCTGGAACGGGCCGACCGCGTCGCCTTCGTGGTGGACCACCGGGTCGCCGCCAATGGCACCCACCAGCAGCTGCTCGGCGATCCGCGGTACCGGAGCCTGGTCACCCGCGGCGAGGCGGAACGGGCATCGTGACCGCGACGTCGACACTGCCAGCCGCCGATCGGGCACAGGTGCGGCGCGCCGCCGGCCGGTTGGTCCGCGCGGACGGGGCCGCGTTCACCGTCGCGTTGGTGTTGAACGTCGCGGCCGCGGCGGCCGGACTGATCTCTCCACTGATCGTCGGACGCATCGTCACCGCCGTTCAAGGCGGCCAGGGGCTGGCCGTCGTTGACCGGCTCGGGTTGATCCTGGCGGTCGCTGGCCTCGCACAGTTCGCGCTGGCTCGGTTCGCCCGGTCGGTCAGCTACCGCTTCGGTGAGCGGACCAGTGCGCGGCTGCGCGAGCAGGTCACCGACACCATGTTGAGCCTGGATGCCCGTAGCGCGGAACGAGTCTCGGCCGCGGACCTCGCGGCCCGCAGCAGCGTCGATGTCGCCGCCGTCGCGGGCGTGCTCCGCACCGCCGCCCCGGACGTGCTGTTCGCCGCGATCCAGGCCGCGATCATCGTGGCCGCGACCCTGTGGCTCAGCCCCGTGCTCGGCCTGTGCGGCATTGCCGGCCTGGCGGCCATCGGTGTCGCGGTGCGCTGGTACGTGCATCGCGCCCGCGCGGCGTACCTGGACCAGGGCGCAGCCGGCGCCGCCGCTGCCACGATCCTGACCGAGACCACCGATCATGCGCGCACCATCGAGATGTTCGGCCTGCAGCAGCAACGCACCGCGGCGCTGGTCGCGGCACTGGAGCGCAGCGAAGCGACGATGAGGCGGACCCTCGCACTGCGTAGCAGACTGTTCCCCACCGTCGATGCCTGCTACGGGATCGCCGTCGCAGCGGTCGTCGCGGTCGGCGGGGGGCTCCTTCTGGCAGGTCATCTTTCGCTGGGCGTTGTGGTCGCGGTCGCGCTGTACATCCGCCAGCTGTCGGCGCCGCTGGACACCCTGACCCTCTGGACCGAGACGCTGCAGAGCGCCGGCGCGTCGTTCGCCCGCATCGAGGGCCTGGCCGCGGCCGCCACCACCCGAGCGGATAAGACCAGCCCTGCGGCGCCGGCGGACGAGGCCATCGCGCTGACCGGGGTGAACTACGCCTACCGTCCCGGCCGCGACGTGCTGCACGACGTATCGCTGACACTTACCCCCGGCTTCCGGCTGGCCATCGTTGGCGTCTCCGGCGCCGGCAAGACCACCGTCGGCCGGCTGATCGCCGGCATCGACAGGCCCCGGACCGGAGCCGTGACGGTCGGTGGTGTCCCGATCGCCGACCTGCCACCAGAAATCCGGCGCCAGCACGTGATCATGGTGACCCAGGAGCACTACCTCTTCCGTGACACGGTCCGCGCCAACCTCGCGCTCGCTGCTCCGTCCGCCACCGACGAGGAGCTCCGGGCCGCGCTACGCACCGTGGGAGCCCGCTGGCTGGACGAGCTTCCCGACGGCCTGGACACCGAACTCACCGACCGCAGACGTCTAGACGGCGGGCAGGCGCAGCACATCGCGCTGGCCCGGGTCGTTCTCGCCAACCCGCACACCGTCGTCCTGGACGAGGCAACCGCGCTGCTCGACCCGCGCACCGCCCGCGCCGCCGAGCGTGCGCTGTCCGCGACCCTGGCCGGGCGCACCGTCGTCGCCATCGCCCACCGGCTGCACACCGCGCACGACGCGGACTACGTGGCCGTCATGCACCAGGGTCGCATCACCGGAACCGGCACGCACGACAGCCTTCTCGCGCGCTCCGCGCAGTACGCTCACCTGTGGAACAGCTGGTGCGGAACCTCCCCATCGGGCGGCCCCCCGGACGACGGCCCACGGTCGGCGCCCTGATCCGTCTCCGCCGGAATGGCTACCGGGGCGTTGGCTGTCCCGGGGGCTCCGAACAGGCGCCGATCAGGCGCCGAACAGCAGGCCGAGCAGGTAGGTGACGGCCGCAGCACCGTATCCGATCAGCAATTGGCGGGCGGCACGACGCAGCGGCGGCGCACCGGATAGCAATCCCACCACGGCGCCGGTGGCCAGCAGCGCGATTCCGACCAGAGCGGCCGCGATGATCTGCCCGGTAAATCCGGTGGCACCCAACAGGTATGGCAGCACCGGAATGATCGCGCCGGAGGCAAAGAAGCAAAAGCTGGATACGGCCGCACGCCAGGCCGTACCAATGGCCTCGTGCTCGTCGGCTGCGTCGCTGGCAATGTCTGGGCCGGCAGTGTCATCCGCTGCCACGGCCCGGTCCACCCCGCCGGCTCCGTCACCGACAACGCCACCGGCATCATCGCCGGCATCGCCCTCGATGATGCCGGCACCGTCGCTCTCGCCCGGTGCCCCCGTCCAGGTCCGATACCCGGCCAGCACCTCCCGGGCATGCCGCTCCGCCTGCATGGCCGGCATGCCCCGCGCCCGGTAGACGAGCGCCAACTCGTTGGCATTCACATCCAGATGCGGCAGCACCGTACCGGCATGTGGGTCCGGGGTGGAGGCCTCCAACAGCTCCCGCTGCGAGCGCACGGACACGTACTCGCCGGCCCCCATGGACAGCGCGCCGGCCAATAGTCCGGCGAGGCCGGTCAACAGCACCACCCGTGCCGACGCTCCCGCCGCCCCGATGCCCAGCACCAGCGCCAGGTTGGACACCAGCCCGTCGTTGGCGCCGAACACCGCCGCCCGGAAGCTACCCGACAGCCGGCTGCGCCCCCGGGCGGCCAGGCCCCGCACCACCTCGCCGTGGATTCGCTCGTCGGCCGCCATCGTCGCGGTGGCGTGCTCATCGCTGGCGTACGGGGAACGTCCCTCGGCACGCTGCGCCAGAGCCAGCACGAAGACGGATCCGAAGTGCCGGGCCAGGAACGCCAGGATCCGGGTGCGCAGGCTCCCCCGGCCGGCCGCGGCCGCCCGATCCCCCAGCAACTGCTGCCAGTGCGCGGCGTGTCGTCCCTCGGCATCGGCCAGCGCCAGCAGGATGTCCCGCTCCTCGCCGGTTCGCCGACCCGCCAGGTCCCGATAGACCGCGGCCTCGTCACGCTCGTCGGACAGGTAGCGCTGCCAGCGCCGCACGTCCCGCCGATGCGGCTCGCGGTCCACAGCGCTCGCAGGATCTCCGGCTGGGTCTTGGTCGGAGGCCATGGGTTCCTTTCGCTTGCCGGTCCGGTCTGGTCCGGTCCGGCCGGTGCCGTGTGGGCGCCGCCGCAGCGACGGTAGCGCACCCAGCCCGCGGGCCCCGGCGCGCTCGTGGGGCGCCGGCCTACCCCGCGCCCCCGTCGCCGAGCAGATCGGCGAACGACGGCGCATCGGCGAACGGATCCGGAGCACTCCGATGCGAACCGGGGGCAACCAGCTCAGCCAGCTCGCCGGCGGCACGGTCGATTCGCGCCGTCAGACGCGCCACTTGCGGCCCGTCACCGAAGTCCTCGGTGGCGGCGAACACTCCGGTCGGCACGATCACCGCCCGGAAGTAGTTCAGCAACGGCCGCATCGCGTACTCGATCACCAGTGAGTGCCGGGCGCTGCCTCCGGTGGCCGCCGCCAGCACCGGCATGCCGGTCAGCGCGTCGGGGTCCAGGACGTCGAAGAACGACTTGAACAGCCCGGCATAGGAGGCGGCGAAGGTGGGGGTGACGGCGATCAGCCCGTCGGAGCCGGTGACGGAGTCGATCACCTCGGCCAGCGCCGGCGACGGGAACCCGGTGACCATCGCATCGGCGAGGGCCTTGGCATGCGGGCGCAACTCCACCAGGTGCACCCGGGCGGCCAGCCCCCGGTCGGCGAGCGCCCGGACGGTGGCGTCGGCCAACCGTTCGGCCAGCAGCGCGGTGGACGACGGCTGGCGCAGGCCGGCCGTCACCACGGCCAGGGTGCGCTCGGTACGGCCCGGACCCGCCGCGCCCTGTTTGGTGTCGGTCACATCACCGGTCACTGCCGCACCCACCGCCTCGATCATGCCGTCATTGCCCCTCGCATCATGCCGGAACGGGCGCCCGAGGCTCACCTGCGACCACTGCCGTCGGCTATCAGGCCAGGATCACCTCGCGCGCCGACCCGTCGGCCTCGGCCGCCACACCCTGTGCCGACTCACCCACTGCCGACTCACCCGCTGGGTCGCGGTGGGAATCCCCGGCCGCGTCACGGTCGGCCAGGCGCGAGGCGAACGTCGGCGCATCCGGCACGTGCGCCGGCCGCCCCACGGCGAACTCCTTGCGCAGCACCGGAACGACCTCCTCGCCCAGCAGGTCCAGTTGCTCCAGCACCGTCTTGAGCGGCAGGCCGGCGTGGTCCACCAGGAACAGCTGGCGCTGGTAGTCCCCCACATACTCCCGGAAGCCGAGGGTGCGCTCGATCACCTGCTGCGGGCTGCCGACGGTGAGCGGTGTCTGCGCGGTGAAGTCCTCCAGGCTCGGCCCGTGCCCGTACACCGGAGCGACGTCGAAATACGGCCGGAACTCGCGGACCGCGTCCTGGGAATTGCGCCGCATGAACACCTGCCCGCCCAGTCCGACGATCGCCTGATCGGCGCTGCCGTGGCCGTAGTGCTCGAACCGACGACGGTAGAACTCGACCATCCGCTGGGTGTGCGCGGCGGGCCAGAAGATGTGGTTGGCGAAGAACCCGTCACCGTAGTACGCGGCCACCTCGGCGATCTCGGGTGTTCGGATGGCGCCGTGCCAGACGAACGGTGCAATCCCTTCCAGCGGCCGGGGTGTCGAGGTGAACGAGTGCAGCGGGGTGCGGAACTTGCCCTCCCAGTCGACGACATCCTCGGTCCACAGCCGGTGCAGCAGTTGATAGTTCTCCACGGTCAGCGGGATGGCCTCGCGGATGTCCTTGCCGAACCAGGGATAGACGGGGCCGGTGTTGCCCCGACCCAGCATGATGTCCACTCGACCGTCCGCCAGGTGCTGCAGCATCGCGAAGTCCTCGGCGATCTTAACCGGGTCGTCGGTGGTGATCAGCGTGGTGGACGTGGACAGGATGATGCGCTTCGTGCGGGCGGCGACGTAGCCGAGCATGGTGGTCGGGCTGGACGGTACGAACGGCGGATTGTGGTGCTCGCCGGTGGCGAACACGTCAAGGCCCACCTCCTCGGCCTTCTGCGCGATCGCCACCATCGCCTTGATGCGCTCGTGCTCGGTGGGGGTGCGGCCGGTGGTCGGGTCGGGAGTGACGTCGCCGACCGAGAAGATGCCAAACTGCATGATGTGCTCCCTGGGTTACTCGGAGTTATTCGGACGGTATGGCCGACCGATTGTTGACATGTCATCGAGTTATGTCCATGCCAACACCAGGGACCGTCGGGGTATTCCGGGGCGACCTCACGCAGTACGGTGCCGGACATCCCGCTGTTTTTCGGCGGCCAGGTTCTTTCAAGATCATCTCGACCTGCGCAAATGCTGAAAGAGCCGAGTCTGGCCGTCACTTTCCAGCAGACTCGCACGGCAGAGCGCATCACCACCGCGGACTACGCTCCTGCCATGCCGACCGATCCGTCCCCCGATACCCCGTCCGCCGCCGATGCCGCCGCGGCACTCGCCGCCGCCACCGGCGTCGCGCAGCACGATGTTGCGATCGTGATGGGGTCGGGCTGGGCGCCAGCGGCGGCGCAACTCGGCACCCCGACCGCCGAGATCCGAATGGCCGACCTGCCCGGATTCGCCGCCCCGTCGGTGGCCGGGCACTCCGGCAGCGCACTGTCCGTCCAGGTGGGCGACAAGCGGGTGCTGGCGCTGCTCGGCCGCACCCATTACTACGAGGGCCGGGGGGTGGCCGCGGTGGTGCACGGGGTGCGCACCGCGGTGGCCGCCGGGGCGAGGCTGGTGATCCTGACCAACGCCGCCGGCGGGTTGCGCGGTGACATGGCACCCGGCCAGCCGGTGCTGATCGCCGATCACCTGAACCTGACCGCGACCTCGCCGATCGTCGGCCCGACCTTCGTGGACCTCACGGACCTGTACTCGCCCCGGCTGCGCAACCTGGCACGGGAGATCGACCCGACGCTGACCGAGGGCGTGTACGCGCAACTGCCCGGCCCGCACTACGAGACACCGGCCGAGATCCGCATGCTACGCACCCTGGGCGCCGACCTGGTGGGCATGTCCACCGTGCTGGAGGCGATCGCCGCGCGGGCCGCGGGCGCGGAGGTGTTCGGGCTGTCAATGGTGACGAACCTGGCCGCGGGCATGACCGGCGAGCCACTGGATCACGCCGAGGTGCTGGCGGCCGGGAGAGCCTCGGCCGAGCGGATGGGCCTGCTGCTGGCCGATCTGGTGACGCGCGCATGAGCGTGCCCAGCGGGCTGCGCACCGCGGCAATGCGGTGGATCGCCGACGATCCATGCCAGCCCGACCGGGACGAGTTGCAGCGCATCCTCGCCAGGGCGATGGGCGGTGACGAGGAATCCGCCGACGCGCTCGGCGAGGCAATGGGCGCCCCGCTGACGTTCGGCACCGCGGGGCTCCGCGGACCGTTGCGCGCCGGACCGGCGGGAATGAACCTGGCGGTGGTGCGCCGGGCTGCGGCCGGAATCGCCGCGTACCTGACCGCGAACGGCGGTGCCGGCCGGACCGTGGTGGTCGGCCACGATGCTCGTCACCGCTCCGCCGAATTCGCCGCCGACGCCGCGAGAGTCCTTGCCGCGGCAGGTTTCACGGCGCTACTGGCGCCCGGTCCGCTGCCCACCCCGATCACCGCGTTCGCCGTGCAACACCTGGACGCGGCGGCCGCGCTGCAGGTCACGGCGTCGCATAACCCGCCGAACGACAATGGGTTGAAGGTGTATTTGGCCGGCGGAGCGCAGATCGTGCCCCCGATGGACGCGCAGATCGAGGCCGCAATCGCCGCCGCTCCCGCCGCCGTGTCCATCCCCGCCGACGGCTCGCCCACCCCATGGCCCGGCGACCTGGTGCAGCACTATCTGGACCGGGTCGCATCGCTGCCCCGCGGCACCGCCAGAACCCTGCGAATCGCGGCTACACCGATGCACGGCGTCGGCGGCGAGACCCTGGTGACGGGGTTGGCGCAGGCCGGTTTTACCGACGTGCACGTCGTGCCGGCGCAGGCGGTGCCTGACCCGGACTTTTCCACCGTGGCATTCCCCAATCCCGAGGAGCCCGGCGCGACCGACCTGCTGCTGGAACTGGCGGCACGCGTCGGCGCCGACATCGCCATCGCCAACGACCCGGACGCCGACCGGTGCGCGCTGGGTGTGCCGCTGGATCCGACGAACAATGCCGGCGCCTGGCGGATGCTGCGCGGCGACGAGGCCGGAGTGCTGCTGGGCGAGCACATTCTCGCGACCTTGGACACGACCGCGCATCCGGACCCGCTGGTGGCCACCACGATTGTGTCGTCCTCGCTGCTGCGCTCCATCGCCGCCGCGCACGGGTCGCGGTACGACGAGACGCTCACCGGGTTCAAGTGGATCGTGCGCGCCGGGGACGGGCACGGGACCGGGCTGGTCTACGGCTACGAGGAGGCGCTGGGACACTGCGTGGACCCGGATGCGGTGCGGGACAAGGACGGCATCTCTGCCGCGATGCTGGCCTGCGACCTGGCCGCGACGCTCAAGGCGTCCGGACGCACCCTGCTCGATGCACTGGACGATCTGGCCCGCACGCACGGGCTGCACGTCACCGATCAGCTCTCGGTCCGGGTGGACGACCTGACGCGGATCGGCGCCATGATGACCCGACTGCGGGGTGACCTGCCCACGGCGCTGCTGGGCGACCCGGTGACGGAGTCATCGGACCTGCTGCCCCGCACGGATGCGATCGTGCTGCGCACGCAGCGCGCGAAGGTAGTGGTGCGCCCGTCCGGCACCGAGCCGAAGCTCAAGTGCTACCTGGAAACGGCAACACCGGTTCCGGCCGATGCCGTGGACCTGTCCGAGGTGCGGGCGGCGGCTGCGGCGGATCTGGCGGCATTGCGCGCCGAGATCGCTGCTCTGCTGGGTATTTCCGCCTGACGAGGGCCGGTCAGCCGACCGGCTCGAACCACCAGCCAACAAACCCGGTGGACAGGAACAGCCTGCCGTCGGTCGTGACGGCCATCAACTGGCCGGACGGCACTCCGGCGGGGTCCGTGCCGAGCGAGCAGTCCGGCCCGCTGGGGTCTCCCAGGTCCACCATCGCGGTGGTCTCGGTCCGGTAGTAGCGCACGGTCGGGTAGGTGATCGTGCCGCAGGAGGACACGGCGGTCGCGCTGGACCGGTCGAATTCGATGGTAAATCGGGCGTCCCGGAGCCGGGTGTCCGCACCGCCGGCGTCGGTGAACAGCCCGGTCAACCGGAAGGTGTGTCCCGGTAACGGATGCGCGCCAGAATCCGGCGGCGCATCGGACGCGTCCACCGATGTGGGGGCGCCGCGGGGCGAGGGCTGCGGCGGGATCGAGTCGTGGGGACCGGGCAGCGACTTACCGGGGTTCGCCGCACTCGTCAGGTCCGGGGCCGATCGGGTGGTGCCGGGGGCCGGCTGGGCCGGCGACACCGACCCGCCCGAGTCGCCGGTGGAGCCAGGTGCCCCGGTGGAGCCAGGTGCAGGTTCGGTCGGGCTGGTGCTCGCATCGCCGGCGACGAAGATCAGCCCGTGGTCGGCATAGCGGCCGGTGCCGGTCACGGTCAGCCGGTCTGCGACGATCCGGTAGTCGAAATCGTCGGTTAGCAGCGACATGTCGACCGAGCAGGCGCTGCCGGACGCGCATCCCACGGCACTGCCAGCGATCTCCCCCGAGATCTGCACGGTGTCCGGGCCGATCACCAGTCTGCCGCCCGGGTCGACCGGTCCGTCGTAGTCGTTCAGGCCGTCGAAGAAGTGGATCCTGCCGTCGGCGATGCGCAGTGTCGCGGTGATCCCCTGCGGCACCGACGACACCGACCCGGACGGCCCCGTTCCGGTCATGATCCCGTCCAGCAGCCAGGTGGTGCCCTGCAGCGGCCGGTCGGGATCGACGACGCGGCGGTCGGTCAGCCGCATCGTCACCCCCTGGCCAGTCAACGTCAGCACATCGTCGTGCAGCTCGGAGTCGAGCCCGGAGCCGAGTAGGTCGGCCAGCCAGCTGTCCTGGTCCATCAGGGCCTGGTCGCAGCCCATCTCGGTGCCGCCCATGTCCCGCACCGTGATGGCACCATCGGCGAGCCGGTAGCTGCCGGACAGCGTGTTGCAGCCGGCGTTGGCGGTGACGTGGCTCGCGTCGAAGGTGAGCCGGATGGTGCTGCCGGCGACCAGATCGTGCCCCTGCACGGTGGTGGATAGGAACGTCCGTCCGGCGAGCTGATCGGCGCCACCGCCGGAGGTCCGGTCGGTGGCCGAGGATCCGCCGGGGTTGGCCACGGCGGAGCCGGGACTGGCGCATCCCGCCACCGCCAGGGCGATCACCGCGAGCAGCGCCAGGGCCAGCCCGGAGACCGCCGACGCTCCCCCCGTCTGGGTCGGCGTACCGGTGCCGCCCGCGATCTGCTGATCCGCCGCTCGATGTGCTCGCACGTCGAGTTCCTCCCCGTCGGTGGTGCTCCATGGTGACCTACCCGAAAGACGGGCGCCACCACGGTCGGGGTTGCACGGGACACGCGGACCGGACCCGGACCGCTGTGGATAACCTGTGGATAGATCGGGGCCAGCAGGCTCGAGACCTGAGATGCTGCTGGCATGTCACCGGCAAGGGAGGCACCATGGCAACCATGGCGGCACCGATCGCAGCAACCACGCCGGCCGGGCGCTGGCCGGCGCCCGCGGCGGGCGAGTGGACCGTGGACATGCTGGCGGACCTGCCCGACGACGGCCGGCGGTACGAGCTGTTGGACGGGGCGCTGCTGGTGAGTCCGTCACCGATGCCGACGCATCAGCTGGCGGGAGCAAACCTGTACGACCTGCTCCGCGCGGCGCTGCCCAGGACCCATCGGGTGTTCTTCGCCCCGCTGGACTGGCAACCGGACGAGCGCACCTCGCTGGAGCCGGACCTGCTGATCGTGTCCCGGGAGAACTACCGCGCACGAGAGGCACTCGAAACGTTGACAGCGGTGGTGGAGGTCGCCTCGCCGTCCACCGCCCGCATCGACCGGACCGCCAAGAAGGAGCGGTACGCGCAGGGCGGCATCGCGCAGTACTGGATCGTCGATCCCGGCATCCGGCCCGGCACCGGACCGTCCGTCACCGTCTTCGACCTCGGCGCCGACGCCTACCACGAGGCTGCCCGCGCCGAGGGCGATGAGGAGGTCGTCGTCACCCTGCCGATCGAGGGCGCCCGATCGGTGACGGTGTCCCCGCGGCAACTCCTCGAGTTCTAAAACGTGCCCGGTTCACACCGCGCCGAACTGCCGATCTCCCGCATCGCCCAGCCCCGGCACGATGTAGCCGGAGTCGTTCAGGCGCTCGTCCACGGACGCCGTCACCACCCGCACCGGCAGGCCGGACTCGACCAGCCGGACCAGCCCCTCCGGCGCGGCCAGGCAGCAGATCGCCGTCACATCGGTGGCCCCGCGGCCGGTCAGCAGCGAGATGGTGTGCACCATCGACCCGCCGGTAGCCAGCATCGGGTCGAGCACCCAGACCGGCCGGCCGGCCAACGATTCCGGCAACGACTCCATGTACGGGGTGGGCTGCAGGGTCTGCTCGTCCCGGGCCAGGCCCACGAACCCCATCTGCGACTCCGGGATCAGTGCGTGCGCCTGGTCGGCCATGCCCAGCCCGGCGCGCAGCACCGGCACCAGCAGCGGCGGGTTGGTCAGCCGCACCCCGTTGGTGCGGGCCACCGGCGTGTGGATCGGGACCTGCTCGGTCGCCAGCTGCCGGCTCGCCTCGTAGATGAGCATCAGGGTCAGCTCGTGCACCGCCGCCCGAAACGAGGCGTTGTCGGTGCGGGCGTCGCGCATGATGGTCAGCCGGGACGCGGCCAGCGGGTGGTCCACCACCGTGACGGCGAGGCCCTCGGGGATCTCGTGAGGTGCAGGCATGCCCGTCATCTTGTCACGGGGGCCGTCCGGGCAACGCCCGAGCACGGCCGGCGCACCAGGCCCCGACGCGACCGGTCAGCGCACCGTGACCTCGCTGATCATCGTCCAGGTGTCCGGTGCGGCCGACACGATCACTCGCGCATAGCGGGCCGACACCGGCGCGTCCAGGGTCAGTGTCACGGTGCCGGCGCCGGGCGCGACGCCGATCCCGGCCCGGTGGTAGTCGATCCCGTCGGCGGACACCTCGACCCGTGCGCCGGTCGGCAGGTGGATCCCCCATCCGGGCAGGTTCAGGCAGTGCAGGGTGATCGAGTGGACCGTCCGCATCGCCGCCAGCGGCACGGTGAGGCTCAGCCCGTCCGCGCGCCACCAACCGGCCCACTGCGCGTCGTACGGGTCACCGGCCCGGCCGATGACGCCGTCCCGCAGGCCGCCGCGGACCCCGGGGTAGGACGGGGCAGGCGGGCGGCTGACGACGACGCCGGTACGGCCGGCCAGCGGAAGCGGTCCGCGGACGGTGATCTCGGAGGCGAACAGCCAGCCGCCTGGGTTGACCGCGGTGAGCCGGACGTACCGGGCGCGCGCCGGCTCGGCGATCGGCACGGTCACGTCGCGGACCTGGTCGGCGGTGCCGACCCGGGGGCGCCGGGCCGTGCCCGCCACGCTCCACGATCGCCCGTCCGTCGACAGTCGCGCCGTCACGCTCGAGGGCAGCACCACGCTCGGACCGAGTTGCTGCAGCCAGGTCGAACTGACCGAGCTGACCGGCTGCACGCTGCCCAGGTCGACGGTGAGTGTCACGGCGCGGTCGGTCCACCCGGCCCAGGCCGGATCCTGATCGTCGGCGGCACCGAGCTGCCCGTCGACCAGGTTGCCGTCCTCGTCCGGATAGCTCGCCGACGGTGCGCGGTCGATCCGGTAGGAGGCGCCGAGAGCGAGGTCGTCCGCACCGGTGAGCGCCGGCACCCGCACCTCGGCGGTGGACTGGGCCGTGTTGCCCACCACGTTGGCCGCGATGACCGTATAGGCGTCACTGTGGCCCGGCACCAGTTGCGGGTCGTCGACGCAGTACGCCACACCGCAGCCACCGCCGGTCCGGGTGGCGCGCAGGGTCGCCAGCAGCCGCGGCGCGCCGCCGTCCTCGCTGCGGTACACCCGGTAGTGGCTGATCGCCGGCAGGTATCCGCTGGTCGGCTGGTCGACCACGGCCGCCCAGCCCAACCGGGCGCCCAGCCCGTCCCGGTGCAGCGAGATCACCGGCGCCGTCGGGCGGTAGCCGGGCAGCGCCCCGGTGCGCGCGTAGTGCAGGTACGGCGCGGCAGACGCGGGGAACCAGCCGTCGCGGCTCAGGTAATGAACGAAGGAGAAGCCGGCCAGCCGGCTGACGTAGGGCGCCTCGGCCCGCATGGCCTGCACGATCGCGCGGGTGGTGGCCGGCGTCCAGTCGGCGGTGCGGTACGTCTCGGTGTCGCTCCACAGCGCCACCCCGGTCCCGGCGGCGTTCACCGCGGCGCGCGCCGCCCGGAACCAGCGGACCAGGTCGGTCGCCGGATCGATGCGCTGGTAGCCCTCCCCGGTGCGGTCCTGCAACGCCAGGATGTCCACGCCCGAGCCGGCCAGCGTGCGCATCATGGCGGAGAAGGTGCCGATCGGCACCGCGGTGTCGAACGTCGGCGCGAGCATCACCCGCCCGCTCGGCAGCAGCCGCGCGAGCCGCTCGGTCGCCTGGCCGACATAGCTGGCGAACACGGCCTGCCGGCCGCTGGTGCGCAACTCGGACGGAGCCGGCTCCGGCGACAGGAACCAGCCGCGCAGCACCGGCGAGTGACCGACGTCGGTAAGCAGCTGGCGGGCCAGCGTGGCGGACCTGCGGGCGGCTCCCGACGCCCAGGTGTCGGTCAACGTCGAGTTCCAGCCGTCCTCGGTCTGCAGCCCTAGGTAGACGCCGATCCCTCCCACCTCTTCCGCGGCACGCACCAGATTCCCGGGCACGTCGGCCGGCGCCTGCGGACCGAACAGTGGCGTGAGCGTTGCCGAGCCGGAATCGTTGGTCGCAGTGTGTGTCAAGATCACCGTGGAGATGCAGGCCCGCTTGAGTTCGAGCAGTTCCCGCGTCCAGTTCCACACCGACCAACGAACCACCGGCTGCACCCCGCTGGAGACGAACGTCGCGGACAGGTGCGGGGCGCTGGTGCAGCCACCGGCCGTCTCGGCCGCGGCCGGTTCGGCTCCGCCGGCACCGATGGCCAGCGAGACAGCGGTGACGACGAAAACCACCATCCACCGGCATCGGTGACGAAGGCCGTTCATCGAACCCGCCATGATCCCTCCCCGGTGTGCCGCCGCCACTGGGTGCGCCCGGCCAGTATGCCTTCGCAGACCCCCACGCGCTCCCCGCAGATTTGTAGGATCGGGGCATGAGTGTGCCCGACAACCGTCCTCGGTCCGATTCGTCATCGGGAGGGTCCGGGTCGTCCCCGGTGGCGGTCGCCGTGCCGGATCGGCCGTCATTGCCGCCGCACCTGGCGGACGCGGTGGCGGACGAGGCCGCGCTGCGCCGGTTTCTGCACGGGCTGCCCGGCGTCGACCCGGTGGGCGTCGAGGCGCGCGCCGCGGCGCTGGCCACCCGGTCGATCAAGAAGGCGTCCAAGCTGGCGGCGCTGGATCTGGCCATCTCGATGGTGGACCTGACCACGCTGGAGGGGGCGGACACGCCCGGTAAGGTGCGCTCGCTGTGCGCGAAGGCTCGGCGCCCGGACCCGGACCGGCCGGATACTCCGCAGGTGGCCGCGGTGTGCGTGTACCCAGACCGGGTGGCGATCGCAGCGGCGGAGCTGTCCGGCACATCGATCGGCATCGCCAGCGTGGCCACCGCATTCCCGTCGGGGCGGTCGTCGCTGCAGGTCAAGCTGGCCGACACCGCGCTGGCCATCGACTCCGGGGCCACCGAGGTGGACATGGTGATCGACCGGGGCGCCTTCCTGGCCGGCCAGTACGGGGTGGTGTTCGACGAGATCGCCGCCGTGAAGGGCGCGGTGACACACGCTCCCGGCGTGCGGTTGAAGGTGATCCTGGAGACCGGCGAGCTGGCCACCTACGACAACGTGCGTCGCGCGTCCTGGCTGGCCATGCTGGCCGGCGCGGACTTCATCAAGACCTCCACCGGCAAGGTATCCCCCGCCGCCACGCTGCCGGTGACACACGTGATGCTGCAGGCGGTCCGTGACTGGCGCGGCGAGACCGGGCGGCAGGTGGCGGTCAAACCGGCCGGCGGGATCCGCACCGCCAAGGACGCGATCCGCTACCTGGTGGCCGTGCACGAGGTGGCCGGCCCGGAGTGGTTGGACCCGTTCTACTTCCGCTTCGGGGCCTCCAGCCTGCTCAACGATCTGATCATGCAACGCCGAACCCAGCTGGAGGGCCACTACACCGGCCCGGACTATGTGACGGTGGACTAAATGGCACGCAGCGACAAGCAGGTCAAGGGCACCGCCGTGAACACGGTGTCGCGGCGCCGGGCCACCTCCCCGATGGCGTGGGAGTACGCGCCGGCACCGGAGGCGGCGGCCACCGGCCGGGTCAAGAAGCGTTACCAGATGTTCGTCGGCGGCGATTTCGTCGACGGCCACGGCGGTGACGTGGCGACCATCAACCCGGCCACCGAGCAGCCGCTGGCACAGGTGTCCTGGTCGTCCACGGCCGACGTCGATGCCGCGGTGACGGCGGCGCGCGCCGCCTACGAGAAGACCTGGTCGAGGATGACCGGCCTGCAACGCGGCAAATATCTGTTCCGCATCGCCCGCGGCATCGCCGAGCGGGCCCGGGAACTGGCCGTGGTGGAGACGCTGGACAACGGCAAGCCGATCCGCGAGTCCCGGGACGTCGACGTGCCCACCGCCGCGGCGCACTTCTTCTACCACGCCGGCTGGGCGGACAAATTGCAGCACGCGGGATTCGGGCCGACGCCGAAACCGCTGGGCGTGGCCGGGCAGGTCATCCCGTGGAACTTCCCGCTGCTGATGGCCGCCTGGAAGATTGCCCCGGCGCTGGCGGCCGGCAACACCGTGGTGATCAAGCCGGCGGAGACCACGCCGCTGTCCATCCTGGTGCTGGCCGAGATCATCGCCGACGCCGGGTTGCCGCCGGGGGTCGTGAACATCGTCACCGGCGCCGGCGACATCGGCGCGCACCTGGTCAGCCACCCCGGCATCGACAAGGTCGCGTTCACCGGGTCCACCGCGGTCGGGCGGAAGATCCAATCCGACCTGGCCGGCACTGGCCGCAAGATCACCCTGGAACTGGGCGGCAAGGCGGCCAACATCGTGTTCGACGACGCCCCGATCGACCAGGCCGTGGAGGGCATCGTCAACGGCATCTTCTTCAACCAGGGACACGTGTGCTGCGCCGGATCCCGGCTGCTGGTACAGGAATCGGTCGCCGACGAGGTGATCGCCAGGCTGCGCGACCGGATCTCGACGCTGCGGCTGGGCGACCCGATGGACAAGAACACCGACATCGGGGCGATCAACTCCGCCGAGCAGCTGACCAAGATCCGCGAGCTGACCGCGGCCGGCGAGGACGAGGGCGCCGAGCGGTGGACCTCCCCGTGCCCGGTCCCCGACCGCGGATACTTCTTCCCCCCCACCGTCTTCACCGACGTGTCACAGTCCATGCGCATCGCCCGGGAGGAGATCTTCGGGCCGGTGCTCTCGGTGCTGACGTTCCGTACCCCGGACGAGGCGATCACCAAGGCGAACAACACCCCGTACGGGCTGTCGGCGGGGATCTGGACCGAGAAGGGTTCCCGGATCCTGGGCATGGCCGCCGCGATGCGCGCGGGCGTGGTGTGGGCCAACACCTTCAACCGGTTCGATCCGACGGCGGCGTTCGGCGGATACAAGGAGTCCGGCTTTGGCCGGGAGGGCGGACGATCCGGGCTGGCGGCCTACCTGGACACCGACGACGAGGGAGCCGCGTGATGGCACAGCAGGTTCGAGCGACGGCATCCCGGGCGCCCGCCGCGCGAGGCAAGGCCGGAGCGAAAGGCCAGGCGGTGACGAGCAAGTCGGACAGTGAAGTAGCGGCGAAGAGTGCGGCGACGCGCACCGTTCGAGCGCCCAGACAGGCAGAAGCGACCGTCGGCACCGGCGCCACCGCCCGGCAACGCGCCACGTCCGCGGCGCCCGTCACCGCCGAAGTGTCGGTGCTCAAGACCTACAAGCTCTACCTCGGCGGGGCGTTCCCCCGCTCGGAGTCCGGCCGCACCTACCCGGTGCGCGGTCCGAAGGGCGAGTTCCTGGCCAACGCTGCGCAGGCCTCCCGCAAGGACGCCCGGGATGCGGTGGTGGCTGCCCGCAAGGGATTCAAGGCGTGGTCGAATGCCACCGCCTACAACCGCGGCCAGGTGATCTACCGGATCGCCGAGATGCTGCAGGGCCGGCGCGCCCAGTTCGTGGACCTGCTGACAGCCGCCGAGGCGTTCCGACCCCGCGCGGCGCAAGCGGCGGTGGACGCGACCATCGACCGGTTCGTGCACTACGCCGGCTGGACCGACAAGATCGCCGCCGTCTTCGGGTCGTCGAACCCAGTGGCCGGGCCGTTCTTCTCCTTCTCCACCCCGGAGCCGACCGGCGTGGTGGCCGCGTTCGCGCCGCAGCGGGACTCGCTGCTGGGCCTGGTGAGCGTGGTCGCGCCGATCATCACCTCGGGCAATGCGGTGGTGCTGGTCGCCTCGCAGGACCGGCCGCTGCCGGCGATCACGCTGGCCGAGGTGCTGGCCACCTCGGACCTGCCCGGCGGGGTGGTCAACGTGCTGACCGGAGATGCCGCCGAGATCGGCCCGCACCTGGCCGCGCACGGCGACGTGAACGCTCTGGACCTGACCGGCGTCGCCGGCGAGCTACGGGAGTCGTTGGCGCGTAGCGCATCCGGCACCATCAAGCGGGTGTACACCCCGGCTCGGGAGCCGGACTTCGGCGCGCCGCCCGGTACCGCCCGGTTACGCGCGTTCCTGGAGACCAAGACGGTCTGGCATCCCACCGGCGCGGTGTCGCTGGCCGGCGGCGGCGCGTACTGACCCCGCATCACGCGCCGCCGGATTCGGTCGGCGCTTATCAACTCCGCGCAAATGTGACGGGTGTGACTGGAGCTGCCGAGTTCGTAAGCGGATGCGGAGTTGATAAGCGCCGTTCAGTGGGTCTTGAGCGCTGACCGGGACAGCGTGAAGCCGTGCCCCGATGGTGCGGTGCACGTCACCCCCGACTCCTGCACCTCGCAGACGAACCCGTCACCGGCGGCCAGCCGACCGTAGGAGATCGCGGAGTCTGGGCTGCCGATCAGCGTGTATCCCAGGCACCCGTCGTGGAACACGCCGCCGGAGGTGCCGACCAACACCCGCAGTCCGCGCAACCCCTCCGGCACCTCCTTCTCCGGCTTGCTGCACTTCGTGACGGAGAAGTCGTGCTGCTTGGCGGTGCAGGCCAGCTTGTCCCCGGGCACGACGGCACAGGCGATGTTCCCCGACGGGGTACTGAACCCGCCCAGGTGCCGGATCGGGTGCGCCGACGCCGCTCCGTAGCCGGCGATCTTCGGTGTCCCGGAACAGGTTCCGTGCTGTGCGCTGTCGACCGAGGGCGGCCTGGCGTACAGCCGGGGCGCCGAGCAGCCCGTGCTGCTCAGCCTGCCACCGCTGAGCACCCAGGTGCGGGCGGCGACCGGAGCATCCGTCACCGGTAGGCCGTAATCGGCGAACATTTGGGTCCCTGCGACGAGCAGGCCCGATCCGGATCCCACCAGCCGCAACGAACCCGCCGACACCGGCGAGCCTGGGACCGCCGTGAGCCGCCTGCCGTTGACGGCGACCAGCCCGCCGAAGTGCACGCCGGAGTTGGTGCCCTGCACCAGGCAGTGCGAGCCCGCGCAGTCCACCGAGGGCGATCCGAGGCGGGCCAGCGAGAGCGCGTCGACGGCCTTGCCGCCCACGGTGAGGATGGCCACACTGGCATCCCCGCCGGGCGGGTTGACCACCAGCACCGTCCCGGACCCGGCCGAATCGGAGTCCAGCGCGGCACAACTGCCCTCGGTGTAGCACCTCGGCGGGGGGGTAGCCGACAGGCTCGGCGCGGCGACGGTCGGCTTGGTCGCGGTGGAGAAGGAGGAGAAGGTCAGCGTGGTGCGGGTGGTGGTCGGTGCGGTCAGCGGCGGCTCGGACGTGCTCGGCGGGGCCGAGCTGCTGGTCAGGTCCTCCCAGGGGGTGGGCGTCGCCTGAGTGGAAGAGCTCCCGGTGCCCAGCGTGGGGATGGTGACGACGGCTCTCGAGGTGGAGCCGCCGCTGGCGACCGGGGCCGCGGAGGTGACGATCGAGGCGTCCACCGGGTCCTCGCTGCTCAGCCCAAGGACGGAGCACCCGGACACCAGCACGGCCACCGATGTCAGCGCGGACAGCGTCGCCACCAGCATCCCGGTCCGCCCGGGCGGGCGGCCATGCTGCCGGGCACTTCGCCTCACCATGCCTACGGTTCCCCTTCGCGATCGGCCCCCGGATGCCCGTCACTCCCGTCACACAGGCACCACCAGCCACTACCGACGATAGCGGCTGGGTCGGCCTCCGGGCGGGTGGCAGAGCCGTGCGCGCGGCGGCAGTCGGGGCCGCCGGTAACCTGGAAGGGTTGCGCGAGCGACCCCGACGGGTTCGTCACCGCTGGTCGCCCGCCCATCAGTCGTGCGGATCGATCTACCAGCGGCCGGTCGCGTGATGAACAGCTATGAGGAGATGTGGATGTCCCAGCCACTGCGGGTGGCCGTCGTCGGCGCCGGTCCGGCCGGTATCTATGCCGCCGACAATCTGTGCAAGTCCGATCCCGACGTCACGGTCGACATCTTCGACCGGCTGCCCACCCCGTACGGACTGATCCGCTACGGCGTGGCACCGGATCACCCGCGGATCAAGGCGATCATCGTGGCGCTGCACCAGGTGATGACCAACCCGCGGATCGCCTTTCTGGG
The DNA here is from genome assembly GCA_937926105.1 of uncultured Actinomycetes bacterium. Next base: position 180,701 of record CALANS010000028.1, on the reverse strand, counting down.
CAACGTGCACGTCGGGGTGGACGTCACGCTGGATGAGCTGCGGCAGTACTACGACGCGATCATCGTCGCAACCGGCGCGGAACGGGACAAACACCTGGATCTGCCCGGGATCGACCTGCCCGGCTCCCACGGCGCAGCCGACTTCGTGTCCTTCTACGACGCGCACCCCGACCGGGAGCGGGGCTGGGACCTCACGGGCGTGAGGTCCGTCGCGGTGCTCGGCGTGGGCAACGTGGCGCTGGACGTGTCCCGAATCCTGGCCCGCACCGGCGACGAGCTGCTCTACACCGAGATCCCCCCGCACGTGCACGCGGTGCTCAGGGCATCGTCCATCACCGACGTGCACATGTTCGCCCGGCGGGGCCCGGCCCAGGCCAAGTTCACCCCTGTCGAGCTGCGCGATATCGACCGCTCGGCCAACGTGCAGGCCGTGGTCGACCCCGCCGGGATGGAATTCGACGAGGCCTCGGAGAAGGCGCTGGCCGGGTCCAAGTCGCTGCGCATGGTGGTCGACGTGCTCTCCGAATGGGCGCTGCGCGAACCCACCCCGGGCCCACATCGACGCATCCACATCCACTTCCTGCAGAACCCGGTGGCAATCCTGGGTTCCGAGCACGTCACCGGGCTGCGCACCGAGCGCCAGGTACTGGCCGGCGATGGCACCGTGTCCGGCACCGGCGAGCTGCACGACTGGGATGTGCAGGCCGTCTACCGCGCGGTGGGCTACCGGTCCGAACCGCTCGCCGAGCTGCCCTGGGACCCGGCGGCCAACGTGCTACCCAACGTCGCGGGGCGCGTGCTGGACGCCGACGGCGAACGGGTCCCGGGAATCTACGCGACGGGCTGGGTCAAGCGTGGACCGGTGGGGCTGATCGGCAGCACCAAATCCGACGCCGCCGAAACCGTAGCCAACCTGCTGGCAGACGCCCCGCAGCTGTCTCGCGCCCCGCAGCGGGACAGGACGGCCGTGCTGGCGCTGCTGGCCGGCAAGGACCTGCCGGTGACGGACTTCGCCGGCTGGGACCGGCTCGACGCGCACGAGCGCGCCCTCGGCGACGCGGAAACCGCGGCCGGTGCGGCACTCGCCCGGGAACGGGTCAAGGTCATCTCCCGCGAGGAGATGACCCACATCGCCCGCGCCGACCGAGACTGAGCCCACTCACTCAGCCGAGAGGCGCAGCGGGGTTCCTACTGTGAGGGCAGAGAGGGTGGGATGCCCTCCGCGCCGGTGACACGGTCCAAACCGGCCACGGCGGGCGAGAGCGGCCATCATGCCGCCGGGGCCTCAACCCGGGTAGAGCGTTCGGCGCGGGAATCTGACCCCGCCTGAGGTGCAAAACACTGGCTTGAGATTATTCACAACGCCGGTTTCGTTCTATGCGAATCCTGGGTTTCAAATCCATGCGAACGATAGGCTAGTCACATGGTCTACCGTCCCCGCATCGCCGACAGCGAGCTCACCCGCCTGCGCCGTGCTCACGGCGCAGTGCTCATCGAAGGGCCGAAGGCATGCGGCAAGACCGAGACCTCGTCCCAGGTCGCTCGAACGATCATCCGCTTCGACGCCGATGACGCCGCCCGATCCCAGGTTGTGCTCGACCCTGACGCACTGTTCGCCGGCGAGCCTCCCATCCTCTTCGACGAGTGGCAGCTCGAACCGACGATCTGGAATCGCATCCGTCGTGAAGTCGACGATCACCGTTCCATGGGCAACTTCATCCTCACCGGATCGGCCCGGCCCCGCGACGACGCCAGCCGTCACTCGGGTGCGGGACGATTCGGGACGCTCCAGATGCGACCTATGAGCCTTTACGAGAGCGGCCACTCCAATGGCGAGATGTCCTTCGCCGCGCTGTTGGCCGGAGAAAGGCAAACCGGTCTCGGAACCCATCTGACCTTCGACGAACTGCTCCGGCGAATCGTTATCGGAGGCTGGCCAGAGATTACCGACTGGCCCGAAGACGCTGCCCGCGACTGGCTCCAGGGGTACCTCGATCAAGTCATCGAGGTCGACATGCCCGCGATGGGACACCGCCGCAACCCGCGCAACTTGAGGCGCCTGTTCGCTTCGCTGGCGCGCAACGTCGGCCAAGCCGTGAAGCAGACCGAGCTTGCAAAAGACGTCGCCGGCGATTCGCGGTCGCTCTCGGCCGAGACAATTGGCAGCTATCTCGACACTATGGAGCGGCTTCGCCTCACTGACAACTCCGCGGCATGGCGACCGCACATGCGCTCCAAGACCCCGCTTCGCACCGCAGAGGCTCGCTACTTCGTCGATCCCTCACTGGGTCCCGCGTCACTCGGCATTGGCAGTGCCGAGTTACGAGCTGATCCGCGCGCCACGGGGTACCACTTCGAAGCTCTCGTCATTCGTGATCTCAGAATCCTCGCTCAGCCGCATCGCGGTACCGTCGACTCCTGGCGGGACAGCAACGGCAACGAAGTAGACGCAGTCGTCTCGATCAACGACAACAAGTGGGCCGCCTTCGAGGTCAAACTCAATCCCCGTCATGTTGACAACGGCGCGGCCGCCCTGCTGAAGTTCAGCGCCAATGTCGACAAGACACGCCATGGTGAACCCGCCTGCCTCGGTGTCATTACCAGCACGGGCACCGGCGGCCTCCGTGCAGACGGCGTCCACGTCATCCCGATCGGATGTCTAGGAGTGTGAACTCACCGAGGATGCGCTGATTTCCTGGTGGTAGCGCGGAGCGCCACCGTCGCATGGCACGATGACCGTCACGGGGAGAGCCGGTGCAGGTCCCGCGGGAACAGCGTCACCTCGCGAATGTTCGCAGCGTCGACCAGCCGGGCGACCCAGCGCTCCAGGCCAATGGCAAAGCCACCGTGCGGCGGCATACCGTGCCGGAACGCTTGCAGGTACGGCGCATACGTTTCCGGGGCCTCCCCGCGGGACCGGATGGCGGCGACGTAGTCGGCGTACCGGTGCAGCCGCTGCCCGCCCGTGACCAATTCCAGGCCTCGGAAGATCACGTCGAAGCTATTGGTCCACGGTCCACCGTCGATCGGTCGGCCAGTCCACCCGTGCGTGTAGAAGGGCCGCTTGCGCAGCGGATATCCCTCGACGGCCAGCACCTCGGCGCCGAATGTGTCCTGGGCCCAGATGCCGAGGGCACGTTCGTGGTCCGGTGCGAGGTCCGCGGCGTCGGCCGGTGCGCCCACCAACGCCAGAGCCTCGGCGAAGTGGACAACCGGTATCTGGTCGGGAATCGTGGGTAGCGTGATGCCGAGCCGGTCCAGGGCGTCCGCCGCGTGTCCGGCGATGCCGGCGAGCATCCCGGCAAGCACGTCACGCAGCACGGCCAGCACGTCCCGGTGGTCGTGCACGAAGCCGAGTTCGACGTCCAGCGAGACATACTCGGCCATATGGCGGGCGGTGTCGTGCGGCTCGGCGCGGAACACCGGCCCCACCTCGTAGACCCGCTCGAAGACCCCGACCAGCTGCTGCTTGTAGAACTGCGGGCTCTGGGCAAGGTAGGCGGGCCGGCCGAAGTAGTCCACCGGAAACACGTTCGCGCCCGACTCCGTCGCCGAGGCAACAAGTTTCGGAGTGCACACCTCGGTAAACCCTGCTGCGTTCAGGGCGCTCCGGAAGCCGCGGAGGCTGGCCGCCGCCAGTTCCCAGTGGGCGCGTTGCCTCGGGTGCCGCCAGGCGACCGGGGCATGGTCCAGCAGCGTCGGCAGGCTCGCCGGCAGGGTGGGGCGCCACAGCTCGACCGGTGGGGTGTGCGCGGGTTCGGTCAGAGCCGATATGGTCGGCGTCACGAGCTCGAAGCCACCGGGCGCCTGGACGTTCCGGGCGGCGACACCGGTAATCCGGACGGCGGTCTCCTCCGGCGGCAGGCCTCCGGGCGGCACCTCTTCTGGGTGTAGCACTATTTGGGCCAGCCCGGATCGGTCGCGCAGGATCACGAACGCCACCGAGGACAGTTCGCGCCGGCGATGGACGTGGCCCATCAGGGTCACCGGCGTTCCGGGTGCGGTGGTGGCCAGGTCGGCGGCCAGGGTGCGGGCAGGTGTCACTGCGGGTGAGGTGGGTGGTCTCATCGTTCCTCCAGGCGGCGGGAGCCCTGGAGGTGTGGGCGGGGGCCAAGTCGCTGTGCCACCACACCTTTGCCGACTGATCGGCCTCTCGTCGGTACGCCGTGACGCGCGGACGGCCGCCTGCCGGGCCGAATCCCGCGCGGCCCGAGGGTCGTCAGTCCTCGACGGCTGTCGGGGCCGAGGCTAGACCGTGGGGCCCCCTGGCCGTCAACGGTATTTCCGCGCGGCGAGCGACGTGGGCCGGATGGGCGACGGCGGGTCGATCGGATCTGCCGCGCTCCGTCGTGACATCCGGCAGCCGTCGTGCCCTACACCGGCGTCAGGGGGCGGTGCGGGGGGTCGGGCAGGTCCACGTCGATGGCCATGCCCGGCCGGACCTCGCCGCCGCGTTCGACCACCGCCATGACCCCGGCCCGACGCACGATGCCGACCCCGTCAATCGACTCCGCTCCCCCGGTCGGGCCGAGAGTGACCGCCGAGCCCGAGGGGCGGCCATCGACGCGAGCCACCACGAGCCTGAGCAGGCCGGCCGAGAAGTCGTCGATCTGCCGACAGGGGTTGCGCAGCCCGGTGATCCGGACGACCGCCTCGCCGATGCGAAGCCGGGTGTCGGTCGGCAGCGAGAGCAGATCCAGCTCCGCGGTGAGAATGTTCTCCCCGAGCCCGCCGGGACCGACCTGGTGCCCGGCGGCACGGGCTTCGTCGAGCAGGTCGGCCTGCAACAGGTGGACCTGACGCAGGTTCGGCTGGTTGGGGTCACGACGGACCCGCGAGCGGTGCTGCACCAGGGTTCCGGCGTGCGCATCGCCGGCCACGCCCATGCCTTCGACGAGCCCGATCGCGGCACGGGGAGTCTTGCTGAAGCGATGGATTCCGTCGCGACTGACCGCGAGCACCCGAGGACTCATATTCCGATCTTGCCTGCGGATGACGGTCGGTGCGAGCCGCGTCGCACGGCCGCTGGGCCAGCCGGGCCAAGTGCACAGCCCGGATCTGGACCTGACTGTCGTACCTTCATCGTACAGTCGTCGGTATGAGTGGATTGGAGCAGCCATCCAGCAGCGCGGGTCGGCTGATCGGTGACGACGCCGGCGGGGTGGGCGTCGTTACGGCGGTGGATGCCGACCGGTGCGCGGGCATGTCCCACCCCAGCCGGGGCACCGGGGTGGACGTGTCCGGCACGGTGTCCGCGGACGATCCCGCCGCCGTGTCCGCGGCCCTGACCGCGGCCCGAGACCGGGTCTGCGCCATCAGCACCGCGCTCGCCGACCTGCGCGGCCTGCCGCTGTGGGCGCTGGGCCAGGCGGATCTGCTTGGCCTGGCCCGTCAGGTCGAGGCCGCGCTGCGCACCGGGTACGGGATACAGGTCCGACTGGCCGGAGAAATCGATCAGCGTGGCCTGGCCGGCATGCTCGATGCCCGGTCGGCGGCGCACCTGCTACACGACGCCCTGAACCTCACCATCGCCGACGCCCGGGCCAGGGTCGCCGCCGCCCAGGCGTCCCTGCCCCGGGACAACCTCAGCGGCGTCACGATTCCGCCCGCCATGCCGGAGCTGCTGCGCGGCGTCGATGCCGGCGCCTTCTCCGACCGACACGCCAAGGTGATCACCGACTGCTGGGCCAAGGTCCCAGCCGAGGTCGACCAACACACCAGGGCTGCCTGCCAGGCGGCCCTGCACGAGCAGGCACGAATGCGAGACGCGAACGGGCTACGCCAGGTCGCCGACCAAATCCTGCTACGAGTAGACCCGGACGGCACCCTGACCGGCAAAGACGCCGCAGACCGGGCCGAGCTCCACATCGGCCGGCGCCGCCGGGACGGGCTGACCCCGTACCGCGGGTTGGCAGACCCGCTGACCGCCGAACACCTCCAGGTCGCGATCGAGGCGCTATCCACGCCGAAACCCCTCGACGAGAACACCCCGGGCCCGCGGCCGGCGCCGCTGCGTCGCGCACACGCGTTCGCCGAAATCCTGCACCGCTACCTCACCGCTGGAGCCGGGCCGAAAGACGGCGGCGTTCGCCCGCAGGTGGTTGTCACCATCGGCTTGGACGACCTACTCGGCCACCCCACCATCCACACCCGTCCCCACCCCCGCGCCGGCCGGCCCGGCCAGGGCGCCGACTGCGCGGGCAACTCCGGTACCCCAGCACGCGGCGGCTCGGGCCCCAGCACCGGCTCGGGTTCGGGTTCGGGTTCCGGATCGCGCCGCGGGTGCGGCTGGTTCGACTACGGCGGGGTCACCGACCCCGCCACCGCCCGGCTACTGGCCTGTGACGCGGCGATCATTCCGCAGGTCCTGGGCGGCGAGTCGGTGGTGCTGGACCAGGGCCGTGCGATGCGACTGTTCACCGCGGCGCAGCGCCGCGCCGTCACCACCCGGGACAAGGGATGCGCCTTCCCCGGCTGCGACATTCCACCGGCGTGGTGCGAGGTCCACCACCTCATCTGGTGGTCCCACGGCGGCGCCACCGATATCAGCAACGGAGTCCTGCTGTGCCGACGGCATCACGTGCTGATCCACCAAGGCCGATGGCGCGTCGACCCCGACCCAGGCGGTGGACGGCCCCGGTTCATCCCACCCCCGCACATCGACCCGACACGAAAACCTCGCCGCAACACACACTTCCACCTCCCCGATCTGCTCACCACCATCAGCAGACAGTGAGCGGTGCTGGTGTCGTGCCGGACGGCCTCCGTCAATGAGAGCCTGGGCAGGTCACCGACTTCGGGGCTGGTTCCCGCAGTCGCACGGGCAGAGCGGCACGGATGACCGGCGTTGGCCGTCCGGTCGTCAGGATCACCAGCTGGCTAGTGGCGCGCGTCATGGCGACGTAACGATCCACAGCGCCCGGGATGCCATCACGCGCACGCCCGGCAGGCTCTTCGCGCGCTTCAAGGCCGAACCTATCCGGGTCGATCAGTACCACAAGGTCGAACTCCAGCCCCTTGCACAACTCGGGGGTCAGCCACCTGACCCGGGTGCTCGCCGCACCGCGGGCGGTGCCGAACGCATTGTCGGCTCCGGCGGTGTCGCCAACGGCTGCTCCGGCTACGTCGATACCGCCGGCCGAGCCCACCGCTGCCGCTGCTCCGGCGCTGTCGGCAATCCCGAGGGCGCCAGCAGTTCCGAGGGCGCCAGCAGTTCCGAGGGCCTGCGTCGTTCGGTGAGCGTCGGCAATCGCGGGCAGCGATTCCGCGATGACACACACCACACCCTCCGAATGCTGCGCGATCCAGCGGCCTACCACGGCATCGAGATCCTCCACCCGGCCGTGCACCACGGGTAGTCCACTGGCCCGGATCGAGGTCGGCACATTGGCATCCGGCAACGCCGCCCGAATCACCGGCTCCGCCTCGGACATCACCTCCTGCGGCGTCCGATAGTTGATCCCCAGTCGCGCCACTCGGATGTCGCGCAGGCCCACGCGCTCCAGTCGCTCTGGCCAGGACTCGGCGAATCCCCGCCGAGCCTGCGCGCGGTCACCGACGATCGTCATGCTGCCGGACGGGCAACGCAGCAACAGCATCTGCCACTCAGCGTCGGTGAGCTCCTGGGCCTCGTCCACCACGATGTGAGCGAACTGCCCGGCCAGTCGATCGGGCTCAACCTCTGGCACCGCGTCCGGATCGACCAGGGCGGCCCTCAGATCGTCCCCGCGCAGCATGGACATCACCAGCATCTCGGAGTCGTCGGCGGCAATCGCCTCGTCGATCACGCTGGCCATCCGTATCCGGTCGGCTTCGTCGGCCGCCGCACGCCGCCGGCGTTGTCGCGAGGCCTCGGGGTCGCCCAGCCGGTGCCACGCCGCGTCCAGCAGGGGAAGATCAGCGACCGTCCAGTCCCGCGGGTCGGCGCGTTGCAATGCCCGCACCTCACCTGGTTCCAACCAGGGAGCACACCGACGCAGATACGCCGGCACCGACCACAGATCGCCGACCAGGTCGGCAGGGTCGATCAACGGCCAGGCCCGGCCGAAGGTACCGACCAATTCCCGGTTACGCACCAATGCACGCCGAAGCACCTCGGGCGGTACATCGTCGTCCTGGCCGTAGGCGTCGACGAGAATCGCCAGCAACGCCTCCCAGACGGCGTCCCGGGCCTCGTTGTGCGGCGTGCCAGGGTCGGGTGAAGCGAACGCCTCCGCCCAATCCGCTGCGCGCAGCGGGATCTCGGCCCACGGCGTCTCGACTAACATCGATTCGGTGGGCGGTTCCTCGTAGAACGCGACTGCCGGTTCGATCGCCGTCATCATCCGCGCGGACGACTTCAATCGCGCCACCACGGGATCCGGCTCCGGCCGGGCACCCGCACCCTGCGGGACCAGGTCCCGGAGAGTGCAGGTCTGCACGCCCTCCTCGCCCAGGCTGGGCAGCACGTCCGAGACGTAGGCCAGGTAGGGCTGGTGGGGACCGACGAACAGTACCCCGCCCCGGTGATGCCCGAGCCGCGGGTCGGAGTACATCAGGTAGGCGGTGCGGTGCAGCGCGACGACGGTCTTGCCGGTGCCCGGACCGCCGTCCACCACCAGCGCGCCGGTCGACCCGGCCCGGATGATAGCGTCCTGGTCGGCGGCGATGGTGCCCAGCACGTCCCGCATCCGGGGTGATCGACTGGCACCCAGGCTGGCGAGGAACGCCGATTGATCGTCCAGCGCCGCCCTCCGGCCGGCGCCGGCGAGTTCGTCCGTGCTGAATACCTCGTCCCAGTAGTCGGTGATCCGGCCCCGCGTCCAGTGATACCGCCGTCGGCTGGCCAGTCCCATCGAGTTGGCGTGGGTGGCCCCGAAGAACGGCTCGGCGACGGGCGATCGCCAGTCCACCAGGAGCCGTCGGCCCGAGCCATCGGTCAGTCCCATCCGCCCGATGTACACCGGCTCGGCGCCGCCCAGGCCGACGATCCGGCCCAGGCACAGATCCACCCCATACCGGCGCAGCAGCCGCAGCCGAGCGGTCAGTCGATGGATCTCCTGGTCGCGTTCCATCGCCTCCTGGCCGCCACCGCCCGGTGCCCGCCGCGCCTGGGCCAGCCGCTCGGTCAGGTCGTCGGTGGCGTGCTCCAGCGCGGTCGCAAGTACCGCGAAATGCTGCGCATCGGCCCCGATCAACGACGGGTCGTCCTTGCCGCCGCCCGCATCGTTCAGTCGAAAGACGCTGGACACACTGGGTTTCACGTTCGGGACTCCCCTCGACGACGGCACGTCCGCACTGCCGTGGCTCGCTAACGGTTCCGGGACTGCCCGGCCGCGGACAGCGATTCTGCCGCCTGACCGGGGCCTTGCCGCAAGCCCCCTGGTGCGCTATATGTTGAAGTGGGGAGGAACAAGAGCTGGTTGCCATGGTCCAGATCCGACTCGCCGGCGCGTGCGACCTTACGGGTCTGCCTGCGATGGAACTGGCCACCGGAGACCTATTCCGCGCCCTTGGCATGGACGCCGTCGCCGACGACAATCCACCTACGACAGAGGATCTCGCCCGCTATCAACGCGCGGGCCGACTGCTGGTCGCGGACGACGGCGGGCGGGTGGTCGGCTATCTGCTGATCGATGTGCTCCCCGGCGCGGCACACATCGAACAGGTCACCGTGCATCCGAACCACGCTCGCCGTCGCATAGGACGCGATCTGATCGACGCGGCGGAGCACTGGGCCCGCCGTCGCGGCCTGACCTGGCTCACCCTGACCAGCTATCGAGATGTGCCCTGGAATGCCCCCTACTACGCGCGGCTCGGGTTCGATGTCCTGGACCAGGACGAGCTGTCACCGGAGCTGCGAGCCGTGCGCCAGGCGGAGGCGGCCCGAGGCCTGGACGCCTGGCCGCGGGTCACCATGCGCCGACAAATCGGATCCGCCGGTCGGACGGGCCGCCACGAGCGGAGCCGGCACAGCGCGATGTGACGGGAACCACACACGACATCGCACGTCCTAACGGTGTCCCTTCACCGAAAGGAGGACACCATGAGCGTTACTCCCTCACAGCCGCGCGGACCGCGACGGCTGGCGCTCGCCCTGACCCTCGCCGTGACCGCGACTCTCGCCGTCGTGGCGGTTCCCGCCACCGCGGCAGCCACGGTCCCCTCCTGCAGCACCGTCTACTGGGGCTCCCTGGCCAAGGTGGCGACCGGGTCGACAACACAACCGATCGTCGGCGTGCGTACAGGACAACACCCCTGTTTCGATCGGCTGGTACTGGATCTGGCCGGGACCGGGACCGGAAAGCTCGGCTTCGATGTCCGCTACGTGGACACCGTGCGTCGCGAAGGGAGCGGCAGCGTGGTCGCCCTGCGCGGCGCCGCCGACATCCGCATCGTCGTGCACGCACCCGCCTACGACGTGCGCACCGGAACGCCGACCCTCCGCATGGTCAATCGCAACGAGTTGGCCGACGTCACGGGCTATTCCGCCCTGCGTCAGGTGGCGTTCGCAGGGTCGTTCGAGGGCCAGACCACCATCGGGCTCGGCGTGCGCGCCCGGCTGCCGATGCGGGCGTTCGTGCTGCCCGGGCCGGGGGCGGGACACCGGTTGGTGATCGACATCTACCATCATTGGTAAATCGATATCCGGAGCCCGCCAACCGATCTCAGGAGGCGGGCTTCGGATCCTCAGCCGTCAACGGTGACGAAGCGGCCACCGAAATGCACCGCGTCACCCGCCACCACGGGCACCGGCACACCCGGCGGACAGCGCTCGGCGCTGCCGTCCGCGTGAGCGATGCGCACCCCGTTGGTCGAGCGCCGATCGGTGACGAGGATGCCGGTAGGACCCACGTCGATCTGCAGGTGAGTCTTGGACACTCCGACAGAGTCGGTGGTGACCGGCAGCAGCTGGTCGACGTGTTCGCCGTCGCCGGGCACCGGGTCACGGCCGATCACCACTCGACCCGTCACCAGGATGCGACGGCCGGTATCCCAGACCAGCGCCACCCCCGTGCCCGGCTGGGCCGACGCACCAGGTGATGCCAACCCGCCCGGCGACGCCGGCGGCACCGGACGGTGTGCTCCGCCGATCAGCGGTGGCGCCAGGAAGCCCGCCGCCGACGAGGGGTCATCCCGAACCGGCAACGGGCCCTGCCGGCTTCCGGGCGGCCGTGGCACGGACACCGGCCCCGGCGGCGGGGTAGGCACCGGCACCCGCCCCGATGGCGTGGGCACCGGCTGCGCCGGAACAACGCCACGGCCAGGCCCCGGCACCCAGCCACCACCGGCCGCGGTCGGTGGCGGCTCGGGAGGTGCCCACCGATCGGCCGCGTCGTCGGACGGTGTGGCGCGCCCACCGGGAACCACCACGGTGCCCACCACGCGGTCCCACCAGGTCCGCTCCCGACCGGCCGGGTCCCACCGGAACGAGAGCCCGGCGATGCCCATCGTCACCAGCACCAGCGCCCCCCGCAGCGCGAGCCGCGCCAGCACCCGGCCGGGAGCAGCCACGGTCCCGGTCCGCTCCGCGACCTCGGCCAGATGCCGCCATCGCTTGCCGGGGGTACGCCCATCCGCGGCGGCCATCCACCACAACAGCCCCAGCCAGGCCGCGGCACCGGCCGCCGGCACCCACGCGACCCACCACGGCCAGGGTGTCGCCAGGCCGATCACCCACGCGCCGGCCAACAGCACCAGCACGGGCAGCATGTCCACCACCGCGGCGGCCGCCCGGGCACCCGCCGGCGCCGGATCCCCGGTCACCCGTCGATCGAACCCGGGCCTCATCGCCGCACCCTGTGCACCCCGTCGGCACCGGCCGCGGCATCCGTCGAACGCCGTCGCAGCGACCGCGGCGACAGGCGCGCCCGCCACCTGCGTCCCCACGGCTGCCCCGCGTCCAGGGCACGCAGTTCACGCCGGACGTCCGCCCAGAACGCCTCCGCCCGAGCAGGTTCGACCGGCTCCGGCGCGAACACCGCGCCGTCCGCCTCCCGGGCCAGCACCGCCAGCGCACTCCCATAGGTCTCGTCGAGCGCCGCGCCCGCCTCGGCGCGGGTGGCGCCGACCCGCGGCGGGTGCCCCAGGTCGATTGACCGGTCGATGACCTCCGACCAACCTCCGGCGATCCGTGCCACCGGAGTGCCCCGGGTCCGCCTGCGCCCGGCCCGGCGGCGCTTGACCCACAGAACCAGCAACACCGGCGCCACGATCACCAGCACCGGGATCCCGACGGCCAGCACCGTCACCACCGGAAAGCCCGCCACCACCTGCTGATCCTGATCCTGTCGGTCGTCGGCGCCGGAGTCCGGATCGCCGCCGGCGTCCTTCACCGACTTGGTCTGCGCCCGCTCCGGAGGCTCCGGCGGGGGCGGCGGCTGCACCTGCCGTTGCTGGGCGTCCTGCTGCTGATCGGGCCGCTGCTGCTGCGGCACCTTCGATTGGTCCGGCGTGGGATCGAACGCGACCCAGCCCACCCCGGCGAACGGGATCTCCACCCAGGCGGTGACGTCCGCCCCGGTCACCGTCACCGTCCCGGACCCGTGCGGTGCAAACCCCATCACCACCCTCGCCGGCAGCCCCAGCGAGCGCGCCATCAGTGCCATCGCCACCGCGTACTGCTCCTGATCGCCCACCATGGTCGGCGCGGTCAGCAGCCGGATCATCCGGTCCGCGCCGTGCCCGGCCGGTGAGGACACCGCCCCGTTGTCGCCGTGCGAGAAGTAGCCGGCGTCGCGCAATCCGGTCGCCAGCGCCGTCGCCACCGCGTACGGGCTCGCGTCGTGCAGCGAAGAGGTCAGCTGCTCCGCCTTGGTGGCGACCGCATCGGGCACCGCCTGCAGGTCCGGCTGATCGACCTGCGCCACCGCCACGCCGGCCATCCGAGCCGCGTCGGGCGGCACCGGCACGCTGACCTGCTCGGTGACCACATCCCCGGACCGCAGACCGCTGGTGACCACCCCGGTGCCGGTGGCCAGGTCGTACCGGAAGTGGTCGGTGAGCGCACCGGCCCGGGGACCGCCGAACACGATCCCGGACAGGTACCCCGCGTCGGGCAGCCAGACGTCCGCATAGCCCCGCATCGTCACCGTCACCGTGGCCCTGGTGCCGGCGGGGGCGCCGGAGATCCGGTCGCCCACCCGGGCGAAGGTCCCGGTGCCGGCCGACGTTCCCAGCACCACACCGTCGTAGGAATCCAGGGCCGCCAATCGGATGCGCGCCCCGGCGGGCAGCCCGGTGACCTCGAACAACGCGGTGGACCGGTCGGTCTTGGCATAGTGCCGGAACCCGGCCAGCGGGCTCGGGTAGGCCTGCGGATCGAACGGCGGCTGCACCATCGCCCGCAGCGCGACCCGGTCGGCGGCGGGCAGCAGGCGCGGGCCGACCAGCAGGCCCACCGCCACCGCCGGCACCAGCACCAGCAGCACCCCCACCGGGCGGCGCCACTCCAGCCCGACCAGTCCGGCGCGGCGGCGCCGCCACCCCGCCCAGACGAGGCCGGCGGCGGCCGCCACGCTGCCCACCACCTCGGGACGCCAGGCCACCGTGGTGCCCATCAGCGCCGCCAGCACCGCCATCGTCGCCGGTGCCAGCAGCGCGACCGGGGACGCCGTGAGCCGGACCGCCAGCAGCACGCCGATGGTGCTCAGCACCGTGGCCGCCAGCAGCGCCGGAACCAGTAGCGCGCCCGACGACCCGACAGGCACTGCCACGGTCAGCGACTGCTTCCACGCCGACACCGCGCCGGGCGCCGCGATCCGCACCGTCTCGCCGGTGGGCAGCACGCCGGCGGCCGCCCGGGTGGGCACCGCGATCCCGGAGACCGCGACATAGCCCAGCACCGCCAGCGGCAGCGTCCACCAGCCCGGCCACCGGGCCACGGCGGGCAGCAGCGCCGCCAGCACCCCGACCATCGCGCCGGCCGCCAGCACCGCCAGGAACCGGACCCCGCCGTAGGCGGGCCCGAACGCCGCGCCGGCCAGCACGGTCAGCACCCCCACCACGGCCGCGTCGACGCAGCGCGGGCCGCCGGCCGCCGCGGCTCTCATGTCGCCCGCATCCGGCGCATCACCGCTGGCAGGTCGGCCAGCGCGCCGACGGTGCCCACGTCGATGCCGCCCACGGCGGACAATGCCACCGCCCTGCCACCGGCCGCGCGCACCGCCACCACCCGGATGCCCGCCGCGAACAACGACCCCGCGCGGCGGATGACGGCAGCCTCCGGCTGCGAACCGCACACCAACACCGCCACCGACGCGTTGGGAACAGCGGTGGCGGCGACGAGGCCGGCCCGCAACAGCCCACCGCCCTCGACGCTGCGCACCCCCGCAAAACCGTCCAGCAGTCGCTGCCCGGAGGGGGCCGGCAACACGTGCTGACCGACGCACACGGTCACCGGTCGCTCCTCGCGGATCGCCTGCACACCCACGGATGCCGCCACCGACACGGCCATCTCGAACTCGTCCGTGCTGACGTAGTCAGCGGGATCGAGCGACAGCGCCAGGGCGACATGGGTACGACGGGTCTCCTCGAACTGGCGCACCATCAGCGCTCCGGTGCGAGCCGAGGTCCGCCAGTGCACGTAGCGCCGATCGTCGCCCGGCGTGTACGGACGCAGCGCGTGGAACGACACGTCGTTACTGGACAGGTCCCTGGTCGGCTGCCCCTCCAGGTCGCGAAGCATGCCCGTGCTGGCGCCGGCCAACGGCACGGTCCGCGGATGGACGAACAAGGCCTGCGCGGCGGTCCAGCGCACCTGGCGACGCAGCAGTCCGAGCGCGTCACCGCGCACCGACACGGCCGGCCCGACGGTCACCACACTGCGCCGCTCGGTGGGAATGACGAACAGCTCCTCCACCTCCGCGTGCGGCGCCAGCGCGGGGATGCGGAACGAGGCGAGCGACCCGCCGACCGGAACCTCGATGCGGGCCGGCAGCAGCCGCCGGCCGCCGGTGTTGGTGCAGGTCAGCACGCAGCTGGCCGGCTCTCCCGCCACCACCCGCTGGGCGTGCATGTCGATGCCGACGCGATAGGAGCTGCGTCCGATCAGAAACAGCGCGGCACCCGCCAATGCCACCCCCAGGGTGAGCGCCAGCACCAGGAATTCCGCCCAGCCGGTGACGAGAGCGGCTGCGGCGCTGACGGTTCCGACGGCCAGGGCGCCCGCCCCGAGCGGCGTGATGGGCGCCGCCGCGCGCCGCAGGACCGGCCACGCGGGTGCCGCCAGGGTGTACAGCCGGGCCAGGACGGTGACGGTACGGTCGGTGCCCGGCGAGTCCGGGGGCGCGGCCGGTTCGGGACGGGAGGTCGGCGGGCCGAGGGCCGGCGGCCCCGAGCCGGGCCCGGGTGGCCCGGTGCGCGCCCGGGTGGCAGGCGGGCTCGTCACCGACGGCGCTCCGGCGGAGCGATCTGGTCCAGGATCCGCGCCAGCAGGCCGGCGGCGGTGGTCCCGGCGAACTCGGCCTCGGCGTCCAGCACCAACCGGTGTGCGAGCACCGGATCGACGAGATCCTTGACGTCGTCGGGGATCACGTAGTGCCGGCCGTGCGCCGCGGCCCAGGTGCGAGCGGCCCGCACCAGGGCAAGCGCGCCGCGCACCGACACCCCCATCACCGTCTCCGGGGCGGTGCGGGTGGCCTCGGCGATGCGCGCCACGTAGTCCAGCACGGCGGGGTCGGTGTGCACCGTCGCGGCGAGTTCGGCCATGTCGACCACCGCCGCCGTGGTGATCATCGGCGACACCGTGGGGACCTGGGACCGGGTCGTGCGGCCGCCGAGGATCTCGACCGTCGCGGCGTGATCGGGGTAGCCCAGCGAGGTCTTCATCAAGAACCGGTCCAACTGCGCCTCCGGCAAGCGGTACGTGCCGGCCTGCTCGATGGGGTTCTGGGTGGCAATCACCATGAAGGGGTTGCCCACCTCGTAGGAAACGCCGTCCACGGTGACCTTGGACTCCTCCATCACCTCCAGCAACGCGGACTGCGTCTTGGGCGAGGCCCGGTTGATCTCGTCGGCGAGCACGATGTCGGCGAAGATCGGGCCCCGGTGGAACTCGAACTTGCCCGACGACTGGTCGTAGATGGTCACGCCGGTGACGTCGCTGGGCAGCAGGTCCGGGGTGAACTGGATCCGGGAATGCGACCCCTGCACGGTGGCGGCCAACGCCCGGGCCAGGGAGGTCTTGCCGGTACCGGGGAAGTCCTCCAGCAGCAGGTGCCCCTCACTGAGCAGGCAGGTGATGGCCAGCCCGACCGGCCGCGACTTGCCGACCACCACCTGGCCGATGTTGCCCACCAGCTGGGAGAAGGTCTGCGCGAACCAGGTCGCGTGCTCCGGGGACATGGTCATGGGCGGTGACTCCTCGTCGATCGCTGCGCCGTGCGTTCGCCGTCGTGCCGGCTTCGCACTGCGCACCCCAGTGTCAGGTCTTGGGGCATGGGTTCGCCTGTACCTGACTCTTGAGCGAACGCCATTGGGGGAAGTTGTTGGCGACAACCCATTGCCCGGAATACTGTCCGCTTGCGAGTTTGAACCAGCCGTCGCCTCCATCAGAGTCGATCAGCGAGGCCGGATTCCAGCACTCGATCTGGGCTTGGCCGTAGGGACCGAGGTTGCCATCCGGGGTGAGGTTGTACAGCGAGGCGAAAACGGGCGCCCCGGCCCCTGTCACGGTCCCCGTCGGGTACGTCGGCGGGCACGCTTTGGTCGACCCGCTGGTCGAGGCCGCTTCGCTGACATTGCCGTCGGCATCGATCGCCACCACCGAGAGAGAGACGGCGGTGCCGCACGAAGTAGAAACCGTCGCGTATGCATTCTCCTGCGGGCTGCCGCCGTTGGCGCGGTACCTGTACGAGGTCTGCCCGCTCGTCTCGGGCGGCTCCCAGGCGAATTTCACCCACGTCTGGCCGCTGTCGACGACGTCTAGGTGTCTCGGCGGCCCAATCAGGACCACAGTGTTCGACGCGTCGGCGAACTTTCCATCGCCGTCGACATCGTGGAACGCGCGCACCTGGACCCGATACCGCACGCCGTCGAGTTTGGGCACCGTCACGCCGGTCTCGGTGCCCTTTCCGGTGTCGGTCCAGGTTGTTCCGCCGTCCAGGCTGTATTCGTATCCGGCGATGGCCATCCCGTTGCCATCCGGCGCCGACCAGGTCAGCGCGATGCTGCCGTCACCGGGGGCCGCCGCCAGGTCCGTCACCGCCACCGGCTTGCCGAACGGCGTCACCGCGCCGCTGCTGGCACCGGTGCCGCAGGCATCGGCGGCCTGCACCGTGCAGGCATGGATCGCCACGGTGTGCTGCTTGCCGTTGGTCAGCGCGTCGTCGGTGATGGTGGCGCTGGTCCTGGCGGGCAGCGGCACCCACTCCCCCGCACCGTCGATCTGGTAGGCGTAGCTGCCGATGTCCCATCCGCTGTATGCCGGGGCGGTCCACGTCACGGCGACGGTGTGGTCGGCGCCGGTCGCGGTCGCGGTGACCGCGCCCGGGGCTCCTACCGCGGTAAAGGCCCGCACGGTGCCGGCCCGGGAGGTTCCCGACCGGCCGGCCTTGTTGCTCGCCGCCACCGTCGCGCGGTAGGTCACCCCGAGAACGGCCTGTCCGATGGTGCCTACCAGGTCGTCGCCGGCCGATACCTCGCTCCATCCGCTGGTGCCGTCGTCGCCGGTCCACTGCATCCGGTAGGTCAGCGCGTCGTCACCGTTGCCCGCCACCGACTTCCAGCTGACCTGGACCTGCCCCTTGTCCGGCAGGTAGGTCAGCCCCGGCGGGCGCGGTGTGTCGGGGGGCGCGGCCGGGATCATCGTGGCGGGCGGCGACGGATCGGAGTCGTCGCCGGAGGAGTTCCGGGCGACGACGGTCACCTGGTAGGAGGTGCCGTTGGTCAGCCGCCGGAAGGTGACCGAGGTGCCCTGCCGCACCGTCACGGTGGCCGCGCCGGAGGTCGGTGCCGGGGTGATCGACACCCGGTACCCCGTGATCGGCGAGCCGCGGTCGGCGGGCGCCTTCCAGGTCGCGGTGATCGAGCCGTCGCCGAACGCGAGGTCCGGCGCGGCCGGGGCATCCGGTGCCACATCGGGAGTCACGGCCGCCGACGGCGCCGACACCGGTGCGTTGCCGATGGCATTGTGCGCCGTCACCGTGAAGCGGTAGGCGACATTGTTGGTCAGCCCAGTCAGCCGGCACGGGCTGGCGGCGCAGCGCTGCTGGAACGGCCCGGAGGTGGCCCGCACCAGGTAGTAGTCGATCTTCTCGCCATTGGCGGCCGGAGCATCCCAGGACAGTTGCACCGTCCGGTCGCCGTGCGTCAGTACCGATACTCCGGTGACCCGGCCCGGCTTGCCGACGACGGTGACGGTGACGGTGCCCGTCACCTCCCGATCCGGGTCGCCGGTGGCATCGGCCACCGTCACCTGCACCACCAGGTCCCCGACCTGACCCGTCCCCGGGGTGATGGACACGGTGCCGCCGGCCTGATATCGCACCTGCCCGGCACCGCGGATCACCGTCGCCCCCACCACGCGCAGCGGCCCGGCGTCGGCGACCGGGTTCTGCGCTCCGGTCAGCACGTCGACCTGCACCGGGACGCCCTGCTGCCCGCCGCGCGATATCTCCGGGATCCAGGCGAGCGGCGCGGTGGAGGCGACCACGGTGACGTGCACGGTCCCTGGCACCTTCGGGTGGATGCCGTCGTCGACGGTGATGCCGAGGTTCACGGTGGTGCCCTTGGTGGCGGTCGGGGCGGCCGACACGGTTAGCGTGCCGCCGGCCAGCGTCCCCGTCACGCCCCGTCCCTGCCCGGTGGGGCCGGCGAAGGTGAGGGTCATGCCCTGCTTGCCCGGGGTGGTCAGGGCGGCCAGGTCCACGGGGGTGCTGCCGCCGGCCGCGACCTCGATTTCGGGTGAGGCAAACGTCGGCGCGGGCGGCTGCGCCGGCCGGATGGTGGCCACGATGCTGGCCCGCGCGGTCGATTGGCCGTCAGTGACGTCCACCAGCAGCACGGCCTGGCCGGATGCGTCGTCCGGCACCCTCCAGCGCAGGTGGGTGGCATCGGTCCGGCTCAGATCGCCGACCGCGGCGGAGACCCTGCCATTGGCGGGCACCGTGAGCGAACGGCCCGGCGGGGCGCCGGTGATCTGCTGGCGGATGTCGATCGACACCTCGGTACCGGCGGTCACGGTCAGCGACACGCCCTTCGGATTCAGGCCGGGCTCGGACGAGCGGGGTGCCAGTTCCTTTTCGGTGGGCACCACGATGAAGGCCGCGGCCGTCAGCCCCGCGGCGTTGCGGACCTGGTAGGCGACGACCTGTCGTGCGCTGGTCAGCGGGACGGTCACCTGCAGCCGTCCGGTGGGCTCGGCAGACGTGTCCCCGACATCCGGCACGGCGACCTGCAGGTCGCCCAGGGTGCCGCCCGGGTTGGCGACGTGGTTCGCGACGTCGACCACCACCCTGGTGCCGTTGGTGGAGAGCATGTCCGACGTGGCGAACACGTCGTCCGCGGTGGGCGGGACGGGCGGCGCATCGGGGGTGACGGTCACGGTGACGACACCGGAGGCGCTCAGGCCCCGCGCGTTGACCACGGTGTAGCCGACGGGGACGACCACGGGTTTCGGCCCGGCGGTGACCACCAGCATTGAGTGGTCGATGCGCGCGGTGACGGACGATCCGGCAGGCACCCGGATCGCACCCCGGCCGTCCGCGGTGGATCCCTCCGGTCCGGCTGTCCCGTCGGCGCCGGATGACTCGGCGGGGGCGTCGGCGAACCGCACGGCAAGCCCGGCCGGATCGGTCACGGTGGCCAGCACGTCCACCCCGATGGTTCCGCCAGGCGCCACGGCGACCTTCAGATCCGGCGCGACGGGTGGTTGAACCACGTCCGGCAGCGGCACGACGACCACGTCTACCCGGCCGATCACCGACGCCCCGGACGGATCGGTCGCCCGGTAGGTCAGCACGTCGGTGCCAGGGCGGGAGCCGGCGGCGTACCGAATCACGGTCGGCTCGCGAATCGTTGCGGCGCCCAGCGTTCCGGCCTCCACTAGCCTCGTCGCCGTCACCCAGTCGCCGTCCGGGTCGATGCCGGCCAACGGCAGCGAGACGCTACCCGTACCGCCGGCGAACACCCGCAGGGTCGCCACCGGCGGGGTACCGGGTGGGCTGTTGTCCCCGCGCGGCTTGACGACGATCGTCAGCGGCGCCGAGGCACTACGACCGGCGGTGTCGGTGACGGAGTACACCGTGGAGATCGGCCCCACCGGGGTGATCGGCGCGAGATAACGGATGGCATCGCCGGCGCCGAACAGCAGTCCCTGGCCGGGCGGCAGGGGCTGGAAGTCCTGCACCGTCATGGCATTGCCGTCCGGATCCTGGGCGACGGCGGCCAGCGGCAGCGTCCCGGCGTCGCCGGCCCGCACCACCAGGGTGGCCGGCGAGGCCACCGGCCCCTGGCCCGCGGTCTGCGCGACGGGCACGATATGCACCCAGCCGGTGGCGGCGGCAGTCCCGTCGGACACGGTGTAGGAGAACCAGCTTCCGGCGTCCGGCAGCGGCCGGCGCGCGGCCACCTGCGCGACTTGCATGGCCGACACCGTCACCACCAGCGGAGATCCGGGGGGCAGGTGGATCTGCTGGATGGCCAACGGCCGGCCGACGGAGACGTCGTTGCCGGTCAGGTCCAACCGGATCTGCCCGTCCGGTGCGAGATATCCGACGTCCGTGACGGCGACCGGGTCGGTCCGGGCCGCCGCAGGATTGGTCACCCGTATCCGCAGCACCCCGGTGGCGGCCAGCGTCCCGGCCGTCACCTGGTAGTGCAGCCGGAAGTCGCCCGGAGCGGCGGCCGTGATCGTCACCACGCCGGAGTCCGGGATGTCGGAGACGGTCAACCCGGCCGGCGGATCGCCGTCCACCGGATCCGGGGTCACCGCGGACAACCGGGGCGCCCCGGTGCCCGGCACCAGCACCGAGTCCAGTGGCCGCACCGTGACCGGCGTGCCCGCGGTGGTCTGGGCGAAGACCGGCGACGCGAGGGGCACGGCGTCCTCCGGCGGCACCACCTGGACGGTCAGGGTGCCGTGTTTGACCGTCACCCCGTCCGTGAGGGCGAACGTCACGGTCCGCTTGCCCGGGCCCGAGGTGCCGGAGTCGCGCACCGTGATCGCGCCGCCCGGCCGGAACGTGGCGGACAGTGCCTGCCCCTGGGTGCTGACGGCAGTCAGCCACAGCGGATCACCGGCGGGCGAATACCAGTCGGCCAGCACGTCGGCGGTGATCCTGCCCCCGACCCCGACCATGGTGGCGGATCCGCGCAGCCGTTCGGGCGGTGGGTGCTCGCCGGCCGGAACCACCCGCAACGCCACGGTGGCCGACGAGGTGTGCCCGGCCGCGTCCGAGAGCCGATAGGTGAGGGGGGGCAGCCGGCCGGTCGCCCCCTCGGCGGCGGTCACCTGCAGCGCGCGGCCGCCGTCGACGATCGCGACGCTGCCGGCGTCGGCGGGCAGCGCGGATACCGAGTCGATGATGACCGCCGCGCAGTCGGTGGTGGCGTCGTTGGCCATCACCGGGACGATCGCCGGTCGTCCGGCGCGGACGCCGAAGGTGTCGTCGGAGGCCGTCGGGGCGGTGACGGCGCCGGTGCAGTTGGCGCGGCTGAGGGTGACCTGGTCCGAGTCGTTCTCGTCGCCGCGGCTGCCGGAGGGATCGGAGTCCTGCTCGCGGGGAGGCGCCACCTGGGACCAGTTGTTGATGACGGTCAGGTGCTCGCCCAGCAGGTAGGTATCGCCGGTGGCGAGGTCGTTGAGCACGATCTCGGCGCGGTTCACCCGGAACACCAGCGCGTGCCCGGTGGGGCCCCCCGTCCCGCCGGGTCGGGTCGGAAGGGGCCGGATCGTCGGCGTCGACCCACACCAGGCCAGATAGGTGGGGTGTCGACCGGACCAGGCGCCGTGCGCGCAGCCGTCCAGCCAGACCGGGGCGGCCGGGGCGCCGGAGGTGCCCGTGTCGAAACTGCCGACCGCGCCGTCCGCGAGCGTCACGCGCAACAGCGCCGAGCCGGTGGCCACCAGCACCGCATCCGCGGCCGGGCCGGACTGCTGCAGCGCGAGGTCCGAGGCTCCGCGCGGCAGCGACAGCACCCGCTCGCCGGCCTGGCCGGGGCCGGGCGCCAGCAGCACGCCGGCCTGGCGGTCCAGCACCACCGGGGTGCTCCCGACCATGGCCAACGCCACAGGGGCGGGGTGATCGGTGCTGGCGGCGGACAGCGCGCGTCCGAGCGATACGGTCTCGGCCCGGTCGCCGTCACCGGTGGTCGGGGTGCCGTTTGGAATCAGGGTGAGCCGGCGCTGGCCGGGAGCGGTGGCCGCCACCGAGCCGTCGGTCCCCACGGCCAGCACCACGCCGGGCGCCACCGTCGCGGCAGGGGCCGTGTTGACCAGATCGCCGGTGCCGAGCCGGTCGGCGGAGCGGGTCCAGACCCGGCCGGTGGCCGTATCGCCGATCGCCAGCACCCCACCGCCCAACGCGACCACGGCGTGGTCGGGCAAGTCCAGCGGCTCGGACAGCGTCACGGTGGCTGGATCCACCCGGCGCAGCTGGTGGGCGGCGTTGTCCACCGCGAAGACATCGCTGCCGTCCTGCCGCACGTCAAAGTCGGCGGAGCTGAGTGCCGCGGACGAATCGAGCTCGTCGATCTGCCGGTTGATCCGGCCCAGCAGGAACTGCGCCGGGTTGGTTACCCACACGGTGCGAACCGTGGCGGTGACGGAGCTTCCGGCATAGCCGGGGAATTGGGATGCCACGATCACCAGCGCCGCCAGGCACGCGGCAACGGCGATCACCACCAGGGCCCGTCGGGTGCGGGCCGGCCCGGCCGTCGAACGACTCACCGGGCCTCCCTGATCGTTCGTTCCCGCGCCCGGAACGCCGCGGGCGCGCCATCCCCAGACCCGTCACGACGGGTCGCCGACGCTGCGCCATTGTCCCACCTGACGCCACGGCCGACGGCAACTTGTGACCGTTCGCTACCGCCAACTACCGTCCGTTACCAGTCCGACGGATGTCAGGACGGGTTGTCCAGCATCACCAAATCGGCCGGCGTGACCAACCGGGAGGCCACCGCATGCTCGACCAGCCGGGCCCGACGGTTCACCGCAAGCTGGCCCGGGCCGCCACGCAACCCCCGCACCCCGCGGCGCGCCAGCTTGTCGCAGACGTTGTCCAGCTTGCGGTTGAACCGGGTCAACTCCCAGCCCAGCCGATCGGCGGCCTGCTTGGACGACGGGATGGCGCTGGTGCTGGTGCCGTCCCGGCGCAGCAGCGGCTCGGCCAGCGCCACGATCAGCACCTTCTGCGAGTCGGTCAGCACCACCGGCCCGATCGTCGTCTCGCCGGACTCGGCCCGACCGACCTCACTGGGCAGGAAGGTGGGCTCGTCACCGACCAGCGTCACCTCATAGGTGGTGGGACCCGCGGTAAACAGCACCGTCGTCTCGGCGAACACCAGCGGCAGCCGGGCGCCGGGCGCCAGCCACGCCTGGACCGATCCGGCCACATCGCACACCGTCGCCGACAGCCGGGACCCGGTGTTGGTCAGCCACCACAACCCGTCCAGGTTGCTCACCTGCAGGAAGTGCCGGTGCAGGTACGGGTTGTCGTCGATCTGCAGGTCGCCGTCCCGCCCGATGGTGAACGGCCGATCGGGGTCGAGCTCGGTCCACTCGCCGCAGAACTCCACATGCATCCGCATGGCCACACCCCCAGCAGCCGGGCCGGCTCACGTGGTGCGCGGCGCCGCTGATCCACTGGGCCCGGCGGCGTCGCCGCACGCGCGGGCCGGTTCCGGTGACGACGCCCCGTCACCACGCACCAGTATGACCGCGATACACACCGATCCCGAAGCCGAAACGGTGACGGTGGTGCCGGTGACCACGTGCCGCCGCGAGGTGCCGGCCGCGTCGGTGCGATACCACTGGAAGGTGTCGCCCGGCCGAGGGTCGGGGTTGGTCCAGCTGAACCGGACGCCGTCGGCCGCCCGCACACCGGCCAGGTTCGCCGGCGCGGGCACGCCGGATCCGAGCGGGTCACCCGGGCTGTGCACGGTCGTGAGGTGGTCGCCGCCGTCGTTCGGCGGTGTCGGGGTCTTGTCTCCGCGGATCAGGATCAGCCCGACGATCAGTACCACGATCACCAGCAGCGCGCCGCCGCCCAACAACAGCGGCAACAGCGACCGGCGGCCCGCGGCGTTGTCGCCCTGGCGGGCGGTGTCGACCTCGGCTGCGGGCCCCGGGTCGGGCCCGGTCCGGAGGGGGCCACGCGCCGCGGCTCCCGCACCGGGTACGCCCGCGCCGCCGCCGAGCCACCCCTGGCCCGGGCCGCCCGGCTCGGGCCAGTCCG
This sequence comes from uncultured Actinomycetes bacterium, assembly GCA_937926105.1. Next base: position 156,327 of record CALANS010000028.1, on the reverse strand, counting down.
GCCCGCCCGGCACCGGACCGACGCGGGTCGACGGGACCGGGTCCACCACGGTGATCGCGCGGATCCGGGTGGCCTGACCGCCCGGCGACTCGGCCGCGGCCGCCGGTGCCTGCTCGGCGAGCACGTCGACCGGAGTGGGCGCCAGGTCGAGTTCGGCCTCCACCCGCTGCAGGTCGCGGGCCAGATCGAGTGCGAATGCCTGCCGGGCCGCCGGATTCCGGTCCATGGCGCGGGCCAGCACCCGCTGCAGCGACTCGGGGGCATCCGAGCGGCCCAACGGGGGCAGCGGGGCGCTTCGAATCCGGCCGATCAGATCCGCGGTCCCATTTGGCCCGCCCGGCCGGTCGAACGGCGATCGCCGGGCCAGCGCCGTGTACAGGGTGGCCGCCAGCGAGTAGATGTCGCTGCGTTCGTCACCGCCGGGCAGGCCGTCCCCCAGGGTGGCACCGACGAACAGCTCCGGCGCCGTCCACGGCACCGACATGCCCACGGCGGCCGGGCCCGCCGGAGCCGGCCCGGCCGCCGCTCCAGGCCGGTCAGGGCCCCCCGACCGGGACACCGAGATGCCGAAGTCCGAGAGCACCGGATGTCCGAAGTCGGTGGTCAACACGTTGGCGGGCTTGATGTCCCGGTGCAGGATGCCCGCCCGATGCGCGGTTTCGACGGCCCCCGCGATGCGCACCCCGATGCGCAGCACCTCGGCCACCGACAGCCGCTCCGAGCGGTAACGAACCGACAGGTTCGGACGGGAGCAATACTCCATCACCAGGTACGGTCGCCCGTCCGCGGCGATTCCGGCGTGGTAGATGGTCACGATGGCCGGATGGGTGGACAGCGCCGCCATCAGGTTGGCCTCGGCGTTGAACTGTGCGAGGGTGCCGGCGTCGGCGGCACCGGGGATCAGCACCTTGATGGCGACGTCGCGGTGCGGCAGCGCCTGCCGGTACAGGTACACGTCGGCGAATCCGCCCGAACCGAGCAGCCGGGTGACGGTGTATCCCGCCAGGACCGGTGGCGGAGCCGGCGGGCGCTTGCTCACGACAGCGCCTCGATCACCAGGCTCACACCGTCGCCCAGTTCCACCAACCAGCCGGGCTGCACGACCACTTCCTGGCCCGGTCGCAGCCGCTGCGGCGGCCGCCCCGGGCACCGGATCGTGGTGCCATTGGTGGAGTCCAGGTCCGTCACCAGCAACTGCCAGTCCACCACCCGCAGTTGCACATGGGTCCGGGAGATGTCCTGGTGCGGGCTGGGCACCGTCACCAGGTGCGGAAGGTCCGGCGCCGGCACGCGGCTGGCGGATGGCGCGCGGCCCACCACGAGCGGCCGGTCCAGGTCGACCACCTGGCCGGTGGACAGCCGAACCCGGGCCAGGACAGGTCGTTGCACGGGGATCGGCTCGGTCATGCCGACGGGCTGCCCGCACAGCCGGCAGGTGGTGCTGTGCGGGGCGTTCGCATGGCCCGAGGGGCAGAGCACGGCGAGCACGGTGCCCGGCGCCTCCTCGTCGGCCGTCGGCGGCGGCGTGAACCCGATCGGCAGGTCCTCCGCCAGCTGGGTCAGCCCGTCATGGTCCTCCGCCGGGAGCGGCCACGACCCGGCCGGTTCGGTCCCGGGGTCGGCTCGCGGCACCGCCGTGATGGGGGGCTGGGTCGGCGCGCGCAAGGCCGATCCGCCGGCGGGGTCGGCCACCTCTGTCGCGCGATGAGCCGGGTCGGTCTCGCTGGCGGACCGGTCGGGTGGATCGTCGCCGGGAATGTCGTCCAGGTCCACGCCCAGTTCGTAGCGGGTCTCCTCCACGGCCGGCGTCCACTCGACGATCCGTGCCGGCAGATCGGACGGTGGAGGCGGGTCGGACAGCGCTGCTGGGTCGGGCAGCGGCCGCGATGCGGGCGGCGCTGCCGGGTCGGGCAGCGGCGCCGCCAGCGCCGGCGACGGCACCGGCGCGCCGGCCGGCTCCCATCGCACGGCCGCCGCGCGTACCACCCCGCCGGGTACCGGCAGCAGGTCGCCGTCACGACCGCCGGCAGGATCGCCGATGGTGACCGTGCAGGGCAGCGGAAACAGCGCCTCGGCCCAGCCGACCAGCCCGCTCCCGGCCAGCACCGTCACGGTCCCGTCGGCGCCCCACACCGCGACGTCATCCACCTCGCGGCACAGCACGCGCACGCCGCTCGCTTCGCGGATCGCCAGCACGAAGGCACCCAGGCCGGCCAGCCCGGCGGCCCCGTCCCGCAGCGCCGACTCCAGCAGCAGCCCGGCGGCGGCCGCCGCCGACGGCGCGCCGGACAGCACGCGCCATAGCAGCACCGCCTCGGCATCCGACCCACCCACGAACGCCATCGCCTGCGGGGTCGCCACCAGCCAGGACTCGCCCGGGCGGTATCCGGCGGTCACCGGGCACCCCGCCGAGCCAGCGGCGCCGTCACGCCGGCTCCGCGCCGCGCCCGCCGATCGACAGCTCCGCGGCCCCGGCACCACGACGTGGCCGGGTGTCCTCCCCCGCGGCATCGGTGCCGGCCTGCGGGATCACGAGGCGTCCGCCCGGCCCCGACCGGGTCAGATCGCCGCCGGCCGTTCCGGGAGCCACCGTCACCACGTCCACCACCACCGCCGTCGCATTGTCCCGGCCGCCCGCCCGGACCGCCTCGGCAACCAGCGCGTCGGCGGCCTGCTGCGGATCCGGGCATGCTGCGAGGATCTCCGCGAGCCGCCCGTCGGTCAACTCGCCGGTCACCCCGTCCGAGCAGAGCAGGAATCGATCGCCCTGCACGCCCGGCAGCAACCAGCAGTCCGGATGGGACGGACCCGCCACGCCGACCGCCCGGGTGATCACGTTGCGCCGGGGGTGGGTCCGGGCCAGGTGCGGCTCGAGTTCTCCGGCGTCCACGAGTTCCTGCACCAGCGAGTGGTCCACGCTGACCTGTTCCAGTACGCCACCCGTGCTGCGGTACACCCGCGAGTCTCCGAGGTTGAACGCCAGCCAGTACGGCGTTCCGGACTGCTCCACCAGCGCCACCCCGACCACGGTCGCGCCGCCTCCGGACAGCCGGCGAATGCGAGTGCCGGCCCGGGCGACGCAACCCGCCACCCAGTCGGACTCCACCGTCGCCGCCCCGGCGCAGCGGCGGAACTCGTCCACCACGATGGCGCTGGCCACGCCCCCGGCGGCGTGTCCGCCCATGCCGTCCGAGACCACGAACACCGGCGGCTCGGCCAGGTGCGCATCCTCATTGGCCGACCGGACCCGGCCGAGGTCGGTGCGCGCGCCCCAAGCGAGATGCATCATCGGCTCGTCTCCGACCCCGCGGGCGCCGGTGTGACCGGCCGGTCGGCCGACGCGCGGCGGTCGCACCGTGGCACGCGATATCAGCCCCTCGTCGCCCGTTTCAGCCCGCACAGCGCCCGCACCAAGCCCGCACAGAACCCACACAGAGCCCGTACAAAGGGTAGGGCATCGCCCAAACGGGGCGCGATGGGGAGCGGTGCCCATCGGAGCGGCGCCGGTCCCGGCAGGGTTTCTAGTCGCTCCCGTCGGCCCTCCACTCGCGCCCCACCGCCGGTGCCTGGCCGTGGCACATCACACCGGCGGCTCTCACCCCGACTTGCGCCGGAACGTGCGCGAGGTCTTGTGATTCGAAGTGGCGCCGCCGACCTTGGCCCGGCCGTCCAGGTGGGCGCTGCGGGCCTGGCCGGCGGCCTTCTTGCGCTCGATGGCCGCGGCGAACACCGACATCCCGGAGGCGCCATCCGCCTCGGTGCCGGCATCGCCGGAAGTCCCGTCACCGCCTGGGCCCGTCCCGGCGTCGTGGTCGGTCTCGTCGGCGTGATCCGCCTGACCGGTGCCGTCCTGCTGCTGCGCCATGGCCAGCCTCCCTCGTCGTGGGCAACCCGGTGCCGATCGGGCGCGGCGGCGGCCCGCCGTCACCGGTCGGGCGACCGGCAGCTCGCTGGCCACCGGACGCTGTCGCCATCATGTCCCATGCCTCGTGGCTGATGCAGCCGACTATCCCGACCCATCCGGGCGCACCGAGGCTGCCGCGCGCCGAGCTGCTTGGCCGACTATCCAGAGGCGAATGCGCATACCGTCGTCAATCTGAGGATTCGCGACGGTATCCGTCGCAGATTTGCGTCGATGTCATCGCGGTCGTCATATCGGGGTCTTCCAGACAACGGCATCGGCGTGGCAGGCTGTCGTCATCACCGTCGGTCGCACCGTGGAGGGAATTCGAATGGGTGACTCTGTTCGGCAGCTGCGCAACTTCGTCAACGGCGGGTACGTCGACGCCGACGGCCCGGCCGCGGACGTGGTGAATCCGGCGACCGGAGAGGTCTTCGCCACGGCGCCGGTATCGGGCGCGGCGGACATCGACGCGGCATTCGCAGCGGCGTCCGCGGCATTCCCGGGCTGGTCGCACGCCACGCCGGCCGAGCGGCAGCTGGCGTTGCTGCGGATGGCCCACAAGCTGGAGGCACGTGCCGCCGAGTTCGTGGCGGCGGAGTGCGAGAACACCGGCAAGCCGACGGCGATGACGGCGTCCGAGGAGCTGCCCCCGTGCGTGGACCAGTTGCGCTTTTTCGCCGGCGCCGCGCGCACGCTGGAGGGCCGCGCGGCCGGCGAGTACCTGGCCGGGCACACCTCCTACGTGCGACGCGAGCCGGTCGGCGTAGTCGCCCAGGTGACGCCGTGGAACTACCCGCTGATGATGGCCATCTGGAAGATCGGGCCGGCACTGGCGGCCGGCAACACCATCGTGCTCAAGCCGAGCGACACCACCCCGGTGTCCACCCTGATGCTGGCCGAACTGGCGGCGGAGTTCCTGCCGCCGGGAGTGCTGAACGTGGTCACCGGCGACCGGGACACCGGCGCGGCGCTGGTGGCACATCCGACCCCGGCGATGGTGGCGATCACCGGCAGCGTGCGGGCCGGTATGGCGGTGGCGCGGTCGGCCTCCGACGGGGTCAAGCGGGTGCACCTGGAGCTGGGCGGCAAGGCCCCAGTGGTGGTGTTCGACGACGCGGACATCGCCGCTGCAGCCGAGGCAATCGCGGTGGCCGGCTACTTCAATGCCGGCCAGGACTGCACGGCGGCAACCAGGGTGCTGGCCGGGCCGGGGGTGCACGACGAGTTCGTGGCCGCGCTGACCGAGCAGGCGAAGGGAACGGTGACGGGGCCGCCGGACACGGAGGAGGCGCTGTACGGGCCGCTGAACAACCCCACCCAGCTGGAGCGGGTGTCGGGGATGGTGGACCGGCTGCCCGACCATGCCACGGTGCAGACCGGGGGCTCCCGGGTGGACTCGCCCGGGTTCTTCTACTCCCCCACCGTGGTCTCCGGATTGCAGCAGGACGACGAGGCGATCCAGAACGAGATCTTCGGCCCGGTGATCACCGTGCAGCGCTTTGTTGACGAAGCGCAGGCGCTGGCCTGGGCTAACGGGGTGCGCTACGGGCTGGCGTCGTCGGTATGGACCCGCGATCACGGTCGGGCGATGCGGATGTCGGCGGAGCTGAACTTCGGCTGTGTGTGGGTCAACACGCACATCCCGATCGTGGCCGAGATGCCGCACGGCGGGTTCGGCCGGTCCGGCTATGGCAAGGATCTGTCGGTCTACGGGCTGGAGGACTACACCCGTATCAAGCACGTCATGCACGCGCTGGGCGACCCGTCGTGACGGCGACCGACACCCGCGTCCCCCAAGCTGGCGGCAACACCGCTCTGGACTACCGACTGCCCCAGGCCCGCACCCTCGTCACCGCCCTGCCCGGGCCGCACTCGACGGCGCTGGCCGCGCGTCGGGCGGCGTCGGTCGCGGCCGGGGTCTCCGCCACGATGCCGGTGTTCGCGGCGGACGCCGACGGGGGCGTGCTGGTGGATGTGGACGGCAACTCGCTGATCGACCTGGGTTCCGGGATCGCCGTCACCTCCGTGGGCAACGCCAACCCGGCCGTGGCCGCCGCGGTTGCGGAGCAGGCCGGCCACCTGACCCACACCTGCTTCATGGTGACGCCGTACGAGGGCTATGTGGCGGTGACGGAGAAACTGGCAGAACTCACCCCCGGGGCGCACGCCAAGCGGTCGGCGCTGTTCAACTCGGGTGCCGAGGCGGTGGAGAACGCCGTCAAGATCGCCCGCGCGGCCACCGGCCGCACCGCGGTGGTGGTCTTCGACCACGCCTACCACGGCCGTACCAACCTGACGATGGCGCTGACCGCGAAGGCCAACCCGTACAAGCGGACCTTCGGCCCATTCGCCCCCGAGGTGTACCGGGTGGGCATGTCCTACCCACTGCGGGATGGCGGCCTGGACGGCAAGGCGGCCGCGGCCCGGGCCATCGAGCAGATCAGCGTGCAGGTCGGTGCCGATCAGGTGGCGGCCGTGCTGATCGAGCCGATCCAGGGCGAGGGCGGGTTCATCGTGCCTGCCGACGGGTTCCTGCCCGCGCTGAGCGACTGGTGCACGGCCCACGGCATCGTGTTCGTCGCCGACGAGATCCAGTCGGGGTTCTGCCGCACCGGCGACTGGTTCGCCTGCGAGTACGAGGGGGTGGTACCGGATCTGGTCACCACCGCCAAGGGCATCGCCGGCGGGTTGCCGCTGGCCGCCGTCACCGGCCGCGCCGAGATCATGAACGCGGTGCACCCCGGCGGACTGGGCGGCACCTACGGCGGCAACCCGGTCGCCTGCGCCGCGGCCCTGGCCTCGATCGAGGTGATGGCCCGACACGACCTGTGCGCCGCGGCCCGCCGGATCGGCGAGCACACCATCCCCCGACTGCGCACCCTGGCCGCCGACACCCGGCGCATCGCGGAGGTCCGCGGCCGCGGCGCCATGATCGCCGCCGAGTTCACCACCCCCGGCACCCTGGACCCCGACCCGGCCGCGGCCGGCGCCGTCGCCAAGGCGTGCCATGCCGCCGGCGTGATCGTGCTGACCTGCGGTAGCTTCGGAAACGTCATCCGACTGCTGCCGCCGCTGACGATCCCCGAGCAGTTGCTGGATGAGGGCCTGACCGTGCTGGAGGACGCCGTCCGGGCGCTCTAGAGCCGCCGCTAGGCTCGTCACCGCACCCGCCCCCGCTGGCGCTTGTGAGTCCCAGGTCGCGCCATAGCGCCACCTGGGACTCACAAAGCCGGTCTTCGAGAGGACTTCCACCGTGGCATCGGACATCATCCCGATCGAGCTGAGCCTGACCCACGGCAATGGCATCACTCTGTGGGCGCAGCGCTGGGTGGAGGACGGCGAGGAGTGGGAGGCGTTCCTCGGCCACGGTGACGCCCTGTACCTGCTGCCCGATGCGCCACACCTGGCCGCCTTCATCCGGTCCGATGCCGAGCACGACCTGCAAGATCACCCCCAGTGGCACCGCGCCGCCACCCTGCTGGCCGACGAGTTGGTGCCGGACGAGGACCACCGGTTCGACATCGTCGGGGTGCCCGACCTGGTCGCCGAGCATCCCGACGTCTGGAGCCTGGCCGAACTGGCCGACACGGTCGCGATCCTGCGCTCACTGGCCGAGGTGTGCGACCTGCCGGTGATCGAGGAGGTGCTGGGTTCGGCGTCCGGTTTCGCGCTCGCGGCGCAGGGACCCACCATGTTCATCGGCAGGGCCGGCGGCCGGCTCTGGGACGAGGTCGGCTCGGTGGTGGCGACCCGCTGGGACGAGGTGATCGAGGCACTGGACGCCCTCGTCGTCACCCCCGAGGTCGACGCCGACGCGGTCGCCGCCGCGCAGGCCGAATTGGACGCGGTGGCCTCCGTGCAGGGCGGCGGAGAGGTGGAGGACTACCTGGCCGAGCATCCACAGGACGCCGAGGAGATCGACGCCGGTCTGGACGGCGCCGCTGCGCCGGAGGCGGAGCGCGACCCCGACCTGGCGTTCTGGGACGAGGTTGGCATCGACTGCCTGAAGGTCACCGCCGGCGGGCGCACCGGGTGGACGCTGCGCTGCTATCTGGAGGAGGCGCCGGTTTTCCTGTCCACGGCGGACCGGATCGGGCTGTTCGCGTCACCGGCGGCGCTGGAGGAGTACCTGGCCGATCCCACCGCGGAGAACGCGCTGAGCCATCTGGATGCCTGGACCACCATCCGCGAAGGTGTCGCCGGCGGCGAGGCGTCGGTGCTCGCCGGGCCCGAGAACACCTACCGGCTCGACGATCTCGACCGGGAGATGCTGGACGGACCACGAGCGGTCGACGCCGAGCAGCTGGAGTTGGCGGTCGAGCTGCTCACCGACGCGGCGGCCGCCCGGGACGACGGCGAGGTGGCGGAGGCGCTGTCCACCGCATCGCCGCTGGGCAACCTGGTGCGGGCGATCACCCAGCCGGACCCCGGCCGGCTGCCTCCGTCACCGCCGTTCGACGACGAGGTCGCCGCCTGGACCGCTCTGGTCGAGTCGTTCACCGCGACCCTCGACTGGCGCTGAAGCTACTGACATCCACCGGCATCCACTGACATCCACTGGGCCGTGGGACTTCCAGGACCGCATGCGGCGGCAGCCGGACGCATCAGCCGGGAACTGGCCGCCGCCGGAGTGCGGCACGGTGTCGGCGGCAGCGGCCTGCTGGCGCTGCTCGGTCTGCCGGCGCCGGTGCGGGATCTGGACATCGAGATCGACCACGCGGGATATCAAGCGGTGACGAGCCTTTCCGCCCTGCGCGGGTTCGCCGAGGTGTACCCGTATGCCGAGCACGGAGCGATCATCCGTACCGATCGGGGCGAGGTCGGCGGCGGGCGGATGTGGCGTGGTGTGCTGGGTGGGGTGCCGGTGGAGGTGTTCGAGCATCCCGGGCTGCTGGTCGGCGGCACCTGGCAGCGGCTGCCGTTGCGGTCCGGTGGCACCGCAATCCTGGACGGTGACGAGATCCCGCTGGCGGAGCCGGCATTTTGGTGGGCGCTGTACTCGAAGCTGAACCCGGACAAGGCGGCGCTGCTGGAGCCGCTGGTCCCGCGGCACGAGCAGGCCCGGGCCGCCGCCGAGCTTGGCCTGCCCGCTGAACTCAGCCTGCCCGGTCAGGCGGGCGCCGACGGCATCACGCCATCAGGGCCGCATACCCCGGTTTGACGATATTCTCGATGATCGCCAGCCGCTCGTCGAACGGCAGGAACGCCGACTTCATCGCGTTGATGGTGAACCACTGCAGCCTGTGCCAGTCGTAGTCGAAAGCCTCTACCAGGGCAGCCATCTCGCTGGTCATCGAGACGCCGGACATCAGCCGGTTGTCGGTGTTAACGGTGACCCGGAAGCGCAGGTCGGTCAGCAGCCCGATGGGGTGCGTCGCGATGGAGGCTGCCGCACCGGTCTGCACGTTCGAGGTAGGCGCCATCTCCAGCGGGATGCGCCGGTCCCGCACGTAGCCGGCCAGCAGGCCCAGCGTCGCGTTACCGTCCTCGTCGACGGTGATGTCGTCCACGATGCGCACCCCGTGACCGAGGCGCTCGGTGCCGCACCATTGGATGGCCTCCCAGATCGACGGCAGCCCGAATGCCTCGCCGGCGTGAATGGTGAAGTGTGAGTTCTCCCGCTGCAGGTATTCGAAGGCGTCCAGGTGCCGGCTGGGCGGGAAACCCGCTTCGGCACCGGCGATGTCGAATCCGGCGACCTCCTTGCCCCGGAAGGCCACCACCAGTTCGGCGATCTCCCGGGACCGCGCGGCCTGCCGCATCGCGGTGAGCAGCGCGCGCACCCGAATACCCCGTCCGGCCTGCGCGGCGATCCTGCTGCCCTCGGCGAACCCGTCCAGCACCGCCTGCACCACCTGGGGCAGCGTCAGGCCGCGCTGCAGGTGCTGCTCGGGGGCGAATCGCACCTCCGCGTACACCACGCCGTCGGCGGCCAGGTCCTGTGCGCATTCGGACGCGACCCGCACCAGCCCCTCCCGGGTCTGCATCACGGCCAGCGTCTGATCGAAGGTCTGCAGATACCGCACCAGCGAACCGGAATCGGCCGACTCGATAAACCAGCGACCGAGTTCGTCGGCGTCTGCGGTCGGCAGTCCGTGATACCCGCAGTCGGCCGCCAACTCGACGATCGTCGCGGGGCGCAGACCTCCGTCCAGGTGGTCGTGCAGCAGGACCTTGGGGGCGATGCGGATGGTGTCCGCGGTCAGGGACGTCGGCATGAGCGTGACGCTACCGCACGATCGGGGCGACCGGATCAGCCGCGGATGGTGTTCAGCACGATGGCCCGGCGTGGCACCGGCCGCCCGGCCGGCACGATGTCGACCGCCGTCGCCAGTTCGGCGCGGGCCGCGGCCAGCCGCTCCGGAGTGTCGGTGTGCAGTTCGAACAGCGGGGCGCCCTCGGCGATCTCGTCACCGGGCTTGGCCCGGCACAGCACCCCGGCGGCAGCCTGCACCGCATCCTCCTTGCGTGCCCGGCCCGCGCCGAGCCGCCACGACGCCATGCCGACCGCCAGCGCATCCATTCTGGCGATCACCCCGCCGGACGGCGCCGTCACCACCTCAACGGTCTTCGGCGTTGGCAGCGGCGCGGTCGGATCGCCACCCTGCGCCGTCACCATCTGCCGCCACACGTCCATCGCCCGGCCCGAGGCCAGTACCCGCGCCGGATCCACGGAAAGCCCTGCCAGCTCGACCATCTCGCGAGCCAGTGCCAGCGTCAACTCCACCACGTCGGCCGGCCCGCCACCGGCCAGCACTTCGACCGCCTCGGCCACCTCGATCGCGTTGCCCACGGCCAGCCCGAGCGGCTCGGACATGTCGGTCAGCAGCGCGGAGGTGCGCACTCCGGCATCGGACCCCAACCGGACCATGGTGCGGGCCAACTGCGCCGCCGAGGTGGCGTCCTTCATAAAGGCCCCGGAGCCGACCTTGACGTCCAGCACCAGCGACGCCGTACCCTCGGCGATCTTCTTGCTCATGATGGAAGCAGCGATCATCGGGATGGACTCCACCGTTCCGGTGACGTCCCGCAGCGCATACAGCTTTCGGTCGGCCGGCGCCAGATCCGCCGAGGCGGCGCAGATCACCGCGCCGACGGTCGCCAGGTGCTCGCGCATCGCCTGCGGCGACAGCGCCGCATTCCAGCCGGAGATGGACTCCATCTTGTCCAGCGTGCCGCCGGTGTGCCCGAGGCCCCGGCCGGACAGTTGCGGCACCGCGGCCCCACAGGCGGCGACCAGCGGGGCCAACGGCAGCGAGATCTTGTCCCCCACACCCCCGGTGGAGTGCTTGTCGACGGTGGGCCGGCCGACGCCGGACAGGTCCATCCGCACCCCGGAATCGATCATCGCGGAGGTCCAGTGGGCGATCTCGTCGGCGGACATGCCGTTGAGCAGGATCGCCATCAGCAGCGCCGACATCTGCTCCTCGGCCACGGCGCCCGCCGTGTAGCCGTCGATGATCTGCTGGATCTGCGCCTCGGTCAGCACCCGGCGATCCCGCTTGGCGCGGATCACATCTACCGCCGCGATATCCATTGCTGCATCCCTTCGCACTGCGAGTCGTGTGGTCCAGCGGGCGCTGTGGCGCTCGCTGGACCACACGACCTTAGGCCGGCAGGTGCTCCGGACCGAACGCCGCCGGCAGCACCCAGGTCATCGGCTGCGGGCCGTCGGGGGTATCCACCATCAGCTCCGGACCGCCGAACTCGTAAATCACCTGTCGACACCGCCCGCACGGCATCAGTAACTCCCCGGCACCGGACCGGCAGGCCAGCGCCACCAGCCGCCCGCCACCGGACAGCCGCAGCTGCCCCACCAGCGTGCACTCGGCGCACAGACCCAACCCGTAGGAGGCATTCTCCACGTTGCAGCCGGTGATGATGCGCCCGTCGTCGACCAACGCGGCCGCGCCGACCTGCAGGTGCGAGTACGGGCAGTAGGCCAGTCGAGCGGCCTCGACGGCCTGGACACGCAACAAGTCCCAGTCGATTGCGGTGACGGTGCCGCCGGATGCGTTCGTCATGTCGTGACGTCCTCGCGGGTCAATGCTCCCCCTTGCGATAGATCAGCCCGTCGGCCTTGGGCATGCGCAGCCGCTGCGAGGCCAGGCCCATCACCAGCAACGTGATGGCGTACGGCGCGGCCACCACCAACTGCCGCGGCACCTGGTCGATGGAGAAGTACCACCAGGCCGCCAGCGCCGCGATGATCAGTCCGGACAGGGCCACCATCCGGTTGCCGCGCCGCAGTTGCAGTGCCGCCACGATCACCAACGCGACCGCGAGCAGCAGCACCACGGCGTGCATCGCGGTGTTCGTGGAGTCGTACAGCCGCACCCCGTCGGTGTACCCGAAGAGGCCGGCGCCGATGGCCAGCCCACCGGGACGCCAGTTGCCGAAGATCATCGCCGCCAGGCCGATGAAGCCGAGCCCGCGAGTCTGGCCGTCCTGGAACTTCAACCCCACCACCAGGAAGGCCCCGGCCAGCCCGGCTAGCGACCCGGAGATCGTCATCGCCGCGTACTTGTAGCGGATCACGTTGACGCCCAGCGACTCCGCCGCGTAGGGCGCCTCGCCGCAGGAACGCAGCCGTAGCCCGAATTTGGTGCGCCACAAGATATATCCGCTGGCGGCAATCAAGATCGCGGCCAGCAGGCTCAGCGCCGACAGCTGCGTCGTCATACCCCGCACGATGCCGGCCAGGTCGGAGACGAAAAACCAGTTCTTCTGCTCCAGGGCGCGCAGGGCGTCGGTCAGCCCGTTGATGGTGATCTTGAAGACGTCGGACACCGGCGGCGACTGGCGCTGCCCGCCGCCGGGGGCGTCAGTGAACAGCAACTCGGACAGGAACAGCGTGATGCCTGGAGCGACGATATTGATGGCGACGCCGGCGATAATGTGGTCCACCCCGAAGGTGATGGTGGCCAGGCCCATCAGCAGACCGCCCAGCGCGCCGCACACGATGCCGAAGAACACCCCGGCCCACGGGCCCCACTGGTAGCCGGCGAATCCGGCCCCGAAGGTGCCCAGGATCATCATGCCTTCCAGGCCGATGTTCACCACGCCGGCACGTTCCGACCACAGGCCGGACAGCCCGGCCAGCGCGATCGGCACGGCCGCGGCGATCGCGGCCTCGATGGCCCCGGCCGAGGTGAGGTTGCTGGCATCGGAGAACAGCCGGATGGCCGACACCCCGGCCAGGCCGATCACCAGGATCAACAGCCAACCCCACGCCGGGATGTGACGCCGGGCGCGTACGACCGGCACGGGCCGGAGCCCGGCAAGGTCGGTGGTCGTCGTCATGCCGCCACCCCCTCCGGAGACTCGACCGCCGCCAGCTGCCGTGCCACGTCTCGCTGCTCCAGCACGATCCGTGCCCGCCGGACTATCTCGTAGGCGATCACCACCAGCAGCACGATGATGCCCTGCATGATCGTCACCAGCTCCTTGGGCACGTTGACCGACTGCAACGCGTTCGACGAGGACGCCAGGAAGCTCCACAGCGCCGCGGCGAACGCGATGCCCACCGGGTGGTTGCGGCCCAGCAGTGCGATGGCGATACCGGTAAAGCCGATGCCGGTCTGGAAGTTCAGCGAATAGCTGCCGGCCAGCCCGTTGAGCAACTCGGGCATACCCACCAGGCCGGCGACCGCACCGGAGAGCAGCATCGCGTAGAACATCATCTTCTTGACACTGATGCCGCTGGCCACCGCGGCCGTCTCGGACAGCCCCGTCGCCTTGATGGAGAACCCGAAGACGGTGCGGCTGAGCAGGAACCAGTACGCGACCCCGACCAGCGCCGCCAGCAGGATCAGGCTGAACAGCGGCGAACCGGTGCCGATGTCGAAGTTGTCCAGCCGGCCGCCATCGGTGATGGGCCGGGTGGACACGTTCTGGCCCATCAGGATCGCCAGCCGGTCCGGCGTCAGCAAGAAGGCGATCAGCGCGGTGGCAATCGAATTCAGCATGATGGTGGAGATCACCTCGCTGACGCCGCGGGTCACCCGCAGCCAGCCGGCGATTCCGGCCCAGATCGCGCCCACCGCCATCGCCACCAGCAGGGTCAGGACGATGCGCAGAAAGCCGGGTAGCGAGGACATGAACGCTGCGCCGGCGAACGCGGCCGCGATCATCGCGGCCAGCCGATACTGCCCGTCCACCCCGATGTTGAACAGGTTCATCCTGAAGCCGATGGCCACGGCCACCGCGGACAGGTAAAACACCGTGGTCTGGTTGATGGCTCCCGTCACCACGCTGGGATCGGAATAGGCACTGCCCATGGCAGAGAAGGCCGAGAACGGGTTGTGCCCGGTGGCCAGCAGTAGCAGCACGATGATGATGGCGGCACCGATCAGCGCGGCAACGGGCGCCGCCGCGGCCAGCGCGATCCGGCGGAGGCTCAGCCGGCCCATCACAGGTCCGCCGAGGTTCCGGGCTCGTTGCCCGCGACCAGGTCCGGCCCGGCGGGCGCATCCGGGGCCTCCCCGCCGGCCCCCGTCATCGCCGAACCGAGCTGTTCGGGGGTGACGTGCCGCGGGTCGTACTGCCCGACCAGCCGGCCACGCAGGATCACCGTCACGGTGTCCGACATGCCGATCAACTCCTCCAGGTCCGCCGAGATCAGCAGCACGGCCAGGCCGTTCGCCCGCGCCTCGCGCAGGTGCTCCCAGATGGCGGCCTGGGCGCCGACGTCCACGCCCCGCGTCGGATGCGCGGCGATCAGCAGACCGGGATCGCCGCTCATCTCCCTGCCCACGATCAGCTTCTGCTGGTTGCCGCCGGACAGCGATGAGGCCTTGACCTCGATGCCGGGCGTGCGCACATCGAACTGCTCGACGATCCGCCGGGTATCTGCCCGCGCGTCCGAGCGCGTCAGCAGCCAGCCGTTCGACGCCGGTCGCCGGGTCTGGTGCCCCAGGATCCGGTTCTCCCACAGCGACCCCTCCAGGATGAGCCCCTGTCGGTGCCGGTCCTCCGGGATGAACCCGATCCCCGCCTCCCGCCTGGCCAGCGTGGAGCGGTGCGTGACGTCGTTGCCGTGCAGCAGCACCCGGCCGGCGGCCAGGTGCCGAATTCCCATGATGGCGTCCACCAGCTCGGCCTGCCCGTTGCCCTCCACTCCGGCGATGCCCAGGATCTCCCCGGCGTGGATCCGCAACGACACGTCCGAGAGCACCGCGCGACCATCGGCGTCCAGGGCCGTCACGTCGGACAGCTCCAGCACCGTCCGGTCGGTGACGGTGGACTCCCGCAGCTCCGGCGTCGGCAGCTCGCTGCCCACCATCATTTCCGCGAGCCGTCGGTTGGTGACGGTCTTCGGGTCCGCAGTACCGACGGTGGTGCCGCGTCGCACGACGGTGATCTCGTCGGCGATCGCCCGAACCTCGTCCAGCTTGTGCGAGATGAAGATGATCGTCAGGCCCTCGGCCTTGAGCTCGCGCAGGTTGTCGAACAGCTCGTCGACCTCCTGTGGCACCAGCACCGCGGTCGGCTCGTCCAGGATCAGGATCTGCGCGCCCCGGTAGAGCACCTTGAGGATCTCGACCCGCT
Organism: uncultured Actinomycetes bacterium; assembly: GCA_937926105.1. The sequence goes on along the minus strand of CALANS010000028.1, from coordinate 140,873 downwards.
GCCGGGCACCCACCCCGAGGTTCTCCACCAGCGCCCGCGGATCGACCTGCAGGCCGTAGCGCTCGCCCAGCCCGGCAATCTTCTCGGTCGCCTCGCGCACCCGAAGCACGCCGCCGCGGGAGGCCGGCTCGCTGCCGAGCACGATGTTCTCCCACACCGTGAGGTTGTCGGCCAGCATGAAGTGCTGGTGCACCATGCCGATCCCGACCGCGATCGCGTCCGCCGGTGACGCGAATGTCACGACACGGCCGTCGATCTCGATAGTGCCCTCGTCCGGTTGGTGCATCCCGTAGAGGGTTTTCATCAGAGTGGACTTGCCGGCGCCGTTCTCCCCCACCAGGGCGTGCACGGTGCCCCGCGCGACGGTGAAGGTGATGTCGGAGTTGGCGACCACACCCGGGAAGCGCTTGGTGATGCCGGTCAGCCGCACCGCCGGGGGCGCTCCGGGAGCGGTGGCCACACCGCCCCCGACGCTCGCACCGGCGCCGCCGTCGTCGGATCCTGGCGGTGGGGTCATGACCCTAGCCTCTCCGGGAGTGATTTCTGGCCGCCCAGGCGCGGCCGCGCCACGCGTGAGCCTGTCATAGCAGAACGGCCCGGTCCCGGCAGGTTGCCCCGCCGGGACCGGACCGGACGGCGCTGCGCGATCAGCCCAGCGTGGTCGGAACCTTGATCTCCCCGGAGATGATCTTCTGCTTGTACTCCTCCAGCTGCGGCACGATCTTGTCGATGGCACCGCCGGAGGTGGAGTAGCCGATACCGCCGGACTTGAGGTCGTAGGTCTGCACGCCGGTCAGCGGCGCACCGTTGACGGCCGCGGCGAAGAAGTCGTACACCGCCACGTCCACGTTCTTGACCATCGACGTCATGATGACGTCCTTCACATTGGCCAGCGACGGCGAGTTGTATTGGTCGGAGTCGACACCGATGCCCAGCTTGCCGGCCGCCTTGGCTGACTTGAAGACGCCGGCCCCGGAACCACCCGCCGCGGCGTAGATGATGTCGATGCCGCCGTCGTACATGCCGTCGGCGATCTTCTCACCGGACGCCGGGTCGTTGAACCCGCCGAAGTCCGGTGGCTCGGTGATGTACTTGTCCGAGATCGTCGCGTCCGGGTTCGCGGCCTTGACGCCCGCGTCGAAGCCCGCCTGGAAGGTCTGGATCAGCGGCACGTCCACGCCGCCGATGAAGCCGACCTTGTTTGACTTGGTCTCCAGCGCGGCGGCCACGCCGACCAGGAACGAGCCCTGCTCCGCGGCGAACGTCATGCAGTCCACGTTGGGCAGCGGCTTGTCCACGGCGCCGCCATCGGCCTTCGAGGTGCACAGCGACGCGTCGTCGACGATGGCGAAGTGCACATTCGGGTTCTTCGGGGCCACCTGCCCGAGGGCGGTGGCGTAGGCGAAGCCGACCGCCACGATATCGGTGGCGCCGTCCTTGACCAGCTGGTTGAGCCGGTTCACCTTGGCCGAGTCGGGCTCGTCCTTCTCGGCGGTGAGCTCACCGGCGACCGCGACGCCGTCCGCCTTGGCCTTGTCGAAGCCGCGGGCGGCGGAGTCGTTGAAGGACTGGTCGCCACGACCGCCCAGGTCGTAGGCCAGGCCCATCTTGACCTTGGACTTGTCGCCGGTCATCGCCGGGCCGGAGGCCGAGGAACCCGCTCCGGATCCCTCCGCGGAGGACTCGCCGGACGGGGTGGTGCCGCTGGAGGACTGCCCGCCGCCCATGTCGGACGTCTCGGGCGGTGCCGCCTGACTGGTGCTCTGGGTCTGCTCCGGGGTCGAGGAGCCCCCCTGTCCCGCTGACCCGTTGGAGGCGCAGGCAGCCAGCACGAGGCTGGCGGCCGCGACCCCTGCGAGGAGCCGAAGGCTGCTGGCTCGGCGCACGTTGTTCTCCTTACGTTGTGGTGCACACTCGGCGTGGATATCCGAGAGTGGCCGCTGTCCTACAGCGGCTGGATGTCGCAGGGACGCTACCGTCCCGTCCCGCGTTGGGCGAGTCCTTGCCGCCCACCGTGACCGAATCGTGCCACAACTGCGGGCCCCGTCGGACCACTCGGCGGACGCCGGCCCCACAAAGGCGCGTACGGCGAGGTCTACGCCTCGCCGTAGCCGTAGAAGTCGACGAAGTATCGGTGTAGGAACGCGGCCATGGTCTGCCGGGACACGGCCGTCGTGGGGTGGAAGTTGCCGTCCGGGTAGCCGCCGGTGATGCCGACCGGCTGAGCACCGGCGAGCCAACTCACCGCGCACCAAAAGGGGCTGTCGTCGGCGATATCCGGGAACGGCGGACCGAACGGGATCCACTGTCCGTTGAAGACCCACCCGCGCAGGCAGAGCGGGCTCGAGTCCCGATAGTGATACCGGTACAGGAACGCCGCCATGACCTGCCGGGACACCGCCGCTCCCGGGTGGTAGTAGCCGTCGGTGTCCCCGCTGCTTAGGCCCTCGGCCTGCAGCCAGGCGATCGCGCCGCAGGCCGGGCTGCCCGCCGCGACGTCCGGAAACGGTTCGACGGCGCAGGTCGGTGCATCGTCGCCGCCGTGCGCGTATCGGTACAAGTACACGGCCATCTGACCCCGTGTCACCGACGCGATCGGCCGGAAGGTTCCGTCACCGAAGCCCTGCGTGATGCCATATCGCAGCTGCCAGTTGATATCCGCGAGGAACGGGCTGGCGGCGGTGACGTCCCGCAGCGGGCTGGTCACCGCCATCGCGTGCCACCATCCGGTCGCCAGCGCCACCACCGGCGCACCGGTCGGCAGGTGCACCGCGACGGGAGTGGGCCGGTCGATCGTGGTGCCGTCGCCGAGCCGCCCGAAGTCGTTGTCGCCCCAGGCCAGCACCCGCCCGGTGGTGGTCAGGATCAGGTTGGATCCCTGCTTCCCGGCCTGGACAGACCGGACCACGGTGTCCGCCGGCATCGTCACCTCGGCGATCGTGTGCTCGCCGTTGCCCCAGGTGATAACGGAGCCGTCGGTGGTCAGCGCCAACAGGTGATAGTTGCCGGCCGAGAGTTGGATGACGTCGACACCGGACGGCAGCGGCACCGCCACCGGGGTGGGGTGCGGGTCCTCCGGGGCATTGGTACTGCCCAGCTGCCCGAAGTGGTTCGAGCCCCAGGCATACACCGTGCCGTCGGCGGCCAGCGCCGCGGCGAACTGCCGGCCGGCCACCACCTGCAGCACCGCGGCATCCGTCGGCAGGTCCACGGTCGCCGGGCTGTGCCGATCGGTGCCCGTCCCGTCGCCGAGCTGACCCTGGTTGTTGCGACCCCAGGCGTAGAGCCGGTTGTCGGAGGTGACGGCGTAGCTGGCGTCGTACCCGGCCGCGATGGCGGTGGCCCGCACGCCGGCCGGCAGTTCGGAGGTCACCGTGTCGTACAGGCAGTAGTGGTGTTCGGTGCCGTTGCCGGCCTGGCCCTCGCTGTCGGCTCCCCAGGCAATCACGGTGCCATCGGAGGTGAGCGCGAGCCGGTGCCCGGTGTACCCGGCGGCGATGTCGGTGAACCGGGTGCCGACGGGCTGATTCAGGTCCAGCAGGATCGGATCCTGCCCGGTGATGGTCGGATCCCCCACGGCCAGCTGCCAGCACTGGTTGGTGCCCCAGCCATACACCTCGCCGTCGGTGGTCAGCGCCATCGAGCCGTAGGCCTCGGTGGCCACCTTGCTCACCTGCACCCCCGCCGGCAGCCCGGTGGCCACCGGCTCGTGCCTCTCCGTGGTCGTGCCATCGCCGAGTTGGCCCGTGTTGTTGCCGCCCCAGGCGTAGACCGCCGCATGGTCTGGGGTGTCCGCCGCCGCCGGGATCGTGGCCGGCAGCAGCGCCGCCGCCGTGGCGAGCACGGGGACCAGGATCCACCGTCCTCGCGGCCGTGGGTGACGTGCGTGCCCGGATCGTTCGTGCCGAGGTGGTGCCGCTGGTCGCATGCGCTCACTCCGATCATCGGTGGATGCTGCCGGTGCCGGACGGCCCCCATCGTCCGGTCCAGGCGTCCGGCGGATCTGCTCGATCGTGCGGACCGGCGAATGATGATCAACGACCCTAGGGGGTGCCGATCACCTTCGGGCGAGATTTCGGAAAAATTGTGAAATCGGTGACGGTGGGCCGTCCCATGTCCGTTGATGAGCTTCTGCCCCGCATGCGAATCCGGCCACCGCCGTCCCCGTCACACATCGCCGAGTTGATCAGCGGCGCCGCGTGTGATCCGCCCGGTCGGGTGCGATCAGCGGCGCGGTCAGTCGAGGCCGAGGTAGGCCTGCACCACGCGCTCATCCGCGAGCAGATCGGATCACGGCAGTGCGCGGACACCCGTACGCGGGTTTATCGTGAGCCAAATCCGGGGGTCCGCACCTCGCCGGGCCTGGCGGCCGGGAAGGGGTGCGCCATGACGCAACTGTTCCGCACCAAGTCCGTCGAGCAGTCGCTCGCCGACACCGACGAGCCCGAGCACCGGCTCAAGCGGTCGCTCTCCGCGCTGGACCTGACCGTGTTCGGCGTGGCGGTGGTGATCGGCGCCGGCATCTTCGTGTTGGGAGCGCAGGTCGCGGCCACCAAGGCCGGCCCGGCGGTGACAATAGGTTTCCTGCTGGCCGCGATCGCGTGCGGACTGGCCGCGATGTGCTACGCGGAATTCGCCTCGACGGTGCCGGTCGCCGGGTCCGCGTACACCTTCTCGTACGCGACGCTGGGCGAGTTCGTGGCGTGGATCATCGGCTGGGACCTGATCCTGGAATTGGCGCTCGGTGCCTCCGTGGTGGCCAAGGGCTGGTCGAGCTATCTGGGGAACCTGTTCGATCAGTTCGGCGGCCACCTCACCTCGACGGTCGCCATCGGCTCGTACACGATCGACTGGGGTGCGGTCCTGATCGTCGCGGTGCTGACGGTGCTGCTGGTCGCCGGCACGAAGCTCACCGCCCGCACCGCTGGCCAGCGCTTTCGCGCTGCTGCAGGTGAACTGGGCGGCCAAGGTCATCGCGATCGGGGCGCTGGCCGGGCTGACCACCGTGGTGATGGTGCTGCTGCTCGGGCAGAGCCGCATCATCTTCGCGATGAGCCGGGACGGGCTGCTGCCCCGCGGGATGGCCACGGTCAACAAGCGCACCGGCACCCCGGTGCGCATCACCATCGGGGTCGGGGTACTGGTGGCGCTGGTCGGTGGTTTCGTGCCCACCACCGACCTGGAGGAGATGGTGAACGTCGGCACCCTCTTCGCGTTCGTGCTGGTGTCCATCGGGGTGGTGGTGCTGCGCCACAAGCGGCCGGACCTGCCGCGGAGTTACCGGGTGCCGCTCATGCCGGTGATCCCCATCCTGTCGGTGATCGCCTGCGTCTGGCTGATGCTCAACCTGGTGACGTTCACCTGGATCCGGTTCGGTATCTGGCTGGTGGTAGGAATTCTCGTCTATGCGTGCTACGGCCGGACGCACTCGATGCTGCGCCGCGGCAGCGACGACGCGCTGGCTCTGGCCCAGCAGCAGGTGCGGGCCACCGGGGAGGAGTTGCAGGGTCGGCCGTTGCCGGGGGTCGCCGATCCCGACGACCCGCCCCGGGCGCGCGAACCGGCCAGCTGACCCGGCGTCCGCCCGGCTAGCGCCGCCGGCGCCGGCCGTAGAGCCAGCCCAGCACCGCACCGGCCCCGAAGGCGGTCACCCGAGCGCGGCGAGCGTCCGCTGCGGGCTCGCGCAGCACCACCGTCACCGCCTGGTCGCCACGTTCCGCACCGCCCGGACGTCGGGAACCGCCTGCGCCGCCGACGGTGTCGCCTCTCGGCTGGGCGGGCCGCTCGGCGCCGGTGGCGATCCACGCGGCCACCATCAGGAACGCCCGAGCGACCAGGTTGAAAAACAGCAGCAGCCCGATCACCGCCCCGAACACCGCGCCAGACGGCGAGGAGGACATCCGCGTCACCAGGATGGTCAGGGCGGCCTTGAGCACCTCGAAGCAGACCGCCATGGCCAGCGATCCGATCAGCAATGTCCGCCGATCCGCCCGATAGCCGTGATAGGGCAGGATCGTGTACACCCAGGCGAAGATCAACACGTCGGCACCGATGGCCACCAGGAATGGACCGACGGTGAGGGCCGGTCCGAGCCAGCTCACGTCGCCCAGCCCAAGCCAGCCGATCACCAGGTTCTGCGCCGCGGTGCCGACCGCCGTGAGACTGAACGTGATCAACACGGCGACAAGCAGGCCCAGCAAGGAGATCAGGTCCCACACATACCCCATCAGGAAGGTGCCCCTGGCCTCCTTGGACCGGTGCCAGGTCGGGCGCCATTGCGCCCGCACCGCGTCCCGCACATTGCCCATCCAGCTCAGCCCGGAATAGGCGGCGATGAGCAGACCGACGATACCGACGGTCAGCTTCTGCCCGACGGCCTGATCGATCAGATCACCGATCGACCCGGCCAGCTGGCCCGAGGGTATGAACGTGGTGATCTCGTCCTTCAACGCGACGAGCAGGTCGGGCCGCGCGGCCAGCACGAAGCCGGCCACCGAGAAGCTGACCATCAGGATCGGAACCAGCGACAGGAACGAGAAGTACGTGATGGCGGCCGCGAACTGGTTGCCCTGCCGATCGGCGAACCGCTCCCCGGCCCGCACCAGGTGCGCGATGCCGGGCCGGGCCGACAGCCGCCGCCAGACCGCCCGCCCCCAGGTGACCCGGCGTCGCCACCGGACCGCGAGGCGCTCCCGCAGCGGACGACCCGTACCACCGCGCCGGTGGCTGCCGGCCGGCCGGTCGGTCCTCGCGCGCGTCATGGAGCCGTCCCTTGTCGTCGCCTCGGGAGCAGTCGTCACCTCGGGGGCAGCAGGAACCCTATCCGCTCGTACACGGTTCGCACGGTGGCGTCCGCAACCTCCGACGCCCGCGCGGCCCCGTCCGCCAGCAGCCGGTCCAGCTCGGCCGGGTCGGCCAGGTATTCGGCAACGCCGCGCTGCACAGGGGTGACGAACGCGCTGAACGCCTCGGCCAGATCGCCCTTGAGCTGGCCGTAACCCTTGCCCTGGTAGTCGTTTTCGAGCTCCGGGATGGCCGAGCCGGTGAGCACCGACAGCAGGGTCAACAGGTTGGACACCCCGGGCTTGGTCTCCGGGTCGTAGACGATCTCCCGGCCGGCGTCCGTCACCGCCGATTTGATCTTGCGCACCGACTGCTTGAGGTCGGCCAGCAGATCCAGCGACCCGCCGGGTGAGGACTTGCTCATCTTCACCGTGGGCTCGGCGAGGTCGTAGACCTTGGCGACCTCCTTGACGATGTACGGCTCGGGCACCGTCAGCGTCTGGCCGAACCGGGCGTTGAACCGCTGCGCCAGGTTCCGGGTCAGTTCCAGGTGCTGGCGCTGATCCTCCCCCACCGGAACCGCGTGGGCCTGATAGACCAGGATGTCGGCGGCCATCAACACCGGGTAGGTGAACAGCCCCACGCTGGCCCGGTCCGCCCCGCCGCGTGCCGACTTGTCCTTGAACTGGGTCATCCGACTGGCCTCGCCGAATCCCGTCAGGCATTCCAGCACCCAGCTCAACTGGACATGGGCCGGCACCTGGGACTGCACGAACAGCACCGAGCGCTGCGGGTCCACCCCGAGGGCCAACAACTGGGCGGCGGCGATCCGGGTACGGGCCCGCAGCAGGTCCGGCTGTTGGTCGACCGTGATGGCGTGCAGGTCGACCACGCAGTAGAACGTCTGGTGCGTGGCCTGCATGGATACCCACTGTCGCAGCGCGCCCAGGTAGTTGCCGATGTGAAACGAATCGGCGGTGGGTTGGATACCGGACAGCACCCTGGGGCGATCGGTGGCGCGCGCGGCGGGGTCGGTGGCGGTGACGGGGTCAGCGGACATGGTCCCGATCCTTCCAGGCCGGGCCATCTCCCCTGCAGCGGCGTCGGTGAGCTACGGTCGCCCGTCCGGCGACCCGGTGCCGGTGCCACCGGCCGACCGGGGGGCCGGCACGCGCAGCACCGCGATCCGGGAGATGCGGCGGCCGTCCATCGCCGTCACCACCAGTCGCACCGGAGGAACGCCGTCACCACCTGCCTCGTCATCGGCGTCGTCGCCCCGCGTCACCAGCACCCGGTCCCCCTCGACCGGCACCCGGCCCAGACGGGCCATCACGTAACCGCCTGCCGTGTCGTACGGGCCGGGTTCCAGCTCGATGCCGGTCTGCTCGGCGAAATCGTCCAGGTTCAGCCGGCCGTCGACCTCGCCCAGCTCGCCGGTGGCCTCGTCACCGCTTGCGGCGGAATCGTCGCCGTCGGATCGCATCTCGCCGACGATCTCCTCCACCAGATCTTCGATGGTGACGATGCCGTCGGTGCCGCCGTACTCGTCGACGACCACCGCGAGAGGCTGTCCGCCCCTGCGCATCTCGTGCAGCGCATCCAGCACCCCCTTGGTGCCGGGCATCACGGCGACCGGCCCGGCGATGTCGCCGACGGTTGCCGCCCGACCCAGCGGGTGCGACGGCGCCAGGATGTCCTTGATGTGCACCACACCCACCACCTCGTCGACATCCCGGCCGGTGACGGGGAATCGGGAATGCGGCATGCCCAGGGTGTGCCGGGCGGCCCGGGACAGGGTCATCGAGGCGGGCAAGAACTCCACCTCGGGTCGGGCCACCATGACCTCGCGGACCAGGGTGTCCTCGGCGGCAAATACGTCGGAGATCACCCGACGCTCCACGGTGGTCAGCGATTCGTGCGCCTGCACCAGACCCTGCAGCTCCTCCTCGCTGATCACCTCGCCCTTGGCGTGCGGGTCGCCGCCGAGCAGCCGCACCACCCCGTTGGTGCACCTGCCCAGCAGCCACACCACCGGCCGGAACAGTGCGGCCAGCACGGTGAGCGGTCCGGACGCCGCGAGTGCGATGGATTCACTGCGCTGCAAGCCGAGTCGCTTAGGAGTGAGCTCCCCGAGCACCAGGGAGATGAAGGCCAGGATCAGCGTGATGCCGATCAGCGCCAAGGTATCGGCCACTCCGCGGGACAGCCCGAGGCCGTGGAGCCAGACCCCGACCCGACCGGCGATGGTCGCGGCGCCGAACGCGCTGGAAAGCATGGTGGCGAAGGTGACGCCGATCTGCACCGAGGCCAGGAATGGGTTGGGGTCAAAGACCAGCCGCTCCAGCCGTTCGCCCCGCTTGCCGCGCGTGGCCGCCAGCTGGCGGACCTGGCTCTCGCGCAGCGAGATCAGCGAGATCTCTGCGGCGTTGAAGGCGCCACCGATCGCGATCAGCACCAGGACCAGCGCGATCTCGGCGCCCAGGTTGTCCATGTCAGGTCCGCCCCGCCCAGCGGATCGGGCGGGACGTGCCGGTATGCGGTAGGTCCACGACGGGTGATTCTACGGTGCCCGACCGCGTGGCGCGCTCAGCGTGCCGACGACGGGCATCGTTCGGGGCCTGCGCCGAAGTGCCGGTGCAGCACCCGGTGCCAGCGGTTGGCCGGCAGGCCCGGGTACAGCAGGGCAATGGCGATGCAGTACTTGCTGACCGAGAGCGGACGGACGCCGAGACGGCGCAGCGCCAGGTCGGCGCTCCCGGGCGGGCCGGGCGACTTGGTCTCGATGACGACCAGGTCGGGCGGCGCCGCGATGCTGGCACCGGGGCCGGAGAAGCACAGACCGAGGTCGATGGTTACTCGAGACTCGTGCCGCCGGTCCAGCAGGGTGGTCCGGTGATAGTCCGTGCTGGCAGTCGGTCGGAGCGCCGGCACGGCGGGGTGGTGATCGAGCGTGTCGGCGGCGAAGCCCCGACCCTGGTCGGTCAATCGGGCGGCATCCTGCGTCCGATAGTTCATGCGGCGCTTGATGGTCTGGTCCCGCGGTCCGACGGCCTTGACCTCCAGCAGGCAGTCGCCGGAGTTCAGGTAACTGCGGGTGCGAACCTTGAACCGGCGACGCCGGCCCTGCCGGTGCTCGCGGAAGCACAGCAGGTCGGCGGTGTCGAAATACACCGAGGAGTAGTCGAAGCTCCGCCGGCCGCCGATGTCGAGCGCGGCCGTGGATCCGGCCATCTCGTTCAGCACCGCGTGCAGCACCGGGACGGTGGCGAGGTATTTGCGGTCCACCCGGGTCTGCAGCGCCGCGCGGTCCACCAGATCGTCCAAGCGGATGCCGGGCATCCCAGCCAGCGCTGAGTGCAGGCCCGGCATGACTTGCTCGGCCGGCGTGGCGCGTGCGGCCGATGTGGCCAGCGCGGTGCGTGTCACCGATGCCACCCCGCCGCCACCGGTGCACCATTCGCCGACGGTGGGCTGCCAGCGGGGTCCGCCGCGGGCCAGGGGGCAGGCATCGAGAACGGTGCACGGATCGGGACCGGGGCCGACGGCTGCGACGCGATGACCGGTCGGCCGTTCACACCCACCGGCTGCCGCGCCGCGGCCCACGTCGTTCCGGTGGTCGAGTCGGCGGCTGCCGCCGTCCCGCCGGCGGGCCCCGCGGCACCGCGATCCCGCGAGATCCGGTAGCGCACATCGACCACGGTGGTGTCGCGCACCAGATCGGTCTCCAGTACCTCCAGCCGCAGCACCCGTCCACCGAGCAACCCGGCGAGGGCCGCTTCCAGGTCCGCCTCGTCCAGGTAGGCCCGGTCCAGCGTGACCACCCGACGACGCTGCACCGGCAACAGCCGCGGGTGGTCCACCACGTAGAGCACCACGAGCAGCAGGGCGGCGAAGACGGCGGGCATCCAGATCGACCCCGCGCCGATCCCGGCCAGCAGGCCTAGCGCCAAAGCAGTGAAATAGTAGGCGATCTCGGCCTGGCTGATCTGGTCGGAGCGTAGCCGCACGATGGACAGCACCCCGAACAGGCCCAGACCGAGGCCCACGCCGACCTGAGCGCCGGACAGCGCGAGCGTGACCCCCAGGACTCCGACGTTCAGCGCGACGTACGAGAGCATCAGATCACGGCGTCGATGCCGGCGGAAATACAGCGGGCCTGCCAGGACGGTGACGGCGATCAGGTCGACGACGATGGCGACGACCAGAGTGGGCGCGAGTGGCACGGTGTCCTCCTTCGACCGGGCCCGGGGCGGGCATTCCGGTGCTGCGTCTTCCACTCTGGGACCCCCGGATGACGCCACCCTGAGCCCGCGATGAGAAGGCGCTCATGTTCGCGGCGCGGCGCGTGGCCGGCGCGTGAGCCGCCCGCCCGTGCCGGTCCCGCTGATCAGGCCCGTACCCTTGGTTCGCTGCGCACTCCGCAGCCGGATCCTGCTACTGCGGGCGTTGCTCACTCACGGCACGAGGCGGTAGCCGATGCCGCGCACGGTCTGGATGCGCTCCTCGCCGAACTTGCGCCGCAGGTAGCGCACGTACACGTCGACCACGTTCGAGCCCGGGTCGAAGTCGAAACCCCAGACCTGGCTGAGCAACTGCTCGCGGGTGAGCACCTGATCCGGATGTCGCAGCAGCACCTCGGCGAGCGCGAACTCGCGGGTCGTCAGCTCCACCACCCGATCGGCCACCCGCGCCCGACGGGTGCGCAAGTCCAGCGACAGGTCCCCGGCGCGCAGCACGGTGGCCTCCGGCCGGCTCTCGGTGCGCAATCGCAGCCGCACCCGTGCCAGGATCTCGTCGAAGGCGAACGGCTTGCGCACGTAGTCGTCGGCGCCGCCCTCCAGGCCGGCGACGGTGTCGGCGACCTCGTTGCGGGCGGTCAGGATGATCACCGGCAGTTCCACCCGCTCGGCGCGCAGCCGCCGCAGCACCGAGAACCCGTCCATCTTGGGCAACCCGATGTCCAGGATCAGCAGATCGAACATCCCCGACGCCGCCAGCCGATATCCGGATTCCCCGTCATCGGCAACGGTGACGGCGAATCCGTTGCGCTGCAATCCCTTGTGCAGAAACGACGCAATGCGCTCCTCATCCTCTGCGATCAGGATGCTGGGCATCGACACTCCACCTCGCTGTACACCATCTACCTCACCGATCCCCCTCGACCTGGCTGACGACCTGGTGAACCTGACGTAGTGGCAGGTCCAACGTGAAGGTCGCGCCCGCGCCCGGAGCGCTGTCCAGTGTCACCATGCCACCGTGCGCCTCGGCAATCGTGGTCACGATGGCCAGCCCCAGCCCCAGCCCCGCTCCCGATCCCGGCCGACTGCCGGTACCGCGCTCCGCGCGCCGGAAGATGCGCTCAGCGTCCTCCGGGTGCACGCCGGACCCGTTGTCCCGCAACCACAGTCGCACCCTGCCTTCGACGAGCGCGGCGCCGGCGGCGATCACATCGCCCGGTCCGGTGTGCGCCACCGCGTTGGCCGCCAACTGCATCATCGCCTGGGTGAGCCGCTGCCCGTCGGCCTGGATGTGAACCTCGGCGACGGCGTCGATCTGCCAACGGCGCGGTGCCATCGCGGACGCCTTGGCGACCAGGTCGACCACCACGTCGGCCAAGTCCGTCGATCCGAGGTGCAGAAAGTCCGGCCGGTTCGCCTGGGCCAGCAGAATCAGATCGTCCACGATTCGTCGCATGCGATCGATCTCGTCCAGCAGCAGCGGCACGGTCTGCGCGCGTTCCGCCGGATCGTCGCCCATCAGTTCCAGGTGGCCGCGCAGGATGGTTAGCGGAGTGCGCAGCTCATGTCCGGCATCGTCCAGAAAGTCGCGTTGCGCGGCGAATGCGGCCTGCAGACGGTCCAGCATCCGGTTGAAGGTGCGCGCCAGTTGCGCAACGTCGTCGGTGCCGGTGACGTCGATCCGGCTGGTCAGGTCGGACTCGCTGATCCGCTCGGCCGTGCGACGCACCTGCCGAATCGGGCGCAGCACGCGGCCGGCGATCAGCCAGGCGGCGACGCCGGCCACCGCCAGCGCACCGAACCCGATCAAGGCCAGCAGCCGGATCACCGACCAGGTCTCCGCCCGCTCCGGCGCGACGAACTCCACCACGACCAGTGCGGCCGTCCGCGGATCGGATGCCATCCGCACCGGATAGACCGCGATCATGGCCGCGCCCGCCACAGTCGGCACGGTGCGACTGACCGGCGAGGTCGCGGCGGCGGCGAAAGCGACCACCGCGGGGTCGGTGTCCAGCCGGGCCAACGGGTGCTGCGAGCTGCGGTGGTCGGCGCGGCCGTCCACCACCGAGAAGAAGGTCTCGTCCGCGTCGGGTAGGTTGTCGCGCAGGAACGCGGTCAGCATCCCGTCGACCGTCGAGAACGGTTGCCCGGTACGAGGATCAATCGATCGCGCCGCGTAAGCACGGAGCTTGACGCCCTCGTGTACCAGCTCCTCGGACGCCAGGTTGTCGCCGCGGGCGAGCAATACCCGGCCGGCCACCAGCACCGACACGCCGAGAGCCAGCGCGACCAGCAACACGCACCATCCGACGATGCGGGCTCGGGCGCTGATCACGCGGCGTCCGGTACGACGGGCCGGTGGCCGCGCCGGTGAGGGCTCCGAGGAGCGGGCCGCATCGCCCCGTTCGGTCCGGGTCAATCGTCACACCAGTCGTCGTCCGGGTCGTACCCCGGTACGTCGTCGTCATCGTCGTCCTCGTCGGTGTCCGGGTGCTCACCGGCCGGGCACACTCCGGCGTCGGTGACGGCCACCGCCCCGGTGCTGCCGGTACCGCCGGGCGAGCTATTCGGCGCCGTCGAGCGCGTCGCAGGAGCGCTGGAGACGCGACTACGGCCCGTCGAGGTGCCGCCGGTGGTCGACGGCCGTGTCGGCGGTGGCGAGCTCGCCGGGGTGGACATCGCCGGGGCGCCGGTGGAGGTGCGGTCGCCGCCGGAGGCACCCGGCCCGTCGGTCGAATCCGTGGCGGGGCTGCTGGGCGACGCCGCGGAACCGGTCGCCGTCGGCGCAGCGCTGGTGGACGCTCCGGATACCCGGACGATGCCGCCCAGGTCCGGTGGCCCAGGCCGCAGCAACGCGGCGGTGACAAACCACACCGCCAGCACCACCAGCGGGCCGGTGATCAGCAGGACCAGGCTCGACCGATTCACGCCTGTCAGCCTCGCCCGGCTGGGTGAGCCAGCGGTGATGCCATGATGAGAACTCTCTCATGGCACCCGGGCCGGGCGCCGGCATCGCGTTACACGTCGTAGTCCACCACGACGGGTGCATGATCGGAGATGCGCTCCGCGTACGACGTCGCGCGGTCCACGCCGCCCGCCACCGCCCGCGCCGCAAGGCCCAGGGTCGCCAGGTGATGATCGATGCGCCAGCCCGCGTCATTGTCGAACGCCTTGCCGCGCCACGACCACCAGGAGTACGGGCCGGCCTGGTCCGGATGCAACTGCCGGATCACGTCGACGAAGCCGCCGGTGGAGGTGACGTCGCCGAACCACGCGCGCTCTTCGGGCAGGAAACCCTCGGATTTCAGGTTGGTCTTCCACGACTTGATGTCCAGCTCGGTGTGCGCAATGTTGAAGTCCCCGCATACCAACAGCTCTCGCTCCGAGCGCCGAGCCCGGCGACGCGCACGGCCCAGGTAGTCGGCGAACTCGGCCATGAAGCGCATCTTCGTGACGTACTTCTCGCTGTACACGTCACCCTTGGGCAGGTACAGGGAGGCGACGGTGACACCGGGCAGGTCCACCTCCAGGTACCGGCCCTGCACGTCGAACTCGGCCGAACCGAAGCCGACGCGGATCTTGGCCGGCTCCGCCTTGGTCAGCACAGCCACACCGTTGCGGCCGGCGCGGTCGCCCTCGTGGTAGGCGAGGTGGTAGCCCTCGCCGGCCTCCAGCGGGATCAGATCGGCCGGGGATCGCACCTCCTGCAGGCAGATCACATCCGCGGCACGCGCCGCCGACCAGGTTGGATAACCGCGGCGCACCGCCGCTCGGATGCCGTTGACGTTGTGGGTGGCCACCCTGAGCACGACTTGCCCTCCCGGAAGTCCTTGGTGGCCGTCCGGTGACGGCCCGGCCCAGTGTGTCAGGCGGGTGCGACAGGCCGACCACGCCGGTGCAAGCCGGCCGGGCCACCGGGCGGACGGGCAACGAAAAGGGCAGTGACGAGCGATCGGCTCCACGCCCCGCCGACCAGAAGCCTCCGCCGGTACGATACTCGGGTGGCCGACAACCCGGATGGCGCAACGCCAGGAGCGGCGGATGACACGGCCGAGCCACCCGGCGCACCGGACACCGACAGCGGCACCGGCCCACGACCAGCACCCGAACCGGCAGCGCCCGAAACCCACCGCCACGCCCACTCCAGGCACAAGAAGCGCGCGGGCTACCGCGTCTACCGGCGGCGCCGCCGCATCGTCTGGGCCCTCGTCATCGCAGCGTGCTGCATCATCCTGGCCTCCGCCTGGGTGGCCTTCCAGCTCTGGCAGGCCCACGACCATCTTGAGGCCACCGCAGGGCTGGTCACCGAGCTGCAGCAGAACCTCAAGGACGGCGACGCCCACGCCGCGCACGTCACGCTCGGCAAGCTGCAGCAGGAGGCCGGCGCCGCGCACAGCGAGGCGCATGACTTCCTGTGGTCCACCGCCGAGCATCTGCCGGGCATCGGGCCCAACCTGCAGGCTGTCCGCGTCATCGCCGATGCCATCGACGAGCTGAGCTGGACCACGCTGCCGCCGTTGGTGGACGTCGCCGCCAGCCTGGACCCGGCGCAGATCGCCCCGCGGAACGGCGCCATCGACGTCACCGTGCTGCAGCAGGCCGCCCCCAAGGTGACCGCCGCCGCCAGCGCCATCCACGACCTGCAGCGAACCGTCGACGACATCGACCCCGAGCCGCTGCTGCCCGTGGTCGCCAACGCCGTGGGTGAGCTGCACGACAAGCTGACCAGGGTTGGCCGGCTCGCCGACACCGCCGCCAAGGCCGCGCAGTTGCTGCCGCCGATGCTTGGCGCCGACGGCAAGCGCACCTATCTGGTGGTGTTCCAGAACAACGCCGAGCTGCGCGCCACCGGGGGCATCTTCGGCGCCTACGCACTGATCAGCGCCGACCACGGCCGGATCACCCTGGACAAGCAAGGCTCCACCAGCGCCGACATCAAGAAATTCGACCCGCCCATGCAGGAGCTGCCCGCCAACCTCCAGGCGCTCTACACCGATCTGCCGGCCGTGTATCCGATGGACGTCAACCTCACCCCGGACTTCCCCACCGCTGCCAAGCTGATCCGCGAGATGTACCGGCAGCGCTTCGGCGTCCAGGTGGACGGCGTGATCGCGACCGATCCGGTGGCTCTCTCGGAGGTGCTCCAGGGCACCGGCCCGGTCGACCTGCCCACCGGCAACCAGCTCACCGCCGCCAACACCGTTGCCTACCTGCTGTCCCAGGCCTACCGGGGCACCACGCCCGCCCAGTCAAACGCGCTGTTCCAGCAGGCCGCCCGGTCGGTGTTCGCCGCGATGGTGTCCGGGCAGGGTTCGGCCACGGCGACGCTCGCCGGCCTGGAGAAGGCCGCCGCGCAGCGCCGCCTGCTTGTCTGGAGCGCCACCGACGCCGAGCAGAATCTGCTGGCCACCACCGTGCTCGGCGGCCGGCTGCCCACCGCCGACGCCGCCACCCCGACTGTCGGCGTGTATCTCAACGACGGGACCGGCGGCAAGATGGACTTCTACCTGCGCGAGACGGTGTCGCTGCAGGCGAGCGGGTGCCGTAGCGATGGCCGGATGGTGATGGCGGTGACGGTGACGGTGACCTCCACCGCGCCGTCTTCGGGATTGCCGAACTACGTCACGGGACTGGCCCTGGCCGGCAAGTACGTGACGCGCACCAACGTGATGGTCTTCTCCCCCGTCGGCGGAGCCGTGCAGGACGCCCGCATCGACGGCCAGCACGCCTCGCTGGGCAGCGGCACCGAGAACGGTCGCTTCGTGGGCGTGCTGACGGTCGACCTACAGCCGGGCGAGTCCATCACCATCCACGCGACCGTGCTGTCCGGGCCCGCCCCGGCGACCGGGACCACCGGCATGCAGCTACTGACGACGCCGCTGTCCACCCCGGCCACCATCGACGTCGGTCGTCCCCGAGCCTGTACACCGGCCGACGCCAGCCCCAACTCGTAGCAAGGGTGCGCGTCCCACGTACACAGCGAGCGAGATCGAAGGAAAGGATCGGCTCGCGCGCCTGACTCCGACAATCAGGACTCCGCGAACCCGGGGCGCACCGACGAATCGGCCTTCGACATACACCCCTACGGCCCACCAGTCCATTCCCAGGGCCAGAAGCTTCGCCGCAGTGGGCCCGCGGACCCTCCGCTGCCTGCATCGAAACATCAGAGTCAGACACGAGCCCCCTAGCACACGGCTACAACTACGCACTCATTCATCGAGATTCAGATCTGCGTCAGCCCGCATCTATGGCCCGAGGAGTCCCCGCGGTCCGCCCAGTCACGCTCTTAAACTTGACCACGAGGACTACTGCGCAAAGGACGCCAGCGCACACCGTGCAACTACTGTAAGCAATCGCGAAGTCGCGCAAGTTGCCAGACCATACGCCGATTACCGCACCAAGAACGACAACCATAGACACCGGAATCCGCAAGCGCACTAGCGTGCCAGTCTCGTTCATCGCCCGTAAGCCAGCCATGCCAATTGTGATGATAGCGTTTCCAATCACGCCGACCGCAATTGGAATAAGGACTGGGTACGAATATGACCAGCTCTCCCCGAGGAGCCATTCTCCCCATCGATATGGAACCGACACGAGCACCAATAGTAACAACGCAATCACTACCATCGATCCCAGCACCCACAAAGAGAGCAGTACTAGGAGCCTTCGAGGTGCTCCTCGAAATAGTTTGACACCTTCAGCCACGCCAAACGGAACCAGACCCTGCACCAAGATACGAACACCACCGAAAATAAGTTGTGCTGCGCGAAATCCCGCCAACGAAACCAGGTCTAGCCCGACAGCCATGATCCACAAAACGCCCTGCTGCGAAGACTGATCAATAGCAGCTTCAGTCGTCAAATTACGAGCCATGGGCCAGCTATCAACCCATCTCCGCACACCGCCCGGAACACTCGGAAGAGTCCTCAATACCGATAGACCATATATCGCGGAAGAAGTCACCGCAATGTCCCACAGGACTACGTATGGCCACGCATGAGAGATTTGCAATGTGTAGGTCGCAATGAGGAATAGTGATATTCCCACGCCCGCCCAGATCGCGTTGCTCGTAAATGCAGATCTCGCCTGACCGCGAGCATACAGAGCGAGATTCGCACTATCTTGGAGTAGCAGGCTCGGCCCTCCGACCGCGATAGCGATGCATATCTGCCCTACAGAGCCACCAATCACGAAGCCAACCGCCAGACCGAGGCATGCGCTAACCACGCCAACAAGACAACTCGCTCCCATCACACCTGACAAGAGCCGCCGTTCGAACAATTTTGCGGACCCACTGTGTTGAATGACCATGGGCATTGCGCAAGCGGCGCGACCAAGAAACATTACAAATAGCATGCCTGCGTAAATAGCGCTAAACGCCCCAAAGTCAGCGGCGCCCGCACGATGCGCAATCCAAGCGGACAAGAAGAGGGTGTTTGCTGAATGGACAGCCTCACTCGCCACGGCCCAGAACGTCCTACGCGCACCATTTGCCAGACGCGCGCGTTGTGGGCCCAGAATTCCCATTACGTAGGTTCCACGCAGGTCACAACCGCACAGCGCCCAGGGCCACGCGGCCAGGAGGGCAGCAATCCCACTCCGCCAACCAAACCCGCCAACGCCACTTGCCATTCCACCGCGCAGCTGCCCCAGACAGCGAACATTGAGTTAAAGGCAGCCATCGGATTCCTTACAATGCGCCAACGACCCAGTCCTTGATTTCGTCTCGGAACCGTTCCGCTGAAAATCTCTGGGCCCAGATCCTGCATTCCTCATCCTTGTTGCCCATTTCGAGCGCGCGCGCGGCCGCGTCTGCCATGTCATCGACGCTCACGCTCCTCGCAAGCACCCCTGTCTTGCCGTCGTCCACAATGTCCAAGAGCCCGCCAGCACGTGGCCCAACTACCGGAAGGCCAGCCGCGAGCGCCTCCGCAGCCACTATTCCGAAGTCCTCAATCGCTGGGTACAGCAGCAGTCGTGACCGGGCCATTGCCTCCCGAAGCTCGACGTCTGACGCATTTGTCCGAAACGACACCATAACTCTCGATGAATGCGCCAACTCACGAAGCCGCTGTTCTTCGGGCCCAGATCCGACGACCGTTAATGGCAAGCCCAATACTGCAGCAACGCCAATTGAAATATCGTGACCCTTGTAAGGAATCAAACGACCGACAGAAATCAGGCTCGAACGTTCACAGCGACGAGCCCCATTGAAGAACTTAACATCAACCGGCGGATGAATAACACGAGCGGCTCTACCATAAAAGTGAAGAATGCGCGCTGCCACCGCCGTCGAATTTGCCGCAAAGCTGTCCACCCACCTCGTGGAATTCCGATCCCAGTTTCTGAGTATTTCGCGCATTGGACGCAATAGCCGCAATTGGGCGCGATTATCAATCTCTGGGGTCCATACATATCTCATTGGGGCATGAACATAGCAGAAATGGCGAGCACTTCTACCGGGCCAGAAGCCCTTGACGCAAGCGTGACTCGACGTAATCACGACATCATACGCCGAGCCCCGGCCGATCAGGCGCCACGCCAAGGGCATCAACGGTAGCGTGACGGCACGGCGATCCCGAAAGATATGAGACTGGTTCAGAAACGTATACTGAATCGGTCTGCCAGCCGTATCAATCGCGACCCCTGGAGTTTGCGTCAGAGCAAATAAGTCGGCCGTCGGAAAGGCCCGACCCATCTCCTCAAAAGCCTTCTCGCTACCTGCCCGTGCCGCAATCCACTCGTGTGCAATTGCGACCCGCAAACCCCGAAGCTCCCGCCCCATCATATCCGATTCTCGCAATCCTGCTTACCGAGTCCACGAACAGTGCTGACTAAGACTGAGCCCTAGGCGCTCGTCCTGAGCTTCCAGCCAGGAGGCAACTGCGTGGCGACTTAGGTCACTGACCGTCGCCAACTCATCGCGTTGTATTCGAGAGCAGCTGGTCAAGCCCTCCTTCAAAGTCGGTATGCCGTCAGAAGTTGTGATGCGAGCGCGAATCCTTCTTACCCTCTCTGGCCCAATGATGCTGCGGATGCGGGGATACAGGCGAGTATCGCGAAGATACTTGAATCCCAATTTTGCTAACTTGTTCTTGATGACGGCCGATTCATTTTGAAACAGAATCTCCGCGCTGTCCTCAGCCACGGCATCTTCCGTATCAATCCCCGCCCATTGCATCACAGTCTCAAATGCCGATGAGCGGTTCCGAGTTATAAGCTCAAACGGCACGATTAGAAGGCGATCCTCCTGCAATGCTCCGCCGAGGCACTCCAGGATTTCGTCGTACTTGCTTGCACCCAAAATGTCAGAGTCTCGAGACAGCGCTTCGGAAAATGAGCCGTAACGATTGGCATCTTCGTAAAAGCGTGTGCGTACAAAGTGCGAGAAGGCACGTTCGATTGGCTCTCTTACCACATAGACGACAAAGGGATCTGAGCACGCGCATAACCGCTCGAATGACCGGTGCATGAACCGCGGAAACGTGTACTGGGTGCTCGCATCAACGAGGAGGCCACCCCCCGCAGGGCGCTCAAATAGTCCCAGATACCAACCAAAGCCGTTGGCATAGTTTGACGAAAAGAAGTTGGGCTCCTTTATTCTCGGGAGAACCACGTTCGGGTGGCGCGCCAATAGGCTTGCCAACATAGTCGTTCCGCTACGAGCCGCACCGGCAATCACAAGATCCGGGCCCCGCTCTCCTGCCATTGCAGTCATTTTCCAATACTCCGACTCGCTAAGGGACCGATCTGCGACCCGCTAGCGCCTGATCGGCCCGATGACTGCGTTGGGCGCACGGCGATGAGCACGGGCCATACTAAGGCGACAAACGTCAGTGCAGGCGATACGAGTGTCGCGCCCGTCAAAGCAGTGCCAAACGCATAGGGAACCATCAACTTCGCACTCGTCACTTGCCAAATCGGCTGCCCAGATTCCCTTGTTATCTGCCGATACAAGACAATCCAAATCATCAGCATAGTTACCAATCCAACGATGCCATTTTCAGCCAACACATTAAGGAACTGATTATGGGCGTCAATGACCGCGTTAGGCATGGTCACGCCATGGTTCGCAACATAAACCAGGCCGGGGATCCCTGAGTAATGGAGATCATAGTCGTTTATTCGACCGGTACCGATGCCAACAAGAGGGCTGCGCAACCAAGAGCCGACTGCAAACCCCCAGATCCAAAATCTATCCACAATGTTCGCCGCGTAACCTGGAAGTTGTTGACCCGCAACTTCGGCTACTATGGTCAGGTGGGGCTGCTGCATACCGCGCGCAAATACGTCCCAAACATTCCCCGCGGAGTCCGTCACCAGAAAGCGAACGGTGTCCAGGATTCGCGGGCTTAGTGCCAGAGAAGCTGCTGCGCCAATCGCGAGGGCAATTGATGTGCGCAAGACTGCGCGAATCTTTCCTGAGGTCAATCCGTACCAAATAACAGCAAGGGCGATCCCGAGGATTGTGCTGCGTGAGCCGGACGCGAGAATGATTACCAAAGACGCCGCCGCGCTGATGACGTCGACTGCTGACCTCGTGGTGATCCACCTAAACCCGACCACCAGGAAGGCCGCGCCGGCTAGGAAGCCGGCAGCGTGGTGCGATGAGGTGAGCCCGAAGTAGTTGCCTCGAAATATTATTCCTGGATCATGAATCACATGGAGTGTCGCCAAGGCGAAGACACTGACGTTAAACCATACGAGCAGCACCAGAACTCTGACGAAAAGTCGTCGGTCTGCTCCATTGGGCCGGGTGCATGCGAGCACAAAGACTGGTAATAGGGCTACTATCGCGCGTCCATCGTCATTAATCCACCCCAAGATCGGTTCGCCGAAAAGCGGGCCGGTGTGCGCGACTACCTGCATCACAAGCCAGACGGCCATAAACGGGATTGCGTATGCCGCTACCTTATGTATATGCAAGTTTCCCAGAACGGAGACCAGTGCCAATAGAATACTGACCATGATAGCGACGGTCGGCACGATACTGAGGCCGCTGAAATTTTGGCCGATCAGGAGTGCGACGGATATCAGACCAGCAGTCGTCGTTCCCTGATTTCTTTCGCCACCGCGCCGCTCGTAAAACGAGATATCCGTGTTCAGCGGACGGTCCATTCTACTATTGCGCCGCGCCAGCAGGTTGGAATGCATTCGCTAACGTGCTCCCCTACCAACCAGTACGGCGCTAATCGTCCGCGCCACGATAGTTAGGTCCCCCAGCAATGACCAATTTTCGACGTAGAGCAAGTCCATTCTTGCACGTTGGTCTCCAGTCACCTGAGATCGCCCCGAGATCTGCCAGAGTCCCGTGAGTCCCGGCTTAACCAAGGCTCGTCGAGTTACATACTGGTCGAATTCGCTACCTTCCCCGGGAACAAGGGGGCGCGGCCCCACAACGCTCATTTGTAGCTGCAAGACGTTAATTAGCTGGGGCAGTTCGTCGATACTGGTACGTCTGAGGATTCGACCGAGCCGCGTTACGCGCGAGTCTTCAGCGGCCTTGAAGAATGGAGAGCACTCTTGTCTGGCCGAGCGCCGCTCCTTTGCTTTCAGCAATTCGGCACCTGGCACCATGGTGCGAAACTTCCAGATGCAAAATCGACTCTGGGCAATCCCGACGCGCTCCTGTCTAAAAAATACCGGCCCGCCGTCGTCCAGTTTGATCGCAAGAGCGACAGCAAGAATCAGCGGAGACAATAGGACCAGGCCGACAGCCGCCGAAAAGATGTCGAATGCCGTCTTTAGCCAAAGTTGCGGCCCCCGAAGCCGAGGCCGTTCCATGTGCACGAGCGGCAAGCCCGGTACTGGCTCGGCGTGAATTCGTGGGCCGGTAATATCGGTGAGCATTGGCGCTATCACGAGATCCAGGCCGGTGTGCTCCAAACTCCATGCAAGTCGGCGAACTTTGGCGGGTGGAAACAGGTCCGTTTTTGCAATCGCGATCGATGAAGCGTTCAGGCGATGGGCCGCACTAATCACATTGTCGAATGACCCAACGACAGCGAATCCTGCAATCGTCGTTGGGGTATCGCCGGCGGGCAAACATAGACCGACGACCTGGTAGCCGGCTAATGGCTCATCGTCGAGTTGCTTCGCTAATGCAGTAGCGGTGCTAGCGCCTCCGACGACAATGGTTCTGCTGGTCATATCACCGCGCCGCCGCCGGCGCCAGAGCCAGGCACGCCAGGATACGCGCGCACATAGGAGGGCGGCTGTACCCAATGGAACGGCGATGGCGACGTAGCCGCGGGCGATCTCGAGCTTGCCCAAGTAGGACACCACAGCAAGCAATCCGAAGACCGCAAACGATGCCTTCGCGACTCGCGCGTATGCAGGCGCACCACTTCCCAAGATCTTGCGATGCCAGGCGCTCCCGAGAGCTAATGCAAGGACCCAGCATGCGGCGATAATCGCCGACAAAGCCGTGTAGGAGAGGTTCAACTCCAAACCGGAGACACTGCTGTTGTCGCCGCCGAATCGCAATAGTTGACCGCCCGCTACTGCGATCGCAATCACGACGATGTCGCTGACCACGATCCGACGCCGATACCGAGTGCGCCAGTCAACAAGCCGCTCAGACCTCGACGCTGGCGGACTGAGAGCGACCGTCGGCTTGACTGTTACCGCCGCGTTCTGTGCGCCGAGATCGATTAACTGGGACATGCCTACCTCTCGATTCCGCTCCAAGCGCGAGCGCTGTCCCGGGTCAACGGCTCTTCCGATCCGCTCTGATGATTGACTCTCCGTGATCGTCGGTCAAGTTGGTGGATTGCTCAGGTCCCGGCGGTCGTACCACCATTTTTACGGAGTCGTCACCCGTTCGGACGCATTCGCAAACACCGCACGCTCTTGAGCGCTGACTCGGTTCGGTCGTCCCGGATCCACGCGTGCGTTAGGGTGCTGTGTGGATTCCTGCTGTGGGACAGTCATTCCGTCAATACGGAAGGTGGGTACCTCGGTGATGCGACGCGTTGCTCTCTTCGGAGCCATGGTTGCTGCGCTGTTCGTTACGTCTGCAACGGCCGCCGTGGCGGCGCCATACCCGCCGGCGAGCCCGGCCCTCACGGTGAGTTCGACCTCTGTGACGGCCGGTGGCTCGGTTACTCTCAGTGGCGACGGATTCGACGCCAACGAGAGCATCGTGATCTCCGACGAAGTGCGCGCCGCAGGCTCCGGGCTGCGCGCGACCGGCGGCGCGTTCGTCGCCGCTTCCACTCTCACCACGGTCACCGCCGACGCCAGCGGATCGTTCAGCGCCACCGTTACCCTCAACGCCGTCGGCCAGCACGCCATCACCGCGACCGGCCAGACCAGCGGAAGGTCCGTCACCGTTATCGTCACCGTCACCGCCGCCGAGAGCACCGGCAGTGGCGCCGCGGTCGCCCCCGGCGAGGCCGGCGGTAACGGCGGCTTGTCATATACCGGTACCAACCAGTCGATGATCGTGTTCGGCGCTCTCGGCGGGCTGCTGGCGATCATCATTGGCGGCGGGCTGCTCTGGCTCGGCGTTAGCCGGCGGCGCGCCTCCTGAGGCGGCGCCGAGGCGAGCGATCAATCACCACAGGAAAGATCACGGTGCGGGCCGGGCTCCTAGCCCTGGCCCGCACCGTGGTCGCTGAGTCTTCATCAGCGCGTCAGCCCTGCGGTCTGCGCTCGCCGTAGGAGACCGAACGCACGTAACCGACATCCGAGGGAGCACGCGTGGAACTGCGGGACTACCTGCGCATCCTGCGCCGCAGTTGGCTGCTGATTCTGGTATTCCTGCTGCTCGGCATCGGGGGCGGCGCGGGCATCACGGTCGCATCGACACCCATGTACGCCTCCACTACGCGGCTGTTCGTCTCCACTCCGGCCAACAGTTCCGACTTCAACGCTCTGCAGGGCAGCCAGTTCTCCTCCGACCGCGTGACCTCCTACGCCAGTCTGATCACCGGCAACGCCATCGCGCAGATGGTGATCAAGAAGCTGCGCCTCACCGAAACCCCCACCGATCTGATCGACCAGATCACCGCGACCGCCGTCACCAATACGGTGATCCTCGAGATCACCGTCACGGACGCCAGTCCCGCCCGGGCGCAGCAGCTGTCCCAGACCACCGCCGAGGTGTTCAGCGCGTACGTGCCCACCCTGGAGGGCGACACTCCCGCCGGTCAGGCACCCATCAAGGCCACCATCGTCGACTCCGCCCCGCTGCCCGACCAGGCCGTCTCCCCCAGGCCCAAGCTGAACCTGGGGCTGGGCGGGATCCTGGGGATGCTGGTCGGTTTCGGCATTGCAGTGCTGCGCGAGGTGTTGGACACCACCATCAAGACCACCTCGTCACTGGAGGAGCTGACCGGGGCGGCCACGCTCGGGATCGTCCACTACGACCCGCTGGCCCCCAAGCGCCCGCTGGTCTCCCAGCTCGAAGCCAACTCGGAACGCGTCGAGTCGTTCAGAGTGCTGCGCACCAACCTGCAGTTCCTCGACGTCGACAAGCCGTCCAGGATCTTCACTGTCACCTCTCCAGTGCCCGGCGAGGGCAAGTCCACCACCTCGGCCAACCTGGCCGTCAGCCTGGCCGAGGCCGGGCAGCGCACCCTGCTGATGGAGGCCGACCTACGCCGGCCTCGGGTGGCGCAGTACCTGAACCTGGAACCCGCGGTCGGGCTGACCACGCTCCTGATCGGCAAGGCTGGTCTGGACGACGTGATTCAGCCCTGGGGCAAGCACGGTATGGACGTGATCACCAGCGGCAGCATCCCCCCCAACCCGGCCGAACTACTGCAGTCCCAGGCGATGAAGGCGCTGCTCGACCAAGTGCGGCAGCGGTACGAGGTGGTGATCATCGACGCGCCGCCGCTGCTGCCGGTCACGGACGCGGCCGTGGTGGCCACCCAGTCCGATGGGGCGCTGCTGCTGGTCCGGTTCGGCAAGACCACCCGGGACCAGGCTGTCCAGGCGGCGCAGCGGCTCGCAGCGGTCGACGCGACGCTGCTGGCCACCGTGCTCAACTTCGTGCCCACCCGCGGCATGGGCGGGTACGGCTACGGATATGGCTACGGCTACGGGTACGCGCCGGAGCC
The DNA here is from genome assembly GCA_937926105.1 of uncultured Actinomycetes bacterium. The sequence continues at coordinate 114,784 of CALANS010000028.1, read as the reverse complement.
CCCCACCCGCAAGGAGCGGCGTCAGGCGGCCCGGCGCGGCCGGGCCGGTGGTCCAGGCCGGGCCGGTGGTTCCGGCCGCGACGGTGACGATGATCGCGCTGGCGCCTCCTCAACACCCACCTCGCGTCCCGCTACCCGACCTATCGCCTCGGGCCCGCCGGCGTCGCGGACGGGGTCCACTCGGCCCGCCTCGCACGCGTCGCCTTTGCCAGCGTCGCCTGCTTCAGCAGTGCCCGATTCTGCGTTGCACGCCACGGTTTGTCCGCAATTTCCGGCACCCGTCCGAACCGCTATCGAAAATCACTCGATGGCGTCGGCATCGCACCGACTGGATCACTCTGAGTATTCAGATGTAACTCAGCGTAATCTGCGCCAAATTTCGCCGACACCACCTAGAGCGGCTGCGACGGGCCACTCGCCGGCCGGCGTGCCGTCCCGATCCGAGGCGACTCCGCATGTCGACGCCTCGGTCACCCCCACGTCCGAGCCCCAGATCGGCCGCCCGCCGTGGAAGGCAGGGCCGGCACCGGAACCTCCGCGTCACTGGGCGGCGCAGGCCAGCCCCGAGCCGCGTCGACGCGCCGATTGACCGGTGGTTCCGATTCGCTTCGTGCCGGCTCTATCCGGATGTGATCCGATAGTCCCCGGTGCGGCTATACCGCCGCGATCAGTGCCACCGCGATGCCGTGGCACGCCTGCGCAATGACGGCGGCGGCCTCCGCGTAACCCTCGTCGGGACCACCAGCGGGATCGTCGATGTCGTACGCAGCGACGGCGGTGACGGCGCGCGCAGCGGCGGCGCGGCGCACCCAGTCGGTCAGGCCCTGCGCGTCGTCCGCCCGCTGGAAATCGCGAACAATGGCGGCGAATTCCAGCAGGGTGAATGTCCGTCGCAGCGCGAGCGGAACGCGTTCGAGCACTTGCGACCGATGATTTCGCGTCGCCGTCAGGACGATGTTTGCATCCCGTACCATTTCGTCGGTCAGCGGACTGGACATGATTGGCGCGGGATCAATACCGCGCTGCAACAACTGGTGGGCTGTTTGTGGTGTGACGGGAATTCCGGCGGACGCTCGCACGCCGGCGCTGGACACCTGCACCCGGTCGGCCCCGATGCCGGCGGCAACCAGGTCGCGAGCCAGCAGAAGCTGCGCCATCGGCGAGCGGCACTGATTCGCCGTGCACACCATCAGCACCCGCCACGGGCCGGCCGGCCGAGCCTCGGCGTCGTTGCCTGCCGATGGGGCGCAGGTCACGGGACGGTCTTCCAGCTGACTCCCCCCTCATCGCTGGCGAACAGCCTGCCGTCGACCCGGGCAAGCACCACGTCGGCGACGACGAACGGCGCGACCGCCAGCCAGCCCAGCGTGCGCAACATCGACCCTCGCCCGTGAATGTTTGCCTGTTCGTGGCTCCTGATCGTCGATCAGGATATCGAGGCGGCGAAATCCGCGCGCATCGTGTCCGGCGGTACGCTCCGCCCGTGGCCACCGTGGACGACGTTCGCGCGATCGCCCGAACACTGCCGCGTTCGGAAGAGGCCTACGTCCGGGATCGGCTGAAGTATCGAGTGCGCGGGATCGTGTACGTCGCGCTGTCCCGGGACGAGACCGTGCTGGGCTTCGCCTACCCACGCGAGGAGCGGGACGCGCTGGTCGCGTCCGACCCCGAGCGATTCCGGCCACCCGAGCGCGCGGACGAGCGCTACCCATGGGTGCAGGCCCGGCTGGCAGCGCTTGCCCCCGACGAGGTGCGCGAGATCGTGGTGGAGGCGTGGCGGATGGTGGTGCCGAAATTCGTCGCCGCCGACTACGACCGGAGACCGTGACCGGCGGGATCACCAGTTGTGGGGCAGACACCCGGATTTCGCGGCGAATCCTCCACGAACGGCAATCTTCCGGGGGCTCAGCCCAGGGCGGCCTTGAGGTTCTCGTCCAGGGTGGCCAGGAACTCCTCGGTGGTCTGCCACGGCTGGTCCGGGCCGACCAGCAGCGCCAGGTCCTTGGTCATCTTCCCGGACTCCACCGTGGAGATGATCACCTGCTCCAGGGTCTGGGCGAAGGCGGTCACCTCCGGGGCGCCGTCCAGCTTGCCGCGGTGCTTGAGCCCGCCGGTCCAGGCGTAGATCGACGCGATCGGGTTGGTGGAGGTCGGCTTGCCGGCCTGGTGCTGCCGGTAGTGCCGGGTCACCGTGCCATGCGCCGCCTCGGCCTCGACGGTCTTGCCGTCCGGGGTCATCAGCACGGACGTCATCAGGCCGAGCGAGCCGAAGCCCTGTGCCACCGTGTCGGACTGCACGTCACCGTCGTAGTTCTTGCACGCCCACACGTATCCGCCCTCCCACTTCAGCGCGGACGCGACCATGTCGTCGATCAGCCGGTGCTCGTAGGTGATGCCGGCCTCGGCGAACCGCGCGGCGTACTCGGCCTCGAAGACCTCCGCGAAGATGTCCTTGAAGGCGCCATCGTAGGCCTTGAGGATGGTGTTCTTGGTGGACAGGTACACCGGGTAGCCGCGCTGCAGGCCGTACTCGAACGAGGCCCTGGCGAAGTCGGCAATCGACTTGTTGAAGTTGTACATGCCCATCACGACCCCGCCGTCCTCCGGCATCCGGACGACCTCGAGTTCCATCGGCTTGCCGCCGTCGTCGGGAGTAAAGGTAAGGGTGACGGCGCCGCCCGACGGGATCTTCACGTCGGTGGCCCGGTACTGGTCGCCGAAGGCGTGCCGGCCGATGACGATTGGCTTGGTCCAGCCCGGCACCAGCCGCGGGATGTTGGAGATGACGATGGGTTCGCGGAAGATGACCCCGCCGAGGATGTTGCGAATGGTGCCGTTGGGCGAGCGCCACATCTTCTTCAGCCCGAACTCCTCCACCCGAGCCTCGTCCGGGGTGATGGTGGCGCACTTGACCCCCACGCCGTGCCGCTTGATCGCCTCCGCGGCGTCGATCGTCACCTGGTCGTCGGTGGCGTCCCGGTGTTCGATGCCCAGGTCGTAGTAGTCCAGGTTGACGTCCAGGTAGGGCAGGATCAACCGGTCCTTGATGAACTGCCAGATGATCCTGGTCATCTCGTCGCCGTCGAGTTCGACGACGGTCCCGGTCACCTTGATCTTGCTCATCGCGCAGCGATCCTCTCCAGCGGGCGGTGGGGTTACCAGTACGAGCGTACTGGTTGGTGATGGCGGCGACGACACCGCGGGGATCCGGTCCACGGCTCGCCCGCCGTCGCCGGTGGCTGAGCCGTCACGGCACCGGATCCACGCGGCGGTGACGCATGATGGGGGCGGCCCACCCGCGAAAGGATCGCTGCCATGTACCCCGATCTGATTGTCACCGCGCAGTCCGCCGCGCTGCGGGTGTGGGCAGGCACGCTGAGCGGTGACGAACTCGCCGGGGACAGCGCGCTGCCGGGATGGACGGTCGCCGAGTTGCTTGCCCACCTGGTGGCGGTGCACGACGCGGTGGCCGGGCTGCGGCCGACCCAGGACGCGGAGGGCGTCGAGCCACTGTCGGTGGCCGACTACGTCCTGGGCTACGCCGGCGATGCGGACCGGACCGCGCGAATGGCGCGGTCCATCGCGCGGGAGACCGCCGGCGACCCGCTCGCCGCGTGGGACAGCGCCGCCGCCGAGGCCCGGCAGACCCTGGGCGCGCTCGGCGCGGCGGACCGGCTGGTGATCACCCGGCGCGGGCCGATGCTCGCCTCGGCGTTCCTGACCACCCGCGTGATCGAACTGGTGGTGCACGCCGACGACCTGCACCGCTCGGTGCCCGAGCGCCCCGCCCCGCCGGTCCTTCCGGCCGCCCGCCAGCACGCGCTGACCGCCCTGCGCGAGGTGCTGACCACCCGTGACCCGGACCCGCAGGTGTTGGCCGCCGCATCGGCCCTGGACGAGCAGGCATTCGTCGAACTGGCCACCGGTCGACGTGCCCCGGACGGCGAGCTGCCCGAGCCGCTGACCCGGGCGCTGCCGCTGCTGTGACGGCGGACCGCTTCGTCGGCCGGCCGGCACCGCGCCGCGTCAGCACCTGAATCCACCCGAATCCACCCGGCCGCCAGGTGAATCAGCCGAAATACGGTTTGCCGTCCGCGGCCGGCGCCCGAGACTGGCCGACCAACCCGGCCACCGCGATGATCGTCACCACGTAGGGGAACATCAGCAAGAACTGGCTAGGCACCGGCGATCCGAGGATGCTCAGCACGGACTGCAACTCGTTCGCGAAGCCGAATAGCAATGCCGCCAGGGTCGCCTTGATCGGATGCCAGGCGCCGAAGATCACCGCGGCCAGGGCGATGTAGCCCTCCCCGCTGGACACGTCCTCCGAGAACGCCCCCACCGAGCCGAGAGTGAAAAATGCCCCGCCGATCCCGGCGATGGCGCCGCCGAAGGACACACTCCAGAATCTGGTGGAGCTGACGTTGATGCCGACGGTGTCCGCCGCCCGCGGGTGCTCGCCGACGGCGCGGATCCGCAGCCCGGTTCGGGTGAAGAAGATCAGGTAGGTGACGATCGCGACCGCGACGTACATCAGGTAGACGATGATCGTCTGGTTGAAGAGCACGGGACCGATCACCGGGATGGCGGAAAGGCCGGGGATCGCCAGTGTCGGCAGCGGCGTCGGCGAGTTCAGCGTCTGCGCGTTCTGGGTGAGCCAGGTCGCGAACAGGAAGTTCGTCAACCCCAGCACCAGCACGTTCAGCACGACCCCGACGATGATCTGGTCGACGTAGTAGGTGATGGAAAATGCCGCCAGCACGAACGAGACCAGCATGCCCGCGACTCCGGCCGCGACCAGGCCCGCCGCCGCCGAATGCGTCGATGAGGCGACCACCGCGGAAACGAACGCCCCCGCGAGCAGCTGACCTTCGATGACGATGTTGACCACACCCGATCGCTCGGACATGACGCCACCCAGCGCGCCGAAGATCAGCGGCACGCTCAGCGCGAGCGCGCCGCCCAGCAGCCCGACGATGGGCAGGCTGTTGCCGACGGTGGACCATGCCAAAAAGCCGACCAGCAGAACGAAGGCGAACAGGGCGACCAGCCAGCGCGGCGTGGTCCTGCGCGCCCGGGAATAGCCGGCGCTGACCACCGTCAGCACCACGGACAGGACGGTCGCGGCGATCCCGAATCCCCACGCCGGAATGTCGACTGGGGGCACTCGCAGCACGTCGGTGGTCGCGGACGTGAACGTGAAGGTGGAGATGCCATGTCGGCCGAATCCGATCAACAGGACGCCGGCCAGCACCGTGAAGACACCGAGCGCTATCGACGCCTTCCAGTCCCGCACCCGGAACGGGGTATCGCGCCGACCAGCCGCGAGCCCGGCCGCCAGCGCGGTCATGCTGCCGCTCCCCCGGTCTCGCGAGCCCGATGAGCCCGCCAACCGCCCGACTCGGGAAGCCGGAAGATCGCCCGCACCAGCGGCGGCGCGGCGATGAACAGCACGATGACCGACTGCAGGACCAGCACGATGTCGATATCGATGCCCTCGGCCGCCTGCATGGTGTACCCACCGGCCTGGAAGACACCGAACAATATTCCGGCCCAGAAGATCCCCCACGGCTTGTTGCGGCCGAGCAGCGCGACCGTGATGGCATTGAAACCGATTCCGGCGTCCAGCGCGTCGGTGAATCCGGTCGTGGTCTGGCCCAAGACCTGGTAGGCGCCGGCGAAGCCGACGAAGGCGCCGGACACGATCATCGTGATGATCACGATGCGGGTGACACTGATGCCTGCCACCCGCGCCGCATTCGGATTCTCCCCCACCGCACGGAACCGGAACCCGAGCGACGAACGGTTCATCAGCCATGAGGCCAGCAGGGTGAGCACCAGCACGATGCCGAACCCGACGTTCAGCCCGCCGGTCGACCCCGGGAACACCGCCGACGGCAGCGCCGCCGGGCTGATCGGATTGTTGGACCCCGGCGCCTTGAGCACCGTGGTCAGCAGGTAGCCCAGCAGATAGAACGCCACATAATTGAGCATGATCGTCACGATCACCTCGTGCGCGCCGGTGGTCGCCTTGAGCACCCCGGCAATTCCGGCGGCGACAGCGCCGCCGGCCAGCGCCGCCAGCACGGCAACCGGAACGTGCAGTGCCGCCGGCATCGGCAGCGCGTAGGCGACCCATCCGGCGAACGCGCCGCCGACCAGCATCTGCCCCTGCCCGCCGATGTTGAAAACGCCGGTGCGGAAGCCGATGCCGATGCCGATGCCCGCCGCGATCAGCGGGGTCGCGAAGCTCAGGCTGTGCAGCAGCGGCTCGATCCCGGCGGTAAAGCTCGACCGGGTGTAGTCGTAGATACCACCGCGGAAGAGTGCAGCGTAACCGCCGCCGACTGCGTGCCCGATCGCCGAGAACGTCGACGAGGGCCGGCCGACGAAGTACCGCACCGCGTCCAGCGTCGGCTGGTCCGTCACCACCATCAGGATCGCGCCGACCACCAGCGCCACCAGGATCGCCAGCACCGTGATCACCGCCGATCCGCTGCCGATCTCACGCAGCAGGCGGGCGGACCGCGGCTCCGGCGCGGCGTCGCCGACTGGGGCAGCTTCGCCCTCGCCGCCGCCGCCCGAATCCTGGTGGGTGGCCGTATCAGGCGCTGCGCTCACACCCGCGTCGGTGCCGAGGTCGCTGTCGGCCTCGGTGCCGGCGCTGCCTGGCGGCTCGGGGCTCACGCCACCTGCTCCACTCCGTCGGGCATGACACCCGCCATCATCAGGCCCAGCACGTCACGCGGAGTCCCGGGCGAGACGATCCCGACGATGGCGCCCCGATACATGACGGCAATCCGATCCGCGAGCGCCGTCACCTCATCGAGCTCCGTGGAAACCATGACCACGGCCACCCCCCGGTCCCGGACGGCGACGATCTGCCCGTGGATGAACTCGATCGATCCGACGTCGAGCCCGCGGGTCGGCTGAGCGGCAATCAGCAGGCGCAGCTCGCGACCGAGTTCCCGTGCCAGCACGACCTTCTGCTGATTGCCGCCGGACAGCTGGCCGGCCAGGGTTGCCGCCGAGGGCGCCCGCACGTCGAATTCACGGATCTTTTGCTGGGCGAACCGACGCAGCGCGCGCAGCTGCACGGTGGCATGCCGGACGAACGGCGGCCCGTCGGTGCGGTTGAGCATGAGGTTCTCGGCGATGGAGAACTCACTGACCAGCCCGTCCTCCTGCCGATCTTCCGGAACGAACCCGACGCCGGCGTTGATCGCTGCCCGGGCACCCACCCCCAGCAGGTTCGTGCCCTCGATGGTGGCACTACCGAGCGCATCCTGCTGCAGGCCGAACAGCGCCTCGACCAGCTCCGTCTGCCCGTTGCCCTGCACGCCGGCGACGGCCAGGATCTCCCCCCGGCGCACGCTGAACGACACATGATCCAGCACCGGGCGGCGATGCCGGTCGGCCAGCACCAGGTCGGTGACGACCAGCGCAATCCCGCCCTGCTCGGCGGGCCGCTTGCGCACCGTGAGCTCGATCGGCCGCCCCACCATCATCGAGGCCATCTCGGCATCCGATGCGTCCGGCGACACGGTGCCGACGACGCGCCCCAGTCGCAGCACCGTCACCTCGTCAGCGACCTCCCGAACCTCCCGCAACTTGTGCGTGATGAAGACGATGGACCGATCGGATTCCTTGAGCTGACGCATGATTGCCATCAGCTCATCGGTCTCCTGCGGCGTGAGCACCGCGGTGGGTTCGTCGAACACCAGGACCTGTGCGTCCAGTGCGAGCGCCTTGATGATCTCCACCCGCTGCTGGACGCCCACCGGCAGGTCCTCGATGCGGGCATCCGGATCTATCTCGAATCCGAACTGACCCGCGATCCGTCGCACCGTCTCGCGTGCGGCAGCCAGATCCAGGTGATCGGCTCCCGTCGTCCGCTCGTGGCCGAGAATCACGTTCTCCGCCACGGTGAACACCGGGATCAGCATGAAATGCTGATGAACCATCCCGATGCCGGCCCGCATCGCGTCCCGCGGGCTGCCGAAGTGTTGCACCGCACCGTCGACGACGATCTCACCCTCGTCGAGCGGCAGCAGCCCGTAGAGCATGTTCATCAGCGTGGTCTTGCCTGCCCCGTTCTCGCCCAGCAGGCAGTGCACCCGGCCCGGCTCGATGGCCAGGTCGATGTGGTCGTTGGCCACCAGCGATCCGAATCGCTTGGTGAGGCCACGCAGTTCGAGTCTCATCGGGCGGGCCTGCCCACGCCTCGACTCAGCCCTTCGGCTCGGACGGGGACGGCACCGTGATCGAGCCGTCGATGATCTTCGACTTGATCGTGTCCAACTGGCTCGCCAGGGATGACGGAATCTTTCCGGCGAAGTCATGGAACGGCGACAGACCAACGCCGTTGTTCTTCAGCGTTCCGATGTACTCGCCGTTGCTGAACGTGTTCTGCGCGGCCTGACCCAGCACCGAGGCCACCGCGGGCTGGATGTTCTTGAGCACGGAAACCAGGATGATGTTCTGGTATCCGCTGGTGTCGGTCTGGAACAGATCCGCGTCGACTCCCACCAGAACGGCCTTGGCGCCGGTCGAGCGGATCGCCGCGCCGCCTCCCTGATAGAGGGAACCGGCCACCGGCATGATCACGTCGGCATTCTGGTTGATGAAGTTGGTGGTGATGGTCTTGGCCGCGTTCTGGTCGGTGAAGTTGCCGACGAACGTGCCCTTCTGGGTCTTCTCGTTCCAGCCGAGCACCGTGACGTTCTTGTGGTTCTGCTGATTGAAGTACTGCACGCCGTCCCAGAAGCCATCCATATAGATGGTGACCGGGGGGATCTCCTGCCCGCCCCAGGTCGCGACCACGCCCGTCTTGCTGTACGCGGCCGCCGCGTAGCCGCCGAGGAATGCGGCCTGGTTGGTCGCGAACACCACGTCCTTGACGTTCGGCAGCTTGATGGAGTTGTCGTCGACCATCACGAAGTCGTTCTTCGGGTCTTTGGTCGCCGCCGCCTTCACCGCGGCGACCAGGTTGAATCCGGATGCGACGGTCGCGGTACATCCGGCCGCAACCAGTTGATTGACGTTGGGTACGTAGTCGGCCGCGGTCTTCGATTCGGCAGTCTTGTAACTGGTTCCGGACGCCTTCGCGACCTGCTTGACGGCCTGCAGGCTTAGCTGATTGAACGAGTGGTCGTTGAACCCGGCGGTATCGGAGACGACGCAAGGGAGAAACGCCGCGTTGTTGGCCCGGCTCGTCGACGGCGAGGAACCCGCGGAGACGCTCTCCGACGACGAGCCGCCCGTCGCGCTCCCGGTCGCCGGCGACGAGCCCGACGGCGCCGAGCCGCTGGACGTCGAGCCCGCAGCCGCCGGCGTCGACGGTGACGAACCCGACGGTGACGAACCCGACGGTGACGAAGCCGACGGTGACGAACCCGACGGTGAGGAGCCGGCGGGCGGCGGGGTGGAACAGGCCGCGAGAACCAGAACCGCGCCGGCGACCAGGGCCGGGATCGTAGTTGTCAGCCGACGTGACATCGAAAGCCTCCTAGACGACGGTGAAATGACGCTGCGAAGTGACGCCATGAGGTATTGCTGTGAAGTACCGCTGTGAATGGCACGCGGTGATCAGGTCACGGTGAAGCGTTGCTGTGAATCCGCTCGATACATCCGGGAATCCCCGGGCATGGTGAGGCTCACGGCGATTCACGACGGACCCTCCTCAGCAGACGCGTGGGTCGTCCGGAAAACGTCGGAAGGCCCGGCGATGTGGGTCCGCCGGTCGGTGGGCTCGCAGATCGTCAGTGTAGGTCGTGCCCGTGCGGTGTGCGCGAGAAGCCGATGCCAATGATGCTTGAGTGACCGGCATCCTGCCCCGCGCTATCGGCCATCCGGGGGACACCGCGAGGCGAGAACCGCCGCGGGCTCGACATCTCGCCCCGCGACGGACGGGACAATCTGCTTGTTTGTGCGAACAAACTGCTCGGAAAATCCTAAACATCGCACACCACAATGGATGATCAATCACTCGGTTGGCTCACTTGCCGAGCGAAGCCCACCGTCCTAACGTCAGTGACAGCCGCGATCATCACCCGGGAATGCGATCGCCGTTCATCGCACGACCGATCCCCGCCGATCGACCGCAGCCGTTCTTTCACAGGATGGCTGAACAGTCAGCGTTGATGTGCCCTGACGCTGATTGCTCGCCAGCGCGTCACCGGCGAGGGAAGGGGAACGGCATGATCAGGCAGACAACGCGACGCATGGCCATGGTGGCGGCGGGAGTGCTGGTGGTCGCGGCCGGGCCGGCGTTGGCCGCCGGTACCGCAGGCGCCACCGCATCGGTATCGACCGCAGCCACTCCGGTGCCGGCGTTGCACCACGGATCGCCGGATAGCGACATGCGCGTAAACCCTCGGCTGGACCACGTGTTCATCATCATGGAGGAAAACCACGCGCAGGACCACACCATCGGTGATATCAACACGGCGACCGGTGCGCTATCCATGCCATATCTGACGATGCTGTCCCGAACCTATGGTCAGGCCACCCACTATTACGGTGTCACGCATACCAGCGAACCCAATTATATCGCGGCGACCAGCGGCAGCACCTGGGGCGTGAACAACGACAACGGCTGGTACTCCGGCAGCACGGAGAATGGCGCTGCGCTCCCGGCGAATCAGTACGATCACACCAATATCGTCGATGAAATGGACGCGGCACATATCCCCTGGGCCGCCTATATGCAGTCCATGCCGTCCGCGGGCTACCTGCCGGACAGCGGGAACGGCGGGTTGTACCTGAGCAAGCACGATCCGTTCATCCTGTACAACGATATCCACGACAATCCATCGGTCGCGGCGAACATCAAACCGTACAGCGCCATGGCCCGAGACCTGAACAGCGGGCACGCGCCGCGCTATGTGTGGATCAGCCCGGACATCTGCACCGACATGCACCTGGGCGTGTACGCCACGGTTCCCGGGTTCGAGGGCGAGACACCGTGCCCGTACTCCGACGCGATGGGCGATCCGATCGACGAGGCCTCCAAGACGGTGGCCGACGACTTCATCAAGCAGGCCGTCACGACGATCATGCACAGCAGGGCCTGGACGGGTAACAGCGTCATCTTCGTCACCGCCGACGAGAACGACTACGACGCCGATAATCCCACCATCGGATCCTACCTGTCAGCCGCCGGATGCTGCGATTCCCCGGTGTTGCCCGCGGGTGATCCGGAGATCAGCGCAGACTGGCCCGGCGGGGTGTACGGCGGCGGGTTGGTTCCGATGGTGGTCATCAGTCGCACCGGTCCGACACACACCACGGATGCCACCGCCTACAACCACTATTCGATGCTGCTGACCATCGAGGAGGGCTTCGGGCTGGGCAAGCTCGGCTATACCTCGGACTCCGCCCAGGTCAAGCCCATGTGGTCGCTGATCACGCACCGGTACGGCCGCTGACGGCCGGAGAACGAGGGAGAGACCGTGAGATCACTGAAGCACCCGGCACTGGCCGCACTCACCGCGGTCGCCACCGCCTTCGGAACGACCCTGGCCATCGCCGGGCCGGCCGGTGCCGAGCCGACGACGCCGGCGCAGTCCCGGTCCACCGATTCCTGCCAGCTGGCCAACGGGATCCAGCGCGTGGTGCGGATCATGTTCGACAACGTTCATCTGACGCGGGACAACCCCGACGTGCCGAGCGATCTCGAGCAGATGCCCGCGCTGGAGGACTTCATCACCCAGCACGGCGTGATGATGGCGAACGACCACGACGTGCTCGTCCACACCGGGACGAACTTCATCTCCAATATGACCGGGCTGTACCCGGACCGTACCGCCATCACGCAGTCGAACTCGTTCGACTACTACGGGCCGGACGGGCAGACCCACCCCGGCGTCTCGTTCGCCTACTGGACCGACCCGATCTACGACTACACCGGCGCGAATGCCGACACCAACTACAACCTGCAATACACGCCCGACCGGTCGGACGTTCCCAACGACACCAACGTCAACGTCCCGGCCCCGTGGGTGCCCTACACCAGGGCGGGCTGCAACGTCGGCGAGGTCGGCATGGCCAACACCGTGCTGGAGAACATCGCCACCGACATCCCCACGGTGTTCGGCGCCGGCTCACCCCAGCAGGCCGAGGCAACCGCCGACCCGGCCCGGGCCACCGCGGACTTCGTCGGCTACGCGGTGCACTGCGCGGCGACCTCGACCATGTGCGCATCCGGCCAGACCGATGCGCTCCCCGATGAACCAGGCGGCTACCACGGCTTCAAGGCACTGTTCGGCAACGCCGAGGTGCAACCGGCAATCAGCCCGTCCGACCAGCCCGTCAAGGCCCTCAACGGCACCGTCATCACCGACAGCGCCGGCCATGTCGGATTCCCCGGATTCGACTCGTTGACCCCGACGAACGCACTGGGCTACGGGGCACAGATGCTGGAGAACGGTGTGCAGGTCGCCAACATCTACGTCTCGGACGTACACGGCGACCACACCGGCGCCGGGCAGGGCGACCTCGGGCCCGGGTCCGAACTGTACGAGCAGCAGCTGGCCGACTACAACACCGCATTCGCACAGTTCTTCGCGCGCCTCGCGCGCGACGGGATCACGCCGAGCAACACCCTGTTCGTGGTGACAAGCGATGAGGGCGACCACTTCTCCGGAAGCCAGCCGACACCGGCCGGATGCACCGGGCTGAACGGCAACTACTGCCACTACGCAACCCGCTCGGAGGTCAACGTCAACCTGACCGGGCTGTTGGCCAGCGCAACGGGCGATACCACCGGGTATGCGATCCACTCCGACCCGGCGCCGGCGCTGTGGGTGACCGGGCAGCCGGCGCGGACCGATCCGGTGGTGCGGCAACTGGCCCGGGATATCGGTGGGCTGCACTTCACCAATCCGCTGACCGGGGCGACCGAACCCGTCGCCTACCGGATGGCCGACCCGGTGGAGGAGAAGATCCTGCACTTCGTCAGCTCCGATCCGGCGAGAACCCCGACCCTGACGCTGTTCTCCGGTGAGGACAGCTACGTCGGAGGCGGAGGGGCATGCACCGGCAACGGCTGCGTCTATACGACCGGGGCCGGGTATGCCTGGAACCACGGCGGATATTGGCCGGATATGCAGGACATCTGGGCGGGCTACGTGGGCCCGGGCATCTCCGCCCGCGGCACCAATACCTCGGTGTGGACCGATCAGGTCGACACCCGGCCGACGGTGCTCGCACTGGCCGGGCTGGCCGACGACTATGTCGGCGACGGCCGGGTGCTGGCGGAGATCTGCTCACCCACTGCCCTGCCGAGTTCGCTGCGCACCCACCGCGCGACCGTACTGGCCCTGGGCGCCGTGTACAAGCAGATCCTCGGCGCGGATGCATCATTCGCGCTGGACACGCTGGCGGCGTCCACCCGGGCGCTGACCGGCGGCAGCGCCACCGACGACGCCGCCTACACCCGCCTGGAGAACCGCTTGATCCGGCTGGATGGTCAGCGGGACCGTATTGCCGACCAGATCGCCACGGCACTCGACGGCGCGACGTTCCACGGTCGCCCGCTCAACGAGCCCGCCGCACGGTCGATGCTGACGCAGGCACGACGCCTACTGGATGCGGCGCATCGACTCGCGCTGGCCTGACCGCCCCGTCACCGGCTAGGCCAGCGCCACCAGTGCGGCCCGTGGGGCAGGGGTCGGCGGGCGCAGCAGACCTCGGGAGGCGTTGCCGCAGGCGGCGGGTCGCCGCGGCGCACAACCGGTCACCGGCTGGCCGACCCGTCGACACTCGTCACCCGACGTCGCCGCCACGCTCAGCCATTTCGCGGATCGGTCACCGCCAGCGCCATGGCCACCAGCAGCGCCGTCAGCAAGATAAGGAACGCCACGTCGAACCGGCGGGTGCGGACGGCGAGCACCCCCGCCATCCGGGTCGGCAGCACCAGGCGCAGCAGGGCGGCCAGTGCCGCCGCCGCGGCGAGCAGCGCGCTGCCCCGGCGCCAGTGATCCAGCAGCGCCAGCACCAGGCCAGCCGCGATCACCAGCAGCACGGCGGTCACCGGTAGGGCGCGCAGCACTCGCTGCCGCCAGCCCGCGGTGCCCGCTGTGGGCATCACATTCGCTCCGGCCGGGGTCACGTGGCGGTCCTCATTCGTCATTCCGCGACGGTTCGCTCGGCGGCGGCCACCACGTTGGACAACAGCATCGCGCGGGTCATCGGCCCCACTCCGCCCGGGTTGGGGGCCACCCAGCCGGCGATGTCGGCCACCCCGGGATGCACGTCACCGGCAATCTTCCCGTCCACCCGGCTGACCCCCACGTCCAGGACGGCAGCGCCGGGCCTGACCATCTCGGGCGTCACCAGACCCGGCACCCCCGCGGCGGCCACCACGATGTCGGCACGCCGCACGTGATCGGCCAGATCGCGGGTGCCGGTGTGGCACAGCGTGACGGTGGCGTTCTCGCTGCGCCGGGTCAGCAGCAGCCCCAGTGGCCGGCCGACCGTCAGGCCGCGACCGATGATCACCGCGTGCGCACCGGCGATCGGAACGTCGAAACGCCGCAGCAGTTCGATGATCCCGGCCGGCGTACAGGGCTCAGGTGCCGGATGGCCCAGGACCAGCGAGCCGAGGTTGAACGGGTGCAGGCCGTCCACATCCTTGGCCGGGTCGACCCGGGCCAGGATCGCGAACTCGTCCAGCCCAGTGGGCTGCTGCACCAGGAAGGCGGTGCACGCCGGGTCGGCGTTGAGCTCGTCGACGACCGCCTCTACCTCCGTCTGGGTGCTGCCCGCCGGTAGCTCCCGCTGGATCGAGGCGACACCGATCTCGGCGCAGTCGCGATGCTTGAGGTTCACGTAGATCCGGCTGCCCGGGTCGTCGCCAACCAGCACGGTGCCCAAGCCGGGGACGATGCCCCGCTCGGCCAGGGCTGCCACCCGCGCCGTCAGCTCCGCCTTCACCGCGCGCAGCGTGGCCTTGCCGTCCAGGATCGTTGCCGTCACGCCTGCCGATCCTGCCACGCGCACGCGCTCTGACGAACGGAAGGCCCGCGGGCACCCCATAGACTGAAAGGCACCATGAGCACCCCGTCACCCTCCCCCGCCGTGTCGTCCGCCGCATCCTTCGCATCGCCCGAGCGGGAATCCACCGTTGGCCCGGTGCGCCTGCGGGTGGCTCCGTCACCGACCGGCGATCCGCACGTCGGCACCGCCTACGTCTCGCTGTTCGACCTCGCGTTCGTGCGCCGGCACGGCGGGCAGTTCGTGCTGCGCATCGAGGACACCGATCGCGCCCGGTATGTCGAAGACTCCGAGCAGCAGATCTTTTCCACGCTGCACTGGCTCGGCCTGGACTGGGACGAGGGGCCGGACAGGGGCGGGCCGTTCGGGCCGTACCGGCAGTCCGAGCGGCTCGCCACCTACCGGCCGTGTGTCGAGCAGTTGATCGCCGAGGGGCACGCCTACCACTGCTGGTGCACGCCGGATCGACTGGCCCAGATGCGCAAGCGGCAGCAGCAGCTCAAGCTGCCCACCGGTTACGACCGGCTGTGCTACGGCAAGACCCGCGAGGAGCGCGCCGCGTTGCCCGGCTTCTCGCAGACACCGGTGGTGCGGATGCTGATTCCCGACGTCGACGACGAGGTGCCGACGGCGTTCACCGACCTGATCCGTGGCGAGATCTCCGCGCCGCGCCCGGACGACCAGGTGATCCTCAAGGCAGACGGCTTTCCGACCTACCACCTGGCGGTAGTGGTGGACGACCATGAGATGGGCATCACGCACGTGGTGCGTGGCGAGGAGTGGATCTCGTCCACCCCCAAGCACATTTTGCTCTACCGCTGGCTGGGCTGGCAGCCACCGGCATTCGCGCACATGCCGCTGTTGCGCAACCAGGACAAGTCCAAGATCTCCAAGCGGCGCAACCCGGCCGCCCGGCTCACCTGGTTCCGCGAGCAGGGCTACCTCCCGGAGGCGTTGATCAACTTCCTGGCATTGTTGGGCTATCCGCCAATCGTGGAAGCGGACGGCACCGAGCGGGAGATCACCGACTTCGCCGAGTTCAGTGCGAACTTCGCCTGGGACAAGGTCTCCCCGGTCGGCCCGATCTTCGATCTGAAGAAGCTGAACTGGCTCAACGGGCAGTACATGCGCTCGCTGCCGACCGATGTGCTGGCCGACCGGATCGTCGAGTTCGGCATCGCCGACGGCTGGCTGCCCGCCGACCCGACGCGGGAGCAGCGCGAGATGATCCGGGCCGCAACGCCCCTGGTGGCCGAGCGGATCACGCTGCTGTCCGAAACGCCCGGCATGCTGGCATTCCTGCTGACCGCCGACGGCGAGTTGACGGTGGACCAGGACGCCCGCGAGACGTTGGGCGAGAACGCCACGGCCGTGCTGGACGGCGCCGTGGCGGCGCTCGCCGAGCTGCCCGACTGGCACCACGACGCCATCCAGGCAGCGCTGCGGGCCGCGCTGGTGGACGGGCTGGGTCTCAAGCCGCGGGTCGCGTTCGGTCCGGTGCGCATAGCGGTGACGGGCAGCCGTATCTCACCGCCGCTGTTCGAGTCGATGCAGCTGTTGGGGCGGGCCTCGTGCCTGGCGCGGATCGCCGCGCTGCGCGCGACGCTGTAGGCCGATCAGCCCGGCGCGGTTTCGTCCTCACCCTGCAGCACCAGACCGTGGGCCACCGCGAACCGGACGGCCTGCTCCAGGTCGACCCGTGCCCCGGTGAGCTTGGCGCCGACCCAGGTGCCGGCCTCGATGATCGCGCCCCGCAGGTCGGCTCGTTCCAGCACCGTGCCGATGGCACGGGCGCCGGCCAGGTCGGCGCCCCGCAGGTCGCAGCCGGTCAGGTCGGCGCCCGTCAGGTTCGCCTCGCGCAGCCTGATTCCGGACAGGTCGGTGCCGGCCAGCTTGCACCCCGCCATCGACACCAGCGACAGGTCACAGTCGGTCAGCGTGATCGGGACGATGCGGCAGTCGGTGAAGCTGGAGCCGGCCAGTCGGCAATCGACCAGGCTCGAGGAGTGCCAGGAGGCCCGCTCGAACGTGCAGCCGACGAACGAGCTGGCCCGGTGCTGTGAGGAATACAGCTCGGTTCCGAAGAACCGGCATCCGGTGAACTCGGCACGCAGCGTGCTGCATCCGGCCAGCGACGCACCGGCGAAGTCGCAGTCGGTGAACGAGATGCCCTCGATGACTGCGCGTTCCAGGTCGACCTCGGTGAAGTCCTCGCCCTGGTAGGAACTCTCGGTCAGGTCCACGGCCGCCTCCCGCCCACCTGCCGGATCAGTGCAGGAAGTGCCTGGTACCGGTCAGATACAGGCTGACGCCGGCCTTCGCCGCCGCCTCCACGGTCTCGCCGTCCCGTACCGAACCACCTGGCTGCACGATCGCCCGCACCCCGGCATCGATCAGCACCTGCGGCCCGTCCGCGAACGGGAAGTAGGCGTCGGACGCGGCGACCGACCCGGCCGCTCGCTCACCAGCCCGCCGGACGGCGAGCCGGCAGGAGTCCACCCGGTTCACCTGGCCCATGCCGATGCCGACGCTGGCGGCGCCCCGGGCCAGCAGGATGGCGTTGGACTTGACCGAGCGGCAGGCGCGCCAGGCGAAGGCCAGGTCGGCCAACGCTGCCTCGTCGACCGGGTCTCCCGCCGCGAGCGTCCACGTGGCGGGGTCGTCCCCGGGCGCGTCCAGCCGATCCACCGACTGCACCAGGACGCCGCCTGAGATCTCCCGGAACTGCCACGGGTCCGGGTGGACGTCCGCGGGCATGCGCAGCAGTCGCAGGCTCTTCTTGCGGGTCAGCACCGCCAGTGCGTCGTCGTCGAACGCCGGTGCCAGCACCACCTCGGTGAACACGTCGGCGATCTGCTCGGCCAGGGCCGCCGTGACCGGCCGGTTGACGGCGATCACACCGCCGAAAGCCGACACCGGGTCACAGGCCAGCGCGCGAGCGTGCGCGTCTGCCACGGCGGCGTCGTCACCGCCCGGGCTGACCGCGATGCCGCACGGGTTGGCATGCTTCATGATGGCCACGGCCGGATCGGCGAACGCCCCGGCGGCCCGCCAGGCCGCGTCCGTATCGACGAAGTTGTTGTAGCTCATCTCCTTGCCGTGCAACTGTTCCGCGGCGGCCAGCCCGCCCCGCCAGTGCCGGTACAGGGCGGCTTGTTGGTGCGGGTTCTCGCCGTAGCGCAGCACCGCCCCACGATCCCAGGTGGCACCGGTCCATGCCGGCCAGCCGTCGGCGGCGGGCGACAGCACGGTGCCCATCCAGCTCGCGACGGCCACGTCGTACGAGGCGGTGTGGGCGAATGCCTTGGCCGCCAGGGCCCGTCGTTCATTCAGGGTGAATCCGCCGGCGCGCACCGCGGTCAACACGTCCCGGTAACCAGCCGGATCGACCACCACCGCGACGCTCGCGTGGTTCTTCGCGCCGGCCCGGATCATGGCCGGTCCGCCGATGTCGATCTGCTCGACGCATTCGTCGGGCCCCGCGCCGGAGGCCACGGTGTCGCGGAACGGATACAGGTTGGACACCACCAGGTCGAACGGTTCGATGCCGTGCCCGGCGATCGCCTGCAGGTGTTCGGGATTGGTGGAGTCGGCCAGCAGCCCGCCGTGAATGGCCGGATGCAGCGTCTTGACCCTCCCGTCCAGGATCTCCGGGAACCCGGTCACGTCCTGCACCGCTGTCACCGGCACGCCGTTCTCGGCGAGCATCGTCGCCGTCCGGCCGGTGGAGACCAGCGCCACCCCCCCCGCCGCCAGACCGGAGGCCAGCTCGAGCACGCCGGTCTTGTCGTAGACCGAGATCAGCGCGCGACGCACCACCCGGCGCCCGGCTACCTGATCGGGGTCCTGCGGGTTGGTCATGGAATCGACACCGTCCTTCCGCTGATCGTCCAGCCCTGCCGGGCCATTCGTCCCACCACCTGCACCAGCTGCGCCCGCTCGGCGGCCTTGATCCGTTCGGTGAGGGAGTCTTCGGTGTCGTCGTCGGCCACCGGCACGGCGACCTGGGCGACGATGGGCCCGGTGTCTACCCCGCCGTCCACGACGAACAGGGTGGCGCCCGCGATCTTCACGCCGTAGGCCAGCGCCTCTCGCGGGCCGCGCATACCGGGGAACGCGGGCAGCAACGCGTTATGGGTGTTGAGGAATCGGCCGCGGTAGGCCGCCAGGAACGCCGGACCGACCAGCTTGAGGAATCCCGCCGACACCACCAGGTCCGGGCGATGCACCGTCACCTGTGCGGTTAGCGCCGCATCCCACGCCGCGCGGTCGGGATGATCGGCCACCCGCTGCACGAAGGTCGGCACGCCCGCCTCGGTGGCCAGCCGCAGCCCGCCTGCGGAGCCGCGGTCGGCGCCGACCGCCACGACGGTGACGGGGTAGTCGGGCCGGCGGCACGCGTCCAGCAGCGCCGCCAGGTTCGACCCCTGGCCGGAAATGAGGACCACGACCCGCAGCGGCGCGGATCCGTCTCGGAAGACCTGAAGTCTGTCGGGCACCTGGGTTCTCTCGTCCGATGTGCGACCACCACGCGACGGCGAAGCGCCCGGGTGCGGTCGGGTCGACCTCAGCGTAGAGGGGTGCCCCGATCCGGTCGCGGGCCGGTCCGACCGGGGCCCCGCGCCTCGGGCAGCCGGCCCTTCCGGCCGCCCGGTCTGGACTGCGGGTTCAACCGGCGTCGGGAAGCCGCTGCTGATCGGTGTCGCTCGCCCCGGGTGCATCGACCGGATCCTCGTCATGGTCTGCTACGAAGTCCTCGGCCGGATCCGGAACGGGGTCCGCGCGATCACCAGCCTCGCCCTCGCCATCCTCGGCCGGATCGGCCCGCGGATCGTCGTCGCCGCTATTCTCCCCGGATTCGTCACCGTCCACGCCTGGGCCGTCCGCCGGCGGATCTGCGGCGCCGTCGCGTTCCCCGGCCCCATCGTCGAGGTCGGGCGCTGCTGTCGCACCGTCAGCCGCCGAGCCATCGATTCGGCGGGCGGCCGATCGGACCGACCACGGCACCCGGCTCCAGCCTGCGACGGCGGCACCGGCCCCCGCCAACACCAGCAGCGTCCCGGCCAGCACCGCGCCGACCAACCCGACCGGCACTCCCGTACTGGACCATGGGCCGCCGGCCACCCCACCGCGGGCCGCTGCCGCCCAGCCGGCAACCAGCAGGCCGGTCACCAGCGCGCCACCCGTCGCGGCGGCGAGCCGGGTGCTGCGGGTCGACACGCCACGGACCACGATCAGGGCCAACAACGCCGCCGCCCCGATCGGCGCGACGAGGACGACCGGCGTCAGGACCGACCCGGCACCATCGGGCGCCGCCGCCAGCAGCGGGATCGCCGGCAGCGGCGCCGGGTTGGTGGCCAGCGGAGAGAACCCGGCGCTGCCCAGAGCGAAGCCCGCCCCGCTGACGTAGCCGATCCCGGCGACCACGGCGTTCGGCAGGAAGGCCAGCCCCAGCAGCAGTTGGCCGAATCCGTCGCCGGCCGAGCCCGCGGTCAGGTCCGCGATCGCCGTTGCGTCGGAGAACGAGGTCACCAGCCCGACCGCCACCGCTAGCGCCCCGGCCGCCGCCAGCAGGCAGGCCGCGGCCGCGCCGCCACGCAGCGCCATCTGCAGCCACTCGGGCGCTCCACGACGCCACCACCGATTCCAGGCCGTGCGGTGCAGCGACAGGGCCAGCAGCACACCGATCACGGCCACCCCCAGCGGCGCAAGCAGGCCCGGGGTCGCCGCGTCGGCCGGAGCCAGTGCCGCGGTCGCCACGTCGACCAGCACCGCGTAGGTCACGGCCAACATGGACCCGTGCAGGGCCTCCAGGGTGCGCCCCCGCACGGGTCGCGCCCGACCTGCGGACGAGGCGATCACGGCCAGCACCAGCACCGTGAGCAGCAACGGCCGCAGCGTCACCGATGCCCCGCCGATCGACACCGGCAGGAAGTGCGCCGACGCGAAGGCCACCGCGCTGCCGCGCAGCAGACCGCCGGCATCCGACTCGCTGCCCGGCGTCACCGCCCACAGCACCAGGGCGAGGCCGCCACACAGCAGCAAGCCCGAGGCGACGCCCGCCGCAGCTCGCAGCACGGCCGATGCCAGCGTGCCGACGATGGCGCCCACCGTGACCCACTCGTGGCCGGCCGGAACCCGGCCGTCGGGGCGCGCGGGAGCGGGTGTCACTGGCACGCCTGCCACTGTCACACGAGCGGGTCCCGCCGCCCTGGCAGGCACGCCGCCGGGCGGCCGGGAACCCCTCGCCGCGCCCCGACGCACCGACGCCCCACCCCGACCGGCGGCGGGATGGGGCGTCGGCGGCGGCTAGAACCGCAGCTGCTGGGTCTCCTCCGGGTTGTCGTCACCGCCGCCCGGCGCCGCTGGGGGCCTGGACTGGTCCGCAGCGTTCTCCGGGGCCGGCAGCTGCCCGCCGGTGCTCGGCGGCGGGGGGAACCCGGGTGGGGGCCCGCCGTATCCGTAGGACCCGGCCTGGCTCGGGTCTCCGGCCGGTCCAGCGGTGGGCACCGGGCCACTGGCCGGACCGCCGATCGGACCGCTGGTCGGGCCGAATGGATGCTGTGGGCCGGCCGGCGGCGCTGGCGGGTGACCGGCCGGGCCACCGCCTGGCACACCGGGTCCCGGCACACCGTGGCCCGCCGGCCCATGCGGGGCCCGCTCGCCCGGTCGCGGTCCGGCGCCGCCGGGGGTTGCGCCCATCCAGGGTTGCGCGGCGGCCGGACCGCCCGCGGCGGGATCGGACGACCCGGCGGGCGCCGTTGCCGGCCCGCCCGGCGCGCCGCCGGCACGCCGCGCGACCATCCCGGCATCCAGCAGCCACCAGCCCACCGCCGCGATCGTCTGCAGGATCGCAAAGATCAGCAGCAGGATGAGCCCGATGCCCTTGCCGACGGAGGCGTCGTTTCCACCGCTCGCCGCGAGCAGGTCTACCGTGCTGCCCGCAAGGAACCCGATGACGAGGACGCCGACGGTCGCCGCCACCGTGACCGCCGCGGTCGGGAAGGCAGCGCGCGCCGGCTTGGGCAGCACGGCGCCCAGCGCCAGCAGGCCGGCGATCAGCAGCATGATCGGCAGGTATCCCGGGCCGACCGCGTACACGGATCGCGGCACCGAATCGGGCATGCCGTCCACGCTGAAAAAGGGCAGGAAGCCCCAGATGAAGTTCAGCACCCCGAGCGCGCCGATCACCAGCGGTGCCAGCTTGGCCAGGTCCGGCGGCGTCTTCTGCGCTCGCGGCGCGGGCGCGCCCCCGGCCCACTGGTGGCCGCCGCCCGACTGCCACGGCGGTGGGGGCGCTCCGGGAGCGGACTGCTGTGGGCCCGCTGCCTGCTGGTATCCGGGGGCCGGTTGGTACGCCGGCGGCTGCTGGTAGGGCGGGTAGCCGCCGGGGGCAGCCGGCGGGTAAGGACCCGGAGCACCGGGCGGATTGCCCGGCGCTCCCCCCGGTGCGGGACCATACGGACCGCTCATGGTGTGGACACCTCGTTTCGATCGGACACTGCACGATGGAAACGCACCCGGGTCGGGAGCGCCCCTGTCAACGTATCGGCCCGCCGGGTCCGCCCGCAGCACCCTGGGCGCACCGGTTTCGCCCGAACGGACCATGCGCCGCATACCACCTCGACGCCGGTGGGCTCACGCCCCCGACGTCGGCACCGCAGCACCGCACGTGCGGAGCGTCCCGCCGCGTCCCGCCTGCCCCCGCACGGCGGCACCGTGCGGCGGAACGGCGTCGATCAGGCCAGCGCCTCGCGCAGCAGGCTCGCGGTCTCGCTGGGCGTCTTGCCCACTCGAACTCCAGCGGCCTCTAGGGCCTCCTTCTTGGCCTGCGCGGTGCCGGAGGAACCGGACACGATGGCGCCGGCGTGGCCCATGGTCTTGCCCTCCGGCGCCGTGAACCCGGCGACATAGCCGAC
Organism: uncultured Actinomycetes bacterium; assembly: GCA_937926105.1. Next base: position 91,868 of record CALANS010000028.1, on the reverse strand, counting down.
CACCGGCTTGGTCACGTTGGCCTTGATGAACTCCGCCGCGCGCTCCTCGGCGTCGCCACCGATCTCGCCGATCATGACGATTGCCGACGTCTCCGGGTCCGCTTCGAACGCGGCCAGCGCGTCGATATGCGTGGTGCCGATCACGGGGTCGCCGCCGATGCCGATCGCGGTGGAGAAGCCCAGATCGCGCAGCTCGTACATCATCTGGTAGGTCAGCGTGCCGGACTTGGACACCAGCCCGATCGGGCCCTTGCCGGTGATGGTGGCCGGGGTGATGCCGGCCAGCGCTTCGCCGGGGGTGATGATGCCGGGGCAGTTCGGCCCGATGATCCTGGTGGCGTTGCCCTTGGACGAGGCGTACGCCCAGAACTCCGCGGAGTCCTGCACCGGGATGCCCTCGGTGATTACCACCAACAGCTCGATCCCGGCGTCGATGGCTTCGATCACAGCATCCTTGGCGAAGGCCGGCGGCACGAACACCACCGAGACATCGGCGCCGGTGCGCTCCATCGCCTCGGCAACGGTGCCGAACACCGGCAGCTCGACGGATGCGCCGTCCTTGGTGGTGTGGTTAACGGTGCTGCCGGCCTTGCGCGCGTTCACGCCGCCGACGATGTTGGTCCCGGCCTTGAGCATCAGGGCGGTGTGCTTGGTGCCCTCGCTGCCGGTGACGCCCTGGACGATGACCTTGGAACCGGCATTCAGAAAGATCGACATGATCGGGGTTCCCCTTACTTCGCAGCCAGTTCGGCGGCCTTGTCGGCCCCGTCATCCATGGTGTCCGCCGACGTCACCAGCGGGTGCGCCGCCTCGGCGAGGATCCGCCGGCCTTCCTCGACGTTGTTGCCATCCAGCCGAACGACCAGCGGCTTGGTGGCGGCGTCGCCCAGGATCTCCAGGGCCTTCACGATGCCGTTGGCGACCGCGTCGCAGGCGGTGATGCCGCCGAACACGTTGACGAACACACTGCGCACGTCCGGGTCGGACAGGATGATGTCCAGTCCGTTGGCCATCACCTCGGCGCTGGCACCACCGCCGATGTCCAGGAAGTTGGCCGGTTTGACGCCGCCGTGCCGCTCACCGGCGTAGGCGACCACGTCCAGCGTGGACATCACCAGACCCGCGCCGTTGCCGATGATGCCGACCTGGCCGTCGAGCTTGACGTAGTTGAGGTGCTTTTCCTTGGCGCGCAGCTCAAGTGGATTCTCTGCGGCGTTGTCGACGAACTCGGCGTGCTGCGGGTGCCGGAACGCGGCGTTGTCGTCCAGCGTGACCTTGCCGTCCAGCGCGAGCACCTGACCGTCCGGATCCTTGACCAGCGGGTTGACCTCCACCAAGGTGGCGTCCTCGCCGGTGAAGGTGTCCCACAGCTTGACCAGGACGTCGGCGACCTTGTCCTTCACCTCGGCGGGAAAGCCTGCGGCGTCGACGATCTCGGCGGCCTTGGCGGCATCCACTCCGGTGCCGGCGTCCACCGGGATGCGGGCCAGGGCGTCCGGGCGTTCCACCGCCAGCTGCTCGATCTCCATGCCGCCCTCCTTGCTGGCCATGGCCAGGTAGGTGCGGTTCGACCGGTCCAGCAGGAACGAGGCGTAGTACTCCTCGGCGATGTCGCTGGCCGGGGTGATGAGGATCTTGCGGGTGACGTGGCCCTTGATGGAAAGGCCCAGAATGTTCCCCGCGTGAGTGCGCACGTCGTCGAGGGTGGCGGCGAACTTGACCCCGCCCGCCTTGCCGCGGCCGCCGGTCTTGACCTGCGCCTTGACCATCACCGGGGTGCCGAGCTTCTCGGCGGCGGCAACGGCGCCGTCCACGGAGTCGGTGACGATGCCCGGATTGCCGGGCACACCGTGCGCCGTAAACAGTTCCTTGGCTTGGTACTCGTACAGGTCCACGTGCCTCTCCCGCCGGTCGGTGTCGCACGCGCCCATCGGGCCGCGGGTCGGTCGTGTCCGGCTCGGCCCCGCAGGACGCCTGGAAAGACCCTAGCGACCCGCGGCGCGGCGACGCACCTCGGTGGCGGTGAGGTTGCCCACGCTGGCGATCACCAGGCGGGCGGGCGGGTGATGTCCAGCAGCGGCGGATCGGCCTGCTCGAGCCGATCCAGCAGGGCGTCGACGCTCGTGGCCTGGGCGAGCTCGACTTCGGGCCGGGTGAGCGGGATCACGGTCATCAGGTCGATCACGTCGGAGCTGCCGGGGGCACCCACAACATTGAACGCATCGTCCAGCAACGGGTGCGAGCCAACCAGCACACCGGTGATCTCGGTTCCGGCCAGCAGGATCCCGTCGTTGGGAATCACATCCTCGTTGACCAGCCCGCGCCCGGCTCCCAGCACCATCTGCAGACACTGGGTGACGAGGTAGTGCGCCGCGCCGACCTGGTCGGGCAGCACCGAGCACACCAACTCCTGCGGAAGGATCGCAGCCACCGGCGCTTCGGATAGCCCCACCGTGGCGACGGTGGCGAATTCCGGTCGTTGGAAGGTCCACACCGCGACCGAGCCGACACCCGGGGAGCCTTGCCCCTGTCCGAGAAAGCGGGATAGGTGTTCCAGCAGCTGCGACCGGGTCACCATGTCGATGCCGCGGTCATCCGGCCAGCAGTGCGGCCAACTCGGGGGGGAACCGGAACTGCCCCTGCGCCAGGTCGGCCGGGGTATGGCCCGCAGCATCCGTGGCCGAGCGGTCGGCGCCTCGATCGAGCAGCAGACGGATCATGGCTCCGTCCTCGCTGGAGCGCCAGTTCGCCACCGACAGATGCAACGGGCGCTCGCCCTGACCGGTCGCGGCATCCAGATCCGCTCCGGCATCCAGCAGGAGCGTGGCGGCTCGAAGTGCGCCGTCCTGCACCGCCAGATGCAGCGGCGTGTAGCCGGATCTGGTCTCCTGCAGATCGATGTCGGCACCGGCCGCCAGCGCCGCGCGGACGGCGTCCACATCGTCCTTCAGCGCCGCGTAGTGCAACACCGATCGTCCAAGGGGATCCAGCCCCGCCGCACTCATTTGTCAAGCCTACCATGCACTTTCAGTGCAATTCGTACTGGTGGGACTGGTTCGCCTCGGGCGTCTCGATCCGGTAGATCTTCGGGTCGTTCTGATCCTCGATCACCTGGCTGCGGTCGTACCCATTCTGCTCGGCCTCGACCTTGTAGGTGCGCCACTCGTGGCCCGGCTTGTGCCCGAAGTTGAAGCTGCCCTTCTGCGGCACGGTCATGCCGGCCGGATCCGGCCGACCGGTATCGGGGTCCACCCGTACCGGAGTCCCATCGGCAAGACGCTCGCACGGGATGCGCTTGGTGTTGTCCGCAGCGCAGATGAAGTCCTCGTTGTTGGAATCACGCTGGGCGCGCAGGTAGACATCGCGCTTGGTCTTGGCGCGCAGCGTGACCCGACGGCGGACCGGTTCGTACACCGGCGGCTTCGCGGGTGGGGCGCTGGACGGGGTCTCGACGGCGGTCTTGGTCGCCGGCGGCCGGGTGCCAGCGCCGTCGATCTTGCTGGTGGGCATCCCGTTGCCGCCGCGACCCTCACCGCCGAGCTTGCCGCCGCCGCGCATGCTCAGCGCGCCCATGCCGACCGTCATCACCAGATCCGACATGGACGCCTTGCCGGTGGCGACGTTGTACGCGGTGTACCCGGTGGTCGCGACGTAGGCGAGCTTCGCAGCTCGGGCACCCGGAATCATCGACAGCGCATCCAGACCGATCTGGGTCCACGAGCCCTTTCCGGTGGCGAGCTTGACGCCCACATCGATCAGCAGTGCCGCTCCCCCGGTGGTCAGGGCGATCCCCGCCATCACCTCCTGGACCCCGGGGATCGGGATCAGTGCCAGCATGCCGGCGATCCCGGAGATCGTCTTGAGCACACTGGAGATCTGCAGCAGCACCCCGGCGTGGTCGGCGATCCAGCCACACACCGAGTCCTTGAGACGACCCCAGAAGCCCGGTGGCTTGGCGAATCTCATGCCCTTGGCACGGTCGATCTCGGAGCGGCAGCGCCGCACCGACTCGGCGTTCTCGCTGCGCACGGTGGAGGCCGCGTCGTAGGTCGCCTGCAGCGCGGTCTGCGCATCACTGAGCTGCCGCCGGTGGGTCGAGGTGTAAGAGACGTAGCCGTCGTCCGGCATCTCGTCACCGGGCGGCAGCGACTCCCGGGTGCGCAGCAGCGTGAGCGTGTGCGTACGGTCGGACCGCTGCGCAGAGTCGACGGCGCCCTGGCACGAGTTCACGGTGGTCTGCTGGTTTCCGGCACGGACCGACAACTCGCCCATCTTCTGCTGATGGCGCTCCAGGTCCGCCGCGTAGACGTTCAGCGCCGCGGCCACCACGGTCCACGCGGTGCTCGCGGTGTCCAGATGCTGGGGCAGGTCGGCGTTGATCTGATCCTGATAGGTCTGCGCCTCGTCGCCGGTGAACTCCGAGGTGTCCAGCAACCGGATGCCCGAGGAGGCCGTCGCCGCTGCCTCGGCGAAGGTCGACCATTGCCGCGCCGACGACCGGATCTGCCCCGGATCGCCGCCGAGCTGGAACGCCTCGTGCACCCCGACCACTCCTTGACACCACCACCCGTTGCACCGGCGAGCCGTGGCGACGCCACTGCACCCGACCCGTTACCGACGCTAGCCGACCGGCCGGGCCCCGCACGCCCGCTACGGGAAATTGTGCGCGGCCGGGCATGGTCAGAAGTCCCCATAGACCCGGGGTCGGCAGCCGCGCGACCCTCAGCCGGCGGCGAGGCGGTCCGCGAGGGCGTTGATCAGCCAGCTGACGATATCGGCGGTGGGAGTACCCGGGGTGAAGATGCCCCGCACGCCGAGGTCGGCCAGCGCCGCCCTGTCCTCGTCCGGGATGATGCCGCCGCCGAACACCACGATGTCGCCGGCATCGGCCTCCCGAAGCAAGGCAACCACCCGGCCGAACTGCGTCATGTGGGCCCCGGACAGCACGGACAGCCCCACGGCATCGGCGTCCTCGGCGAGTGCCGCCGCGACGATCTGTTCCGGAGTCTGGTGCAGCCCGGTGTAGACGACCTCCATGCCCGCATCCCGCAGCGCACGCGCCACCACCTTGACGCCCCGGTCGTGCCCGTCCAGCCCTGGCTTGGCCACCACGACGCGAATCGGTCTGCTCATCGTCGGTTCCTCCGGTTCGATCGGGCGGGTCGGCGAGCCGCCCCGGCGGGGGCATTCCGGGGGACCCGGGTGGATGCCTCCGACCCTGATGATGCCCTGCCTGCCGACTTCCGGGGAGTCCCGGCCGGCGCACCGGGCACCCTGTGCGCAACCTCAACATCGACCTCGACCGCGCCCACGTACACCGTCCGGATGCGCGCCGCGCGCGCGGCGAGGGCGACCGCGCCGCCCAGCAACGCCACGATCAGCACCGCCTGCACCACCGCCCCAGGGCGCAACCCGAAACCGGCGGCCTCGGGCACCGACGCGGGCACCACCAGCCGGACCGCCTGCACGCCGGCGGCCGCCACTCCGCATGCCAGCACCACCCACCGGTGGCGCGTCACCGCCGCGGCGGCCACCGCACCGATGGCCGCCAGCAGCACCGCCCACGCACCCCACGCCTGCACCGTGTAGCCCTGCAGGATGGTGGGGCCCTGGATCTGGCCCGCGGTTCCGTACACCGGAAGACAGTCGGCCACCACCGCCAGCGCCCCCAGCGCGACGGCCACCGGCAGCGAGAACCCACGCGCCGCAGCCACCGACTCGTCGTCCGGGACGGCCGCATCGGCCTCGGCCGCGCGGCTGGCGGCGATCGCGGCCAGTACCGCGGCCAGCACCGCCACGACCAGGGCCGCGACACCGAACCAGGTGCCCGGGCCGACGGCCACCAGATCGGCGTCCCGCGCGGCGGCCAGCCCGTCGTCGGACAGGACCTGCACGGCCAGCGTCATGGCCGGCACCAGCGCCGCCCACACCACCATCAGCGCCGCCCGGCCGGCACGGCGCGTCACCGGCACCAGGGACAGCCCGGCGGCGATCGCGAGCGGGACCGCCGCGGCGGCGAACAGGGTCGAACCGGGAATCGGCGACCCGTCGACCAGGGTCAGCAGATCCTCCAGCCCACCGGCGTCTAGCGCGGGCATCAGAGCCGCCAGCACCGCAAGCCCGGCCGCCAGCAGGGCAGCCGCGCCGGCCAGGTTGCTCACCAGCGGTGACGGGGCGGCGGGCACGGCGCCGTCGTCGTCGATCGCGGACACCGAGCGAACGCTGGTCAGCAGGCCCGCCGCGACCAGTACCAGCCCACCGATCAGGCCGATCCAGACGGTGCCCGAGAGCTCGACCGGTGCCGAGACGACCGCTACCAGGGCCACCAGGTAGGGCAGGCACGCGCCCAGCGCGGCCCCGCCGAGCACCGCGACCGCGATCGGGCGTGGCAGCGTTCCGGCGACCAGCACCGCGGTGGCGACCAGCACGGCCAGCAGCAGCGCCCCGAGCATGCCCGCCAGCGGCACGCCGGCCGCCAGGTAGCGCGCGGCCAGATAACCGCCCTGGTACGGCACTCCGAGGGCGGCCAGGGCCAGCAGCGGCACCGCGACAAACCCGTTCAGGGTGAGCAGGTAGTGCCGCCGCGGCCGACCGCCGCCGGTTTCATCGGCCCCGCCTGCCTCGGCACCGTCGATGGCGTCCGGCCCGTCACCTCGCTGGAAGGAGAGTCGGCCGGACAACCGCACCGCGGCGAGGACACCCGCACCGATCGTGATCAGGTCCGCCGCCAGCAGCAGGTAGCCGCCGGCCGCGGGGTGCAGCGGCAACGATCGATCGGTGGTCTCCACGAACAGGTCAGGGCGCGCCAGCGCATCGGGCGCGGTGAGCACCGGCAGGTCGGCCAGCAGTCGAGCCGCGCCCATCACGCCGGCGCCGGCCGCCACCGCGAGCGCGGCCACCGGACGGACCATGGCGAGCACCGCGACCAGCACCGCAGGCAGCAGGGTGATCCACAGCGCGCCCGGAGCGAACCACAGTGGCGCGCCGTCGGCCGCCCGCACCGCACCGATCACCGGCACCAGCGCCGTGACCACGGCGGCCAGCGCCAGGGCCGCCGCCGCGGTGAGGGCATCGGCCCGGCCACCGCCGTGTATCACCACCGCCGTGGTCGACGGGCCCGGCCGGCCCGGGAACCGGTCGGCCGGTTCGGCGCGCGAGGCGGACCGACCCGACCCCGACTCGCTCACCGACGCTCCGCACGGCACGGTCGGCACCGGGTGCGCACACCGGCGACGCAGGAACCCACAGCGCCGACGGTAGCAACCCGACCGGCGGACGACCGGCCGACGTGGCGACCCGCCGACCGGCTAGCGTGACGTCCGTGATCGCCGCGCTCGCCTACGGGGTGGTCGGCCTCGGACTGCTGCTGGCCGCCTGGTGCGGCATCTCCGCCGGGCGGCGCCGGCCCACCGGTGAGCTGCAGATGGTGGCGGCCATCGTGCTCGAGGCGGCGCTGCTGGCCCAGACGGTGATCCTGCTGATCCGGCTCTCCGGTGCCGGTCTGGCCGAGCCCGTCACCGTCGTGGCGTACTCGATCGGCGTGCTGGTGCCGGTGCCGCTGGGGTTCCAGCTTGCCCGCCTGGAGCGCACCCGCTGGGGGTCGATCTGCCTGTGCTTCACGGCGGTGGTGGCCGCCGTGATGACACTGCGACTACTGCGACTGTGGGGGGCCTTCGATGGGTGACGAGCACCGCGGGCCGCGGCGGATCCTGATCGCGGTGTACGCGACATTCGCACTGGCGGCGACGGCGAGGGCGGTGGTGCAGCTGACCACCCAGTACGACTCCGCCCCGCTGGCGTACTGGTTGTCCCTGGCCTCCGGCCTGGTCTACATCGCGGCCACCGTCGGGCTGACCACGGACCGAGGCTGGTCGCGCCCGGTGGCCTGGGTGGCCTGCAGCGTGGAGATGGTCGGAGTACTGACCGTCGGGGCGATCTCGATCGCGTTCTCCCACCTGTTCGGCCACGACACGGTGTGGTCGTACTTCGGGGACGGCTACGGCTTCATCCCGGTGGTGCTGCCGATATTCGGGCTGGGTTGGCTCTGGCGGCACCGGCACGACACCGCCTGACCAGGCGCTCATCTCTCCGCGCTTGGGTGTCCCAAGTGGCGCTATAGCGCCACCGCAGGCACACAAGGCGAAATGGGGCGGCTACAGCTTGACCATCGGGACGCCGCCGATGAGCATCAGCCGGACGGTGCCGGAGGAGCCGAAATCGATGACGGCCGTGGCGGTCTGGCCCGAACCGGAGACCTCCTTGACGGTGCCAAGGCCGTACTTGTCGTGGGACACCTTGTCCCCCACCGATAGCACCAATGGCGGCCGTCGCGGCGCGGCGGGGCGGGGCCGGGACGAACCGGAGCCGAACCGGCTCGCCGTGACCGGGGCCGAGCGACCCGATCGGGAACCATAACGGGATCCGGCCCCCTCGCCGGGGCGCCCCCGCCGCGACCCGGCGAATCGGGACCACTCCTCCGGCCAGCTCTCCTCGCGATCGACGAACGCCGGCTCCGGATCGGGCAGCCGCCGCCAGTCCACCAGCGTGTCGGGGATGTCGTCCAGGAACCTCGACGCCGGGTTGGCCATCGGCTGGCCCCATGCCGATCGGTTCACCGCCCGGGAGACATACAGCCGGCGCCGGGCGCGGGTGATGCCGACGTAGGCAAGCCGGCGCTCCTCGGCGAGTTGGGCCTCGTCGGCCAGCGAGCGCTGGTGCGGGAACATGCCGTCTTCCCAACCGGTCAGGAACACCACCGGGAATTCCAGACCCTTGGCGGTGTGCAGCGTCATCAACGTCACCACCCCCTCAGTGGAATCCGGCACCGAGTCGGCATCGGCCACCAGCGACAGCTGCTCCAGGACGGCAGACAACAGCTCGCGCGGGGACAGCCGGCCGTCCGCGCCGGAGTCATCCAATGCGAGATCGCCGTCACCGCCGTCGGTCTCGTCACCGCCATCGGTCTCGTCACCAGCGTCCGGCGCCTCCGCCGCGGCCCGCGCAGCGGCGGCGGCCTGTTCGGCGGCCTCCGCCACCCCCTCGGATTGCTCCCGCAGCACCGTCACCAGCTGGTCCAGGTTCTCCAGCCGGGAGGCGTCCTGCGGGTCGTCGGAGTCGTTCAACTCGGCGCGGTATCCGGTGCGTTCCAGCACCGCGGTGAGCACGTCCGCCGGGTCGCCACCGGCGTCGACTACCTCGTCCAAGCCGTCCAGCAGCGCCACGAACCCGGCAATCGCCGTCGCCGAACGCGTGGCCAGATAGGGAATGTCGGCATGCAGGGCAAGCGCGTCCGCAAAGCCGATGCGCTCCTGCTCGGCGTACATCGCCACCGTCGCCTCGGCCCGGTCGCCGATGCCGCGCTTGGGGGTGTTCAGGATCCGCCGCAGGCTGACCTCGTCCGCCCGGTTGCCCACCACCCGCAGGTAGGCCAGCGCGTCCTTGACCTCCTTGCGCTCGTAGAACCGAACACCGCCGACGATCCGGTACGGCATGCCGGAGCGGACGAACACGTCCTCGATGGCACGGGAGGCGGCATTCGTGCGGTAGAACACCGCCACGTCGCCGTAGGTGATCTCCCCGGCGTCGGAGAGCCGGTCGATCTCGTCGGCGATAAAGCGCGCCTCCTCGTACTCGTCGTCGCCGACGTAGCCCACGATGCGCTCGCCGTCACCGGCGTCGGTCCACAAATTCTTGTGCCGGCGCCCCCGATCCTTGGCGATGACGGAGTTCGCGGCCGACAGGATTGTCTGGGTGGACCGGTAGTTCTGTTCCAGCAGTACGGTTCTCGCGTCCGGATAGTCCTTCTCGAACTCGGTGATGTTGCGAATGGACGCGCCGCGGAACGCGTAGATGGACTGGTCGGCGTCGCCCACCACCACCAGGTCGCCCGGCGGCACCTGGGTGTCCGATAGCACCGCGGCGGCCCGGATCTCCTCCTCGTCGCCCGCTGCCGCGGCACCGGCGACATCGTCGTCGACGTCGGAGGGACCGGCGGCTCCCCCGACCAGCTCGCGCACCAGCACGTACTGGGCATGGTTGGTGTCCTGGTACTCGTCGACCAGCACATGCCGGAACCGGCGGCGATAGTGCTCGGCCACCGCGGGATACGCCTGCAGCAGCTGGACGGTCTGCATGATCAGGTCGTCGAAGTCGTAGGCGGAGGCGGCCGTCAGTCGCTGCTGATAGCCGCGGTAGACATCGGCAACCAGTGTGTCGTAATCGGATTCGGCGCGATCGCGCGCCAGCTCCGCGGTCACCAGTTCGTTCTTCAGGTTGGAGATCGCCGCCGCCAGCGCGCGAGGTGAGTTCTTCCGGGTGTCCAGGTTCAGCCCGTTCGCGACGATGGCCACCAGCCGTTGTGAATCGGCGGCGTCGTAGATGGTGAAGCTCGACTTGACGGGCAGGTGCGAGGCCTCGGCCCGCAGCACCCGCACGCATAACGAGTGGAATGTGGACACCCACATCGCCCGGGCGCGCAGGCCGACCTGTGCGGCGACCCGCTCCTTCATCTCGGCGGCGGCCTTGTTGGTGAACGTGATCGCCAGGATCTCCCCCGGCCGGGCCGCACCGGTAGCCAGCAGGTAGGCGATGCGCCGGGTGAGCACCCTGGTCTTGCCGGAGCCGGCGCCGGCCACCACCAGCAGCGGGGACCCTCGATGGGTGACGGCCTGCCGCTGGGCGGGATTGAGGTCGGCCAGCAGATCGTCGGGATCGGACCGGCCGGATCCCGGGGGGCGCCCAGACCCGAGGCCCGCGCCGGGGTGCGACAGGTCGGACTCGGGCGTGGGAGGCAGGTCGAAAAGGCTCGTCATGGCGCCCTGAACGCTACCGCCGGACCCGGACACCCCGGGGGTGGCCGGTCCGGTGTCGCGCTCGCCTCCCAGGTGTGCTTTGATGGTCGGCATGGCAAGCCGCGAGTTTTTCTATGGGTACCGGACCCCGGTGCCCGTGCGCGGCTGAGCCGTCCGCAACGAGACGCCCCGAGGTCATCCGGACCCGGGGCGTTTTGCTTCTTCGGGTGGGTGGCGGGGGCAGGATGGAGAGCACCACATGAGCACCACCACGCTCAGCGACACCCCGGAGGCGGCCGTGACCGGTGACCAGGCCGACAGCACGGCCCGGAGCACCGTACGGCAGGCCGCCGCGTCCCCGGCATCGGGCGATCCGACGGGGGCCACCAGCGCCGGCGGCGTGCACGACATCTCGGCGATGCGCGTGGAGATCGACGCCATCGACTCCGAGCTGGTCCGGCTGATCCAGCGGCGCACCGAGCTGTCCCGCGCGATCGGCGCGATGCGCGCCTCGGAGGGCGGCACCCGGATCGTCTACAGCCGGGAGATGAAGATCCTGGAGCGGTTCGCCGCGCTGGGCCCGTCGGGCACCGACCTGGGCATGATGCTGCTGTCGATGGGCCGGGGCAAGCTCGGCCGGCGCTGAATCCCGGTGGACGAGAGCCGTCAGCGCGGCGGCCGTGCGGCCAGGTCGGCGCACTCCCGATCGCGCTGCCATTCGTCCAGGATCCGTTGCTTCTGCGTTCCGGTCGCGGCCAGCGGGACACCGCGGTCGTCCAGATGCGTGGCCAGGAAATGCGCCGTGCTGACCCTGCCCCGATCGAAGGTCAGGGTGAGCACACCGTTGTCGTCCTGCTCGTTGCCGAAGGAGCGCCACCAGTAGTAGTTGCCCAGTCCGTAGGCGACATAGACACCGTCGTCGCGCCAGCCGGCACCCTGCAGCACGTGCGCGTGCGTGCCGACCACCGCGGCGGCGCCGGCGTCGGCCAGGGTGTCCGCCAGTGCACGCTGTTCCTCCGACGGGCAGGTTTGGTATTCGATCCCCCAGTGCAGGTACACCACCACGACATCGGCCTTCGCGGCGGCGGCGCGCACCGCGGCGACCAGCCGATCGGAATAGGCGCTGGCGATCCCGGGGCCGTCCGAGGTTGCCGTGTGCGCGCCGAGCGTCCAGTCCTGCACCTGGCTGGCGGCAAGGATCGCCAGCCGCACCCCGTTCACCGTGACCCGGTAGGGCGCGTAGGCCTGTGTCGCGGTGCCACCGATGCCGATCACCGGAATCGGTGACTTCTTGATCGCGGCCACCGTGTCGGCCAGCCCCTGGTCGCCGTAGTCGGCGGCGTGATTGTTGGCCATCGTCGCGACATCGACCCCACCGGCCGCCAGCGCGCGTAGGGCCGTGGCCGGAGCCCGGAAGTGGAACTGTTTGGGGGCCGGGGTCCCCCGGGTGGTGATGGCGGTCTCCAGGTTGACCATGGTGATGTCGGCCCCGTCGAGTTCGGCGCCGGCCTGTTGCAGCGCGGTGTCCGGGTCGGCGGCGAGCAGATCAGCGGTGCGCTCGGAGAAGTTCACATCGCCGGCCAGCGCCAGGGTGAAGACCCCGGCGGGACGCCCCGGCGCACTAGATGACGGCGCCGAGGCGGTGACGGAGCCGACCGGTCCAGAGACGGAGGTGGCAGGGCCGGCGGCGGAACCGGCAGATGCGGTGACGGAGCCGGGATCGGTGACGGAGCCGGCGGCCGGAGCGCTCAGCGCCGATGATGCGCCGGACGGGGACTCGGACCCGGCCGACCGGACGCCCGAGCCCGCCGATCCCGTGGCCGACCCCAACGGGGCCACCCACACCGTGCTCGTCACCGTCACCTCGGCCGGCCCGACGTCCGGTCCACCATCGGAGGCTGAGCCACAGCCGGCCAGCACCAGCGCGGCCACGCCAGCGACCCCGCAGACGATGGAGGCGAGCCGCGATGTTCCTGTCACCGGCCCAGCATGCCCGACCATTCGGCGAACGCCGCATGCCCGATCCGGCGATTCGCGTCGACGTCTGTCCGGTATGTCGCAGCACGTGCTGCGACATACCGGACAAGGCTCATACCAGCCGGCGCTCCGTGGCCCACCGGGACAGCGCGTACCGGTTGGACATCTGCGTCTTGCGCAGCACGCTGGACACGTGCGTCTCCACCGTCTTGATGGAGATGAACAGCTCGGAGGCGATCTCCTTGTAGGCGTAGCCGCGGGCCAGCAGCTTGAGCACCTCGCGCTCGCGTGGGGACAGCAGGTCCAGCTCCGGATCCGACACCGGCGCCGACCCCGGCCGGTCGGAGAACGCATCCAGCACGAAACCCGCCAGCCGGGGCGAGAACACCGCGTCACCCCCGGCCACCCGCACGATCGCGTCCGCCAGCTCCGCCCCGGAGATCGTCTTGGTCACGTAGCCCCGGGCGCCGCCGCGGATCACGTTGATCACGTCCTCGGCGGCGTCGGACACGGACAGCGCCAGGAACACCACCTCCGGCAGCGTGCTGTGCAGCGCGTCGAGCACGGCACGGCCGCCACCGTCGGGCATGTGCACGTCCAATAGCACCACGTTCGGGTGATCCGCGCCGATCCGAACGACCGCCTCGTTCACCGAGCCGGCCTCGCCGACCACCTCGATCCGCTCATCGCCGAGTGAGGCCAGCTCGGCCTTCACCCCGGTGCGGAACAGCGCGTGGTCGTCCACCAGGAACACCCGCACCGGATCAGACATACCCGCTCCCCTTCGTCCCCGTCACCCGCACCATCCGGCGCTTATCAATGTCGCAGGCGCCTACGAAATCGGCAACTCCCGTCACGGACACCACATTTCGGCAGAGTTGATAAGCGGTTGATAAGCGCCGGCCGAATTGATAAGCGCCACGCTAGCCGGGCCGCGGCGCGCCGGACGGTGCGCTCGAGGCCTGAGTCACCGGCATGGTGAGCACCACCTCGGTTCCCTGCCCGACAGCAGACCGGATCTGTGCGCTGCCGCCGTGTCTGTCCATCCTGCCCCGGATGGACTGTGCCACGCCACGTCGATCCGGATCCACCGCATCCGGGTCGAAGCCGGCGCCGCGGTCCCGCACGAACACCGAGGCGGTGCCGTTCTCGATCTCGGCATACACGCTGACCTCGCCGACGCCGGCGTGCTTGGCGGCGTTGACCATCGCCTCCCGGGCCGCCGCGACCAGCGCAGCCAGGTGCGGGTCCATGGCCGCATCACCCACCACGACCGGGGCCACCGAGATGTTGTAGGTGTCCTCCACCTCGCCGGCGGCGCTCGCCAGGGCGGCCGCGAAGGTGGCATCCGGTTCGACCCGGCTTGCCGACCCGGGCGCCCCCGCCGTGCTGCCGGCCGTGGCATATCCCGCCGGACCGTACAGCCAGGTGCGCAGCTCCCGTTCCTGGCTGCGCGCCAGTCGCAGCACCTCCCGCGAGTCGCCGGACTGGCGTTGGATCAGCGCCAGCGTCTGCAGCACCGAGTCGTGCAGGTGGGCGGCGATCTCGGCCCGCTCCCGCTCCCGGACCCGCTCGCGCCGCTCATCGCCAAGGTCCCGGACCAACCGGATCCACCACGGCACGGTGATCACGGCGACCCCGACCAGGGTGAGCAGCACCGCGATCAACGCCGAGCGGGCGGCGGCGAAGTCCAGCTGGCCCATGGCGAACACCGCCAGCCCACCGATCACCAGGACCGCGCCACCGACCACCCGCCAGCGGGAGCCACGGGTGGGGCTGACGATGCCGGCTGCGGTACGGCGCCAGCGTTCCCGGCGGGAATCGTCGGCCTCCCGCCAGATGAACGCGCCGCCGATTGCCACCACGCCCAGCGGGCCGATCAGCCAGCCGATCCACTGCCCCACCCCCAGCGACGTCGCCACAATCAGCAGCGCGACCCCGATGGCGGCAATGCCGACCGCCTGCCGCCGTTCCGCGGGCGAGGCCGCACGGGGGGCGACTCCTCCCGGACGACCTTCGGGCACGAACATCCACAGCAGGGCATAGCCGAGCACTCCGGCGCCGGCCAGCACCCCGAGCAACACGAAGACCAGCCGGACCCACGTGACCTTGACGTGCAGGTGCGCGGCGACGCCCGAGGCCACCCCGGCGACCACCCGATCGTCGGTCGACCGGACCAGCCGGGGGATGCCGTCGGGGGTGACGGCCCCACCGTGGGCCGCCGCGAGGGCCGTCGGGCGCGGCCGGCCGAACGGAGGTGCGGTCCGGCCGGGCGGGGGCGCTGCCGACCCGGCCGACCCGGCATGCGGCGCAGCCGACCCGGCACCCGATGCGGGCGGCTGGGCAGGCTCCGGCGAACTCACCCCACCAGGGTCACACGCGCAGGCGCCATTCGGGATCAGGGTTCACCCTGGAAAGCCGAACCGGGGCGATCCCCGATGGTGCGCGGCCGCGTCGGCAGGCACGGTGGAAGCCATGGAAACCGAGACCCCGCAGCGCCCGAGTTCGGCGCACCGTTTCGCCCCGCCCCGCCGGTCCCGGGGCGATCGGAAGGTCGCTGGCGTCGCCGGCGGCCTGGGGCGCGCCTTCGGTGTCGACCCGGTGCTGATCCGGGTCGCCTTCGTGGTGCTGGCGATCTTCGGTGGCTCCGGCGTGTTGCTGTACTGCCTGGGCTGGCTGCTGATGCCCGCGGATGGTGACGAGGTGTCCGCGATCGAGGCGCTGGCCGGCAGGGGGCAGTCCTCGGTGTCCACCGGCCTGACCGTGGTGCTGATCATCGTCGGGCTGTCCAGCATCGGCTCGGTGTTCTCCTGGGGCCTACCCTTCTGGCCGGTGGTGATCGCCGCGATCGTGGTGTTCGTGCTGGCTCGTCACGGCCGGATGGGATCCGGCAGCCGGCTCGGCCACCGGCCCCGCTCGGTCGACTGGGGGCGCCGTGCGGACGAGTTCGCCGAACGGGCAGCTGCCTGGGGAGCCCGGGTCGGCGAGCGCGCCGACGAGTGGACGCAGCGCTGGTCGAGCGGTGACGGGCCTCGACGGGGTGGCGCTCGCGGCGGGGCGGGATCGCGCCCGTCGCCATTCGGCCGGCCTGCATTCTGGGATGCTCCGACCGCCGCGCCCGGGACCGACGCGCCGACCTCCGCCGGGTGGGATGCGCCAGACCCGGCGACTCGGCAGTCGGGCGGGCCGGCAGCCTCCGGCGGCGCGGCGCCGACCGGATCGCCCGTCACCGACTCGACCTCGCCCGGCCCCGCGCCGACTCAGACTGCACAGTCTCCGTCACCGTCCTCCTCACGGCCCCCGTCGCCGGAGGACCTGTTGACCGGCGGGCGCGCGACCCCACCGGCCTGGGACCCGCTGGGTGTGGCTCCGTTCGCCTGGGATCTGCCCGATCCCACCGAGTCCCAGCCCCCGGCGACGGCGACCCCGGCCCGCGGCCGAGGGCTCAGCCGGACCTTCCTCGGCCTGGCCCTGGTCACGGGTGGCGTGCTCGCGGGAGGCGTGTTCGCCGGATGGTGGGCGCTGAGCTGGGCCGCGGTCGCGGGGATCACCCTGGCCGTACTCGGCCTGGGGGTGCTGATCACCTCGCTGCGGGGGGCCGGCGGGCGCGGGCTGATCGGGCCCGGCGTGTTCCTGTCGCTGGTGACGCTGGCGCTGACCGCCACCGGCATCAGTGGTACCGGGGGGTATGGACAGCAGACCTGGACTGTTCCCGCCGGCGGCACGGTCGACAGTTCCTACGTGTGGAACGCCGGCCAGGCCACCCTCGATCTGTCTGCCCTGCAGTTCACGGACGACAAGCAGGTGGTGACGACAAGCCTTACCGTGCACGGTGGTCGGGCGGTCATCATCGTCCCGAAGGGCGTCGAGGTAGAGGCCACCTGCAGCGCCGGGCTCGGTGACGTGCGATGCCTGGACAACCGGGACAACGGTGTGAAGCCGGAAACCACCGGGCACCAACAGGGAAAGCACGGCAAGCTCGTGATCGACGTTCACGCCAATGCGGGGCAGGCGGAGGTGCGCAGCAATGGCTGACCGCACCGACCCCCGCCGCCGGACGGACGCCTTCGGCGTCCTGATGGGGCTGCTGTTCCTGGTCATCGCCTCGGTCGGGCTGTCCGGCAGCATCTGGTGGCTCCTGTCCGGCCAGTGGAAGTGGATGGCGGCCGGCGCAGTGGCCCTGGTCGGCCTGGCCATGGTGGTCAGCTCGCTGCCCGGCCGTCGCCGGCCCTGACGCGGAATGTCCGGTTTGACGTTCCCGCGGGAACGTCAAACCGGACACAGTAGGACGTTGGATTCCGTGCCTGTCACGGCCCACTACCACTCCGGGCACTGTCCGACCCTCGTCGTACATTCGTCCTATGGACGGCACGGGGGCCCCCGTCAAGGGGCGGCGTGAACCCGGTGCCACGGGTCATCGAGGCATCCCGTGACCGGGTGGGAGTGGGTCGCACCACTCGTCTCCATGCTGGGCGCGGGGCTGGCGTTCCTGGGAGCGTGGGCCGGCACGCGCCAGCGCGAGGGGCAGGGTCGACGTGAGGAATGGGGCCGACGATTCACCTCGGCGCTGGAGGCGGTGAAGAGCGACAACAAACGCGTTCGATTCCTCGGCCGCTCCCTGCTAGTCAACCTTGCCCGAAGCGAGTTGGCCTCCAAAGAGGAGCGGCAACTGGCCGACGATGTGCTGGAGGAGGATGCGCGGTTCGACCCATTCACCGCGCTCGGTCAGTACTTGCAACCTGGGCCGCTACTGGACCGGACCGACTTCATCGAGGACAATCAAGGAACGCCGAACCGTCGACACCCCAGGGAGAAGCCCCATGACTGCTAGCACTGCTCGCAGAGTCGTGCGGGTGAGTTCTGATCAGATCTCGGCCGCACGTGCGTTGATCCGGCTCCGTGGAGGCGAGGACAAGGTCGACCCGGTGATCGTCAAGATCGCACACGCGCTTCCGGCGACGGCCGCCGACCGTCGGGCACTCGCCCAACAGCGGGAGCAAGAGGACTGACCGCGGTCCGGCTCCCGGGCCCGCCACCCCGGGACGCGTCGCACCCGCTCGGGTAGTCGACCCGAAGGCCGGCGCCGCTAGCGTTGCAGCCGCTCGGCCGGCCCGTCACTCCCACTCGATGGTCCCCGGCGGCTTGCTCGTCACGTCCAGGACAACGCGGGTGATCTCCGCAACCTCACCGGTGATCCGGTTCGAGATCCGCGCCAGCAGGCCATCGTCCAGCCGGGCCCAGTCGGCCGTCATGGCGTCCTCACTGGTCACCGGCCGCAACACCACCGGATGCCCGTAGGTGCGGCCGTCGCCCTGCACCCCCACCGACCGCACGTCGGCCAGCAGCACCACCGGGCACTGCCAGATCGCCCCATCGACGCCGGCCGCCGTCATCTCCTCCCGCACGATCGCATCGGCGGCCCGCACCATCGCCAGCCGATCGGCGGTGACCTCGCCGATAATCCGAATGCCCAGCCCCGGCCCGGGGAACGGGTGCCGTTGCACGATGTCTGCCGGCAGACCGAGTTCGGCGCCCAACAACCGGACCTCGTCCTTGAACAGGGCGCGCAGCGGCTCCACCAGGTCGAAGGTCACATCGTCCGGCAGACCGCCGACGTTGTGGTGCGACTTGATGGTCGCCGTGCCGCTTCCCCCGCCGGACTCCACCACATCCGGATACAGCGTGCCCTGCACCAGATATCGCACCTGGGCCGCGCCCGCCCCGGATCCAGACTCGGCAACCAGGTCGGCAGCAGCGGATTCGAAGGCACGGATGAACTCCCGCCCGATGACCTTGCGCTTGGCCTCGGGGTCCGTCACCCCGGCCAGTGCGGCCAGAAAGGTGTCGGCGGCGTCCACGGTCACCAGCCGGATCCCGGTGGCGGCCACGTAGTCTCGCTCCACCTGTTGCCTCTCGCCGGCCCGCAGCAGGCCGTGGTCCACGAACACGCAGGTCAGCTGGTCTCCCACGGCGCGGTGCACGATGGCCGCAGCCACCGCGGAGTCCACCCCGCCGGACAGGCCGCAGATCACCCGGGCGTCGCCGACCTGAGCCCGTACCGCCGCGACCTGCTCGCGCAGAATGCTGCCCGGCGTCCAGTCCGGCGCGAGATGCGCGATGTCGTACAGGAAGTGCTGCAGGATCTGCTGGCCGTGCTGGGTGTGCAGCACCTCGGGGTGGAACTGCACGCCGGCCAGGCCACGAGCGGCGTCCTCGAACGCGGCGATCGGGGTGTGCGCGGTTTCGGCGGTGACGGTGAAGCCGTCCGGCGCTGCTGCGACGGCGTCGCCGTGGCTCATCCACACCGTGAAGCAGCTCGGCACGTCGGCCAGCAGCGTCGATGCGGTCTGGGTGACGGTGAGGTCGGTGGCGCCATACTCCCGGCGACCGGTGCGGTCTACCCGGCCGCCGAGCGCCTGCGTCATCGCCTGGAACCCGTAGCAGATGCCCAGCACCGGAATCCCGGCCGTGAACAGCGCCGGATCGACGGCGGGCGCGCCCTTCGTGTACACGCTGGCGGGACCGCCGGACAGGATGATCGCGGCCGGATTGCGGGCCAGCAGCTCGGCCACCGGCATCGACGACGGCACGATCTCGGAGTACCGGTGTGCCTCACGGACCCGGCGGGCGATCAGTTGGGCATACTGCGCCCCGAAGTCCACCACCAGGACGGGGCGATGCGCTGCGGCGGCCTGCTCGGCCATCGACTCTCCCTTCGACGGTGCACCGAAACCGGCCTCGGCACACGGAATCGGGGCCGGAGCGGGTGCCCAGGCCATCCCGGTGCCGACCGGTCCCTCCCTGGGTTTTTGTCCGCGGAGGTGTGCTGTCTGCCGCTGGCCGGGCCAGCACCAGATCCGTGGCGCTCGGTCACGGCCCGCGCCCCACAGGGTCGCGGCGGAACCCTAGCCACCGTCGTCGGTCGACAGGGAGAAGTGTAGCCGGTGCCCTACCCTGGTCCGGTGACCGTGCTGATCGACCCGCCGCGCTGGCCCGCGCACGGCAGGGTGTTCTCACACCTGGTCAGCGACGCCAGCTTCGCCGAATTGCACGCCTTCGCCACCGCACAGGGGCTGCCGGACCGCGCCTTCGACCGGGACCACTACGACGTGCCGGAGGAGCGGTACGCGGGCCTGGTGCATGCCGGCGCCGTGCCGGTCGAATCGCGCGAGTTGCTGGCCCGGTTGGTCGGCGCCGGATTGCGTCGCCGCAAGCCGCGGCCGTCCTTGCATCGACGACCGGAGGACGCGCCAGACCGCGTCGTCGGGTAGTCAGCCCGGGCCTCGGCGACGGCCGCGATCAGAGATCGGCGAACATCTTGCCCGGGTTGAGAATGCCGAGCGGATCCAGAGCCGCCTTGACCGCGCGGTGCATCAGCCTGCTGCCGTCGTCGAGTTCGCGTGGCAACCAGGCGCGCTTGAGGTATCCGACGCCGTGCTCACCGGTGATGGTGCCACCCAGTTCGAGCCCAAGGCGCATGATCTCGTCGAATGCCCGTTCGGCACGGGTCCGGTCCGCTGGATCGCCGGCGTCGAAGAACACCGCCGGGTGGATGTTGCCGTCGCCGGCGTGCGCT
Source organism: uncultured Actinomycetes bacterium (assembly GCA_937926105.1). The sequence goes on along the minus strand of CALANS010000028.1, from coordinate 71,525 downwards.
ACCGCGGTGATGGTGAGCCCCGATTCGGCGCGGATCGCATCCAGCCGGTCGTAGAACTCCGGCATCGCCGAGCGCGGCAGGCACACGTCATCGATGAGTTGCCCGCCACCGTGGGCCTGTGCATACCGCTCGGAGGCCGGTTGGACCATTCGCCGGGCGGTGACCAGGGCCTCGCTGTCGGCCTCGTCGGCGCTATAGCCGACATCCAGCGCCCCGGCGGATCTCGCGCAGTCGGCAAACGATTCCATCTCACGTTCGGCGGCGTCTCGGCTGCCGGATCCATCCGACTGCATGAGCAGCATCGCCCCGGCCGCGTCGTCCAACCCGAAGTCGCCGAACGCGTTGAGCATGCCCAGCGCTGCCCGGTCCAGCGATTCGAGCATGGATGGCGCCGCTCCGGAGGCCATGAAGGCGGCGACCGTCGCCGCGGCCGCCTGCTCACTCGGGAAGGTGGCGACCGCGGTGAGCGGTGGCGGCAGCAACGGCACGACCTTGAGGGTGATCTCGACGATCACGCCGAGGGTGCCTTCCGAGCCGACGAATAGCCCGCGCAGGTCCAGGCCAGCGACGCCCTTGGCGGTGCGGGTGCCCAGCCGGGCGAGGCTCCCGTCGGCGAGCACGACGGTCAGCGCCCGCACGTAGTCCCGGGTGACGCCGTACTTCACGCAGCACAGCCCGCCGGCGTTGGTGGCGACATTGCCGCCGATCGAGGACATGGCCACCGAGCCGGGGTCGGGCGGGTACGAGAGTCCCTGCGGGGCAAGGGCATCCTTGAGATCCTGGTTGATGATCCCGGGTTGCACGGTGACGGTTCGTTCCCCGGCGTCGATCGACGCGATCGCTCGCATCCGCTCGGTCGAGAGCAGCAGGCAGCCCGGGACGGCGTTGGCCCCGCCGGACAGGCCGGATCGGGCCCCCTGCGGCACCACCGGCACGCGGTGCGCGGTGGCGAATCGCAGGGTGGCCTGCACGTCGGCGACGGTGCTCGCGCGGACCAGCGCCACGGCGCCGGACGAGGGGCAGAACAGCGCCTGGTCGGCCGAATACGCCCGCACCACATCGGGATCCAGGGTCAGCGCATCGGCGGTGAGCGCCGGCGCCAGCTCGGTGCGCAGCAGACCTGGCAGCAGCGCCGCCGACCCGGCGGCGGGCGTGGTGTCGGGCGACGCCACCGACGGATCGGTCGTGCCGTTCAAGGCCGGCGCTCGTCGGACCAGTCGCCGCCGGTGAGTACGGCGCGGATCTGCCAGGCGTCGTCGACGATCACCAGGTCGGCGGTCCGGCCGGTGATGACTGCGCCGACCCGGTCCGCCACGCCGAGGAATCGGGCCGGCACCAGCGACGCCGCGTTGACCGCGTCCACCACGTCCAACTGCACGTCCAGGACCGCCCGGCGCAGCGCCACGTCCATGGTCAGGGTGGATCCGGCGATGGAGCCGGGTTCCGCACCGTCGGACGCCAGCCGGGCGATCCCGCCGACGACCTGCACGGCCAGCGACCCCAGCAGGTAGTGCCCGTCGGGAGCGCCGGCGGCCGCCATGGCATCGGTGACCAGCGCCAACCGACCGGGGGCGATGGCCTGTAGCAGCCGCACCGTGGCGTCGTGCAGATGCACCCCGTCGTTGATGACTTCCAGCAGGGCACCGGCATCCATCGCGGCCGCGATGATCCCGGGATCGCGGTGATGCAGCGGTCGCATGCCATTGAACGCGTGCGTGACGATGTCCGCGCCCGCGGCGAAGGCCGCCGCCGCGTCGCGGTAGCCCGCGTCGGAATGGCCCACCGCGGCATGTACCCCGGCATCCACCAACGCGTGCACCAGACCCAGGCCGCCGGGTAACTCCGGCGCCACCGTCACCATGCGGACCAGCCCCGCGCCGGCGTCCAGGAAGCGCTGCAGCACGGCGCCATCCGGCGCCAGCAGCTTGCCCGGATCATGTGCGCCGCGCCGGCTCTCGGCCAGGAACGGGCCCTCCAGGTGGATGCCGAGGATCCGCGGGTCGTCACCGGCCGCCGCCACCGCGCCGCGGATCGCCGTCACCATGTCGTCTGGGTCCGCGGTGATCAGCGACACCAACGTCCCGGTGGTGCCATGTCGGCGGTGCGCCGCGACGGCGGCGGCGATGGCCTCGGCGCCGCCGTCGTAGGAGGCGGTAGCGGCGCCGTGCACGTGCAAGTCGATCAACCCGGGGATCAGATACCCGCCGGCAAGGTCCACCCTGCGGGCACCCGCCAGGACGGCCTGCAGGTCCCGATCGAAGCCCCATCCGGCGCCACCGCGCGGTAGTCCGCCGTCCAGCACCGCGGCGATCCGCCCGTCGGCCACCAGCACCGCACCGTCGTCCAGCACGGCGTCGGGCGCAACCACCCGGGCACCGGTCAACACCATCGGCTCCGTCACCGCCACACTCCCTCTCGCCTCCGGTGCCCGCGCTGGCCGCTCACCCGGACACCTCGTCACCGGCCAGGTCCCAGGCCCGCAGGGCGGCGCCCACCAGGCCAGCCCGATCCCCCAGCACCGCGGGCCGGATCGCCGGCGGATCCCGGAAGGTCAGCCGGGCCGGCAGCGCGGCGGCCAGCGGATCGAACAACGTCCGGCCCGCCAGTGACAGCCCACCACCGATCACGATGCTGCCCGGATCGGTCAGCACGGTCTGCGCGGCCAGCGCGTCGGCGAGCGCGTCGATGGCGTCGCTCCATACCTGCCGTGCCGCCGCGTCCCCATCGTCCACCAGCCGGGCGACCTCGGCCGCACTGGCCGGCACGCCGGTGCGATCCCGGTAGGCGGCGGCGATCCGGGACGCGGACGCGACCGTCTCCAGGCAGCCCCGGTTGCCGCAATTGCATCGCGGGCCGCCCGGGCGCACCACCAGGTGCCCGATCTCGCCGGCCTGCCCGGTGGCGCCGTCGTCGATGGCCCCGCCGTTGACCTGACCACCGGCGATGCCGGTGCCGATGGCCAGGAAATACACCGACGGTTCGCCGGCGCCGGCCCCCAGTCGCGCCTCGGCCAGCGCCCCGTTCCGCACGTCGTGCCCGAGCACCGCCGGCACGCCGCACCGCTGCGCGATCAGCTGGGCGAACGGCACGTCCCGCCAGCCGAGATTGGCGGCGTACCGGGCGATCCCGGCAGCTGAGTCCACGATCCCGGGCACCCCGATGCCCACCATCCGGGCGCCGCCGCGGCGCACCAGTCCGTCGGCGATCTCCAGGATCGACGCGATCAGTACCTGCGGTCCGCGGGGCACGTCGGCGGGGTGGCGTTCTTCGTGTCGAACCGCACCGGTCGCGTCGACCAGACCCGCCTTGATGACGGTGCCGCCCACATCCAGCGCTGCGATCAGCGGCCCGTCTGGCCGGGGCTGCGTCACCGTCTCCCGCCTTCCGGTCCGCACGGATGGCCCGTGCGCGCCACTGCCATCAGCGCCGCCCTGCTGACCTGTGGACGGCGGGTCTCACTGTAGGGCGGAGCCCTAGCCTGTGACGATCAGGCCCACCTTCTGGAACTCCTTCAGGTCGGAGTATCCGGCCTTCGCCATCGCCCGGCGCAACGCTCCGAACAGGTTCGTCCGGCCCTCGGCGTCCCGCGCCGGTCCGGCCAGCAGCACCTGCAGCGAGGTGTCGGCCAGCCCGGCCAGCGCCGGGTAGCCACGGGGCAGCACCGGGTGCGCGGCCTGGTGTGGCCAGTACCAGCCGCGGGCCGGCGCCAGGTCGCAGGCTGCGAGGGGCTCACCGAGCATCACGGCGTCCGCGCCGCAGGCGATGGCCTTGGCGATGTCGGCGCTGGTGGTGATGTCGCCGGCCGCGATGACGTGCACGTACCGGCCACCGGTCTCGTCCAGGTAGGCGCGGCGAGCGGCGGCGGCGTCGGCGATGGCGGTGGCCATCGGCACCGCGATGCCCAGCACCTCGTCGGTGGTCGAGGCGGCTCCCGCGCCGGTGCCGACGATCACCCCGGCGGCGCCGGTACGCATCAGGTGAGTGGCGGTCTGGTAGTTCGCCACGCCACCGACGATCACCGGCACGTCCAGGTCCGCGATGAACGACTTGAGGTTCAGCGCCTCGCCACCGCGCCGGACGTGCTCCGCGGACACGATGGTGCCCTGGATGATCAGCAGTTCCGCCCCTGCCGCGATCACCCGGGGCGCCAGATCGGCGGCGTTCTGCGGCGACACCCGGGCAGCCACCGTGCCGCCGCCCGCCTTCACCACACCGATCGCTTCGGCCAGCAGCGCGTCGTCGATGGGCGCCGAGTAGGCGCGCTGCAGGGCGGCGGTGGCCTGGTCCGGATCCTCGGCGTTCGAAGCGATGTCGAGGATGTCCTCGATCACCGCCCGCGGGTCGGCGTGCCGGGCCCACAAGCCCTCGGCGTTGATCACCCCGAGACCGCCGAGCCGGCCGACCTCGACGGCCAGCTCCGGGGACGCGACGGCATCCGAGGAATCCGTCACCAGTGGGATGTCGAACCGGTAGGCGTCGATCTGCCAGGTGGTGGACACGTCCGCGGAGGACCTGGTCCGCCGGGACGGCACGATCGCGATGTCGGTCAGGTCATAGGTACGCCGGGCCTCCCGGCCCATGCCGATCTCCACACTCTCCGGCACCGCGGTCCTCCGATCGTGCTGCATGGTTGCCGACGGGTCTCGGGCCGCCGCTCCCGTCACCGCCCCGGCGCGCCGACCCCGTCACCGCCCCGGCGCTTATCAACTTCTCAGCCGCGTCCGAAGTCGGCAACTCCTGTCACATCCGTCACATTTCAGCCGAAATGATAAGCGCGAGGTCAGTTGATCAGCGCGGCCAGGTGACCGGAGTGGCGGGTCAGTGGTCGAAGTAGTTGGGTGCCTCTGCGGTGATGGTGATGTCGTGCGGGTGCGACTCGCGCAGCCCGGCCGAGGTGATGCGCACCAGCTTGGCCTCCTGCAGCCGGCCGATGGTGCGCGACCCGGTATAGCCCATCGCCGCGCGCAACCCGCCCACCAGCTGGTGCGTCACGTCGGCCAGCCGGCCCCGATAGGGCACCCGGCCCTCGATCCCCTCGGGTACCAGCTTGTCGTCGTTGAGCACATCGTGCTGCCCGTACCGGCCGCGCGAATAGCCGCCGGCCACCGGGCCCGAGTCCGCCACGCCCTCGCGAGCCCCGGACCGCGACGAGCTGCGGGAGCGCATCGCGCCCAGCGAGCCCATGCCGCGGTAGGTCTTGTACTGCTTGCCGGCCACGAAGATCAGCTCGCCGGGCGACTCCTGCACCCCGGCCAGCAGCGAGCCCAGCATCACCGTGTCGGCGCCGACCGCAATGGCCTTGGCGATGTCACCGGAGAACTGCAGGCCGCCGTCCCCGATCAGCGGGACACCGGCCGGCCGGCAGGCCTTGGCGGCCTCGTGGATCGCCGTCACCTGTGGCACCCCGATCCCGGCCACCACCCTGGTGGTGCAGATCGAGCCGGGGCCGACCCCGACCTTGACCGCGTCCGCACCCGCGTCGATCAGCGACTGCGCGCCGGCCCGGGTCGCCACGTTCCCGCCGATCACGTCGACCTTCTCGCCGACCTCCTTGACCAGCCGGGCCACCATGTCGGCGACCGCCCGGGAGTGCCCATGCGCGGTGTCCACCGTCAGCACGTCCACCCCGGCGTCCACCAGTGCCATGGCCCGCTCGAAGGCCGCGTCACCGACGCTGACGGCGGCAGCCACCAGCAGTCGGCCGGAGGAGTCCTTGGCCGCCAGCGGGTATTGCTCGGTCTTGACGAAGTCCTTCACCGTGATCATGCCGCGCAGCACGCCATCGGCATCGACCAGCGGCAGCTTCTCGATCTTGTGGGCGCGCAGCAGGGCCAGCGCCTCGTCGGGCTTGACCCCGACCGGCGCCGTGACCAGCGGCATGGCGGTCATCACCTCGCGGACCGGGCGCGTCATGTCCGCCTCGAAGCGCATGTCCCGGTTGGTGATGATGCCCACCAAATGGCCGGCGTCGTCGACGACGGGCACTCCGGAGATGCGGAACCGGGCGCACAGCGCGTCGGCGTCGGCCAGCGTGTGCTCGGGCGAGCAGGTGATCGGGTCGGTGATCATGCCGGCCTCGGAGCGCTTGACCGTCTCCGCCTGAGCCGCCTGGTCGTCCGGCGGCATGTTGTAGTGCAGCACGCCGATGCCACCCTGCCGAGCCATGGCGATGGCCATGCGGGATTCGGTGACGGTGTCCATGGCGCTGGACACCAGCGGGATGTTCAGGCTGACCCGGCGGGTCAGCCGGGTGGAGGTGTCCGCCTCGCTGGGGATCAGATCCGAGGCGTCCGGCAGCAGCAGGACGTCGTCGTAGGTCAGCCCGACCAGAGCAAACTTCTCGTCGGGATCCGGCGCCCGCGGGATGTCGCTGCGCGGCTCAACTGCCATGACGGTCTGACCCCTCCCGGCCCTGTCGGTGAACGCCGCCGGATCGGCGTCGATGCGGCCACCACCATGGTAGGCGCGGGGCGTCCGCGGTCCCGCGGTGGATCATCGGACCGGTGGTGCGTCAGCCTCCGGACGGCGCGGCGGGCGCCGAGCTGGTCGGGGCCAGGGAGGATTCGGTCGACGTGGGGGCGGTGGTCGGTGACTGCTGCACGATGAGCGCCTGGTTGGCCGCCGTCGCCTCGGCCGAGCTGGGCGGCGCCTCGGTGCTGGAGACCGGCGGAGCTATGCCGGCCGTCGAGGTCACCGCCGTCGACGGCGCCGGGGTGGCGACGGTGCCAGTGCCGGGCGCCGATTCCGAGCCGGGCGACGGCGTTCCGGGGGCCGTGGGTGTCGGGGCGACGGACGTCACCGCGGTGGTTGGCGCGGCGGTCGAGGTCTGCGGGGCCGTGCTGGGCGCGGTGGAGGTGGCCGGCCCAGAGGCGCTGGACGGCGCCACGGACTGCGTCGTCACCGGCGTCGTCCGGGTGGCCGATGCGGCACTGGAGGTCGGCTGCGCCGCGGTCGCCGAGTCGGCCGTCTGGACCGGGTCGACCGAGGCGGTGGTGGCCGGCACCACCGGCGCCGGAGCCGAGGACGAGACACCGGACGACTGAACGCCGGATCCAGCCGGTTCGCCGGCCGCGGCCGGACCGGCGACGACCGCGCCCGCGTCGCCGTCGGCGGCATCCTGCGAGGTCCCGGATCCGGGCAGCGCGGAACGGCCGGACCCGGCCGCCACGGTCGAACCGATCGCCGGCATCACACCACCCGCACCGAGGGCCGCGCTGACCCACGACGGCCCGGAGCCGGGCGACTCGAAGGTGGCCCGCGCCGTTGCGGCCGCGGCCGCCGCCTTCGGGCTCACCCTGGCCAGCAGGTTCCACAGTGCCGCCAGGTCCTGCTGCGCCGCGGCATGGTCCTGTCGGTCACTGATGCGGTCCAGGCCCCGAGTCGCCTGCTCCAGCAGCGCCATGGCCCGCTCGGGCCGCCCGGCGGCCAGCGCCGCCCGGGCTTCGTCGATCGCACCGCGAACCTGCTCGCCCGCCACGGCGGACTGCGCCTGGTCGGACCACAGCACCTGGGTGACGGGGAACAGCGGGTCGCCGGGCCGGGCGGACCGGGCGCCGACCACGGCGGAGCCGACCAGCAGGGCGCAGATGGCGGCAGCGACCGCCATCACCGGGCGGAACGAGCTGCGATGGCCGCCGGCCGCCACGAGTTCGGCGGCCCGGTCGGTGTCCAACGGTGCCGGGGCCGGGCGACCGACGAGCTGGTCCTGCCACTGGGCGAACAGCTCCGACACGCTGTCGCTGCCGGCATCACTGAGCCAGCGCGAACATCCGCGCGTCGTCGCCCGGCGGGTACGGGCGGCCAGCCGGTCCAAGACCGCGTCGTCGAAGGCGATCGCGACCAGGTCGTCCGGGTGGGACGGCCTGGTCGAGCGCGGAACGCGGCGGGGGCCGGTGGGCGGCATCAGGTCAGCAGCTCCACCAGCTCGGCGTCGGCGGTGACCAGCGCGCGCAACTTGCCCAGGGCGCGATGCTGGGCGACCCGGACGGCGCCGGCCGTCGTGCCCAGAGTGTCGGCGGCTTCCTCGGCGGACAGGCCGCTGGCCACCCGGAGGATGAGGATCTCCCGCTGGAGTGGGGGCAACTCGGACAGCAGGCCCGCGATGGTGCGACCGACCGAACCCTGGACGGCGAGGTCCTCGGGGTCGACCTCGTCGCTGACACCATCCGGGACGTCGGCCATCGGGTGCGAACGCGAGCGCGCCGCCGACCGGTGGGCGTCGGCCACCTTGTGCGAGGCAATGCCGTAAACGAAGGCCAGGAAGGGTCGGCCATCACGCGCGTAGGTGGGCAGAGCGGTCATCACGGCCATGCACACCTCCTGCGCTATGTCGTCGGCGGAGGACAGTGATCGGTGGGAGGCCGACATCCGCGCGCGACAGTAGCGCACGACCATCGGGTGAATCCGCCTGAGCAACTCGGCCAATGCGGACCTGTCGCCGGTGACCGCCCGGTCCACCACGACGTCGATCTCGTCATCCGACAGGTCCATCGCCCCTGACCACCATGTCGTTACAGTGCTGCCGTCGACGAGGACGTGGCACATCCCCCGGTAGCGACCAATGACGGGCCGTCGACCGACCCGCCCGCCGGCCATTCGGCCGACGCCCGATGGTATGACGCACGATGGCGCAGCGGCGGCGCATCGTCACGGTGACCGGCGAACAACCCGGTCACGCGACCAGGCCACGGCGGAACCCCACCGCAACGGCCTGCGCTCGATCCCGGGCGCCCAGCTTGCGGAACAACCGCCGGGCATGCGTCTTCACCGTGTCCTCGGACAGGAACAGTTCGTGCCCGATCTCCCCGTTGGACTGCCCCTGACTCATCCCCCGTAGCACCTGCAGCTCCCGTTCGGTCAGGGGAGCATCGCCGTCCATCGCGTCCCGAGGTGACGGGATGCGCGGGTTGGTCAGGGTGTCGGCCAACGCGGCGAGGAGTTCGGGGGCGGTGACGTCCCAGCGCAGGAAACCCCGCGCGCCGCAGGCGATGGCCGCGGCAATCGACGGGGTGTCGTCGGGCGAGCCGAAGACGATCACCACCGCCGACGGGTGCACCGCCAACAGGCGGCGGGTGGTCTCGATGCCGCTGGTCAGGGCGCGCTGCGTGCCGATCAGCACCACATCGGCCGCCTCCCGCCCGTAGCGGGCGAGTAACTCGTCACCGCTGGAGACTGAATCGATCTCCTCCACGGACGGCACGCTGACCATCACGCGATTCAGTCCCTCGCGGGCGCTCCGGCGCTCGTCGCAAATCAACACACTCGTCACGGGCTCAATCCCCCTCGCTGGTCGGAAACCACCGGTGCCGCCTCCGGATGGTGGCTGCCTGTTGACCGGCGGATCCCCGCATCACGACCCGATCGGATGTCCGCCACATGATCTTGTCCCGTTCTGACCGCGTGGCATTACACAGTGTAGTGAACTTGTTGCAAGCTGTCACCCCACCGATCTGCACCCGATGGTGGCCATCGGTGGCCGCAGCGGTCTTGATCATGACGAAGCGGCGATCTATGGTCAGGTCAACTGCAGCCCCGGCATCACTGCGGATCCGGTGGAAGCAGGGACGCTCGCAGGAGCACCCGCGACGGTCGGCAGACCGCCGCGATACACCGGGCGCGGCGTCCCCCTTCGTCGGTATCGGCCGTGGTACCGGGCCGGAACGAAGAAGGGGAGCCCGATGGCAGATACCCGACGCCTTCCAGGACCCAACGCCGACGTATGGGATTGGCAATTGCACGCGGCCTGCCGCGGCATGTCCAGCGCTTACTTCTTCCATCCGGAGGGCGAGCGCGGCCCGGCCCGGGCCCGGCGCGAAGCCCAGGCAAAGGCGGTCTGCTCGCATTGCCCCGCGCTGCAGGCCTGCCGCCGGCACGCCCTGCAGGTGCACGAGCCGTACGGGATTTGGGGTGGCCTGAGCGAGGGCGAGCGACAGCAGATGCTGGCGACCGCGCACTAGGCGAACCCGGCCGCGCCACCGGGGCAGCATGCGCCAGCGTGGGGCGACCATCGCCGCCCGAACGCGCTGCACACTCCCGCTACCCATCGCGCCTGAGCCTACGATGCACGGAGCGTGATGTCACGACCGAAGCGCCCGATTGTCGTCACTCTCTCAGGCGATGAGACACTCCAACGGGGGCGCATGGCCTCGGCGGGCGGGGCCCCGGTTCACCGAAGCGGTGATCCGGGGCCCGCCCGCATCACTCGGAGGGGTGGCGCTGCTACCTCAGTGGTGGTGCCCGCCGGGCGCTGGCGCCTTCTGCGGCTCCGGCTTGTCCACCACCGTGGTCTCGGTGGTCAGCACCATGCCGGCGATCGACGCGGCGTTCTCCACGGCGGCCCGGGTCACCTTGACCGGGTCGATGATGCCGGCGGCGAGCAGGTCCGTGATCTCGCCGGTGGCGGCGTTGTAGCCGTGTCCTTGCTCGGCCTCGGCGATCCGGGCGACGATCACGGCGCCCTCGACCCCGGCATTGGCCGCGATCCAATGCGCCGGTGCCGACAGGGCGCGGCGCACGATCGCCACACCCAGCGCGCGGTCGCCGGGCAGCCCCAGGCCATCGGCCAACTCGGCCGCGGCGTGCACCAGTGCCGACCCACCGCCGGGGATGATGCCCTCCGCAACGGCGGCCTTGGTGGCGGCCACGGCGTCCTCAATGCGGTGCTTGCGCTCCTTGACCTCCGTCTCGGTGGCCGCACCGACCTTGACCACCGCAACTCCACCACCCAGCTTGGCCAACCGCTCGGAGAGCTTCTCCCGGTCCCAGTCCGAGGTGGTGTCCTCGATCTCCCGACGGATCTGCGCCACCCGGTCGGCGATCGCCTCCGCGGTGCCGCCACCGTCCACGATGGTCGTGGTGTCCTTGGTGACAACCACCCGGCGGGCAGAGCCGAGCACGTCCAGTCCGACCTCGGACAACTTGAGGCCGACCTCGGACGAGATCACCTCGCCGCCGGTCGCAATCGCCAGGTCCTGCATGAACGCCTTGCGGCGATCGCCGAAGAACGGCGACTTGACCGCGACCGCCTTGATCGTCTTGCGCAGCGCGTTGACAGTCAGCGCGGCCAGCGCCTCCCCGTCGACGTCCTCGGCGATCACCAGCAGCGGCTTGGAATCGGCGAGCACCTTCTCCAGCAGCGGCAGCAGGTCGGCCAGCGCGGAGACCTTCTCCCGCACCAGCAGCACCGCTGCCTCCTCCAGCACGGCCTCGCCGGCCTCCGCGTCGGTGACGAAGTACGGGGAGATGTAGCCCTTGTCGAACTGCAACCCATCGGTGAACTCGAGCTCGGTGGTCAGCCCGCTGGACTCCTCGACCGTCACCACACCGTCCGCGCCGACCTTCTCGATGGCCTCGCCGATCAGCGCGCCGATCGCCTCGTCCCGGGATGCGATGGTGGCCACCTGCGCGACCCGCTGATGATCCCCGGCGACCGGGGTAGCCCGCTCGGCCAGCAGCTGACCAACCTTCTCCGCGGCGACGGCGATCCCGGCGCGCAGCGCCATCGGGTCGGCGCCCGCGGCGACGTTGCGCAGGCCCTCGGCGATCATCGCCTGAGCGAGCACCGTCGCGGTCGTGGTGCCGTCGCCAGCCACATCGTTGGTCTTGGTGGCGGCCGTCTTGGCCAGTTGCGCGCCGAGGTTCTCGCCCGGGTCGGCCAGGTCGACGTCCCGGGCAATGGTGACGCCGTCGTTGGTGACCGTCGGGCCGCCGAACTTCTTATCCAGCACGACGTACCGGCCGCGTGGGCCGAGGGTGACCTTGACGGTGTCGGCCAGCTTGTCCACCCCGCGCAGCAGCGCGGAACGAGCCGACGTATCGAAGCTGATCTGCTTCGCCATGGTGCTTGATGTCCTTGTCCTCGAAGGGTTATTGACACTGGGGTGCGTCACGGTCCGGCCCGTTTCCTACCGGGCCGACCCCGCAGCGCAACACGCCCCGGCACCGCGATCGCGGGCCGGGGCGTGCTCGGACGATGGCGGGCATTCTCGCCCGCCGCGCGTCACTTGCTGATCTTGGCCAGCACGTCGCGGGCCGACAGGATCAGGTACTCCTCGCCGCCGTACTTGACCTCGGTGCCGCCGTACTTCGAGTAGATGACGACGTCGCCCTCGGAGCGGCTGGATGTTCACGCTCGCCACGGTGTGACCTCCCCCTTCTGGGGTTCGATGGTTCTAGTTGGACTCGGTGCGCCCACATGACCCTCCGGGCCCGTCGTCGCGGGTGCCGGGCCGGAGCATCCGGCGGACAACTAGCACTCTAACCGCGAGAGTGCCAGGACTCAACCGCGGGCGGGTCATGACATCCGAGACCGTGACGCCGCGCCCACTAGGCGACCAGCACCGTGTCGACCGGCAATCCGGGATCAGCGGTCAGCAACGGCCCAGACGGCGATGCGCCGGCGACCGCCACGTGAGCGCCGATCGCGGCGATCATCGCGCCGTTGTCGGTGCACAGCCCGATCCGCGGCACCCGCAAGTGCAGTCCCGCGGCGGAGCACCGCTGCGCGGCCAGCGCGCGGAGCCGTCCGTTGGCCGCCACGCCCCCGGCCACCACCACGGTGCCGATGCCCAGGTCGGTGGCGGCGCGCACCGTCTTGGCCGTCAACACGTCGGCGACCGCTTCCTGGAACGAGGCGCACACATCGGGGACGCTCACCGCGCGCCCGGCCCGCCGCTCGCCCTCGACGTACCGTGCCACCGCGGTCTTCAACCCGGAGAAAGAAGAATCGTAGCGGTGACGATCGTCCCGGAGCCCAGATGGTCCGGTCAGCCCGCGCGGAAACGCGATCGCGGAGGGATCCCCGTCACCGGCTAGCCGATCGATGATGGGTCCGCCCGGATAGCCCAAGTCGAGCAGCCGAGCCACCTTGTCGTAGGCCTCTCCGGCGGCGTCGTCCACCGTGGTGCCGATCTCGGTGATCGCGTCGGGCACGTCTGCCGCCAGGCTCTTGACCCGCAGCAGCTGGGTGTGGCCCCCCGAGACCAGCAGCGCCAGCGTGGGTTTCGGCAACGGGCCGTGTTCCAGGGTGTCGGCGGCCACGTGCCCGGCCAGGTGGTTGACCCCGAACAGCGGGACACCCCAGGCGGCCGCATAAGCCTTCGCCGCCGCCACACCCACCAGCAGCGACCCGGCCAAGCCCGGACCCGCCGTCACCGCTACCGCGTCCACCGCCGATGGCGAGATCCCCGCCGCGCCGAAGGCGCGGTGCGCGGTGGGCAGCAGGGCCTGCAAGTGCGCCCGGGAAGCGATCTCCGGGACCACCCCACCGAAGCGGGCATGCTCGTCGGCGCTGGAGGCCAGCGCGTGGCCGAGCAGCTCGGGAGCCCCGTCGGTGAGCCTAACCAGCCCGACTCCCGTTTCGTCGCAGGAGGACTCGATGCCCATCAGGATCGAGCCCGGCCCCAGGTCCGTCATCGCGCCCCCCGGAAGATCGTTCGCGAAGCGGCATCCGGGTCACCCCGCCGCGCGGGGTCGGCGCCGTCGGCGATCGTGCCGCCCCCGGGCCGCAGCATGGTGTAGGCATCGGCACCGCTGGGCTGGTAGTAGCGGCGGCGCAGCCCGATCCGCTCGAAACCCTCCGAGGTGTACAGCTCGATGGCCGGCTCGTTGTCCACGCGAACCTCCAGCAGCACCGGTCGCTCGCCCGCGGCGGTCAGCAGGTCGCGCAGCAAGGCCCGCCCAATACCCGCGCCCCGCGCCTGTGGCGCGACCCCGATGGTCTGCACACTGGCCTCATCGGGCCCGATGGCCAACCCGGCATATCCCAGCAGCATCCCCCTGTCCGAGCGGACGACGACGTAGTGATGGCCGGCGGCCAGTTCCGCCCAGAACATGGCCGCCGTCCAGGGCGAGTCACCCGGGAATAGGATCTGCTCCAGTTCGGCGACCGGCTCGATGTCCCACCACCGCATGGGCTCGGGTAGCGGACCGGTGCCCGCGCCCGTCGCGCCAGGGCTCACCCCGGCCGGCGCCGTCACCGTCGTCCTCCCGTCGGTTCATCCTGCGGCAACACCGGTTTCGGGGCACCCGGCGCGACCGCATCCGGGCGACGCAGATACAGCGGGGTCAACGGGCCGGGAACCGCCCCGGTCAGCAGCGGGCGCGCGGCGCACACCACCAGATGCTCGGCCAGCGGGTCCGCCGGCTCCCGCACGGCCAGCCCCGTCACCGCCGTCACCAGGTGGGCACCGGCACCGGTCAGCCATCGGGGGGTGATCTCGTGCTCGGCCAGCAGGCCCGCGATCGCGGCGGGCGCGACGACGGTCGGGCCGAGCCGACGGCGAACGGATTCCCGATAGGCGGACAGGTAGACCTCGCGACGGCGGGCGTCGGTGACCACCAGGAAATCCCCGTACGACTCCCTGTCCGGTTCCCCGTGCGGTTTTCCGGCCGGCGTGCCGGATGGCGCGGCCCGGCGGGCCATGGCGTCGTGGCTCGGCACCCCGTGCACCGGTACGCCCAGCGCGTCGCCTAGCGCCTCGGCCGTGGCCATGCCAACACGCAGCCCGGTGAACGGCCCGGGCCCGATACCGACTACCACCGCCTCCACCTCGGCCAGGGCGCGACCCGCCTCGGCCAGCGCCGCCGTCACCAGCGGCATGAGGTGCTCGGCATGCCCGAAGGCGTCGGTCACGGTGTGCTCGGCCAGCGTCCGGCAGGGCCGGCCCGGCGGGATGGGGCGCCCGCGGCCGTCGGCCGCCCCGGCAGCCGGTCCCGCATCCGGCGCCGGCTGCTGCTGCGACTCGGCCAGCAACTCGTGCGGGCGCAGCAGCGCCACCACACCGGCGGTCACGACCGGGGTCGAGGTATCCAGGGCGAGCACGAGCACGGTGACTCATGCTACGGCCCACGCGAGGCGGCGGGAGATGGTCACCGGGCTAGGGTCCTTGCGGGAGGGCGCGCGGGAAGGGCACCGGTCCTCCCGCGCGGCGGCACGGGCGGGGCGCGAAGGAAGCGAGGTCACGGTGACCGGGCAGGTGACGCTGGCGCAGGTGGCCCGGGCCGCAGGCGTGTCGTTGGCCACCGCGTCCCGCGCGCTGAACGGATCCCCCGGCCGGACGGTCGGCCCAGAGCTGGCCGCACGAGTGATCTCGGCGGCCACCGCATTGGGCTACTCGGTCAACGCCAATGCCCAGGCGATGGCCCGCGGCACCACGACCACGGTGGGTCTGGTGGTGCACGACATCGCCGATCCCTACGCCGCCGCCATCGCCTCGGGCGTGATGGCTGCGGCGGCCGAACACGGCCTCATCGTCACCATCGCCTCCACCCTGTCCGATCCGGAACTGGAATTGCGGCACCTGCAAGCACTGCTACGGCAGCGAGCCCGCGCGGTGATCCTGGCCGGCTCCCGGTTCGCCGACCCAGAAGTCACTGCCGCCACGACCGCCATGCTGTCGGCCATCACCGCCGGCGGCGGTCACGTGGCGGCCATCGGGCAGGACAGGCTGGGCTGCAGCACGCTGGCGGTGGGCAACGTCGACGGGGCTCGGCGGCTCGCCCGCACCCTGCACACGCTGGGCTACCGACGGTTCGCGGTGCTGGCCGGGCCGGAGCAACTGGTCACCAGTGAGGACCGGCTGGCCGGTTTCCGCGAGGGCCTGGCGGACTACGGGATCGACCTGCCGCCGGAGAACGTGGTCGGCGCGCAGTACACCCGGGACGGCGGCTACGTGGCGATGACCGAGTTGCTGGACCGAGGCTTGGAGGTCGACGCGGTCTTCGCCGTCAACGACGTGATGGCGGTGGGAGCGATGGCCGCGCTTCGGGAGCAGGGCCATCGGGTGCCGCAGGATCTGGCGCTGGCGGGCTTCGACGACATCGCGACGCTGCGCGATGTGGCGCCCCCGCTGACCACCGTGCGCATCCCGCTGGTGGGTATGGGCCGACAGGCACTGGAGCTGGCGTTGATGCCGGACCCGGCGGAGGGCCCGGTGGTCCGCCCGGTGCCGGGCGAGGTGGTGGTGCGGGCCAGCACGCCGGCCCGCCCGTCTGGCCCGGACGAATCCTGATAGCTACTGCGCGCGCCCGACCCCGTCGGACGGGTACAGGTGGCAGGAGACGGCCCCGGCCCGGCCCGGTTGCGGCGTCAGGCGAGGCTCCCGGAACGGCGCCAGCTCCAGGCGCAGCCGGCCGTGCTCGCGGTGCACGCCGCGCAGCGCGGAAAAGAGCGGCTCGTCCGGACGTTGCTCGCGGATCTCATTGATGATCGCCTCCAGCGCCTGCGGATCCGAGCTGGGCACCACCGCCTGGGCGCCGTCCGCGGAGACCTGGGTCTGCACCTGGTCGAGCTGGGAGACCAGCGCCGACTCGGCGCGGTAGGTGTCCAGGTCCTTGGCGGTCCACCGCTCCTCCAACAGGGTGCGCAGATCGCGCCCCTCCCAGCCGCAGGCGTCGAACGCCTTCGGGCAGCGCGGGTGGAACGCGCAGCCCATCGGTGGCCGGGCGGCATCCGGGATCTCGCCGCGTGGCAGTTCGGTGACGGTGTCCCGACGATGCGAGATGTCCGGGATGGCACGCATCAGGGCCCGGGTGTACGGGTGCGCGCGGGTGCGGAAGATCTCCTCGGCAGGGCCGATCTCCACGATGCGACCCAGATACATGATGGCGATGCGGTCGCAGAAGAAGCGGGCGGATGCCAGGTCGTGCGTGATGTACAGGAACGAGATGCCCAGATCCCGGCGCAGGCCCTCCATCAGGTCCAGCATCTTGGCGCGAACGCTCATGTCCAGCATGGAAATCGGCTCGTCGGCGATCAGCATCTCCGGGCCCAGGCAGATCGCCCGGGCGATGACCGCGCGCTGCTTCTGGCCGCCGGATAACTCGCCGGGGTATTTCGGGATGAACCGCTGCGCGGGGCTGAGCCCCACGCGTTCCAGCGACTCCTCGACGATCGCGGGCCGGTCGCCCTCCGGGATGCGGTGGATGCGCAGCGCATCGGCGATGCCGTTGCCGATGGTCATCGTCGGGTTCAGGGCGGCGGCCGGGTCCTGGAAGATCATCTGGATCTTCTGCCGGTACGGCCGGAAGTCGTGGTCGCCCATCTGCGAGATCACCGTGTCGCGGTATCGCACCTCGCCTCCGGTGACCGGAGCCAGGCCCAGGATGGCCCGACCGAGGGTCGACTTGCCGGACCCGGATTCGCCGACCAGTCCGACGATCTCGCCGGGGTCCAGGTCGAGCGAGACACCGTCCAGCGCCTTGACAACGCCGTGCGAGCGGCCCAACAGGCGGCCGAGCGAGGAGCCTCCGAGGGGGTAGTGCACGGAGGTGTCGCGCAGCGAGATCAGCGGACCGGCCGAGGGCGCCGCAGACCTGGTGATGGTCGACGCGCCGCCCGGGGCGCCGGCGGTGGGCGGGTCCGCGGGTGCGTCAGGCTTCATCTGCTGCCTCGAGTTCGACGTGTTGCAGGGGTCGGCGGTCGGCCTCGGTGAGCGTGTCATCGAACAGGTGACATTCCACCGTGCGGTCGTCCACCACCAGGTTCCTGGGCATCTGCCGCGGGCAGACCGACATGGCGAACGGGCACCGTTCGGCAAATCGGCATCCGGAGGGCAGGTCCGCCAGGTCCGGCGGCGCCCCCGGAATACTGCGCAACTCGGTGGTCTCCATCGAGATGGTGGCTCCCAGCAGCGCCCGGGTGTAAGGGTGCTGGGGGTGGTCGAACACCTCGGCCACGGTGCCCTGCTCCACGATCCGCCCGGCGTACATCACCGCGACCCGGTCGCAGACCCGACCGACGATGCCGAGGTTGTGGGTGATCAGCATCATCGCGGGCCGGAAGGTGTCCCGGATGGTGCCCAGCACCTCTACGATCTGCGCCTCCACCAGCACATCCAGCGCGGTGGTCGGCTCGTCGGCCACCACGAAGTCCGGCTGCATCGACAGCGCCAGCGCGATCATGATGCGCTGCCGCATGCCGCCGGAGAACTCGTGCGGGTAGTTCTTGTACCGCGACGGCGGAATACCCAGGGCGCGCAACGAATCCATCGCCCTGCGATCTGCCTCCCGGCGGGACACCCGCTGGTGGGCGCGGATGGCCTCCCGGAAGTGGTCGCTGACCCGCATCAATGGATCGAGCCTGGTCATCGGCTCCTGGAAGATCATCCCGAGCCCGGCTCCGCGGACCCGCTGCCAGTCTCGCGCGGAGTTGGCCAGCAGGTCCTTGCCGTGGAACTCCAGGTGCCCGTCGACACCCGCCGTGGCCGGCGTCAGCCCAAGCATGGCTCGGCCGAGGGTGGACTTGCCGCAGCCGGACTCCCCCACCAGGCCGAGCACCTCGCCGCGCTGCAACTGGAAGCTGACCCCGTCGACGGCGCGGACCGGCGCACCAACACCGGCGTACCAGACCCGCAGGTCCTGCACGGACAGGGTCGGCGCATCGGCGCCGCGCGCCCGGCCGGCGGCCTTCGCCGCTCGGCGGGCGGCCCGAGTGCCGGTGGACTGCGCGACAGCGCCGCCGGCGGCCACCGAGCCATCCGACCCGGAGGGCCGGGCCGGCAGGATCACCTGCCGCAACCGGCGGGTGCGCAACAACGGGTCCAGCACGTCGTTCAGGCTTTCGCCGATCAGCGATAGCCCCAGCACCAGCAGCACGATGGCCAGGCCGGGGAACACCGCCGTCCACCAGATGCCGGAGGCCATGTCCGACAGCGCCTTGTTCAGCTGGTAACCCCATTCCGCGGCGGCCGACGGCTCGATGCCGAATCCGAGGAAGCCCAGCCCGGCCAGCGTCAGGATCGCGTCTGCGCCGTTGATGGTGGCGATGATCGGCACCGACTGCACGACGTTGCCGAATACGTAGCGGCGCATCACCTCCCGTGGCCGGGCTCCCAGGGCACGAGCGGCTTCGACGTAGGGGCGCTCGCGTACCGACACCGTGGCGTTGCGCACCACCCGGAAGTACTGGGGTATGTACACCACCGTGATGGACACCGCGGCCGCCAGGATGCCGCCGCCCTCGCTGGAGTTGCCGCCCACCACGGCGATGGACACCACGATGGCCAGCAGCAGCGACGGGAAGGCGAACAGCGCATCGGTGATGAGCACCAGAACCCGGTCCAACCAGCCGCCCAGGTAGCCGGACAGCAGGCCCAACGGCACGCCCACGATGATGGCCAGCACCACCGACAGCAGCACCACCTCCAGCGCGGTGCGGGAGCCGTAGATCACCTGGGACAGCACGTCGACGCCGCCGCCTGTGGTGGTACCGAACCAGTGCAACGCGCTCGGCGGTGCCTGCACCGGGAAGTCCACGCCGCCGGCGCTGTCGTCGTTGAATCCGTAGGGGGAGATCCACGGCGCGAAGATCGCCAGTACGGCGAACAGCAGCACGATGACCGCGCCCACGCTCAGCATGCCCAGTTGCACGCCGCCGGCCTGCCGCACGGTGCGCCACATCCGGCTAAACCAGTTGGCCCGCCCGCCGCCGGGCGCCACCGGCGCGACGGGTCCGGCTCCGCCCGCCGTCACCACCTCGTCAATGCTCATCGGTATCGCACCCTTGGGTCGATCAGTGCGGTGATGACGTCGATCAGGAAGCTCGCCACCACCACGATGACCGCCATCACGGTGACGATCCCCTGTACGGCGACGAAGTCACGCTTGGTCAGGTATTGGGCCAGCATGTACCCCAACCCCTGCCACTCGAAGGTGCGCTCCGTCAGGATCGCCCCGCCCAGCAGCAGCGCGGCCTGCAGGCCCATCACGGTCACCACCGGCACCATGGCGTTCTTGAAGGCGTGCTTGCGGTTGATCCTGCCCTCGCTGATGCCGCGAGCCCGGGCCGCCTCGACGTAGTCGTCCTTCATGGTCTGCAGCAGGTTCGTCCGGACCAGGCGCAGGAAGATCCCGCCGACCAGCAGGCCCAGGGTCACGGCCGGCATGATGGTGTGCCACAGCACGTCCCAGATGTAGCGCGGTTCTCCGTACAGGATCGCGTCGATGATGTAGATGTTCGTCTTGGGTGAGACATGGCTGATGGCCAGCCTGGTCTCGGCGTCCGCGCGACCGGACACCGGCAGCCAGTCCAGCCAGATCGAGAACACCAGCTTTCCCAGCAGCCCCACGAAGAACACTGGCGCCGCGTAGAACAACACCCCAGAGACGCGCAGGAACACGTCGGGAATACGGTCGCGATGCCGAGCGGCGATGCGCCCCAACGGGATCCCGACCGCGAGCGCGATCAGGAACGCCCAGAACGCAAGCTCCAGGGTGGCCGCCCCGTTGGTCAGCAGCACATCGGACACCGGGCGGTTGTCGGTCAGCGTTGTGCCGAGATCACCGTGCAGCAGCTTCCAGAGATAGTCGCCGTATTGGACCAGGATGGGCCGGTCGAATCCCGCGGCGTGCTTTCGCTCGGCAATCTGTTCGGGTGGTAGCCGGCCACCGAGTGCCGCCGAGATCGGGTCACCGATGCCGCGCATCAGGAAGAACACCAGCGTGATCAGGATCCACACCATGGGGATGATCAGCGCCAGGCGGGTCAGCATGTAGCGGGGCAACGACCCCGCCCGCGCGGTCGCGCTACTCACGGTGGTTCACGACGTCATCTCCGGTCCGATCGACGAGTGTGGGGGGTAGGAGCGGTGTCCTACCCCCCACACCCATCACTGTGTCCCAGGCGTCTTCAGGCCGTCAGGCGGTCTTGCCGATCAGCCAGAAGCGGAACAGGAACGTCGTGTCCAGCGTCTTGTCGACCCCGGTCACGTCGGTGCCGGTCACCGCGATCTGCTTGCCCTGCAGCAGCGGCAGGGTGGGCATGTCACCGGTCGCGGAGATCTTCTGCAGCTGCTCGATCGCGCTGATGCGCGCGTCGCCGGACTCGGTCTGCTCGGTCTTGAGCAGCGGCAGCACACCATCCTTGTCGCACGGCCGGGAGCCCGCGGCGGCGCCCTCGTCGCAGTAGTGCGCCCCGACGAAGTTGCCCGGCACCAGGAACGGAGTCAGGTAGGTGTCCGCATCCGGGAAGTCCGGGAACCAGCCGAGCTGGTAGATCGGGTAGGCGTCCGCGACCCGCTCCTTGCTGTAGGTGGTCCACTCCGCGGACTGCAGGCTGACCTTGAACAGGCCAGTGGCCTCGAGCTGCCGCTTGATCTCGTTGTACTCGAGGTCCGAGGCGCTGCCGTAGTGGTCGGGGTTGTACTGGATCGGCAGCGTCACCGGCGTCTTCACCCCGGCATCGGAGAGTTCCTTGGCGGCGGCATCCTTGTTCGGCGCGTCACCGAATTCGTCCTTGAACGCATCTACGTGGCCGGGCAGCCCGTCCGGAATCATCGAGTACGCGGGCGTGTATAGGCCCTGGTACACCTTGTCCGCCAATGCCTTACGGTCGATCGAGTCGGCGATCGCGCGACGGACTGCGAGCTTTTGCGCATCGGTGGCACCCGGCATGGTCTTGAGGTTGAAGACCATGTAGCGGAGTTCACCACCCGGTCCCTCGAGCACCTTGACCTTGTCGTTACCGCGCAGGTCGGTGATCGACTGGGCGTCCAGCGAGCGCCACGCGACGTCGATGTCGCCCTGCTGCACGGCCAGCTTCAGGTTGGAGGCGTCGGTGTAGTACTGCAGCGTCACCCCGCCGTTGGCGATCGCGCCGCCATTGCCCTGGTAGTCCGGGTTCGGGTCCAGCGCGACCAACTCGTTCTTCTGGTACGAGTTCAGCTTGTACGGGCCGGATCCCACCACCTGGTCGTCCGCCAGCAGCTTGTCGGCCGGGAAGATCTTGGAATCGACGATCGGGCCCGCCGACGTGCCCAGCACGAACGGCCAGGTCTGGTCATTCGGATTGTTGAGCTGGAAGACGACGGTGTGGTCGTCGGTGGCCTCGACGGACTTCATGTTGCTCAGCAGCGACGACGGGCCGTTCGGATCCTTGATGTCCACCACACGCTTGAACGAGAAGGCCACATCCTTGGCGGTCAGCGGGTCACCGTTGCTGAACTTCAGCCCGTCCTTGATGGTGCAGGTGTACGACGCTCCGGAGTCGGTGAACTCGCACTTCTGCGCGGCATCCGGCTGCGGCTCGGTCTGGCCTGCCGGGATGTTCATCAGGAACTGGTAGAGCTGGACCTCCAGCATCAGCGAGCCGTTGTCGTAGGAGCCGGCCGGGTCCAGCGACACGACCCGGTCCGTGGTGCCGATCTTCACGATGGCGTTAGAGTTCCCGGCCGGTGCCGACGAGCCGGTCGACGTCCCGGGCGCACTGGACTGACCTGGCTCGCTGGAGTTGCCGGCCTCGCCCGTGTTACCTGCGTTGCTCTCCTGGGTCTGCGTGGGAGCGGCGTTGTTGGTCGAGGACGAGGTGTTGTCGGTCCGGCCGGCACCGCATGCGGCGATGACGAGAGCTGAGGTCACCCCCAACGCGGTGACCAGCGCGAGTTTGGCGGATTTGTGCACGGATACCTCCTGGTAGGAACTGTGGGGCGGTGAGGGTAGTACCGCTGACCGTACGGTAGTGCACTGCCCGCGATGGTGCCGGTTTGAGCGCGCGCGGTCAGTCGGGTCAGCCGCCGGACAGGTCGAGCACGACCGTGCGCCACCGCTCGCCGACGGGAACGAGCTCCGCGGTGCGGGTGTCGTCCGGGTGTCGGGTCAGCCGGATCAGCAGGTGGTCCTCGGCCAGCTGCTCCGCGCGGCCCTCGCCCCACTCCACCACCATGGCGGCGGCCGTCAGGTCGGTGTCCAGGTCGAGATCGTCGAACTCCAACGCGCCGGCGAGTCGATAGGCATCCACGTGCACCAGCGGGACGGCCCCGCGGTGCGCCGGCCGGTGCACGCGTGCGATCACAAAGGTGGGTGACATGACGATGCCCGTCACCCCCATGCCCACCGCAATCCCCTTGGTAAGCACGGTCTTTCCGGCCCCCAGCGCGCCGGACAGGATAATCAGGTCGCCCGCTCGCAACCGATGCCCGAGCCGATCGCCGAAGGCCAGGGTGTCCTGCGCCGTGGGCAGCGTCAGGGTCGTCACGACTCGGCCTGCATGGCTCGGCCCACCGGCGGCGCGGCGTGCGCCCACGCGCGACGCAGCAGCCGGCGCAGCGCGTCGTTGACCACGTCCGGCGCCTCCAGGATGGCCATGTGGCCGGCGCCGGGGATCACCTCCAACTCGGCCCCCGGGAGCACCTCGGCAATCTGCCGGGAGCGCGACGGCGGCGTCATCCGGTCGGCATCGCCGACCATGATCAGCGTGGGGATGCCGGACAGCGCTGGCACCGTATCGCGCTGGTCGTGGCCGAACAGTTCGGGCGCGAACTCGGCGATCACGTCGATGGGGGTACCGGAGATCATCCGATCCAGGTAGTCCACCAGCGGCGCGGGCACCTGCGGGTCGGCGAAGCCCAGCGACCTGGTCATCAGCCAGACCAGGTCCCGGCCGGATCGCCGGCCGCGCTCGAAGGTCCGGGGGTAGCGGGCTGCGGCAGCGGCAACGATCGGCAACAGCGGGTTGGCGCCATTGATCTGCAGCCAGCGCCCGTCGGTGGCGCCGGCCTCGCTGGCGCTGGTGGACAGCAA
This sequence comes from uncultured Actinomycetes bacterium, assembly GCA_937926105.1. The sequence continues at coordinate 48,011 of CALANS010000028.1, read as the reverse complement.
CGCCACGCCATGCACCCGGTCGGCGAACAGGCCCGGGTTGCTGCCCGCCAGCGCGAGCAGCGCCATGCCACCCATGGAATGCCCGACCAGGACCAGCGGCCCGGTGGGGGCAGCGGTGGCAATCACCGCGGCCAGGTCCAGCGCGAGGTCGGCGATCGTGGAGTGTCCGGGGGTGGCCCTGCTGGATCGGCCGTGCGAGCGGTGGTCGTAGAACACCAGGCGCGGCCGCGGTGGCAAGTCGGGCGGTGACGAGGATCCCGGCGGTGACGGGGAATCCAGCGGTGACGGGGATCGCGACGACGCGTGCCCGGCCAGCGCGATGCGTTGGAAGTGCCAGGACCCCAGGCGCAGCGTCCATCCGTGGCTGAACACGACCGTCAGCGGGGCGTCCGCGGGACCGACCTCCTCCACATACAACGCCACCCCGTCCGCGGCGGCCACCGAATAGCTGCGATCGCGCTCCAGCCCGTCGAAATCGCCCTCCGGCTGCCGATCCTGGCCGAGCTCCCGGTAGCGCAACAGCGCCAGGCGCTGGGCCGTCGCGCCGCCCAGCGCCGCCGCCCCCAGCAGCCCGCCGACCAGGGAGGCCGAACCGATCACCTTGCTCAGCGTGCTCACCGCAGCGCCTCACCTCGGTCAGGCCTGGCGCGGGCCGGGTGCGGCTCCGAGACACGGCCGGTGACCCCGTCACCGGCCGTGCGGCGCGGCACCCGCGGGCCGATCCGGGTCACGATCTCGTAATCGATGGTGTCGCAGTAGCCGGCCCAGTCGGTGGCAGTCGGCTCGCCCCGATCTCCGGGGCCGAACACCACGACCTCATCCCCGGCGCGCACCGGGTCGTCACCGCAGTCGAGAACCACCTGGTCCATCGCGACCCGGCCCGCGATGCGCCGGCGTCGTCCGCCGACCAGCATCTCCCCCACATTGCCCGCGATGCGCGGCAACCCGTCGCCGTATCCCAGGGGTACCAGGGCCAGCGTGGTCGGCGCCGTCGTGCGATAGGTCAGGCCGTAGCCGACGCCCTGTCCGGCGGGCACCCGCTTGGTCAGCGCCACGGTCGCGCGCAGCGTCATGGCCGGGCGCAGGCCGGGGTTGCTGTCCACCGGACACAGCCCGTACAGGCCGATGCCGCAGCGCACCAGGTCGAACCGGGTGGCGGGATGATCGAGCGTGGCGGCGGTGTTGGCCAGGTGGCGCCACCGGGGTCGCAGCCCGGCGGCGGCCGCGCCGGCGACCGCTGCGGTGAACGCCGCCGTCTGAGCGGCGACCGACGGATCACCCGGAATGTCGGCGCAGGCCAGGTGGCTCATGATGCCGACCACCTCGACAAGGCCGTCCCGCTGCGCGGCGGCCGCGGCGGCGAACAGCGCGCCGGCTTCCGCCGCGGTGGCGCCGTTGCGGCCCAGGCCGGTGTCCACCTTCAGGTGGATCGGCACCCGCCCGGCCGGCGCAGCGGAGCGGGCGGCGACCACGGTGGCCAGGTGCGCGGGGCTGGGCACCCCGATCTGCACCCCCGCGGCCAGCGCCGGCCGCACATCCTCCTCCGGCGGCCAGAGCCAGGCGGCTAGCGGCGCGTCGATGCCCGCTGCGCGGAGCGCGGTCGCCTCGCTCGGAGTGGCGACGCCCAGCAGGGCCGCCCCGCCAGCCACCGCGGCCCGCGCGGACGCGGCGGCGCCGTGCCCGTAACCGTCCGCCTTGACCACGGCCATCAGCTGGGCGGTTCCGGCGGCACGGCACAGCAGCGCGGTGTTCGCGGCGATGGCGCCCAGGTCGATCAGGGCCTCGGCGCGCACCGCTGAGTCGTGCCCGCGGCTGCGGGCATCGGCTCGGGTGGTCTGGATACTCACGCATCGATGGAACCACAGCCGGTCCGAGTTGTCCGGGACGCCCCGAGCGCATCACCCGGTGTCCAGGGATCGCGACCGAACTCGGACCCGCCGAGCCTGGCCGAATTGGCCGGGTTCTCAGCCGGCCGGGTTGGCCAGCAGCCAGGCGAGCACGCGCCGAGCATGAGTATTGGGGGGAAAGATCGGGTAGAAGACGTGCTCGATGCGTTCCGCACGGATGATCAGCGTGAGCCGGGTGTATAGGCGAGGGTGGCCGGGTGCGGCAAAGGTAGGCAGCCGCAAGGCGTCGGCCACCACGAATCCCTCGTCCGCGAGCATGGCGAAGGGCAGGCGCAGGCGGCCGACGGCCTCCCGTTGATACTCCGGCGACTGGCTCGACATCCCATAGACGGACGTGACGCCCGCGCGACGCAGGTCCGAATAGTGGTCGCGAAAATCGCAGGCCTCGGTGGAGCAGCCGCGGGCCCCCGGAATCGCATCCCACCCGACCGGCAGCGGATGACCGGGCCGGCCGGTGAGTGGATAGAGGTAGATCACGGTGCGCCCGGCCCTCGACGCGGTCAGGTCCACGGACTCGCCTGAGGTACTCGGCAAGCTCACCGCGGGCATTCTCATTCCCGGCAGGTGGGCGGCCGCGCCGTCGTCGAGCGGAACCGGGAGCTCAGCGGGCAGTGATGTGAATTCGCTCATCGTGCCTCCTTGTCGAGAACTTGTCGAGAACGCGGACGCCGGTCGGCGCCGCTGTCGTCCGCGCCACTCGGCCCTCTACTGGGCGCTCCCGACGGACACCGGCCATCGCCACGCCTGCCCAGGAGCGCCACGGTCACGCCACCCGAAACGCGACCGAACCCGCGATCACCGTCATGGTGACGGGGATCTCGGCAATCCTGTCGGTCTCTGCGGTCATCGGATCTCGAGCGACGAAGCTGAGGTCCGCCGCCTTGCCCACTTCGATCGTCCCCCGCCGATGCTCCTCGAAGTCCGACCAGGCCGCGTCGACCGTGTACATCCGCAGGGCCTCGTAGACCGAAATCGCCTGCTCTGGCGCCACCAGCGTCCCCTCGCCCGTGCGCCTGGTCACCACGGCCTGCACACCGACCAAGGGGTTGGTGGTGGTCATCCCGTGGTCCGAGCTCCCGACGACGCGGACACCGGCATCCAGCATGGTGCGCAACGGCAAGATGCCGCCCGCACGCTCCTCACCGAAAATGTCCACCCATTTGTCGCCGTACACGGCAAGGAACTGCGGTTGCACCGACGCGATGACGCCCATCCGCCTGGCCGACTCAAGCTGTTTCGCGGTGACCGGCAGATTGCCGAAGTGTTCCATCCGGCTGCGGTGATCCGTCGCCGCTCGCGTTCCGGCGCGATCGAATGCCAGCAGCGTCATGTCGTAGGCGCGATCACCGATCGCGTGCACCATCGGCCGCAGACCACAACGATGCGCCGCGGCGATCGTCTGGTCCAACTCCTGTTGCTCGATCCGGATGACACCGACATTGTCGGGCTCGCCGGGGTACGCCTCGTAGAGCGCCGCATTCTTCTGCAGCGATCCACCGTCAACACTGATCTTCACTCCACCGATGTGCAGTAATTCGTCACCGAATCCGTTCATCAGACCGACGGCGGCCATCTCCGGCAGCGCGATCCCGGATTCGATGACGCGCACCTGAAGCTTGGTCCGGACAGGGAATCGGCCCCGACGACGGGCCACCTGATGCGCTCGTATTTCGTCGTTGTCCACGACCATCGTGCCGACCGAGGTGATCCCGTTTCGCAGCAGAATGTCCGGTGCGGTCGCCTCCAACGCGGCCACCGACTCGTCGATCGTGTAAGCCGGAATGATCGGGCGGTCGCCATCGGTGAACAAGAGCCGCGCCCGCTCGCGGAGAACGCCTGTCGGTTCCCCACTCGGGTCCCGCTCGATCACGCCGCCTGGCGGGTCAGGAGTGTTCCGGTCGACCCCGGCGAGCGCCAGCGCCGCGCTGTTGACGCAGGTGATATGGGAACCGGTGCTGCGCACGTAGACCGGGTTGTCCGGCGCGGCAGCGTCCAGGTCGCGACGGGTCGGATATCGCCGCTCGGCGTAGCGCTCGTCACGAACCTGTCCACCGGTGACCCATGCGCCCGCGGCGAGTCCGGCAACCTTCGCCCGGATCTTCCGTTGCACATCCGCAATCGAACGGCATGGTGGTTCGGCATCGAAGTTGATCTCGTAGCACCGTTCCTTCGCGGCGCCCAGCAGATGAGTGTGGACATCGGTGAATCCCGGAAAGCCAGTCGCGGCGCCGCAGTCGATCGACACGGTTGTCGACCCGGCCAGCTTCCTGATCTCCCTTCGTCCTCCCACCGCAATGATGCGCCCGTCGCGCACCGCGACCGCTTCGGCCACGTCGTTTTCGCTGACCATGGTTCGAAATACCGCGTTCTCCAGGATGAGGTCCGCCTCGGCCATTTCCACTCCTTACTGTCGAGTCGCCGTCTGATCGCGTCCGTCTGCCGCTCGCATGCCGCGCCGCACTCGCCGGGCGCCGGTGGCCCGCACCGCCGGATCGGGTTCCCCTGGCCGCTCACCACGGTTGAGCCACCAGCCGATCGCAACGGCCGCGCTGCCGAGCGCGATGCCGGTAGCGCCGAAGGCCAGGCCGAACCCGCTCAGGCTCACCAATCCGCCGAATACCATCGGATCGACCGTCTGCGCAACGCGATTCGCGACCATCCGCAGACCGATGCCCATACCGCGTTCGAACTCCTTGGTGTAATCGGCGGTCAGGCTGAGGGTGAGCGGTTGCGCCACTCCGAGCAACAGGCCAGCCAGGGCGCCCAACACGAAAAACGGCGGGACGCTGGTGAAAAGGACCACGCAGCAGGTGGCCGCCGCCCCGGGGGCCAGGCACCAGATCACCACGGTGCCATTCCGGAATCGTCGCAACGCGTATACCACGATCAGCCGCGACATCAGCGCGAACACCCCGCCGACCGACAGCACCGCGCCAATCAGCGTCGCGGTCATCCCGACGCCGTGAAAGTACAGCGGCTGAAATCCGTTACGCACATCCATCAGGTACAGCGCCACGAAGGAGACCAGCATGGTCAGCATGACTCCGGGCTCACGCAGCATCCGAAACCCTCGAACGTAAGACCTTGCGACGACGCGTGCGCTCAGGCGCTCGCCCGAGCCGCCGCCCGTCGAACCATGCTGGACTCGGGGGAGCAGAATCCCGGACAGCAGGCAGACCAGAGACAGCCCCGCGGCCACACCGAACGCACCAACCGAGGACCAGCCGTCCGCGATCACACCGCCGAACAGCGGCCCGCCCAGCTGGCCGGCCACGGCGAGCGTGGAATAGTTCGTGATTCGCCTGGTCCGGCGATCTCGGCCCTCCTCGGAGCCCTCCGCGGCAGCGCCGAACCCTTCGATCATCAGGCCCTGGAGCGCCAGCCAGACAGCAACCGATCCCGTTCCGATCAGCGTCTGCGGCACCAGCAGCAGCATCGGGGTGGTGATCAGCATCAGGCCGACGATGCCCGCCAGCAGCGCGACCGCTCCGCAGATCAGGACGGGGCGATACCCCATCCGATCTGCTGCCGCGCCGATCGGAATCGCACACACGGCGGCGGGCAACGCCAACGCCGCGAGGATCACGCCGATCTCACCCGGTCCCGCACCCAGCGAAGCCGCATACGGCGCCATGATGGGCCGAGTCATGGTGTTAACCAGCCAATAGGTGAGCAGCAGGGTCACCGCGATGCACACGGTCAGCCACCCTCGCCCGCGCGACAACGCACGCACCGGTACCTCCCATCGATCACCGCATGCCCGCAGATCGGCGACGATGATCGCCGCCGCCCAGCGGCCGACACAACCGTCAGTGCGGGCGGAACGCCGCCGACGCCCCAGACGTCACGCAGCGACAACTCTCAACGGCATGTTCCCCATCGACCGTCATCAACACCGGAACCTCTGGGTCAACAGCGCCCATCCCGTAAGGGCAGCGCCCGGAGAATCGGCATCCGCTCTTGGGGTTGGGCGGCACCGACGCGTCTCCGACCAGGGCAAGCCTTTCCTTGTTCCGCTGCACATCGGGATTCGGCAATGGTATCGAGGACAGCAACACCTGGGTGTACGGGTGCGTCGGCCGTTCGAAAAGCGCGTCGGTGGCCGCTATCTCGACCAACCGGCCGAGGTACATCACGCCGATGCGATCGCACACCTGGCGAACCACCGCGAGATCGTGCCCGATAAAGAGCATGGATAGCCGGAGTTGGTCGCGCAGATCGGCCAGCAGATTGAGAATCTGGGAACGAACAGATACGTCCAGCGCAGACACGGGTTCGTCGCACACGATCAACTTCGGGCGGAGCACCAGCGCCCGAGCGATCCCGACCCGCTGCCGTTGCCCACCGGAGAACTCGTGCGGATACCGATCCAACGCATCGCGACCGAGACCGACGAGGCCAAGGCACTCGGCCGCTCGGGCCCGCCGCTCGCGTCGGGTGCCGACTCCGTGCGCAAACAACGGCTCGGAGACGATGTCGGAAATGGTCATCCGTGGACTCAAGCTGCCAATCGAATTCTGGAACACCATCTGCATGTTGCGGCGCTCCCGTCGCAACGGTTGCCCGCGCATGGACGTCAGCTCGACACCATCCAATACGATGCGGCCAGCGGTCGGCTCGGTCAGCCTCAAGATCATCCGTGCGGTCGTGGTCTTCCCGGAACCGCTCTCCCCCACCAGCCCGAAGCTCTCACCCGGCCGGATATCGAAGCTGACGTCATCGACGGCCACCAGCGAGGAGCCTGCCGATCCGTCCCGGTGCGCCCCAAAATCCTTTCGTAGTCCGGTGACCGACAGCACAGGTGTGCCCGGGTCACGCCGGTCGCCGTCGAGCGGTTCGGTGCGGTGCTCCGTCGCCGTCATGCGGTGGTCCCGGTCAGATCCAGCGTCTGCGCATAGTGGCACCGAGCGGTACGCTGCGGCGCGCATTCCAGCAGGGACGGGTGCTCCTGTCGGCACCGTTCGCTGGCGAACTCACACCTGGTGCTGAATCTGCAGCCGATAGGCAGAGAATCGAGCCGGGGCACGGTGCCCGGTATGTCTCGCATCCGGTCCACCCGCTCCCACGGATCGGGAATGCACGCCATCAGCCCGGCGCTGTAGGGGTGGCGGGGGCGGGCGAAGAATTCCTCGACCGGGCTCTCCTCGACCACCTCACCCGCGTAGTAGACGGCGACCCGGTCCGCCAGGTCTGCCACCACCCCCATGTCGTGCGTGATCAGGAGGATCCCCACGTCCTGTCGCTGCTTGATCTGCCGGAACAGGTCCAGAATCTGTGCCTGAACCGTGACGTCCAGGCCGGTCGTCGGCTCGTCGGCGATCAACAGGCGAGCCTCGCAGGCCAGCGCGATCGCGATCATCACGCGCTGACACATTCCACCGGACAGCTCATGTGGGTACTGACGCATGCGCAATGTTGGGTTGGTGATGCCAACCTCTGCGAGCATGGCGACCGCACGGTCGTGGGCGCGACCCCTACTCATGCCCAGATGCAATCTGATGGCCTCGACGATCTGGTTGCCGACGGTGAACACGGGGTTGAGGGCGGCAATGGGATCTTGGAAGATCATGGCCATCCGGGCACCTCGGAGTCGGCGAAGCTGCGCTTCGGGTGCACCGAGTACCTCGTCCCCCAAGAGCTTGACGCTGCCGCCCAGCACCCGGCTGTTTCCGCGAGATAGCAGACCCATCACGGACAACGCGGTGACACTCTTACCCGATCCACTCTCGCCTACCACCGCAAGAACCTCGCCGCGTGCGACGTGCAAAGATACGCCGTCGACGGCCTTGATAGGCCCGCGCTCTCCGACGAAGGCTGTCCGGAGGTCGCGCACCTCCAGCACCGGCCCCCCCTCCGGATTCAGTTCTGAAAGCGCCGGAGCGCCATCAGAGCGGCCATCCCGATGTGCATGGCGATCGCGCGTCACGCCGTTTCCTGTCGCCGCCACCGTCACTCCATTCCCAGGCGCCGGACGGCCCGGCCCTTTGCCCGGTCGGTCTTCGGATCCAAGGCGTCCCGGAGGCCATCGCCCAGCAGGTTCGCGGCAATGACCGTGATGAATATCGCCGCCGCTGGCACCATCAGCATCAGCGGATGAATGGCCAGGTACTCCCGAGAGTCACTCAGCATGACGCCCCATTCCGGCGTGGGTGGTGGTACGCCGAGCCCGAGGAAGCCTAGTGTCGCGGCAATGACAATGCCCAACCCGAACCGCACGGTCGCATAGACGACGACCACCCCGAGAAGGTGCGGCAGCAGGTGTCGTTGCACGATCCGTCGATGCGACAGCCCGGTGCACAACGCCGCCTCGACGTACGTGCGTTCCTTGATCACCAGAGTCTGTCCCCGGACCAGCCGGACGAACTTGGGGAAGTTCGAAACGGCGATCGCGAGGATCGTCTGGAAGATGCCGCCACCGAGCGCAGCAACAACGGCCAAGGCGATCAGCACCGACGGGAAGGCCAGCACGATATCGACCAGCCGCATGATCACGGCGTCGAGTGCCCGCACATAGCCCGCCAGGACTCCGAGTACGGTGCCCACCATCGCTCCCAGTACGGAGCCGAGTACACCGATCATCAGGGAGAAGCGGGCGCCGTCCAGGACTCTGCTCAGCAGGTCTCGTCCGAGGTTGTCGGTCCCCAGCAGGTGCGCGCCCGAGGGTCCCTGCATGGCGGCCGACGGGTCGGTCTCCAGCGGGTCGTACGGCGCGACCCAGGGTGCGAGCACCGCGAGCAAGACCACAATCCCGAGCACCACCAGGGCGACGACCGAGTACGGGTCGCCCAACAGCCTGCGCAGCGCCTGGCTCCATGGACCACCGGGACTACGTTCGTCATCGGTCGCCGCCGCCGCGGCGGGCCCCGTCGAGGTGATCGTCACGCCATCCTCCTGCCGATCTGCATCGCGTTCAACCCAACCGCACACGAGGGTCAAGGGCCGCATACAGCAGGTCGACGATCAGGTTGATGAGCGTGTAGCCCAGCGCGAATACCATGATCACGCCCTGCACGGTCGGAAAGTCCTTGTTCAGGATGGCCTGAACCGAGAGCCGGCCCATTCCGGGCCAGCCGAAGGCGACCTCGATGGCGACCGCACCACCCAGGTAGTATCCGACATCGAGTCCCAGCAGGGTCAGAATCGGGATCGAGGCGTTCTTGCCGACATGCTTGAACAACACCCGCGTGCTGCTGACACCCTTGGCCCGAGCGGTCCGAACGTAGTCTTCGGGTAACACCTCGAGAACGGTGGAACGCGTCATCCGGGCGACCGACCCCAGCGGGCCAAGGCCGAGGGCCAGCGCCGGCAGGATCATGTAGCGCCAGCCACCGTCGAACAGACCGTCGCCGGCTCCGAAGGCCGGGAACCAACCAAGCTTCACCGAGAACAGCACCACGAAGATCAACCCGAAGACGAATCCCGGGACAGACATTCCAGCCATGGCCAGCACCATGACAAGCTTGTCCAGCAGTCCGCCGGCGCGCAGCGCGGCGACCGCGCCCAGGATGATTCCGCCCAACGAGCTGACCACCAGGGCAATCACGACGAGCTTCGCCGTCTGCGGGAACGCCTGGGCGACCGCCTCGGCGACCGGCTGACTGGTCATCAGACTGCCGCCGAGGTCTCCCGACACCACACCGCGGAGGTAAACCCAGAACTGGACGATCAACGGATCATCCAGACCCAGCCGCGTCCGCACCGCAGCGACCATGTCCTCCGTGGCATTTTCGCCGGCCACCAACCTGGCCGGATCACCAGGCGTGAGGTGCACGATCAGGAAACTGATCAGCACGACTCCCAACAAGACGATCGGCAGGATAGCTAATCGCCGGGCGATATACCCCTTCACAGCACCTCCCTGGCAGTAGCCGACGATTCCGATGCCGGGTCGGGGCGACGGCATGACCGTGGCCCCGACCCAGCCGACTATCCGACGGAAATGTCTGTCGACTTGTAGAGGTTGATGCTGTAGAGCGGATAGGGGGTGATGCCGGACACGCGCTTGTTAGCCACCATGGTCAACTTGCCGTGGTACAGCGGAACCGCCGGGACCTGCTCGTGAATGATCTTCTGCGCGTCCATGTACGCCTTGTTCATCTCGTCCTCGGTTTTCGCCGCGGCCGCCTTCTGAAACGCGTCCTCCACGCCTTGGTCGCAGAAATTGAACCTGTTCGGCGTTGGACGGTTGTCGCAGGCGAAGTAGAACTTCAGCACCTGATCGGGGTTCGGGTAGGCAACCCATCCATAGTTCAGGTCGGGCTTCTCGGTCGCGCGGATGGCATACAGGGTCGTTCTGTCCACCAGGTTCTGTACCAGCCCGACGCCGACCTTCTTCAGATCGCTCTGAATCAACGTGAGATCGCTCTTGCTTCCGGTGCCGGCATATATGTTCAGACTCAAACGCTTGCCATCTTTAGTGCGGATGCCGTCGCCACCCTTGGTCCATCCGGCCTCGTCGAGCAACTTGTTGGCCCGGTCCGGGTCGTAGTTGTACCAATCGGTATCCAGGGACTTCAGATAGGCCGGCATCCGTGAGTCGAGGAACCCATGCGCGGCCGTTCCCTGGCCCAACAGGTTTGTGTCAACGAGCGCCTGCTTGTTGATCGCGTACGCAATCGCCTGCCGCACCCGCACGTCGGACTGTGCCGGCTTGGCGACCTTGAACCCCAGCCACTCGATGTTGTAGCTGGGAAGATCGATGAACTGAAGGTTGGTGTCCGAGCGGGCACTTTGAACCATGGGTATCTGGGCCAGGCTGGCCATCGCGACGTCGGCGTCGCCCGTCTGCACACCCTGGATACGCGCCGACGGCTCGGGCACCTCACGCCAGATGATCTTGTCCAGGTATGCCGGGCCCGGGTTCTTCAAGAATTCCGGACCCCAACTGTAGTCGGGATTGCGCACCATCGTGATCGAATTCTTCGGCATCCATGAACTCAACTTGAAGGGCCCCGTGCCGTCCACCTTGTCCGCAGTGGTGCCATAGGACGTTCCGTACTTTTCGATAGCGTCCTTACTGAGCACCGACGAGAACGGTTGCGCGAGGTTACTGAGCAGTAGGCTGTCTCGCTGAGACATATGGAACACCACTGTGTGGTCGTCCGGCGCCTCAATGGTCTTGACGTTGGCCATGTAGTAGATGGATGTCGAGTTGAACTTCGGATCAGCCATCCTCTGGAAGGTCGCGACCACATCGTCCGCATCCAATGCCTTACCGCTCCAGAACTTTACGTCCGTGCGGAGGTGGAAGGTGACCGTCAGACCGTCGTCGGAGATCTCCCACTTCTGGGCCAGCAGGGGATGCAAGGTGATTTGGTCGTAATCCAGCGCTACCAATGTGTCGTAGACGTGGGTCAGAACCGCAGCAGAAAAGGTTTGAGTGGTCTTCTGCGGATCGAAGGTGTCGACATCTGTCTCATTGACCACGGTCAGGGTGCCCCCACGGGCCGGCGTCGAACCGGGCGCGGCTGGTGAGCCTTCGGACGCCGAATGTGATCCGCCAGCGCCCGGGCTGCCGTCGCCGCTGCCCGATCCTCCAGATCCGCAGGCGGAGGCGACGATCGCCACCGCAGCGCCGATCGCTACCACGGTCCATCCGGTACCCCTGCCGCCCACACTCCGGCGCCGGGGCCTACGACTCGGTTCTCGCATGGGCAGAGCCACCTCTCTTGGGATGTCGAGCTGGGACTTGGTCGGTAGATCGAGCAATGCTGGTGTTGCGGGAACCATCGGTCGGCTTCTGCAGGCGGCTGCTATCCCGGCTGCGCTACTGCCTGCTGAAACGCTGCTGGCCGCCCGACAGGGTGACGTCGACCGGCAGGTCCGCGAACCTGCCGGGGTCAAACGTGGTGGGATCGTCGCCCAGCACGACGACATCGGCTACCTTCCCAGGCTCCAGGGAGCCCTCGGTTCCCTCACGGAATCCAGCAAACGCAGCGTTGATGGTCTGGCTCCGCAAGGCCTCCTCGACGGTCAGGGACTGCCCGGGCGTGATCGACGCTCCGCCGATCGTCTGGCGCGCCACCGCGACGCCCAGGTCACGCAGCGGATCGACCGAGTAGTAGCCCGGCGAGTCGGACCCGAAGGTGAGCGGGAATCCCGCGTCCCAGAGGTCACGGAAGCCGAATCCCTGCTCGGTCACTCGCCGCTGCAACATCTCCGCGACGGGGTCGCCCATGAAGTACAGGAATGGAGGATTGGGCACCGGCAGGATCCGCGCCCGCCGCGCGAGCTCGATGCGCTCGGGCGTCATCATCCAGTTGCCCATGTGCTCCACGCGGTGCCGGTGATCTTTACGCGGCCTGGCCTCCTGCGCCTTCGCATACGACTCCAGGATCATGTCCAGCGCGACATCCCCGATCGCGTGGGTGCAGATCCGCATGCCCGCGTTGTGGTACCGCGATACCGTCTCGTCGAGCTCATCCTGCTTGATCCGGATCAGGCCGGGGTGATGAGCGTCCGGCGTGGACAACGGCTCGCTGAACGCGGCATTCTTTCCGGTGAACCCTCCATCGATGCTCATCTTGATGCCACCGAGTTGAAGCCATTCGCTGCCGAATCCCTGCACCAAGCCGAGATCGGCGAGACTCCATTTGTCGAAGTTGGACTCGATGACTCGCACGATCAAATGGACCCGGACGGGCAGGCGGCCCTGGCGCGCCAGGATCTGGTACGCCTGGATCTCGGTGCTGTCTGTCACGATGTCGTGGATGGTGGTCACGCCGCGCCGTACGCACTTGTCAAGTTCAACCGCGATCCGTTCGGCCAGCTCGTCCGGCTCGATCGGCGTTCCCTTGGCTTTGATCAGGAACTGCGCTCGCTCGCGGAATTCTCCGGTAGGTTCGCCGGTGGCGGAGTCCTTGATCACCGTGCCGCCCTGCGGGCTGGGCGTGTCCCGAGTAACTCCTCGCAACTGCATCGCCTTGGTGTTGGCGATCAGAAGGTGTGCACCGAAGTAGATATACGCAGGATTGTCCGGGGTCACGGAGTCCAGTTCGCTCCTGGTCGGCAATCGTCCGTCTTCGAGCCGGAAGTCCTGCAGCGGACTTCCCCGGCCGATCACCCAGCCGCCGGGAGGTACATTGCCGACCTGCTCCTGCAACCGGTTCACGACATCCGCGACCGTACGCAAACTGGGATCGTAGAAGTCCCGGCACTCTATGGAGTCCGACGATCGGGCGGCATCACTGGCCAGATGGACGTGGCAATCGGTCAACCCGGGCAACACGTATCGCCCGTTCAGCTCGATGTGGCGAGTGTCCGGCCCCGCGAGTCTGACCACGGTGTCGGTATCGCCGACGGCCAGGAGCCTTCCATCCCTGATAGCCAATGCCTCCGCACGCGGCGCGCGGGAATCCATGGTGATGATCTGGCCGTTCAGCAGTAGCAAATCGGCGGCGCCGTTCGCGGCGATTTCCACGATGCAGTCTCCTCACTCGGGGCGCAGGACATCGTTACCCAGGTCTACGCATCCGTTCATCGGTATATCTTTGTGGCACTGGCAAAAGCACGGCGGAGAGGACATTGCGCAGCCGTGCGGGGGCGAATCGCGGGTTCGATCGAACGATCGCCCGGCGCGCCGATCCGCGAGGCCTTGGCACCCCATCCGTTTCTGGTGGCTCGCCGACTGCGGCCTCAGGATCCAGCGCACCGCTCAGGCAGCAGCCGAACATCCGAGCGCCCGCTCCGCCGACCGTGATGAGGTTCTTGCTCCTCAATCGGTCTGCGACGCGCTCGGCCATGTATGCATGGTAGGGGTGGTTCCTAGGCAATACAAGAACTTTATTGTCCTGACACAAAAACTCATGTTACGTTCGCCGTGTGGATCGCGTTGTCGCTGCACTGCAGGAATATCTGGTGCAACCCACCGCTCGAGGATTGGCGCAGGCGGTCACGTCGGCGGTGCGCAGCGGCTCCCTGGCTCCCGAGGATCGTCTCCCTCCGATTCGGCAATTGGCAGTGCATCTCGGCCTCTCGCCATCAACTGTCAGTGCCAGCTGGTCCCTGCTGTGTCGCTCGGGAGTGTTGCGAACCAACGGGCGGCGCGGCACTTTCGTCACCTCCGCTGCCCGGCCAGGAAATGTCCGGTACCGTCAGGCACTGGTGCACCACAGCCGCTCCATTGAGGATTTCTCCACCGGCCTGCCGGATCCGACACTGCTACCTGATCTCGGGCCGTCCTTGCTCCGCCTGCGCGATATCGCGCCGCTTCGAACGTATCTCGATCCTCCGGTGCTGCCGGACCTGGTGGACGCCCTGCGTACCGACTGGCCTTATGTACCAGAACGAATCACCCTGGCGGACGGCTCCATGGATGCGCTCGACGCCGTGCTGAGCTGGCTGTTGCAACCCGGCGACCGCGTGGCCGTCGAGCACCCCAGCTTTCCGCCGCTGCTGGACCGGCTGGAGGTTGGCGGCGCGGTACTCGACCCCGTGCCGTTGGACGATCAGGGTCCGGTCCCAGCGGCGCTCGCCGGGGCAATCCAACGGGGCTGCGTGTGCTTCGTGTACCAGCCGCGTGGTCAGAACCCCACTGGTGTCTCGCTCTCCCAGCAACGCCGTGCTCACCTGGCCACATTGCTCGGCCGTTCGCCGTGTCTGATCATCGAGAATGACTCACTGGGAGGAGTCGCCGCGACACCGATGATCAGCATGGGAGAATTGCTGCCGCAGTCCACCATCCATGTGCGCAGCTTCTCGAAATCACATGGGCCGGACCTTCGGCTTGCCGCGCTCAGCGGTCCGGCAGCCGTCATCGACCCGATCGTCGAGCGCCGACATCTTGGACAGGGATGGAGCAGCCGGCTGCTGCAGGCGATCTTGCTCGACCTGCTGACCTCGCCCGAGTCGATCGCTCAGGTGGCGCACGCACGCCGGGAGTACCAGCAACGACGAGACACGCTGCTCGCCAGCCTGGCCCGCCAGTCCATCAACGTTCCTGGCAAGGATGGCCTGAACGTCTGGGTTGCGGTGGCGGACGAACACGCTGCCCTCACGCGGCTCGCTGCGTCCGGCGTCGGCGCGGCAGCCGGCGCTCCGTTTTCGGCCGCGACGCGCATCGAGCCGCACATTCGGGTGACGTCGGGCTTGATCACGGCCCACCACGATGTGATCGCCCGGCAGCTGGCGCGTGCATCGGTCGCGCAGAACCGCTCGAGCCCCATCTCCCGCTACTGATGCCGGTCGGGGTGAACGGCATGCGCCCGCAATCTCTCCAGCAACTCCGACGCCCCTGGTCGGCCGGCCGCCGCCGCACGCTCCCCCGCCCGGCCATGCAGGTGTGCGGCGACCGCCGCCGCCAGCAGCGGTTCCAGTCCCGCGGCCAGTAGCGAGCCTGCCATCCCGGACAGCACGTCGCCGGAGCCGGCGGTGGCCAGCCAGGGCGAGCCAGAGGTATTGATCGCCACCGCTCCAGCCGGGTCCGCGATCACCGTGCGATGCCCCTTGAGCAGCACCACCGCGCCGGATCTTGCCGCGGCGGCCCGCACCGAGCGGACTCGGTCCTCCGGGTCGAGGTCACCGAATAGCCGGGCGAACTCCCCGGCATGCGGAGTCAGCACCGTCACGGCGCCGCGCCGACGCCGATCGGCCAGCAACCACGGCACCTGCGCCAGCAGGGTCAACCCGTCGGCGTCGACCAGCGCCGGCTCCTGCGTGGCAAGCACCGTCCGAAGCCGGGCCAGTGCGGCACCGTCGGTGCCCATCCCCGGGCCGGTTACCCACGCCTGCACCCTGCCGGCCTCGCCCGGGTCGGTGGTGCCAACTACCTCGGGCCAGCGGTGTAACACGGCACTCACCTGCGGACCCGCATAGCGCACCAGCCCGGGCCGCAGCCGCACCGCCCCGCCGACGGCCAAGATTGCCGCTCCCGGGTACCGCTGCGATCCGGCGACGACGCCCACCACGCCCTGGGAGTATTTGTCGTCGCCCGGCGCCGGGTTCGGCAGCAGGGCGTGGGCGTCGGCGTCGGTGACGACGATCGCGTCGCCGTCCGCGTCCGGAACGAGGGTCGTCGGGTCCATCTCGATGGGCGCCAGCTGGATCTCGCCGGCCCATGCGTCGGCCAGCAGCAGCCCGGTCTTGATCCCGCCGATGGTGACCGTGACGTCGGCACGGAACGCCGGGCCATCGGTGCGGCCGGTGTCCGGATCGACGCCGCTGGGCAGGTCCACCGCAATCTGCCAACCCTCGCCCCCGGCGGCCAGCCCCACCAACTCGTCCATCGGAGGGCGCAGTGGCGGCCGCGCGCCCAACCCGACCAGACCGTCCAGCACCGCGTCGGCGCGCGTCAGCAGGGCTGGCACCGACGAGTCTCCGGCAAGCACGCTGCGACCACCGGCCCGGCGGAGCGCCGCCAGCCCACCGGGGTGAGCGCGGTCGGGGGCCGCCAGGACCGCCGTCACCGCCATCCCTCGCCGCCGGAGCGTGGCGCCCGCGTACAACGCGTCACCGCCGTTGTTCCCCGCTCCGATCAGCAGCACCGCTCGCCGGCCGGGCACCGGGGATGGCATCCGGGCGGTGACGGCATCGGCGACGGCGCGCGCGGCCCGTGCCATCAGCGCTCGGTCGCCCACGCGAGCCAACGCGATCGCCTCGGCGGCGCGCATCTGCTGGGCGGTGTAGCAGCGCAACATCCCTGAACTGTGGCACGGACGGGCACGCCGCGCAGAGGCAGATTCTGAGAATCTGCCTCCAGAATCGAGCCGGCGAACCCAGCAGCGCTGTGACCTGCTGCGATGCCAACCACGAACGCAACGCCCCGAATCTAGGGGCAGGTTTTCACCACTCGCTCGCTAGCCGAGCCCCAACACCACGGCCGCGGCAATCCCCGCGTCGTGCGACAGGGAAATCCGCCAGTGCCGAATGCCCAGGGACGCGCATGCGGCCGCCACCGTGCCGGTGACCTGCAACATCGGCCGCCCGGACGCCTCGGACACCACGGTGCAGTCATGCCAGTCCATCCCGGCCGGCACCCCGAGCGCCTTGGCCACCGCCTCCTTGACGGCGAACCGGGCCGCCAGCGACGCCGCGGAGCGGGCCGAACCCGACACCGTGATGCGCTCCGGACCGGTGAACAGCCGATGCGCCAGTGCGGGGGTGCGTTGCATCGCCGCGGCGAACCGGTCGACGGCGACCACGTCGACGCCGACACCGACTACCCCCGGCACGCCGGCCGGGTCCGGGATCAGCGCGACCACTACTCCACCGTCACCGACTTGGCCAGGTTGCGCGGCTTGTCGATGTCGTAGCCGCGTCCCCGGGCAATTTCGGCGGCCAGCACCTGCAACGGCACCGTCGCCACCAACGGTTGCAGCATGGCCGGTACCCGGGGCAGTTCGATCAGCGTGTCGGCGAACGGCGCCACCGTGTCGTCGGCCGTCTCGGCGATCACGATGGTGCGCGCCCCCCGTGCCTGGATCTCCCGGATGTTGGACAGGATCTTGGAGTGCAGCACCGGCTGCGCCTTCGGCGACGGAGTCACCACCACCACCGGAAGCCCGTCCTCGATCAGCGCTATCGGGCCGTGTTTGAGCTCGCCGGCGGCGAACCCCTCGGCGTGCATGTACGCCAGTTCCTTGAGCTTGAGCGCGCCCTCCAGCGCGACCGGATACCCGACGTGCCGCCCCAGGAACAGCACCGCCTTGGCGCCTACCAGATCCCGCCCGACGGCGCGCACCGCATCCATCCCCTGCAGCGTCTCGGCAACCGCCTCGGGGATCCGGGCGAGCTGCTCGAACTCGCGGGCCACCTCGTCGGGGTACTTGGTGCCCCGAGCCTGCGCCAGCGCCAATCCGACCAGGTAGTTCGCGGCGACCTGCGCCAGAAAGGCCTTGGTGGAGGCGACGCCGATCTCCGGGCCGGCGTGGGTGTAGAGCACCGCGTCGGACTCCCGCGGGATCTGCGAGCCGTTGGTGTTGCACACCGCCAACACCCGGGCCTTCTGCCGGCGTGCGTGCCGGATGGCCTCCAAGGTGTCCATCGTCTCGCCGGACTGGGATACCGCGACTACCAGCGTGTCCCGATCGAGAACCGGGTCGCGGTAACGGAACTCGCTGGCGAGTTCGACCTCCACGGGCAGCCGGGTCCAATGCTCGATGGCGTACTTGGCGACCAGCCCGGAATGGTAGGCAGACCCGCAGGCGACCACGAATACCTTGTCCACGGTGCGCAGCTCGTCCTCGACGATCCGCTGCTCGTCCAGCAGGATCCGGGATCCGTCGAAGTGACCGCGCAGGGTGTCGGCCAGCGCGGTCGGTTGCTCGGCGATCTCCTTGTCCATGAACGTGGGGTAGCCGCCACGTTCCGCCGCAGCGACATCCCAGTCGACCTGGAATGTCTTGCCCTGCACGGAGTTCCCAGTGAAATCGGTGACGGCATAGCCGCCCGGCGTGATGGTGACGACCTGATCTTGCCCGAGTTCGACGGCGTGCCGGGTGTACTCCAGGAACGCCGAGACGTCGCTGGCCAGGAACATCTCACCGTCACCGACGCCCAGCACCAGCGGCGACGAGCGCCGCGCGGCGACGAGTTCGCCCGGCCGGTCGGCGTGCATCGCCACCAGGGTGAACGTGCCGTGCAGGCGCCGGCAGACCGCGCGCATCGAGGCCGTCAGGTCGCCGGCGGTCGTGCCGGAGCCGAATGCCGCACCCAGCAGGTGCGCGACGACCTCAGTATCGGTGTCGCTGGCCAGTTCGACCCCGGCCGCCTCGAGTTCGGCGCGCAGGGCGGCAAAGTTCTCGACGATGCCGTTGTGAATCAGCGCGAGTCGTCCGGTGGCGTCGGTGTGCGGGTGCGCATTGCGGTCGGTGGGGCCGCCGTGGGTAGCCCACCGGGTGTGCCCCATGCCGGTGCTGCCGACCAGGTCGGCACCGTCACCGATCTCCGCGCGCAGGTTGGCCAGGACGCCGGCCTTCTTGGCGGTGACGAGGCCGCCGGACGGCGCTCCGATCGCCACTCCGGCCGAGTCGTAGCCGCGGTATTCCAGCCGTGCCAGGCCGTTCATCACGAGCGGCAGGGCGGGCCGCGGTCCGGTGTATCCCACGATGCCGCACATGGCGGCCAGCGTATCGGGCGGCAGCGCCGGATGTGGCCCGCCCGCGCCGACCGGGCGGTGATGGTGCCCACGCCGAACATCCGGAGCCGCCCGGCGGTGCGTGCGGGTGCGCGCACCCGGTCGGCACCGTGCAGCGCCGCGCGATCAGCCGTGGCAGTGGCACTCGGCGGGGTCGTGCCCGCAGCCGCATCCGGCCCGGGCTCCGGCGGGATCGCTCGTCACCGCCCCCAACCGGCACAAGCAGGAGACGGTGACGGGCACGTCGGCCGTGGCCGCCGCGAGTTCCAGCTGCTGCGCGATGATCGAGGCGGCCTCCGACTTGCCCAGCCGGACCAGGCACTCGTGGTAACCGCGCAGGCTCCACACGTTGCCGGGATGCCGGCATGCTCGCGGCAGCGCGTCGGAAAGGCCCAGGTCAGCCCGGTAGACGGCCTCGGCGTCGGCGACCCGGCCCTGCTCGAGCAGCAGAGCGCCGTAGGCGTGCCGGGTGGGCTGCATCCACCCCCACGGCTCGTCGTAGGGCAGGGTGTCGTCCAGCTCGATGGAGCGCCGCAGGTGCGCGAACGCCTCCTCGACGTTGCCGCGCCGGTATTCCAGCTCGCCGTCCAGCATGGCGCCGGCCACCGCCAGGATGTCGCGGCAGGTGTTGTTGAACAGCGTGCGCGATTCGGGAACCCTCGTCACCGCCGCGGCGAACGCCTCGCGCTCGGCCGCCGCCGACTCGACATCGCCGGTGGCGGCATGTGCGACGCCGCGAGCGTAGTGAGTCATGGCGGTGGTGACGCAGTACCACTCCGGATCGGCGGGCAGCGGGGTGGCGATGACCTCGGCCCAGCGACCGAATCGAATCAGCACGTGCAGCCGGACCGACAGGAAGCCCTCCAGCCAGTCGGCCATCGGGGGCTGCGTCACCCGCAGCAGATCGTCCGGGATGGCGGCGACCAGGTCCTCGGCGGCCTTCAGCGCCACGGCCGACTGTCCGGCGAACATCGCGCCGTAGACCAGGAAGTGGTAGTCGTGGCAGCGGTACAGGGTATAGAAGTTCGTCGCACCCGCTGCGGCGCGGTACTTCTCGTCCGCGGCGACGGCGGCGATGTTGTCCCGGACCACGCTGCGGTAATCGCCGCACAGCACGTCCAGGTGAGTGGGCATGTGTCGCAGGTGCCCAGAGTCCGGCACCAGCTCGCGCAGCGCGTCGCCGGCCCACAGGGCACTTTCGGGGTGGGCGGACATCTCCATCAGGTGGATGTAGAAGTGCAGCAACCCGGGATGCTCGCGCCCACCGGGTGCGGCGAGTGCGCGCTCCAGGATGCGCTGCGCTTCGAGGGTTGCTGCGCCGTCGGCGGGTTGGCCGGTGCGTTGGTTCCACAGTTGCCAGGGGGTCAGGTTCATCAGGGCGTCAGCGGTCAACGCGGCGATGTCCGGGTCGTCCGGGAAGCGGCGCTGCACGGCGCGCATGGCATCGGCATAGCCGGCGTTCCAGATCGAACACGCGGCGCCGTCGCCGATCGGGGTCTCGGCCGGGTAGCGGTGGGTCAGGGCCTCGGCCAGCGCACGCTCCACCTCGGAGGCACCCGCGGCGGATTTGGCCGTCCGGGCGGCGGCATGGGTGATGGCGACGGTGTCGGTCAGGTCGGCGTCGTCGAACGCCTCCCAGGGCTTGTTGTAGTTCGGGCCCAAGGCATATGCCAGGCCCCAGCGCGCGAAGGCGCAGTCCGGGTCGGCGGCGATGGCCCGCCGGAAGCAGGCAGCCGACTCCTCGTGGTGGAAGCCGTAGCTCCAGATCAGCCCGCGGTCGCACCAGATCTGAGCCTCGGGATGCGCGGTGGTGACCGGTCGGTGGTAGCGGCCCAGGTCGTAGTAGTCGGTCATCGGCCGCCCTTTCCAATCGGGACTGAGGGCGTCGGTCAGCGCGGGGTCACGGCGAAGCGGCGGTTAGCCAGGCTGGGGTTGCGCTCCCGCACGGCCGCGATGCGCGCGGGTGTCACCTCGGCCACCGCAATGCCCATGCTCTCCCCCGCCCCGGCGATGATGGTGCCCATCGGGTCCACCACAATGGACTGCCCGCAGGAGACCGGACCGATCTGGTCCGCCGCGGCCACATACACGGTGTTTTCGATGGCGCGGGCGGTGACCAGGCTGCGCCAGTGGTGTTCCTTGGCGGGCCCGACGATCCACGCCGACGGCAGCGCGACCAGGTCGGCGCCGGCGTCCACCACCCACCGGAACGCCTCCGGGAAGCGCAGGTCATAGCAGGTCAGCGCGCCGACGGTGATCTCGCCGATGGTGAAGGTCAGCGGCTGCTCGATCTCTCCCGACAGGTAGTCGTCCGACTCGCGGTAACCGAACGCGTCGTAGAGGTGGATCTTGCGGTAGCTGCCCAGCCGGGTGCCATCGTTGTTCAGCGCCAGCAGCGTGTTGTAGTCGCGGGTTTCGTCGGCATCGTCGGCGCGTTCCAGCATGCCCACCAGCACAGCGATGCCGGCCCTGGCCGCGGCGGCCCCGATGGCGCTGACGAACGGCCCGTCCAGCGCCTGCCCGTGCGGGCCGGGCCCGCCGGAGTGTTTCGCGTCGAAGTACATCGAGGCCTCGGGCAGCACCGCCAGGTGCGCTCCCGCGGCGCCCGCGTCCCCGATCAACTGCTCGCACTGCAGGGTATTCGCCGTCACGTCCGTGCCCGCCGCGAACTGGCATACCGCGACCCTCACGTCATCGCCTCGCTCTTCGTCCGACTCCGCCCTCGATGTGCGTACCGATTATCCATCTGCGTGCGCAATCGCATCCGCAGACCACCAATCGGCACGCTGATCGCGCGGCCGGCGCACCGGGCGGCGCATCACGCTCTCTCACGCCTTCTCACGCCCGCACCGGCCGTCCGCCGCGGTGCGTGAGCGCCTCCGAATCCGCCGGCTCGGCCTCCACCTCCGGCGCCGGCGTGGTGTAGCCGGCCCGGTCCTCCGGAGCCGACGCGGCCACCGCCCGCACGTCTGCCCACTGCCGCAGCGCCAGCACCTGCTCGGCCTGCGTCACCGACAACGGAATCGTGTTGCCGATGGCGCGATGCACATCGTCCGCCGTCAGCGCCCGCCGGCCATCGAAGGCGTCGAAGCAGGCGGACACCACCACCTGCTCGATCTCGGCACCGGAAAAGCCCTCGGTCGCCCCTGCCAGGGCGTCGAGCAGGGCGTCGTCCACCGGCAGGTCTCCCAGCGCCGGACCGGCCTGCAGCCGGGCCGCCAGGTGCAGCCGAAAGATCACGGTACGCTCGCTGCGGGTGGGAAGGTCGATGAAGAAGATCTCGTCGAAGCGACCCTTGCGCAGGAATTCCGGTGGCAGCAGCGAAATGTCGTTTGCGGTGGCCATCACGAACACCGGTGACGTCTTCTCCTGCATCCAGGTCAGGAAGGTGCCGAACACCCGGGCGGAGGTACCGGAGTCACCGACCCCGGAAGCGCCCGATGCAAATCCCTTCTCGATCTCATCGATCCACATCACGCACGGCGCCACGGCCTGGGCGGTGGCCAGGGCAGAGCGCATGTTCTGCTCGCTGGCGCCGACCAGCCCGCCGAAGATCCGTCCGACGTCCAGCCGGATCAGCGGCAGCGACCAGGCGGACGACATTGCCTTGGCCGTCAGGGACTTGCCGCAGCCGGGAACCCCCGTCACCAATACCCCCTTGGGCGCCGGCAGCCCGTAAGCACGTGCCTCGTCCAGCCAGGATCCGGACCGCTTGGTCAGCCACGTCTTCAGGTTGCCCAGCCCACCCACATCCGACAGCTTCACGGTCGACGAGACCACTTCCAGCACACCGGACTTGCGGATGATCTGGCTCTTCTCCTGCTGCACCACGGCGACGTCGTCGACGGTCAGCCGGCCATCGTCGGCCATGGCACGGGCGAACGCGTTCTCCGCCTCGAAAATGGTCAGCCCGAGCGCGGCCTTCACCAGCCGCTCGATTCCCTCCTCGGGCAGGTCGACGGCCACCGCTCCGGCGTCGGCGTTCCGGGTGATCATACCCTGCAGCAGCGCGCGCAGCTGGGTCTCGGTGGGCAACGGGAAGTCCAGCACGGTGACCAGGTCGGTCAGGTCGGCCGGCAGGTGCGGGGTGGGCGAGACGAGGATCAGGGTGCGCGGGATCCTGCCGTCCTTGAACAGCCTGACCGTGTCCTTGAGCGCGCGGACCAGTTGGGTGTCCGGCGGGGCACCGTTCGCACCCAGCCAGGGATGCAGATCGAGCATGATCACCACGGCGGGCGTCGTGAGCGCCGCGGCGGCCATCAGGGCAGCCTGCGGGGTGCGGGTCTGCTCGGCACCGGGCTTGCCGAGGGCGGCCAGACCGGCCGAGGTGGACCAGACGTACACCTCGCGCTGCGGCGTCACCTGGGCACGATCACCGACCACCTGGGCGATCTCGCCGATCACCCGGCCCTCCTCGGCGGTGCCGATGGACAGCAGCGGGAACCGGGCGCGGATCATCCGGCGCAGGCTGGCGCCGAACGGTCCGGTCTCCTGCTGCTCCGCGGCTGTCGTGCCCGCCGGCTGGGTCATCACCATCGCGTGCCTTTCAGGTGCCACGGTGCGCCGGCCTGGAACCGGGCGCTGGACGCTACTGTACGAAAGTGCCCCGGTCCGCGGGGTGCGATGCACGAGCGGGAGGAGCAGCCGATGGCGCGGCGAGCGCTGCCCTACTCCAGTGACCGGCCGTCCCTGGAGTACCTGAGCCACCTCGGTCCGCATCGCGTCTCGGTGGGGGAACTGTCGGCAATCGGGGTGCCGGGCGTGGTGTTCGCGCCGGTGACGGGTCCACGGTGCCCCGCGGTGGTGTTCGGACACGGGTACCTGCAGCCGGTCGGTCGCTACGCGGACACCCTGCGGTACCTCGCATCGTGGGGGTTCGTGGCGGCGGCACCGGACACCGAGCGCGGGCCGGTGCCCTCGCATGCGGGGTTGGCGCTGGACCTGGCCCGGACGGCGGACCGGCTGGCCGACGCCAAGCTGGGAGGCGGTCGGGTGACCGTGGACCGTGCCCGGCTGGCAGTGGCCGGCCACGGCACCGGAGGTGGTGCGGCGGTGCTGGCCGCCGCGGCCGGAGCGCCGGCGTTCCGAGCGGTGGCGACGGTGTCCGCGACGCGGGTGTCCCCGTCGGCGGTGCGGGCCGCCCAGGCGGTGACGGCGCCCGGGCTGCACCTGGTCGGCAGCAAGGACCACCTCGCAGCCGCGGAGTCCGGCGGGGAGGCGATCGCCCGCGCCTGGGCCGGCCCGGTGCAGCTGCGCCGGCTCAAGGGCGCGGCGCACCTGAGCCTGGCCGAGGGCAAGCACTGGACGTCGTACTTCCTGGGTCAGACCGCCGATCAGGGCACTCAGGCCGGCGTGCGGGAGCTGCTGACCGCGTTCCTGCTGCTGCACGTCGCCGGGCAGGACCAATTGGCCGAGTCGATGGCGGGCAAGATTGCCGGAACGGTTCCGGTGGAGCTGTCCGGCACCGCCGGCGCGACCGCCCCTACCACGCTGCCGCGTTAAGGATCCGTGCCCGGCGCCGGACTACGGGCCGCCCCGCACGCCGCGTCACAGGTTGTCCGCGATGGTGGCCGCTACCTGCAGCCACGCCTCCCTGGTCGCCGGGGACAGCGCCTCGACACTGATCGGGCCGCCGTCGACCAGCGCCGGGTCGTACGGCACCCGCAGCACCGCGCGGGTGCGGCGGCGGAAGTGGTCCTCGAACCGGTCGGCAAGGGCGGTATCGGCCACCTTGCTCGGCGCCGACAACACCGTCACCGCACCGGCCACCTTGTCCGCGTGGCCGGCCTGCATCAGCGAATCCAACGTCCATGACGCCCCGCCCGCGGTGTCTTCCCGAATCGACGAGACGATCACCACCTGGTCGGCGGCCTCCACCGCGGCCTGCCAGTTCGACGCCTTGATGTTGTTTCCGGTGTCGATGATCATGATCCGATAGAACCGAGACAGGCTGCGGTGCAACGATCCGAACGCCGTCGCATCGATGGACGCGGCGCTCGCCGCGTCCTCGTCGCTGGCCAGCACGTCGAACTGGGCGTCACCCTGGCTGCGCACGTAGTTGTCCAGGTCGCCGACCCGCGCCGAGCGCGCGTCCTCGAATCGCTCCAGGTCGCGCAACAGCGACACCGCGGTGTTGGTGTGCCGGGACTGCGCAGCCCGCCAGGCCAGCGTGCCGCGTGTCTCGTTGTCGTCCCAGGCGAGCACATAGCCGCCCCGATACATGCCGAAGGTGGCGGCCAAACAGTATGTCGCGGTGGTCTTTCCGCCGCCGCCCTTGGTGTTGATCACCACGACTGTCTTGGGGCCGGATAGGCTGCGCTGCACGGCCTGGACTGCCTTGCGGTGCGCCAGTTCCGCCGACCCAGGCCCCATCTTGATGGTGCCGCCGGAGATCCGGCGCAGCGCACCGCGCCATCCACTCTGGGCAGGGCCGGGGGCCGGGGCGGGCCGGCTGGCCAACAGATCCTCCAGCGTCGGCGGCGGAGCGAACGACGACGGGGCTGCGGGAGCCGGTTGGGACGGGAACGGCCGGTAAACCGGCAGTGACGATGGTGCCGGCGCAAACCCCGGCTGCGTGCCCGGCCGGCCAGGAGCGCGGTGACCTCCAGGAGGGGTTCCGGCACCGTCGCGGCCGGGAAATGGCGGGGCCGTCGGAGCGGACCACGGGCCGAGCGGCGACGCCGCGGGCCCCGACGATCGGGGTGCCACAGGTGGGGCAACCGCATCCGGGTGGAACGCAACGGGCCCGAGCGGCGACGGCGCGGCGAGGATCGGCCCGGTGGACGGCTCCGCGGCATGCCTGCTCCGGGAGGTGGCGACGTCCTCCACGAAGCCGTCCAGGTGCACGACGACGTCGGCCTCATGTCCCTGATCCACCAAGTGCACCGGTGCCGGCGCCCCGGCCGGCATCACCACGCTGGCGACGATGTGACCCATGGCCTCGGCACGGGCATCGTCCGGGTTGCTGGCGGTGATCCGGTGCTCGGCACCGTCGACGGTCACCACGGCGGTTCCGTCCGCATCGACCTTGGCGGTCACCACCGGCCGTTGTGCGCTGTCAGCCACGTCATCCCCCCCACCCGATGAGACGTGCACCGACGCTATCAAACGCCCGCATGCGCGGGCCGCGCTACCAATCGTGGACGGTGCCGTCCGAGAGCCTGTTGAAGGGCAGGTAAGCACGCTGATAGGGGTACTTGCCGGCCTCGTCGATGTCGATGTCCACGCCGAGGCCCGGCTCGTCTCCGGGGTGCAACATGCCGCCCGACCACCGAAAGGACTGCCGGAACACCTGATCGGTGCGCGCACCGTGCTGCATGTACTCCTGGATGCCGAAGTTGTGAATGGTCAGGCCGAGGTGCATGGCGGCCGCCATGCCCACCGGCGACACATCCGTAGGGCCATGCATCCCGGACTTGATCTGGTACATCCCCGCATATTCGAGCACCCGCTTGAGGTGTGTGATGCCGCCGGTATGGGTGACGGCCGAGCGCACATAGTCGATCAATTGCTCGCGGATGATCATCTGGTAGTCCCACACGGTGTTGAACACCTCGCCGATGGCCAGCGGCGTGGTGGTGTGGCTGCGCACCAGACGCAGCGCCTCCTGGTTCTCCGCGGGGGTCACGTCCTCCAGCCAGAACAGCTTGTAGGGCTCCAGGCTCCGGCCGAGCTGTGCCGCCTGCAGCGGGGTCAACCGGTGGTGTGCGTCGTGCAGTAGCGGCAGCTCCGGACCGAACTCGGCCCGGACGGCCTCGAAGACCCCGGGGATGTGCCGCAGGTAAGCGCTGGTGTCCCAGTCCTCCTCGTTCGGCAGCGCGCCACGCTGAGCGGGCTCGTGGTCGTAGCGCACGCCCCGGTTCGCCTCGGAGGTGGCGTTGGACGCAATGCCGTAGATCGAGTGCAACCCCGGCACGCCGGTCTGGATGCGGATCGCCCGATAACCCTTGTCCAGGTGGGCTCGCACGCTGTCGAACAGCTCGGGCAGGTCGCTGCCGGACGCATGACCGTAGGCCAGCAATCCCGTCCGGGACGCCCCGCCCAGCAATTGGTAGACGGGCAGTCCGGCCACCTTGCCCTTGATGTCCCACAGCGCCATGTCGACGGCCGCGATGGCCGCCATGGTGACGGGTCCACGGCGCCAGTAGGCGCTGCGATACAGGAACTGCCAGGTGTCTTCGATGCTGGAGGGATCACGGCCGACCAGCAGCGCGGCGACATGGTCTTTGAGGTAGGCGACGACGGCCATCTCGCGGCCGTTGAGGGTGGCGTCGCCGACGCCGGTCACGCCGTCGTCGGTGAAGACCTTGAGGGTGACGAAGTTCCGATCCGGGCTCGTCACGACGATCTCGACCCGATCGATGATCATCTCTCACACATCCTGTTCTCTTCAGGTCCCTGCCCTGCCACCGTGATCCGCGGACGTTAGATCGTCATCGCGGAGAATCCGCCGTCCACGTGCACCAGTGCGCCGGTGACGAAGCCGGCGGCGCGAGGCGAGGCCAGCCACAGCAGGGCCCCGTCCAGCTCCTGCGGTTCGCCGAGCCGACCGGCGGGCGTGTGGCCGAGGATGGCGTCGACGCGATCGGCGGTGAGCAGCCTCCTGTTCTGCTCCGCGGGAAAGAATCCCGGCACGATCGCGTTGACCCGGATACCGTCGGGGGCCAGCTCGCGGGCGAGGTACTGGGTCAGGTTGTTGATGCCCGCCTTGGCAACTCCGTAGCCGAGCACCCGGCTCAGCGGGGGGCCGGAGGATGCCGACGAGATGTTGATGACACAGGCTCCGTGCGCGCGACCGCTCATCTGCGGCCGAAACTTCTGGATGGTACGAAAGACTCCGGTGAGGTTGACCTCCAGCAGCCGGTTCCACTCCTCGTCGGTGATCTCGTCGAACGGCGTCGAGGAGTTGACACCCGGTGCGTTGACCAGGATGTCGGCACCGCCACGCTCGGCCACCGCGATCGCTGCAGCGTCGACGGAGGCGCGATCGGAGGCGTCCATCGGGTGAAACCACGCCGATCCACCGGCCGACGTCACCCGCTCGACGGCGGCGACGCCCCGTTCGGCGGACCGGCCCAACACCACGACCTCGGCGCCGGCGGCGGCCAACACGTCGACGAACCTGCCACCGAGCACGCCGGTTCCGCCGACCACCGCGGCACGGGCGTCGTGCAGACCGAACAGCTCGTCCAGGATCGAAGGGGTTGCCTTGGCTGCAGTCATGGATGCTCCGCGAACGGCGAGAGGTGCCGGGCCAGGTGGTCGGCAACCCTGTCGTGGTAGTCGGTCTCGTGGGTGTCGAGCACGTCCAATAATCCTCTGCCGAGCCCGGATCCACCGGCCGGGCTGGGCAACACCGTGCCGTACCCGACGTGCAGGATCTGTCGGGTGGCCGTGGTGACCAGCAATTCCGGCAGATCACCATCGGGCACGTCCGTCGGCTCGGGCGTCGAGTCCGGGTCCGCCGAGACCGGGTAGCTCAGTCTCGCGGCACGATAGGCGTCCCGGCTGACCCGATAGATCTCGCGGAACAGGTCGGGCGCACACCGTGCGGTGACGTCCAGCGCCACCAGATAGCTGGTGCCCGAGGTCTTGAGGTGCACCAGGCCGCCCGTCGCCTGCATGACGCCCGGGTAGATGCTGAACTTGTCCGAGCCGGAGTGCACGCCGATCTTGTAGGGTCCCAGCGCCCGTGCAATGCGGGCGTGCATCCCGACCGCGTCGATCAGCCCGTCGACGTCACCGGCGAACTCCACGCCCTTCTCGAACGGGCCGGGGTAGCACGGCGCGAAGCTCACCCACTGCACGCCGAGCCGGCGCAGTTCGGTGGCGATGTACAGGTGTTCGGCCGCCGTGGTGACCTCCTCGGTCTCGTCGACGGCAATCTCCACCTCGATCTCACCGGTCGCGTGCTCCTGGAGGTGCCGGTACATCCGCGCGCCGACGGCCACCGCCGGTCCGTACTTGACGATGGCGTACCGCAGTTCGTCCTCGTGGATGCTCAGGGCCCGGTCGCCCAGGTCCACGCTCATTGTGGCGTACCGGCGGCGCACCGATTCGACGTCGTCCTGCAACAGGTCCCACGGCACCGCGGCCAGCGCCTCGTCTCCAGGGGAGCCGACGGCGGCGTTCACATGATCGCCCACGTCCAGGGTGTACAGGCTGAACCCGGCCGCCAGGCATCGATCGATATCCGCCGTGGTCTTCAGGTGATCGGCGTCCGCACCGACCGGCCCGTCCCAGTCGGCTTGCACACATCCGAAGGTGGCGTCGTCCAGCACCTGCTGCGGGGTGCGACCAAGGCGGTCCATCTCGCGAATGGACTGCTGCGCGAAGACCGGCCGTACCCCCCGTCCGGCCCGCTGGAAGGCCCGGACGTGACCGGGCGTCGCCCGGCCCAGCCGGTCACCGGTGCCGGCCGAGGTCGCAAGCCCGATCGGGCGTGGTTGCAGGGACGGCACCAGCCGGCGCACGGTCGCCGCGTTATGGGCCGACAGCGGGCCGGTCAACCGGTAACGGTCGCCCACCCGCGCGACGGTGCCCTCGAAGCCGGCCAGGTCCTCCCCGCGAGCCGCGCTAACCCGCAGTGTCCTATCAGCCCCAGCCCCGACAACGCCCAGCTGCGCCTGGCTGTTCATCGCGAATCGAGCAGTGCAGCGGACTCTCGGTCGAGGAACAGGTGCGCATGCGACTGCTTTCGCAGAATCGATGCGGGACACCGCGGGTCCACCGGGCCCAGCAGCGTGTCGCGCACGGCAGAGGCCTTCCGGGCCTCCGGAACACCTACCAGCACCGTACGAGCGCGCAACAGCGCGGGGATAGTCAGGCTGATCGCATGAGACGGTGTCTCGCCCATCGATCGGAAGTGGCCCTCCGACACCTGCTGCCTCCGCGATGTCTCGTCCATCGTCACCACCCGAATTGCTTCGGGCGCGTCGAAGTCCGCAGGCGGATCGTTGAAGGCGAGGTGACCGTTCTCACCGATCCCCATGACCGTGATGGCGGGATCCAAATCCTCCAGCAACGCTCGATAGCGCCCGATTTCCCCCTCGACCGGAATGTAGTCTCCCCGCATCCCTTCGAAGGCGCGAGGCGATACCTTGCTAACGATCTTCTCCCGCATCCAGCGACGAAAGCTCGCTGGATGGTCCTCAGACATACCCAGATACTCATCCATGTGCAGGATGATGATTCGCGACCAGTCGATATCATCACGTTGGACGACCGCCGTCGCGAAACTCAGCTGAGAGTTGCCGGTCGCCAGAATGACAGCGATCTCCTCGCGGCCCATCAAGTAGGCCCGCGCCGCGTCGGCGAACGCCTGCGCGACCGCCGCGCCCAATGCGTCGTTCGAAGCGCAAATCGTCACGCCCAGATCGTCGTAGTGCTCGTCATACATCGTGTCACTTCCGCTCATTTCAGGATCGATTGCCGGCACACCAACCGTTCGACTGCCGGAACTGCACACCGGGTGTGCAGGCAGGTCCCCACGGCGTCGACGCCTCACACGTGAGCACCGAGACACGGAGGCAATCGACCGCCCTGACTCGCCCCGCACGCGACATGGACCTTCTGCCGTGTCCACCACCCACGGAATCGACTGCAGGGTTCAGAAGGGCCCGAGGCGGCCGCCGCATCAAAGCCTGTCGACAGTCTCGAGAAAACGTTCCATCACTAAACCACTTCCAATGCATGCCGTCCTCGGCGCAATGACACCCAACAAGTCAGCGACGTCGAACATCCTCAACAACCCATGGCGATACAGCATCGGGGTCTCCCTGCTATTGACATAGATCAAGTCCTCAAAAGAATTGGGTCCATCACATCCAACCGCCCGCAGTCTTGCATCCAGGGCAGCCGCCATCAATGCCACAACTCCGAAATTTCCATTACCCCACAGTACAATTCTAGATTTGTCCACTTGTTGCGAGGAAGAATATCTACCAGAAATATAGTCAACCGTTCTAACAATATCCCAAACTCGCTGATTCAGCATGTCTCGATCAAGCATCCATGCACCCGACGCCACTTCAAATTCGGACATCGCCGACTCTCCGGTGCCCCTCACATCCACCGTAAATACCGCCCAGCCACGTGCTAGGCCACGCTGGCACACCGCAGACCGATACCCCTGGTGCTTGCCGCCCTCGTCCACCACGATCAGGACCGGGGGCAAATTGTCCGACCAGTTACATGGCAACGAAAATACCGAGTCAATCGAGATCCCCGGCTCTACACATAGGGTCACGCGCTGAGATTCACCATCGCCCTTCACGACATGGTTCGACACGCGTACCTCCAATGGGCACCGCTCCGGGAATGGGCCCAACGCGTCCGCCACCACCCCCCTCGTCGCGCGCGGTCGCGTCTCGCGAATCGTCGCCACCTCGGATAGGGCCATCGCCACCAATGCCTCGTTCGTATCAACGGGCTCATCCAGACACAGGCCCCCCGACCGGCCTTCCTGACGCTCTTGAGGTGATTCCGCTGAGGCGAGATGATGCGGCACTCTCCACAGCGCACTGAACATCGGCTCCGCGTCCGGCACTCCCTCCCGCACGCTCCCGTCGATACCGAAACTACCCGCCAAGAAGTCCGTGCAGGCCCCCCGCATTGCAGGCGTCCAGCCATGTCCACCCGGAATCTCCCGATATCGAAACGCCTCTCGCGCATCCAGCGCCGCGTAGTACTCATCAACCTCGGCCCTGACAGACCGCGAGCCGGCCAGCGGAAAGGGCGAGTCGTCAACAGCATTCGCGATCAGCAGTCTCCGTGGCGCAATCAGGCCGAGCACATCACCCAAATCGCCGATCGAAAACAGATCGGGAACTTGATTGCACAGGTCAACCCACCCATCCCAGCCGGTGCCAAATGCTGCATCCCGCAACTGGCCGACGTTGGTATTGACGATGCTGGACACGACGGAAGCCGCGCATCGGTCATCCAGTGCCGAAGAGAACAGGGTTGTGAAGCCTCCGCCCGAAGCACCGATCATAGCGAGCGAGGTCTTCGAAACAACCGGCATTGACTCCAACACGCTCAATGCAAACAGGTTTTCCGCGACCATCGCACCCAGCGTCGTCACCCCCACCAGCAGCGGCCCCAACTGGCCGTGTTGATGCCATCCAATGCGACGTTCTCCCTGACCGATCGGGTCAAAACACAACACGACCATGCCCATTCTCACCAATTGTTCGTTCAAACGCTGAATGGGGCCGGCCAATTTGCCATCCTCCATCCAGTGACCGGGCGCATGCACGACACCCGGAAAGGGTCCACTACCATGGGGTCGATATACCAAAGCCGGTACCGGAAGACCACGAGTCGCCTCAAAAACCAGCTTGTCCACCGCGAATCCTGCATGATCGACCGTATCCACCACGGAGATGCCGCCGGATCTCGGGAGAAGGTCGAGCCCGAGAATCTGCCGCAAGCGGGCGCGGGCCCGCGCAACGTGTTCCTCTCGCCCGTGCTCATCCGCCCGAGCAAGAAGCGCTCGCCGTCGCTCCGCCGCTAGCCTTTCGAGTTCGGATGCATACCCGAGCACAAAGTGGGCCACCATCCCCTCGCGGGGCGGAGCCGCGAACAGCTCGTCAACTACCCGCACCACTGCACCTCCACACCGCGTCCAGACATGCCGTGGCCACCCCTTCGATCTCAGATACCGCTCCGCCAGCCTTCGTCGTCCGTCCTGGCCAATCCGAAGGCGATGCGGTCGCCGGGAACACTCACACCGCGGCATCCCCAGGCGACAGGAAACGATCTCCGTGCACGGTCTTCGATACTCAATTCCAAGGCTGCCTCCGACCCCAATGCCGCATCGTGCACGGGCATGGACACTTGGATATGCCCGCCAGGCCCGGGCGCGCCACGTGGCAGCAATCCTGACGAGATCAATGTCCTGCCCCTGCCGTAGAGGGACAGCCGCAGCTGCCCGGGAACCCCCGCGACACCATCGTTCACAAGCGAAATGACGAGATCGCTTGAGTGCTCGAGTCTGCGTTGCCATATCCATGCCGGTCTCACCCGATATCCGATCTTGCTACACAGCTGCGCCAGAGCATCCGACTCGGCGGCATACCGGCGGATGTTGTCCGCCTCGGTCCACAGCGCCCAGTAGTTCGCTCCGGCGTCAAGCGCGTGAGCCACCATGTTGTCTAGCTTGCCGGCCTGATAGGAGCACAAGGGGTCCGCAACGTTTAGCTCGCACGCGTACGTGCGGTACGAGCCGTCCTCCACGATCGCCGCACACTCCGCTGGCCGATTTCGCAGCAGTCCGATTTGCTCGGGCTCCTCCAGGATCACGCTATCCGTTCGAACCCACGCGCCACGTGCCATCGCCAGCTCACGTACTTCGCGATTCCCAACGCAGCTGATGTCGGGTTGCAGGTTGACCGCAAGGGGTGCGCAGTCCCACACGTCCAACTGCAGCGCCGTCAGCGACAGGAACGTATCCCTCGCGTGTGCATACGACTTGAACGGCGAAGGAAGATTCCCGGTATGTCCCTCCCCCCAGAACCCGTACATCATGAGATCCACGAACTCGACCGATGGATCCCCATTAAATTTCTCTGCCAGCAACTCGTTGAGTTCGCTGAATGCCTTCGCGTACTCGGGCGACCCATAATCCGGCTCCAGCATCCGCCGAACACCATACTTCCTTCTTGCATCGCCGATCTCGTGCATCGGAATCCGGTCGAGCAGGAAGTCCGGAAGCGCCGGCCTACCATCGGGCCGATCCGGGTTGGAAGCTTGGATTCTGAACGCAATCCGGAGACCGGCATCTCGAGCAAAGGCGACCGTATGATGCCAGACCTCGCCCAGGTCCAGGCTGCCACCTACGCTCTGCACATCCCGCCAGTCACATCGAATGTAGAGGACATCCACAAACGGGAGCGAAGTCATACTAGCGATCGATGCCCTAAGGCTCCCGCGCCCATCCCGAACCGCGATAGAAGGCCCATTCTCCTCCCAGGTATAGCCGATCAGTCCCATTCCCCGGTTCCGCAGGCGTGCACTCGAAGGGTACGACGCATACAACGTGCGCCACCCCCGATCGGCCTCGATCGGAAACGGCCCACCATCCAGGGTCGGCCCGTCCGAGCACATCATTGCTGCCCCTCCACTCCGTGCCATCGTGACCTCTTCTTCATTACGCCCCCGACAACGATATGCCCGCGAGGACACGCTTCTGGAAGACGATGAACACAATGAGGATCGGCGCCATGACCATGATGGCGGCAGCCATCAGCTGCGGGTAGTTTGGATCATGCTCAGTGCCCAGCGTCGCGATCCCTACGGCCGCCGGCATATCCTCCGAACGCGTTGTTGCGACCAATGGCCACATCAGCTCCGACCACGACCACAGGGCTGTAATGATTGCCAAAGCCTGCATGCCCGGCGCAACCAGGGGAAGCAGGATCTGCGCGAACAAGCGTGGCGTCGAGCAGCCATCCAAGCGGGCCGCTTCGACAATGTCCCGGGGTAGCGTGATAAAGAACTGGCGCATGAGGAACGTACCGAACGCGCTGAAGAATCCTGGCAGGACCAAGCCCCAGATCGTGCCGAGCAGCCCCAGGCTATTCACAATTTGATAGGTCGGTATCAGGAAGGCTTGCCCGGGAACCATCAAGACCGCCAGCGTGGCTGCCAAGATCGCCCCCCGGCCCCTGAAGCGCATCCGAGCGAGCGCATACCCGGCCAGCGAGCACAGCGCGACTTGTGCGGCGACCCGCAATACCGTGATCATCACAGATACGAACAGCTGATGGCCGAGCGGTATCAAATTGAGAACCGTCGAAAAGTTCGTGAAACGCGGTTGCCACGTCCAAAAGGTGGGTGGGGTGCTGATGGACTCCGCCTTCGTCTGCACGGACACCAGTAGCATCCAGACGAAAGGGAACACCATGGTGATCCCGCCGCCACCCAGAATAACGTGAGCCGCGATATTCGATCGACGACCTCTAGTAGGCGATTTCATCATCCCTCCGACTTCGGAAGGCGAACTGAACGGCGGTGACGCACCCAATCAGAACGACAATAAGGACTGCAATCGCCGCCGCGTACCCTTGGTTATGAATTTCGAACCCCTGCTGGTAGAACAAATACACCAGAGACTGCGACTTACTCATTACCGGATTCGTGGGGCCTAGTAATGCATACAGCAGGTCAAACGTCTGCAGACCGGCGATCAACGTGACAACGCTCACGAAAAACGTGGTGGCACGGAGCATCGGAAACGTCACATTGAAGAGTTGTCGCCAGGGTCCGGCACCGTCCAAGTCGGCGGCTTCGTAGAGTTCCGGTGGCACACGACGCATCGCCGCCAAGTAGATGATCATGTTGAAGCCCAGCAGGCTCCAGACTCCGAGGATACCGACGGCTACCAGTGAGTACCACGGTGTCGAGATCCAGTATGGTCCATCGATTCCGACGAGTCCGAGAACCCAATTGAGAACACCAGAGTCATGATTATAGATCAGCCTCCATACCAGCGCGATCGCCGTTGGCATCGTGACATAGGGAAGAAAATAGATGACCCGGTAAACCGAAGCTCCGCGGAGCCCCTTGCGATTGACCAGGCCGGCCAGAACGAGTGCCAACGGGACCGATACCATGAGAATGGCTGCGAGTATCACTGTGTTGAGCGCCGCGCGATACACCGCCGGATCCGTGAATAGCGTTGCATAATTGGCCAGCCCAACCCAACTTGCTCCGCCGAACGGGCCACTCTTGGTCAGACTGTCAAATCCGGTCTTGAGCGTGGGCCAGATCGAGAAGACCACCAGCCCCGAGAAGAAGGGCAGGACGAATGCCCAGGGCCACCAGCCGTCTTCACGCGCGTGTTGCTGGCTCCCGGTCCCGGGGTGGTCGCCAGGAGGTACCTGTCGGTCACCCCGGGTCGAGGGCACGGTAGTACCGATAGGTCAGCCCTCACTCGATAGTGCCTCGTCGCCCTTTTGTGTGAGGTCTTTGGCAACCGAGTCGAGGTCTGCCTTGCCGTCGAACACGTCGGGGAGCATCTCTCGCTCTATCGTCTGCCAGGCGCCGGAGTCGAGGCTCGTCGGGTAGGGAAAGGCGCTGCCGTCGGCTACCTGGTCGACGAACGCCTGGACGTTCATGCTGGAAGGGTAGGCATCTACCCAGGCATCCTGCGTTCCGTTGAATGCTGGTATCACCGTGCCCGTTTTCGCCTGCACCAACGCGGCATCTTTACCACCAAGGTACGCCACGAACGCCAGGGCTGCGTCCTTGTTCTTGGTATTCGTACTGACTACGTTAGATATTCCGCTCATGACGCTGGCGGCGACTTCACCCTTCGGTAACGGGGCGACGGACACGTCTTTGGCGACCGGGGAGTCGTTGACCTGAGCGGCACTCCACGACCCGGTCCACCACATCGCCGCCTTGCCCGAAATGAAGCGCTGGTCATCCGAGGTGTCAGCAATCTCTTGCAGGGTTGGCTCCCCGCCCTTGGCGATCAGATCGACCCAGAACTGCAAGCCTTTCATCGACTTGGGGTCGTCGAACCCAAGCTTAGACTTGTCCTCAGAGAGGATGTAGCCCCCCGCCTGCTTAATCGTGTTGTAGTAGCCGCCCTGCCCATCGCTGAGATCGGTGACGTTGCCGTAGATCCCATCGCTTTTGAGAGCCTGACTGATCTTGATAGCGTCAGACTGGAACTCCGCCCAGTTCCAGCCCTTACTGGGGTATTGGACGCCAGCCTTGTCGAAGATGGCCTTGTTGTAAAATACCCCGATAGTGTCGTAGTCCTTCGGTGCACCGTAAAGCTCACCCTTCCACATCGCGGGTGCTACCAGTGAATCGGGGTAATTGGACGGGTCGATTTGATGGCTGTCCACGAGTCCCTGCAACGACATCAGCTTGCCCTGTGAGGCATATAGTCCGAAGCGTGAGCCGTTGATCCACCAGACGTCCGGCAGCGTGTTCGATGTGGCCTCTGTTTGTCGCTTCGGGAAGTACTGCTTGCCGGGGGTGACCTCGATGGTAATCGAGACCTTGGGGTGAAGTTTGGTAAACGCGTCTGCGATCTGCTGCATCGCCGGCTTTTGGTTGGCGTCCCAAATCGCGTAGGTCAGGGGGCCCGATAGATCTTTTCCACCGCTCGCAGAAGATTGGGTGGGCGCTACGCCGCTCGACGAGGCGCCCCCCTGTGATTGGCTTGCGCAACCCACTGCCACGAAGGCGGTCGCTACGGCGACCAAGGCCACGCCAAGGCGTGTTGTTGTCATGCCCGTCATTCCTCCCATGAGCCAGAGCCTAGGATTTGATGTTCGTGCAAGCGCTTGCTGTAGGGTCATACCCTGACGCATGGAGACCAGGTTGTCAAGATCCGAGGAGGCAAGTTCGTCATGTGCGCCGACACCGATCACGGCATGCCATGGACTCGACCCGCGATGCGCGGAACAGTCGAACAACCTCGCGGGCGACACTGTGCTGTCGGTCCCGGGGGCCCTCCACGACGCGCAGAGCTGCGGTTCAATTCCGCCGTGTCGCTCTGGCACCGTCGAGTTCGTCCTCGACGAAGTACCGGCATACCGATGCACGTCACCAAGCGACAGTTGGAGCCATGATTGCTCAGGTGGAGCGGCGCTGTGTCGTGGCGCTAGACGTTGGCGGAACCTTCCTCAAGGGTGCCCTCGTCTCGATGGACGGCTCGATACTGACTCAGTCGCGCGTCGCCACTCGGAGGGCCGAGGGAGCTGATGCGGTCGTCGATCGGATCTATCGGTTTGTCCTGTCGCTGATCGAGAGCGCACGCGCCCGTGGCACAACTCCGGCGGGTCTGGGTCTGGCGGTACCCGGCCACGTCGACGAAGAGCGGGGCATTGCGATGAGTTCCACGAACCTGGGCTGGCACAACGTTGCGTTGCGCGACCGGCTCGGGTCCGTGGCTCTACCCATCGCCGTTCGTCATGATGTCCGGGCGGGCGGCGTGGCAGAGTCGAGGCTCGGCGCGGGTCGAGGCTGGCTGAACCAGGTGTTCATCCCCATCGGTACCGGAATTGGGTGCGCCATAGTCATGCGCGGCCACGCGTTTGCAGGTGACTCCTACGCCGCGGGCGAGATCGGCCACATACCCGTGGCGGGGTCGAACTTCCCCTGCGGTTGTGGCAGGGTGGGCTGCTTGGAGACGGTTGCCTCGGCGGCGGCCATTTCCCGTCGGTTTCATCCAGGTTCCGGGCTGGACGAAGTTGACGCCCGCCAGGTCGCCGAGGCCGTGCTGGCCGGTGATGAACACGCCGCCAGAGTGTGGCTCGATGCCAGCAGCGCCCTCGCGCAAGCAATCGTCTACTCATACTGTTTGCTGAACATTGATCACTACATCATCGGTGGCGGCCTTTCCTTGGCAGGCAGCACATTGCTGGTACCACTGCGGCGGGCCATCGAAGATCTGACGCCCAATCGGCCGCGGCCCGCCGTGGTGGGCGCTGATCTCGGTGACAATTCGGGTTGTATCGGGGCGGCGCTGGCGATGATCGACGAGTTAGGTCCGCAGCCAGCCTGAACGATGATGAGGAGTTCTGGAGTGGAAATCGTTCGCAATGCTCGACTCGTGATCGGGAACAGTCTCGTCGACGACGGATGGGTCGCCTGGGAGGACGGCGTCATAGCCGAGGTGGGCTCGACACCACGGCCCTCCGGCACCGACCTCGGAGGGCGCCTACTGACGGCGGGGCTCGTCGATATGCACATGCACGGTGCTATGGGCCACAGCTTCAACTCCGCAAACCGCGAGGCATCCAGCGCAATTGTCGATTACCACCGGCACTCCGGGTCGACGTCCGTGGTGTGCGGTATCACCTCCGACCAACAACCCTGCATGATCGGTTCCGCTGCTGCGATCAGCGAACTGATCGATTGCAGTGGGGTACTTGGCACGTTCTTCGAGGGTCCCTTCTTGAGCCCTATCCGGAAGGGAGCCCATCGGAACGAGGATCTCCTGCCGCCAGATGCGGCTCTGTGCCGGCGATTGCTGGAGGCATGCCGTCCGGGCGTCAAGATGGTCGCGATAGCGCCCGAGTTGCCTGGCGGATTCGACCTGATCCGCGAAGCTCGACAGGCGGGAGCCATCCCGACGCTGGGGCACACGGATGCCAGCTTTGAGGAATCAAGGCACGCATTCGACCTCGGCATTGTGGTCGCGACTCACCTGTTCAACGGGATGCGCCAGATCCATCATCGGGACCCCGGACCGGCGCTCGCGGCCCTGGCGGATGAGCGGGTGACCTGTGAGCTCATCGTGGATGGATTCCACCTTTCCGATCGGATGGTGGAGTACGTCTTCCAGACGATTGGATCGGGTCGCGTTGCGCTTGTCACCGACTCTAGCGTGGCAACCGGGCTGGGAGATGGCGTCTACCGGCACGGCGATGTCGCATTGGACGTGCGCGACGGACGCGCGATGCTGGCGGACGGAACGTCACTCGCCGGAAGTACCTTGACGATGGCGCGCGCGGTGCGGCACGCCGTTCACGACGCGGGCGTGCCTCTGTGCGATGCGATCACAGCCGCGACGATCACCCCTGCACGGACCCTAGGAGTTCACGGCGCGATCGGCAGCATCGAGCCGGGCAAGCGGGCGGACCTGCTGGTGCTCGACACGGACTTGTCGGTGGCGGGGGTCGTTGCCGGGGGCTCGTGGCAGGTGCCGATCCATGCGTAGTGTCATTGGAGGTCCCGAAGGCTTCGGATACAGTTCGGGCTGCCGACCGCTTATTGGGCGGAGATGGGCCGTGAGGACGACGGAATGCGACGAATACAACCGGACAGGGAGTTGTCCGAGCACCGCGCCGCCGACGCGGGGAGCGCGGTGAACCGGCCGACGCTGGCCGCCGTCGGCGTAGCGTGCGGAGTTTCAGCAGCAACGGTGTCCCGGGCATTCAGTCGTCCTGAGTTGATCAGCGACGCAGTCCGGGAACGGGTACTCGCGACGGCTGCGCAGATGGGCTATCGACCGAACAAACTGGCCCGCGGATTGGCGACGGGGCGTTCGGGCCGGATAGGACTACTCGTCCCGGATGTGGTGAATCCATTCTTTGCCGAATTGCTGCGTGTGGTGCAGCATGTCGCATCGTCCGCGGCCGGGTGTTCGGTGCTGATAGTGGACAGCGACGAGCGGCCCGCCGACGAGGGCGAACTCATTGCCGGCCTGTGCGACGAAGTCGACGGCGTCATTCTCGCCTCGCCCCGGACGTCGGCGCGCTCCCTACGGGAAGCGCTCGGGTCCGTACCGTGCGTGTTGATCAACCGGCCGGTCACTGGGAGCGATGTGGTGACCTGCGCC
The DNA here is from genome assembly GCA_937926105.1 of uncultured Actinomycetes bacterium. The sequence continues at coordinate 7,726 of CALANS010000028.1, read as the reverse complement.
TACGATTCGGCGCTGGTCGACGCCGGTGATCACTTACTCGCTGCAGGCCACCGTCGCATCGCCATGGTCCGCGGCCCGGCCGCCTCCTGGGCGGCGACGCGGCGAGCCAGTGCGCTCCGGCGGTGGGCCGAACGGGCCGGGGTCACCCTTGTCGACCTTGGACCGCAGCTTGCCACCTTCGACGGCGGACAGCGATCCGTTGCCGGCATCATCGCGAGTCGGGCGACGGCCGTGGTCGCCTACGACGACATGGTCGCTTGCGGCGTGATCGCCGGGCTGCACGAGTTGGGCCGAGGGGTGCCACGTGATATCAGCGTCGTGGGTTGCGACGACACGCTGGTAGCCCAGATCCTGACCCCGGCCCTTACCACCATCCGGCCGCCCTACGCCGAGATCGGGGAGGCGGCGGTCACCCTGCTCGGCCAACGCATCGCCGATCCCGGGCGCCCACCACAGTCCGTAGCGCTGCCCTGCACCCTCATCGTTCGCGAGTCGACCACAGGTGCCGCCACTCGACGTCGCGGCGAATAGCGCCGCCGTTGGGCGCACCGCCCGGGATTTCCGACCGCCGCCTCGGACCCGTCAGGCGGGAACGGCGGCAGCCACCACACCGGCCACCCGCTCGGCGATCCGCCGGGCCTGCTCGGCCGTCGCCGCCTCCACCATCACCCGGATCAGCGGCTCCGTGCCCGACGGCCGCAGCAGCACGCGGCCGGCGTCGCCCAACTCCGCCTGAGCCTCACTCACCGCCCGCACCACCGGCTCCGCCGACCCCACGGAAGCCTTGTCGGCCACCGCCACGTTGATCAGCACCTGCGGGAATCGGGGCACCGCCGCGACCAGGTCGGACAGCGGCCGCCGGGACGAGGCGACGATCGACATCAGGTGCAGCGCGGTCAGCAGCCCGTCGCCGGTGGTGGCCAGCTCCGACAGGATGATGTGCCCCGACTGCTCGCCCCCCAGGGTGAACCCGCCGGAGACCATCTCCTCCAGCACATAGCGGTCCCCGACCGCGGTGGTGCGCACGGCGATGCCCGCCGCCGCCATCGCCCGGTGGAAGCCGATATTCGCCATCACGGTGGTGACGACGGTGTTGCCGGCCAGCCGGTCCCGCTCGCGCAGCGACATCGCGAGCAGCGCCAGGATCGCGTCGCCGTCCACCTCGGCGCCGTCGGCGGTGACGGCCAGGCAGCGATCGGCGTCCCCGTCGTGCGCGATGCCCAGATCGGCACCGTGCTCGCATACCGCGTCCCGCAGACCGTCGATGTGGGTGGATCCGACGCCGTCGTTGATGTTCAACCCATCCGGGTCCCCACCGATGACGATGACCTCGGCGCCGGCCCGGCGGTAGGCCTCGGGCGCCACCTCGGAGGAGGCGCCATTGGCGCAGTCCACCACCACCCGCAGCCCGGCCAGCGGATCCGGCGTCGCCAGCAGCAGATGGTCGGTGTAGCGACGGGTGCCCTCGGGCACCGGCCGAATGCGACCCACGCCCTCGCCGATGGGCAGGTCCCGGCGGTCGCCCATTCCGGCTTCGATGGCGTCCTCGGCGGCATCGGAAAGCTTGCGCCCACCCGCGCCGAAGATCTTGATGCCGTTGTCGGGCATGGCGTTGTGCGAGGCGGAGATGACCACGCCCAGATCGGCGCCCAGATCGGCGGTCAGAAACGCGACCGCCGGGGTGGGCAGCACGCCCAGCAGCAACACATCGACGCCGGCGGAGGCCAGCCCGGCGGCGACCGCCGCCTGCAACATCTCGCCGCTGGCCCGCGGATCGCGTCCGAGCACGGCGATCGGCCGGCCCTGACGCACCGCCTGCCCGGACAGCGCATCGCCCGGGATGTTCGTCACCGACCCCTCGGGCGTCGACAACCGACTGGCACGGTCAGACCCGCCGGCCTGGCCGGAGGCCAGCACACGGGCCGCCGAGGTAGCCAGTCGCAGCGCCAGGTCCGGCGTGAGGTCGGCGTTCGCCAGACCGCGGACGCCGTCCGTGCCGAACAGCCGGGCCGGCATCAGCGCTTCGAGTACTGGGGCGCCTTGCGGGCCTTCTTCAGGCCGTACTTCTTACGTTCCTTGACCCGGGCGTCGCGGGTGAGCAGGCCCGCCTTCTTCAGCGCCGGGCGGTCATCGGGGTTGAGCTCGATCAGCGCGCGGGCGATACCCAGACGCAGCGCGCCGGCCTGCCCGGTGACACCGCCGCCAGACAGTCGCGCGATGACGTCGTAGGCCTGTGCCTTGTCCAGGGCGGTCAGCGGCTCCTTGATCAGCTGCTGGTGCACCTTGTTCGGAAAGTAGGAGTCCAGGCTGCGGCCGTTCAGGGTGAACTCGCCGCTGCCGGGCACCAGCCGGACCCGGACGATGGCCTCCTTGCGCCGGCCGACGGTCAGCACCGGGCGCTCACCGGCGACCCGGCGGGCAGGCACTACGACGGGCGCGGGCTCGTCGATGGCGACCTCCACCTCGACGCCGGCGCCGGTGTCGACTGCCTCGGCGCTCGCAGCGTCGGCAGCATCGGCCGCCGCGGCGTCCACGGCGCCCCCGGTGCCTTCGGCATCTCCGGCATCCTCCAGGGCCTGCGGCGTCTCGTCGGTGACGATCTCGGGGGTCTCGGTCACAGGGGTGCTCATCTCGCTGTCGGTGGGGGTGTCGGTCGCGACGTCCGCGGGCTCGCTCACTGGGCGACCTGAAGGATCTCGAAGGGTTGCGGCTTCTGCGCGGCGTGCGGGTGCTCCGGGCCGGCATACACCTTCAGCTTGCGGGCCATCGCGCGGCCCACGCTGTTGTGCGGCAACATGCCCACGATGGCCTTCTCGACCAGCTTCTCGGGGCGGGTGTCCAGCAGCTCGCCCACGGTCTGGGAGCGCAACCCGCCCGGATACCCCGAGTGCCGGTACAACAGCTTGCTGTCGCGCTTGCTACCGGACACGGACACCTTGCCGGCGTTGACGATGATCACGAAATCGCCGGTGTCCACGTGCGGGGCGTAGATCGCCTTGTGCTTGCCGCGCAGCAACTGGGCCGCCTGACTGGCGAGCCGACCGAGGACCACGTCGGTGGCGTCGATGACGTGCCACGCGCGGGTGACGTCGGTCGCCTTGGGGCTGAAGGTGCGCACGCTGATGCCTCTTCGTTTCTTCATCCAGGTTCGGTGCGGGGTTCGACCCCCACGGGTGCGGGTGCTGATCCGCCGAGCCCGACCAGGCGGACCGGCCTTTCCGACCGGGCCGAGCTGACCCATCCAGGCCACGCGGAACCGACCGGCCGCCACGAAGCGGCGCACCGACCGTCAAGACTACCAATCCGCGCGGCACCTGGTCAAAGCGAGCGTGCGGTGACGGCTGCCACGGGCCGCGCGCGGTCAGCCAGGTCGTTCCCGCACGGCCCTGGTCTGCCTCGCACGGGCGGCCAACTCGGCACCTGCCGGGTAGTCCACCCGGACCAGGGTGAGCCCGTGCGCGGGCGCGACGGCGATCTCGGGGGTGCGCCGGCCCGCGGCCAGCAGCGCGGCCGGCCGGCCGACGTCGAAGCGCCCGTCGCCGACCGCGAGCATCGCGCCCACCAGGCTGCGCACCATGGAGTGGCAGAACGCATCGGCGGTGACGTCGATCATCACCAGCGGCCCGTCGTCGGCGATGGTCAGCCGCTGCAGGTCCCGGATCGTGGTAGCGCCGTCCCGCGGCTTGCAGTATGCGGCGAAGTCGCGCAGCCCGGTCAGCAGATCGGCGGCGCGCTGCATGGCGGCGGTGTCCAGCGGTCGCCGCCAGGCCAGCGTGTCGAACCGCCGCAACGGCGGTGCACCCCACTCGGAGCCGACCACGCGATAGCGGTAATGCCGGCGCAACGCGGAGAATCGCGCGTCGAAGCCGTCCGGGGCAGGCGATACCTCCGGGATCCGCACGTCGGCGGGGAGCAGCCCCGCGAGCCGGCGGCGCATGCCCACCAGGCCGGCCGCGACCCGCGCGGCGTCACCAGCGCCGGCAGCGACGTCGGCCCCGACCGTGCCTGCGCCGGTGTCGCGCCGGGTCAGGTGCCGTGGCGCCAGTGCGGCCAGCGCCTCTGGATCCACGTCGACATGGGCCACCTGCCCGGTGGCGTGCACTCCGGCGTCGGTGCGCCCGGCCACCACCATCGGCACCGGAGCGCGAAACAGCGTGGCCAGCGCGCCAGCCAGCTCACCGGCGACGGTGCGCCGGCCGGGCTGGATCGCCCAGCCGTGGAAGTCGGTGCCGTCGTAGGCGATGTCCAGCCGCAGCCGCATCGTCACCGCCGTCCCGCCGCCCGCACCGGTAGCCGCAGCGCCGCCCGCGCCGACGGGCCACCGGGACCCCGTTCCGCGTGCCGATTGCTGCGATGCGTGCGCAATAGGGCCCGCATCTGAACAATCGGCACGCAAACCGGTGAGCTCTCCCCCGGGCCGGTGCTACTTGTCCTCGGAGTCGTCCGCCGCAGCATCGTCACCAGCACCGTCACCGGCGTCCTCGGCGGCCGCCTGCTGCGAGGCCGGCAGCGAGAACCCGGCGGCCTCCGCGGCCTCCGCGGTGGCGAACCACACCTCGGCAATGGTGCGCGCGTAGTGCGGGCTGTCCGGGGTGTGGTACAGCATCGAGTCGGCGTTGCCCTTGATCGGGTAGCCGTCCGGCTGCGACCCGTCCTCGGTCGGGGCGTGCGAGCCCTCGCCGTAGGGTGCCTCGTCGGTGGAGGCAGACTCCTCGATCTCGACGGACTCCTCGACCTCGACGGACTCGGACACGACCTCCTCGGCGGGGGTCTCGGCAACCTGCTCGGCCGCCTCGTCGGTCGACACCGCCGCGGCACCCTTGTCTGATTCCGCCTGGGACCGGCGCCGCGACGCGGCGGTGCGCGCCACCCGGGATGCCGCCGACGAGACGGTCTCCTCTCCGATCAGCTCGATGACCGCCATGGGCGCGTTGTCACCCTTGCGGGGCAGCGTCTTGGTGATCCGGGTGTAGCCGCCCTCCCGGGTGGCGAACGACGGGGCGATCTCGGCAAACAGCTTGTGCAGGACGTCCTTGTCGCGGATCGTCTTGAGCACCTCGCGCCGCGAGTGCAGGGTGCCCCGCTTGGCCTTGGTGATCAGCTTCTCCGCGACCGGACGCAGCCGCTTGGCCTTGGCCTCGGTGGTGGTGATCTTGCCGTGCTCGAACAGCGACTGGGCCAGGTTGGCCAGGATCAGCCGCTCGTGCGCGGGCGATCCGCCGAGCCGGGGACCCTTGGTGGGGGTGGGCATGTGTTGTGCTCCTCGGTCTTGCGGTGCTGGTAGATACCAATCCGACCAAAGCAGGCATGGTGCCTGGCGAGCAGCCGGAGTGTGATCTGCCTGCTTTCGGTCTTCTTGGTATTCGGTGCGTTCCTCCGGCGGGCGCCGTCAGATCTGCTCGGTCTCGGCGTAGTCGTCACCGTCGTCGGTCCAGTCGCCCTCGCCGTAGGACAGCGCGGCCGCGGACGGGTCGAACCCGGCCGGCGAGTCCTTCAGCCCCAGGCCGAGGCTGGCCAGCTTCTCCTTGACCTCGTCGATGGACTTCTGGCCGAAGTTGCGAATGTCCAGCAGGTCCGCCTCGGTGCGGGCCACCAGCTCGCCGACGGTGTGGATGCCCTCGCGCTTGAGGCAGTTGTAGCTGCGCACCGTGAGGTCCATGTCCTCGATCGGCATGGCGAACGCCGCGATGTGGTCGGCCTCCGCCGGGCTCGGCCCGATCTCGATGCCCTCGGCCTCGGTGTTCAGCTCGCGGGCCAGGCCGAACAGCTCGACCAGGGTGGTGCCGGCGCTGGCCAGCGCGTCCCGGGGAGTGATCGACGGCTTGGTGGTGACATCCAGCACCAGCCGGTCGAAGTCGGTGCGCTGCTCGACGCGGGTGGCCTCCACCTTGTAGGTGACCTTGAGCACCGGGGAGTAGATGGAGTCGACCGGGATCCGGCCGATCTCGGCCCCCAGCACCTTGTTCGGCGCGGCCGGCACGTAGCCGCGGCCACGCTCGACCACCAGCTCGATCTCCAGCTTGCCCTTCTTGGTCAGGGTGGCCAGCTTCAGCTCTGGGTTGTGCACGGTGACACCGGTCGGCGGCGCGATGTCCGCGGCGGTCACCTCGCCCGGGCCCTGCTTGCGCAGGTACATCGTCACCGGCTCGTCCTCGTCGGAGGAGACCACCAGCTCCTTGAGGTTCAAGATCAGCTCGGTGACGTCCTCCTTCACGCCGGGGACGGTGGAGAACTCGTGCAGCACGCCGTCGATCCGGATGCTGGTGACGGACGCTCCGGGAATGGACGAGAGCAGGGTACGGCGCAGCGAATTGCCCAGCGTGTAGCCGAATCCGGGCTCCAGCGGCTCGATGACGAACCGGGACCGGATGCCCGGGTAGATGACTTCCTCGGACAGGACGGGGCGCTGTGAGATCAGCACGTTGATTCCTCCGTGTTCGCAGATGACGTCCGCCATATGACGTCACGCGGTGGCGGCGGCCGGCGGGCGGATGCCCACCGGTCTGTGGGGTCCCGAACGGATCGAAACCCCGACCCGTGCCGGCCGGTGCTCACGGCACCGGCCCTGGCACGGCAACACCCGCCGGGCCGCGCGGTGGGCGCGGACCAGCGGGCGCAGGGACTACTTCGAGTAGTACTCGACGATCAGCTGCTCGGTCAGTTGCGAGTCGATCTGGGCCCGCACCGGCAGCTGGTGGATCAGGATCTGCAGCGTGCCGGGCACCACCTGCAACCAGGCCGGGACTGGTCGCTCACCGAACGTCTGGCGCGCCAGTTCGAACGGGTAGAGCTCCACCGACTGCTTGCGAACGGTGACGATGTCGTACTGCTCGACCCGGTAGCTGGGCACGTCCACCCGGTGGCCGTTGACCTCGAAGTGGCCGTGCGTGACGAGCTGGCGGGCGGCGCGCCGGGTGCGGGCCAGGCCCGCCCGGTAGACCACGTTGTCCAGCCGCGATTCCAGAATCTGCAGCAGCGTGTCGCCGGTCTTACCGGGACGGCCGGCGGCCTCCTTGTAGTACCGGGAGAACTGCTTTTCCATCACGCCGTAGGTGAAGCGGGCCTTCTGCTTCTCCTGAAGCTGGGTCAGGTACTCCTTCTCCTTGATCCGGCCGCGGCCGTGCTGCCCCGGTGGGAACGGCCGGCGATCGAAGGACATGTCGCCGCCGACCAGGTCGGTGCGCAGTCGACGGGACTTCTTGGTGACGGGTCCGGTGTAACGGGCCATGGTGTGGCTTCTCTCCTCTGGCTCGTGATCAGACCCGACGCCGCTTGGGCGGGCGGGTGCCGTTGTGGGCCTGCGGGGTGACGTCCGAGATGGTGCCCACCTCCAGGCCGGCGGCCTGCAGCGAGCGGATGGCGGTCTCCCGGCCGGAGCCGGGACCCTTGACGAACACGTCGACCTTGCGCATGCCGTGCTCCATCGCCTGCCGGGCGGCGTTTTCGGCGGCCATCTGGGCGGCGAACGGGGTCGACTTGCGCGAGCCCTTGAAGCCGACGTGGCCGGCGGAGGCCCAGCTGATCACCGCACCGGTGGGGTCGGTGATCGACACGATCGTGTTGTTGAAGGTGCTCTTGATGTGTGCCTGGCCGTGTGCGACGTTCTTGCGTTCCTTGCGCCGGACCTTCTTGACGGCGCCGGCGGCCTGGCGGGACTTGGGTGGCATTCTCGGTTACCTGGCCTTCTTCTTGCCGGCGATGGTCTTCTTCGGTCCCTTGCGGGTGC
>CALANS010000027.1 GCA_937926105.1 uncultured Actinomycetes bacterium | reverse complement strand
GCGATCAGTACAGCGCGTTCGGCACCGGCGCGCGTCGTGGGCAGCACGGGCGTCACGGAACCTAACGCTGTCACGCATGGTGCGAAAGGAGTACCCGGACTATTCCGGGTTTTCCCGACATGGTGGTGCACGCTACACAGGTATGCGGATGCGTCTCGCTGTCTCGTGAGGCGCCGCTAGCGGTTTGCCCAGAAGGAGCCATCGTGCAGAGCGACTCGATTTGCGGAGCGAAGTAGTGGACTGGGACGGCTACACCGCGTTCTCGGTGATCTCCGGCATCGCGCTGATCGGCGTCGGCGTCTTCGCCCGTGGCGTGACGGTCGGCGATCGAGCGTGGTGCATCGTCGGTGGGCTGCTGTTCGGCGGGTACGGCATCTACGTAGCCGCCCAGACCTCGGGCACGTACTACTTCCCGGTGTGGATCTTCGTGGTTCCGTTCCTCGTCGGCGGGCTCGTCGTCTATCGCGCTTTCACGGGAGCGGCCGAGCGACACCGGGAAGACTCGGCGCCCTCTCCGGCGAGCGCACCCACGCCGCCGAGCGCACCCACCGGACAAATACGGGTACCGGAGCCGACCGTGAGCGGCCATGATGAATTGGGTGACGGCGTCCCTGCCGCGCCAACTGACGTGTGGGCGTCACCGGCCGCAGCGGTCGCGATGGACGTCGCACCGAGCCGTCTGATGGGTCAGGACAGGAGTCGCGCGAGTGACCTCAGCGACGCGCCTTCCCCGAAGCCGCACCCGATGATCGAGATCGCGACCGGCGCCAGCACGAACGTCGGACTGGTGCGGAAGGTCAATGAAGACTCACTGTTGTGCGACCGGCCCGTGTTTCTCGTCGCCGACGGCATGGGCGGCTACTCCGCCGGCGACGTCGCCAGCGCCATCGTCATCGAGGAGTTCGCCAAGGCGTCGGGCTCCGACGCCGTGACGCCCGAGTGGGTCCGCGGCAGCTTCGCACGCGCCGACGAGAGGATCCGGGGCGGAGTCGGTGGCGGTACCACCGTCTCCGGCGCGGCGATCGTGCGTCAGCAGGGCGAACCGTATTGGCTGGTCTTCAACATCGGCGACTCGCGGGTGTATCACTGCGCGAATGGCGAAGTGAACCAGCTGACGGTGGATCATTCCGTGGTCCAGGAACTGGTCGACGCCGGTGAGCTCCCGCCCGAGCGCGCCCGGTTTCATCCGCAGCGGCACATCATCACCAGGGCCATCGGCGCACCGGAGGCGATCCAGCCCGACTTCTGGCTCATACCGATCGCAGGCGGGGACCGCCTGATGATGTGCTCCGACGGGCTGACGAGCGAAGTCGGCGACGACCGCATCGGTGATCAGCTGCTGAGCGCAGCCGATCCGCAGCAAGCTGCGGAAGGGCTCGTGGCGGCCGCGCTCGCTGCGGGAGGCAAGGACAACGTCACCACGGTGGTGGTCGACGTTCTGAGCGTGGACGGCAGGATCGATGAGGTGCCCGTCGATAGCAGGACCGTTCCGCGCGGTCACGCCGTGAACGACGACTCGGAGAACACGGTGCCACGCGGTGGCACGAGCGCACTGACGGCGACGGAGGTGTAGCGGTGCCCATCGACGTGATCTACCGGCCGGGTGCACGATTCCTAGCTGTGGGACCGAAACTAGCCGTGCTGTCCAGTGACAGGACGCTGATCGAACGCATGTGGCCCGTGGTGTGCCACGGCGGCGACACCGCGGCCGTGCTGGTGGACGCCCTCGGAGCCGGACTGGCCTCGTTGACGGACCTGGTGCTGATCGAAGGCAGCGCGGAGCACGCCGAACTGCTGGTGCGTGGTGAGATCGACGTCGTAGTGCACGCGGCCGGTTCCGGCCCCGAGCGCGTCGACGGCCGTGGCGTCCGGACATGGCGGGAGTGCGCATTCGAGCGGCCGGCGTCGATCGACGTCATGCCAGCTGCCGATGACGCAGATGGCTTCGCACTGCAGTGCGGGATCGTCCGCGCGGATGGTTTCCGCTGGGTGCCGCGCGACGGACACCCCGGTGCAGTCCCGTCGGCGGGCGCCCTGCCGGCGACGATGCCCCGGTCCGACGCGGAGCCGGCCGCCCCTGCCGCTGAGCAACCGGCACCGCGGCCCACGGTCGTTCCCGCGCGCGACGAGCCGCGGGAGTCGGCCGACTCCCTGGTGTCGCCGGGCCTATTGACGCCGCCCGTGGTTCCGGTCGATGTGCCGACGGAACCGCCGGCATCGCAGCCGGAGCCGGTCGCTCCCATCCCATCGCCATCGGCGACATCGGTCGCACCACTACCCGCGTCCGCGGACGACGTCGCCGGCGGACCGGGGCCGGCCCCGGAGGTCGTACGCGCCGCCCATCACCACGAGTCCGACGCGGGGGCCACGCGCCTTGCCGACGAGGATGACGAGTACGGCCACCTCTTCGAATCGACGATCCTGCGCACATCCGAGGACGCTGCGATCCGGATCGACCCGGAGGATGTGGAGGAGGCCGCGTCGCCCGTCGCCGCGGTGTCGCCGCAGCTGGGCGATCACGACGGCGAGACGATTCTGGGCAGCCAGCTGGCGGCGGAGCTGGCCGCGAGCAGACAAACCGGCGTCGATATCGCGTCGCCTCCGGCCGCGGCTGCACCCCAGCTCGGCGATCATGACGGCGAGACGATCCTGGGCAGCCAGCTCACCGCGGCGTTGGCAGCGGCGCGCGGGCAGGGGACCGCCGTGTCACCGCCTCCGCCGCCGAATGCGGCAGTGGCGATGGAACTCGTGTTCTCGACCGGGGAAATCGTCCTGGTGGATGGGCCCGTCGTCATCGGCCGGAAGCCGCAGGCCGCCCGGTTCACGGGTGCGCACACTCCGAAGATGGTGACGGTCACCGGGCCGAACAACGATATTTCTCGTTCCCACCTGGAGATCACGCCCGAGGGCGACCACCTGCTGGCGACCGACCTCGGATCCACCAACGGGACGATCCTGCACGGCCCCGCAGGCGCGCGTCCGCTGACCGCACATGCCCCGGAGCCGTGCGGCGTCGGCTCCCGGCTGGATCTCGGCGACGGCGTCATCATCGACGTGCGGACGGCGCGGTGAGGCTGTGGTAACCCGTGCTCCATCCGCACCGCCGAAACTCCCCGGCTTCTCGTTCGTCCGTCATATCGGGGGCGGCGGCTTCGCCGACGTCTTCCTCTATGACGACGAATCACTCGGGAGACAGGTCGCAGTCAAGGTCTTGTTGGCGAGCCAATCGAACGACGCGGTGCGCGAACAGTTTCGCGCGGAATCGACGGTGATGGCGGCGCTGTCCGACCATCAGCACATCGTCACGATCTTTCAGGCCGCCATCGCCTCGGACGGCAGGCCGTATCTCGTGATGGAGTACTGCCCGGGTGCGACGCTGTCCGAGCGCTACAAGGCCGGATCCATTCCCGTGCGCGACGTGGTGTCGATGGGTATCCAGCTTGCCGGCGCCGTCGAGACGGCGCACCGTTTCCGGATCCTGCACCGCGACATCAAGCCGGCGAACGTGTTGACCACCCGATCCGGCCGCCCCGCGCTCACGGACTTCGGCATCTCGGTGGCCACCGGGTCGGTGAGCGAAACGGTGGGCATGTCGATCCCGTGGTCTCCGCCGGAGATGCTCACCGAATCCCCGGATGGTGATCAACGGGCGGACATCTATTCGCTGGCCGCGACGCTGTACACACTGCTGGCCAGACGCTCGCCCTATGAACGACCCGGCGGACCCAACACCGGCATCGATCTGGCCACCCGTATCCAGCGGACGCAACTGCCGGCGCTCGCGAGGCCGGACGTGCCGGCATCGCTGGAACGCGTGCTCGCCCGTGGTCTCGCGAAAAGTGCGGCCGGCCGCTGGGCGTCCGCGCTGCAGTTCTCCCGCGCACTGCAGGACGTCCAGGAGGAGCAGCACTGGCCCATCACCGAAGCGGAGGTCTTCGACGAGAACCCCGAAGCGGCGATAGCGGACCTCGGACCGGAGGATGACGGCCGCACCCGAATCAGGGGCCTGACCATCATTGCCGCGCAGGCGCCGGCCGAAGACACGGGCAGGCGCCGGGTCGCGCCCCCGCCGTCGGCGAGGCCCGGCTCCGCGTGGGCAGGCCCCGCGACCGACGGCACGATCGCACGCGACTCCGCCCGGACCCCGGGCTTCCTGCGCGTCGATCAGCTCTCCGCGCCGTCTCCC
>CALANS010000026.1 GCA_937926105.1 uncultured Actinomycetes bacterium | reverse complement strand
GCGGCCGTCGGGTCGTCGACCTTCAGCGCGTGCATGGCGACCACGTGAGCCGGCATGCCCACACCCAGGTTCACGTCGTAGTCGACGTAGAACTGGTCGTAGGTGAAGGTGATGGACTGGCCGTTGTCGGTGATCTCCGGCCACTTGGTGATCATCGCCGAGCCTGGGCTGGCGGAGTCGAAGGCGATGCCGGCGCTCGGCTTGAGGTTGCCGTTCTCGTCGTACTCGGCCTCGGCGGTGTTGTACTCGCCGGACGAGGACGCCCAGCTCAGCAGGATGTCCGCCGCGGTCACCGGGACGCCGTCGGACCACTTCACGCCGTCGTTGATCGTGTACTTCACGGTCAGCGGGTCCAACGAGACCAGCGTGCAGGTGCCGAAGCTGTCGTTGTTGATCAGCTCGTTCTTGTCGTTGTAGTAGAACAGCCCGGGCCCGTCCATGATGTAGATCGGGTTCGCGTTGTAGGTCGAATTACCGTGGCCGGAGACATTGTTGAGCGAGTACGCCAACTCGTTGAAGCCAGCCTTGACGGTACCGGTCGGCTCCGCGCCCGGGTCGTCGTACGGGCCGTGCGGCGTGCCGCACGCAGATCCGCCCACCGTGCCCGCATCCGCCGAACCGCTGCCGGAACCCGACGCCTGCGTGCTGCCGGAACCCGACCCCTGCGCACTGCCGGTGCCCGTGTCCGTCGGGGCGCCGCTGGACGAGCCGCCGCCACCAGCCGAGCTAGAAGTGCTGGGCGAGCTCCCCGTGCTGCTGTTGCTCTCGCTGGCCTGGCCGGGCGAGCTGCCACACGCACTCAGCACCATGGCTGACACTGCGATCAGGGCAGTGGCAGCCACTACCCGCGTTCTCCTCATCGATTGCCCTCCTTGGGGTGCTCCTGCTGTCCCGGAAGGGGTCCCCGTCGACCCGTCAGCCGAATGTGGACAGCCTTGCGCCCGTTAGTTGTACCTGACCGCAGAACCTTACGGCACTGTCCCAGTATCTGGGCCACTCGAAGGGCCGATTCGTGACCAAAGGGTGACCCGAAGAATCTATTGACTATTGTCAATCGGATATTTCGGCACGAACTACCGCACCAGAAGCTCTATCGTCGGCCACCACATCCGTGTGCACGTTTCGCGCGGTGGGCGTGGACCGCACCGAGCCGCGAGGACTCAGCTGGCCGATCGCGACCGGATCTTCGCCCGGTCCGATGCGGGCAGCACTACCTTGCGGATGCGCGCATGCAGCGGAGTCACCTCGACGCATTCGTCGTCGGCGCAGAACTCCAGCGCCTGCTCCAAGCTCAGCGAGCGGGGTGGCACGAGGTGCACCAGTTCGTCACCGGTGGAGGAACGCATGTTCGTCAGCTTCTTCTCCTTGGTGATGTTGACGTCCATGTCGTCCGCCCGGGAGTTCTCCCCCACCACCATGCCCTCGTACACCTCTGTGGTGGGCGGCACGAACAGGGTGCCCCGCTCCTGCAGGTTGAACATCGCATATGGCGTCGCCTTGCCCGCCCGATCGGCGACCAGGGAACCCGTTGGGCGCGAACGCATTCCGCCCGCCCACTGCCGATAGCCGTCGAACACATGGTGCGCGATTCCGGTGCCGCGGGTGTCGGTGAGGAATTCGGTGCGGAAGCCGATCAGCCCCCGCGACGGAACCGTGAACTCCATCCGGACCCAGCCGGTGCCATGGTTGGTCATCTGTTCCATCCGACCCTTGCGCACGGCGAGAAGCTGCGTCACCGCCCCGAGGAATTCCTCCGGAACGTCCACCGTCAGGTACTCGTACGGTTCGCTGACCACGCCGTCGATGGTTCGGGTGACCACCTGCGGCTTGCCCACCGTCAGTTCGAAACCCTCCCGGCGCATGGTCTCCACCAGGATCGCCAACGCCAGCTCGCCCCGGCCCTGCACCTCCCAGGTATCCGGCCGGTCGGTGGGCAGCACCCGCAGCGAGACATTGCCGACCAACTCGGCGTCCAGCCTGCCCTTGACCAGCCGTGCGGTGAGCTTGCTACCGCCGTCCCGCCCGGACAGCGGTGAGGTGTTGATGCCGATCGTCATGGACAGCGCCGGCTCGTCGACGGTGATGGCGGGAATCGGGTGTGGGTCGTCCGGGTCGGCCAGCGTTTCCCCGATGGTGATGTCCGGGATGCCGGCCACCGCGATCAGGTCGCCCGCCTGGGCTGTGGCAACCGGAACCCGTTGCAGGGCCTCGGTCATCAGCAGTTCGGAGATCTTCGTCTTCACCATGCTGCCGTCGCGCCGGCACCAGGCGACCTGCTGCCCCTTGGCGATCGTCCCCTGGTGCACCCGGCACAGTGCGATCCGACCGAGAAATGGTGACGCGTCGATGTTGGTCACCTGGGCCTGCAGCGGCGCGCCGTCCGTGTAGGACGGCGCCGGGATGGTCGCCATCAAGGTGTCGAACAGCGGGTCCAGGTTGTCGTGGTCCGGCAGTTCGCCATTGCCCGGCTTGGTCAGGCTGGCCCGGCCGGCTCGGGACGAGCAGTAGACGATCGGGAACTCGATCTGGTTGTCGTTGGCGTCCAGATCGATGAATAGCGCGTAGGTTTCGTCGACGACCTCGTCGATGCGCGCGTCGGAACGGTCGGTCTTGTTGATCACCAGCACCACCGGCAGGTGGGCTTCCAGGGTCTTGCGCAACACGAACCGGGTCTGCGGCAGGGGACCCTCGGAGGCGTCCACCAACAGCACCACGCCGTCCACCATCATCAGCGCGCGCTCCACCTCGCCGCCGAAGTCGGCGTGCCCGGGGGTATCCACGATGTTGATCACGGTGTCGCCCTCGGAGGTGGAGCGACGCACGGCGGTGTTCTTGGCCAGGATGGTGATGCCCTTCTCCCGCTCCAGGTCACCGGAGTCCAGCACGCGTTCGGCGACGTCCTGCCCGGTGCGGAATGCCCCGGACTGCCAGAGCATCGCGTCCACCAGGGTGGTCTTGCCGTGGTCCACGTGCGCGACGATGGCCACGTTGCGCAGGTCGTCGCGCGTCGGCACGAGCGGGTACCCCATTTCGATCGGTGACGAGAATCGGCGCAGCGCCGCGCCGGATGGTGAACCGGTCAAGTCTAGTCGGCGCGACCGCGTACCAACTGGCACTCCCGATGTGAGCTTGCGCTCCCGGCGGATGCGGGGCACCCTGCCGATCCGCGCGCTGACCCCGATCCGCGTACCCACTCCCGATCCGCGTACCCACCCCCGATCCGCGTACCCACCCCCGATCCGCGTACCCACCCCCGATCCGCGTACCCACTCCGGTCCGCGCACCCACTCCGGTCCGCGCACTGACTCGATCCCGCGCACTCCCCCGATCCGCGTACCCACCCCCGATCCGCGTGTCGCTTGTCGGTTTGCGTGCGCAATGGGGCACGCAAACCGCAGTCTGGCACGCGGATCGGGCCGCGACGCACCGTCGGCGACCGGCCCATTTCGTCAGGGCGACGGTCGACGGGTGGCGATCAGCGCAGGGCCCAACGACGCGCACGGTCAAATGCCTGCACCCACCGAGCGACGATGATCTCCGGCCGGCTCAGCTCCGCCCAGACCCATCGGATCACGATCCAGCCCGCGTCGCGGATCGCATCCTCGCGCCGCTTCTCCTGAAACACGACATCGCCTGCGGTCTCTCCGGGCCTCAGCAACCGTCCGTACTTGACCGCTCCGTCGAACTCGCCGACCACCCGCAGGTCGGGATATCCGAAGTCCGACCGCGCGATCTCGCGCCCGGCCGCATCCTGAATGGCTACCTGCAGCTCGGGTGCGGCCAGACCAGCTCGATGCATGGCCACCCTGCTGCGCGACTCCCCGACGCTCTCCGACCGACCATCGGCGAAGCCGATCACCGCCCGCGCCCGCTTGGCCCCGGTGCGGCCAGTCGCCCGCAGCACCTCGCCCACCAGCTCCTCCGGTGTCACGAGCCCTGCGCGCAGCGCGGCGTCCGCCGTCACCACCCCCTGTTCGAACGGAACCATCCGAGCCACATCGACGACCGTCCGCGCCGGGTTGGTGATCGCCATATCGCCGACATCAATGGTCGTGATCTCATCCGCAGCGGCATGTACGTGCAGGCCCGCAGTACGGCAGGCACCCGAAGACATGCGACGGCTGACATGTATCCGATCCAGACTGACGCCCCAGAGCGGCAGTCCCCACAGCACCGCAGCGGAGACGTGACTGACAATGCTGCCTGCTGCCAGTGAGGGCACGGCCGCCTTGATCGTTGCGACGTGTCGCTGCTCATTGGTGGCTGTCACCCCCGCGGGCACGTAGATGCCCCGCCGCAGCCCGGACACCTCGCGTCGATCGCGCCGGGCCCGAATGTCTGCGTCGGAGTCGCCCTCGGCTAGTAGCCGGGGACGCAGCAGAACCGGAATGGCGGACGCCAACCGCGCCGCTGGGCCCGCGGGCCCGCGGCCGCAATTGGACGGGTCACGACGCGGACCGTGGGCATCTTCGATGGTCATGGGCACCAGGCTGACCGTCGGAAGGGCCGCATGCCCGGCCTGCTCGGAGAATGTGGATCGGACTCGGACAGGTGGACAACCGCTCGCGTGGCCGAGGCCGGCACGCCCCGGTGCCGCTACACCGCGCGTGCACCGCTCCGATCCGCGTGCACCGCTCCGATCCGCGTACCCAATCCGGATCCGCGTGCACCGCTTCGATCCGCGTACCCACC
>CALANS010000025.1 GCA_937926105.1 uncultured Actinomycetes bacterium | reverse complement strand
TCGCCTATGGCCTCGCGGCTCACGCTGCGAGCTTTGCCGAGGCCAAGGGCGTTCTCGTCGGTGAAGTACACCGACCCGGCCCTCTGGGACATCAGGCGGCGCGCTCGCTACCCGCGATCAACTCGAATCTGAGTGCGGCGTCGACCTGTTCGGGAGTCAAGTCATAAAGGTCGGAAAGCTCGTCACGGCTGGTGCCAGCACGGTAGTCCTCGGCAAGCGCTTCGGTCCGCACATTCCGAATCGCCGGCTGGCCGAAGGCCTTCCGTGGATCCATCAGCACCTCTGGAGTACGCCCGTCCGGTCGAAGAACGGCAACTACGCCGTCCGCGTCGTACTCAACCGCAGAGTGGAACCGTTCGGCAGGATCTGTGAGTACCAGTTGACCGCTGCGGACCACCACCAGCTGCAGTTGGCGCTCCAACCCGACTCGCTCTTGCACGACGCGGACCAACTCCTTGCCCTCGACGTCGAGAAAGGGCCGGGCGTGCGCCAATGGGTACGGGCCAAACTCCTTGCGTAGCAACACGATCGCTGGGCGCAAGCGCTGAACCGGGACATCGTGGCTTCGGAACTCGGCCAGCATTCGCGCCTCGACCATCTCGCCCCAGGTCACCGAATCGGAGCCAGTCTGCTCTTCGCGAAGCACAGGCTCGTAGAACCTCGACGCGCGAGAGTACCCCTCCAACCACCGCTTAGCTGTGCCGGAGCGCAAGCCGACGAGGCGATCTACATCCGCATAGGAGTAAATCGCGCGGTCGAGCATCGAGGCGGCCATGCCACCAATCTTGACACACGGAGGCCGACCGGACCCTCGGACACGGATTCCGTTTAACGATCGGCATGCGGTGCTGAGTCTTGGCGGGAGTCTGGTGCTGTCGGCATGATGAGGTTATGCGTCTGGAGGGTTGGAACAGCATCCCTGCGGGCTATGGCGCGACTTTTGATCTCGCGGCGGCCCCGCGGTGGCTGCGCGTGTGGTTCCAGAGCCCGCTAATCGATAGGTTCGCCTATCCGTTGCTTGTCGCCTTTGGTTATGGGTGGCTGGACGCGAACCCAGGAGCGGAATGTGATCGAGCGGCGGCTGTTGCCCGCGGTTGGCGTATCTGGACCGAGGGCGGGCCGGGGCCGACACCCGCTGTCCTGACCGAGATTCCAGCGGCGACGCTTCGATGGCGGCGCCGTCGGTACGCCTTGGACGCGCGACGGCACAGATTGCTCCGCCGACTGACGCTGCCGCGAGTCATCGAGGTGCCCGGCTGCGGGCGAGTCGAGCGTCGCTTCTTCATTGCTTGGCGCATGCGCGGCCCATCGCTGGTTATCGCCGCATTGGTTGGAAAGCGGCTGTCGGGATGGCCGGGACTGGTTTCCGGGTTGGGCTGTGCGGCGGCCGCTGAGTTGGCAGTGAGCTACCGGTGCGGCGGGCCGGAGCGTGCAGGAAGATCGCGTCATAGACCGCCCGATTATTGGGACGACGGTTCGGCGGGAGTGCGTGCGCCTCGGCGTCCGTTCCCCTTCGTCGGGGCTGATGCTGCTCCGCTACCAACCGGCGCGGCAACCGCACGGTCAACCTGACATAGCTCTGATCCCTGACCGCTCACGGATCGGCGAGCGGGCAACGCCCGCAATCTTCCGTGCCCGGTTGCAGCCGGTCGGGCGCAAAATGACAGACTGCTGCGGTGTCTGGAGATGATTCGTTGATCGTAGGGAGCCCTTGGCCGGGTGCAGTAATGGCGTTGGTGCTCGGGCCCTTAATGCTGGGCTTCGGACTGGCGCTCGCGACGAATTACCGGGGCTGGACCGAGTCCCATGTACGGACGACGTTTCGGATCATGGGTCCGATCAACCGGGTCATGGCCCGTGTGCAGCCGTGGAAACGGTGGCTGCGGCGGCCAGCAGAGATGCGGGTCCGAACCCAGATTCGGCGGGAACGGTGGATGGGCGCTACCTTCGCCGCAGGTGGCCTGTTAGTGATCGTCGCTGGCGTATTCAGCATCGTGTCATGGCTTGCCGCCTGAAGTCCGCCGATCTCTGACAATGTCGCTGGAATGGGGCAGCTTCGATCAGTCGGCAGGAGAGGACTAACCCGGGCACCGCGAAGCAGGGTCCTGATGGCGACCGGCGACTGCCGTCAGGGACGAATCGGGCAGGCCCCAAAATCCTTGACTGTCCCGTAGCCCCAACCCCCATCGGGACCGGATAACAGGGCGACGGCTCTGGGCGCGCGGCGGACTGTTTGCAATCCCGTAGGGCCCGTCCGGTGATTTTCACCGGAACGGGCTCGACGTGCGGACACGGTCGACGACGATCGACGGTGGAGCAGGATTCGCGTGGTCCAAGATCACACGGCGATCGACTGGCAACGCGACACGTGACACGCACGGCCTGCGGCACGGACTTTGCCGAGCGTTTCCGGACCGGACACTCAGCGGGCTCGATCGGATCGCCGGTGCTACGGGTCGGCAGCGTGTTGTAACCCGCATCGTGGCCGTTGCCCGGCGGGCGAGAACAAGCGACACACGTCTTCCACTGCCGCTTCGCGGCCGTGTTGCCGTGGTTGCGTGCGGCCGGAGGCATAGCTCGCTCCGCCGTGCCGGGAGTCGCGCGCGGATTGGCGCTTCAGCGTCGGGCCGGTCGGGGCGACGTGCTTGGCGAGTAGCTCCTTCGGAGTCGCGAGTGGGCCAACGGCGCGAGGCGGCCACCACTTCTATATAGGGGCGCATCTTGGGCTCGACATGCCTCTGACCTGCGCATCCTGGCGTTGATGCGTCCGTGACGTGGTCGTCGTGAGCGGTCGGGACGGCGGCTAGCGCGCAACGGGGGCGCCCTATCGGAGTAGAGCGTTGCGGGTTCGGGCGCCGGCTGCCGCGCGAAGTTGGCTCCCTATATGGGCGAGGCGGTGCATCGGTTCGGCGACTACCGCGCGGGGCGCGCACCTTATTGAGGTAGCGGCGCTGGCTCGGCCGGTCGGTGGGAGGGGGTGCGGGTGGTGATGTCGCTGGCGAAGATGTGCGCGAGCGCCGGAGTGGATTACATGCTGCGGAACATCGCCCGGGGCGACGCCTCCGGCCGCGAGGTCGGTGACGGGTCACTGGCCGCGTACTACACGGCCTCCGGCTACCCGCCCGGCGTATGGCTCGGCTCCGGACTGGCCGGGCTCGCCGACGGTCGCGGCATCGGGTCGGGCACGCTTGTCAACGAGGCAGCGATGAGACTGCTGTTCGGCGAGGCCAAGGATCCGGTGACGGGTGCGCAGCTCGGTCGCGCGCCGTCTTCTTCGTCGAGGCCGGTGGTCGGGTTTGATCTGACATTCTCGGTGCCAAAGTCGGTCTCGGTGCTGTGGGGCGTTTCCGGCCCGGAGATCAAGGCTGTGATCGAGCGGGCGCACCACGACGCGATCGGCGCGGCGCTGCGCCTCGTGGAGCGGGACGTGGCGCGCACCCGCATTGGAGCGGGCGGGTCGGTGCAGGTGCCGGTGCGCGGCATCATCGCCGCCGGCTTCGATCATTTCGACTCCCGCGACGGCGACCCGCAGCTGCACACCCACTTCACCGTCGCCAATCGCGTCCAGGCAGCCGACGGCATCTGGCGCACCCTGTACGGCGCCAGGTTGTATCGGGCGGTTGTGGCGGTCTCTGAGACGTATGACGCGCTGCTTGCCGACGGCATTACCCGTGCCCTCGGCCTGGACTGGCAGTGGCGGGACAGGGGCTCGGGCCGTAACCCGGCGCGGGAGCTTGCCGTCGTGCCGCAGCAGCTGGTGGACGAGTTCTCCACCCGGTCGCGTGCGATCGACGGGGCGAAGGATCGTGCGATTGCCGCGTTTGTCGCGGAGCACGGCCGACAGCCCACCGATGTCGAGGTCATCAGGATCCGGCAACGGGCGACCTTGTCGACCCGGAAGGCGAAGCATGTGGCTTCGCTGGCGGAGCACACCGCCGCGTGGCGTGCCCGGGCCGGCGCGCTGCTCGGAATGCCGGCCGACGTGTGGGCGGTGCAGCAGATTCGCAGCGCCGCCGCGGCGCCCCGGCTCGCGTCCGCGCAGCAGGTCAGTGCGGCGCAAGTGGAGGTGATCGCCGCGGCGGTGCTGGATGTGGTCGAGGCGAAGCACTCGATGTGGACCGAGTGGAACATTCAGGCCGAGACTGTCCGGCAGATCGCCGGCACCGGTACTCACTTCGCCACCGCCGCAGACCTGATTGCGGTGCGCGACCGCATCAGTAGGGCTGCCCTCGACCGGTCGGTGCTGCTCAACCCCGACATCGCCACAACCGTGACGCAGCTTGTCGTCCGCGGTGCCGAATCGTCGGCGCACCGCGTCTTCACGTCGCTGACGATCCTCGCCGCCGAAGCACGCCTTCTCTCCGCGGCAGCCGACGAGCGCTCCGGTCCCGTCGCGGCTCCATTCCAGCAGGGGGCCGGCGCCGATGCGGCGCAGCATCAGGCGGTGACGGCGATCTGTACTTCGGCTCGGGTCGCGGATGCGCTGATCGGCCCCGCCGGGGCGGGCAAGTCGACTGCGATGCGGCTGCTGCGGACCACGTGGGAGGCGAGCTACGGGCCGGAGTCGGTCATCGGCCTGGCACCGTCCGCCGCGGCCGCCCGGGTCCTTGCGACCGAATCCGGGGCGGCGGCGGAAACCTGCGCGCAGTGGGTGGCGCAGCAGCGAGGCGAGGCCCGCCGCCTCGAACGTCTCATTGCGTTGCAGCGCAAACGGCAGCGGCGCGCCGAGGCCGGTTTCCCCGCAGGCGATCTCGACGAGGCCATCGACGCGGCGCGGGCCGAGTTCGACCGGTGGCGCATGAAACCCGGCCAGCTGATCGTCGTCGACGAAGCCGGCATGGCCGACACAAAAACTCTCGACGCGATCGTCACCCAAGCCCGCAGCAGTGGCGCGAAAGTTGTCCTGGTCGGCGACACAGCCCAGCTTGGCGCCGTCGGCCCCGGCGGAGCCTTCGCCATGCTGGTCGCTGCCCGCACAGATACGCCCGAGCTCACCGAAGTCCGCCGGTTCGTGCACGCCGATGGCACCCTCAACCGACCCGAGGCCGAGGCCTCGAAACTGCTCCGCCAGGGCGACGCCCATGCCCTCATCTACTACCGGTCCCACGGCCGCATCCACACCGCGGCGGTCGGGGCCGACCCGACCGATGCGGCTTACGCCGCGTGGCGCGCCGACAAGGCGCAGGGACTGGATGCGCTAATGATCGCCGCGAACAACGCCACGGTCACTGCGCTCAACCACAAAGCCCACGACGATCTCGTCGACGCCGGCGCCGTACAGCCCGATGGAGTCCGATTGGCTGATGGCACCACAGCCGGGATCGGTGACCGCATCGTCACCCGCCGAGTCGACCGGCACCTTGCCGACGGCACCCGACCGGACGTTGACCGCGGCGGCACCGCGGGCCTGCGGGCCGGGTATGTGACGAACGGTGAAGCGTTCACCGTCACCGGCGCCACCGACGCCGGCGACCTCGTCGTGCAAGCAGGCCGAGGCGAGCCCGTCACCCTGCCCGCCGCATACGTCGCCCGGCATGTGCAACTCGGCTACGCCATCACCGCCCACCGCGCGCAAGGCGCCACCGTCGACACCGCGCACGTCATCGCCGCCCCCGGCATGACCCGCGAAGCCTTCTACGTCGCCATGACCCGCGGCAGGTTCGCCAACCACGCCCATATCGACACCCGGCAGCTCGACTGTGACACCGACCGGATCGGCGGGGCCGAAAACGACAGCATGGATGCCGCAACGGTTCTCGACCACATCCTTGCGACAAGCGGCAACCCTGTCGCCGCCCACGCCACCCGAGACGCACTCTGCAAGGAGGCCGCAGCCCGGCAGCAAAGCGAGAGCGGAGCGGCGGCCGACCTGAGCGCTGAGATCTGGAGCCGGCGCTCGGCGGTCGATCAGCGCGCCGTTCCGTCATTGATGCAACCCGGCTTGGCACGCGGGCCGTTCAGGCAGGCAACGGCGGCGACGCCCCAGCCCATCCACGCGCCGGGGTACGTCACCGCCCGCATCACTCACGCCGGCGGACGCCGTCCCGCACCACCGGACATCAGTCGATGACAAATCCACCAGCGGCCGAGACTCAGAAGGGACAGTGGACCACGATGACCGAAAGATTGCTGACTCCGCTCGAGGCCGGCGAGATGCTCGCGATGAGTCGAGGCGCCCTGGCGCAGCTCCGCTATCTCGGCACCGGCCCTCGCTACGTCAAGCTCACCGGTCGCGCCATCCGATACCGAGAATGCGATATCGCCGCGTGGATCGAAGCAAACCTGCGCAGCAGCACCGCGCCTACCGCATGAAGCCGGATCCAGGACTCGAGTCGGGTAGCCTCTCACCGTGTCAATTGAGGTCTTCGTCGACGAGGGTAAGCGCGGCGACTACCTCCTGTGTGCCGCAGTCGTCGCGGCATCAGACGTCTCCGAAGCAAGGCGCGCGATGCGTGCCCTCAAACCAGCCAATCGACGACGCCTTCACATGCACAGCGAAGGAGCGGCCCGGCGAAGGTCCATCCTTTCAAAGTTCGTCAGCCAACCACCTATCAGCACGGCCTTCCTATGGCAGACGCCAATCCAGGGCCGTCCCGAGCGCGAAGTCCGCGATACGTGTTTCCGCAGCTTGGTTGCGTACTTCGCCGAGCTAGATACTCGGCGCATTGTCGTCGAGTCGTGCTCACAAGACCGGCAGGATGAGCGCGTGATCGGTGACACCCTGGCGCGCGTCGGAGCCATTCGCCGCGTCGACTATGCCGTCGTCTCAGCGACAAGCGATGAGTTGCTGTGGGCCGCCGATGTAGTCTGCTGGGCCTATTCCGCTGGCGGCGAATACCGCCGTCTCATCGCGCCGCTCGTCACGGTATACAACGTGCCATAGTTAGCGCAGAGGCCGGGCGACCCGTCAAACGGGCGGGCTCCCGGCCTCACTTCCAAGATTCCTCATCTCGGCATGTCCATAGTCTCACAGATCGTTAAAGCAGGCCAGCACTCCGAGGGCCCCTAGGGTTGCGAGCTGGCCACGACGCCGCTCGCTCACCATCCTTGGCGCTGATGCCGTGTTTGAGGGCCGAAGGCCGGATGATCACGCGACGCTTACCCAGGCGTCGAGTGCCTTCCGGATCGCCTCTGACCGGTTCACGTTCTCGTGCCGCGCTTTGGCCTCGAGTGCCGCAAGCTCGTCGGTCGTCAACCTCACGGGAATGACCTGCGACGGGAGAGCACCGCGCCCCGGCCGGCCGCGCCTGCGCAGCACCTCGACGTCGTAACCCGCCTCAGCTTCAGCCACCCAGGCGTCTACCTGCGCCTCAGAAACAGGCTTCCCACCGATCGTCCTCATGCGCCCAATCGTAAAACGAAACATCGTGGAAGGTCGAACCATCGGCGACCATCACCCACATCAAGAGTCAAGCCACCGCGGTCATCCCTTGCCAACAAGGCCGGCGAGCCTGGCAGACTTCGTCGTCGAGACCGCAGTGACCCCGTGGAGGTGCGGCCGGGACGTGAGTACTACGTCCGACTAGCTTGCGGCGACCACTCCGTCGACCCTGCGGTGATCGGCCGGTTCGTCGATGTCACGGTCGACCTGACGAAGTTCGAAGTGTGTCGTGACGCCGATCATGCGCGCGATGCGAGCTGGACGCATCAAGGTCCCATCGGCGCGGCGTTTCTACCGAGATTCCCTTTTTCGACGCGACGCGTTTGATGGCCGTGAACTCAGACTCGTACCCGGAAACGTCTCCTGCAACCAGCGCACAGCGCGCTGTCGGCCAGCAGCCAGCGCCATAACAGTACAAATCAGACTTACGATACGATTCGAAGATGAGCAGCGAGTCCAACTACATTATTAGGCCGACGGTGGTACTGGGAAGCATTGTTGCTGGAACGACGGCAACTATAACCCTGCTGTCAGCGTTCGATGTCAGATTATCTGCATGGATGAGCACGAACTGGCAACTAGCCTGGGTCCTGGCAGGGTGTTGCTTCGCAAGTACGTCCGTGTTGGCGTTTGGCCGCATAAACTCTTATCGAATTGGACGTCGAAAGAAAGTAGAAGCAGCCTTCAACCAGAAAATCCGATTACTGACACTAGAGAACGAAGCCCTCGAGGAACAGGCCCGTCAAGCTAGAGACGCAGGTCGGGGCCGGGAAGTGCAGCTAGAGTTAACTCCGCTCCATCGAGACTACCGTGACCAGCCGGGAGAGTATATTTCAACCGTCTCGAATTACTCATTCTTCGACATCTCGGATATTCAAATCAAAAGCTTGACTCCGGGCATTCACGCGCACCAGACACGCAACACGCTGCGCGCGTCACAAGAGAGGTACATCGACGAAAGGGCCGATCTGGACGCCGATATGATGATCATTGACGTGAAAGTCGCCGATAAGACCATCACGACATGGAAAGCTGAGCTTAGATTTTCATATTCAGTACCAACAGTCATCGTGCAGAGCCTGAAATTGGCTTAATTGCAACGCGGTTGGCAAATTGAACATCCGGTAACCCGCTGGCAGTCACCCAGCAGCAGGGCGCACCAGCGCCGACCGCATGGCGGACTTCGTCGTCGCCGACACCCCGGTGACCTCGTCGAGGTACGACTTGATCGTGTTGAGATCGCGCCAACCCATGAGCTTGGCGATCTCCACGTGTGGCACGCCGTGCGCATCCAGCCGATTGACCAAGTACTTGCGGCCGATATGCGAGCGGCCCCATTCCACGCCGTGCTTCGAGAACAGCTCCTTGATCGCCCGCGACGTGTTGCGCAGATCCCGGTAGTGCCCCGGCTTCTGTGGGCTGCCGAACACCGGCGCATCCGGCAGCGCCTCCGCGTCGAGGTCGACGCCGAAGTAGTCGGCGCGTGCCTGCAGCATGTCGACCGCCTCCGAGATCAGGTAGACGGACCGAGCCCCGGTCCGCCGGGAGCCATCGTCCCCGGTCTTGGTGTGCGGCTGCCGCACCACGCCGCCGCTCACGGCATAGACGACGGTGCCGCAGATCAGCACTTCCCCCTCGCCGTCGGCCAGCGTGATGTCCGACCATCGCACCGCCAGCGCCTCGCCGAGCCGGCAGCCGACCAGGAACAGGAAGTCCACGAGATCGGCGATATCGGCGCCGTTCGTCGCCGGGCGAGCGCCGGCCACCGGGTCGTCGCAGAGTGGCACGTGCCGCCCGCCGGTCGCCTCGACGTAGGCACGACAGTTCTCGCAGCGGTAGCACCGCTTGGGCGAGGCGCACGCTGTCCCCGCACGGCAGCCGACGCAGCTGCGGCACCGCTTCGGCCGGGCACAGGCGTAGCGCGTGCACGTCTCGCATCGCCCGCAGGCACGCGGATGTCGCGCCTTGTGTCGCCGCCCGCCCAGAGCCGCCATGGGCAGCGCCTCCGGGTCGGCCCGCAGCGCGACCCGCAGCCGATCAACGATCTCGACCGATGGCGCGCGGCGGTGGTCGAGACCGGTGTCGCGCACCTTGTTGCGACCGATCACCGGCGAGCCCTTGTTGCCCTTGAGCAGCGGCACCGGATTGGCCTGCACAAGACCGCGATCCTCCGCGATGCCGAAGACGTACGACAGCACCGTGCGCATCTGCCTGGCGGTGGACGATCCACTGGACCTGCTCACCACCTGCAGCACATCCTTCAGGTCCCGCGCCGTCACCGAACGCGGGGTCTTGTCGGCGATCAGCTCGAACGCGGCACGCGGCCCGGCGACGCGCTCGGCGTCCGACTCCCGCGTGCCGCGACGCCGGACCGGTTCGCCGAACATCGCCGCCAAGAGCCACTGCCAGGTCCGGATCGTCGCCACGTGCAGGTCGTGGTTCTCCCCCAGGCTCTGCCGCCACGCGATCGTCAGTTCACGCACCGTGGTCGGGTCGGTGTCGCGCGGCAGGATGCCGCGCTCGGCGTCGCGGCGTCGCTCCTGGGCACCCTCGTGGTCGCGGACCAGCGCATCGCGCATCGAGACAGCCGCCTCCTGTGCCGCGGCCTCGGCGCGCCCACGGGTCGACGCGACGCGGTTGATGTAGCGGAGATCGCCGTCGAAGTCGCGGAGCTGGCAGCTCGCCCGCCAGCGGCCGGCGTCGACGCGGCGCACGGTGACGAGTCCGAACGTGCCCGGTTCGAGGCGATTTCGCGGCATGGCAGCGATGGTAGACCCGAAAAGCTGTCAGGGAAACAGGGTTCGAATCTTCTCCCAGCGCCCGATTTGATCACGTTGCGACGGGTTTCATCACATTGAATTCCTGTCATATCTCTGTCACGGACAGGAACTCGACCTTCATCAAGACACGAAAAAGGCCCCCGATCGGGCTGTTACGCCTGATCAGGGGCCTTTCGGTGGTAGCGGGGACAGGATTTGAACCTGTGACCTCTGGGTTATGAGCCCAGCG
>CALANS010000024.1 GCA_937926105.1 uncultured Actinomycetes bacterium | reverse complement strand
CACGCGTACAGCGTCAGGCCGGAGCAGTCGAATCCGATCTTCTTGTAGTCGCCGTATTGGTCGGCGACGCCGTAATCACGAATCCCTTTAGTCGGGCCATTGATGTCTCCGCCGCCCCACGCGTAGGGCGTGCCGACCCATTTCAGGGCCTCCCGAATGACCCGCTGCCCAACCCGCCCGTCTGCGGGATCCGGCGGCGCGATCAGCGGCTCCTGGCCGGCATCCGGCGATCCCGGCGGGGCGCTGGGCGTGCCTGGTTGGGTGACGGCGTCACTACCCTGTTGCGCTCGCGCCCGGGCCAGATCCTGCTGGCGCTCGCGCTCGATTCGAATCGCGTCGGCGC
Source organism: uncultured Actinomycetes bacterium (assembly GCA_937926105.1). The sequence continues at coordinate 1,407 of CALANS010000024.1, read as the reverse complement.
GCTGCTGCTCGACGCGTGCCTGCTGCTGCTCGGCGAGTTGGCGTTGACGCAGCGCGTTTTCCGCCTGCCTCTGTTGGACGGCGGCCTGTTCGGCCAGCCGACGCTCGTCGGCCTTCTTGGTTGCCAGCCACGTCTCGTATTGGGCGCGCTGCCCCTGAAGCTCAGCTACCTGGTCCAGTGCCTGTTGATAGACGGCCTGTTGGTCGGCAAGTTGGGCCTGCAATACGGCGAGCTGGCGCTGACCGCTTGCAAAAGAGTCGACGGCTGCCTGCTCCGCTCGATCGGCCGACCGCTGCGCATCTTCGGCCGCGCTCCGCGTGCGGCGCGCGTCCGCGAGCGCCTCTCTGGCCCGGGAATCCAGGTTCGCCTTTGCCACGCGCGAGGTCCGCAAGAGGTCGAGCACACCGGCCTGGCTGCCGGACACCTGCGCGATCATCTGACTGCGCGCCAGCAGTTCGTCGACCGATTCCGCGTCGAGCAGCGCGGTCAGAGAGCCGGCCACCGACCCCTGCCGGAACGAAGCCGCGGCGAACTGTGCCGCGTCGTTTTCCGCCGCGCTGATAGCGTCGCCGGCCATGCTCGCCGCTCGCCGTGAGGTTGTGACGAATCGTTCGGCGTCGGCGGCGGCGGCTTGCGCGACTTGAAGATCGACGCGCGCTTTCATGGCGAGCTCCGCCGCCAGCTCCATCGAGTCCTGGAGGCGCGTGATCTTTGCCTGGGTAGATGACATGGCCCCGGACAGCCGCCCAACCTCGGCGGCCGATTGTGACGCCTTGCTCTGGGTGCTTTGGATCTCTCGGTCGCTCGGGTTGGGTGGGGGAGGCGGCACCGCTTGCGCCGCACCCGCCGTGCCCACTGCCACAGCAGCGGCGAAAACCATGGGGGCAATCACAGTCCAGCCGCTCAATGCACGGACCCTCGCAGAAGCAGCCACACCGGTGCGATTCGGGGCCAGTCTCGCGCTGCGATGTGCGCCGTGGCCCGAGGGGTCGACAGGTCTTCGGCTCATACGTCACCCACGCCGTCGCCGACCGGCGAAGTCCCTACTGCCATCTCATCCTCGTTTCGTTGAGACGCACCACACACCGTGACGCCGCCCACTGTGAAACCGACACGCCCACACCGCGCGGGATCCCGCGATCGGCTGATCGGCACTCCGATTTCTCCCGTTTCGCCGCGGGCGGCCCTCCGGATACCGGTGGGGCGGCGCCCGTCCGGATTGTCGAGCGCCGCTAGGCGCAAGACGTCTATTCCGAGGTCCGGTCGGTACGCCGGCAGCAGGCAGCGCACCGACCGGACCGCGGCGGGTCGGCCGCTTCGCGCGGAGTTCCGCCGACCCGAGGCGGCTGCCGTGACCACACACCATGGTTCGGCAGGATCCGCGCCGGTGTCCCCACGCCCGCATCT
>CALANS010000023.1 GCA_937926105.1 uncultured Actinomycetes bacterium | reverse complement strand
CACGAGCTCGGAGCGCGGGTCGTGCCCGATCGCGACGAACACCCCCGTCGCGTCGAGCCTCCGCTCGGCCCCGGTGATCGTGTCGCGCAGCGTGAGCCCGGTGACCTGCTCGTCGCCGAGGATCGCGGCGACCTCGCTGTTCCAGGCGACCTCGATCTTCGGATCGTCCAGCACGCGCTGTGCCATGATTCTCGACGCTCGGAACTCGTCCCGGCGGTGCACGACGGTGACTTTCGATGCGAACCGGGTGAGGAACAGCGCCTCCTCCATCGCGGAATCCCCGCCACCGACCACGGCGATCTCCTTGTCGCGGAAGAAGAACCCGTCGCAGGTCGCGCACCACGACACCCCGTGCCCCGACAGGCGCTCTTCCTCGGGGAGGCCGAGCTTGCGGTACGCGGAACCCATCGTCAGGATCACCGCCCGCGCCCGGTACGTCATCCCGGCACCCGTCTCGATGGTCTTCACGTCGCCGTCGAGCTCGAGGCGAATCGCGTCGTCGTAGACGATCCGAGCGCCGAACCGCTCAGCCTGCGCCCGCATCGACTCCATCAGCTCCGGCCCCTGCACGCCATCGACGAAGCCGGGGAAGTTCTCCACCTCGGTCGTCGTCATCAGCGCACCGCCCGCGGTGACCGAGCCCGCGATCACGTTCGGCGCAAGACCCGCGCGGGCTGCGTAGACCGCCGCGGTGTATCCGGCGGGACCGGACCCGACGATGACCAGTTCGACTTCTTGATTCGACATACTTCTATATTGACATCTATCGAATCAGTTCGCGAGCCCATGCCGGCTTCGTCACCGGATGTTCACCTACCGTGCTCAGGCAGGGCTGCCAACGCCCTTCGCGCGTGACCTCCGCATCATCGACGAACAGTGCATGAAAAGTGCACTCTTCAACAATCGGACCTACCAGTAGAGGTGCTGTCCCGCTTCACCGCAGAGCTCGACGTGTACTCGATCGACGAGGCTTTCCTGACCGTCGACCGGCGCACCGCCGCCGATCCGGCCGCGATGATCCGCCTCGGCCGCTCCATCAAAGACACGCTGCGACGGCTGATCGGCGTGCCGGTCTGCGTCGGCATCGCTCCGACCCGCACCCTTGCCAAGCTGGCGAACAAGACGGCCAAGAAGCTTCCGACGTTCGGCGGCGTGTGTGTCTGGCCGGCGACCCGACCGACGTGGCGACGCGAACTGATGGAGTCGCTGCCGACCTCGCAGGTGTGGGGCATCGCCCACCGGCTGGAGCGCCGGTTGCTCGGCCACGGAATACACACCGTGTGGGATCTGGCCACCGTCGACCCCGTACAGATCCGCAAGTGGTTCTCGGTCACCGTGATGCGAACCGCGCTAGAGCTGCGCGGCGTCTACTGCATCGGCCCCGAGGAGGATCGCACCGGGAAGAAGGACCAGCTCATCGTCTCCCGGTCTTTCGCGGAGAAGATCACAACGAAAGACGGTATGCGGCAAGCATTGTCGATCTATGCGCAGCAGGCGGCCATGCGGCTCACCAAGCATTCCCAGGTCGCCCGGACACTGGAGGTGTTTGCGTCGACGAGTCACTGGGCCGATACGAAGCACTACCCGAGCCTTCGCACGAGGCTGCCGGTTCCCACGGCCGACCCGGTAGCCCTGACCAAGGCAGCGCATCTACTGCTCCCCCAGATTCAGGAAGGCATCCGCTACGCACGCGCCGGACTGATGCTCACGGACCTCTCCCCCGCCGGTACGAATTTTGCGCTCGATCCGTGGCGCCACCGCCATGAGGACACTGGGATCGCGACCCTGATCGACCGGGTGCAAAAGAAAACGGGCCGGGAGTCAATCGGGCTGGGATACGGCGGCATCCGCCCCGGACCTGCCTGGACGATGAAACGGGCCATGCTCACCCCGCGCGCCACCACTCACTGGGAGGAACTCGCTACGGTGCTGGCGTAGTGCCGGCTGGCTATTGCAGCCACGCCGTCATTTCGACGTCGCGGCAGGTGGTTGCGTGTCTTCATGGGCGAAGCCATTCGCCCACGGCGGTCACGATCAACTTGGACCGGTTGACGTGGTGCTGTGCGGTCAGGTCGTTCAGCGCCTGGAATTGGGCGTCTGTGACGCGGATGGTGGTTTGCACGCGAGGTTCTGCGGTCGTTCGTCCCTGGGGGACGGCGAAGAGGTCGCCGGGATGAGTGCGATGTCCCGTGGTCTCGACTCGTGTCAGGAGTTGTCCGAGGCGGGTATGCGTGGCGTTGACTGCCGTGAGCATCAGCGCCGTTGCCGTTGTCTGTTCTTCCTCGGCGCGGGCGCGGAGCTGCTGGTGAAGGCTTCGCGGGAGGTACACCATGACCGAACGTAGGTATTCGCGTGCGGGCGCGGCCGCCTGTGCTGGTGGCGGCTCTGACGTGCGGCTTCGAGACCGGGACCGGCTCGTCGCCTGCTTTGTAGGTGCAGCCTTGGCGGCTACGTCGATGCGGTCTGGCTCGTCAACGGTGCTTGCCGCTTTGGGTTGCATCGCTTGGGGCGAGGTGTCCTTCGGTGGCGTGGGGGGTCGCTTGAGGAGGCCCGCGAGGTTGGGTGTCTTCATGGGGCTCGGGTTCGGGGTGCTCATGCCTTGCTCGCCTCCTGAGCTGCTTCTTCCAGCGATGAGATGCGCAGCAGGATCTCGTGGGCGAGTTCTGCGTAGTCTCCGGCCAGTGCCGGGGCCGAGCCCGGGGAAACCGGCCGGCGGCCCTCCCGCAGCGCCTTCCAGAACGGTTCGCCGCCTTCGACGGCTGCGGCATGTTCGTGAATGAGGAGTCCGCGACCGCGTGCGTCGGTTGCCGCCACGCTGTGCCGGATTGTCGCGTCGAACAGCGGTGCGATGCCGCCGAGTGCTTCGGTGATCTGTTCGGTGATCTCGCGGCGTAGCCGGGTGGCGGTGCTGGCGATGTCGAACAGGACGACGCCGAGTAGCTCGATGCTCGGGTTGTGTTCGCGGGCTGCGACGAGGCGGCTCGCGATGCGCGCCATACCTTTCAGGCTGGCGGCATCGCCGCGGGTGGGGATGATCAGCCAGCGCGCCGCACCCAGTGCGAGCATTTGCAGGGTGGATTCGCCTGGTGGGCAATCGATCAGGACGAGGTCGTAGTCGTTGGCGGCCAGGAGTTCGGCGAGCGGCTGGGCGAGGACGTCGGCGACCTCGGCCCCGCGCTGGTGTCGCGACAGTAGTAGGCCGGCGACGTCTTCGAGTTTCTCGCCGCCGGCGATGACGTCGACGCCTTCTCGCACGGAGTTGATGGTGACTCCGAGTGGTGTGCCGGCGGCGAGCGCGGCGACGAGGGCCGCGCCGTCGTCCCCTTCTCCCCTGCCGGTGTAGCCGAGGTCCTCACCGGCGTTCCCCTGCGGGTCGAGGTCGATCAACAGGATCTTGTAGCCGGCGGCTGCCGCGAGGCCCGCGATGGTGGTTGCCAGGCTGGTCTTGCCCACGCCGCCCTTGGAGTTGGCGATGGCGACGACCCTGCCGAGTGACTGCCGTGTGTCGAGCATGGCGTCAATCCTGCCATATCGCTTGTCGTGTCGCCTGCTTGATTGTCGGGTGTGTCACGCGCCCGCTGACATGCTGCCTGTGTTGCCTGCCTGTCGTATTGCCCGCTGTATTGCCTGTTATTTTTTTATTTCATTATTTTTATTTGTGATACGATTCCTTCATGACGACACCGACCGATCTGCGTCTCTGCAAATTTCCGGGCTGCAAGCGCCCGGTCGAGCCCGCCACGGGAGAGCCGGGGCGTCCCGTCGAGTACTGCGACGATCCGAAGCACACCGCCGCCCGCGCCTGGCAGCTGCGGCAGCGCGGCCGCGAATCGGCCGGCGCTGTCGCTGAGGACATGGGTCGGCCTGTTTCGATGGCGACGGCACGGGCAGGTGTGCTGCGTGACGAGGTAGTTCAGGTCTTGCAGCAGCTTCAGGATCTGTTGTCGCGCACGGTGGAAAACCTTCGGGACATGGTGGATCCGGATGCGGCGGCGGCGCAGCTCGAGACTGCGGCCGCCGAAGCGGCCGCTCGTGTCGCGGAGGCAGAGGTCGCCCAGCGTCACGCGGAGACCTCGGCGCGTGACGCGACGGAAGCAGCCCGGCTCGCCGATTTGGCGGCCGCCGAGTTCGAGCAGCAGCTAGCCACAGCGGTGTCGGAACGTGACGAGGCACAGCGTGCACGAGGTGAGGCGCTAAGCCAGCTGGAATCAACAGCGGCTGAGGTGACATCGCTGCAGGAGAGACTCGAAGCAGCAGACACGGAGAACGCTGCTCTGACAAGCCGCGTGGCCGAGCTAGAGGCTTCCGCCGCAAAATTGGAGGTCGACCTGGCGGCGGAGTCTGCCAGAGCCGATTCGATTGCCGCGCAGGCAGCCGATGAGCGCCGCACTGCCGCGGCGGCAGCGGCGAAGGCAGATGCGGCGGTTGAGGTAGCCGAGAAGCGGGCGGCGAGCGCCGAGAAGGAACTTGCGAGGATCCGTGGCGCTTTGGAGGAGGCTCGTGCTTCTAGCGCGCGCTTGGAGCTGGAGGTTGCCGTGGCGCAGCAGCGAGCGGATGGTGCTGCCGAGCAGGTGGACCGGGCCGAGGCGGCGCGCGCCGCGGCCGATTCAGCCCGGTTGGCGGCGGAGAAGGCGACGGTTCGCGCCGAGTCACAGCTGGAGCATGTTCAGGCTCAGCTCGCCGCTACTCAGTCGGTCGACGGTATGCCGCGACCGGAGCGATAGCGACCGTAAGCAGATGG
>CALANS010000022.1 GCA_937926105.1 uncultured Actinomycetes bacterium | reverse complement strand
GAAGAAGCGCAGCTGCTCCAGCGGACCGCCGTTGAGCTTCTCGATGACCTGCCAGGCGTTCGGGCCCTGGATCTGGAAGCGGTAGTACAGGCGCGACACCGCGTGGCCGTACGGGCGCGAGGGCGAGCGGCGGTCGACGGTCAGGTCGAGGTTCGCGTAGCCACCGGTCTCGCCGTGGTACATCAGCCAGTTCGACACCGGCGCGCGGCCCACATACACGTACTCGTCCTCGGCCTCATGGAAGAGGATGCCGTCGCCGACGACGAAGCCCTGCGAGGTGGTGGGCACGTACTGCTTGGCGCGGTCGACGGGGAAGTTGCCCACCGAGTTGATCGCCGTGTCGCTGATGAGCTTGATCGCGTCGGAGCCCTTCAGGAACACGTTGTCCATGTGGTGCGTCTGGTCGTAGAGCACGGCGGTGTCACGCCACGCCTTCTGCTCCTTGATCCAGTTCGTGAAGTCGGCCGGCACGACCGGGTAGATGTACGACCCGATCTGCGAGTTGCGCAGAAGCTCGACGGGGTTGGTCGCGTCGATCAGCTGCTGAAGGTTGTCAGCCATGGGAACCTCTCTGTTCATTGGGTTGGGTTCATTGGGTGGGTGGATGCCCCGTGCTGAGGCGTTCCGGGTGGTGTTAGGTGAAGATGATGGTGTGGTTTCCGTGTTGGATGATGCGGTTTTGGGCGTGCCATTGGACGGCGCGGGCGAGGACTTCGCGTTCGACGTAGGCGCCGCGGGCTTGGAGGTCGGCGGGGGTCATGGAGTGGTCGACGCGGGTGACGTCTTGTTCGATGATCGGGCCTTCGTCGAGGTCTTTGGTGACGTAGTGGCTGGTCGCGCCGATCAGTTTCACGCCGCGTTCGTGGGCTTTGCGGTAGGGGGCGGCGCCGATGAACGCGGGCAGGAAGGAGTGGTGGATGTTGATCACCGGGACGCCGACCTGGTCGAGGAAGTCTTCGCTGATGATCTGCATGTAGCGGGCCAGGACGAGGAAGTCGACGTTGCCGTGGACCAGTTCCAGGATGCGGGCTTCGGCTTCGGTCTTGTCGGGCCCTTGGGAGGGGATGTGGAAGAACGGGATCCCGAAGCTTCGGACGTCTTCGGCGGCGTTGGTGTGGTTGCTGATGACCATCGGGATGGTGACCGGGAGTTCCCCGCGGCGGTGTCGCCAGAGCAGTTCGAGTAGGCAGTGGTCGCTGGTGGAGACCAGGATGCCCATCCGTTTCGGGATGGACTGGTCGGTCAGCTTCCACGCCACCCCGTACGGGGTCAGCGTGTCGGCCAGGTCGGCCTCGATCTGCGAGATCGCGGCGGGAAGGTCTTCCCGGTGGAACACGACCCGCTGGTAGAACGCGCCCCCGGCCGGGTTGTCCGAGTACTGATCCAACGAGACGATGTTGCCCTGGTTGCGGGTGACCAGCCCGGTGACCGCCGCGACCAGACCCGGCTGATCCGGACCATGCACAATCAAACACGCATGATCACGACGCGGCTCAGAATGACCAGACATCACAGACCCCCTCACACCTGCGCGGCACGGTAGTCAACGGCCCACCCCGCGGTCGCGGAAAGCCCCCCGAACGTGTAGAAATGCAGGCTCACATCCCCCGCGGCGGGGTCCTCGGCCAGCAGCCCAGACAAATCCGACACGAACCGGTCCGGCCCGGCAGTGCCCATCAGGTTCGTCAACGAGAACCCGTACTTCTTCACGATCATCGCGTTCGCCCCGATCCCGAACCGGCGCGCGAACCCCAACAGCCGTTTGATCCCCGCAGGCCCCGGCGTCCCCACCCGCACCCGCGTGTCGATCCCCCGCTCCCGCACCCGACCGATCCAGGCCATCACCGGGGTCGTGTCGAACGCGAACTGGGTCAGGATCACCGCGGAAAGTCCCTGCTCGGCCAGCGCCTTCGACTTGTCCTCCAAATGCCGCCACAACACGTCGTCCGGGATATCCGGGTGCCCCTCCGGGTATCCCGCGATGGACACCTCCTTCACCCCGTACTCCTGCAGGATCCCCGTCCGGATCACACTCAACGAGTCCGGGTACGGCCCGGCAGGCGACGCCGGATCCCCACCCACACAGAACACATGCTCGACGGCCCCCACCTCCTGCAACGCGGCCAGGAACTCCTCCAACTGGGCCTGCGACTCGATCCGCCGCGCCGAGATATGCGGCACCGGGACAAACCCCAGCTCCCGCACCCGCGCCGCCGCGGCCACCCGCATCCCCAGATCCTCATTGCCCAGGAACGTCACATTCACCTTCGTGCCCGAAGGCAGCAACCCCGCCGCCTCCTCCAAACCCGGCACATCCTTCCCCGTCATCTCCAACGAGAAACCATCCAACAACCGCAACACAGCAGCGGTATCGGGGGCGGGGGTGTGAGCTGCCACAACGGATCCTTCCGGTCACAGGGAGCGCGGCTTTGCGCTTGATGGTCACGTTACCTATGGCCATAGGGAAATGCAAGAGGCAATGCCTGGGATCGCGGGTGCGGTGCGTGCCGGGCGCGGTCGGACACGGCAGATGGCGGGGTGGAACACTCCACCCCGCCATCGCGGATCGCTGGCAATCGGCTCAGGCCTTGATCGCCTGGCGCCCCTGCCCCATGCTCGCGATCGAGATCTTGCGAGGCTTCGCCTCTTCGGCGACCGGGATGCGCAGAGCCAGCACACCGGCGTCATAGCTCGCACTGATCTGATTGGTGTCGAGGTTGTCGCCGAGCACCAACTGCCTGCTGAAGACGCCGCGTGGCCGCTCGGCGGCGATGAGCTCGGCGTCGCTGGCGTGCAGCGGCCGTTCTGCCTTGACCGTGACCACGTTGCGCTCCACGTCGAGGTCGATCGAGTCCGGATCGACACCGGGCAGATCGAATTCGACGTGGAACGTCTCGCCCTCCCGCCAGGCATCCATCGGCATGACCGACGGACGGGCGGGGGTCCCGTCGACGCCGAAGACCTGCTGGGTGAGCCGGTCCAGTTCTCGGAACGGGTCAGTGCGCATCAGCATCGTTACCACCTCCGTGACTCGTGTTTCCTGAGATGCTCTCGTCGGCCCGGGTCCATCCAGAACCTGTGCCATGCGCTATAGATTTGTTATAGCATCGACTACATAATGAGGCAGGAGCCAGACGAGCAGGAACCGCGCTCGGCGCGGGACATCGAGGCCGGGTCGGCAGCACGTGGCGTCTATGCCATCTCAGTGGCTGCGGAACTGGTGGGCATGGGAGTGCAGAACCTGCGAGCGTACGAAGCGCGCGGCCTGCTCGAACCCGACCGCACGGGCGGCGGCACCAGGCGTTACAGCGCCGACGACCTCGACCGGCTTCGTCGTATCGGTGATCTGCTCGATGCTGGCCTCAACCTCGCCGGCATCGCCATGGTCTTGCCGCTGCAGGACGAGAACGCTCGGTTGCGAGCGGAGATGAAGAACACTCGATAGCATCCACGTCGCTCGCGCGTACCCGGGGCACGAGGTCTTCCTCAGTTGCCGGTCGCCGCGTGCTGCACGGTCTGTACGGCCAGCTCGAAGTCGTACACCTGCGCGACCTCGACGGCGAACGGGTAGTGTGCTCCCAGATAGCACACGAACACCGGCGAGACCACGTCGACGTAGCCGATGGACCGGTGCTCGTGCAGGATGACGTACCGGTCGAGATCGACACGTTCGTATGCCGGCCCGGTGTCGGTGTCATCCTGCCGTAGATCGTCGCCAGTCGAGGAGGGCTGCCCTCTGGTGGGGTCTCCGACGTCGTGGCCATGTTGTACTGATGCGGGGCTGGCCATACGGACTCCTCGGTCGCGGTGTGGCGTCACGATAAGTCCGGCATCCGTGCGAAGAACGGGGCTTGTCAGAGCAGCCACCCGGCGCTACCATCCCGCGCTCATCACGGTGACCTCGCTGCCGTGCCAACCGCACAAGGCACCCGCGCGGATGTCACGACCCGGCATCGTTCGCAATTCGAGTCTTGACGTGACCGAGAGCGTCGTTCATACTTCCTGATAGTCAGGCAACCTGATAATGGTCTCCTGCATCTGAATCAACGACGAATCGGAGTGACGATGAAGTCCAAGACCCTGCTCGCTGTCGCCGCGTTCGCGACGGCATCCGTCACTGCGCTCGCGCTGGCCGGTTGTTCCAGCGGCTCCGGCGGCACGCCGTCGGACAAGGCCGGCGGCACGATCAAGATCGGCGCGGTCATGCCCCTGACCGGTCCGCTCTCGGCCCTCGGCGCCGGCGACAAGGAGGCCGCCGAGCAGGCGGTCGCCGACATCAACAAGGCCGGCGGCATCAACGGCCAGAAGGTGCAGTTGACCGTCGCCGACGACAAGACCGACCCCACCGAGTCGGTCAAGCAGTTCAATCAGATGGCATCGGACAGCAGCTACTCGGCCATGCTGGCAAGCTCCATGACCTCCGCTGCGACCGCGGTCAGCTCCAGCATCCTGCAGTACAAGGTCCCGACGATCGCGCTGAGCCCCGTCGACGCGTACGTGGACGGCAGCAATCCCTACGCGTTCACGTCGCCCGGTGCCGTGAAGATCTATGCGGAGGCACTCGTGGGCTACTGGAAGTCGAAGGACGTGAAGACCGTCGCGGTCGCCTACACCGGCACCGACCTGTACGGACAGAACGGTGAGAAGGCCACGAAGAGCCTCGCGGAGGCCGCGGGCATGAAGATCGTGCTCGACGAGGCATATGACCCGGCCGCGACCGACTTCACACCGCTGATCACCAAGGTCGTGGCCGCCAAGCCCGACGCCTTCGTGCAGTGGGGCTCGGGACCGGCCCCGGTGATCATCACGAAGCAGATCGCCGGCAAGGGGATCAACTTCTACGTGACCGGCTCGCAGGCGTCGAACCTGTGGCTGCAGCCCTCCGGCTCGGCAGCCGAGGGCGTCGTCGGCGCGACGACCGCGGCGCTGGATCCCGACAGCATCCCTGACGGCGCCTACAAAGACGAGGTGATGGCCGTGGCCACTCCCTGGCGCGCGCAGAACGACGGGCAGAACCCGCCCGAGTTCGCCTACGGCGGGGCGACGGCGATCGAGCTGATCAAGGCCGCCATCGAGAAGGCCGGATCGACGGATCGCGCGAAGATCCGCGACGCCATGGAGGGGCTGGACATCCTGACGCCCAACGGCCACTACCACTTCAGCAAGACCGATCACATGGGTCTGGATGCCAGTGCCATCGGCATCATGGTGGTCAAGGATGGCATCTGGAAGGCCACCGACTACCAGGTGGAGAAGTTCAAGACGGACGTCCCGAAGTAGCCATGCTCGAGGTCGACCGGCTCTCTCGCGCCTTCGGCGGTGTCTACGCGAACAGGGATGTCACCCTGTCGGTCGCCGACGGCGAGCTGCGCGGGGTGATCGGCCCGAACGGGGCGGGCAAGTCGACGCTGTTCAGCATGATCAGCGGCCATCTGCACCCGAACTCGGGCCGCATCACCCTCGACGGGCAGTACATCGACCGGCTCCCGCCGCATCGTCGGGCGCAGCGGGGCGTGGCCATCGTGTTCCAGGGGGCGCGGCTGTTCCCGGGCATGTCGGTGCTTGCCAACGTGGCCGTCGGCGCCACTGCGCGCACCCGGGCCGGCGCGATGAGTGCCATGCTGCGGCTGCCTCGGCACCGGCGCGAAGAACGCGAGATCTTCGCCGCCGCG
>CALANS010000021.1 GCA_937926105.1 uncultured Actinomycetes bacterium | reverse complement strand
ACTGCCTGTAGAGGACTTGCGGACGCGGGTTCAATTCCCGCCGCCTCCACCAATATCAAAACCCCAACCGTTCTCGGTTGGGGTTTTTTCTTGCCTGATCGCGCCGACTCCCGCGTGTTGTTGGGGGTTCCTGCGAACGCCTGCGGACTTCGCCTGCCGCCCGAATTGCCCGTTCCGGGCCACATTCCACTCTCTCCTGGACATTCCTCGCTCCGACCTCGCTCCCTGGAACTGGCCCGAAGTCCGCAAAGGCCGCAACACAGACCCATACGGATCAAAGAGTTACGCGCGGACGAATCAATCGGTTGGATTGCGGCATTGGCCACCAGAGTGAGCAAACGGCCCTCGCGTAGAGCCAGCAGACCTACCCTGCGTTCTGTTCGATCTGTTCAAACAGTTTCTGCGCAGCGAGCCTGGCAGCGGCGTCTTGCGCCGGAGCAAGCGGTTCAAGATCTACCCCGTCACGACCTGCGACATAGGCTGGACCGCCGACGTCATCGTCATAGTCCGAACCGTCTTCGTTGATCGCGTAATGCGCGTCCTGGGTCAGATCCGTTCCAACCAGCCTGGAGAGGTACACCCACGTCCAGCATCGCTGCAGGTCAGCGTGGTCGTATTCCTCAATGAGCTGGAGCATGGCATCCGTGTCTCCACTCTCGGCAGCAAGGGTCAGCCAATGCTTGGCGTCTGAAGTGCGGCCCATGCGTTCTGCGACAGCCGCAATCGCCGCCGGGTCAGCATCGACGCCGTGGCGCGGCTGCTCGAAGAAGGAAGGATCGTCAAATCGATCCGCCAATTCGAGAAGTGCATCCTGATTCCCCAGTCGACTGGCCTCCCTCAGGTGCCGCGAGTACTTCTCGGCTTGAGCGAGACGAGCCTCGTAAGCTTCGGCCCACTCCTTTTCCACCCCAGTAAGAACACGGCCCTGCTGCCCCTGGGAGTACCAATAGGAACTTCCAGCGTCTGGGTCGTCTTCATCGTCAGGGGCGTGTATCAGCGCCAGCGCGTAGTGAGCCAGGGCATTGCCCTTACTAGCCGCCACAGCCAATCCATCCAAAAGGATCGGTCCGAACGCCTCGGTGGGGTCGAAAAGCTCATCCGGGTCGTATTCGAGCTCTTCGTCTTGGCTGGACGACTCCCCTCTCAGGCGACTGACCAATGACGAGATGCTGGCAACACCGATCTGGCGCTCTGCCAGGAAAGATTCCAACGCCGACGACGCCAGAATCACGGTGTCAGGTTGATACCCAAGCTCGATGCAACGCCGCTTGATGAGCGCACTTTGCGGGACCACCCGCCGATCGTTCTGGCGAAGTTCCGTGAGTACGGTGTCAACGCCAAACGCGGCGTGAGAGTTGAAGCCGAAGGAAGCTGCCAACAGCTCGTAGACGTGGGCTCGCTTGAATGAGCCACCAGTGCTGGCCTGAAGGTGCTGCTGCGCGGAATACGCGAGTTCTTTGATTGTCATGACAAACCTTTCCTCAATGCCACGCCGATTTCGGGTCAGGCGCACACGTTTAAGTCCCCGACGACGAGGCTCAAAGAGAGGTTTTCAGTGACAGTGAGGCAACGCCTTTTTTTACTCGTGTGCAAGTAAGGTGGGCACCTGGCGCAATTTTACCCCTGTGCCCCCGCTCGGTCTACATGAGCCTGGCCCGCTGCTCATCCCACAGCGCTGGCGGATCAACCGCCAGATCAAACAGCGTGACGTGGTTCGGCAATGCGTCGTCCAGGATGGCCGCCACGATGTCGGGGGCCAGCGTGGTCAGGTTGACCATCCGGCTGACGTAGCTGTTGTCGATTCCTTCCCGCGTGGCGATCTCCTTCAAGGACTTCGCCTCTCCTGACTCCAGCATCGCCAGCCAGCGGTGGCCCCTGGCCAGCGCCAGTTGGATGGAGGTCGGTGCTACGTCCCACGGTCTAACCGGCGCGGTTTCGCCGTTTGGCAAGGTGACCAGCTTGCGGCCGCTGCGGCGTTTGATCTGGATCGGCACGGACAAGGTCAGCCTGCCGTCGCTGGTCTGCAGGATGTCGGGCTCGCCGGTCTTCTGGATGCGGATGTCGCTCATGCCAGTGCTTCCACTTGTTGCTCGACCGGCTCGGGGCGCAGCTCCAGCACCAGGCGTTCGATGCCGTTGGCGCGCAGCCGCACTTCGAGGTCGTTGGGTGACACGATGACTTTCTCGACCAGCAGTTTCACGATCCGGGTCTGCTCGGCCGGGAAAAGTTGATCCCAAATCGCGTCGAGCCGGGTCATGGCCACGGTGATCTTCGCCTCGTCCAAGGTCGGATCGAGCTTGATCGCTTGCGGCAGCATGTCGCCGAGTAGGTTCGGGGCACGCAGGATCGCGCGCAGTTGGTCGAGCACGGCCGACTCGAGTTCGGCGGCCGGCAGTCGCGGAAGGCCTGAGGCGCCCGCGTGCTCCTTGGCGTCCCGCTGAGGCACGTAGTACCGGTACCGACGGCCATTCTTCTTAGTCGTGTGCCACGGAGACAGTGCTCGGCCATCGTTGCCGAACACGATGCCCTTGAGCAGATACGCCACGGTTGCCCGCGTTGCGTTGCCGCGCACCCGGCCATTGGTGGCCAGGATCGCGTGGACGCTGCCCCACAGTTCGCGGCTGATGATGGGCGGATGTTCGGCCTGGTACCACTGACCCTTGTGCCGCAACTCACCTAGGTAGGTTCGGTTGCTGAGAAGCTTGTAGATGTGGCCCTTGTCGATCGGTCTACCATCGCGCGTCTTGCCGTCTTGCGTGGTCCACGCCTTCGACGTTACGCCATCCAGTTTCAGCTCCTTGACCAGCGTCGTACTGGAGCCGAGCTCAACGAAGCGCTGAAAGATGTGCCGGATGAGCTTGGCCTCGCGCTCGTTGGGTACCAACCGCCGGTTCTCGACGTCATAGCCCAGCGGTGGTACGCCGCCCATCCACATGCCCTTGCGCTTGCTGGTGCAGTCCTTCATCGTGACCCCGCCCGATGGGGTGCTGTCGCTCACCATCTTCCGCCAGCACCTGTCCGACCTGGGGACGGAATTCATCACCTGGTGGAAAGGGCGCGTCGTGTCGGTGGTGTTCGGCGGCATCACGGTGCAGATGCGCTGCGAACCGATCTTCACGACGCTCAAGCGTTCGGGGCGGCGGGCGAACTACCAGATCAACTGCCGCCATCCGCTCTACCACGGCGGTTGCAAGGTCAACGCGGCCGATTACAAGACGGCCGGTATCGTCGAGAGCGTGGCGGGGCTGGAGGTGACTGCGTCTGTCTTTCTGCCCAAGCCCATCGCCTGGTTCGTCGGCGGCAGGCTGATGGCCGCCGAGGCGCAACGGATGATCGTCGCCAGTTCCGGCGGCGCGGTGACCCTCTCAGCGCCGATTCCGGGACTGAAGGCGGGCGACGCCTTCGAGGCCTATCCGGGCTGCGACCACACGCTCGCGACCTGCGCCGCCAAGTTCGGCAACCAGCTGAACTACAGCGGCTTTCCCTATATCCCGGTGAAGAATCCCTTCACCGGGGACGCCATCGTTTGAGGCTTTTCCATGTGGCAATACCTGATCGTGTGGGTGATCACGACGGTCCTGTCGTCGCTGCTCGCCCCCAAGCCCAAGACCACCACGCCGCAGCCCGGCGATGTCGATGCACCGCTCGCCGCGACCGACAGCCCGATCCCGGTGCTGTTCGGCACGCGGACGATCAAGCAGCCGAACTGCGTCTGGTTCGGCGATGTGCGGACAACGACGATCAAGTCCAAGGGAGGAGGCAAGAAATGAGCGAACAGCACATTACCCGGCAGATCGTCACCCACCTCGATGCCAAGTCCCTCGGCTATTGCAATGCTGGCCTGCGCCGATGGTTTCCGCGTGACAGCGTGACTTTTGATGATTTTAGGCAGCAAGGCGTGAGCACTGATTGGCTGCGGGCCACCGGGGATGCGATGGCCATCCGGCTGGCAGAGCACGTGGAGCAGCAAGCCGATTCTGTAACGCGTGAAGGAGCCAAGGCATGAGCGGCGGCGGCAAAGGCAGCAAGAGCGTCACCGTCGGCTACCGCTACTACGCGGGGATGCATCTGGCGTTGTGCCACGGCCCGGTCGATTCGCTCAACAAGATTGTCGTCGGCGAGCGCACGGCGTGGTCGGGGACGCTGACGTCCAGCGGCCAGATTGCGGTCAACCAGCCCAACCTGTTCGGCGGTGACGACCGCGAGGGTGGCGTCGTCGGCGCCGTGGATCTGGTGATGGGCAACGCCTCGGACGGTCAGAACGACTATCTCGTGGCCAAGCTGGGTACCAACGTGCCGGCCTTCCGGGGCGTGGTGTCGCTGGTGCTGCGCCAGCCGCAACTGTCGGCGATGAATCCCTACATCAAGCCCTGGAGCGCCGAGCTCACGCGGATCATCCGGCGATCCGACGGTTCGCCGCAGTGGTACTCGGACAAGGCCGCCATCAACGGCGACATGAACCCGGCCCACATCATCTACGAGTGCCTGACCGACCGCACCTGGGGCCGGGGCTACAGCTCGGCCGAGATCGACGACGCGTCGTTTCGCGCCGCCGCCGACACGCTTTACGCCGAGAACTTCGGCCTGTCGATCCTGTGGGACCAGCAGCAGGATATCGAGGCCTTCATCGAACGCATCCTGCAGCACATCGACGGCTCGATCTATGTGAGCCCGCGCACAGGGCTGTTCACGCTCAAACTGACCCGCGATGACTACGACTCGGCAACGCTGCTGGATCTGAACCAGACCAACGTGATCCGCCTGGAGTCCTTCGAGCGCACCTTGCCCGAGGAGCTGGTCAATCAGGTCACGCTGTCCTATCACGACCGCACGACTGACAAGAGCGTGTCGAT
>CALANS010000020.1 GCA_937926105.1 uncultured Actinomycetes bacterium | reverse complement strand
CGTGGGTGTTGTAGAACACCGCGTCGGAGATGATGTTCCCCGCATCGAAACCACCGCCACCGGCCTGGCCGGGTGGTGTCGCGCAGCCTGCCGGCAGGGTCGGGGTCGGGGTGGGGTAAAAGGCGTACGGCGGTACGTCGTCGTAGAACCGGTTGGTCAGTTCGGTGGCCAGCGGCCGCCAGCCGTCGAACAGCTTTCCCTCGCCGGTCTGCTGGACCCGCTCGGCGATCTGCCAGTCCGGCCGCTGGTCGTCCTGGTACCCCGGGTCCAACTCCACCAGTTGCTGGTAGAACATCCGGGTGGCGCCGACCGGGTCGGTGCGGTCGTAGTCGGTGTACTTACCGCTGACCGGGTCGGCGAGCTGCTGGAACAACCCCACGTACGGGCCGGAGACCTGCCACGGGTGCAGGGACGACTCCATCATCGCGGTGGCCAGCGCGATGCGCACCCCCCGGACCGTGATGCCCATCGCCTTACCCACCGCGACCACCAACTCCGCGGTATGCGCCTGGTCGTCGGACAGGTGATGGCCGCCGTACAGGCCCGCAGGGATCACCGGCTCCGGTGTGCTCGGCAGTGTCGGTGCGGTGCAGTCGAGCGGAGCGTTCGCCGCGGTGCCGGGACCGGCGGAGCCCGCGGTCGCGGAGCCCGCGGGGTCCGCGGCTGGGTCGTCGACCGGGAGGCCGGCCGGATAGGCGGTCGACCGGGCCGCCGCGTGCGGCACTCCGGAGACCGAGGTGGTGGGGTCCGGCGCCACGGCCGCGCTTGTCCCGCTGGCTCCGAGCAGCAGCGCCAGACTGGCGGCGACCATCGACGTGCTGGCGGTGATCAGCTGGATGCGGGCGCGGGCTCGCCTCGGCGGGGATTCGGGGGCGGCCCGCAGCGACAGGATCCTCACACTGGCCCGCCCTCCACGACGCTGCAGTGCCCCGGTCGTGCCTGTCCCCGAATTTTCCGCTCCGAACCGGCGGGTCGGCCACGCGGCCACCCTGATGGCGTGGTAATGACGGTACTGGCGCGTGCGGGTGCTGGCGATCGGAACAACCCGATTGGCCCACCGGGATTCACCCGTTCGGCCCCGCTAGCGTGGTGACTTGACCACCGTCAGCAGCACCACGGTGTCGGTCAGCGCCAACAAGGCATGTCGGGAGTCCGGGATCACCAGCAGATCGCCCTGCCGGCCGTCCCACGTCACCTCGCCCGCGGACAGCCGGATCCGGCCGGACAGCACCAGCACCGTGGCCTCACCGGGATTCTCATGTTCGGCGAGTTCGGTGCCCTCGACCATGGCGATCACCGTCTGACGCAGGGCTCGCTCGTGTCCGCCGTACACCGTCTCGGCCGCCCGCCGGCTCGGCGCCGAGGTGGCCTTCTGCAGCTGCTCGCGAGAGATCGCGTCGAGGCTGAACTTGTGCATCGGCTCCACCTGCTGTTCGTCGGCAACCGCCCGGCGCCACCCACGCGGCGGCGGGCGCGGCTGCGATGTCCCCGCCTGCGGCTGCACAGTGCGGGTCCGTCCATGATGACCCGTCCGAGCCTCGATCGCGCGGCCAGCCGGGCGACCGGCATGCCCTCGGGCGCATCGGGCGCGCGTCCGGACAGGGGATTGTCGCGAGCCGAATGGGTGGTCGGGCCAGCCGCGCGGTATCAGTGGCGGGGTCGGGAGTTCCTGCCAGGCACTCGAACTGGCAAGGAGGCCCCCATGGCCGACACCTGGACCGATCGCATCCTGTCCGGCATCACGGAGGAACTTCGGCTGCGCGTCACCGGGGCGACGAGCCCCACCCCGGCGGGCGCCGCCGCGCCCGGGACCCCGGCCGGGCAGGGGGCGCCGGCCGCCGCGATCGTGGTGGACCGCCAGCTCAACGTCGACACTCCACTGACCGTCGGCGCGGACTCGACGCTGTGGCGCGGCCCCAGCGACGACCCGACGGCACAGCGACTCGCTGCGGAACTGGTGGCGCTGCAACTGCGGGCCCAGACCCGCATCACCGACACGATGATGGACCTGCTGGCCACCGAGGATTTTCGCCAGGCCCTGGCCTCCGGTCAGCGCCCGGCCCGGGTCATCGGACGGCTGCTGCAACCGGACGGCCGTCCGGCCGCCGGGGTGCAGGTCAGCCTGGACGATCCGGATCTCAGCAGCGCCGACGCCGCCCGATCCGGCGCCGCCACCACCTCCGACGGCAGCTTCGTGCTGATGCTCCCCGGGCGGCTGCGGGACACGACGGTGGCGCTGCCCGACCTGGTGGTGCATGGTGGCAACCGGACCGTCACCGTCGGCGGGGCGCTCGCCGCGGTGCCCGTCACCGGCCTGCTGGACCCCATCACGCTGGATGCCGCCGTCGACCCACTGCCGTTGGACTTTCTCGGGATGCTGACCGATCTCGGCGACGCCGCGGCGCCCGCGACCAGCGAGGATCCGGTGCTGTCCCTCGGGGCCGACGAGTGCACGCTGGTGTTTCGCCGCGACTCCTCCTCGGACCGCTTTCCGTTCAGCGTGATGTTCCGGCTGTCCGACCCGGCGGTGGTCTCGCCCACTCTGGCGTTCACCATCCCCCCGGAGATCCTCAAGCGACTGGGCATCTCCCGCCCCGCGCTGCTGCCGTCCTACGGCACCATCAACCCGCTGCTGGTGCTCGCCGGAGCGCTCGGCGCCCTGCAATTCGAGCTCGTGGAACGGGTGCCGATCTCCCGGCCGCTGTCCGTCGACGGGTTCCGGGACGGGCTGGCGCACCCCACCGGCGGCGTGTTCGCCGGGACGCCGTTGGCCGGCTCACTCGCGATCGGCTACGTGGTGCAGATGGCGCAGCGCTGGAGCCCGGTCGGGCTGGCACTGGGCGACCTGGTGTACTCGTTGCCGCTGGCGCCGGGGGAGCAGCAGCGGGTTGCCGTGGTGGAACGGATCGCCACCTCCAGCGTGGTCGACTCCGAAACCCTGGACACCACCGAACAACTCGGCTTCACCGAGCTGGACGACACCAGCGCCGACGCCACCTTCCGGTCCGCCTTCGACGAGACTGCCTCCGGCGGCAGCGTCATCGACACCTCTGCGCACTCCTCCTCCAAAGCGGGTGCCGGTGGTATCGGGCTCGCCCTCGGCCCGGTGGTGATCGGCGGCGGAGTGGCGGCCAGCTCCGGCAGTTCGTCCTCGCATGGCAGCACCTCCACCTGGATGCAAGGCACCCGGGACACCACGTCGGCCACCGCGCAGACCACGCACGCCGCGGTGCAGCGGCAGGCCTCCGCGCGCCGGCAGGCCTCCCGCACCGCCATGCGGCTGGCCACCGCGTCGGAGTCCGATCGGGTGGTCACCAAGGTCATTACCAACCACAACAAGACTCGCGCGCTGACCGTGCAGTACTGGGAGGTGTTGCGGCTGTTCGACATCACGACCACCGTCGAGGGTGTCACGCTGATCTGCCTGGTGCCGCTGGATGTGGTGCGGTTCCTGCCGGCCGACGAACCCGCCGCGCTGCTGGCCGCGCCGGCCGACCGGGCCGCCGTACTGCACCGCTACGCCGAGCTGATCGGCCACGCCGACATCTTGGCCGGCGTGCTCCCGGCGCGCTACCGGCAGGGGCTGAGCCTTGCCACCGAATTCGCCGGTGACCCGCAGGCCGCCGTGCAGGGCGCCGGTGGCGACGCGGAGGACGTGATCTCGCTGTCGCTGACCGGGCGCTTCCTGCCCAGCGAGGACCTGTACGTCACCGTGGTGTCCAAGCGGGGGCTGCGCACCCCGGCCACCCTGCTGACCGGGCCGACCATCGATCTGCCGGCAGATCTGACCGCCGACGAGCTGCTGGCGGTGCTGCGCGCGCGCCGGGCATTCAGCGGCCACGACGCCCAGGACCCCAACTACACCGCCACCACGCTGACCGGATCGGTGGTGTTGCCCCGATCCATCCCCCGGCAGGACGTCGCCGGGTTCGAGATCACCCGCCGGTTCCGGCCATTGACGTACGCCACGATCCCGGAGCGCCTGGCCGCGCTGCGGCTGGGCGCCGGCTGGCTGGGCATCACCTCCGGCCTGGAGGACGCGCTGCAGGCCGCCGTCGACGAGGCCCACCCACCCGTTGCCTACGGGCCCGATCAGCTCGAGTCACTGCTCGGCGGGCCGCCCGTCACCGCCTTCTCCGCGCAGGCCGGGGCGGTACAGTTCGCCACCCAGTCGTTCTCCGGCGCGCCGCTGGTGCTACCGCGTACCGCCTATCCGGTGTCGAGCAGGGTGATCCCGCCGCTGCTCGGCTACACCGCGGTGCTGGAGATCGAAAAGACCCTGCAGTGGTGCGTGCGCAACACCATGACCTGTTCGGTGGCGGTGTTCTCCTCGCTGTCCCCCGAGGAGCGGGTGGTACTGCTGGAGCGCTACGAGCTCACCCTGCCGCCGGACGAGAACGGCGAAGCGCAGGCGGTGCCGCTCGTCTCCTGCGTCACCAACACGGTGCTGGGCTACTTCGGCAACTGCATGATCCTTCCGTTCCAGATCCCGTTCGCCGCCACCGCGATGACCACCGAGGTCGACGATCAGGGCACCGTGACCAAGCCCGGCCTGACCACCAAGGACATCACCGACGCGCTCACCCGTTTCCATACCGACGGTTTCACCCCACCAACCTCTCGCATCGCGCTGCCCACCCAGGGCGTGTTGGGCGAGGCCGTGCTCGGCCATTGCCCGTCTGCGGAGCAGATCGACCTGACCCGGTTCTGGAACTGGCAGGACAGTCCCGCCGACTCGGCCACCGAGATCGGGACGGTGACGGTGCCCACCGACTCACTCACGGCTGGGTTGACCGCTCCGTCGGCGCTGCCGGGTCTGGCGCCGGTGATCAACAACTTCTCCACCACCGGGGTCACGCCGGACACCTCGCTGGCCCAGGCCTTGGCGAGCGCGGCCGCCGCTCAGCCCGGGTTCGACATTGCCGCCCTGACCAACGCCAACAACCTGGCCACCGTCACCGGCAAGACCCTGGACACCGCAGAGGCGGCACGCAAGGACGCCCTCGCGCAGGCCTCAGCGCTGGCCGGGAAGGCGATGGACAACGCGGTGAAACTGGCGCTGGCCAAGAAGGCGGACTCCGACAAGAAGGGCTCGGACAAGACTGACAAGCCCCCGACCCTGTCGGTGTTCTTCGCCAAGGACTCCTCCACGATCGCCGACGCCCCGGCCGGCACCACCGCGAAGGGCCAGCTCAAGGCCATCAAAGACTGGGCGGCGAAGGCCAAGGCCGCCCAGGCCACTGCGGTGACGGTGACGGGATTCTTCGGCTCGGACGACACCGTCGCCACCGCCGACACCCTGCAGAGCGCCCGGGCGTCCGCGGTCAAGGCGGCCCTGGAGGCCGAGGGTGTGCCCGGCGTGACGACCGGCAAGGGCGGCGGACCGGCCGGTTCTGGTTCGGGCTCCGGTTCCTCGACGCCGGCCGACCCGTCGAAGTTCCGTCGCGCCGACGCCTCGGTCACGAAGTCCGCCGCCAAGAACACGGGCAACACCGCAAGTTCCGACGATTCCACGTCCGACGCCGGTTCCGGCGGCGGCTCCGGCGACCACTGAAGGACGTGACCGGTCATGACCAGTCCAGACACCGGCATCACCGCCGACGACTCCGCCACCAGCCTGATTCCCGTCGTGTCGCAGGATGCCATCGACTCGCTGATGGGCGCGCTCACCGGCTTGATCGCCGCGGCCAACACGCCGGAGGCCCAGCAGGCCCAGGTGCTGCTGCTGCAGCGCCTGGCGCTGCAGGGCAGTGTGGTGCCCTCCCGCATCCCGGCCCCGGCGAACATCACCGAGGTGGGCGGCTACCTCAACATGTTGACCACCCTCGGCCAGGACGACATGCGCACCCAGATGCTGGGCGCCGCCTTGGGTCTGGCGGGCAGCACCCCGCTGCCTGGCCTCGGCGACCCGGCGCCCGCGCTGGCCCTGACGGCGCTCGCCAACGATCGACCGGCTGGGGACGTGGGCGCCACGGTGCCGGCCACGGTGACGCTGCGCTCCGATCTGGCCCCCGCGCTGGCGACGGTGCTCGACTCGCTGCACACGGCCGGAGGGTTGCTGCCCCTGCTGACACCGGCGGCGTTGCCCCCGGCCGGCACCACGGTGCCGTTCGACCTGTTGGTCTATCTGGGCCGGGCCGCGCTGGTGGCGCCCGCCGCGGCGACCGTGGCGCCGGCCACCGACCCGGTGGTGCTGGGGCACCCGGCCGCCTCGTCGGGCGACCCGTACCGGCTGGCGGTGCGGGTGCAGGCCGGCACCGCCGGCGCCGATACCGCCGACTGGACCTGCCTGTTCTTCGACCAGGTGGCCGGCGCGTTCGGGCAGACCACGGTCAGCGGCGCGAGCCTGCTGCCGCTGGATACCGCGTTGTCCGGGTCGGGGCTGCAGGCAGCGGCGCCGGGACCCGTCCCTGCCGATCGTTCCGACCTCGCCTGGGCACGGATCATCGCGCCGGCTGGACTCGTCCCGGGCGTCACCCGGTTCGGCGGCGAGCTCGGCCTGGTGCGCCGGGCATCGGAGATCAGCGCCAGCGCGCTGGCCACCATGGTCGACTGGACGTGGAACGGCAGCCGGTTCGTGCCCTGATCCCGGCCGCTACGGTGGTCCGGTGACCACGACCCAGGCGCAGCACGTTCTCGTGACGACGCGCGGCCGGCTCGGCCACATCAGGCTGAACCGGCCAGCCAAGATCAACGCCCTGACCGTCGCGATGATCACTCAGGTGCGCTCGGCGCTGGACCGGTTCTCCTCCGACGAATCCGTCCAGGCGGTACTGATCGACGGAGCCGGCGAGCGGGGGCTGTGCGCGGGGGGCGACATCGCCGCCGTGTACGACGGTTTGACCGGTGCGGCGGCCGGCCCCGAGGCGTTCTGGGGCGACGAGTACCGGATGAACCTGGAGATCGCGCAGTACCCGAAACCCGTTGTCGCGCTGATGGACGGCATCGTATTCGGTGGCGGGCTAGGCATCTCCGGGCACGCCTCGGTCCGTGTCGTCACCGAGACGTCGCAGGTGGCCATGCCGGAGACGGCGATCGGGCTGTCCCCGGACGTCGGTGGGCTGTACCTGCTGGCCCGCGCGCCGGGGGAGCTGGGCACCCACGCTGCGCTGACCGGGGCCCGGTTCGGCCCGGCCGACGCGATCGCTGCGGGGTTGGCCGACCACTTCGTGCCGCGGGCGAACCTGGCCCGGCTGGTGGAGCGGCTGGCGGTGCCGGGCGGGTGGACCGGTTCCGACGGCGGTGACGGGGCCGTGCGGCCGGGCGATCCGGCTGCGGCGCCGAACATCTCGTCGCAAGCGGGTGACGATGCGGGCGTGCTGCACGCCGTTGCCGGGGCGGTGACGGCGCTGTCGGAGTCACCGCCACCGGGCCGCTGGCCGACCGACCGCCCGTGGATCGACGCCTGCTACGCCGGCGACGACGCCCGAGAGATGCTGCACCGGTTGCGATCCCGTTCGGAGGGGGCCGCAGCTCGGGCCGCCGAGGTGCTGGCCGGCATGTCGCCCACCGCCGTGGCCGTGACCCTTCGCGCCGTCCGCAACGCCGCCACCATGACGCTGGCGCAGGTGCTGGAGCAGGACCTGATGCTGTGCACCCGGTTCATGGACCACCCGGACTTCGCCGAGGGTATCCGGGCCCGGATCATCGACAAGGACCGCCACCCCCGCTGGCGGCCGTCGTCGCTCAAGGAGGTCACCGCGGCCGACGTGGACGCGTTCTTCGTACCGCTCGGGTGAGGAAGTGGATGACATCCGCTTCGTATCAACACGTTCAGCACGGGTTCGGCTACGAAGTCGATCCGGACCGACACGTCGTGCATATCCCACGAATGTGGACGCACTCCCAGTAATACCAGTTCCTGCGCGGACGTCGGTCGCGGACTGCTCCCGCCAGTGGTCAGCGGTCGAGCTCGTCGCCGTCGCAGTAGACCGTGCACATAAAGTCGACGCCCAGCCGGCCCATCCGCCGCAGCACTTCTGGAGACAGCCAGAATCCGCCTTGGGGACTGTTCGACGTTCCGTGGCATTGCACACCAAGCTCGAACGAGTCGCGCAACTCGTCCAGTGCCTCTTCCCGACCGTCGAACTTCGTCAGCAGGTCCAGCAATGCATCGTTGAGTGGGTTGGGGGTGTCGTCGTCGTAGTCGTATTCCAGGCGCCAGAGCGCGAACGTATGACGGCGACCGGATCGGCCGTTGCCTACCGGGTCGCCGACCTCCTTGGCCGTCGTCGGCTGAACGCCCACACGCTGCGAGAAGGATTCGGCGGTGTGGGACGTGCTGACATTGAACGCCACCATGCCCTCGACCACCGCCACCACCGCAGCATGGCACGGGCCGCGTCGCGCGTCCAGGGGGCTTTCGCCCTGCACGGTTAGCCTGCGGCATTCGAGTCCGACCGTCGGCGGATCCGGCTGCGGTGTTCGGCGTCTCGTCTCGGGCTGCCTATTTGCCCGGGCAGAAATGTACGTCGTTGCCGCCCGTGTCGGCCGCGCGGCGAGCCGATCAGCCGGCCAGCACCGCCGCCAGGTTGTCCGATCCCGGCGTGGCCGAGACGATGGTCGGGGTGATGTTCGCCTTGCGCATCAGGGCCCGCACGTCGTCACGCTGCTCGGGCAGGGTGAGCGTCACCACGGTGCCACCGGCGCCGGCTCGCGCCGTGCGGCCGGAACGGTGCAGGTATGCCTTGTGCTCGGCCGGCGGATCCAGGTGCACCACCAGTTCGATGTCGTCCACGTGGATGCCTCGGGCTGCTATGTCCGTGGCCACCAGGACGGTCGCCTCCCCGGAGGAGAACGCCGCCAGGTTCCGCTCCCGGGCCCCCTGCGACAGGTTGCCGTGCAGGTCGACCGCCGGGATGCCGCTCTTGGTCAGGGCTCTGGCCCACTTTCGTGCGCCGTACTTCGTCCTGGTAAACAGCAGCCGGCGGCCGCGCCCGGCGGCCAGCTCCCTGATCACGGCGGAGCGATCGGCCGGCTGCACGAGCAGTACGCGATGCGTCATGGTCTGCACCGGTGAGCTCTCGTCGTCCACGGCGTGCACCGCCGGATCCGACAGGAAGTCGCCCGCCAGCACCGAGATCCCGTTGTCCAGGGTTGCCGAGAACAGCATCCGCTGGCCGTCCGGGGCGGTGGCGCGGAGCAGCCGCCGCACCGCGGGTAGGAAGCCCAGGTCGGCCATGTGGTCGGCCTCGTCCAGCACGGTGACCTCGATGTCGCCGAGTTGGCAGGTGCCCTGTGCGATGAGGTCCTCCAACCGGCCGGGGCAGGCGATGAGGATGTCGACGCCGGCGCGCAGCGCCGCGACTTGGCTGCCATAGCCGACCCCGCCATAGACGGTGCTGGCGCGCAGCCCCGCGGCCCGAGCCAGCGGCGCGACGGTGCGGTGCACCTGGCCCGCCAGCTCCCGGGTGGGGACCAACACCAGGCCGCGAGGGTGTCCGGCGCGGGCACGCCGGCCGGCCAGCCGGGTGACCAGCGGCACCGCGAACGCGATCGTCTTGCCCGAACCCGTGCGTCCGCGGCCCAGTACGTCACGCCCGGCGAGGGTGGCCGGCAGCGTTGCGGCCTGGATCGGGAACGGGCTGGTGGCGCCGAGCGCCGCCAGTGCGGGCAGCAACGTGGCCGGTACGCCGAGCGCGTCGAAGGTCGCTGGTGCAGCCGCGCTCACGGGCGCCGGGGTGGTCGCCGAGAACAGCGCCGCGCTCGGCGTTTTCGCCGCGCTCGAGCGCTGCTGGGCATCGCGGTTCGGTCGCGACGGGGTGCCGGCGCGCTGGGGTGCCCCGCGACGGCGACGGCGCGATCGGCCGGTGCCCTGCTGCGGGCGCGGGTCAGTGTGGGCAGTGCTCATGGTCGGGTGTTTCCTCACGATGGGTGGACGGGTGGCCGCGGTGCTGGCCGACCGTCGTCCACGGTCCGCGCGGTACTACGCGAATCGTGCCGGTGGGGAGACAGGAAGCGGTGACGGGCAGGGCCCGGGACGCCGCCATCAGCAAACGACCGCCGCACCGCCCCGGCTGGGGCACTGCGGCACCTCAAGCGTACACGGACGGTTCGCGCTCGCCGGACGCCCGGCCTCAGCTTCGCGCCGGACCCGGCGCTCCGCCCACCCCCGCGCCGACCGGCTGTGCCTGCTCGTCCGCATCATCCGGGGCCATCGGCGCCACGAATTGCGCGTTGTACAGGTCGAAGTAGTGGCCCTGCCGCTCCAGCAGCTCGGTGTGGTTGCCCTGTTCCACGATCCGGCCGTTCTCCATCACCAGGATCAGGTCGGCATCCCGGATGGTCGAGAGCCGGTGCGCGATCACGAAACTGGTCCGGCCGCCGCGCAGTGCCGCCATGGCGTGCTGTACCAGCACCTCCGTGCGGGTATCCACCGAGCTGGTCGCCTCGTCCAGGATCAACAGCGCCGGGTCGGCCAGGAACGCCCGGGCGATCGTCAGCAGCTGCTTCTGCCCGGCCGAGACGTTGCTCGCCTCCTCGTCGATCACCGTGTCGTACCCGTCCGGCAGCGACCGGACGAACTGATCCACGAAGGTGGCCTGCGCGGCCGCGAGGATCTGCTCCTCGGTGGCATCCGGCCTGCTGTAGGCGATGTTGTCGCGGATGGTCCCGCCGAACAGCCAAGTGTCCTGCAGCACCATTCCGACCCGGGAGCGCAACGCGCGGCGCGTCATGGTGGTGATGTCGGCGCCGTCCAAGGTGATCCGGCCCGCATCCAGCTCGTAGAACCGCATGATCAGGTTCACCAGGGTGGTCTTGCCGGCACCGGTGGGGCCGACAATCGCGATGGTGTGGCCGGGCTTCGCCACCAGTGACAGGTCGGTGATCAGCGGCTTGTCCGGCGAGTAGGAGAACGAGACGTTCTCGAATTCGACCCGACCGCGGGTGGCCGTCACCGTCGCCGGGTTCGCCGGATCCGGGGACTGCTCGGTCTCGTCGAGCAGCTCGAAAACCCGCTCCGCGGAGGCTACTCCGGACTGCAGCACGTTCGCCATCGACGCCAACTGGGACAGCGGCTGGGTGAACTGGCGCGAGTACTGGATGAAGGCCTGCACGTCGCCCAGCGTCATCGACCCAGACGCCACCCGCAGGCCGCCGACCACCGCCACCAGCACGTAGCTCAGGTTCCCGATGAACATCATCGCCGGCATCATGATCCCGGAGATGAACTGGGCCTTGAATGACGCCTCGTACAGCTCGGAATTCTTCTGCCGGAACTGCTCTTCGATCTCCGCGCGACGGTTGTACACGTTCACCAGCGAGTGGCCGGTGAAGGCCTCCTCGACCTGGCTATTGAGCTCGCCGGTGTAGCGCCACTGTGCGATGAACTTTTTCTGGCTGCGCTTGGCGATCTGCGCGGTGACGACCGCCGACAGTGGCACGGCGATCAGGGCGATCACCGCCAGGATCGGGGAGATGACGAACATCATCACCAGCACGCCGATCACGGTCAGCAGCGAGTTCAGCAGCTGGGACATGGTCTGCTGCAACGACTGCGAAATGTTGTCGATGTCGTTGGTCACCCGGGACAGCACCTCGCCGCGGGGCTGGCGGTCGAAGTAGGCCAGCGGCAGCTTGTTCAGCTTGGTCTCGACGTCCTCCCGCAACGTGAAGATTGCGTTCTGCACCACAAAGTTCAGGATGTAGGCCTGCGCCCACATCAGCAGCGAGGAGCCGATGTAGAGCACCAGCACCCACAGCAGCACGGTGGCCAGGGCATGGAAGTCGATGCCCACCCCGGGGGTGACGTCCATCCCCGACAGCAGGTCCGCCATGGTGTTGTCGCCCGCGGCGCGCAGCCCGGCGACGGCCTGCTCCTTGGTGGTGCCGGGCGGCATCTTGCTGGCCAGCTCGGTGCCCATGAAACCGTTGAAGATGATGTTGGTGGCGTGGCCGAGGATCTTGGGTCCGATCACCGACAGCGCGATCCCGCCCAGCGAGAGCACCAGCACCGCGGCGATCTTGCCCTTCTCCGGGGCCAATCGCCCGATCAGGCGCTTCGCCGAGGCGCCGAAGTGGGCGGCCTTCTCGGTGGGTGCCGAGCCGCCCCATGGACCATGCCCGCGGGAGCCGGAGCGGCTCTGCTTCTTCAGGGTCTCAGCATCGGACTCGGCCGCCCGCTGCGGGGCTGCGGGAGTGTTGGTGTCCGTGCTCATGCTGCCGCCTCCGCAGTCAGCTGGGACTGCACGATCTCTCGATAGGTCTCACAGGTCTCGACCAGCTCGCCGTGCGTACCGATCCCCACGATCTCGCCGTTCTCCAGCACCACGATCTGATCGGCATCCTTGATGGTGGACACCCGCTGGCCGACGATGATGACGCTGGCGTGGCGGGTGTACGGGCGAAGCGCCGCCCGCAGCCGGGCGTCGGTGGCGACGTCCAGCGCGGAAAACGAGTCGTCGAATAGGTAGATCTCCGGTTGTCGTACCAGCGCCCGGGCGATGGCCAGCCGCTGACGTTGACCGCCGGAGACGTTGGTGCCGCCCTGCGCGATCGTGGCATTCAGCCCGCCGGACATCGCGGCGACGAAATCCTTGGCCTGGGCCACGTCCAGCGCCTTCCATAGCCGCTCGTCGGTGGCTTCGCCGTTGCCGTATCGCAGGTTGGAGGCCACCGTTCCGGAGAACAGATAGGAGCGCTGCGGCACCAGCGCCATCCGTTCCCACAGCGTGTCGGGGTCCATCTCGCGCACGTCGGTGCCGTCCACCAGCACCTGCCCTCCGGTGACGTCGAACAACCGGGGGATCAGCGAGATCAGCGTGGACTTCCCGGATCCGGTGGAGCCGATGATCGCAGTGGTCCGGCCGGGCCTGGCGGTGAGGTTGATGCGTTGCAGCACCGGGTCGTCGGCACCTGGGTAGGTGAAGGTGACGTCGCGCAACACCACCTCTCCGGTGGCCGCGCCGGGCTGGACCGGCGAGGCGGGCGGCAGGACCGAGGTCGTCGTATCCAGCACCTCGGTGATCCGCTCGGCGCACACGGCGGCACGCGGCACCATCACCAGCATGAAGGTCGCCATCATCACCGACATCAGGATCTGGATCAGATAGGACAGGAACGCCGTCAGCGTGCCGACCTCGATGGCGCCGGAGGCGATGCGGTGCCCGCCGAACCACAGCACCCCGATACTGGAGGCGTTCATCACCAGCATCACGATCGGGAACATCAACGCCATCAGCTTGCCGACGGTGAGTGCGGTGCCGGTCCACTCCCGGTTTCCGGTGCGGAACCGGTCGGTCTCGTGGGGCTCCATCACGAACGCCCGCACCACCCGGACCCCGGTGATCTGCTCGCGCAAGATCCGGTTGACGCCGTCGATCTTGGTTTGCATCAGCCGGAACTGCGGCACCATGCGCCGCACCACCAGGCCTACGGCGATCACCAGGACGGGCACCGCGACCGCGATCAACCAGGACAGGCCGACGTCCTGCTGGAGCGCCATGATGATGCCGCCTACGCACATGATCGGGGCGGCGACCAGCAGCGTGCAGGACATCACCACCAGGGTCTGCACCTGGGTGACGTCGTTGGTGTTACGCGTGATCAGCGACGGCGCCCCGAAGTGCTGCAACTCTCGCTCGGAGAACGTGCCGACCTGGTGGAACAGGGCGCCCCGCACGTCCCGGCCGAACGCCATGGCAGTGCGGGCACCGTAAAACACCGCCGTGATGCTGCACGCGATCTGCACCAGGGTGACGCCCAGCATGATCGCCCCCATCACCAGGATGTAGTCGGTATCGCCCTTGGCCACCCCGCCGTCGATGATGTCGGCATTCAGGCTGGGCAGGTACAGCGACGCGATGGTGCCGACCAGCTGCAGCACGACGACGGCCAGCAGTGGCCAGCCGTACGGGCGCAGGAAGGTCCGTAACAGTCTGATGAGCATCGGGTGTTCCTTGCGGTGTCGTATCCGGTGTGGTGGGGGTCTGTGGGGGTCGTGGTGGATTCGGTGTCGGGCGTCAGGCTGCACCCTGACGCGACGCCAGGGTCAAGCGAGCATGCCCCCGATGGCTGACACCGGTCGCACGCATCGCTGATACTCGTGGCCGTCGGTCACTGGGCGGCCGGCGGTGGCAGCCCGGATTCCTCCGGCGGCCGGATGATGCCGCGCAGCAGGACGTCGGCGACTTCGTCCGCGCCGAGCGGATCGTCGTCGTTGATCATGCGGTGGGTGCCGGCGAAGGTGAGCAGCCGCAGCAGGTGCGCGGCACGGGCCGGCGAGTAGGCCAGCCGGGCGGCATCGGGGGCGAGCACCTCGGCGATCGCTGCCGTTACCTCACTCTGTCGATCGCCGCCATGCCGGTGACGGTGGCCGGCGTGCCCTCGGCTCGAAGGGTCAGGCTCGCGCCGGCTGGCGGCCTGCCGGGCGGGCCCGTGCATGCGCAGCGCGATCATCAGGTCGATGACGGTCGACAGCCGGTCGGCCAGGATCTCGGCGCACCGACGGACCCGGTCGTCCAGCGGCGCCGTCCGGTCGATGGCCCGGATCTTCTGCACGGTCTCGCCCATGTCGTAGACCCGGGCCAATACGGCATCAATGATGGCCTGCTTGGTGGGGAACACCCGAAAGACGGTGCCCTCTGCGACGCCGGCGGCGTCGGCGATCTGTCGGGTGGTGACGTCGTGCCCGCCGCGCCGCAGGAGCGGGGTGGCGGCCGCGATGATGGCCGCGCGGCGCTCGTCCGGCGGCAGCGCGGCGGCTCGGCCCGATCGGCCGGCGGCGCCCCCACGGAGGGCGCGGTGAGTGCTGGTGCTGCCCGTCACGAGCGCCAAGCCTAACTGAGTGAGTACTCACTCACAAATGATTTCGCTCAGGGCGTGCGGCGGTTGTTGGACCGGGTGTGACGGACCGGTGGCGATCGAGTGAATCCGGTGGGAACTCGGATGCCTGGCCTTGACGGCGGGATCGACCGGTGGTGGTCTTGAACTGGTTCAGCAGTGAGCCCTCGGGGTTGGGAGGCTGCTGTGGCACATCGCAGTGATGTGATGCAGATGCGTCGATCGTCGCCCGCCGGTGCCGCGGAGCGGACGCCGACGCGAGTTCCGGTGCTGCCCACGCAACGCACGATCGACCGGGTGGTGGTGCCGACACCGCCGCCCGTGGACCGGTGGGACGACTATCGCAATGCCGGCCCGGATGTGTACTGGGCTCCGTCGAACGGGTCCGCCGCGTAGGCTCGGTCACCCTCCGTCCGGGGTCGTGATCGCCTACGGTGGTGCGATGGCACGTTCTCAGGCACCCGCCGTGGAAGTGCAGGCGGCCGGCCGCACGGTCCGCATCAGCAGCCCGGACAGGGTCTACTTCCCCGATCGGGGATGGACCAAGATGGATCTCGTCACCCACTATCTGTCCGTCGGTGACGGCATTCTGCGCGCCCTGCAGGACCGGCCGACCACGCTGGAACGGTGGCCGTCCGGCGTTCACGAGGGCATCAAGATGGCCACCCGCACCGACCCGCGGGGCGACGCGTTCTATCAGAAGCGAGTGCCCCAGGGCGCGCCCGATTACGTGCGGACCGCTCGGATCGCGTTTCCCAGCGGGCGCACCGCCGACGAGGTGGCGCCGAGCGAGCTGGCGGTGGTGGCGTGGGCGGCGAACCTGGGCACCATCACGTTCCACCCGTGGCCGGTGCGGGCCGGCGATGTGGAGCGCCCCGACCAGTTGCGCATCGACCTGGATCCCCAGCCCGGCACCGACTTCACCGATGCGGCCCGGGTGGCGCCGGCGGTCCGGGAGCTGTTGCACGAGATGGGCATGGAGGGCTGGCCGAAGACCTCCGGCGGCCGCGGCATCCACATCTTCGTGCCGATCGTGCCGGACTGGGAGTTCGTCGACGTGCGCCGCGCGGTGATCGCGTTCGGCCGGGAGATCGAGCGGCGGATGCCCGAGCAGGTGACGATGAACTGGTGGAAGGAGGAGCGGGGCCGGCGCATCTTCATCGACTACAACCAGATGGCCCGCGACCGCACCATGGCATCGGCCTACTCGGTGCGCCCGAACGCACGGGCCACGGTATCCATGCCGCTGCGCTGGGACGAGCTGGATGCGGTGCACCCCAACGACTTCGACATCGGCACCGCGGCGTCCCGGTTCGCCGAGGTGGGCGACCTGTATGCCGAGATGGAGGAGCGGGCGTTCCGCATCGAGCCGCTGCTGGAGATGGCCGCCCGGGACGAGACGGACCGCGCTCAGGGCGATATGCCCTATCCCCCCGAGTATCCCAAGATGCCGGGCGAGCCGCCGCGCGTGCAACCCAGCAAGAAGGTCGCCGACCACTGGGACGGTGACGGCAATCGCGTTGAGAAGTAGCGGCCAGGGTCGTCAGGCCCCGGGCAGGATCTGGGCCAAGTCGTAGCCGACCGGCTCCTCCAGCTGCTCAAAGGTGCAGCTGGCGGGGTCCCGATCGGCGCGCCAGCGCCGGAACTGGGCGGTGTGCCGGAATCGGGTGCCCTCCATGTGGTCGTAGGCGACCTCGACGACTCGCTCCGGGCGTAGCGGTGTGAACGAGAGATCCTTGCCCGAGCTCCACCGGCTCTGGGCACCGGGCCGCCGCCCCGACGTCGGGTCCTGCCAGTCCGCCCAGGGATGGTCGTCACCGCCGGCGACCAGCGGCGCCAGCTCGGCGACCAGCGCCGCCCGTCGCGCGGTGGGGAACGAGGCGCTGACCCCGACGAACTGCAAGTGCCCGGCGGCGTCGTACAAGCCCAGCAGCAGCGAGCCGAGCAGCGGCTTCTCGGCGGTGGCGCTCTTGTGCAGCCGGTAGCCGGCCAGCACGCAGTCCGCGGTTCGCTCGTGCTTGATTTTGATCATGGCGCGCTTGCCCGGCTGGTAGGGCGCCGCCAAGGGTTTGGCCACGATGCCGTCCAGCCCGGCACCCTCGAAGGAGTCGAACCAGGACGATGCCGTGTCATGGTCGTGGCAGATCGGCGTCAGGTACGTCGACCTGCCCGGCGTCGAGGGTGCTCCGGCCGATCCGTTCTCGGCCAGCAACCCTTCCAACGCCTGCCGGCGGTCCGCAAACGGCTCACCCATCAGGTTCCGGTCACCCAGCGCCAGCAGGTCGAAGGCGACGAACCGGGCGGGGATCTGTCCGGCCAACAACTTCACCCGGGACGCAGCCGGGTGGATCCGCTGCTGCAGCAACTCGAACTGCAGCCGGCCGTCGGTGGCCACCACGACCTCGCCGTCCAGCACGCATCGATCGGGCAGCTCCACACACAGTCCGTCCACCAGCTCCGGGAAGTACCGGGTGATCGGTCGGCCGTTGCGGCTGGCCAGCTCTACCTCGTCACCGTCCCGGAATACCAGGCACCGAAAGCCGTCCCACTTCGGCTCGTAGGCCAGGCCGCCGGCCACCGAGTCCGGGAGCGGGACGCCGGATACCGCGCGGGCCAGCATGGGATCCACGGGTGGCATCACGGGCAACTGCATCCTGCCGATCCTGCCATGAGCGCCCTACCGGCGCCGCCGAACCGGCGCCGGATGGGTGGATCCGGCGCCGGTCCCCCGACGGTCCGTTACCGCGTCGCTCCCGGGTCGTCCTCGTCCTCCGGCCAGCTCAACCGGCCGGGGCGATCCGATGGTTCGGCCATCGGATCGGTGGTGCTGCCGGCGGGATAGGTTTCGCTCGCGGTGACCGAGTCGACGCCGGCCGCCTCCAGGAGCACGGCATCCCGTTCGCTGCGCACCAGCACCCGGGCCAGTGCCCCCGCGGCCAGCGCAGTGATCAGCGCTCCGAGCCCGTAGCTGAATCCGATCTGCTCGATGAAAAGATGCGTCCCCGCGCCCTGCCCGACGCCGTTGATGCCGACGGGCGAATCCCACAGCAGGCTCGCGGTGGGCCCCACCACGAACCAGATTCCGCCGGCCAGTGCCAGCCACGATCCGACGGTGGCCGAGACCCGATCGGCGGACCCGAGCAGGATCAACCCGCCCACTAGCGCCGCAGCGCCGGGCAGGATGCTCAGCCACAGCCTGTCCCCGGTGAACGTCCAGGAGGCAGCGGCATCCATCCGGTAGCCGAACGTGGGGCCGATGAACGGGATGATGCCGCCCCAGATGCCCAGCAGGACCAGCAGGCTTCCGGAGCTCGCCCCTCGGCGGCGTGGCATGGCGAGCGAACCCGCCTTGCGGGTGTGGTGCAGCGACATGGTGCGTGGTGCCTGATGCGAGTAGGCCATGGCGGACTCCTCACGTGCGTGCCCATCCGGATCACCACGAGCGGGTGCGCGACAGGCGCCACCCGCCGTGGCTTCCGGCCTCGCTGTCAGGTTTCCCGGCGTGCCCACCCGCCAAACATTCCCGGCGTCGACAGCTCGGTGCCGACTTTCCGATGACCTCTGCTCGGTGGCTATGTCGGTGGCTATGTCGGTGATGACGTCGGCGGCGACTCGGCCTCAAGCAGCCGGCGGGCGGCGTCGTCCGCGCTGCGGCGAGCCCGCTGGGCCAGCCGGGCAAGGTCCCGGTGGGATCGCTCGGCGTCGGTCAGCTGCTCCCGCAGCAGGCCGAGCCGGTCCTGCTGCTCGCGCAGCGCCTGTCGGGTGCGCTCGACTGCCGAGGTCAGTTCGTCCTTCTCGTCCTGGATCGCGGCCAGCTCCCGTGCCGCGTCGGCGGCGCGGGCCGCCGCCTGCTCGGCCCGCCGGGTGGCGGCTGCGCTGGCCGTCCGGGCGGCTGCCATCTCCCGCTCGCGCTCCGTCTCGTCCGGGTGGCCGGAGCCGACCCCGGCCCGGCGAGCGGCGTGACCGGCCAGCGACGTCACGGCCAGTGGCACCCCGACGGCGCCTGACACGTCGAATCCGTCACCGCCCTCGCCCCCGAGTCCCGCCAGCTGTGCGGGCTGCAATGCGACGACCAGGTGTCCGGCCAGCACCGCTGCGGCTGCATGGGGGTGGGCCATGGCCGCCCGCAGCGTGCCGCGGACCTGCTCGGTCACGGCGGCAGATAGCGGATGTCCGCCCTCCGCGGCCAGGTCGCCGGCCAGCCGCACCACCGCCGCGACGACGCGCTGCGCCATCCGGTTCACCTCGCGCGGATCCGGCGTGCCGCCTGATCGCAGCTGATCGGCCAGCGAGAGCAACCGCTGCAGGTCGGCGCGGCGGCGGCGCACCAGCACGTTCACCGCCCACGCGGCGGTGCTGGGCTTGCGCAACCCGATGATCTGCTGGGCGAGATCGTCGTTGCCGGCCCGTCGTGCCGCGCCGGCCAGGTCCGTGCGGGCAGCGGTGAATTCGGCCGGGTCCAGGCCGTATAGCCGGTCGGCGGCGTCCGGCAGGTCCGCAGGTGCTGTGCCGGCCATGGACTCCGATCCCTACCAGTAGCAGTGCCGCGGGTCACCGATAGGCCGTGCGATCGGCCCGCTCGCCTTGATCCTGACCATCGCCCGCCGCCCGATCAATCCTGCCCGATGGTGAGACGGCCTGTCCGGCGGTCCCAGACGGTAGCGTCGGCGTGGGGATCCCACCCGGACCCGCGGTGTGGGGGGAAGGAGCCGCGTGCTGGGCCTGCCGGACACCATCACCACATGCCTGTTCGACCTGGACGGCGTGCTGACCGAGACGTCGCTGGTGCACGCCGCCGCCTGGGGTCGGACGTTCGACGAGTTCCTCGCCGCGCGTGCGAAGCGCACCGGCGAGCCGTTCGTGGCCTTCGATCGCCGCACCGACTACGCCGCCTACGTGGACGGCAAGCGGCGAGCCGACGGCGTGCGAGACTTCCTCGCCAGCCGCGGCATCCGGCTCCCGGAGGGGGCTCCCGACGACGGACCGGATGCCGGCACCGTGAACGGCGTAGCGAACCGCAAGAACGAGCTGGTGCAGCAGCTGATCCGGCGTGACGGGGTGCAGGTGTACCCCGGCAGCGTCGCGTACCTGCGCGACGTCCGTGCCGCGGGCCTGGCCACCGGGGTGGTCTCCAGCAGCGCGAACACCGTCGAGGTGCTGCGCGTGACCGGGCTGACGGACGAGTTCGACGTTCGGGTGGACGGTGTCATCGCGCGGGAGCTGTCGCTGCCCGGCAAGCCCGCGCCCGACATGTTCTTGCGGGCGGCAGCGCAGCTGTCGGTGGATCCGGCGCAGGCGGCGGTCTTCGAAGATGCCCTGGCCGGGGTGGCGGCCGGTCGCGCCGGCGGTTTCGGCCTCGTCGTCGGGGTGGACCGGTTGGGCCAGGCCGACCTGCTGCGCGAGCACGGAGCCGACATCATCGTCACCGACCTGGCAGAGTTGAGGGGGCGATCGTGACAACGACGGCGAGCGCGACGACCGGGCGGGTGACGCGGCAGCGGAACGCCCCGGATGATGATCGGGGCGCTCGATTTCCGGTGCAGCCGTGGAGCGTCACCGAGACCAGCCTGGACCTGGATCGGCTCGGCCAGTCGGAGTCGATCTTTGCGCTGTCCAACGGGCACATCGGTCTGCGCGGCAACCTGGACGAGGGCGAACCGGCGGGGATACC
Organism: uncultured Actinomycetes bacterium; assembly: GCA_937926105.1. Next base: position 94,155 of record CALANS010000020.1, on the reverse strand, counting down.
CGGCACCTACCTGGGGTCGTTCTACGAGCTGCGACCGCTGCCGTACGCCGAGACCGGCTACGGCTATCCGGAATCCGGCCAGACGATGGTGGACGTCACCAACGGCAAGCTCATCCGGATGCTGGTGGATGATTCGCCGTTCGATGTGCGATACGGCACCCTGCGCTCGCATCGGCGAACCCTGGACGTCCGCGCCGGGACGCTGCACCGTGACGTGGAGTGGGTCTCACCCGCGGGCACCGCGGTGCGGGTGGAGTCGCAGCGGCTGGTCTCCTTCGAACACCGCGCGGTGGCGGCGATCCGATTCCGGGTCACTCCGCTGGACCGGCCCGCGCGCATCATCTTGCAATCCGAACTGGTGGCCAACGAGGCACCGCCGGTGACCACCAGCGACGACCCTCGGGTGGCGGCTGCGCTGGAGCGACCGCTGCTGCCGATCGGCTCCGACCACACCGCCACCGGCGCGATGTTGGTGCACCGCACCCGGCACAGCAGGCTGCTGATGGCCGCCGGCATGCAGCACCAGTTGGACGCCCCCGCGGGGCATGCCGTGGATACCGAGGTCCGCGAGGATTGGGCGCGTACCACCGTGGTGTGCGAGGTGCCGGCCGGCCAGGCGCTGACCCTGGTGAAGTTTCTCGGCTACGGCTGGTCCGGCACCCGGTCCGAGCCGGCCGTCCGAGATCAGGTTGCCGCCGCGCTGACCGGAGCCGAGCACGCGGGCTGGGACGGGCTGCTGGCCGCTCAGCGTGCCTATCTGGACGAGTTCTGGGATGCCGCTGATGTGCAGGTCGAGGGTGACCCGCAGGTTCAGCAGGCGGTACGGTTCGGGCTGTTTCACACCCTGCAGGCCGGCGCCCGCAGCGAGCGCCGGTCGATCGCCGCCAAGGGGCTGACCGGGCCGGGGTACGACGGCCATGCCTTTTGGGACACCGAGGGTTTCGTGCTTCCGGTGCTGACGCTCACCACGCCGAAGGCGGCGGCAGACGCCCTGCGCTGGCGGGCCTCCATCCTGGACGACGCCCGGCACCGCGCGCAGACGCTGGGTCTGGCCGGGGCGGCGTTTCCCTGGCGCACCATCAACGGCCAGGAGTCCGGCGCTTACTGGCCGGCCGGGACGGCGGCGTTCCACATCAACGCCGACATCGCCTGTGCCTTCGAGGATTACCGTCGGGTCACCGGTGACGAGGAACTGGAGCGCGAGTGCGGCGTATCGGTGCTGGTCGAGACCGCCCGGCTGTGGTGCTCGATCGGCCATCATGACGCCGAGGGGCGATGGCACGTGGACGGCGTCACCGGGCCCGACGAGTACACCGCGGTGATCGACGACAACATCTTCACCAACCTGATGGCCGCTCGGAACCTGCGCATTGCCGCCCAGGCGTGCGCTCGGCACCCCGACCTGGCCGCCGAGATGGCCGTGGACGACGCCGAACTCGCCAGCTGGCACCGTGCGGCGGACTCGGTCTATCTGCCCTACGACGAGCAGTTGGGTGTCCATCCGCAGTGCGAGAACTTCACCCGCTACGACGAGTGGGACTTCGACGCCTGGACCGGTCGCTATCCGTTGATGCTGCACGCTCCGTACTTCCAGCTGTACCGCAAACAGGTCGTCAAGCAGGCGGACCTGGTGCTGGCCATGCATTGGTGCGGGGAGGCCTTCACCGACGAGCAGAAGGCCCGCAACGTGGACTACTACGAGCGCCGGACCGTGCGCGATTCCTCGCTGTCGGCTTGCACCCAAGCGGTCATGTGCGCGGAGGTGGGTCACCTGGAGTTGGCCTACCAATACGTGCGGGAGGCGGCCCTGATGGACCTGTGGGACCTGCACCACAACACCGGCGACGGGTTGCACATCGCGTCGCTGGCCGGATCCTGGACGGCGCTGGTGGAGGGATTCGGTGGACTGCGGGAGCACGGCGAGGTGCTGCACCTGGCACCCGCGCTGCCGGCCGGCATCGGCGGCCTGACCTTCGGGGTGCGGTGGCGCGGGATGCGGCTGCAGGTGCGAGTGGACCGCGACCGGGTGACCTGCGAGTTGCCGCGCCAGCGCAACTGCGAGTTGCCGCTGGTGTTGTACGGCGAGGAGGTGACGGTGCGCTGCGACGAGCCGCTGACCCGGGCCGTGCGATACCGGACGCCGCTGCTGCCGCCGCCCGTTCAGCCCGTCGGACGCGAACCGCTCGCCGCCGATCTGGCGCCGTCCGGCCGGACTCATCCCGAGGAGGCAACGGTGCGGATCGCGATGCGCGACGGCGGTGCGTGATGGCGGCAGGCAACGGCGCCGTCAACTGAATCGATCTGGGACACTGGCAGCCACCGCGTCACCGATGGAGGCCAGATGCCCACATTTCCGCCCGGATTCCTGTGGGGCAGCGCCACCGCGTCCTACCAGATCGAGGGGGCGGTGACGCAGGACGGCCGCGGACCGTCGATCTGGGACACCTTCTCGCACACGCCCGGAGCCGTGCACGGCGGCGATACCGGAGATATCGCCGCCGATCACTACCACCGGTACGCCGAGGACGTCGCCATCATGCGGGATCTCGGCCTGGGCGCGTACCGATTCTCGCTGGCCTGGCCGCGGGTGCAGCCCACCGGATCCGGACCGCTCAACCCCGCGGGCGTGGCGTTCTATGACCGGTTGCTGGACGAGCTGCACGCGGCGGGCATCGTGCCCTGGGTGACGCTGTACCACTGGGACCTGCCCCAGGCGCTGGAGGACGCCGGTGGCTGGCCGGCCCGGGACACGGCGCTGCGCTTCGCGGACTATGCCGCGGCCATCCACGACCGCTTCGCGGATCGGGTGACCGACTGGACCACGCTGAACGAGCCCTGGTGCAGCGCGTTCCTCGGCTACTTCGCCGGAGATCACGCTCCCGGCCGGACGGTGCCGCGCGAGTCCCTGCGGGCGGTGCACCACCTGCTGCTGGGGCACGGGCTGGCGGTGCGGGCGATGCGCTCCTCGCGGCCGGACCATCGGTACGGCCTCACGGTGAACCTGTATCCGGTAGATCCGGCGACCGAGTCAGACGCCGACCGGGATGCGGCCCGCCGGGTGGACGGGGTAAGCAATCGGCTGTTCACCGATCCGGTGCTGCGCGGCGGCTATCCGGCGGATGTGCTGACAGACCTTCGCGAGTGGTGGCCGGACGATCTGGTTATCGATGGTGACGAGCACTTGATCGCTGCCCCGCTCGACGTGCTGGGCGTCAACTACTACTCGCGGCACGTGGTGCGGGTCGGTGGTGGTGCTGCTGACGAACCTGGCCCGGCCGGTGATGCGGATGCCGGCAACGTGACATCTGGCCGGGACAACGGCTGGATCGGCTGTGACGACGTGGTCAAGACCGGGTACGGCTATCCCCGCACCGCGATGGGATGGGAGATCGATGCGCCCGGACTGTACGACGTGCTGACCGGGCTGACCCGGGATTACCCCGGGCTGCCGCCGGTGTACATCACCGAGAATGGTGCGGCCTTCGACGACGTCGTCACCGCCGATGGAACGGTGCACGACTCCCACAGGAGCGCCTATCTGGATGCGCACTTCCGGCAGGCGGCCCGGGCTATCGCCGATGGCGTGGACCTGCGCGGCTATTTCGTGTGGTCGCTGCTGGACAACTTCGAGTGGGCCTGGGGGTACGACCGACGGTTCGGCGTCGTGCGAGTGGACTACCAGACCCAGCGGCGGACCGTCAAGGACAGCGGCCGGTATCTGGCGCGGGTGGCAGCGGCCAACGCCCTGCCGGACTAGGGCTTGGGCGTCAAGCTCCTCTAGCGGAGAAACCCTTGACACATGTGTTCGATGAACATAGGATGGACGTATGTTCGACTCGGGGGTGCAGCAAGCACGGCCTCCGGGGCTGCTCGCGGCCGGCGACGGGATGCCGGAACCGGGCACGCCCTCCATCTCGTCGTCGGATCCGTTGCCCACGGCGGAACTGGCGGGGTGGGTGAGCGCGCTGCGACGGCTTGTCGCCGACGTGGGAGACGCCGAGCGTATCGATCAGTTGCGGCTGCTGGAAGAGCTGAAATCGGCGGCCGCCGCGGCGCAGGCGGTGGTGACGGCGGCGTTTGCCCGTTCGCAACGCACGGCGAACGGTGTCTCGGCCGGTGGCGTCCCCGGGGCGATGTCGGCTTCCGAGCGGGAACAGCGGCGTCGCCGGGCCGCGGATGCCACCCGCAGTATCCGTGCCCAGGTGGCCTTGGCTCGCAAGGAGGCGCCGCGGGCCGGTGGCCGGCACCTGGGCCTGGCCGAGATCCTGACGTACGAGATGCCCCGGACTCTGGCGGCACTGGTGGAGGGGACGCTCTCGGAGTGGCGGGCGACCCTGATCTGCCGGGAGACCGCCGGCCTGTCCCGCGAGCATCGCGCGGTCGTCGATACCGAGCTCGAGGGTCAGCTGGCAGGCGCCGGCGACCGACGGGTGGCCCAGCTGGCGCGGTCTGCGGCCTATCGGCTGGATCCGCAGGCAGTGGTGTCCCGCTCCGCCCGGGCGGCATCCGATCGGCGGGTGACGATCCGGCCCGCTCCGGACACGATGACATACGTCTCGGCGCTGCTGCCGGTCGAGTCGGGCGTGGCCGTGTATGCGGCGTTGCGGCGGGCGGCGGACTCGTCGGTTGCCGCGGGGGATGGGCGTGGGCGAGGTCAATTGATGGCCGACACCCTGGTCGACCGCATCCTGCACCCAGGCGCCAGCGCTGGTTCCACCACCGACGCACGAACCACTCCCGGTACCGGCGCACGGACTACCCGTGCCGCGGCGGGCTGGGATTCGAATTCGGCAGGGCACGGGTCTGGGGTGGCCCCCAGCGCCGACGATCCGGTGGCCGCGGTGCGCGCGGCGTATGCCCGGGCAGGCTCTCGCAGCCGGAAGCCGAGCGAACGATCGCGCGGCAGCATCGATCTGGGTGGCCGGGCCCGCCCGCCGCGCGCCGAGGGCATGCCGCCAGGTGTCGGCCTGGAGATCGGATTGATCGTCACCGACCGGGCCCTGTTCGGCGACAGCGACGAACCGGCGTGGCTGGGCGGCGAGGTCATCCCCGCGGCTCTGGCGCGCGGATTGGTCGCCGGCCTTCCGGCCAGCTCCAAGGCCTGGGTTCGCCGGCTCTACACCCGGCCCGAGACCGGCCAGCTGGTTGCCATGGATTCGCGACGGCGGCTGTTCGACGACAATCTGCGCCGCTTCATTGTGCTGCGTGATCAGCGGTGCCGCACGCCGTGGTGCGATGCGCCGATCCGCCACGCCGATCATGCCCAGCCGGCCGCCCGGGGCGGGCCGACCTCGGCCGACAATGGCGACGGTCTGTCGGAGGATTGCAACTACGTCCGCGAGGCTCCCGGCTGGCATGCCACCGGCAGCGGCGGCGGTACCTTGACCATCACCACGCCGACCGGGCACGCGTATGCCAGCAATCCGCCGGCGCTGCACCGACCCGAACACCGGCCGCGCCTGCCGGCGACCGGCAGCGAGTGATCGGGCGGTCGGTCAGTAGCATCACCGACCATGGCGTATGACGTGACAGCAGTCCGCACCCACTTTCCGTCGCTGGCCGGTGGAGTCGCCTACTTCGACGGGCCCGGCGGCACACAGACTCCTGACGTGGTCGGCGATGCCGTGCGGGCTGCGCTGATCGGACCGTTGTCCAACCGGGGTCGCACCACCCAGTCCGAGCGCAATGCCGACGGGATCGTCACCGCCGCCCGCAGGGCCATGGCGGACCTGCTCGGCGCCCCCCCAGACGGCATCGTGTTCGGGCGCAGCGCCACCGCCTTGCACTACATCATCTCTCGGGCGCTCGCCAAGGGATGGTCCAGCGGTGACGAGGTCGTCGTGTCCCGGCTCGATCACGACGCGAACGTCCGCCCCTGGGTGCAGGCCGCCGAGTCCGCCGGCGCCACCGTCCGGTGGATCGACTTCGACCCCGCCACCGCGGAACTCACCCCGGATGATGTTGCCCGGGTGCTGTCCGACCGGACCAGGTTGGTGGCCGTCACCGGCGCCTCCAACCTGATTGGCACCCGGCCGGACCTCTCGGCGATCGCGACGCTGGTGCACGACCGCGGGGCGCTGCTGTCGGTCGACGGGGTGCACCTGACCGCCCACGCCGCCATCGACGTGACCGCCCTGGGCGCCGACTTCTACACCTGCTCGCCGTACAAGTTTCTCGGCCCGCACTGCGGGGTACTGGCCGCCGGATCGGACCTGCTCCAGACGGTGCACCCGGACAAGCTACTGCCGGCCACCGACGCGGTGCCCGAGCGGTTCGAGTTCGGCACCCTGCCCTACGAGCTGCTGGCGGGGGTGACGGCAGCGGTGGACTTCCTGGCCGGACTGGACCGCTCGGCCTCCGGCGGCCGCCGGGACCGGCTGATCGCGTCGCTCGCCGCCGTCGCCGAGCATGAGGACCGGCTGCGCGAACGTATCGAGGTGGGGCTGGCCGAGATCCCCGGCGTCACCGTGCATTCCCGCGCGTCACGACGCACTCCGACGCTGCTCGTCACCGTCGACGGCCGTGATGCCGCCGACGCGTATCGGTTCTTGGCCGCCCGGGATATCAACGCACCCGCCGGGTCGTTCTACGCCCTGGAGCCGTCGCGCCGGCTGGGTCTGGGCGACACCGGGGGCCTGCGCATCGGGCTGGCCCCCTACAACACGGACGGGGAGATCGACCGGCTGCTGGCGGCGCTGGCCGAGTTCGTGGCCTCCTGACCCGGGCGATCAGCGACCGAACCGGAACTCCGGCCCGCCGGCCGGGGCTGCCCCACCGCCGAGGCCGCCCAAGCCACCACTGCCCGGCCTGCCGAAGCCGGCGTTGGCCGAGGAGGTGGGCAACGGCTCGTCGACGTTGGCCAGCACCACGACCTGGCCGGCCTTGAGCCCGGACGTGATCTGGGTGCGAACTGGTCCCACCAACCCGATCCCGACGGTCACCACACTGGTCTTTCCGCCTTCCAACACGGTGACCGTGTGCCGGCTCCCAGCAGTGCTCACCGCCGAGGACGGCACCGTCAGCACATCGTCCGCCGCGCCGACGTTGATGATCAGCGAGGCTCCCATGCCGTCAAAGAGCGTCTGCTTCGCGCGTTCCAGCACGACAGTGACGGGATAGGACGGCGTGCTCGTGGACGAGTCGTCCAGCACGCCGATCATGCTCACCGAGCCGGGCAGTTTTTCGGTGGTGCCGTTCACCGAGACGGAAACGCGTTGTCCGGTCTTGATCAACTCGATCTCGGTCAGCGGGATCGACACCTGGATCTGGTACTGGCTGCGCCCGACGATCGTGATGACTTGTGAGGTGGAGGCGGCAGTGACCGAGTCGCCCTTGGCGATGGCGACCTTGGCAACGGTGCCATCGATCGGACTGGTCAGCGTTGCGCCCTTGAGGTTCTGGTGAGCGATGGCGAGTTTGGTCTCCATCAGGTCGATCTGCGCCTGGTCGGATGAGAGGTCGGCGGCCGTGGGCACCCGATCCGACCCGCCGCTCGCATTCGAGCCGTTGGCGCCGGACAGTCCCGACCCGCCACCGACGGCGCCCGTTGCTGCCGCACGGTCGCCGGAGCCGCCTGCACCGTCGGCCTGGATGATGCTGGTGGCCGGAGCGCCGCTGCCGCCGGATCCGAGCTGCGTTGCTCGCCCGTTCTGGGAGCCCATGCCGGTCTGTGAGCCGACGCCGCTGTGGGAGCCGTTACCGGCCTGCGGGCCGCTACCAGTCGAGGCGGCACCACCCTGGGGGAAGCTAGTGACCCCGGTTCCGTGCGGGGCGCCAGTGGTCGCCGTGCCCGATCCGCCCGTGCTGCCAGACTGCAGCAGGTCGTCCAGGACGATCTCCCAGGAGTAGAGGTTGTTCAACGCATCGACTGCCGTGGTGATCGCCGACTGGCAGTCGGCGACGGCATGATGCAGCGTGCCGGCGCTGTTCACGACGGTGCTTGCACCCGACTGACCCGTGGTCGAGGTAGCGCCACCTGTGGGCGGCTCGATCGGCGACGATGAGCTTTCGTTCGTCTGACCCGCACTCGCGCTCGGACCCGAGTATGGGTCTGGGTCGGGGGCGAGGGCGGCACCCACCACGCCCCGCAGCGAATCCGCCGATGGCGCTGAGCCGTCGCCGTCGGAACTTTCGGTCGTCGTCGGGGCGGACTCGGTGACCGTCCTCGAGTCCGTCTCGATCACCGTCGTCAACGGAACCGTGACGTAGATAGTCGTCGGTTCCGTGGTGGTCTGCGTGACCGTCTCAGGGCCGCTGGTCGTGGTGGTGGTGACACCCGAGTCGGATACCGTCGGGCTGGTGCTCTCCGGGGTCGGGGTGACCGTGGTGGTCAGCGTGGTGGTTGATCCCGACGTGACGGTGACGGTGGTACCACCGCTGTCGGTCGCGGACAGGATCACCTTGCAGCCCTGCGAAACCGGCACTGCCGCAGTGCTAGTGGCGGGGTTCTGCCCGCTGGCCACCCCCTGGGTATCGGCCGGGTTCTGCGCCCCGCCGGGGTTCCGCGCCCCGCCGGGGTCCTGGGAGCCAGGGCGGTGCTGATCGCCGGTGGTCGATGGCTGCGCCGGTCCGGAGCTGCGCGATCCGGTGGCAGGTGCGGCGTCGCAGGTGCCGGTCGTCATGCCCTGCCCGATCAGGTAGTCGAGCAGCTGCCGGCAGCCGACGATGGCGTCCTGGGCCTGCTGAACCTTGGCCTGGTTCAGGTTTCCACTGGTGCCTGACGTGCCGTTGGGCACCGGCGCACCCGAGCCGCTCGGCGAACTCGGCGGCGCCGTGGTCGGTGACTGCTGCGATCGCTGATCGGACTGGGCGCCCGATCCGCCGTTGCCGACCGATCCGGCACCGTTTCCAGCACCCTGACCGATGCCGGCATCCGCGGTGGAGGTCGTGGCCGATGTCGCAGCCGACGACGAGCCGGCCGCGGCAGAGGCCTGCGACTCTTTGTCATCCTGCAGTGTCTGCTTGGCATCGCTGAGGTTGGTGGTGGCGTCGGAAACCGCGCTGTCAAGGTCGGTCGTGTCCAGGGTGCCCAGCGTCTGCCCGGCCCGCACGGTGTCACCGACGTGCACCTTGATCGCCGCCACCGAGCCAGCCGATGCGAAGGCTGCAGTGGCCCGATTCAGATCTGCCAATGACCCGGACGCCGACACACTCTGGCTCACCGATCCCATCGTGGCAATCGCGGTCCGATAGGAGTCCTGAGTGGGGCGGGTGCTCGCCCACGCGATACCCAGCCCAAGACCGACGAGGACCACGACCGCCACCGTGAGGGCACCAATCCGCTTGAGCCGTCGGCGTCGCTGGCGGTGAGCGCGAGCGGGCGAGATCGTCGCCGATGGCGGTCCCCCACTGGGCGTGCCGGTGCCCTGTGGATCAGCCATTGCTCGTCACCGGAGCGCCGGCTTCGCCGTTACCGCCTGGTCTTCCGCCACCGAATCGACCGCCGAGACCGCCCGCGCCGGGGCCCGACGAGCAGGTGCCGCCGGTCGCCTTGCTGAGCCGGATCTCGGTGGCACTGATGGCGCCGGTGTCGTCCGCCGAGCCGGTCGCCGAGGCGCACAACCCCACCTTGATGGCGGAGGACTTGGCCGTGACCGTCTTGCTGTAGGTGGTTGCGTTGGTCACCGTGACGGTCGATGTCGAGGTTGTCGCCGACGGGGTGTCAGCCGTGCTGTCGGCGCCGGAAGCGTTCGCGGTGCCGTCGGGCCTGCCGGCGAACTCCGTCACCGTCACCGTGATGGTCGACCCGCTGACCGCTGTCACCTTTCCGGACACGATGCCGCCGAAGCCACGGAATCCGTTTCCGCCACCGGCGCCGCCGCGGTTGGGCAGCGCGCTGGCTCCGGTCGGAAGGGACCGACCGTTGGGCAAGCCGGAGGGGACGGAGCCCTCAGTGGGAAAACCCGACGGGAAGGCACCCCGGCCTCCCGCGCGGTCGGGGAAGCCGCCGCCGCGGCCGAATGCGGGATTCATGCAGGAACCGTCGACGGCGGCCTCGATGCTGATGGTGGAAGCGGTGATCGTGCTGGGGGTCGTCCTACCCGGAAACCGGCCTGGGCTCGATCCGGTCGTCGATGGCGGGGCCGCCGTGTCCCCGCTCGTTGAGCCTGATTGATCGGCGGCGATCGCGGTGATGCACGAGCCTGCGGTGACGTCGGCCGGCGTTCCGGTGACGGTCTGCTGGATGGTGGTCTTCGCCGTGTAGCGCACGGTCGTTTGGCTGGACGAGTCCTGCACCTGGAAGCTGCCGGATTGCACCGCGGCGATCCTGCCCGACGCGCCCGGGATGGGGGGCGCCGTATTGCCGCCAGCACCGCCGCCTGGCGCACCGCCGGATCCGTTGCCGCCTGCCGTGTCGGCGGGCTGGCTGCTGGCGGTGCTGGGGGCGGAGGCGGCCTGCGACGTTCCAGCGCTCGTCGATCCGCCGGAGGACGACGCGCAGGCCGCGATCACGACGGATGCCGTCACCAGTGCCGTCAGGCCGGTGGCGAGACCTGCCACCCGCCGCAACCGGGAAGCCGGTACTGGTGCTGCCGACCCCGAGTCATCCGTTCGAGGAGTGGTGGGTTGTGACACCGTCATGGCTTTCAAAGTCCTTTCCTGGCAATGCTCTTCATTCTTTGAATTTCACGTTGGTGCGTGATGGCGCTCAGTCGGTGCGGAGCGCATCGATGGGCGCCATGCGCGCGGCGCGGGTGGCGGGGTAGACGCCGAAGATCAGGCCGATCACTATCGCGATCGCGATGGAGCCGATGACCACTGGCGTGGATACGATGACCGGCGTGGTGGTGGACAGCAACGCGGGCAGGGCGCGTGCCCCGAAGATCCCCAGCAGCGCTCCCAACAATCCGCCGGTCAGTCCGAGCACGATGGCTTCCACCAGGAACTGACGCCGGATCGCGGCCGGCGGCGCGCCGATCGCCTTGCGCAGACCGATCTCTCGAGTCCGCTCACTGACCGACACCAGCATGATGTTCATCACGCCGATACCGCCGACCAGCAGGGACAGCGCGGCGATCCCGGCCAGCAGGACGGTCAGCGTCTTGCTCACCGAGGTCGCGGTGTCCAGCAGCGCATCCTGGCTGGAGATGGAGAAGTCCGCATCACTGCTGTTGGTGATGTGATGCAGCGACAACAGCAGGCTGTCCGCCTCCTGATAGGCCGCCGATAGGGTGTCTTGTGACGACGCCTTGAGGTAGATGGTGTTCACCGAATTGCGGGTGGATCCGCCCACCAGCTCGCTGGCCATGGTGGTCACCGGGATGATCGCCTCATCGTCGAGGTTGCTGCTGGAGTTGGACCCGGCCGACGCCAGCACCCCCACCACGGTGAACGGCGTGCCGGAGATCGTCACCGTCTGCCCGACGACATTCTGGGTACCGAAGAGTTCGTCCGCCGTGTCCGATCCCAACACCATGGAGGACGAGGCGGAACTGACGTCGGCAGCGGTGAGGAATTCGCCGGCGGCGAGCGTGCGAGAGCGAACGTCCAACCACGACTCGGTGGTGCCGACCACGCTGGTGGTCCAGTTCGTCGAACCGGCTGTGAGTTCCTCCGAGCTGGTCTTTTCCGGTGCGACACCGGAGATGTCGGGCGCCGCCTCCTTGTTCGCCAACGCCGTGGCGTCGTCGATGCTCAGCGTGGATGCCGACCCGAACCCGCCGCGGATGCCGCCGGAACTGGTTGAACTGCCGGGGGAGACGATGAGCAGGTTGCTACCCAACGAACTGATCTGCTCGCCGACCTGTTGCTGGCTGCCCAGCCCCAGACCGACCGAGAGCACCACCGCCGCGATTCCGATCAGGATGCCCAGCACGGTCAACGCGGAGCGGAGCCGATGGGCGATGATGGACGCACTGGCGGTGCGTAGGATCTCCGACCACCTCATGCCGGTACGTCCCCGTTCGTGTCCGGGGCGTCGCCGGCGGCCCGAACCTCGGATCGGTGCGTCAGCAGGGGAGTGTCGGCGATCTCCAGCGGCAGGACTGCGCCGTCGCCCACGATCAGCCCATCCTTGATGCGGATGACTCGCTGGGCGCGGTCGGCGACCTCGGCCTCGTGGGTGATGACCACGACCGTGCTGCCCTGTTCGATCAGCTCGTCGAACAGCGTGAGGATGTCTTCGGTCGCGGTGGAGTCCAGGTTCCCAGTCGGCTCGTCCGCCAGGATGAGCCGAGGCTCCCGGACCAGGGCCCGGGCGATCGCCACCCGTTGCTGTTGGCCGCCGGAGAGTTGAGACGGTTTGTGGTCGACACGGTCTGCCAGCCCCACCCGCTCCAGTGCGGTCATCGTGCGGGCCTTGCGCTCTCGGCGGTGCAGCCCGGCGTAGATCAGCGGTAGTTCGACGTTGCGCCAGGCGGACAGGCTGGGCAGCAGGAAGAATTGCTGGAATACGAACCCGATCCGCTCGTTGCGGATCTCCGCCAGGTCCCGCTCGTCGAGGGCGCTGACGTCCTCGCCGGCCAGCAGATAGGTGCCGCTGGTCGACGTGTCCAGGCAGCCGATGATGTGCATCAGGGTCGACTTGCCGGAACCCGATGCGCCGACCACGGCGACATACTCGCCGGTGCGAACCGTCAGGTCGATGCCGCCCAGGGCCTTGACCTCCACGTCTCCGCCAGAGGAATAGACCTTGGTGATGTCGCGGAGCTCAATGACAGCATCGGTGGTTTCCGAAGCGGTGCGCTGGAACTCCATGAGGCTGGGCGCTGTCACGTCAGTTGCCCCCTCGCCCGCCGAAGTTGCCGCCACCCGGGAAGTTGCCACCACCGGGGAAGTTGCCACCACCCGGGAAGCCGCCGGTGTTGCCGGACCTGTTACTGCCGGATCCGCTGGTGCCGTCTGAGGTCGAGGTGGGTCGGGCGAAGGTGGTGACCACAACCTTGTCGCCCTCGGACAGGCCCGAGACGATCTGGGTCTCGGTTCCCGAGGTGGCTCCGGTCGTGACCGTCGTCGTCTGGTGGGTGCCGTCCGAGGTCACGACCGTGACCGTGGACTTGCCGCCGGATGTGGTGATCGCCGTGGTGGGAACCGTCAGCACGTTGGTCAACTGCTTGTAGATGATGTCGGCGGTGACAGAGGTTCCGTCGTGCAGGTTCTTCTGGGCGCCGGTCACGTCGACCACCACGGGATAGCTCGCCGTGGAGCCAGAGCTGGAGCTGACCAGGTCGATGGAGGAGACCGTGCCGAACAGCGGCGTGCTGGAGCTTGAGTCCTGGTCCGCTGCCGCGGAATTGGCGGTCGAACCGGTACCCGAGCTCGGCGTGGCGTTGCTCTGGCCGCGCCCGCGGTTGGCGCCAGTACCACCGAAACCGGCGAAGTCCGCGAAGTTGGGGAATCCGCCGGTGCTGCCGGTGTTGCTGCCGGAGTCGGTGTCGGTGTTGATCTGAACCTGGTCGCCCGTCTTGAGCAGGCCCACCTGCGAGTCGGATACCGACAGGTTGACCTGCCATCGGGACGTGTCGACGATGACGAATGGCGCGCTGCCGCTGCTGCTACTCGAATTGCTGGATGCGCCCGGCGAGGCAGCACCGGCGAAGCCGGTTGACCCGCTGCCGCCGGACCCGCCGGATCCCGAGTTGTTGGATGAGCTTGATCCACTGACCGCGTCACCCTTGGTGATGGTGACCGAGGTCAGCAGCCCGGCCACCGGGGCCTTGAGGGTTGCAGCTGCCAGATTCTGCCTGGCGGTGGTGACGCCCTCCTCCGCCACGGTGATAGCGGACTTGTCGGAGGCAATCTGTGCCTTGATGGAGGTGATCTGTGCCGTGATGGAGGTGATCTGGGACTTCAGCGACGACGCGGCGGCGTCATCGCCATCGTCCTCGGTAGTGGTCAGATTGTCTTGAGCCGTCGACAGGGTGTCCTGCTGAGCGCTCAGGCTGTTCTTGTCCGAGGCGAGTTTCGCCTTGGTCGACGCCAACGTGGCTTTTGCCGAGGCAAGGGCCGAGTCCAGGCTGGTGGTTCCCACCGTGGCCAGTACCTGGCCCTTCTTGACCGTGTCGCCCACCGCCACCGCGACGGAAGTGACGGTGCCAGATACGGTGAAGTTCACCGACTCCTGGACCGCCGGAGTCAGCGTGCCGGAGACCGAGATCGATTGCTTGATGGTGCTCAGACTCGCGGCGACTGTCGTGCGGGTGGTCGTCGGCGTTCTGGTACCGGCAGGATCTGCGCTGGCCGACGATGTGGTGAACTGGTACGTGCCGAAGCTCGCGGCCGCCGCGACCACCAGCACCAGCAGGACCAATGAGCCGACGCGCACGCTCTTGTGCCCCCACAGTCTCTTCATCCGCGCAGCCCATTCTGTTGAACACGAGATCAGGTGGTGACGCTGCAGCCGGGCAGGCATCGTCCCTGGTTGCAGGCGTGCCCCACTCTGTGGGGTGAACCTGGCACCCCGATGCGCGCCACCTGTGAGAGCGCTTTGTAAGCGCCTGCTGGACGCCCGGGGTAACCGGTAGCGGTGCACTGTCGGTGCGGGACGGGACAATGGCCTGATGGCCGATAGGGAGCGCGTCACGTCGCGGCGGCCGGCGCATTCCGCCGGCGACCCGCTGGCCGGGTTCTCCCCGCTGGTGCGCGACTGGTTCGCCGCGTCGTTCCCCGCCCCCACCCCGGCGCAGGCCGGCGCCTGGCGGTCCATCGGCGCGGGCGAGCACACCCTGGTGGTGGCGCCCACCGGCTCCGGCAAGACTCTGGCGGCGTTCCTGTCCGCCATCGACGGCCTCGTCACCTCCCCGCCCACCAGCGGTGACGGGGATCGGCGGCGCCCCTGCCGGGTGCTGTACGTCTCGCCGCTCAAGGCGCTGGCCGTGGACGTCGAGCGCAACCTGCGCTCACCGTTGGCGGGCGTTGCCGGTCTGGCCGCCGCCCGCGGCTGGCCCGTGCCCAAGATCGAGGTGGCCGTCCGATCCGGCGACACCCCGCCGTCGGCACGCGCGGCCTTCGCCCGCCGCGGCGCCGACATCCTGATTACCACCCCGGAGTCGCTATTCCTGCTGCTGACCAGCCGCTCCCGGGAGGCGCTCGCCGGGGTGTCCACGGTCATCGTTGACGAGGTGCACGCGGTCGCCGGCACCAAGCGGGGCGCACACCTGGCGGTGTCGCTGGACCGGCTGGACACGCTGCTCGACGCACCCGCGCAGCGCATCGGCCTGTCGGCCACGGTGCGCCCCACGCAGGAGGTCGCGCGCTACCTTGCCGGCGGTCGGCCCGTCACCGTGGTCGCTCCGCCGGCGACGAAGCAGGTGGACATCGACGTCGTGGTACCGGTCCCAGACCTCGCCGAGATCGGCACGCCCACCGGGGATCTGGAGGGGCCAGCGCTGTCTGGCCCGGCCCGGTCCTCGATCTGGCCGCACGTGGAAGAGCGCATCGCGGATTTGGTGGAGGCGCACCGCTCCACCATCGTGTTCGCCAACTCGCGGCGACTGGCCGAGCGGCTCACCGCCCGGCTCAACGAGATCCACGCGACCCGCCTGGCCGGACCGCCGGACGATCCGTGGATCATGCCGGGACTGGTCGGCAACGTCGCGCTGACGCCGCGCATGCCCGCAGAGATCATGGCGCAGTCCGGCTCTTCGGGCGGGGCGGCGCCGGTGCTGGCCCGGGCGCACCACGGGTCCGTGTCCCGCGAGCAGCGCACCGAGATCGAGGACGCCCTCAAGACGGGCCGGCTGCCCGCCGTGGTGGCCACCTCGTCGCTCGAGCTCGGCATCGACATGGGCGCCGTGGATCTGGTCGTCCAGGTGGAGGCGCCGCCCAGCGTCGCGTCCGGGCTGCAGCGCATCGGCCGGGCCGGGCACCAGGTCGGCGCGCCCAGCAAGGGCGTGCTGTTCCCCAAGTTCCGCGGCGACCTGGTCTCCGCGGCGGTGGCCGCCGAGCGGATGCGGACCGGTGAGATCGAGCAGCTGCGGGTGATCGCCAACCCACTGGATGTCGCCGCGCAGCAGATCGTGGCGATCTGCGCGATGGACCCGATCACCGTGGACGACCTGCTGGCGCTGCTGCGCCGCTCCGCGCCGTTCGCGACCCTGGGCCGCGGCTCGCTGGAGGCGGTGCTGGACATGCTCTCCGGCCGGTATCCGAGCGAGCAGTTCGCCGAACTCCGTCCCCGGCTGGTGTGGGATCGAGTTACCGGCGAACTGACCGGTCGAGCGGGTGCGCAGCGGCTCGCTGTCACCTCCGGCGGCACCATCCCCGATCGCGGCCTGTACGGGGTGTTTCTGGCCGGCACGGAGTCGACCGGACCGACCAGATCGTCGCGGACCCAGGGTCGTCGGGTCGGCGAGCTGGACGAGGAGATGGTGTACGAGTCCCGGGTCGGCGACGTGTTCGTGCTGGGCTCCAGCTCCTGGCGGATCACCGACATAGAGCGGGACCAGGTATTGGTGGTGCCCGCCCCCGGAGCTCCGGGGCGGCTTCCGTTCTGGAAGGCCGACTCCCAGGGCCGGCCGGCGGAGCTGGGGCGGGCGCACGGTGCGTTCGTCCGGGAGATCGGCGCCGGAGCGGTGACGGGGTCGGCCACGGCCCGCGCGGCCGTCGCCGAGCGGTTGGCCGGGATTGGGCTGGATGCCTTCGCCACCAACAATCTGCTGGCGTACCTGGCCGAGCAGCATGAGGCGACCGGGATGTTGCCCGACGAGAAGATCCTGCTGCTGGAACGGTTCCGCGACGAGTTGGGCGATTGGCGGGTGGTGCTGCATTCCCCGTACGGCGCGGCGGTGCACGCCCCCTGGGCGCTGGTGATTGCCGCCCGGATGCGAGAACGGTACGGCGTGGACGTGCAGGCCCAGCATTCCGACGACGGCATCGTGCTGCGCCTGCCGGACGTCGAGTACGACGGCGGTCCGCCCGAGCTCGCCGACCTGGTGGTGCTGGACCCCGCCGCGGTGCGCGCCGAGGTCACCCAGCAGGTCGGCGGCTCGGCGGTGTTCGCGGCGCGGTTTCGGGAGTGCGCGGCCCGGTCGTTGCTGTTGCCGCGCCGACAGATCGGCCGTCGGCAACCGTTGTGGCAGCAGCGGCAGCGGGCGGCGCAGTTGCTGGAAGTGGCTTCCGGCTATCCGGAGTTCCCGGTGGTCGCCGAGGCGGTGCGAGAGTGCCTGGCCGACGTGTTCGACGTCGACTCACTGATCGAGTTGATGCGCCAGATCGCCGCCCGCCAGGTCGGCCTGGTGGAGATCACCACGCCGGCACCGTCACCGTTCGCCCGGTCGTTGCTGTTCGGCTACGTGGCGCAGTTCATCTACGAGGGGGACAGCCCGCTCGCCGAACGCCGAGCGGCGGCGTTGACGGTGGACCCGGAGCTGCTGGCCGAACTGCTCGGCACCACCGATGCGCTCTCGCTGCGAGACCTACTGGATCCGGCTGCAGTGGAGTCCGTGCAGCGCGATCTGCAGCGGCTGTCGGAGGCGCGGCTGGCCCGCGGCGACGACGAGATCGCCGACCTGTTGAGGATTCTCGGACCACTGTCGATCGGCGAGATCGCCGAGCGAAGCGAGCCGGGCGTCGAAGTTGACGCAGTGATCGAGCGGCTGTCGGGCGCGCGCCGCATCATGCCGGTGCGGATCGCCGGCCAGTCACGATGGGCCGACCCGGCCGATGCCGCGGTGCTGCGCGACGCCCTCGGAGTGGCCCTGCCGGTGGGGGTGGCCGAGGCATTTCTGGTCGGCGAGACCGACCCGTTGGGCAGGCTGCTGGGCCGATACGCCCGCACCCACGGTCCGTTCCCGGCGGCCGACCCGGCTCAGCGATTCGGGCTGGGGGTAGCGGTGGTCCGCGATGCGCTGGCGCGGCTGGCCGATACCGGCCGGATCGCGATCGGCGAGTTCCGGCCGCTGGGCAGCCCCGGCGCGGTGGATGGCGCGTCCGAGTACGTCGATGCGGAAGTACTGCGGCTGCTGCGGCGCCGGTCGCTGGCCGTGCTGCGCGCCGAGGTCGAGCCGGTACCACCGGAGGCCCTGGGTCGGTTCCTGCCGGCCTGGAACGGCATCGACTCGAGCGGGTCGGCGCGTCGGCCGCTAGGTGTGGACGGCGTGCTGCGCGCGGTGGAGCAGCTGGCCGGGGCGGTGTTGCCGGCGTCCGCGCTGGAGACCCTGATCCTGCCCGCCCGGGTGGCCGGCTACACCTCGGCGATGCTGGACGAGCTGACCGCCGCCGGGGAGGTGCTGTGGGCGGGTCACGGTGCGCTGGGCACCGACGACGGATGGATCAGCCTGCACCCGGCGGATACCGCCGCGCTGACCCTGCCGCCGGTAGGGGCGCTCGATCCGGAGTCGGCGTCGTTCGAGGACCCGCATCGGGCGGTCCTGGCCGTGCTCGCTCGCGGCGGAGGCTTCTTCTTCCCGGCGCTGCTGGTGGCCGTCCGCGACGACATGGCAACGGGTGACAGCGGTCTCGGCGGTGTAGGCGATCCGGCCGGACGTCCGACGGAGCAGGCAGTGCTGGCGGCGCTGTGGGATCTGGTGTTCGCCGGGTTGGTCACCGGGGACACGCTCGGCCCGCTGCGGGCCCGGCTGGCGGGCGGACACACCGCGCACCGATCCCGTCGGCCCGCGCCACGCACCCGGATGCGGCCGCCGTCCCGGCTGTCGCTGCTCGGATCTCGGGCCGGAGCGGCCGCCGTCAGGCCCGCCGCGCCGGTGCCCGCCACGGCCGTGGGACGCTGGTCGCTGCTGCCGGTCGCCGAGCGCGATCCCACCGTCCGGATGCACGCCGCGGCCGAGTTGCTGCTGGACCGTTACGGCATCGTCACTCGCGGCAGCGTGCTCGCCGAGGACACGCCCGGCGGGTTCGCCGGCGTGTACCGGGTGCTGGCCGCGATGGAGGAGAGCGGCCGGATCCGGCGCGGCTACTTCGTGGAGGGGCTGGGCGCGTCGCAGTTCGCCTCGCCCGGGGCGGTGGACCGGATTCGCGGGCTGGCGCCGCGCCCCGACGACCCGGTCGAGCCGGCGGCCGGCGAGGCGCGGGTGCTGGCCGCCGCGGATCCGGCCAACCCGTACGGTGGTGCGCTGCCCTGGCCGGACCCGGTGGCGGCGGACCGCGAGGGCCACCGACCGGCGCGCCGAGCGGGCGCCTTGGTCTGCCTGGTCGGCGGGCAGCCGGTGCTGTACGCCGAGCGTGGCGGGCGCACCATGCTCAGCTTCAGCACCGATCCGGCCGTGCTGGAGGCGGCCGCCACGGCGCTGGCGGGCCTGGTGCACGCCGGCCGGGTGGCATCGCTGACGGTGACCCGGATCGACGGGCAGTCGGTGCAGGGATCCGATCACCCCGCGGCGCAGGCGTTGCAGCGCGCGGGTTTCGTCGCCACGCCGCGCGGCCTGCGGTTGCGCACCGGATCCGGGCGGGCTCCCGGGCCGGCGCAGCGGGACGCACCCGGCCCCCGGGCGGGGCGCCCACCCGGTTGGGACCGCTACGGGCCGGGCACCCCCGAGGGAGGCGGCCATGCCCGAGGGTGACAGCGTTCGGCGCACCGCCGCCCGGCTGCACCAGGCCCTGGCCGGGCGGGAGTTGGTGCGCGCCGAGTTACGCTGGGGTGACCTCGGCGGCGTGAACGTCACCGGTCGCACGGTGTCCGACGTCACCGCTTACGGCAAGCACCTGCTCACGCACCTGGAGCCCGCCGGCTCGGCTGCGGTGAGCAGCGCAGGCGCGGCGCGCATCCCCACCGCGCCGGATGTTGCGCTGACCCTGCACTCGCACCTGCGCATGGACGGCACCTGGGTGGTCTACCGGACCGGGTCCCGGCGCTGGCCGTCTCCCGCAGACCAGCGGGTCCGGGCGGTGCTGGCTAGCGCCGAGTGGACCGCGGAGGGGCGCTGGCTCGGCATGCTCGACCTGCTTCCCACGGCCGACGAACGCCAGTTGCTCGGCCACCTCGGGCCGGACGTGATGGCCGACGATTTCCCCGATCGGGGAATGCCGGTCGCGCTGCAGCGGCTGGCCACCATGCCCGACCGGCCCATCGGCGCGGCGCTGCTCGACCAGCGGGTCGTCGCCGGTATCGGCACCATCTACATGTCGGAATCACTGTTCGCGCGGCGAGTCTCGCCCTGGGTGCCGGTCGATGAGGTCGATGCCGCCGCGCTGCTGGGCATGGCGCGGAGACAGCTATTGCGCAGCGTGAGGTTGCCGATGCCCAACACCACCGGCGATCCGCGGCGCGGGCAGGAGATGTACGTGCATGGGCGATCCGGCCGACCATGCAGGCGCTGCGGCAGCACCGTTCGGGTGGCGCCGGTCGGTGATCCTCCCCGAGACCGGCCGGCGTTCTACTGCCCGTCCTGCCAGGTCGGGCCGACCCCGACTGACGACGGCCGGCCGCGCGCCCCGCTCGGCTCGATGCCCGCCCGGCCGTTTTCGTTGCGCAACAACGGGCTCAAGCGGCGATGGTGACCGCGAGCCGGTGATCATCCCCTGCGCAACGACAGCAGCGTGAACACCGGGTCGCTGCCGTCACCGACGCCCGGACGCCCCTGCCCGACGCCGATGAACCGCGTCGATCCGGCCGGGATGAGACCGCTCCGGGCGGCCACGGCGGTGACGGTGCCCACCGCGTCGGTCGCTGCCGGATCGGCCGGACGGTGCAGGTGCGCGGCCGACCTGTCGACCGTCGTCAGGTACACGCCGCCCGGCCGAAGCACCCGTGCTGCCTCCGCGACCACGGCAGCCACATCCGCCGGACCGGGCAGCAGGTGCAGCAGCCACACGCTCGTCACCGCGTCCACCGACCGATCGGCGATCGGCAACCGCCGGGCGTCGGCCCGCAGCACCCGGCCTGGCAGCCGGCTGGCGGCCAGGGCCAGCATTCCCAGCGAAGCGTCGGCGACCAGCACCGACAGTCCGTGTCCTGTCAGTGCGGTGCCCACCGAGCCGGTGCCGCCCGCAACATCCAGCAGGGTGCGGGTTCCGGCGGGCAGCAGCGATGCGATTGCCGCGGCCGCCGCTGCGGGTCGGGCGGTGCCGCCGCGGGTCCGGTCGTAGTCGGGGGCCTCGACGTCGTAATCCAGCATGGCCCCCAGCCTGCCCGAATCCCCGGCTCGTGTGTCTGAGGGGGCGCCATAGCGCCCCCTCAGACACACAAGCCGGAGGGGTTGACGGCGCCCGGTCATCGCCCCGACCGCGAGAAGTGTTGCAGATCCACCGGTGTGCTCCAGGTGCCGCCCCAGGTCCAGCCGATCGCGGCAAACGCCCGCACCGCCGCGTCGCCCGCATGGATCACGCCGGGCCGGTCCGGTCGGCTGAGATATGCCCGGCCGGCCGGCGGCAACACGATCGCCCCGGACAGGTACGGGTTTTCGACCGGGTTGATGTCGATCGCCTCACCGTAGGAATGCTGCGACCAGCCGGCGCCGCCGGTCACCGGGCGGCAGTTGAACGCCGAGGTGTTGTCGGCGGCCATGGAATCGTCGTCGCTGCCGGCGAAATCGTCCACCAGACGCATCTGCCGAATCGGGAACCGGTGGGTATACAGCGATCGGAAGGCGGTGACGACGTCCCGCGCGACCCGCGCGGACACCACCATCTCCCCGGTGTGTGGCGTTCCGTCGAAGCCCCAGTAGGACAGCCGCAGGTAGCGCAGGTCCGTCAGCGGCACCGGGCAGCCGGCGTGATACGTGGTGCGCATTCGGGCTGCCAGTGCCGGATCGATGCGGACGATCGACGAGTGGAACCGCGGAGTAGCTACGGTGCGGGAGGCGGTCGGTGACGGCGCTGCCGTGGCGTGCGGCGCGGGCGGCGCCGTGGACGGTATGGCCGGTCCGGCACCGTGTGGCCAGGGTGGACTCGGCGGCGCCGTCATGACCACGTGGACGCTTTCGCCCGTGATCACCAACCGTGGGGTGGCCAGCAGCGAGGGTCCCGCTACGGAAATCCGCGCCCGGACCGTGGGCTGGGTCGTTCCATCCCGGCCGCTGGCCTGGGACATCACCGTCCTGCTGGCTTCCGTCGGCGGGCCCGCGGTACAACCGCCCACGACGGCCAGCGCCAGCAGTCCGGTCAGCGCCGCGGCGGCGATGCCCGGCGCGCTCCGCAAGGTCCGGCGTGTCGGCATGTGCCAACGGTGCCAGAGTGCGGGCGGGTCGGCCAATGCCGGTACCGTCGAGAGTCATGAGCATCGTCCCCACCATCACCTTGAACAATGGCCGTGCCATGCCCCAACTCGGCTTCGGAGTGTGGCGCGTGTCCGACGACGAGGCGGTCGCCGCGGTCGGCGAGGCGCTGCGCGTCGGATACCGCAGCATCGACACCGCATCGCTCTACCGCAACGAGTCCGGCGTCGGGCGGGCGCTCGCCGACTCCGGGCTGCCACGCGGCGACGTGTTCCTCACCACTAAGCTCGGCAACCCGGATCACGGCTACGACGCCGCCCTGCGCGCGTTCGACGAAAGCCTGCAGCGGCTCGGCACCGACTACGTCGATCTGTACCTGATCCACTGGCCGCAACCGAATCGCGATCAATACGTGAACAGCTGGCGTGCACTGCAGCGCATCTACGCCGACGGCCGGGCGCGCGCGATCGGCGTCTCCAACTTCACCGAGCGGCACCTGACCCGGCTTGCCGACGAGACGGATATCGTCCCCGCTGTCAACCAGATCGAGTTGCACCCCTACCTCGCGCAGCGGGAGATGCGCGCGTTTCACGCCGACCACGGCATCGCGACGCAAGGCTGGTCGCCGCTGGGGCGGGGTGGCGCGCTGCTGGCCGATCCGGTGATCACTGCGCTGGCCCAGAAGTACCAGCGCAGTGCCGCGCAGGTCGTGTTGCGCTGGCACCTGCAGTCCGGCACCATCGTCATCCCGAAATCGGTGACACCGTCCCGGATCGCGGAGAATCTGGACGTGTTCGGGTTCGAACTGGCCGACGACGACATGGTGGGCATCGACGAACTGGATCGGGACGGCCGGCTCGGCTCCCACCCGGACGACGTGGGGTAGCGCCGGACGGTCAATCCGCGTAGAAGTCGAAGCACTCCGTAATCGGGTGAGTCACGCCGATGTCGAAGGCCTGCACCCGTTCGATCAGGCTCGCGGTGGTCTGCCCGTTGGCGTCCGCCCCGGCCAGTGGAGACGACACGATCTCGTAGATCGCCTTGTCCAGGTCGTTGGGCGACAACGAGTACCCGTCCTGTGGATGGCGCATCCAGGTGGCCCAGGTCCCGGCGTAGCACAGTGCCCGAAGCCCAGCGTTGTTGCCGGTGATCGCCGAATGTCCGGCGGCCTGCGCGGCGAGCGCATACCTGCTGACCAGCAGCACGATCGCGGAGAAGTCGCCGTTGACCGACTGCCACCCCGCGGTGGGCGTACCGACGCGTTGCAGCTCGGCCAGGTTGTAGCTGACGGTGTTGGTGGTTGGGCAGTACGTCACCGGATAGGAGGCCTGGTAGCCGTCGCAACTCGGCGGGCTCTGGCCATCGAAGGTATCCAGTGTCGGTGCGCTATAGCCGGGCGCCGTCTGGGTGAAGTAATCATCGACGGTCCCGATGATTCCGGACAGCACATCCTTGGTGATGTCGACATTGCCGTATTGCTGCGGTATCCCGTCGAACGGGAACTCCTGCCCACGCTTGTCGATCTCGGCCTTGTCGATCTTGCTGCACCGGACGGCACCGCTGCTGTAGCCCAGGGTGGCTGCGTAGGTGCGGTCGAAGCCGTTGCCGTGGTCCAGATCTCCCTGACCGGAACTGCCGACCGGATCGTGGCCCTGGAACAGTGCCAACAGCATTTGTCGCATGCCCTCGGTCTGGTTGAAGCTGAAGTACTTGGAATGGCCGTCGGCCACCCAGCGCCAGTATGCACCGGCGTAGCAGTCCGCCTGCTGCTCCAGCACCAGGGTCGATGTGCTGTCCGGCACGCCGAGCTCATGCTGGACGTCGTGGCCGATCTCGTGGGACAGCACCACCGCGGGCGCCAGGGTTCCGATGTCGGAGATCATCTCGGGCAGCATGATCCCGCGATCCCAGGCCACCGTGTCGCAGGAGTCGGAGTAGAAGGCGTTCACGAACTGGTAGACGTCCTGGCCGCAGACGGTGGCGTCCTTGTCAGTGGAGTCGTAGGACACCAGGTGTGCCGGGGGCACGTACGGCTGCCCGAAGTCGGCCTCGAAGGTACTGCCGTAGTAGTCGAAAAGGTCGGCCAGGGTGGCGATCGCGATCCGGTCGGACGGCGAGTCGGTGGCGCCGGAGATGTGCAGGTCCGGCGTGGGCGCATCGTGCTTGAGACCCACTTCGCTGTCCGGAACCCCGGAGTCGGTGGTCGACAGGCTGGGGAATACCTCGGTGGTGTCCGTTGGAGGGGTGACGGTGCTGCCGGAACCACCGGTACTGGACGATGGGGGTGCCGTGCTGGTGGGTGGCCGGCTGCTGGTGCCCGTCGTGGTGCTGGTGCTGGTGCTGGGCACCAGCTCCGCCCGGCGCTGAGCGCTCCCGGCGACCGAGACCGCGCACCCGGCCAGCAGTGTCAGGCATGCCGTCGCGGCGACCAGCGCCGACGATGGTTTCCCCCGTGTCACGTGTTGCCCTCCCGCCGATGGCCGGTGCGGCTGCCGACCGGATGGCCGCCGGACCGTGTCGTGCTAGCCAGAGTAGTAGTGCGCGCAGGTCGAGATCGGATTCGTCACGCCGATGTTGAACGCCTGCACCCGGTCGAAGATCGACGCGTTGCTCGCGCCGTTCGCGTCACCCGCTGGAACGGCCGAGTCGATCAGCTCGTAGACCGCCTTGTCCAGGTCCGCCGGCGACAGTGCCAACTTCTTGGGGCCCTGTGGGGTACGCATCCAGGCCGCCCAGGTGCCGGCGTAGCACAGGGCGCGGAGCCCCGCGTCGCCACCGGTCACCGACGCGTGATCGGCCGCCTGGGCAGCCAGCGCGTAACGGCTGACCACCAGGATGAAGGCCGAGAAATCCCCGTTGTAGGAGTCGAATCCTGCGGTGGCCGTACCGATGCGCTGCAGTTCTGGCAGGTCATAGCTGACGGTGTTGCTGGCCGGGCAGTATGCGACCGGACCGGTAGCCGTGAATCCGTCGCACGGCGGTGGGGATTTCGTCGAGTACGAGGTCAGGGTGGGTCGGGAATACCCGGGGGCCTGTGCCGCGAAGTACTCGTCCACGGTGGCCGCGACGTCCGTCACCGAGGTGTCGGTGATCTCCAGATTGCCTCCCGTCCGCGGGTCCGGGATGTGCGCGAACGGCGACTCCGAGACCCGGGCGTCGACCTGGGCCTGGTCGATATCGTGGCACGTGGTCACGCCGTTGGCGAAGCCCAGTGAGAACGCGAACACCCGGTCGAACGCATCACCGTGTGCGCCCTGGCCGGTGCCGTCCGCCTCCCCCGGATCCGTGCCCACCGGGTCGCGGATGGTCAGCATGGTGCTCAGGGCCTGCTTCATGCCGGCGGTCTGGTTGAAGTTGAAGTAGCGGGAATTTCCGTCGTTGACCCAGCGCCAGTAGGCACCGGCGTAGCAGTCGGCCTGCTGCTCGGCCACCAACACGGAATTGGCGGCGTCGCTGAAGCCCAGCACGGTCTGCACCCGGTGCCCCATCTCGTGGGCCAGGACGGTCGGCACCGCCAGTTGGCCGATCTTGCCGGACAGCTGGGGCAGCAGCACACCTCGGTCCCAGATCACCGTGTCGCACGGAGGCGTCACATAGGAGGCGTTCACCGACTGATAGAGCGAGTGCTGGCACACCGACGCCGACTCATCCCGGGAGTCGTAGGACTCGTAGTGCCCGGGCGGGGTGAAGGGCGCGCCGAACTTGTCCGGGAACACTCCGGTGTAGAAGTCGATCAGGTCGACCAGGGTGTCCTTGGCCAGCGTGTCCTCATCGGTGCCCTGGTCGTCGGCGACGGTCAGATCGGCGGCGGGAGCGTCGGGCTTGAGGCCGACCGCGGAGTCCGGCACCCCGGAGTTCGGCGGCATCGCGGGGATGGAGCCCCCGGCGATGGACGTCGGTGGCGCCGCCGGCCCCGACGGGTCTGCCCCGGACCCCGGCGCTGCGGCCGTCGCGCGGACCGGCACACCCGCCACCGCAGTGGCGCAACCGGACAACGTGAGCAGCGCGGCGAGCAGTGCCGCGGCCCGCCGGCCGGTTCGGTGCGCACCGTTCATGGCGATCCTCGTACCCGTCCAGGGGGCGCCGGCGGCGCCGTCGACGGTGACCGTACCGTGAGGGATGCGGCGCCGTACGGCGAATGGCCAGATCTCGGAGCGCTGTCGTTGGCGGCGGGTGCCGGTGTCAAGCCCCGAAGCCCGGGTCGGCGATGGTTTCGGCCGCCCGCAGTACCCGCAGGATGTTGCCCGAGGTGAGCGCCGCCAGGTCGGCATCGCTCCAACCCCGGCCGGCCAGTTCGGCGAGCAGGTTCGGGTAGCAGGACACGTCGGTCAGTCCCTCGGGCAGGGTGTCGACTCCATCGAAGTCGCTGCCCAGCCCGACATGCGCGATGCCGGCGACCTCGCGGGCATGGTCCACATGGTCGGCCACCTGGGTCAGCGTGGCCCTGGGAGTGGGATGGTCGCGCCGCCAGGCCTCCAGGGCGGCTCGTGCTGCTGTCCGGTCGTCGCTCTCGTCGTCGCCGGCCAGCCCCAGCCGGGAGCGCTCGGCCTGCTCGGCGGCCCAGTGATCGGCGCACTCCTGGGAGACGAACGGTGGCACGAAGCTGATCATGATGACTCCGTCGGCCTCGGCCAGCGCCGTCAGCACGTCGTCGGGAGCGTTGCGCACGTGATCGCACAGCGCCCGGCACGAGGAGTGCGAGAAGATCACCGGCGCGCGGGAGGCCTCCAGCGCGGCGCGCATGGTGACGGGGGCCACGTGAGAGATGTCCACCAGCATGCCGATGCGGTTCATCTCCGCGACCACCTGCCGGCCGAACTCGGATAGTCCACCCACCGCGGGTTGGTCGGTGGCGGCGTCGGCCCATGGGGTGTTCTGGTTGTGGGTCAGCGTCAGGTAGGTCACGCCCAGCGCCCGCAGGCAGCGCAGCACGCCCAGCGAGGAGGCGATGCTGTGGCCGCCCTCGGCGCCCATCAGCGCGGCGATCTTGTCGTCCGCGATCGCGGCGCGCACCTCGTCGGCGGTGCGCACGGCGCGGAAGGTGTCCGGGTACCGGGCGACGATGCGGCGCACCCGGTCGATCTGCTCCAGCGTGGCGACCACCGCGTCCGCGGGTGGCAGCGTGCCCGGGACGTACACCGAGAAGAATTGGGCGCCCAGGCCACCGGTCCGCCACCGGCCGATGTCGGAGTGCAGGTCGGGCTGGTGCTGGGATAGGTCCCGCCGGTCGGGGTTGCCGCCGGCCTTCTCCTGTAGCGCCCAGGCGATGTCGTTGTGGCCGTCGAAGACGGGTGCCGCCGCGAGCAAGGTCCGGATGCGGTCGGTGACGTCGTTAGCCATGGCAGCGATCTTCGCACCGCGCGCATTCCCCTGAGCGCCAGGGTTCCCGGGCCCGAAGCTCCGTTAGTTCCGGCCCTCGGCCAGCCGCTTGATCTGCCCGAGCTGGTGCTGCCAGTCGCCGGCAATCCGGTCCAGATCGCGGGCCAGCGCGGACAACCGGCCGCCCAGCGCGCGGTAGACGATCTCCCGGCCCCGCTGTTCGGCCTCGACCAGACCCGCGGCGCGCAGCACCTCCAGATGCTTGACGATCGCCTGCCGGCTGACCGGGAACTCCCGGGCGAGGGCTGACGCGGAGGCCGCACCCTCGCCCAGGCGAACCAGGATGGCCCAGCGGGTCTCGTCGGCGAGCGCCGAGAACATCTCGGTCAGGCCGCGGCTGGACGGATGGGTCATGCCGACCGGGGGGCGGACTCGACGAACGTGCGGGCGGCGGCCAGTTCGGTGGCCCAGCCCTTGTCGTTGCCGGCGCGGTCCTGTAGCCACTGCTCGCGGGGCTTGTGCAGGCGGGAGAATCCGCTCTCCGCCACGTGCAGCGCCACCCCGCCGCCGTCCCGGGGCTCGATCCGGAACTCGACAAGGGTGGAGCGCTGGACGCCGTCGTCCGGCAGCCGATGGTGCCAGCGGAAGGCGACGTAGCCGGGCGGCTCGTAGGCCACGGTCTGCAGCCGGAATTCCCCATGCTCCGGGTGCGTCAGGACGGTGACGTCGCCCTCCTGGCGCAGGTCGGGGTCGGCGTCGACGGTGCCGTTGTTGATCCACCAGCCGGGCCGGGACACCAGACCGAAGACGGTGTCTGCGGTGGCGTCGATGTCGATGCTCTGATCGATGCGGTCCAACGGGTCGACGGCGGTGCGGGTCTGGTCGTTCATGGTTGAGCCTCCAGTGGTGATAGGGCCGCACGGGTGTGTGCAACCACAGAGTTGCACATCGCTCCTCCAATTGCAACCCTACGGTTGCAGCCGGATCAACCCAGCCGCGCCAGCCGGTCCGCCGCCTCGTCGATCACCTCGTCCGCCTTGCAGAACGCGAACCGCACCAGGTAGGCGCCGTCGGCCGGATCGTCGTAGAACACCTGGGTGGGCACTGCCACCACCTTCGCGCGGGCCGGCAACGCCCGGCAGAAGGCCATTCCGTCGCTCTCGCCCAGCGGCCGGATATCGGCCTGCACGAAGTAGGTGCCGGCCGGCACCGACACGTCGAAGCCCGCCGTCCGTAACCCGGCGCAGAGGCGATCACGCTTACGCTGCAACGAGTTCCGCAGGTCGGCGACCCAGGCGGACTCGGAGCGCAGCGCATAGGCCACGGCCGGCTGGAAGGGCGCTCCGCCCACGAAGGTCAGGAATTGCTTGGCCGCCCGGACCGCCGCCACCAGCGGCGCCGGCCCGCAGACCCAGCCGATCTTCCAGCCCGTGACGTTGAAGGTCTTGCCGGCCGACGAGATCGTCACCGTCCGCTCCGCCATGCCCGGCAGCGTGCCGATCGGCAGGTGCGCGGCGCCGTCGAAGGTGAGGTACTCATAGACCTCGTCGGTGACGACGATCAGGTCATGGTCGATCGCCAGCGCGGCGATGCCGGCGAGCTCATCGGCGGTGAGCACGGTGCCGGTGGGGTTGTGCGGGCTGTTGAGCAGCAGCAGCCGGGTTCGATCGGTGATGGTGTCCGCGAGCCGCTGCAGATCCAGGGCGAACCGGCCGGTGTCGTCGCGGACCAGCGGGACCGGCACCGTGCGCGCCCCGGCCATGGCCACGACGGCCGGGTAGGAGTCGTAGTAGGGCTCCAGCATGAGGACCTCGTCACCCGGTGCGGCCAGCGCCAGCACCGCGGAGGCGATCGCCTCGGTCGCGCCGACCGTCACCAGCACCTCGGTATCCGGATCGAAGCGCTGGCCGCGGTCTCGTTCCCGGGTGGCGGCGATGGCCGCGCGCAGGTCCGGCGTCCCCGGCCCGGGCGGGTACTGGTTCACGCCATCGGCGATGGCCTGCTGCGCCGCCGTGAGCATGGCGGAAGGGCCGTCGCTGTCCGGGAATCCCTGGCCCAGGTTGATGGATCCGGTGGCCACCGCGAGCGCGGACATCTCCGCGAAGATCGTGCTGGTGAACGGCCGCAGCCGGGGCACCAGTGGGTCGGTCAGGGGCTGTGCCGCATCCGGCGCTGTGGCAGACAGGTGGGAGGCGAACGATGCCGTCATGGTCCCTTCCTACCCGGTCCCGATCGTCGCGGCGATGCCGGTATTCGGTCGCGCGGTCGCGGCGGTTCGGACAGGATCGATCGATGGGTTCGTTACCGGAGGGCTTCGAGTACCGCGCCATGGCCGACGGCAGCGTCCGGATCACCCACCACGGCCGGCCCGCGACCACCCTGCGGGGCCGGGCCGCGGCGGACTTCCTGGACGAGGTCGATAGCGGTGATCCGCAGCAGCTGATGGCCCGCGTCACCGGCAACTACCGGCGTGGCAACGAGCGCCTGGCCCGTCAGCACCCACGCAACCGCGGCCGATGAGTGGCGGGCCGGAGAGGCGCTTGCCCGTGCGGCGCGTGACGACCCAGGATCTGGATTCCGGTCACAATGGCCGGGTGACGATCCAGCCGAGTCGACGGGGCGGGCCGGGCAGGAGCAACGGGATCCCGGGGGTTGGCGGCGAGACCGATGCCGCGGCGGCGATGCGTGCCGCGGACGCTCTCCGGCGCCGCCGGCTGATCCGGATGAAACTGTTCGCCGCCGCCCTGCTGGCGATCATGGCCGTGATCTTCGTGGTGTGCTGGCTGCTGCAGGACGCGCACCCCGCGCTGGGCTATGTGCGTGCCGCGGCCGAGGCCGGCATGGTGGGCGCGCTGGCCGACTGGTTCGCCGTCACCGCCCTGTTCCGCCGGCCGATGGGCCTGCCGATCCCGCATACCGCGATCATCCCCACCCGCAAGGACGCCATCGGCTCGGCGCTGAGCGACTTCGTGGCGAGCAACTTCCTGTCCGAACAAGTGGTGCGCGACAAGCTCTCTCGCATCTCCATCGCCCGCAAGGCCGGGGAGTGGTTGTCCGAGGAGCGGAATGCCGAGCGGGTGACGGCCGAGCTGGCCACGGCCGTGCGCGGGCTGTCGGCCGTGCTGTCCGACGAGCAGGTCGCCGAGCTGCTGGCTGGCATGGCCCGGCGCAAGATCGCCGAGACCCCGATCGGGCCGCCGGTGGGCCGGATCGCCGCCGAGGTATTCGAGCGGGGCGACCACCACCCGCTGGTCGACTTCATCGTGGACCGCTGCCACGCCTGGATCCGGGACAACTACACCGCGGTGTCCCGGGTGGTCTCCCGGCGCGCCCCCACCTGGTCGCCGAAGTTCGTGGACACCATCGTCGCCGACCGCATCTACCGGGAGGTGGAGGCGTTCGCGCTGGCCGTCAAGACCGACCCGAACCACGAGCTGCGCCGCGCGCTGGACCGATTTCTGGGCGAGTTTGCCCACGACCTGCAGACCGATCCCACCACCATGGCCCGCGCCGATGCCGTCAAGGAGCGCATCGCGGACAACGCGCAGATCCGGTCGCTGGCCACCTCGGCCTGGGCGACCGTCAAGCAGACGCTGTTGGACGCCGCCGGCAACCCGACCTCGCCGTTGCGGATCTCGGTGCGAGACGAGCTGCGCTCCTTCGGACGGCGCCTTGTCGACGACCCCGTCACCGCCGGGAAGGTCGATGCCTGGCTGGCCGACGCCGCCGGCTACCTCGCCGCCAACCACGCCCGCTCGCTCACCGGCATCATCGACGAGACCATCGCGCGCTGGGACGGCGAACAGACCTCCCGCACCATCGAGCTGCACATCGGTAGGGACCTGCAGTTCATCCGGATCAACGGCACCGTGGTGGGCGCGCTGGCCGGCCTGGTGATCTACACCATCGCGCAGTGGGTGCTGGGATGAGCGCGCGGCGCAGCGCCGGACTGCTGCTGTACCGGAGCGTGGGCGACGGTGCTGACGGCGTCCCGGGCGGGATCCAGGTGCTGATCGGGCACATGGGTGGGCCGCTGTGGGCGCGCCGCGACGCCGGGGCGTGGACCATTCCCAAGGGGGAGTACGGCACGGTAGGCACAGGTGGCGCCGCCGAGGCGCCGCTGGACGCGGCCCGCCGGGAGTTCACCGAGGAGCTGGGGCTGCCCGCCCCGGATGGGCCGGTGCTGGAGCTGGGCAGCGTCCGGCAATCCGGCGGCAAGACGGTGACGGTGTTCGCGCTGCGCGGCGACCTGGACCCACAGGCGATGACCCCGGGCACGTTCAGCATGGTGTGGCCGCCGAGATCCGGTGTGTTGCAGGAATTCCCGGAGCTGGACCGAGTGGCCTGGATGCCGCCGGGGCAGGCGGCGGGCCTGCTCGTCACCGCCCAACGAGAATTCCTGGATCGGCTGGCCGCCGCCCTCGACCTACCGCCCGAACCGACCCGCTAACTGCCTGCTTGCAATTGCAAGCACCCTTCCGTACCGTGGGACGAGAGCGCGGCGGGAGGTGCAACGTGGATCTGGCGGACAACCTGGTCGACAGTGTGATCGACAGGGGCCGGGACATTCTCGGCCCGGTGCGCGAGGTGGGCGACTACATCCGAACTCAGCGCACCGCCGCGCAGATCTCGCTGCGCGCCCTGGCCGAGAAGGCCGGGGTCTCCAACCCGTACCTGTCCCAGGTGGAACGCGGGCTACGCAGGCCCAGCGCCGCCATCCTGTCCCAGATCGCCGACGGGCTGTCCATCTCGGCCGAGTCGCTGCTGGTCCGGGCCGGCATCCTGCGCCCGCCCGATCAGGCCACCCCGGTGGTCGAGGCCATCCGCGCCGACCAAGACCTGTCCGAGCGGCAGAAGTCCTCGCTGATCGAGATCTACACCGCGCTGCGCCATGAGGCGCTCGCCCGGCGTTCCAGCACCGATCCCACCACCACCGATCCCACCAACAGCACGACCCACCCCGAGGAGTAGAAGCACCATGTCCCTGCTGACCGACATCAAAAACGTCTCCGACACCGTCATCGAGCAACTGTCCGGGCAATTCCACGACCTGCCCCGGCCGCTGCTGGCCGCCATCGGCGCCGGCGACCTCGCCGTCGAGCGACTGGCCAAGCTGCGCGAGCAGCTGACCGACGGCATCACTGCCGGCGGCACTCCCAGCGGCGAGGACGTCAAGGCGTTCGCCGCCGACCTGCCGGCCCGCGCGCAGAAGGTGGCCGGCGACGTCGCCCACCACCTGGAGGAGTTCGCCAGCACTGCGCCGGAGAAGGTGCAGCACCTGATCGGCGAGCTGCCCGCCAAGGCCGCCGAGCTGACCGATTCACTGTCGCCGGACCATATCCGGGGCACGGTCGAGGGCTACACACAGATGGTCGCCATGATCTACGACAACCTGGCCGAGCGTGGCGGGAAGGCGACCGAGCGGGTGCGCGGGCAGGCGCGCCAGGGCGACGATCGGGGTGGCGCCACCCAGGCCGCAGCCACCACCACCGCGCCGAAGCGGGCCAGTCGCAAGCCCGCCACCCGGTCGGCCTCGACCACCCGCAAGGCCTCTGGCGCGGCGTCCAGCACCCGCAAGACGAGCCGCACGTCGTCCGGGCGGTCGACCGGCAAGGGCGCCGGCACCACCCAAGCCTGATCGCCCACCAGCGCCGATCCGGATCCGGGCACACGTAGGCTTGCCGGTGTGACCGAGGTCGTCTCCCAGATCATGTACGCGATCACCCTCGCGCTGGCCTACGGGGGCGCGGTGCTCGGGCTGTTCTGCCTGATCGATGCGCTCACCCGGCGGGCGGATGCCTACGCCGCCGCCGACAAGCAGAGCAAGGGCGTCTGGGTCGGCATCACCGTCGCCTGCGCGGTGGTGCTGGGACTGGCCGTCATCAGCAACGTGTTCGAGCCGCAGTCGCTGCTGTGGCTGGCCGCTATGGTCGGCGTGCTGGTCTACCTGGTGGACGTGCGTCCCCGGCTACGGGAGGTCTCCGGCCCCGGCCGGTGGTGACGGCGGACCCGGCACCCGGGGTGCCAGCACCTGGGTGGCCGTGCCTGCCGTCGCGGCCTCCGCGCGGCGCCGACGGCGAGCCGCCCAGACCAGCCCCGCTACCACCAGGGCGATCGCCGGCGTGAACGGCAGCAGCGCGCCGGCCACCGACCCCAGCCAGGTCCCGAACGCCGTCAATGCCCGCCAGCCGCCGTCCAGCCCGGCCAGGAACCCGCTGCGCCGATCCGGCCCGGCCCGCTGGATGGTGGCCTCCGTCACCGCCGTGACGGTCACCGAGATGGTGGACAGCGCCACCTGGCCTCGCAGCGCCGTCTGGCGATTCTGCAGCGACTCCAGGTCCGCCTCCCGCTGCGCCAGTTCGGACTCGATCGAGATCACGTCGCCGATCTTGTCCGCCTGCGCCAACAGCGTCCGGATCCGGTCGATGGAGGCCTTCATGGTGGCGATGCGGCTGGCCACGTCGACCATCTCGTCGGTGACGTCGTCGGTCTTCTCGGTGCGCGCGGTGACCCGGCCGATGCCGTCCAGCGAGTGCATGACGCTGTCGTAGGACTCGGCCGGGATGCGCAGCACGATCGAGACCGTGGCGCCACCCCGGTCGGCGCCGCTCTCCGACGCCGACACATATCCGCCGCTGCCCGGGGCGAGTGCCCGGACCTTCGTCGCGGCCTGCGCCGCCGCGTCGGCCAGGGCCCGCCGGATGTCCCGCTGGCCCCCAGGATCGCCGGTATCGCCAGTACCGCGGTCGTGTCGGGGCGCGGGTACCGTCACCTCCAACGACACGGTGGCCGTCCGGATGATCTTCCGGTCGTCCGCCAGGGGCACGTAGACAGATCCCGCATCGGCCCCGGCACCGGCACCGGAGGAGTCGGCGCCGGCGGCGGCTCCTCCCGCCCCGGTCGGTGCCGCCGCGGCGGACTCGCCCTGGGGTTGCGCCGCCGCCCCACCCGCGTCGTTGGCCGACCGCGTGCATCCGGTCAGCATCGTCACCGCCAGTACTCCGGCCAGCGCAGCCAGCCCTGCCATGGCCGCTCGTCGTCCCATCACGGTGCCTCCCCGTTGCCTCGCCGTCGCCTCGGCCGGGCGTCGCTGCCCGGCCCGTTGTCGCTACGACGGCGCGCGGCACCGGCACGGATGCACCGTGCCGGGTTACAAGGCGATCACAATCGGGTATCGGTGACGGGGAGGTCAGTGCCCGGCCGCCGCCAGGCGTGCCCGCTCGCGCTCGAACGAGATGCGGATCTCGGTCTCGGCATCTCCTCGGCCGACCCAGTTCGCGCCCTCGACGCTCTTGCCGGGCTCCAGATCTTTGTAGACCTCGAAGAAGTGCTGGATCTCCAGCCGCTCGAACTCCGCCAAGTCGCCGATGTCCTGCAGACCGGCCTGGCGGGGGTCGTTGGCGGGCACGCAGAGCACCTTGTCGTCCGGCCCCTTCTCGTCCGTCATCCGGAACATACCGATGGCCCGCACCCGCACCAGACAGCCGGGAAAGGTCGGCTCGGCCAGCAACACGAGCGCATCCAGCGGGTCGCCGTCCTGGCCCAGAGTGCCCTCGATGAAGCCATAGTCGGCGGGGTATTGGGTGGCGGTGAACAGGGTGCGGTCCAACCGGATCCGGCCGCTGTCGTGGTCGACCTCGTACTTGTTCCGCGACCCCTTGGGAATCTCGATGACCACATCGAAGTCCACGTGCGCTCCTCTCCCGGGGCCGGCGGCCGGAGGTTCCCGGCGGAACGGATCTCGCCGCAGACTCTAGTCTGGGCACAGACCACCGGCAGGCCGCCGGGCGGGTGCCGCGGAGCCAGCGGGCCCGGCTGGACCGGCCGACGGCGAAAGGATGGGCGAGTGAGACACCGGCGATCGACCCGGCGCGGCTGGATCGTGGCGGGGGTGCTGGTGGCGATTGTGGTGGTGGCCGTGGCCGCCGTCATCGCCTGGCCGAGGCTCACCGGCTCGTCCGACGCCGGCCGGTCCGCGACGACCACCCGCACCACCACGTCCGGCCCGGCTTCGATCCCGGACCCACCGGTCACCGCGCCGACCGCCCAGATCGTTCCGTGGAAGTCCTCGGACAAGGTGCCGACCGCCGCGGGAGTCGCCACGGCGCTGGCCAAGCCGCTGGCCGACAAGAAGCTGGCGCAGTTCACCGGCATTGTCATCGACCCCGTCACCGGCAAGACGCTGTGGAAAAAGGATGCGGCCACCCCGCAGATTCCAGCCTCCAGCATGAAGCTACTCACCGGCGCGGCCCTGCTGGCCTCGACCGATCCGAACAGCCGGCTGGTCACCACCGTGGTGCAGGGCGGCTCGCCGGGCGAGATCGTGTTCGTCGGCGGCGGGGACGTCACCCTCTCGGCTCGTCCCGAGGGCGATCCGACGGTGCTGCCGGGAGGTCCCACCGTCGCCGACCTGGCCGCGCAGGTGAAGGCCAGCGGGGTGAAGGTCGACAAGATCGTGTTGGACACCTCCTACTGGTCCGGCCCCGACCTGGCCGAGGGCTGGAAGTCCGAGGACATCAAGGGCACCGCCCAGGTGGCGCAGGGTTTCATCACGCACATGTCGCCGTTGATGGTGGATGCGGACCGGACCAACCCCGGCAACGAGGACTCGCCGCGCACCGGAGACCCGGCCATGACGGCCGGCAAGGCGCTGGCGCGGGCGCTGGGACTGACCGACGTGCCGATCACCATGGGGCAAGCACCGCCGGATGCGACAGTACTGGCCAAGGTCAGCTCGCAGCCGTTGTCCACCCTGCTGGCGCAGGCCCTGGAGAACTCCGACAACATCCTCGCGGAGGCGCTGGCCCGGCAGGTTGCGATCGCCCGGGGCGCGCCGCCCTCCTTCCAGGGCGTGTCGGCAGCGATCCTGCAGGCGCTGCAGGACATGAAACTGGACACCGTCGGGACCGTCATCAAGGACGGCTCCGGCATGTCCGACGAGGACAAGGTCTCGCCCGAGATCCTGGGCAAGATCATGGCGATGGCGGTATCCGGCAAGGATCCCCAGCTGCGCATCCTGTTGACCGGCCTGCCGCTGGCCGGGGTGTCCGGCACGCTGGCCGCTCCTCGGTTCTCCCAGCCACAGAACAAGGCGGGGGCCGGATGGGTGCGCGCCAAGACGGGCTCGATCGACGTGACCTACGCGCTGGTCGGGTACGTGCCCGATGTGGACGGCCGGATCCTGGTGTTCGCCTTCAACTCCAACGGGGTGGACCCGAACTCCACGCACGGCACCCGGCCCGCGCTGGACACCCTGGCCGCCACCCTGCGCGGCTGCGGCTGCACCGGATAGCCGTGGCGACCAACGCCAT
Organism: uncultured Actinomycetes bacterium; assembly: GCA_937926105.1. The sequence goes on along the minus strand of CALANS010000020.1, from coordinate 57,476 downwards.
CGACTGGGCGGCCGCGGTTCGTACCGGGCAGCGCCTGGCGCCACGCGGTCCGCAGGTGTCCGCGCGACAGGCGCGACACGCCGTCGCCGACCTGCGCCGATTCTCCACGGTGGCCGAGCAGCGAGTGCGCGAGACCACGGGGCTGGGCGAGGGTCTGCCGATCGCCGATGCCGAGGTGGTGGACCGCCGCGGCTGGGTGGCCGCCACCGCCGACGGCATGGCCACCCTGACCGCGCCGCTGACCGACCGGCTGCCGACGCCGCAGGGTGGCGCCGCTGTGGCCGGCTCCCAGGTCGGTGTGCTGCTGGGATATCTGTCCGGCCGGGTGCTCGGCCAGTACGACCCGGTCGGCTCGTCGACCGGGTCCGGACCGGGGCGGCTGCTGCTGGTCGCGCCGAACGTGATCAAGGTGGAACGGGAGATCGCCGCCGACCCGGCGGACTTCCGGCTGTGGGTGTGTCTGCACGAGGGCACCCACCGGCTGCAGTTCACCGCGGTGCCGTGGCTGACCGGGTATTTCCGGTCGCTGGTGGACTCCTACGCCGAGGTGGCGCCGACCGACGCCGCCGACCTGCTGCGACGGGCGGTCGCGGCCGTGCGCGGACGGGGTGGCAGGGGTGATAGTGGTGACGGGGAGTCGGGAAACTCCTGGATCCAGCGCATCCAGACCCCGCAGCAGCGGCGAGTGTTCGACGCGCTGATGGCGTTGATGACCCTGCTGGAGGGCCACGCGGACTACGTGATGGACGCCGTCGGCCCGCAGGTGGTGCCCAGTGTGGCCTCGATCCGGTCGGCGTTTTCGGTGCGCCGCCGCAAGGGCCGGGGGCCGGTGGACCGGCTGGTGCGCACCCTGCTGGGGATGGACGCCAAGCTCGCGCAGTACGTGCGCGGCGCGGCCTTCGTGCGCGGTGCGGTCGGGCGGGTCGGCATGGACGGGTTCAACGCGGTGTGGTCGTCACGGGACGCGCTGCCCACGCTCCCGGAGATCGCCGACCCGGCCGCCTGGGTTCGCCGGGTACACGGCTAGGCCGGAGGGTGCGGCGGGTGACGCGGCTGGGAGAACGGCGGTGACGGGGCCCTCGCTGTCGGCCGGGTCCGGGATGCTGCACTCCGGTGATCCGGTGGCCGTCGCCGTGCGGCGCTGGCTGGCCGCGGAATACCTGCCAGTGACGGCGCCGCTGGTGGTGGCCTGCTCGGGCGGCGCGGACTCGTTGGCGCTGGCGGCCGCGGTGCGGGTCGTCGCGGCGGACCGGCCGGTCTCGGTGGCGACCGTCGATCACGGCCTGCAGCCCGGATCCGCCGCGGTCGCGCAGGCGGTGGAGATGGCCGCGCGCGGGCTGGGCTACTCGCGGGTGGACGTGCTCCCGGTGGTGGTGCACGGGCCGGGCGGGACCGAGGCCGCCGCCCGGGATGCCCGGTTCGCGGCGCTGGCGGCGCTGGCGGCGTCGATCGGCCCGGACACCGCGGTGCTACTGGCGCACACCGCCGACGACCAGGCCGAGACGGTGCTGATGGGGCTGGCCCGCGGCTCCGGGCCGCGCTCCATCGCCGGGATGCGGCCGTGGCGAACGCCGTGGGGACGGCCGCTGCTGGGAGTGCGCCGCGCCGACACCGAGACCGCCTGCGCGGCAGCGGGACTGACGCCGTGGCAGGACCCGCATAACGCCAACCCGTCGTTCACCCGGGTGCGGCTGCGCCGGGAGGTGCTGCCGCTGCTGGAGCAGGTGCTGGGCGGGGGAGTGGCCCCCGCGTTGGCCCGCACCGCCGAGCTGATGGCCGACGACCTGGCCGCCCTGGACGAGCTCGCCGACCGTGCGCTGGGATCCGCCGCGCCACCCGACGCGGGCGAGGCGCTGGACTGCGCGGAACTCGCCCGCTGGCCGGCGGCGATCCGGCGGCGGGCACTGCGCAGCTGGGTGGCCCGGCGCGCCGGGGTGACCGAGCTGACCTCCCGGCACCTGGCCCGGCTGGACGACCTCGTCACCGCCGGACGGACCGGCGCCGCCGTGCGCCTGCCCGGTGGGTCGGACGTCGTTCGCCGCCGCGACCGGCTGGCGCTGGTGCCCGGCCCGCGCCGGTAGAGACCGGGATGGCAGGCTCTCCGGCATGACGCCCGACCCCGGCACCCCCGCGCCCGCGCTGACCACGGTGCTCACGTCCGCCGATGCCATCCCCGTCACCGATACCGCCGATCCCGGCGCCGCGCACGGCTACCCCGGCGAGCTGGCCGCCACCCTGATCCCGACCGATATGGTGCAGGCCAAGGTCACCGAGCTGGCCCGGGCGGTCGCCGCGGATCACACCGACGCGAACCCGCCGCTGCTGGTCTGCGTGCTCAAGGGCGCGGTGATGTTCCTGACCGACTTCGTGCGGGCCACCCCCATCCCGGTCGAACTGGAGTTCATGGCCGTGTCGTCCTACGGCTCGGCGACCTCCTCCTCCGGCGTGGTGCGCATCCTCAAGGACCTGGACCGGGACATCTCCGGCCGCCGGGTGGTGATCGTGGAGGACATCATCGACTCGGGGCTGACGCTGTCCTGGCTGCGCAAGAACCTGGCCTCCCGCGGGCCGGCCTCCATCGAGATCGTGGCGCTGCTGCGCAAGCCGGAGGCCGTCAAGGTCGACGTCGAGGTCCGCTATGTCGGGTTCGACATCCCCACCGAGTTCGTCGTCGGCTACGGGTTGGACTATGCCGAGCGCTACCGCGACCTGCCGTTCGTCGGCCTGCTGGCCGAGCACATGTATCGGTGACCGAGGCCACCGGGCGCCCGCGGCCGCGGGCCCGCCACGGGGAACCATCCGCCGCGTCCCAGCGTTGCACTACCCGATACGGGCGATCGGGACGGGCCGCGCGGTACAGGCGGTACGCTGAAAGCCAAGGTCGCGGCCTGCGCTGCCCGGCGGGCGAGGGCGTCAGGTCCCTCATGGGCGGGTACGTGAGGGGTCACTGCCGCTAGCAGAAACTGGGAGGGTCGAGGCCGTCGGCGGCCGAACACCGCATGGATCGCAAGCGCCTGCTCCGCTCACCACTGGTGTGGATCGTCATCGCCCTGGTGGTGTACCTGGTGTACTCCTACCTATCGGACGACACCCGCGGCTACACCCAGGTCGACACTTCCGTCGCCATGGAACAGCTCTCCCAGGGCAACGTCAGTTCCGCGCTGATCGACGACAAGGAGCAGCGGCTCCGGCTGACGTTGGATAAGCCCGTCGACGGCTCGGACAAGATCGTCGCCAACTACCTGTCCGGCACCACCAACAAGATCTCCGACGCGGTCGCCGCCGCCGACCCCACCAAGGGCTACGACGTCACCGTCTCGGGCGAGTCGGCGCTGGTGTCGCTGCTGTTTTACCTGATCCCGATCGGCGTCATCCTGCTGTTCCTGTTCTGGATGATGAACAACGCCCAGGGCGGCGGGAACCGGGTGCTGAGCTTCGGCAAGTCCAAGGCCAAGCTGCTGTCCAAGGACATGCCGGCCACCAAGTTCTCCGATGTTGCCGGCGCGGACGAGGCCGTGGAGGAACTCGACGAGATCCGCGACTTTCTGGCGAACCCGGCGCGCTACCAGGCGCTGGGTGCCAAGATCCCCAAGGGCGTGTTGCTGTACGGTCCGCCCGGCACCGGCAAGACGCTGCTGGCCCGCGCGGTCGCCGGTGAAGCGGGGGTCCCGTTCTATTCGATCTCGGGCTCGGACTTCGTGGAGATGTTCGTCGGCGTCGGCGCCTCCCGGGTGCGCGACCTGTTCGAGCAGGCCAAGGCCAACGCGCCGGCCATCATCTTCGTCGACGAGATCGACGCCGTCGGTCGGCACCGCGGCGCCGGCATGGGCGGCGGGCACGACGAGCGTGAGCAGACCCTCAACCAGCTGCTGGTCGAGATGGACGGCTTCGAGTCCAAGGGCGGCATCATCCTGATCGCCGCCACCAACCGGCCGGACATCCTGGACCCGGCGCTGCTGCGCCCCGGCCGGTTCGACCGGCAGATCCCCGTCGGCAGCCCCGACCTGCGTGGCCGCGAGGCGATTCTGCAGGTGCACGCCAAGGGCAAGCCGTTTGCGCCGGACGTCGATTTCACCGCGCTGGCCAAGCGCACCGTGGGCATGTCCGGCGCCGACCTGGCGAACGTGATCAACGAGGCCGCGCTGCTGACGGCGCGGGAGAACGGCACCGTGATCACCTCCGCGGCGCTGGAGGAGTCCGTGGACCGGGTGGTCGGCGGACCGGCGCGCAAGGGCCGGATCATCTCCGAGCAGGAGAAGAAGATCACCGCCTACCACGAGGCCGGGCACGCGCTGGCGGCCTGGGCCATGCCCGGGCTGGAGCCGGTCTACAAGGTGACGATCATGCCGCGCGGGCGCACCGGCGGGCACGCGCTGGTGGTGCCCGAGGACGACAAGAACCTGATGACCCGCTCGGAGATGATCGCGCGGCTGGTGATGGCGCTGGGTGGCCGGGCGGCAGAGGAGCTGGTGTTCGCCGAACCCACGACCGGGGCGTCCTCGGACATCGCGATGGCCACCAAGATCGCCCGCTCGATGGTCACCGAATACGGCATGAGCGCCAAGCTGGGGGCGGTGAAGTACGGCAGCGGTGACGACGAACCGTTCCTGGGCCGCACCTATGGGCACCAGGCCGAGTACTCCATCGAGGCGGCGCGGGAGATCGACGAGGAGATCCGGGCGCTGATCGAGGCCGCGCACACCGAGGCGTGGGAGGTGCTCAACTCCAACCGGGACGTGCTGGACAAGCTGGCCGGCGTGCTGCTGGAAAAGGAGACCGTCGAGCGCAAGGAACTCGAGGTGATCTTCGCCGACGTGACCAAGCGGCCCCGGATCACCGCCTTCGACGAGTTCGGCGCGCGGCTGCCGTCCGACCGGCCGCCGATCAAGACGCCGGGCGAGCTGGCGATCGAGCGGGGCGAGCCGTGGCCGCCGCCGCAGCCGCCTCGGCCGCAGCGCGGCACCGCGCCGCAGCAGCCGGTGCCCGTGGGAGCCCCGCCGCCCTACCCGGGAGCGGTGCCGGCCGGGCAGGGCGCGCCGGGCGGCTATCCGGGCGCGCCGGCGCCGTACGCGCCGCCCTCGAACTGGACCGGGGGAGTGTTGCCCGGCCCGCTGGGCCCGATGCGGCAGTGGGGTGAGCAGCAGGCCTCGGGAGGCGCCCAGGCGCCCGGCGGGACGCCCGGGTCGAACGGAGCCCCGGCGCCGAATGGAGCCCCGCACGGGGCTTCGAACGGCACGTCAGGGCACGTCAACGGCGCGGGTCACCCCGGAGCCGGCCAGCCGTATCCGGGGACCCAGCCGTACCCCGGGGCGCAGCCGTATCCGGGAGCCCAGCCGTATCCCGGGCCCCAGCCCTACCCGGGAGCCCAGCCCTACCCGGGCGGCTCCGGCCATCCGGCCGGTGCCCCGGAGCACGTTGGCCCCACCGGCCAGTCGGAAGGTGAGCCGCCCGCGGGTGGCCGGCACGGTCGTGAGGACGACACCCCCGGCGACCCATGGTCCCCACCCGAGGGTCGCCGGTGACGAACCGTCCGGACGGCGCGTCCGCCGCCGGCGTAGGAGCGTCCGGCGGTCTGCTGGACGGCCTGTCTGGTCCGAATGGGACGCCCGGCTTCGACCATCGACGGGCCGCCGCGGCGGTACGCGAGTTGCTGTTCGCCGTCGGCGAGGACCCGGATCGGGACGGGCTGCGCGCCACCCCGGATCGGGTGGCCCGAGCACTGGCCGAGCAGTTTGCCGGCCTGCACGAGGACCCCGACGTGGTGCTGGACACCTCGTTCGACGAGAACCACGCCGAGATGGTGCTGGTGCGCGACATCGAGATGTACTCCACCTGCGAGCACCACCTGGTGCCCTTTCACGGCAGGGCGCACGTCGGCTACATCCCGGGTCGGGACGGCCGGATCACCGGGCTGTCCAAGTTGGCCCGACTGGTGGACGGGTACGCCCGTCGCCCACAGGTGCAGGAGCGCCTGACCACCCAGATCGCCGATGCCCTGGTGCGCCGGCTGGAGCCGGCCGGGGTGATCGTGGTGATCGAGGCCGAGCACCTGTGCATGGCCATGCGCGGGGTCCGCAAACCCGGGGCGGTGACGACGACCTCCGCGGTGCGCGGGATCTTCCAGTCCCAGGCGCGCACCCGGGCGGAGGCGATGAGCCTGATCACCGGCCGGTGAGTACCGTGAGCGACGCCGGCTCCCCCGAGGGTCGTGTGGCCCAGCGAGGGCCCCGGCGCTCGGTGGACCACACAACCCGGAGCTCCGCCGCAGCGCGGTTCCCGGGGTTCGGCCCCCGGCCCTGGGTGCTGGGCGTGCTGAACGTCACCCCCGACTCCTTCTCCGACGGCGGGCAGTGGGCGGACACCGACTCGGCCATCGCCCGCGGTCTCGCGCTGGCCGCCGACGGCGCCGACATCGTGGACGTGGGCGGTGAATCCACTCGCCCCGGCGCGCATCGGGTGGACGCCGCCACCGAGGCCGGCCGGGTGGTGCCGGTGATCCGCGCCCTGGCCGAGCAGGGCGTGCGGTGCTCGGTGGACACCACCCGCGCCGAGGTCGCGCGGGCCGCCGTGCGGGCGGGGGCCGCGATCGTCAACGACGTCTCCGGCGGCATGGCCGACCCCGGCATGGCCGCCGTGGTGGCGGACGCGGCGGTGCCGTGGATCCTGATGCATTGGCGCGGCCCGAGCGACATCATGAACTCGCTGGCGCACTACCAGAACGTCGTCTCGGACGTGCGGACCGAGCTGCTGACCCGAGTCGACGCGGCGCTGGCCGCAGGGGTGGATGAGCGCAGCCTGATCATCGACCCCGGCCTCGGGTTCGCCAAGGACGCCGAGCACAACTGGGACGTGCTGGTGCACCTGGATGCGCTGGTCGAGCTGGGGCTTCCGGTGCTGATCGGCGCCTCGCGCAAGCGCTTCCTGGGTGAGTTGCTGGCCGACGCCGGCGGCACGCCCCGACCTCCGTCCGGACGGGAGACGGCCACCGCGGCGATCAGCCTGCTGGCCGCCCAACAGGGTGTCTGGGGAGTGCGGGTGCACGAGCCGCGGCCCAGCCTGGACGCGTTCGCGGTGTGGAGCAGGACGGTGCCGGCTCCCGAACCAGTCCTGATCATCGACGGGCCGGGGTGGGTGGATCGCCCATCGAGCCCGTTGGTGGGCCCGGACGAGGACCCGTGGCACCTGGCCCGGCTGGGGCACCTCACGGTGCCGCTGCCGCATGCGGCCCCGGATCCGCCGAGAGTGCGCGGCGGCCGACGGCGTATCCGCGTGCCCGGGTCCGATGGTGGCCGCCGCACCGTGCCGCGCATCACCAGGAGGGACCGTGGCTGACCGGATCACCCTGACCGGCCTGACCGTGCGCGGGCACCACGGGGTGTTCGAGCACGAGAAGCGCGACGGCCAGGACTTCGTCACCGATATCACCCTGTGGCTGGACCTGACGGCCGCCGCCGCGGGCGACGACCTGACCGCAACGGTGCACTACGGCGAGCTCGCCGAACTGGCCGCCGGCATCGTCGCCGGGCCCGCGCGGGACCTGATCGAGACGGTGGCCGCCGAGATCGCCGACGCCGTCATGCGTTCCTGGCCGGTGTATGCGGTGGAGGTGACGATCCACAAGCCGAATGCGCCGATCCCGCTGAACTTTGCCGACGTCGCGGTGACGATCCGCCGCTCGGTGACCGGCGGCCGCGGGGCACGAACGATCAGCGAGGCGGCGGGCCGATGAGCCGTGCGGTGCTCTCGCTGGGCTCCAACCTGGGCGATCCGTGGGCACAGCTGACCGCGGCGGTGCGACGCCTGGAACCAGTCCTGACCGCGGTGTCGTCGGTGTACCGCACGCCGCCGTGGGGGCCGGTACCGCAGGACGATTTCCTGAACATCATCGCGCTCGTTGCCGACCCGGCAGCGGAGCCCGCCCAGTGGCTGGAGCGCTGCCGGCAGTTGGAGCGCGAAGCCCGGCGGGAGCGGAAGGTGCGGTGGGGGCCGCGCACCCTGGATGTGGACGTCATAGCGGTGACGCGGTCGTCGGGCCCCGCCGGTTCCGGGGACTCCGCGGATTCGGGGGATGCTGCCGGTTCTGCGGATTCTGAGGGCGGTGCGCCCGTGCTGTCCGATGACCCGGAGCTGATCCTGCCGCATCCGAGGGCGGCCGAGCGTGCCTTCGTGCTGCTGCCCTGGGCGGAGGTCGATCCGCGGGCCGAACTGCCCAGTCACGGTCGGGTCGCCGACCTGCTCGCGGGGTTGGACACCGCGGGGATCCAGCGGGTGGGCCGCATTGCCCGGTGAATCGCCCGGTGACGGCCATCATGTGCAGCCCACCAGGATTCGCGACCTGCTGGTGGTGGCGGTGGTGGCCACGGGTGTCGCCTACCTGGTAACCCGATTCAACTACAGCTCCATCCCGCAGCTGCCCCGGCTGGCCGGATTGACGGCGGCGCTGATCGGGGTCGGCGAGGGTATCGCCGGTGCCGGGCTGCGGGCTCGCATCCACGACCAGCTGCGCAGCGAGACGATCGGGGACCGGCCCCGCCGGCCACCGGTGCCGCCGCTGCTGGCGGCCCGCGCTCTGAGCGTGGCCAAGGCATCGGCGTTGGCGGCCGCCGCGCTGGCCGGTCTGTGGCTCGGCTTCGGCCTGTACGTGATCCCGAAGGCCTCCGTCGTCGCCGCGGCGGATGCCGACACCGGTACCGCGATCATCGGCCTGGTCTGCGCCGGCGTGCTGCTGGCTGGCGCCCTGTACCTGGAAAAATGTTGCCGCACACCGAAAAATGGTCCACCGACGGCAGACGGAGCACGCTGACCAGGGTTGCCACGCCGCACTGCGGAGCGGCCACTCCGCACCGGTACGGCGCGTGTCGTTGCAGAAAGTGACCGCGCCCCGGTGCTGCCGGTAGTCTGCCGGTATGGGTGAGTCCGGGGCGGTGCGATCGCGCGCGGCCCTCCCGATGGCGCTGCGGGTGCTGCTGATCCTCGGGTTCCTGATCGCCGCCGCGGCGACCGCACTGGTGGTGTTCGCCGAGGCGGTGCCCATGCTCCGGCTCGCAGCGGTGCTGGCGCTGTGGGCGGCGCTGATCGCCGCGTTCGCCGTCACCCGATCGCGCCGTGACGCCCGGGCCGCGGCCATGCGGGAGGGTGAGGCACAGCTCGCCTATCAACTGGAGCTGCACCGCGAGGTGGCCGCCCGGCGCGAGTACGAGGCCGACCTGAGCCAGCAGGTGGCGGCGGCGCAGTCCGACCAGATCGGCGAGCTGCGCGAACAGCTGGAGCGGCTCACGGGTGTGCTGTCTTCGCTGGTGGACGGGGAGCTGACGGTGTCCAGGCTGACGCTGTCCGCCGAGTCGGCGAGCTTCCGGCCCGGGCAGGCGCTGAGCACCGAGCATCGGGCGGCCGTGGTCGGCGGCGCCGCCCGGCCGGTTGCGGCGCTCGCCGGGGGGGACACCGTGGACGCCGACCCGATGCCGGCGACCCGAACTCCGGCCACCCCGGGCGTGCGGCCCGATGCCCCGGCGGCGGCCTGGGCCCGGCGGCACGCCGACAGGGCGGAAGCGGTCGAAACGGCAGCAGCGACGGTGGCGCCGGCTGCTCCGGCCGCCCCCGCGCCGGCGGCGCACGCCACCCCGCCCCCGGCGCCAGCGCCGCCGGCCGGGAGGTCGGCGCCGGGCGAACACGAGGTCACCCGGCCGCTGCCGGTGGTGCCGGAGCCACGCGCCGCCGCCGAATCCGACGGCCGCTCCGATGGTGCGGTCGACCCGGGGAACGACGCCCCATCCGACGAACCCGGTGATCACGAGTCGGGCGTCTCGGTCGCCGACCTGCTGGCCGCCTACGGGCTGTCCGGGCGGTCCCGCCGCAGGCGACAGGACTAAACGCGGCGGGCATGCCCGCCGCCCGGCGATCCGCTCCACCCGAGATCAGTAGGCTGTGCAGTCGTGACCGATTCCGACCATCCGCGCCAGCCCGTGCCACCGCCCCCGGCGGATCCCGACGACGATGTCCCGGAGCAGATGCGGGTCCGGCTGGACAAGCGGGCTCGGGTACTCGCGGCCGGCGGCCAGCCCTACCCGGTCAGCGTGCCGCGCACTGCGACGCTGGCGGCAATCCGGGCCCGATTTGCCGACCTGGCGCCGGACACTGCCACCGACACGGTGGTGGCCGTCACCGGTCGGGTGATCTTCGTGCGCAATTCCGGCAAGTTGTGCTTCGTGACGCTCCGGGAGGGCGGCGCCGGCGACGCCGGGACCGAATTGCAGGCCATGATCTCGGTGGCCTCGGCCGGCGCCGACGCGCTGGCCGACTTCAAGGCCACCGTCGACCTCGGCGACCTGATCGCGGTGCACGGCACCGTGATCACCTCCCGGCGGGGGGAGCTGTCGGTGCTGGCCGACTCGTGGCAGCTGGCGGCCAAGGCGGTGCGCCCACTGCCGGTGGCCCACAAGCCGCTGTCCGAGGAAACCCGGGTCCGGCAGCGCTACGTGGACCTGATCGTCCGCCCCCAGGCCCGCCGGAACGTCCAGCTGCGGGCGGCGGTCAATCGGTCGCTGCGCGAAACCCTCACGGCCGACGGCTTTCTCGAGGTCGAGACGCCGATGCTGCAGAACCAGGCCGGGGGGGCGGCGGCCCGACCGTTCGTCACCCATATGAACGCGCTGGACATGGATCTGTATCTGCGGATCGCGCCGGAGCTCTTTCTCAAGCGATGCGTCGTCGGCGGGATCGACAGGGTATTCGAGATCAATCGCAACTTTCGCAACGAGGGAGTGGACTCCTCGCACTCCCCGGAATTCGCGATGCTGGAGTGCTACCAGGCCTATACCGATTACAACGGCATCGGGGAGTTGACCCGCAGGCTCATTCAGAATGCCGCGGTCGCCGCCACCGGATCGACGACCGTCACCCTGGCCGATGGCAGTGAATTTGAGTTGGGGGGCGACTGGCCGTCCATCACCGTTTACGGTGCGTTGTCCAACGCGCTCGGCGAAGAGATCGATGTCACTACTTCGATGGCGCGCCTGGTGGAAATCGCCGAGCGATTGGAGGTGCCGGTCGCCCCGCATTATGGCCCAGGAAAGCTCGCCGAAGAACTCTTTGAGGAGCTCGTCACCGACACTCTCAGCTCGCCGACCTTTGTGCGTGACTTCCCAGCGGAAACGTCACCACTGACCCGCGGGCATCGGAACACACCTGGGCTGGCGGAGAAGTGGGACCTCTACATTCGCGGTGTGGAAACCGCAACCGGATATTCGGAACTGACCGACCCGGTGGTGCAGCGAGAACGATTCGTCGACCAGGCGCGTTTCGCCGGCCTGGGTGATGCCGAGGCGATGCCTCTGGACGAGGATTTTCTGCGGGCGATGGAGTACGGCATGGCGCCCGCCGGTGGAATGGGTATGGGTATCGATCGGTTGCTGATGGCGCTGACCGGGCTGGGTATCCGGGAAACAATCCTGTTCCCCTTCGTTCGCCCTGATCAGTGACGTTCCCAGTCCGCTGCAAAACGAATCACAGTCGGATCTGGCACGAACGCGGGAATAGTGAGATAGCATTGACGATGCTCAGTTAATCACGGCCGCTTTTAGGCGGCTTCGTCCTCAGGAGGACAGCACATGGCCACTATGACCACCGTCACGATGGTCGACGACATCGACGGTTCGGCCGCCACCGAATCAATTGCATTCGGATTGGACGGCGCGTCGTACGAGATCGACCTGAACGACAAGAACGCCAAGAAGCTGCGCGACGCGCTGTCGAACTACATCGCCCACGCCCGTCGGATCGACGGCGGCCGGCGGGGTAGCGGCCGGGGTCGGTCGCGCGGCAAGTCGCGCAGCCGTACCAGCCCGGACCGCGAGCAGACCGCGGCCATCCGCGACTGGGCGCGCAGCCAGGGCTACGAGGTCTCCGACCGCGGCCGGCTGTCCGCCGCCGTGGTGCAGGCCTTCGAAGAGGCGCACTGACGCTCGAGCCGTCGCCCGACGGCCCACACGACCCCTTCCCGCTCCGCGCGGGGAGGGGTCGTGTGGTTTGTCAGGTGGTCGCGCGTTGCCGTCCCACGGCGATGTTCGCCCTGGGCGTAGCGCAAGCGGTGGCGGAAGGCTCGCGCACCGGGGAGCGTTGGACGCAGTGTGCGAGCACGCGTGCGCCGTGCCTGCACCCCGCCGGGCATGAGCGCCGGTCCCGTCCGGGCCGGCGCCTAGACTGGCGGTGGGCCCGCAGAGCGGCAGATGCCGGTCTGCGAGCCTCGTAGCCCGCCGCGCACGCCCATAAGGAGTGCACATGTTTGAACGATTTACCGACCGAGCCCGTCGGGTGGTGGTGCTGGCCCAGGAAGAGGCCAGAATGCTCAACCACAACTACATCGGCACCGAGCACATCCTGCTGGGGCTGATTCACGAGGGCGAGGGCGTCGCCGCCAAGGCGTTGGAGTCGCTGGGCATCGCGCTGGAGGGCGTCCGCTCCCAGGTCGAGGAGATCATCGGTCAGGGCCAGCAGGCCCCTGCCGGTCACATCCCGTTCACCCCGCGCGCCAAGAAGGTACTGGAGCTGTCGCTGCGCGAGGCCCTGCAGCTGGGGCACAACTACATCGGCACCGAGCACATCCTGCTGGGGCTGATCCGCGAGGGCGAGGGCGTCGCCGCGCAGGTGCTGGTCAAGCTGGGCGCCGACCTCAACCGGGTGCGCCAGCAGGTGCTGCAGCTGCTGAGCGGCTACCAGGGCAAGGAGACCGCGGCCGCCGAGGGCGGCGGGCGCGGCGAGGGCACCCCCTCCACCTCGCTGGTGCTGGACCAGTTCGGTCGCAACCTCACCCAGAGCGCCCGGGAGGGCAAGCTGGACCCGGTGATCGGCCGGGAGAAGGAGATCGAGCGGGTCATGCAGGTGCTGTCCCGCCGCACCAAGAACAACCCGGTGCTGATCGGCGAGCCCGGCGTCGGCAAGACGGCGGTCGTGGAGGGTCTGGCCCAGGCCATCGTGCGCGGTGACGTGCCCACCACGCTCAAGGACAAGCACCTCTACACGCTGGACCTCGGCTCCCTGGTGGCCGGTTCCCGCTACCGCGGCGACTTCGAGGAGCGCCTGAAGAAGGTGCTCAAGGAGATCCGCACCCGCGGCGACATCATCATGTTCATCGACGAGATCCACACCCTGGTAGGCGCCGGCGCCGCAGAAGGCGCGATCGACGCCGCCAGCATCCTCAAGCCGATGCTGGCCCGCGGCGAGCTGCAGACCATCGGGGCCACCACGCTGGACGAGTACCGCAAGTACGTGGAGAAGGACGCCGCGCTGGAGCGACGCTTCCAGCCCATCCAGGTCGGCGAGCCGTCGGTGGCGATGACGATCGAGATCCTCAAGGGCCTGCGTGATCGGTACGAGGCGCACCACCGCATCACCATCACCGACGACGCGCTGGTCTCGGCGGCCACCCTGGCTGATCGGTACATCTCCGACCGGTACCTGCCGGACAAGGCCATCGATCTGATCGACGAGGCTGGCGCCCGGATGCGCATCCGCCGGATGACGGCCCCGCCGGACCTGCGCGAGTTCGACGAGAAGCTCGCCGAGGTACGCCGCGAGAAGGAGTCCGCGATCGACGCGCAGGACTTCGAAAAGGCCGCGTCGCTGCGCGACACCGAGAAGCAGCTGCAGGCCAAGCGTGCCGACCGGGAACGCTCCTGGAAGGAGGGTGACCTGGATGTGGTCGCCGAGGTCGACGCCGAGCAGATCGCCGAGGTGCTGGCCAACTGGACCGGCATCCCGGTGTTCAAGCTGACCGAGGAGGAGACCACGCGGCTGCTGCGCATGGAGTCCGAGATCCACAAGCGGATCATCGGCCAGGACGAGGCCGTCAAGGCCGTGTCGCAGGCGATCCGGCGCACCCGCGCCGGCCTGAAGGACCCGAAGCGGCCCTCGGGCTCGTTCATCTTTGCCGGCCCGTCCGGGGTGGGGAAGACCGAGCTGACCAAGGCGCTCGCGGAGTTCCTGTTCGGCGACGAGGACGCGCTGATCCAGGTCGACATGGGCGAGTTCCACGACCGCTACACGGCATCCCGGCTGTTCGGCGCGCCCCCCGGGTACGTCGGCTACGAGGAGGGCGGCCAGCTCACCGAGAAGGTGCGGCGCAAGCCGTTCTCGGTCGTGCTGTTCGACGAGATCGAGAAGGCACACCCGGAGATCTACAACTCGCTGCTGCAGGTGCTGGAGGACGGCCGTCTCACCGACGGCCAGGGCCGGACGGTCGACTTCAAGAACACCGTCATCGTGTTCACCTCCAACCTCGGCACGCAGGACATCTCCAAGGCGGTCGGTCTCGGCTTCGCCCAGGGCAACGACGAGGCCAGCAACTACGAGCGGATGAAGACCAAGGTCAACGACGAGCTCAAGCGGCACTTCCGACCGGAGTTCCTCAACCGAATCGACGACGTGGTGGTCTTCCACCAGCTGACCACCGAAGAGATCCGGGCCATGGTCGATCTGATGCTCACCAGGGTCGAGGAGCAGCTGCGGGGCAAGGACATGGCGCTGGAGGTCACCGACGCGGCCAAGGAACTGCTCGGCGAGCGAGGCTTCGACCAGGTGCTGGGGGCCCGGCCGCTGCGCCGCACCATCCAGCGCGAGATCGAGGACAAGCTCTCGGAGAAGATCCTGTTCGACGAGATCCGGCCGGGGCACATCATCCTGGTCGACGTCGCCGAGGTGGACGGCAAGAAGGAGTTCACCTTCCGCGGCGAGCCCAAGCCGTCCGTGCCCGAGGTGGTGACGGTCGGCGCCGGTTCCGACGGCGGCGAGGCCGCGGCCAGCTGACGCCCCGTTGCTGCAATGGTCGCCGACGACCGGACGCGACGCGCGGCGGCAGGCGTGGTGGTGCTGCTGGCCGTCGCGCTGATCGTGCCGGTCGTCGGGCGGTTGTCGCAGCCCGGCGTGCCCGGGCGGCCGGTGGCCGACTGGCCACCGGCGCCCTCGGTCGGCCATTGCCTGGGCCTGCCGGGAGGTGATCCGGGCGTCGTGGTGCCATGCGACCGGCCGCACCTGCAGGAGGTGACGGTGTCCTTCGGGGCCACCGATCCCCGGAACCCGGACGTCCTGGCCCGCTGGGACGACTACTGCGCGGACCCGGCGGCGGACTACCTCGGCATCCAGCCGGTCACTCCCGACGTCTCGGAGCACCCGCCCGATCCGGTCCCAGCGTGGACGCCGCCGACGCCCGCCTACACCTTCAACATCGCCCGCGCCCCAGAACGGGATCGGGTCGGCGGCCTGGGGTGGGTGGCGTGCATCGTCCGGCCGCAGGGCCGGGTGCCGTACACCGGATCCGCCCGGGATGCCGGCCGGTCGATTGATCGACCGGGCGCGTTCGGCGTCTGCGGTAACGGTGACGACGGAGCCGACATCGGCTATACCGGGGTGAGTTGCACCGGCCCACACCAGTGGGAGGTGCTGGGCCAGGCGTCGGTGTCTGAGTGGCGATTCGACGACGATCTCCAGTTGGTGCCTGTGGACCCGCCGCCCAACTGGGTGGCGCTGCGGCGGACCTGTGGTGACTTGGCCGCGCGAGCACTGGGTGTGTCCGACCCCAGCCACGGCGGACTGTTGACCGTGGACGTCGCGCCGGTGTCCTACCTGACCGCGTGCATCATCGCGCCCACCGATCCGGCCGCGGTGCTGACCGACTCGCTGGTGGGCTGGGGCGACCGGCCGCCCCCGCTGGCCGCGGGCTGACTCCAGCCTCCACGCCGACCGCGGCCCGGCGCAGACCCCGTCACCTGTTGGGTCGGAGGGGATTTCAGGCCCGTCGCGCGACGTAGACTGGCGGTGCCGCACGAGCCCGACGGCGTCACCTTCGTTTTCGCCTGGAGTCGTGTCGTGTCCGTCGTGGATGCCGTCGGCTGGATTGCCGCGCTCTCCTCAGCCTCGCTCGCCGTGCCGCAGGGCATGCGGATCGCCGTCACCCGCTCGGTCGCCGGGGTATCCACGGTCGCCTGGCAGACCATGCTGATCGCGGGGCTTGCCTGGACCTCACACGGCCTGCTGAACGGCACCCCGCAGATCATTTGGCCCAATGCGCTGCTGGCCGTGACCTCCGCGTGGGTGCTGTGGCAACTGGGCGTGGCGCGTCGGCTGCCGTGGGCACGCACCTGGGCGCTCCCGGTGGCCGTCGCCGGGCTGGCCTTCGCCGCCGATCTGAGCCTCGGACCGATCGGGTTCGCCGCCGTCGCATTCGTGCCCGGCGCGATCGGGCAGCTCTGCCAGCTGCGGGAAATACTGGGAACCCCCGATCCCGCGGGGGTGTCCATGGTCGGCCTGGTGCTCAGCCTGGCCAACCAGGTGCTGTGGCTCGGCTACGCCCTGCCCGCCCGGGAGATCGCGGTGCTGTGCGTGTGCCTGCCGATCGGAGTGCTGGTCACGGCGAGCGTCATTGCGTTGCGGCGACGCCGTTCGCGGGTGTCGATCGCCCTGCCCGCGCCCGCCCCGGCCGCGACCTGACGCTCGGCTTGTGAGTCTGGGGTGGCGCTATGGCGCCGGCTGGGACTCACAAGCCGGAGGTGGCCGGACCGGAGGCAGCCGAACCGGGCAGGGCGATCAACCCCGTGCCGTCGCGCACCGCCAGCCCGTCCGCCAGCAGCGAGTCCAGGCAGCGGCGCCATTGGGCCGCGTGCTGCGCCCCATCGGCCCCCGCCGCGGGGGTGACCGGCCGGAGCTCTGCCTCGGACACCGGCCCGTCGGCCTCCCGCAGCACGGCCATGATCCGTCCGCGCATCTGCCGGTCGGTGCCGTGCCAGGTCTGTCCCGCCCGCCGTGGCGGCCCGGACGGTCGGCCCGCCGCTAGCCAGGCGCAGGTCGCCGACAGTGGGCAGCCGCGACAGATCGGGGAGGTGACGGTGCACCGCAGCGCTCCGAGTTCCATCAGTGCCGCCGCCATCGTCGCCGCCGCATCGGGTTCGGCCGGCAGTAGCCGCGCCAGTTCGTCCCGGTCGCGGGCGGTCGCCGGGCCATGCTCATCGACGCCGCGTACCGCGCGAGAGAGCACCCGGCGGACGTTGGTGTCCACCACGGGATGGCGCTGCCCGAACGCGAACGCGGCCACCGCCCGCGCCGTGTACTCGCCGACGCCTGGCAGCGTCAGCAGCGTCTCGAGGTCGTCGGGGACCCGACCGCCGTGGTCGGTGACCAGCACGGTGGCCGCGGCGTGCAGCCGTAGCGCCCGCCGGGGGTAGCCGAGACGCCCCCAGACCCGCACGGCCTCGCCCGGCGAATCCGCCGCCAGCGCGGCCGGTGTCGGCCAGCGGCGCAGCCACTGCTCGTACACGGGCAGCACCCGGGAGACCGGCGTCTGCTGCAGCATCACCTCGCTGACCAGCACGCCCCACCCGCCGGCATCGGGCCTGCGCCAGGGCAGGTCGCGGCCCTCCGCGGCGAAGAACGCCGCGAGCCGAGCGCCGTCCAGCGGGTCGGCAGGGGTGGTGACGGGGCTGCGGCCGTCGCGCCGATCGGGGTGACGCGACCCCGATCGGCGCCTCTGGCCGGTGCTGGTCACCAGCGGACTCCCTGCTGTCGATGGGGGTGGCCGGGCCGCGGCGTTGCTCCCCTGATTTGCCGACCTGGAACGTTACCGTCAGCGCTGTGATGCACCCGGTCGGCCCGCGCAGCGCGGGCGTGTACTGGGTACGGCGCACCCTGGTGGCGGTGGTCGCCGTCGCGGTGGTCGCCGCCGTGGTGTGGTTCGTCGTGCAGCGTGCTCAGGGCCCTGGTGTCGATCCGGCCGCCGACAACGTCACCACCACCGGCACCAGCCAGATGACCGGCGTGCTGGCCAGCGAGCGGAGTTCCGGTCAGGGCAGCGAGTCGCCCACCGACGCGCAGGCCTCCGGAGGCACGGCGCATCCGGCCACCAGCACCGGCGCGAAGACCACCAGTAGTAGAGCAGCGAACACCACGAAGGCGCACGCCACCACGGGCACCAAGAAGGCCGGCTCCAGCAAGGCCGGGAACACCAAGAAGGCCACTGCCGCGAGCGGCACCACGGCGGGCGCGACCAAGACCGGCACCACGAGCGCCACGTCTGCGTCCACGAAGTCCGCCGGTACCAAGGCCCGCGGCACCAAGACCAGGGGCACCACAGCCACCGGCACGAAGAAGACCGGGACGCCGACGACCGGCGACAAGGCCAGCGCTACGACGTCTACCCGTCAGTCCGCGACGCCCACCACTACCGCGCCGCCGAAGCCGTCCTACGACGATCAGGGCCGGCTGCTCTGCCCGGACTCCGCGATCGCCGTCACTGCCACCACGGGCGCGCCCAGCTATCCCGCCGGGTCGCAGCCGATCCTGGGTATGACGGTCACCAACACCGGCAGCAAGACGTGCGTGCGGGACCTGTCCGGGCCGTTGCAGGTCTACACCGTGTACAGCAAGGCCGGCGCCCGGATGTGGTCGACCGCGGATTGCTTCCCGGGCGAGGGGACCGACATCCGCGAGCTCGCGGCCGGGCAGACCGTGACCTACAACATCAAGTGGTCCGGCACGACGTCCACCCCCGGGTGCGACACGCCCCGTACGCCGGTGGCCGCCGGGAGCTACACGCTGGTCGCGGCGCTCGGGAAACTGGCCAGCAAGCCACACCCGATCACCCTCACCGGCTGATCCGGCCGGCCGGCGGTCCGGCGGTCTGGGTGGCGTTACCGGTCCGAACCGCGAGATCGGTTCGAACCGCAAGATCGGTCGCAACTGCCAGATCGGATCGCTCCCGCTGACGGGCTCACCAGCGTTGCGGCGGCCGGTCCGACAGCGAGTTCTCCACCAACCGGGACAGGCCCTCCCGGATCACTCGGGCCCGCGCCTCGCCCACCCCGTCGACGGTCTGCAGGTCCGCGGCGGTCGCCGCGAGGATGCCCTGCAGGGACTCGAAGTGCGACGCCAACCGGTCCAACACCGCCGGAGGCACCCGGGGGATGCGTGCCAGCAGCCGGTGACCGCGCGGGCTGACGTGCCCGTCCAGAGAATCGGTCGGCGTGTGATACCCAAGCTCTCGCGCCAACAGCGCCAGATCGAGCAGCTCTTCGCCGGTCAGCTCGTCCAGCCGGGCGACGATATGCTCCACGCCGGCCGGCTGCCCGTCGGCCGGCAGGTAGTCCCGCACCAGCAACTCCCGCAGACCCTCGGTGCCCGCCAGCAGTTCGTCCAGCTGCAGGCCGAGCAACCGGCCGTCGGTACCGAGTTCCACCACGTTGCCGGTCAGTTCGTCGGCGATGCGCCGCACCATCAGCAGCCGTTGCAGCACGGTCAACGACTCCCGCAGGGTGGTGACGTCCTCGATCTCCGAGATGGACAGCGCCTGCGCCACCTCGTCCAGCCGGGAGCGGTAACGGTGCAGGGTCGCAAGCGCCTGGTTCGCCCGGCCCAGAATGGTCGACGAATCGGCCACCTCATGGCGATGCCCACCGTGGTAGAGGCTGATCACGTTCATCGAGTGGCTGACCGCGATTACCGGCCGAGTGGTCTGTACCGCCACCCGCTCGGCCGTGCGGTGCCGCGTACCGGACTCCACGGTCGGGATGCTCGCGCTGGGCATCAGCTGGATGTTCGCGCCCAGGATGCGGGCCGCGTCCGCCGACAACAGCACGGCGCCGTCCATCTTGGCCAGCTCCCGCAGCCGGGTGGGCGAGAACTCCAATTCCAGACGGAAACCGCCGTCGCAGAGGGCCTCCACGGCCCGGTCCACGCCCAGCACGATCAGTGCGCCGGTCCGGCCGGCCAGGATCCGCTCCAGCCCGGCTCGCAGCGGCGTACCCGGCGCCACCATCGCCATGATCGAACGGTGCGCGTGCACCGCTCCCGGCTCGTCCGTCACCGCAGCAGTCTAGGGCCCACGGGCCGCCTCACCCCGGTCGGCCGCGCAGCATGCTGACCACCACCCCCGACTCGTCGCCCAGCGCCCGCATCGCTGCCGTCAGGTCGGCCGCCTGGCTGATCCGCATGCCGCGGGGTGGATCGCCGTGCTCGCCCGGCGGCACGATCGCGTGGTCGAAGCCCAACCGGGCGGCCTCGGCCAGCCGCTGGGCCAGCCCCGGCACCGGGCGCACCTCGCCGGCCAGCCCCAGCTCTCCGATCGCGACCAGGGTGCCCGGCAGCGGGATGTCGCGCACTGCCGACCACACGGCCATCGCGAGTGCCAGGTCGGTCGCCGGCTCGGTGCTCCGCGCCCCGCCGACCGTCGCGGCCAGCACGTCCCGCCCGGCCGCCGACAGGCCGGCCCAACGCTGCACCACCGCCAGCACCATCGATACCCGGGCCGCGTCCAGCCCGGACACCGTGCGATGGCCTCCGCCCCCCGGCGGCCCGGCCAGCGCCTGAATCTCCACCGGCATGGCCCGCCGGCCCTGCACCATCACCGTGGTGCAGGTGCCCGGCACGTCCGGCCGCCGGGCGGACAGGAACAACCCCGACGGGTCCGTCATCGATTCGATACCGGCCTCCGTCATCGCGAAGCAGCCCACCTCGTCGGCCGGGCCGAACCGGTTCTTCACCCCCCGCACCAGCCGCAGCGCGGAATGCCGGTCGCCCTCGAAGTGCAACACCACGTCCACCAGGTGCTCCAGCACCCGGGGCCCGGCGACCGACCCATCCTTCGTGACGTGACCGACCAGCACGCAGGCGATGTCGCGCTGCTTGGCGGTCGCCGTCAGCGCGGCCGCCACCGCCCGCACCTGGGTGACCCCGCCGGTGGCGCCGTCCACCGCGCCGTCGGCAATGGTCTGCACCGAATCCACGATCAGCAGCCGCGGCTGCACCCGGTCCACCTGAGCCAGCACCGCGGAGAGCTCGGTCTCGGCGGCCAGGTACAGATCGGGGTGCAGCGCGCCGAGCCGGCCGGCCCGCAGCCGCACCTGCGCCGCGGTCTCCTCCCCGGTGACGATCAACGCCCGGCCGTGCCCGGCCGCCGCCCAGGCCTGCGCCGCCGCCAGCAGCAGCGTCGACTTGCCCACCCCCGGCTCGCCGGCCAGCAGCACCACTCCGCCGGGCACCAGCCCGCCACCCAGCACCCGATCCAGCTCCGGGACCCCGCTCGGCCGAGCGACCACCGCCCTGGCGTCGACGTCCCGCAGCCGTTGCGCCGGACCAGCCGGTGCGACGGCTGCGACCCTGCGCAGCGCCACCGGCACCGCGGCGGATTCGGTGAGCGTCCCCCAGGCCTGGCACTGCGGGCAGCGGCCCGCCCACCTTGCCGCGACATGGCCGCAGTCGGAGCAGCGGAACGAGGAATGGGGCCGCCGGGGGCCGCTGGAGGTGCTCATGGTCCGGACGGTATCCGGGGGCACCGACAGCGTCCGCTCAGGGACGCCCGGCTCAGTTGGAGGAGGGCGCCGGTGAGGTCAGGTTCGACGGGTGCTGCTCGCCGGACTGCCACAGGTTGGGCTGTTCCTCGGGATAGATGTCGGTGCTCTCCGACCGTCCGCCGCGCTCGGCGGGGATCTCGATCGGGACGTTGAGCGTCAGGTCGCCGGCGTTGGCGAATGAGAACGTCATCGGCACCGAGATGCCGTAGTCCAACTCGCGAGTCAGCTTGCTGACGGCGGCGGTGACGGGGCCGCCGGCGCCGCCCACCTCGATAATCGAGCCGGCCGGGACGTCCACCGGGCCGCTGAGGTCGACGGTGCCGGCGTCGGTCGTCACCGCCGTCAATTGGTCGCCCACGGTCGCGTCATTGCTGATCCACAGGGTCAGCGGGGCCTGCGAACCCTTCGGGTAGTTCGGGCCGTCGGGGGTGGCCAGCAGCGCATTGTGCACCGTCACCTCGCCCACTCGGCCCTGCGCTCCGTCGACACCGGAGATCTGGTCCGCCGTCTGGGAAATCTGACCGGCCGCGCAGCCGGTCAGGACGCTGGCCCCCAGCGCGACGACGGCGACGACACCGGCCAGGCGCCGGCGCGGCGAGGCGCTCGTCACGCTGCGGTGTGACCGGCTGGTGCGGAACACGGGCGAACCCCTTCGCTGCAAGATGCCTGTCGAACGCTGGCGCCGACCCGCCAGAACGGGCCGGCGGCGTGAGCCTGCGGACAGCGTAGCCGCCGCCGGTGCGGCCTCGCGCGTCGGGCACGCCGGGTCGAACCGGTCGCCGAGCGCAGCTGCTTCGCCCAGCCCCAGCCGGTACCCGGCCGACATCCCGGCCGACATCCCGGCCGGCACCCCAGCCGGCGCCCGGGCCGGCACCCCAGCCGACATCTCAGCGGCCGTCCCAGGGCGGGCGAGGACCGTCGCCGGGACGGCCAGATCACACCGTCGCCGGGGCCGGCCATGCACGTTCCGAAGTGTTTGTCAAGTCGACGCATGGCCTCTGACCTGCGAGAACGGGTTGAGACGATGGTTACGGTGTGGTAATATCGCACTAGCGAAAGGGGTACCTGGCACATGTCATTCAAGGTTGGCGAGACCGTCGTCTATCCCCATCACGGGGCCGCTCTGATCGAGGCCACCGAGACCCGTACCGTCCGCGGCGAGGAGAAGCTTTACCTCGTGTTGCGGGTCGCCCAGGGCGACCTGACGGTCAAGGTTCCGGCCGAGAACGCCGAGGTGGTAGGCGTCCGCGATGTGGTCGATCGAGTGGGCCTGGATCATGTCTTCGAGGTGCTGCGGGCACCGCACACGGAGGAGCCGACCAACTGGTCGCGGCGATACAAAGCCAACCTGGAAAAGCTCGCGTCCGGTGATGTGAACAAGGTCGCCGAGGTGGTGCGGGACCTGTGGCGCCGCGACAAGGAACGTGGCCTGTCAGCCGGCGAGAAGCGCATGCTGGCCAAGGCCAGGCAGATCCTGGTGTCGGAGCTGGCGCTGGCCGAGGGCACCAACGAGGACAAGGCTGAGGGCATCCTCGACGAGGTGCTGGCCTCGGCGACCGCCGCCTGAGCCGGCCGCTCGATCTCGACGTAGCGCAGCGCCGATGGCGGTTGTCGCGCTGGTTCCCGCCGCGGGGCGTGGTGAGCGGCTGGGGGCCCTGACTCCGAAGGCATTCGTCACCGTTGCCGGTGCCACGTTGCTGGAACACGCGGCGCGCGCGCTGGCGGACGCCGCGGTGGATCGGATCGTGGTGGCCGTGGCGCCCGACCGGCTGGAGTCCGCCCGGTCGCTGCTGGGTCCGGCGGTGACGAGTCCGTCCGAGGCGCCCGCGTCGGTGCCGGTGACGGTCGTTGCCGGTGGTGCCGACCGGGTCGCGTCGGTGGCGGCGGCGCTGCAGGACGTGCCGCCGGATCAGGCCGACGTGCTGCTGGTGCATGACGCGGCGCGCGCCTTCCAACCCCCGGCGGTAATCCGCGCCGTGGTCGATGCCGTGCGCGCCGGAGCCGGCGTCGTGGTTCCGGTGCTGCCGGTGGCCGACACCGTCCGGCGGCTAGGTGCCGCCGGTGGCTCGGGCGGTGTCGTGGATCGAGGCGCGCTGCGCCTGGTGCAGACGCCGCAGGGATTCTCACCCGAGGTGCTGCGGCGCGCGCACGCGCACGCCGCAGCGACCGGCCGGGGCGGCACCGACGACGCCGCGCTCGCCGAGGCGATCGGCGAGCCGGTGACGTTCGTCCCCGGTGACCGGGCCGGCTTCAAGATCACCACCGCCGCCGACCTGGCCGAGGCGCGTCGGTTGGTGGGCGCGGTGCCCCGGGTGGGCAACGGGGTCGACGTGCACCCGATCGATGCGGGCCGGCCGTGCTACCTGGCCGGCCTGGAGTTCCCCGGGACCGACGGCTGCGCCGGGCATTCCGACGGCGACGTGGCCGCGCATGCCCTCGTCGATGCGCTGCTGGCCGCCGCCGGCCTCGGTGATCTGGGTGAGGTCTTCGGCACCGGCCGCCCGGAATGGGCCGGCGCCAGTGGAGTCGAGCTGTTGACCGAGGCGGTTCGGCAGATCGCCGCCGCCGGGCTGCAGGTGGTCAATGCGTCCGTGCAGGTGATCGCCAACTCGCCCCGGATCGGACCCCGCCGGGCGGAGGCGCAGCGGGTGCTGTCGGCCGCGGTCGGCGCCCCGGTGTCGGTGGCGGGCACCACCACCGACGGGCTGGGCCTGACCGGCCGCGGCGAGGGCCGGGCCGCGCTGGCTACGGCCCTGGTGCTGCACTGACCCTGCCACCTTGACGTTGTCGACCATCATGTGCTACATGTAACACATGACGTCAGTGGGGGTGCGCGAGTTGCGGCAGCGGGCCAGCGACCTGCTACGACTGGTGGCGCGCGGCGAAACCGTTGAGATCACCGACCGCGGCCGGCCCGTCGCGATCTTGGCGCCTACGCCCGAAGGCTCGCCACTGGAACGGCTCCGCGCGGCAGGTGAGGTGGAGGCGGCGAGCGCCGACCTGGCCGACCTGCCCGAGCCGTTGGCCCTGCCCCCTGGCGCGGAATCCCCGTCGCAGGCCCTGGCCAGGTTGCGCCGGCACGAGCGATGACG
The DNA here is from genome assembly GCA_937926105.1 of uncultured Actinomycetes bacterium. The sequence continues at coordinate 33,055 of CALANS010000020.1, read as the reverse complement.
AAGGCGACCTATCTGGACTCGTCGGCGATCGTCAAACTGGCGGTCCGAGAACCGGAATCCGACGCCCTGCGCCGATATCTACGGCGGCGGCGCCCGCTGGTCAGCAGCGCGCTGGCACGAACCGAGGTCATTCGCGCACTACTGCCCGGAGGGGACGAGGCGCTCGCCGCCGGACGCCGAGTGCTGACCAGAATCGACCTGCTCCGGATCAACAAGGCGGTTCTGGACAGTGCCGGGACGCTGGTACCCGTCACCGTTCGTTCGCTGGATGCCATCCATCTGGCCACCGCCGCACAGCTGGGTTCGGACCTCGGCGTGCTGGTGACCTACGACGATCGCATGGCACAAGCGGCCGGCGAGGCCGGCCATCGCGTCATTGCGCCCCAGTGACCTGCTGGTTCACCCGCGCAGGTCGTCCTCGATCTCCCAGTGCCGGGTGACGACGAAGCCGGTGGCCAGCAACACGCTCAGCAGTGCCGTGAGCACCACCAGCGGGATCGTCCAGCCCCCCGTCAGGTCGTGCAGGAACCCGAACCCCACCGGCCCGCAGGAGGCGATCAGATACCCGGCAGACTGGCCGAACGCCGACAGCGCGACTGTTCCGGCCGGGGTGCGGGAGCGCAGCGCCATCAGGGTCAGCGCCATCGGGAACGCACCCCCACCGATTCCGATCAGCAGCGCCAGCAGCCAGGTCGCCGAGGTTGGGATCAGGATCAGCCCGAGATAGCCGAGCACGTAGCAGGCCACGAACCCGACCACCAGCGCGCCCTGCCGACGCATCGCCCCCAGCAGCGCCGGCACCACCGCTGCGATGGGGATGCCGACCCCCACCACGATCGCCACCGAGCCGGCGGCCGCCTCGTCGGACAGCCCGGCGTCGGCCAGGATTGACGGCAGCCAGCCGAACATCACGTAGGCCTGCAGGGACTGTCCGCCGAAGTACACCGCCATGGCCCAGGCGCGGGGCGAGTGCAGCAACGCCAGCACGCCGATCCGCCGGGTGGTGGAAGCCACGGGCCGGGAGTGCCGGGCGGCCGCTGCCAGCCAGGGCACCAGCGCAACCCCGGCCGTCACCGCCCACATCCCGATGCCGGTCTGCCATGACCCGCCCAGCCCGTGCTCGATCGGCAGCGTGAGCCCGGCGCCGACGGTGCCGCCGATCGTCAGCATGGTGGTGTAGACCGCCGTCATCGGGCCGATCGCGGTGGCGAAGTGCAACCGGATCAGCCCCGGCAGCAGCACGTTGCCCACCGCGATGCCGCCCAGCGCCAGCACCGAGCCGACGAACAGCGCCCAAGTGCCATCCACCAGGGCGCGCAACACCTGCCCACCGGTCAGCGCCAGCAGCGCCAGCACGACCGTCCGGTGGGAGCCGATTCGGGAGGCCACCGCGGGCGCGGCGAACCCGATCAGCGCGAAGCACAGGGTGGGCAGCGCGAGCAATACCCCGGACGCCGTCCCGGACAGGCCCGTGGAGCCGCGCAGCTCGGGCATCACGGCGCCCAGCGCGTTGACGGCCGGCCGCAGGTTGGCCGCCAGTAGTACGACCGCGAGGACGATCAGCAGACCTCCGCTGCGCCGCGCCCGGCGGGCCGTGGCGGCCATGCGCGCGGCCGGTCCCACGGGCGGGTCGGGGCGGGTCGTCACTGCGGCAGAATACGGCCCGTCTCAGCGCGCGCCCCACCTCGTGGCACCCGCCGTGGGGGAGTCACGCGACCTCGTCGCGGCGCACCGGCCGGGACCTGGCAGGCTCATCGACATGACCACCATCGCGATCCTGGGCGCCGGCAAGATCGGCGAGGCATTGCTGTCCGGCCTGCTGACCGCCGGCCGGCCGGCCGGCGAGCTGATGCTGTCCGAGCGGTCCGCCGACCGGGCCGCCGAGCTGAGCCGACGGTACGAGGTGCGCGCGGTCGATGTACCCACCGCCGCGCGGGAGGCCGATGTGCTGGTGGTGGCCGTCAAGCCGCAGGACATCGGCCCGCTGCTGGACCAGGTGGCCCCGGCGATCACCCCGGACACGCTGGTGGTATCCGTCGCCGCCGGCCTGCCGACCTCGCTGTATGAGTCGCACCTGCCGGCCGGTGTCCCGGTGGTCCGGGTGATGCCCAACACGCCGATCCTGGTGGGTGAGGCGATGAGTGCCATCTCCGCCGGCAGCCTGGCCACCGCGGCGCACCTGCAGTTGGTCGAGGAGTTGCTGTCCAGCGTGGGCAAGGTGGTCCGGGTGCCGGAATCCCAGCAGGACGCCGTCACCGCCCTGTCCGGCTCCGGCCCGGCTTACTTCTTCTTCCTGGTCGAGGCAATGATCGATGCGGGCATCCTGCTCGGCCTGCCGCGCACGGTGGCCGCGGAGCTGATCATCCAGTCGGCGGTCGGCTCGGCGCGCATGCTGCGGGACTCTGGGGAGCATCCGGTGACGCTGCGGGAGGCCGTCACCTCCCCCGGGGGGACGACCATCGCCGCGATCCGGGAGCTGGAGAACCACGGTGTGCGGGCGGCGCTGCTGTCGGCGATCGAGGCAGCCGCGCGCCGGTCGGCGGAGTTGGGGCATGGACCGCACTGACCAGGCGGTGACGGAGCGTTACCTTCTGGGCCTCTGGCGGTGACGGAGCGCTCGAAATCGGGGCACCATAGCGTCCAGTCGGCCCAATTTGACGGAGGCGCGCCGAAAAAAGTCACTCTTGTGCACAGCTTGCCGTCGCATTCGTCACACCAGTCACGCTAGAGTGCAACAAGCACGAGCGCGACAGTGTCCGCCGGAGGGGAAGCCGGAGGCGCGATGCGTGCCGGAAGACGGTGCCCCATGCCACGTGAACTGCCCCGGGAGGATCCAACTCCCGATCAGCGAGCCGCGACCCGCGCGACCTCGCCGGATCCGGCCGGGCCGCATGACCCTGCCCTGGCCGAGATGCGGTTTTTCACCGTGGCCGAGGTGGCCGAGGTCATGCGGGTGTCCCGGATGACGGTGTACCGATTGGTGCACTCCGGCGAGTTGCCTGCGGTGCGGGTCGGCAGGTCGTTTCGGGTGCCGGAGCGCGCGGTACACGAGTACCTGCGCGCGGCGTTTACCGACGCCGGCTGACCGCCCGCTGTGCGCCTGGATCGCGCGGTGTCACGGATGCGCCCACCCGGCTAGGATGAGTCGGCGCCTGCTGCCGTGGTGGTCAGGTTGTCGCAGGTGAGCCGTCCACCAGGGCGGCGATTCGAATCGAGTGTCCGGCTGCCGGCCGGCAGAAGCAGGCAAGAGGTCTACACCCATGGGTTCTGTGATCAAGAAGCGCCGCAAGCGGATGGCGAAGAAGAAGCACCGCAAGCTGCTGCGCAAGACCCGGGTGGCCCGCCGCAAGGCCGGCAAGTAGCGCTGGAGCCAGCCGTGCCCGAGCCCGCTGCCGACGGCCGTCTGACGGTGTTGGTAACGGGCGTCTCGCGGTTCCTCGGATCCAGTCTGGCGGGCCGGCTGGCCGCCGACCCCAGGGTGCGGCGCGTCATCGGGGTGGATGCCGCGCTGCCGGATGAGGCCGCGCGGGCGCGGATGGGCGATGCCGAGTTCGCCCGCGCTGACATCCGCAATCCGCTGATCGCGCGGGTGATCGAGGCCGCCGCGGTGAACACCGTGGTGCACGCCTCCTCCTCGGCCGCGCCGGTGGCGTCCGCCGCGCGGGCGATGACCAAGGAAATGAACGTGCTGGGCACGATGCAGCTGCTGGCGGCCTGTCAGCGGGCGCCCAGCGTGCAGCACCTGATCGTGCGATCCACCGCCGCCGTCTACGGCGGCTCATCCAAGGATCCGGCGATCTTCACCGAGGAGACCGTGCCGAGGGCGGCACCGGCCAGCAGCTCCGCCCGGGACGCGGTGGACATTGAGGGCTACGTGCGCGGGTTCGGCCGTCGTCGGCCGGACGTGCGGGTGGCGATGCCGCGGTTCGCGGAGATCATCGGCCCCACCGTGCTCAGCCCGTTGACCCGCTACTTCTCGTTGGCACCCGCCGTGCCGATCGCGCTGGGGCACGACGCCCGCGTGCAATTCGTGCACGAGCAGGATGCGGTCGCGGTGCTGGAGCACCTGACGCTCGGCGGCTTCGCCGGCATAGTCAACGTGGCGGGCGATGGCACCCTGACCCTCGCGCAGGCGATCCGGCGGACCGGGCGGATCCCGTTGCCGGCGCCGATGTCCGCGATGGACGCGATCGGCGGCCTGCTCCGGCTGGCCAGGATCGGCGGCTTCTCCACCCAACAACTGCGGCTGCTCACCTCGGGCCGGGTGCTGGACACCACCCGGCTGCGCCGCGAGGCCGGCTTCACCTGCCGGTACACCACCCGGCAGGCCTTCGACGATTTCGCTCGCACCATCACTCCGGTGGTCAGCCCGGCGATGATCCGGGCCGGGGAGGTGCGGGTCGCCTCCGCGATCGGGGTGACCGCACTGCCGAATGACGACGCCGGGGCGACTCGCGGCGGTGACGGGGCGCCGGTCGTGACCTCGCCGCGGGATCCCGCGGGTGGTTCCGGCCACCGGCGGCGCCACCTGGTGTCCGTCGACGGCACCGGGTCTGCCCGGCGGTCCTCCGGTGGGCCGAGCAGCGGCGCCGATCGACGCTCGAGGTCCCGATGAGGGGCGCCGCCGGCGCCGGCGGCACCTCCGGCTCTGCCCGCGTCTCCGGTGCCGCCGACGCTCCGGACGGCGCCGCGCGCGACACGGCGAGCTCCGCCACGTCGACCGAGCCAGCCTGGAAGCAGCACCTGGCGGGCCTGATGGCCTTCACCCGACGCCGCCTGACCGGCGACTACACCGTGGACGACTTCGGCTACGACCGGGAGTTCACCGAGACCCTGCTGCTTCCTCCGATGCGGCTGCTGTTCGACAAGTGGTTCCGGGTGCAGACCATCGGGGTGGCCAACCTGCCGGTGGACAGCGGCGCCCTACTGGTGGCCAACCACTCCGGCACCATCGCCGTCGACGCGGTGATGACGGCGGTCGCGGTGCACGACCAGCATCCCTGTCACCGCCCGCTGCGGATGCTCGGTGCCGACCTGGTCTTCGACACCCCGGTGCTCGGCCCGCTGGCCCGCAAGGCCGGGAACACGTTGGCCTGCAACCCGGACGCCGAGCGACTGCTGACCTCCGGCGAACTGGTGGCGGTGTTCCCGGAGGGCTTCAAGGGCGTCGGCAAGCCCTTTTCCCAGCGATACAAGCTGCAGCGTTTCGGTCGGGGCGGGTTCGTGTCGGCGGCACTGCGCACCGGAGTGCCGATCGTGCCGGTTTCCATCGTCGGGGCCGAGGAGATCTACCCGATGCTGGCCAACATTCGCCCGCTGGCCCGGGCGCTGGGCCTGCCGTATTTCCCCGTCACCCCCACCTTCCCATGGCTGGGGCCGCTGGGGGCGATCCCGCTGCCGTCCAAATGGCTCATCGAGTTCGGCGAGCCCATTGCAACCGACGGATACGGCGACGGGGCCGCCGAGGACCCGATGGTCGTGTTCAACCTGACCGACCGAGTGCGCGAGACCATCCAGCAGACCCTGTACCGGCTGCTGCTGCGCCGCGGGCACCCGTTCCTGGGCTAAGCGCCACGACCGGGCACCCGGGAACGGGTCCCGGCGGGTTCGTTGCGGCGGATCAGGTGGACCGGTGCAGCGCCGCCATCATTCGGTCGGCGGAGGCGTCGGCGGCAGCCTCGGCGGGATCGTTCGCCCGACCCACGCTCAGCGGCCCCGACCCGCCCCGGTCGGCGCCGGAACGCTGCGCGGCGATATGGCTAACCTCGTGCGCCAGCACCCGTTGCCCGTCCGTCGAGCCGGGGCGGTAGGCGCCGGGCGCGAAGTAGATGTCGTTGCCGTGCGTGAACGCGGTGGCCTGCAGCGAATGCGCGATCTTCCCGGCCTCCGGATCGGTGTGCACCCGCACGCCCGACAGATCCATTCCCAGGTGGTTCGACATGGGAGCGGACAGAGTATCGGGCAGCAACCCCCCCTGGCCGCCGCGACGGCGCAGCGCCCCGGCGATGTCGCCGGAAACCTCGCTGCCACCCAGCGGATCCTCGGCGCGCCGCCGCAACGGGACGGCATCGGAGTGCAGGGCGGGCACCGCCATCAGCCCCGGTTCGGGTAGCGATTCGACCGACGCGACGATCGGAGCATCCGGGCCGGAGGACGTGGCGCCGTGCACGCGTCGCTGGTCGGCGACTGCGGGCATCGGGCACCTCCCTGGTGTGCGAGCGGCAGGTCAGCGACCACTGTGGGAGCCCACACTCGCTACTGAGCGTAGGCCGCAACCCGGCGTCGGACAATCATCCGAACGGGGGACCGATCGGACCTGTCGATTTTCCGGGTTGTCCGCGCCGGTCTACTTGATGGTGCTGGAGGACACCGAACCCTGCAGCTGCCGCTGGAACAGCACGTACACGATCAGCACCGGCACGATGGTGATGACCACGGCCGCGAACAGCGAACCGAAGTCCACCGCGTAGCCGGCGGAGGACGCGAACGATGCCATTCCCTGGGTGAGCACGTAGTTCTCGGGCTTGGTGTTCAATGCCACCGGCAGCAGGAACTGGTTCCACAGGCCCAGGAAGTTGAAGATCGACACCGCGGCCATGCCCGGCTTGGCCATCGGCAGCATCACCTGGAAGAAGGTGCGCCACTCGCTGGCCCCGTCCACTTGCGCGGCCTCGTAGATCTCGTTCGGCAGCGACTCGAAGAACGAGTGCAGGAAGAACACCGTGAACGGCAGCGCAAACGCAACGTACGTCAGGATGAGGCCGGGCAGCGTGTTGAGCAGGCCGACGTTCTGCAGGGTGAAGAACAGCGGGACGATGGCCAGGAAGATCGGGAACGTCAGTCCGGCCAGCATCAGGTAGTAGATCAGCCGGTTGCCGGGAAATCGGTAGCGCGCCAGCACGTACGCGCACATCGCTCCCAGCACCATCACGATGACCAGCGCGAAGCCGACGACGATGATGGTGTTGAGGAACCACTTGCCGATGCCGGCCGTCTGCCACGCTGTCGCGTAGTTCTCCCAGTGCAGGGAGGTCGGGGGCGACAGTGGATTGGATAGCACCTGGTTGCTGGTCTTGAACGAACTCATCAAGACCCACAGCAACGGCAGTACGACGATCAGCGTCCAGATCGCCAACAGCACATGTGCCGTGGTGGAGACCGCCCGGTCCCCGTTCGAGGAACTGGTGCGGTTGACCCGAGTGGCAACGCCCTGGCCCGTGCCGGGTTCCATGGTGCTAGTGGTCATCTGCTCACCCCACATGAATCGACGAGACAGGCTGCGCCGCAACGGCGGTGGTCTTGGTGTCCCGGCGCTTGCGCGCCCTGGGCGCGGACCCGCCCCCGCCGGTCAGCCGGTTCACCGCGAAGACCAGGGTGGCGAACAGCAGTGTGACGACGGCCAGCACCACGCCCATCGCGGTGGCGTAGCCGAACTGGCCCTTGCGGAAGGCCGTGTTGTACAGGTCTTGCGACATGGTCAGCGTCGAATAGCCCGGGCCGCCGAACGGGTTGAGCGCCATCATGTACACGAATGCGTCCAGCGCCGCGATGCCGATATAGATGTAGGCGGTCTGGATGGTATCCCGGATCAGCGGCACCGTCACCGATATCGCCGTGCGGAACCGTCCCGCCCCGTCCAGCCGGGCCGCCTCGTACACTTCCGCGGAGATGCCCTTGATGGCGGCGACGAACAGCACCGCGTAGAAGCCGACGAAGCTCCAGATGATCACGAACATAGACGCCGGCATGGCGGTGCCCGGCTCGCCCAGCCAGTTGATCTGGTCTACGCCGAACAGGCCGAGGAATCCGTTCAGGATGCCGGCGGAGGGGTTGTACACCTGCGCCCAAATCAGTCCGATGACGATAGCCGGGATGGTGTATGGGAAGAACGAGACGACCCGGTACAGGCTGGACGCCCGGATGCCGCGCACCGGACCGCGGGACGGCCCGCCGACCGTCACCATGCTGGCCACCGCCAGCGCCAGGACGATCGTCACCAACGGCACCACGATGCCCAGTTCGATATTGTTCAACACCGCCCGACGGAACACGTCGTCGGAGAACAGGCGGCCATAGTTGTCCAGGCCGATGAAATTCATGGTCGCCGAGAAGCCGCCCCAGTCCGTCATCGAGTAGTAGACAGCCTGCACGAACGGGGAGACCACGAAGACCAGGAAGATCAGCACGGGCACGCCGAGGAACACCGTCATGAAGCTGACCTTGTCGAAGCTGACCGTCACCAGCGGGACCAGCGCTCCGATCAGGCCCAGCACGCCGGCCAGCACGAACAGGTACCAGCCGAAGCCGCCGGAGGCGATGGCATCGGCGAACGTCTCCGGGCCCAGCACCAGCCACCAGGCGATGCAGACCAGCACCACGATCGCCGCGACCCGGGCGATGCGGGCCAGCGTACGGCGTAGCGCCGGCTGGACGGCCATGATCATGCCCGCCAGCAGTAACACCACCGACGCCAGGGTTCCGATGAGAATGGCGTAGGCGGCGCCGATCTCGGTGAAGTCGCGGTGCGTGGTGCGGTAGTAAAAGCCCCAGCCGGTAGCGCCTGAGAACCAGGGCAGCGCGATCGCGGCGAGGCCGGCCAACCCGGCCAGGATCAGCACCGCCGACGATGAGTCGAGCCGGCAGCCGGCCGCTCCCTGGCCCAGCGCCCCGAGCAGGCCGCCGGCGCCGGCGATCAGGAACGCATACCAGCCAAAGCTCAGTGTCGCGCCCTGTGGTGTGCTCCCGGCGGCCAGCCACCAGCCCGCGCACACCAGCAGCAGCACAGAGGCGGCCAGCACCAGGTTCGCCATCGGGAGGCTCGGCAGATCCCGGCGGCCAGCGGCGAGGGTGATCGCCGTCGCCAGCAGCACCAGCCCGCAGATCGCCGCGACGAGGATCGCGTACGCGCCGATCATCTCGGCCGTGTTGGGATGCGCGACGTCGTAGTACTGCTGCCAGCCGGTAGTGGCCCGGTTACCCGAGGAGAACCATGGCAGCGCCAACTGCGCCAGCGCCGCTGCGCCACCGAACAGCATCAGCGCGATGGGCATGGTCAGCACGGATCGCGCCAGCCCGACGCCGAGCAGGCCCACGAGGCCAGCCAGCAAGAACAGGTACCAGCCGAACGTCTCCTGCGCGGCGCTCGGCCCGGCGCCCACCGCGAGCGTCCAGGCCGCACAGGCGAAGGCCACCAGACCGGCGACGGTGGCGGCGAGCAGCGCACCGCGGTGGCCGGCGTGCGGCATTAACAGCCGGATGCCCGACACCAGCATGACCAGACCGGCGATGGCGGCCAGCAGAATGGCGTAGGCGGCGACGATCTCGCCGAAGCCGTGGTGTGCAGTGTTGTAGTACTGACCCCAGCCGGAGGTGGAACCGGCGGCGGTACTGGCCCAGGGCAGCACGAGTTGCGCGAGGCCAGCCAATCCACCCAGCACCAGCAGGCTCCCGGCGGTGACCGCCCCGGATGGCATCGACGGCGCGGTGAATTCGGCGAGTGTGGCCGGACCGGTCGACACCGGCTGGCGCTCGCTCGTGATGACGGGCCGGCTCATGGCGTGATCCTCACCGTGTAGGCCTGGGCCGGACGGCCGATGCGGCCGTCCGGCCCGGGCGGATCGTGCAGGTAACGCTAGTTCACTTGGTAACGGTGAGCTTCTGCTTCGCATTCTTTGCGGTGTCGTCGGTGATCTTCTGTAGCTGGGTGGTCAGGTCCGCGGCGCTTGCCTGACCCGAGAGGAACGAGTTCCAGATCACCAGCTGGTCGGTGTTCATGCCGTAGAAGTCCACGAACTGGTAGTTGAACACATTCTCGCCCGCGTCGTCGAGCATCTTCGCCTGCGAGAGCAGCGCCGTGGAGCCGAAGCCGTCCGCCGGGATGGTGCCCGAGACGATCGTCGGGGCGAGCCGGGTCTTGACGAAGTTGGTCGCCGCGTCCTTGCTGAGCATCGCGCGCAGCAGTTCCTTGCCCCCGGCCGGGTTCGCCGCCTTACTGGGGACGATGTATGGCTCACCCGCCGCGCTGCGCAGCGTCGCGTAGGGCATCTTCGGCGAGTCGGTGACGGTCATCTCCGGGATGCCCATCATCTTGAAGCCCGCCTTGGTGGCCTTCTTCATCTCGTTCTCGATCCACGAGCCCGACGGGTAGAGCAGTGCCTGCTCGTCGTTGGACCATTTGGCCTGTGCCGCGGTGAACTGGGTGCCAGATCCGCCGGGCACGAAGTAGCCCTGCTTGACGCAGGTCTCCAGGGCGGTGAACACCTTCTGGATGGGGTCCTGCGACCATGCCTTCGGGTCCAGGTTCTCCAGCGCCAGGCGAACCTCGGGGCCACCCTCCTTGATCGCCGAGTCGACGGCCAGCGTCTGGTAGTAGGTGGCCGCCTCCTTGCCGAACACAAACAGGTACTTGCCCTTGGCCTTGGCCTTGGCGCCCAGGTCGACGGCCTCGGCCCAGGTCTTGGGAGGGGTCCAGCCGTTCTCCTCGAATAGGCTGGAGGAGTACCAGATCGCGTACAGCGTCATCACGTAGTTGATGGCCGCGAACTTGTCGCCGAACGTGCCCGGAGCCTTGACGCCGCCGTACAGCGTGTCGGCGATCTTGGTGCCCTCGTAGTTGTTCGCCTCGAAGACATCGTCCAGTGTCTCGAGCTGGTCCAGGATCGAGTTGAAGCCGATCGCGTCGGCGCCGGAGTTATCGATCAGGTCCGGTGGTGTGCCGCCCACGAACTGCGGCTGCAGCTCGGTGGCGATCTTGGTGGACGGCTTGACGGTGAAGGTCACGCCCTTGTTGTGCTGCTCGGCAATGGTCGCGGCGAAGTTGACGTAGTCGGTCTTGTAGCCGCCGTCGAAGATCACCGCGTTGACCGTGGACCCGGACTTCACGCCAAACGGGTTGTCCGCGCCGCCGCCGGCCGCGCTGGACGGCGAGGTGCCGCCCGAGGCGCTGGCGGACGGAGAGGTGCCGCCGGACGCGCTGCCGGACGGAGAGCTGCCACCGGAGGAGGAGGTGCCGCCCGACGAGGGCGAGGTGCCGCCGGACGGGCTGGTCCCCCCGGAGGTTCCCCCGCCGCCGGCGCCGCCGCCGGCACACGCCGCCAGGGCGCCCGTCAGCGGGACCAGCGCCGCAGCGGCGGCGGCGCCGCGCAGCAGGGTCCTGCGGTTCACGCTCTTGTTCTCACTGCTCATTGCTGACCCACCTTCCATGGGTTGTCGGGGCCGGGTGCGACCCCACGCTTGATCCGGTTGCCGTACCTCGCTTCGAGCGCGTGATTGTGCTCGTCTCCTTCCGGGATGTTCGCCGAGATGTACACGGGAGGCAGCGCGCCGCCCGCGGCGAGACGGTCGGTGACGCCGACCGTGAGCAGCTGGGCGATGAAGGCAGCGGTGATCGACGACACCGCGCCGGCCTTGACCCCGGAGCCCAGCTCGATCGTGGTGTCGCCGTAGGGGGCGTGGTTATCGATCACCACGTCCGCGATCTCCGAGAGTCGTTTGCCTGATGGATGTTTTGGTGCAACTGCCATGGTGTGCGCCAGGCTGGTGACGGCGATCACGGGGTGCCCGTGCTCCTTGGCCGTCAGCGCCATGCCCACGATGGACCCGTTCACGCCGGAGTTGGAGGCGATGATGAACACATCCGAGGGATGTATGGGGTAGAGCTCGTACAGTTCCTGCACCACGCTCGGGTCGCGCTCCATCCCGGCGCCCACCAGGTCCGCTGGCTCGCGGCTGCCGTAGAGGACCAGGTCGAACAGCCGGATGTTGTTCGTGGGGATCAAACCGCCGGCGCGGCCGGCGATCTCCATCGCGAACGCCTGGGAGTGGCCGGTGCCGAATGCCTGGATCACTCCGCCGGTGGCGATGGCATCGCTCATCAGGGCGATCGCCGCATCCAGCCCGCCGGCCCGGGCTTCGGCGGCGAGCGCGTCCAGCCGGGTGCTGATCTCGGCGTGGAATCCGGTGACGTGGTCAGGCACGGCGGCGGCCCTTCTGCTCGGTGGTCGGGGCGGTGTGCTCCAGACCGGGGGCGTCCCGGCGGTGCCCCGAGACCGCCATCGCGGAGGCCACCAGCAGCGTGGCGGCATCGCCGAAGTTCTGCTGCGCGACCAGCAGGTACAGCAGGTCCAGGACGAACAGCTGGGCGTGCTTGGCGGCCAGGTCGTCGGGCTGTAGGTATCCGTCCGGCGCGTAGGCGGTCAGGTGCACGTCGGCGATCCCGGCCAGTGGCGAGGACGCGCTGCCGGTGACGGCGACCGTGAAGGCGCCCGAGGACTGGGCCAGCGACAGCGCCTCGATCGTTTCCTCGGTGCGGCCGGTATTGGAGATGGCGATGGCGACCGACCCGTCGCGTTGCGCGGCGGCGCTGGCGAGCGCGGAGTGCACCTCGCGCCAGGCGTGCACCGGGATGCCGATGCGGTAGAGCCGGCCCGCCATCTCCTCGGCCATCACGCCGCTGCCGCCGACGCCGTAGATGTCCAGGTGCTGGCAGCTCGCGATGGCCCTGGCCACCGTGACCACCTGGTCCAGGTCGACACCGTCGGCGGTCGCCTTCAGCGACATGGTCTGGGCCAGCAGCAGGGTGCGCAGCACCTCGCGGGGAGTGTCGCTGGGTCCGAACGCGCGACCGATGTCCGCGGCCCAGGACTCGCGGGTGTCGCCCCGGCCGATGTCCGAGGCGACCCCGACGCGGAACGGCACGTATCCCGAGTAGCCGAGCATGCGGCAGAACCGGGTCACGGTGGCGGGGGAGGTGCCGGCCTCGCGGGCGAGTTCGGTGATCGACAGGTGAACCGGCGCGGTGGGTCGTTCCAGAACGAGTGTGGCAATCTTTGTCATGGCAGCGGGCATCTGTGGCATCCGGGACTGGATGCGCTCGCGCACCCGGGTGACCGGGGGCGTGGACTCGTGCCTGGTGACCATCGGTGATGAAAATCCATCTCACGAGACGGGCTATTGAATGAGAATAATTATCGGAGTGTTCGCCGGTGTCAATCCGAGCCCGGTATCGAAGCGGTAACGATGAGGCTCGGAGTGGACGCCGGGGGCACCTCGACCCGCGCGGTCCTGGTGGAGGACAGCGGCCGCTGCCTGGGATATGGGACGGCCGGTGGTGGCAATCCGGTGTCCTGGGGAGCCGAGCAGGCGGCGCGGTCGGTGGGCAAGGCGGTGGCCGGCGCGCTGGCGCAGGCGGGGATGACGGGGCCGCTGGACGTGGGCGTGGTGACGCTGGCGATGGCCGGCGGCACCAGCACGCCCTCGCTCGAGGAGATGCAGGCCGCGCTGCGTGGGCTCGGGCTGACCGGGACGGTGGTGCCCGAGTCCGATCTGCTGGCCACTTTCTGCGCTGGGACGCCGTCACTGCAGGGGTACGCGCTGGTTTCCGGGACCGGGGCCGCGGCGATCCGGGTGTGCGGCGGCAGCACCGCGGCGTCCGCGGACGGGCTCGGTTGGCTGCTCGGCGACGAGGGATCCGGCTTCTGGATCGGCCATCGGGTGGCCCGGGCGGCCGCGGCGGCGCTGGACGGCTGGGGGCCCGCGACCAGGCTGTCCGCGTTGTTGCTGCAGGAACTCGGCATCACCGACGACGGCCGGACGGAGACCGGGCGATCCGTGGCGCTGGCCGAGGCGGTGCGCACCTTGTACCGGGGGCGGCCGGTGGAGCTGTCCCGGTTCGCGGCGCTGGCATTCCGGGCCGCCGGGGTGTCGAGGGGCGACGGCGAAACGCCGGACCCCGTGGCGGTGACAATCCTGCAGCAGGCCCGGAGCCGGTTGGTGGCGGTGCTCGGCGCGGTACGGCGCGACGATGTGGTCGGGCCGGTGGTGCTGGGTGGCGGGATCGCGCGGCGGCTGCCCGGGCTGGCGGACGCGATCGCCGACAGCGTGGGCTCGGATCGACGGGTCGATGTCGTGATCGTCGCCGACGGCGCGGTCGGCGCGGGGGTGCTGGCGCTGCGTCGGGCCGGAATCGCCGTCGACCGGCAGGTTTTCGACCGACTGGTGTCGTCGGTCGCGCAGCTGCGGTAACGGGTTTCGGGGTGACCGGCGCGTGGTGGGCGGCGGGAGGGGCGCATACTCGTTAGTACAGGGAAGTAAGTGGATCCCGGACATGACCGCCGGCGCCGAGCGGTGCGGCGCCGAGCGCAGGTCACCGAGGGGTCACGAACGAGGGATGTACCCGGAGGAACGCGTCGATGACCGTTAGATCGACCCCCAGCTCACGCGATGCCGTCACCGACGTTGACGTCACCGATTCGCCGGCGCCACCCGCCCGCTCCGCCGCCCGGGCCGCCCGGGCGGCGCTAGCCATCCGCAGCCCGCATTACAAGTGGATCGTGCTGTCGAACACCACGCTCGGCGTGCTGATGGCCGTGATCAACTCCTCCATCCTGCTGATCGCCCTGCCGGATATCTTCCGCGGCATCCAGCTCGAGAACCCCCTCGCACCGGGCAATACCAGCTACATGCTGTGGCTGATCATGGGCTACATGGTTGTCACCGCCGTGCTGGTGGTGAGCTTCGGCAAGCTCGGCGACATGTTCGGCCGGGTCAAGATGTACAACGCCGGATTCGCGGTATTCACCGTCTTCTCCATCCTGCTCGCCGTGACCTGGATGCACGGCACCGCTGCGATGCTCTGGATGGTGGTGATGCGCATTCTGCAGGGGGTCGGCGGCGCCATGCTGATGGCCAACTCCAACGCCATCATCACCGACGCCTTCCCCGTGCAGCAACGAGGTCTCGCCCTCGGGCTGAACCAGGTCGCGGGCATCGCCGGCTCGTTCATCGGGCTGATCGTCGGCGGGCTGCTCGGACCGGTGGACTGGCGCCTGGTGTTCCTGGTGTCGGTGCCGGTCGGACTGTTCGGCACCATCTGGGCCTACCTCAAGCTGCACGACACCGGCATCAAGCACCACACGCAGATGGACTGGTGGGGCAACATCACCTTCGCCGTCGGGCTCATCGCGGTGCTGGTGGGCATCACCTACGGCATTCAGCCCTACGGCGGGCACACCATGGGCTGGACCGATCCGCAGGTGCTCGTCGAGCTGATCGGCGGCGCGCTGGTGCTGGTGATCTTCTGCATCATCGAGACCCGCGTGCCGGAGCCGATGTTCCAGCTGAAGCTGTTTCGGATCCGGGCCTTCACCGCCGGGAACCTGGCCAGCCTGCTGGCCGCGCTCGGCCGGGGCGGGCTGATGTTCATCCTGATCATCTGGCTGCAGGGCATCTGGCTGCCCCGGCACGGTTACAGCTTCGAGTCCACGCCGCTGTGGGCGGGCATCTACATGGTTCCGATGACCATCGGATTCCTGGTCGCGGGCCCGATCTCCGGGTGGCTCTCGGACCGGTCCGGGGCCCGCGCGTACGCCACCGGCGGCATGCTGCTGGCCGCGCTGACGTTTGTCGGGCTGATGCTGCTGCCGGTCAACTTCTCCTTCCCGATCTTCGGGACGCTGTTGCTGCTCAACGGGATCGGGATGGGCCTGTTTGCGGCGCCGAACCGGGCGGCCGTGATGAACAGCCTGCCGCCGAACCGGCGGGGCGTGGGCGCCGGGATGAGCACCACGTTCCAGAACTCGGCGATGGTGTTGTCGATCGGCATCTTCTTCTCACTGATGATCACCGGGCTGGCGCACTCGCTGCCGCATGCGCTGGTCGCCGGGCTGACGGCGCAGCAGGTGCCCGTCGCGGCTGCCCAGCAGGTGGCGGCGCTGCCGCCGGTCGCGGTGCTGTTCGCCTCGCTGCTGGGCTACAACCCGATGGGGCAGTTGCTGGGCCCGGCCGGGTTGAACGTGTTGGGTCAGCTCCCGGCGCACAGCCAGGCCACCCTGTTGGGGCAGGAGTTCTTCCCATCGCTCATTTCGCCGCCGTTCGCGCACGGGTTGCAGGTGGCGTTCGGTTTCGCCATCGCGGCCTGCCTGATCGCCGCGCTGGCGTCGGTGCTGCGAGGTGGCAGGTACGTCTACACCGAGCCCGAGACGGTGGTTGTCAGCTCGGCGGCGGATCGCTGACGGGGCCGCGGCGCAGATCACGGTCGGGCCGCGTCGCCGACCCCCGATCGCGCTGGTAGCGTCCGGATTCAGGAGCGCCGGAGCATCTGATCCGGTGCGCGTCGTGGATCGCGAGAGGTCGAGCGGAGATGGCAGAGCGGAGCGCCCCCCGCCGGGTGGTCGTCGTCGGTGCGGGCATGGTCGGCCTGGCCACGGCGTGGCACCTGCAACAGCGCGACATCGAGGTCGTGGTGCTGGACCGATCCGGTGTCGCGGCTGGGTCGTCGTGGGGCAATGCGGGCTGGATCTCGCCCGGCCTGGCGATTCCGCTGGCCGAGCCGAGCGTGCTCAAGTATGGGCTGAAGTCCCTGCTGGATAAGCATTCCCCGTTGTACGTGCCGTTCAAGTTCGATCCCGATCTGTGGCGTTTCCTGCTGGGCTTCGCGCGCCACTGCACGATGGGGTCCTGGCGGCGCACCATGGCCGACTACGTGCCGGTGAATCGGGTGGCCATCGAGGCCTACGACGAGTTGGCGGCCGGTGGGGTGACGGGGGCCACGCACGAAGCGCCGATCATGGCGGCCTTCGCCACCGTCGCCAAGTCCGCCGGCCTGGTCCGGGAGGTCGAGCTGATCCACGAGGCCGGGCTGGACCTCAAGACCGAGGTGATCGACGGGAACGCGCTGCGGGCTGAGGTGCCGATCGTGTCGCCGGACGTCGAGACCGCCATCAAGATCTCCGGTCAGCGTTACATCAACCCCGGTGAGTACCTGGACTCGCTGGCGACGGCGGTGCGGGACCGAGGCGGCGAGATCAACGTCGGCGCCAGCGTCCGGGCGCTGCGCCAGGGCCCCGGCGGCTTCACCGTGGAACTGTTCGGCGGTGAGCCGGTGCGCGGCGACGCGGTGGTGATCGCGACCGGCTCCTGGATGCCGGAGCTGGCCCGGCAGTACGGCGTCAAGGTGCGGCTGCGCGCCGGGCGCGGCTACTCGTTCAGCGTGCCGGTCGACTCCCCGGTGCCGTGCCCGGTGTACTTCCCGCACGAGCGGGTCGCTTGCACCCCGCTCGGAGACCGGCTGCGGGTGGCGGGAACCATGGAGTTCCGGGACGTGGATGCCCCGCTGGACCTGGGCCGGGTGGAGTCCATCGTGCGGGCGGCGACCCCGCTGCTGTCCGGGGTGGACTGGAACGATCGCCACGATGTGTGGGTGGGGGGACGGCCCGTCACCGTGGACGGCCTGCCCCTGATCGGCGCGACCCGTAACCCGCATGTGTACGTCGCGGGCGGGCACGGCATGTGGGGTATCACCCTGGGCCCGATCACCGGCAGGCTACTGGCCGAACAGATCGCCACCGGCGCGGTGCCGGCGATGCTGCGGCCGTTCGACCCGCTCCGGTAGCGCGGTTTCGCTTTCGGGTCGAATGCCCCACGGCGCGTCATAGCGCGTCCTGGGGCATTCGACTCCGAGGGGGCGCGGGCACACTGGGGCCATGCAGATCGACCTGGTCCAGGCGGACATCACCACGCTCGGCGTCGACGCGATCGTCAACGCCGCGAACAGTTCGCTGCTGGGCGGCGGCGGCGTGGATGGCGCCATCCATCGAGCCGGCGGCCCGGCGATCCTGGCCGCCTGCCGGGAGATCCGGCGCACCACCTGGCCGGACGGGCTGCCCACCGGGCAGGCCGTCGCCACCACCGGGGGTGCGCTGCCGGCGCGGTGGGTCATTCACACCGTGGGGCCGGTGTACTCGGCATCCGAGGACCGCTCGGCGCTGCTGCGCTCGGCCTATGCCGAGAGCCTGGCGGTGGCGGATGACCTGGGCGTCGAGAGTCTTGCCTTCCCGCTGGTCTCGGCGGGCGTGTATGGCTGGCCCAAGGCCGACGCCGTGCGCCAGGCGCTGGCAGCCCTGTCCGACACGAGTACCCGGGTGGGCCAGGCCATTCTGGTGCTGTTCGACGCCGCGGCCCTGGAGCTGGCCAGAGCCGTCCGCAATACGCCCCGGTCGTGTGGTCCAGCGAGCGCCCCACCGCGCCCTGGGCCACACAACCGGTGATGTTTCTGGTCAGTCGTCGGCCCCGCGCGCGATCAACGCCTCGCCCAGGGCGTCGGCCGAGCGCAACGACCGGATGATCACCGGAGCCCCCAGCGCCCGGATCGAAAAGCCCACGCCACGAGCCGTTCTCGCCTCGCCAACCGCCGATACGATGCCCGCCACCAGTGGGATGCAGCGGATCGTCAGGGCCAGCAGCAGCCCGATCCGGTCGGTGTCCACCCCCAGTCGGCGCAGCGGTCGCAGCACCCCGCCGAGCGCGTCCAGCATCGCGGTGACCCTGGTAGTCAGGGTGACCAGCGCCGCCAGCGCGACGGTGACGACGATCGTGCCGCACACCATCACCGCCGCGTGCCAGCCGGCGAGCCAGCACTGCAGCGCCGCCACCAGCACGATCAGGTAGCGCAGCGGCCGCAGCTGCGACCAGGCGACTCGGGGCGGAATCCGAGCCAGCGCGAACAGGATGGTGGTGACGGCGGCGGCGATCGCCAGCTGCCACCACCGATGCAGCAGCACCACCCCCACCACGGACAACACCATTCCCAGCAGCTTGATCCCAGCCGGAATTCGGTGCAGCGGCGAGACTCCCGGGTGGAACAGGCCGATGGGGGTGCCGGTCACGTGACGAGTTCCCGGTAGCGGGGGAGCGCGTCGGTGGGGGTGCCGTCGGCGACCACCCGGCCGGCGTCCAGCACCACGATCCGGTCGAAGCCCGCCAGCGCGTCCAGCTGGTGGGTCACCATGATCACCTGCTGGTCGAGCCCGGCGAGGGTCTCGGAGACCCGGCGGGCGTTGCGCAGATCCAGCAGCGTGGTGGGTTCGTCGGCGACCAGCACCGCGGGCCCGCGCACCAGCACCGCCGCCAGCGCCAGCAGTTGCTTCTGCCCGCCGGAGAGCAGGTGCGCGGGATGGTCGGCCAGCGCCGCCAGGCCCATCCGCTCCAGCATGGCCGCCGTCCGCTCGGCGATGACGGTCTTGGACAATCCGCTGCGCCGCAGGGAGAACGCCACGTCCTCGGCGACGGTCGGCATCACGATCTGGTTGTCCGGGTCGGTGAAGATGAACCCGACCCTCGCGCGGACCTGCCGCCCGTGCCGGGACGGGTCCAGCCCGTCGACGGTGACGGTGCCCTCGGTGGGCTCGATCAGACCGTTGATCATCCGGGCCAGGGTGGACTTGCCGGATCCGTTGGCGCCGACGATGCCGATCCGGCGCTCAGCCAGCGCGAGGTCAATACCGTCCAGCACCCAGCGCTCGCCATAGCGGTGACGGATTCCGGCGAACCGGACCTCGCTCGGGGCGCCAGGACCGCCCGGGCGAACATTGGTACGGTCGCGTGTCGTCATGTCCGCTGCACCACCATCGCGATGCCCTGCCCGCCGCCGATCGCGCACGCGGCGAGCCCGAACTCCGGGCCATCCTCGCCCGGCGCGCCGCTCAGCATTCCGGCGAACAGCCGCACCAGCAGCACCGCCCCGGAGGCGCCCCACGGATGTCCCAGCGCGATCGCACCCCCGTCCGGGCACAGCGCCCGCTCGTCCAGCCCCAGCTCGTCGGCAAACGCCAGCGCGACGGCAGCGAACGCCTCCGTGACCTCGATCGCGCCCACGTCCGTTGGGTCGATCCCGGCTCGCCGCAACGCTTCTCGCGCTGCCGGCCCGGCCATCGCGCCCGGCTGCGCCGGGTCGCCGGCGACCACCGCCGATGAGCGGATCGCCAGGGCCGGCAGACCCGCGGCCCGTGCTGCGGCGGCGGTGGTGACGGCCAGGGCGGCGGCGCCGTCCGAGATGCCGCTGGAGTTCCCGGCGGTGACGGATCCGTCGAGGCGGAACGCGGGGCGCAACCGGGCCAGCCGCTCCGTGGTGATCCGGCGAGGTCGCTCGTCGGTGTCGACCCCCCGCACCGGCACGATCTCGCCGGTGAACCGGCCGGCCGTCGCGGCGGCCAGCGCCCGCTGGTGTGACCGGGCCGCGTAGGCATCCTGCCGTGTGCGGTCGATCGCGCGCTGGGCGGCGAGATCGTCGGCGGCATCGCCCATCTCCGGATCGGGAAATCCGGGGGGCGCGAACGGGGCGCGGGTGTAACGGGTGGGCTCGTCGTCGGGCCGGTTCGGTGGCCAGCACCGCCACGGCGCCGTGCTGGCGGACTCGGCCCCGCCGGCCAACACCAGCGTCGCCTGGCCCGCCGTCACCGCCGCCGCAGCGAGCCGCACCGCCTCCAGACCCGAGCCGCATTGCCGATCCACCGTCACCGCCGGGATACCGAGCCCGAGCCCGGCGGCCAGCGACGCCGACCGAGCCGGGTTGCCGCCCGGACCGAGGCAATTGCCCAGCATCACCTCGTCCACGCCGAGCCCGAGCGCCGCCGTCCGATCAGCCAGCGCGGCCAGCACCGGCGCTGCCAGGTCGGCGACCGGCACGTCGGCCAGCGCATGACCGGCCGTGCCGATCGCAGAGCGCAGGGCGGCGACCAGCACGGGGTCGGTCGGTCGCGGGCTCGGCACGCCTGAAACGGTAGCGCCCGGCCGATCGGCTCCCGTCGCTTGTGCGTCCCAGGTGGCGCTGGAGCGCGACGTCAGACTCACGAGGCGCAATGTCGAGAGAGCGCGGCGCGGGCGAGCTTGCCACCGGCGAGGCGGGGCAGCGCGTCCACCGCCACGTACCGGCGCGGCCTGGCCGGGCCGGCCAGCCGCTGGCGGGCGGCGGCCCGGACGGTTGCCAGGTCGGTCCCGGGCTCCAGTTCCAGCACCGCCGTCACCACCTCACCCAACCGCGGGTGCGGTACGCCGACCACGGCCGCCGCGCGCACCCCGGCCAGGAGTTCCAGTGCGGCCTCCACCTCCTCCACCAGCACGGTGAAACCACCGGTGGTCACGGCGGTCTCGCCCCGCCCGCGAACCAGGAGGCCAGGCTCGGCGGCGGTGCCACCGCCCGCGTTCGACCCGTCATTCCCGACGATCTCTGCCAGATCACCGACCGTGGCATACCCGTCCGCATCCAGCCGCAGCGAGCCACCGAGGCGACGGTCCGGCTCGTCGAGCGCCGGGCCCCCGCCGTTCCCGGCGCCCCGATGAGCATCCGCATTGGTGGGATCTCCGGCGTACCCCAACGCCAGGTACGGCGAATGCGCCCACAGCATTCCGCCGGAGTCCACCCGGACCCGCACCCCCGGAAACGGGCGCAGCACCGGATCGGGCAGCCGCCGGGCCGCCACGAAGGACAGCTCCGCCGCCCCGTAGTACTCCGTCACGGCCCACCCACGCTGCTCCGCCCGGGCCGCGAGTGCCTGCGGCAGTGGGGCTCCGGCCACCACCGTGGTGCGCAGCGGCGCCGCATCCGGCAGCGTGTCCAGTAGCGAGGCCAGCACGGCCGGGACGCAGTGCACCGCGGTCGCGGCGCTCGGATCGTCGGTCAACTCCGCGCCGATCGCCAGGGTGTGCACCGCGGCGTGCAGGTGCAGCGTGGCATGCACCGGCCCGGTCAGCAGCACCCGGTCGCCCGCGTCCAATCCCGCCAGTGAGGCCAGCGGCGCAACCGAAGCGGCCCACGATGCACCCGTGCGACACACCGCCCTGGGCGCCTCGGTGCTGCCTGAGGTGCAGGCCACCAGCCAGGTCCCGGGCGGCAGGGCGCCCAGGGTTGGGGCGGGCGCGGAGGGGTCGCGCACCAGGACGGAGGTTCCCGCCCTGGTAGCGGCGAACAGGCACGCCAGCGCCTCAGGCAGCGGCAGGGCACTCACGTCCAGTGGTGCACCGATCCGGGAGCTGTCGATCAGCCCGCGCAGGCCGGCGTAGTCCAGGGTCCGACCGTGCCAGGTGATCGCCGGGTCCCCAGGCCGCCCGCCGAGGGCCAGGGTCGGCTCATCGGGGCCGGCCGCGCGGTCGCTCACGCTGTGCGGTCGCTCACGCGGTGCGGTCGGGCTCCGGTCGCGCCGCGGAGCGCATCTCGGCCCGGCGCCGTCTCGGGATGAGCCCGGGGTAGGCGCGATGCACCTGCTTGGCGATCACCGCCGTGGCGACCACCTTGATGGCGTCCCCTGGCAGGAACTTCCCGGCGTCGACGATGGCGGCCCACAGCGGGATGTGAGTCGCCGCCGCCGTCCACGGCACGCCGACGGCGTAGATCGCCAGGATGCCGCCCAGGGCGGTGACGAGAATCCCCAACCACAGCGGGTAGCGGGGCAGGATCGCCCGGGTTAGCAGCCCGACCACCAGCGCGCCCAGCAGGAACCCCCACGGATAGCCGGCGGACGGCGCCACCGTGAACAACGCGGGTCCACCCCGACCACCGGCCAACAGGGGTAGCCCGCAGAACGTCAGCACGTCGAACACGGCGACCGCCGACAGCCCCTTCCAGGGCCCCAGAATCGCCCCGGCCAGCATCACCCCGAGCGTCTGCAGCGTGATCGGGACGGCAGTCGTGCCGAGCGAGAGTTGCCCGGGCACGCCGAGCGCCGCGATCAGCGCCGCGAACACCGCCACCTGGGCCAGGTCCCGGGCAGTGCTCCGTCGTGCTGCCACCGCACCTCCCTGAGATCGTCAGTTGGGGGCGCGGCGAGAATACCGCTCGTGACTCGAGCCGATCGATCAGGCCACCGCCCCGCCATCCCCGTCACCGATCGACGTGATCTGCACGCGCCGGATGGCACCCGATTGTCGGTGCTGGTCGCGATGCCTCCGCCGGAGGTACCCGTCGCCCCGCTGCCTCCGGTGCTCGCCGTGCACGGATTCGCCTCCTCGGCGGTTGGCAACTGGCAGCGCACCGGACACCTGGACACGCTGATCCGAGCCGGCCGGACCGTCGTTGCGCCCGACCTGCGCGGTCACGGCCAGTCGGACAAACCGCACCGCACCGACGCCTACCGGCTGCCGACCGTGCTGGCGGACCTGGTGACGGTGGTGACCGAGGCGCCGGTCGACGCCCCGGTCGACGGCTGGGATCTCCTGGGCTATTCGCTGGGGGCTCGGCTGTGCTGGACCCTGGCCCGCGAGCATCTGCTGCCGGTGCGCCGCATGGTGCTGGGCGGGTTCGACGGCCGACCGCTGTTCCACGGGGTGGACACCGAGGCGCTGGATCAGCTGGCGGCGGGGGGCACGAACAACGACCGGGTGGCGCTGCGACACCTGGTGGCAGGACTGGCCGGCTCCGGTGGCACCCCGCCGGAGGGGTCGCTGCCGGACGTGCCGATCCTGCTGGTGGCGGGCGGGGCGGATCCGCTGGCCGCCCGGGCGGCCGACTTTGCGGCCCGGCTGCCGCACGGTTCGGTGCTGTCGGTGCCCGGCCGGACGCACGTCAGCGCGGTGCCGGCGTCGACGTTCCGGGCCGGGGTGCGGGACTTCCTGAGCGGCCCCGGCGCGGGCGACTGCGCCAGCGTCGGTGGGAGTGGTTAGGCTGAACCGGCCCCGGCGGCCCGGGTGACCCGGGACCGCCCCGACAGCCGTCAGGAGAAGTTCGTGACCCTCCCGCTCCCGCACGCCGGCCGCGCGCTGATCGTGTCGATCTCCGATCAGCTGGTGCATGGAGAGGGCGACGCCGGGGCTGGGGCCTTGGTCGTCGAACTGCTCACAGAGGCCGGGTTCACGGTCGACGGGTCGGTGACGGTGCCCTCGGACGCGGCCGACATCCGCAACGCCTTGAACACGGCCGTGATCGGCGGGGTCGACCTGGTCGTCACCATCGGCGGCACCGGCGTCTCGCCGCGGGACGTGACTCCGGACGTCACCGAGGACGTCATCGACCGCGACCTGCCGGGAATCGCCCAGGCACTGCGCTGGTCCGGCATGGCGGCCGGCGTCACCGATGCGATCGTCTCGCGCGGCATGGTCGGCGTGTCGGGGTCCACCGTGGTCGCCAACATCGCCTCATCCCGCGCCGCCATCCGGGACGGCCTGGCCACCCTGATCCCGCTGGCCGTGCACGTGATCACCGAGCTGTCCGACCCGGAATCTTGAGGCGGACCACCCGCAGGCAGGCCAGACCGATCGGGCGCGGGTCAGTCGGTGGATGATGCCGCCGGCTTGTCGCCGGACCCGGCGTCATCGGCCGGGGGCTGAGCGGCCGGATCCGTGTCACCGGTGGTGCCCGTCTCGCCAGGCCCGTCACCGCCGATCCGGTGGCGCAGCGAACCGGCCACGTCCTTTGCCTTGTCGCCCAGGTCACCGGCCACGTCGCGGGCCTTGTCCCCGAGATCGCCGGCGACGTCTTTTGCCTTCTCCCAGGCGGGTCCGGCCACCTTCTCGACCCGGTCGCTCAGGTCTCCGGCGACGTCCTTGACCTTCTCCCAGGCGGGCTCGGCGACGTCCTCGACCTTGTCCACCAGGTCCTCGGCCTTGTCGGCAAGGTCGCTGGCCACGTC
Source organism: uncultured Actinomycetes bacterium (assembly GCA_937926105.1). The sequence goes on along the minus strand of CALANS010000020.1, from coordinate 8,660 downwards.
CTTGGCCTTGTTCTTGGCGCTGTCCATGAATCCCATCGCTGATATCCCTTTCGGCGGTGGCAGGCTGGAACCATGACAGTACCGCCTCGCTCGCCTCTCGATGGCCGTGAACGTAGCGATCGCGAGCGCCGCCGCGTAACGCAGCGCCGCCGATTGGATGAGATCTTCGGCGATGTGCTGCCGGCGACGACCGACGACGAGCGGGAGCCTGGTGAGCACGGCGGCTTCGACCTGGAATACTACCGGGCGAATCGCCCACCGCATCACGATCGGTGACGACCAGGACGGCGGCGGGGTGTGGCATCCGATACCACACCCCGCCGCCGATCGGACCGGGTTGTCGAGTCAGGACGCGTTGCGCTGCTTGAGCAGGTCGCGGATCTCGATCAGCAGCTCGTTGTCGGTCGGGGCGACCGGCTCCGGCACCTCGCCGCGCGCCGCCGCCCGGGCGGCCCGCCGCTCGTTGATCTTGTTCATCGGAACCACCAGCAGGAAGTAGATCAGCGCGGCGGTCAGCACGAACACGATGATCGCGTTGATCAGCGTGCCGACGTTGATGAAGGTGGCATCGTTGCCGGAGTTCAAGTAGAAGCCGAACCCGGGGCCACTGGGCGTGATGACCGCGAGGATCGGCGTGATGATGGCGGACACGAAGGTGTTGACCAGCGTCGCGAACGCGGTCGCGATGACGAAGGCGACGGCCAGTTCGACGATGTTGCCCCGCAGGACGAATTCCTTGAACCCCTTGAGCATGACGGTCCCCTTTGGTGTGGCGGGCACAGGGCCCAGTGCCGGCCGGACGCCCCCGCGGCGCTCGGTGAATGTGGCAATGAGAGTACAACGACGTTAGGCCATTCAGGCGAATCTCAGCCCGATCGCCCCGGTGATGGCGGTGGCCGCGATCGCGTCGGCCACCCGCGTCGGCACCGACAGCACTACCAGGCGGCCGTCGCCGGCGCCGGCCCGAGAATCGCCTGCCGGTGCCGGCACCCACAGCACCACGGCGTCGGTGGTCAGCGTGCGCACGGCGCCGTCCGGGTCGACGCCGATCACCGCCACCCGCATGCCGGGTTGCAGCAGGCCGACTGTGCCCGCGTCGTCCGGGCGAACCGGCACCGCCGCGCGGCCCGGGCCGGCGCGGGGACCCTGATCGCCGAGCAGTCGTACATCGGTGAGGATCTCGCCTCGGCGAACGGGGGCGGCCAGCACCCGGCCGGTCGGGCTGGCCATGCCCGGCAGCACGCCGTCCGGGGGTTGGGCGACAGCCACCGTGCGAAGATCGCCGGCCGCCAGGGTGGCACCGGCAGGCAGGTCGCGGGCCGCCACCTGTACGGCGACCGCTCCTTCGGTCGCCGGCGCCCGGCTCGCGGTGGCGAGCACGCCTGCCGCAATCAGCAGCCCGAGGGCGGCAAGCCGGCGCATGGTGCGGGCCCGGCGCCCGCCGCGGCGGTGGCGGGCGATAGCGGTGAGCAGCCGATCGACCGGCCGGCGCTGCAGGTCGTGCGCGTCGGGTGCCGGGGAATGCCGCATGGCTCGGACGATAGGTCGGCGGTCGCAGCTGGGGGGTGGAGTCGGCGTCCGAGGTGGATGGAATTCGGACAGGGGGATGGCTGTGCGACCGCCGCTACCTGACCCGCAGCCGCAGGATCCGATCGTCACCGGGCTTCGGGTCGCCCCGGCCGTCCGTATTGGACGTGGTCAGCCACAGGCTTCCGTCCGGCGCCAGGACCACCGTGCGCAGCCGCCCGTAGGTGCCGGTCAGCGCGGCGACCGGCGTCGTCTTCCCGGCCGGCCCGGTCAACGGGATCATCCACAGCCGAGCGCCGCGCAGTGCTGCCATGAAGGCCGTCTCGCCGACCACGGCCAGGCCGCTGGGCGACGCGTCAGAGGTCGGCCAGTACTGGCTAGGCGCAACGTATTTCGGGTTGTCCGACGGTCCCTCGACAACCGGCCAGCCGTAGTTGCCGCCCGGCGTGATCCGGTTCAGTTCGTCGTAGGCGTTGGCGCCGAACTCGCTGGCCCACAGCCGGCCCCGGGCGTCGAAGGCCAACCCCTGCACGTTTCGATGCCCGTAGCTGTACACCAGCGGTGCGTCGGCGAACGGGTTGCCGGGGGCGGGTTTTCCGCTGGTCGTGATGCGCAGGATCTTGCCGCCCAGATAGCCCAGATCCTGTGCGCCCTCGGAATTGGTGGCGTCGCCGGTGCCGATGTACAGGTCGCCGTCTGGGCCCATCGCAAGCCGGCCGCCGTTGTGCACGCTGGCCTTGGGGATGCCGGTCAGGATGTCCTGCTGGTGCGCGATGCGGGAGGCTTTCGCGTCCAGAGTCAGTGCGGCGACTCGATTGTCGTCTGCGGCGGTGTAGTACACGAACACCGTGAGGCCGTCGGGGGACACGGCCAGCCCCAGCAGTCCGCCCTCGCCGCCCGGCACGACCCCCCGCACGGTCCCGACGGTGCGAACCGCATGGTCCGCTCCGGGGGCAATCGCGAGCAACCGTGCGGTGTCGCGTTCGGTGACCAGCGCGGTTCCGTCGGGCAGGAATCCGAGGCCCCACGGCGTGGTGAGGTCGGTCGCGATGGTGCCGACAACGGTGACGCCGGTGACGGGGCGGGACGGGGTGCCCGTGCTGCTGGCCATGCTCGAAGTGCCGGTCGTGCCGGTCGGGGTGGCGGTCGTGCCGGTGGACGCAGACGGGCCGGTGGACTGCACGCCGCCGGAACTCTCCGCCGGCGCGCTGTTCGTGCCGGTGGACGCCGACGGCGGGGTGCCCGACCCGGTCGACTCGGTCGGCGCCGCTGTGGTGCCCGACCCGCCGGTTACGCTGCTGCAGGCGGCCAGCACCATCGTCACCGCTAGTGCCAGCGCTGCCACCCGGGCGGTGCGGAACCCCCGGCGGGATGGGCATGGATGGCGGTGGGTGGCCGTCATCCCCCCAGTGTGCCCTGGCCGGTCAGCCGGCGGCAGCCTTCGTCGCGCTAGAGGTGCTCGACGACGTGCTCGTCGAGGAGCTGCTCGAGCTCGACGAGCTGCTGCTCGACGAACTCGACCCGCTGGACCCGGACGAGGAGTCGCTCCCGGACGAGGTCGAGGCGGCGGAGGTGCTCGAACCGGAGTCGGACTTGGCTGCACCGTTCGTCGAGCCGTTGGCGGACCCGTTCTTCGAGCCGGACTTCGCTCCGTCCGCGCGAGAGTCCGTGCGGTAGAAGCCGCTGCCCTTGAACACCACGCCGACCGAGCCGTAGACCTTTCGCAACCGCCCCTGGCACTGCGGGCATTCGGTGAGCGACGGGTCGGTGAAGGCCTGCACCTCCTCGAAGCGGTGGCCGCATTCGGTGCAGGCGTACTGGTATGTGGGCACGTGTCCTCCCGTCGGCGCCGGGTGGGCGTCGATGCTGCGATGGTGGCTGCTGCAGCGGTACGAGCGGCCGCCCGCGGCGGGCGGTTGGCACTCTCGGCACCGGACTGCTAATTCGATGATGCTCCGCGGCGGGGTGCTGGCGCAACATGGCCCACAACACTGCCCGGCAGCGGGCGCAGCCCACCGCCCGGCGTCAGCACGTCGGTGACGGGGATGTCGTGCGGGTCGTGCGGCAGGGCGGTGACGAGTTCGTCGTCGAACACCACGGCGATCAGCCGGGGCCGCGGACCCGCGATGCTGCCCGAATCGTCACCGGGGCCCAGCAGCGCCAGGCTCCGGTCGTAGTGCCCCCCGCCGCGACCGAGCCGCACGCCGGTGGCGTCCACCGCCAGCGCCGGGATCAGCACCGCCTGGACGCCGCGGATCGCCGGCGGCCCGAGCCGGGGTCCGGTCGGCTCGGGCACGCCCAGCATCCCGCGGGCCAGCGGGCCGTCGGCGTCGACCTCGCACCAGTCCAGCGGGGCGTTCGGCCGGGCCACCGGCACCAGTACCCGCAGCCCGGCCTGCGCCAGCAGCACGGGCAGCCGGGGATCCGGCGGCTCGGTGGGCAGTGGGTGGAACGCGCACACAGTCAGCGGACCTGTCGGACCCGGCCCGGCCGGTGGTCCCGCGGCGCCGAACGCCGCGAGCAGGTGCTCGGTGATCCGCGCCCGGGCCGCCGCCCGCTCGTCCTCCTGCCGGGCCCGGCGTGCCGTCAGCAGCCGGGTGCGCCACTGCTGCTTCGTCACCACTGTGCCCGCCGTTTCCCGCTGATCGCTCGACTCATGCAGCCCCTCATCGACCTCGTCACCATTGATCATCCTGGTGTCTGCGCCGGTCGGGGACCCCGACGCGCTAGCGTTGCCAGTCATGACGGTGCCTATCGGACTGCCCCCAGCATCGCCGACCGGTCGGCACGCCGCGTCCGGGTGGGAGCGCGGCTGATGCGATCGGTCACCCAGCAGCTCGATCTGGTGCTGGCGTCCGCGCTCACCCCGCCGCCGGTGCGGGTCGCGATCTCCGAGGCGCAGGGGCTGCTGTGCGCCCAGGAGGTCGTGTCGTCCTCCGCGCTGCCCGCGTTCGACCAGGCCGCCGTCGACGGGTTCGCCGTGCGCTCGGTGGACATTTCCGGCGCCGACGAGGACGCCCCCGTCACCCTGCCAGTGGTGGGGGAGATCGCCGCCGGCTCGCGCACCGCGCATCGCCTGCAGCCGCACCAGACCGTCTTCGTCGCGACCGGGGCTCCGCTGCCCACCATCGCCGACACGGTGGTGCCGCGGGGCACCAGCTCGGGAACCAGTGCGCGGGTGGTGGTCACGACCCCGCTGCGCTCCGGCGCCTACGTCCGCCGGACCGGCGAGGACGTCCAGCCCGGTGACGTGGCCGTGCGATCGGGGGCCTTCATCGGGGCCGCGCAGGTCGGGCTGCTGGCCGCGGTCGGCATGGACAAGGTGCTGGTGCACCCGCGGCCCCGGCTGTCCATCATCTCGGTGGGCAACGAGCTGGTGGACATCTCCCGGACCCCCGGTCCCGGCCAGGTCTACGACGTGAACTCCTTCGCGCTGGCCGCGGCCGCGCGGGACGCCGGTGCCGACGTCACCCGGGTGGGGATCGCCCCGCTGGACGGGCGACGGCTGCGCGAGCTGGTGGAGGCCAGGCTGCTGGTGTCCGAGGCGATGGTCATCTCCGGCGCGGCCGGCGGGCACACCGGAGAGCTGGTGCGCGAGACGCTGGCCGAACTGGGCGAGATCGACACCACCAGGGTGGCGATGCAGCCAGGCTCGACCCAGGGATTCGGGCTGCTCGGCGAGGACCGGGTGCCGACGTTCCTGCTGCCTGCGAACCCGGTGTCGGCGCTGGTGGTGTTCGAGGTGATCGTTCGCCCGGTGCTGCGGTTGATGCTGGGCCGACGCAACCCGTATCGGCGCACCGTCACCGCGCGGACCCTCGCTCCGGTCTCCTCGCCGGCGGGCCGGCGGCAGTTCCTGCGCGGCCAGCTGATGCGGGACGACGATGACGACTACCTGGTGCACATCCTGGGCGGGGGTGGCACCCACCTGCTGGCGTCGCTGGCGGAGGCGAACTGCCTGGTGCTGATCGACGAGGACACCACGGACGTGCCGGTCGGCACCGAGGTCGCCGTGTCGTTCCTGGCGCAGCGGGCCTAACGGGCCGGTTCGGCGCGGGCCATGGAGTTTCCCGGGGTGCTGACCGGGCCGCCCGGTGGGGGTCGGCATCCGGGCTGGCCGGCGACCCTGGGCCCGTTGCCGTCCGGGGCCGGTGCCGTGGCGCTGCGCCCGTTGCGGCGCCGGGACGGGGCGGCGTGGCGTGCCATCCGGGTGCGGGACGAGGCGCTGATCGCACGATGGGACGCCACCAGCTTGCTGAGCTGGGCCGATCGGCACACCCCGGCGATGTGGCACTCGCAACGCACGGCCCTGACGGCGGCGGCCCGACGCGGCGAGGCGCTGCCGTTCGCGATCACCGTGGACGGGCGGTTCGCCGGGCAGGTGACGCTGGGCGGCATCCAGCGGGCGGCGCTGCGCTCGGGATGGGTGGGCTACTGGGTCGATGCCACGCTGCACCGGCGCGGGGTGGCGACCGTGGCGGTGGCGCTGGCGCTGGCGCACGCGCTAGGCCCGGTGGGGCTGCACCGGGTGGAGGCCACCATCGATCCGGCGAACGCGGCCAGCCGGACGGTGGTTGGGCACCTCGGGATGCGCGAGGAGGGGCTGTTGCGGCGCTACCTGGACATCGCCGGGGCGTGGCGGGATCACCTGCTGTTCGCGATGACCGTCGAGGAACTGCCGGGCGGGCCGGATCTCGCGTCGGCGCTGCTGCGCGGCTACTGGGAACGGGGCCGGTCCTAGCGCCACGAAGGCGTGGTCAGTGCTCGGTGGTGGGCGTGTCCTGCGGGGCTGATGAGGCTGATGTGACTAGCGTGATCGAACAGCCGACGTGTGCCCGGATCCGGGACGCTCGCGCGCACCGTCCGAAAGGGGGCCGCCATGCCGTCACTGCCTACGTCGTTGATCGTGGTCGGTCTGGTAGCCGCCTGGCTCGTGGTGCTGGTGCCGATGGTCGCCAAGCGCCGCGAACACGTCCCGGAGAGCGACGAGGACAGCGCGGGCTTTCGGGTGCTGCGCCGGGCGTCCAGGTCGCTGCGCCGCCGGCCCGTGCTGAGCCGGACCGCGGTGACGGATGCTGAGATTCGCGACCCGCTGCGGGGCCGCCCGGACGACGAGGCCGACGCTCGGGCCGACCATTTCGAGGACGACGTCGACGACGACGCCGAGTACGACGCTGACGAGTACAGCGAAGCCGAGTACAGAGGTAACGAGCACAGGGGTGACGAGTACGGCGGTGACGAGTACAGCGGTGACGAGGTCGAGTACGCCGCTGCTCAGCACGACGAAACTGACGACGACGATGCGGAGTACCCGGAGCGGGCGGTGGCCGAGCAGGACGACGACCGGTGGGATGAGGCCGATGCCGACGATGCCCGTCACCGCCCGGATGACTACGACACCGACGACGAGTGGACCCAGGAACGCCGGGTGAGCCACCGGCATCGGCGCGCCGCGCAGCCCGCCCGACGCGAGCCCCAGTGGCGTGCCGAGCCGGCCCGCGACGAGCGCTGGAGTGCGGTCGACGACCGCGGCCGGACGCACGCCGAACCCCCCCGATACGACGAAGCGCGGTACCGGCCGGTGCCGGTGCGGCCCGGTCGTGGTGGCTTCGATGCGCGTGCGGCCGAGCAGGCGAAGGCCTACCGGTACCGGCAGCGCCGCCGAGTCGTGCTGGCCCTGCTGGTGCTGACGGTGGTCGGTGCCGCGCTCGGCGTGCTGGGCGTGGCTCTGGCCTGGGCCGGTGCTGCCGTCGGTACCGTCCTGCTGGCGCTGTACCTGGCCTACCTGCGACGCCAGGTGCGCATCGAGGAGACCATCCGGCAGCGCCGCGCGGCCCGGCAGGAACGGGCGCGCCAGATTCGGCCGGTGTACCGGGCGTCGGTGGCCGAGCAGGTGCGGGCCCACCGTTCCGGCTCGTTGGCACGGCCGGCGGCCGGTGACGAACCCGTTGAGACGTACCGAGTCCGGTCGCACGCGCGGCCCACGGTTCCGCCGGCGTTCCACACCCGGGGTGTGCCGGTCGATCTGGACGACGACGACCCAGCCTTCGACGATCTCGAGTACTACCGGCCGGTGACCTACCGGCGCGCCGCCGGCGAGTGAGGTCGGTGGCCGGGGTCGAGCCCGGCGCGGGAGTCCGATCCGGCGTCGGCGAGCCGTACCGGCAGTCCCGCGCCGCCGTTCGCTTCGACTGGGGGCTGGCCGGGGCGCGGGCCATCGCCGAGGGTGCGGCGGCGGCGGTGATCGTGGACGTGCTGTCGTTCACGACCGCCGTGTCGGTGGCCGTGGACTCCGGGGTCGCGGTGTACCCCTACCGGTTCCGAGACACCAGCGCGGCGGCCTTCGCGGCTTCGCGCGGGGCGCTGCTGGCCGTGGGTCGCCGGGAGGCCGGCACGACAGGGTGAGCCTGTCGCCGTTGTCGATCCGCCGTGCCGCCGCGTCCGGGGCACTGTCCCGGGCGAATGGGCTGGTGCTGCCCTCGCCCAACGGCTCGACGATCGCCCGGGCGCTGGAGGGCGCCGTGCCGGTGGTGGCGGCCTGCCTGCGCAACGCGCCCGCGGTCGCACGCTGGTTGGGCCGGCGCGTCGACAGCGGACCCATCGCCGTAGTGGCCGCGGGTGAGCGATGGCCCGGTGAGGCGCTGCGGCCGGCTGCGGAGGATCTGTGGGGCGCCGGGGCGGTGATCGCGGCGCTGATGGATGGCGGGGTGACGTCGCTGTCGCCGGAGGCGGCGACAGCGGCGGCGGCGTTCCGAGCCGTCCGGCCGACGCTCCGGGCGTCGCTGGCGGCGTGCGTGTCGGGCCAGGAGCTTGCGGTGGACGGCTTCGGCCCCGAGACCGTGGTCGCGGCCGAGTACGGGCTGTCCTCGGCGGTGCCGGTGTTGTCCGGCGGGGCGTTCCGCGCGGGGTGAGATGGCAAGCACCTGGTCCGGTGGGACGCTAGCGCCGAGGGTCGAGTTTGATCCCGGCTGGTGGGGGCGGGCGCGGTCAACGCGTGAGTGCCGGACTCGCGCGGCTGCTATCCTTGTCGCTGGTCCACGGAGCGATCCGGCGGGCTTGGGGCTGTAGCGCAGTTGGTAGCGCGCTTCGTTCGCATCGAAGAGGTCAGGGGTTCGATTCCCCTCAGCTCCACC
>CALANS010000019.1 GCA_937926105.1 uncultured Actinomycetes bacterium | reverse complement strand
CTACCGGGTGCTGCAGGAGGCGCTGACCAACGTGCTCAAGCATGCCCACCCGCCCATCTGCACCGTCCGAATCGCCCACGGACCCGACGAGCTCGCACTCGAGGTCTGCGACGGCGGCCGAACCGCGACACCGGCACCGGTTGGACGAGGACTCGCCGGGATGCGCGAACGCATCACCGTGTTCGGCGGCACCCTCAACTGCCACGTCACACCCACCGGCGGGTTCATCGTTGATGCGCGGCTCCCGGTCGTGGAGTGATGTCTGTGGCCATCCGTGTTCTCATCGCCGACGACGAGGCGATCGTCCGTGACGGACTACGGACGATCCTGGATCTCGAGGACGACATCACAGTCATCGGTGAAGCCGCCGACGGCGCGTCGGCCGTCTCGGCGACGCGCGAACTTCGCCCGGACGTCGTGCTTGTCGACATCCAGATGCCGGGGCTGGACGGCATCGAGGCGACCCGACGGATGGTGACGGCGCCGAACCCGCCGCGCGTGCTGGTGCTGACGACGTTCGACCGCAACGAGTACGTCTACGAGGCGATGAAGGCCGGTGCCAGCGGGTTCTTGCTCAAGGACGTCCGACGCCATCAGCTCACGGATGCCATCCGTACCATCGTCCGCGGCGAGACATTGCTCGCGCCAACGATCACCCGGCGCCTCATCGAGGAGTTCTGCACCAGGCCCTCCCCGGCAACGACGACGCCACCCGAGCTGGCAGACCTCACCCCACGCGAAGTCGAAGTGCTCATCCTGATCAGCCGCGGCCGCTCCAACGCTGACATCGCCGCAGAGTTCGTCGTCGCCGAGACCACCGTCAAGACCCACGTCGCGCACATCCTGGCGAAGCTCTTCCTCCACGACCGGGCACAAGCAGTCATCGTCGCCTACGAAACCGGCCTCATACGGCCCGGCGTCCGTTGACCGGGCAGCGCCTCGGGTAGGGCTTGAATCAACAGGCTCCCCGACCGAAGTTGTAGTGCGATCCCAGGGTCGAAGCGCGTGTACCTACGGTCAGTGGTCGTAGGCCTGTATGCGATCGGCCAGATAAGGTCCAGAAAGCGGCCAAGCGGACATCAGTGGCAGGCGGTGGCGGCCCACTCGTTCACCGGTGCCGGCGTCGACCCGCCCCTGGCCATCATCCTGGCGGAGTCGACGCACACGCTCGACGCGCCGGACGGACACACGTTCACGATCCACACCGAGTTTCCGGTGGGTGCCGAGGCGACAGTGACGTATCACCTGTTCGCGAACACGACGCGTTCGCCCGACGAGCCGCCCGTCATCACCGGCGCTATCGACGGCGACACCCTGCGCTACACGATGGACTACGCAATCGACCGGGCGACGCTCCCCGCTGACCTATTGGCCCAGATCGACGGGGGCTTGCCAGCCGCACCGCCCTCCGGTCTCTTGCCGGGTCTGCGCCCGCCGGGCGGCGGCGCGTTCGCGCGCGACGGCGGCTCGGGGCGCGCGATCGGGGCGGCCGTCGAGGGCGAGATCTCGCAGGTGCGAGAGTTCGCGATCGACAACGCCCTCGAAGCCGCCGTGGAGAGCACTGCCAGCGGCAAGGTGCAGGTCGCCGCGGGCAGTTGGGACGCCTACAAGGCCTCGAAGAAGGTCTGGGAGTCCTGGGAGATCAGCAAGCTCATGGATGACACCATGAAGACGCTGGACCGGCTGCGCAAGTGCGTGGAGAACCCCACGAACGACGCCACCAAGCAGGGCTACCAGTCGAGGCCGGAGGACAGGCAGCGGGCGATCCTGGATATTGAGGACGCCCGCGACGACATTCGCGCCAACGTGGCGGCAATGTTCTTGAACCTGATGGTGGACACCGGCTCTGGCTTGATCAAGCAGGCGCCATGGCTCGGGTTTATCGTCTCGCCAGCGGCAGGTTGGGTGAAGGAAACGCTGACGTCGCTGATCGAGAGCCGCATCGCGGCCGCCAAGAAGTCGGTGACGCCATGCCGCCGCTACGCCGTCACGACGGCCAAGGGGGAACTGTCCGTCACCGGC
>CALANS010000018.1 GCA_937926105.1 uncultured Actinomycetes bacterium | reverse complement strand
TCAGATCGGCGCGGCCGCAGTGATCGGGCTGTTCGCCTACGGGATCAGCCTCACCCTGTTCATCGTGGGGATGCGTCACGTTGGCACCGCCCGCGCCAGCGCTTACTACTCGGTCGCGCCTTTTTTCGGGGCGATCCTTGCGCTGGCCTTCGGGGAACCCGTGACCTGGCCGCTGATAGTCGCTGCGGGGTTGATGGCCGTCGGCGTCTGGCTGCATTTGACCGAGCGGCACGAACATGAGCACACCCACGACGCGATCACCCACGAACATTGGCACGTCCACGACGAGCACCACCAGCATGCGCACGAGCCCGGCCAAGAGGTGCCTGACGGGGTTCGCCACACGCACGTGCACACCCACGAGCCGATTACGCATACGCACCCGCACTACCCGGACGCCCACCACCGGCACCGCCACCCAAATCCCGCATGACGACACCCGCCGATGGGCCATGGGCGAACTGCGGCTTGATGCTGCACGGCGTGTCAGGGGAGCGGTCGGGTTGGTGACGATTCCCGGACCGGTCAGCAGATATGCCCCGTGGACGCGGGTTCCTGCATAGCTGCCCCAGTGGGCGTGGGTGTCTCGGCCTCCAGAATCCAGCAGATGCTGCCGTTGTCGTGCTCGGTGGGCCGGCTCTCTTGTCCACGTGCGAGGAGCATTTCAAGGTGGGTTTCGAGGGTAATGAGTTCGGCCATCTGGGCGCGCACGTCATCCAGGCGCTCGGTTAACACGTTTCGTACGTGGGTGCAGGGTGGGTTGCCGCTGTCGTGGATGGCAAGGATCTGGCGGATCTGTCGTAGTGACAGCCCGGCTGCCTGAGCGTGGCCGATGAACGCGAGCCGGTCGACGGCATCGGCCCCGTAGTTCCGGTAGCCGCCCGGTGTGCGTGCGGGTTCGGGTAGGACCCCGGCTTCTTCGTAAAAGCGAATTGTTTTGGTTGTTGCCCCGCAGACTGCTGCGAGTTCGCTGATCTTCATCACATCTCCCCGACTTCCCCTTGACTTTCCATCGTACTGGAAGGTTCATGCTGGCGTTGTTGCGATTTCTGGTACCGAAGGAGATATCGATGAACAAGACCACCTACACGGTTGACGGGATGACGTGCGGCCACTGTGCGGACGCGGTGACAGGCGAGATCACGGCCATCGACGGGGTGCGCGGGGTCGATGTGGATGTCGCGTCGGGGCGGGTGACGGTGACCAGTGACGACCCGCTGCCCGTCGGGCAGGTGCGCGCCGCAGTCGACGAGGCCGGCTTCGAGCTGACCGCAAGCTGAACCACCGGCCATAAACCGAAGTACGTCCAAAAGGAGATCGATGATGACGGTGACACCGGTATAGCGGGACGGTCGGTCGGCGGCGGGCCTTCGGCAGGTGGAGCTTTCGATCGGCGGGATGACGTGCGCGTCGTGCTCGTCACGGATCGAGCGGAAACTGGCGAAGGTGCCGGGCGTATCGGCGAGCGTGAATTTCGCGACCGAACGAGCCAAGGTGACCTACCCGCCGGACGTGTCGACCGAAGACCTGGTGAAGGTCGTTGCGGCCACCGGGTATTCGGCGACACCGGTCGGATCCGTGCCGGACCCGGGCTCGGGGAATAACGGCGACGAGCATGACGAGGAGCTGCGCGCCCTGCGCGGCCGGATGCGTGTCTCGGCCGTGTTGGCGGCGGTAGTGATCGTGTTGGCGATGGTGCCGCCGGTGCAGTTCCCGTACTGGCAGTGGCTCTCCCTCGCGTTGGCGCTCCCGGTGGTGACCTGGGGTGCGTGGCCGTTTCACCAGGCGGCGGTGATCAATGCCCGGCACGGGGCGGCGACGATGGACACGCTGATCTCGATCGGGGTTTCCGCGGCGTCCGCGTGGTCGGTGTACGCGCTGGTTTTCGGCGGCGCCGGCGCCGTAGGTGTGCATGAGAGCTTCACCTGGGCCGTGTCCGGTGGCGCCGCCGGGCGCAGTATCTATTTCGAGGTCGCCACCGGCATCACTGCGGCGATCCTGGCCGGGCGGTTTTTCGAGGTCCGTTCCCGTCGCCGCGCCGGGGCCGCGCTGCGCGCGCTTTTCGAGCTGGGCGCCAAGGACGCTTCGGTGCTGCGCGACGGGCGCGAGCAGCGGATACCGATCGACGCACTGACGGTCGGCGACCGGTTCGTGGTGCGGCCCGGGGAGAAGATCGCCACCGACGGCACCGTCGAAGACGGCGTTTCCGCGGTGAACGCGAGCATGATCACCGGCGAGTCGGTGCCGGTCGAGGTCGGACCGGGCGACCCGGTGGTCGGCGGCACCGTCAACGTGGGCGGCCGGCTGGTCGTCCGGGCGACCCGGGTCGGCGCGGCGACCCAGCTGGCGCAGATGGCCAAGCTAGTCACCGAGGCGCAAAACGGCAAGGCGCAGGTGCAGCGGCTGGCCGACCGGATCTCGGCTATCTTCGTGCCCACCGTGATGGCGCTCGCCGCGATGACCCTGGTGGCTTGGCTGGCCTTCGGGGCCGACACGACGGTCGCATTCGGCGCCGCGGTGGCAGTCTTGATCATTGCCTGCCCGTGCGCACTCGGCCTGGCCACCCCGACCGCACTGTTGGTCGGCACCGGCCGCGGCGCCCGGCTCGGCATCCTGATCAGGGGCCCGGAAGTACTCGAATCAACCCGACGGGTGGATACGATCGTGCTGGACAAGACCGGCACGATCACCACCGGCAAGATGAGCCTGGTTGCGATCGTCACCACGGGCGGCGGCGACGAAGCTGAGGCGCTGCGCTTGGCCGGGGCGCTCGAGAACGCCTCCGAGCATCCCATCGGCCGAGCCATCGCGGACCGCGCCCGACACGACGCCGGGTCGCTACCGGCCGTGGAAGATTTCGCCAACCTGCAGGGTCTGGGCGTCCGCGGCCTGGTAGAGGGACACCGGATGCTCGCCGGCCGTCCTGGCCTGCTCGAAGAACAGGCAATCCCGCTGCCGGCGCCGTTGCAACGGGCCGTCGCGCAGGCTGAGGAACGCGGCCGCACCGTGGTCGCGGTCGCCTGGGACGGGCACGCGCGTGCCGTGCTCGAGGTCGCCGACACGATCAAACCGGGAGCGGCGGAGGCGATCGCCCGGCTGCGCAGGCTCGGGCTGTCCCCGATGCTGCTCACCGGCGACAACGCCACAGCCGCCGCCGCCGTCGCAGCCGACGTTGGCATCGACCCGGCACACGGCGTGATCGCCGGCGTACTACCGGCCGGCAAGGTCGACCTGGTCAAAAGCCTGCAACGGGACGGCCGGGTCGTTGCGATGGTCGGTGACGGCGTCAACGACGCCGCCGCACTGGCCCAGGCAGACCTGGGCCTGGCGATGGGCACCGGCACCGACGCCGCCATCGAGGCCGCCGATCTGACGCTGGTCCGCGGCGACCTGGCTGCCGTCGTCGACGCGATCCGGCTGGCCCGCCGCACGCTCGCCACGATCAAGGGCAACCTGTTTTGGGCATTCGCCTACAACCTCGCCGCGCTGCCGCTGGCCGCGGCCGGGCTGCTCAACCCGATGATCGCCGGCATCGCGATGGCCGGCTCCAGCGTGTTCGTCGTCTCCAACAGCCTGCGGCTGCGCCGCTTCCGCAGCGCCGCCTAAACCGCCGACACATGTACTATCAGTTTTAGTAGATTCCCGGTAAGCCGGGGAAAGGACAGTTGTCATGAACCGACTCATGCGCCACGCCGTGACCTTCGCCGCCGGTGGGCTGACCGGCGCCGTCATCATCGCCGGCGCCCCGGCCGCATTCGCCGCGTCTCCCGCCGCGGAGCCCGGCCCGCGGGCCGATATGACGGCCAGCAGCACGCAGCCGGCGCCGCCCGCCGCCCCGCGCACCGGATCGGCCCTGAGCCCAGACGAGGTCAACCGCATGATCGACCAGTGTGGCCAGATCATGCGCAACCCGCAGATGCGACAAATGATGACCACATACATGAGCGGCGACGCCGCGATGAGCGGCAGCCCCATGATGGGCGGCTCCGGCGGGTCGATGATGGGCGGCACATCGACCAGCAGCTCCCTGATGAGCGGCTCCGGCGGGTCGATGATGGGCGGCACGTCGCACTGACGCGTCGGCCCCGAAGGTCAGGGCACGGTCCACCGCGACACGGTGCGATCGCCCCATTCAACGGCGCCGGGCGGGCAACCGCGCGTTTCCGGATTCCCATGGGAAGAAAGTGCAGATTATGGCGGCCCCCGACATCACACACCGGGCGGGCGGTGACGAAAGGCGTGCGGTGAACCGACCGGTGGTCGCTGTCCCGTGGTCGCTGAATGGGCCACCCGCCCGGTCACGGTGGCGCGGCCTCGCCGCCTTCGGTGCGATCGGCGAGGCGGTCGCTCACATTCCGGTCATCGACATGCATCTCACCGAGGCGCCCTACATCGGCATCGGATTCATCCTCCTCACGATCGCCGGCCTCGGGCTCGGCGGCCTGCTCCTGGTCGCCGACACGCCGCGGGTGTGGGGCGCCACCGCCCTCGCCGGAGCGCTCGCCCTGGCCGGCTACGCCGCCAGCAGAACTGTCGGGCTGCCGCAGATCCGTGACGATATCGACAATTGGACCGAGCCGCTCGGCATCGTGGCCATCGCCACTGAGGCGCTCATGCTCGCCTGCGCCATCGCTTACGCCCTCGACCGGCGGCACGGTCGCGTTCCAGCCGCGTCCCGGTGAGCGCCTGCGCCGGGCCGACGAAACGCCCCGACCGCCAACGTTGCCGGTTCGCCGACGGCGATCGCAACGGCCGCCCCCAGCCGCGGTGCGCACCGCCAGGCTGGATGTTCCGCTCGCGGGCTCCGTGGCACAGCCGGGAACTCGAACGCGTCGGTGCCGGGGCGGTGTAGACGAAGACCTTCTTACTATGTATCATAGTAGATAACTTTCGGGAAGGGCGCGGCCGTGGGGAGGACCCAACATCAATGGCGTTGCACGCTGTGGGACGCGCCGGTGGCAACGGGGGTCCGGGCACCGACAGCGCATGCCGCGACGAGCGACGCCACCGGGTTCTGCGGCGCGTTTCGCCGCGGCGGCGCTCACACGGTCGTAGCCCGCGAAACCCCACGGCATGTGGGCCGCAGGTTCGTTGACCGGACGATTCGGCCGGCGGGGCGATGCACAGAAAGTGCCGCAGGGTGACGAAGGGTTCTTGGGCTGAGTCGGCGACCCGGCGCGGCGGCGCCAGGCAGGTCGGCCGGGTGGTACCGATTGGCCTGGGGCTGCGTCGGGTGATCCTCGCCGTTCTTGTCGTGGTCGGCATGGCCGGATGCTCGAGTATCGCGGGGTCGGACGCGTCGTTCCAGTTCTCCTCCCCAGGAAATGCCGACCAGATCGCTTACCCCGTCGCGAAGCGGGGAACGATCGGGGACCTGACCGGCCCGGACCTGATGGGCGACGGAACCATTCGGCTGTCTGATTTCGCGGGCAAGGTGGTGGTGTTGAACTTCTGGGGCTCCTGGTGTCCGCCCTGCCGTGCGGAGGCGCCCGAATTGAACGCCGCCGCATCGAGCCTGCAGTCTTCCGGCGTCCAGTTCCTGGGGGTCGACATCAGAGACACCCGGCAGGCGGGTCGCGATTTCCATTCGCTGTCGAAAACGCCGTACCCGTCGATCTTCGACCCGACAATGATCACCCTGCTGTCGTTGAGGGGTTTTCCAACCGCCTCGATCCCGTCGACCATCGTGCTGGACCGAAAGCACCGGGTGGCCCACATCTGGCTACGGCCGGTCACGCGCGGCGAACTCGTCTCGGTCATCACGCCCATCGCGGCCGAACGGGACTGACGTGATCAGTGCCGAATCTTTCGTGATCTCGTCGGGTCTCACCCAGACCGTGCTGTCGGGCCCGTTCGCCGTGGCCGCCGCACTGGCTTTGGCGGCCGGCGCCGTGTCATTCGCGTCGCCGTGCGTGATCCCGCTGGTTCCGGGATACCTCGCCTACATCGTGGGGCTGGTCGGCGCCGACGGCGCCGACCAGGGCGGGGTAGGAGTCGTCCATGTCGGCCGGCATCGGTGTGGCCGCGCTCATCGCCGCGACCGAGATCCGGCCCCCGGTGGGCGGCATGATCTTCCTCGCCGCGCTCGCAGCCAATACTTTGGGCCGCCAGCTGCTGTTTCCGCTCCGCGCGACGCCGCGCGCGACGGCGCACGGCAGGACCGCCACCCTGCTCGGGTCGGCGTTCGCCTTGACCGTGGCGATAGCAGTCGCGGCGGCCTGACCCGGCCCGGCCGGCCGCGGTCGGAGCATCGGTTCCGGCCGCGCGCCGGGGCGTTCCGGAATGTCGCGGCAACTCGCCGCAAGGTCCGCTCGCGCCGCGCACGGTCGCCGGGCGGTTCCGCCCATGCCGGGTTTCGCATTGCGGGAAGCAACGCCCGCGGCCCGCGCTCGTTTCTGCCGTGGCGCCGCCTGGCGGCGCGGGCGCATCCCGCGTGGCTTTATGCCGCGCCGGTGGGATATTCGAACGTGCTGATGACCAGGTGGCTGGGGGTGGTGGTCTCCTCGCGCAGGATGCGATGGTCGGCGTCGACATACAGCCGCACGACGATGTTCTGCGGGTAGGACAGGCCGATGATCTGCACGTCTGCGTTTGGCGGGCTGAGGAGCACCGGGTGGCCGCTGGCGCCGTTACCGATCCAGGTTTCCAGGCCCAAAAATTCCGGTCCGGACAGGTGCAGATCGGTGTCCGGTTCGATGCTGCCGGTGTCGTTGCTGCTGACTGCCTCGTGGATGGTGATCCGGGGGGCGGCACGCATGGCGGCCAGCATGGCGGGAACGGCGGTGGGGTCCGTGCGTGGTGGCCATGGCACGTCGAGCAGCGCCGGACCGCCGCGCCATGGAGGGGCGGCGACGTTCAGGAGCACCTGGTTGGCGCCGGGCGACCAGGATGCGCGGGCGGTGAAGCAGCCCGTTCCGCAGCCGCGCAGCGCCAACTGGTCGCGGCTCCCGTCCCGTTGCAGCCGGGCGTCGATCTTGAAATCCGGGGTGGGCGCGTCGGTGGAGTTCGGCGCGGCGAGCCGAATGATGAGTTGGCCCGCGCTGGCCGTGGCGGTCACCGTGATTTGGCCGGCCAGGGTTCCGGCCGGCACCACCGGCCCGACTGGGGGCGGTGGCAGCGCGAGGTCAGTGGTGACCGGTGCGGGTGTGGGCAGGGAGACCAGCAGGGCGGTGGCCGCGAGGACGCCGACCAGCACGAAGATCTCGGCTTTCGCCACGCGCAGCACTGTCGGTGGGTCGCCGCGGCGGCGGCGGCGTGCCCGGTCGGCCAGTGCCACCGCACCGGCAACGAGCAGTAGCTTGGCCGACAATGCGATGCCGTAGGCGCTGTCGACCAGCGCGGCCGGCGATGGCAGCAGCACCACGGCCTCGGCGGCGCCGGTGACCACCACGGCGGCCACCAGCCACAGGGCCAGCCGCGCATAGTTGTACACGAGCAGGCGGATCGCTGCGGGCCTGGTGCGCCAGCGTCGGGCGACGAGCAGCACGTGTAGCAGGGTTCCGATCCAGACGGCCGCAGCCGCCAGGTGCACCACCGTCAGCGCCGTGCCCAAAACGGGGCTGGCCTGGTGCGGATGCGCGCGCAGGGCCTCGGCTACCGCCACCCAAACCAGCAGCGACACGCCGGTCCACAAGTACCGTCTGCCCGTCACCCGTCGGCGGCTGACGGCGGTTGCGATGGCGGCCACCGCGAACCCGAGCAGCTCCGCCGCGGCGAGCCGGCCGGCTGGCGTGTCGACCAGGCGGCGCACGTCCCCGTCGGACCCTTGCCACGCGAGTATGGCTGCTGCCGCAGCGCCGAGCAGGGCGCCCGACAGCAGCAATGGCCGCTGGCCCGGCACGGTGGCGCCTGCCTGCGTGGCACGTCGGGCGACGCGGCGCGCCATCGTCTCGCCGACCGCGCCGCCTCCGGCCATCGCGAGCCCGGCGAACAGCGCCCACCGCGCAATGATCATGATCGGCGAGTCCGGGGAGCCGTTCGCGGCGGTTTGCCCGGTCGGCACCGGACTGCTGCCCACCGCGAAGGTGAACACCCCGGCGACCGGGTCGCCGTCGCCGGCGGCGACCTGCCACGTCACCCGGTAACCGCCAGCAGCCAATGGGCTGGGCACGGCGGCCGTGAGTCGGCGATCTCCCTGCGTCAGGCGCGCCGGGCCCAGGGCTTGCGGCGCGCCGGCCGCCGTCTCGAGCGTCAGCGGGTTCGATCCGATGGTGACCGGCTCGTCGAAATCGAGGGATAACTGCGTCGGGGCGGTGGGCAGCGCGAACCCGGCGGGCGGGCTGGTCGCCAGCAGCGTTGCGTGCGCCCACGCCTGCGGGGCGGGCAGAGCTAGCCATTGGGCCAGCAGAAACCCAAGTCCGATGGCCGGCCGGATCCAGCGGTGCGCGCTCGCGCCGCGCCGATCCGGCATCCTGGTTGCGGAATCGCGGGTGGGCGGCAAGGACCCGGCGGGCCGATGCCCCCGGTCGATGTGTGGCTGGGCCGTCACGCCGGTCGGCGCGCGCGGGTGTCGAGTGTGTGGCGTAGTTTGCGTTCGGAAAGCCGGCCGAAGCTGAACGGCTCGCCGTCGAGCAGCAGCCCCGGGGCGAAGAGCACGCCCGCCTTCAGGGCGAGGCGCTGGCCGTCGTCGCTGGCGAGATCGATCTCGGTGACCTGAAGCGGGAAGTCGCGGCCGACCCGCTGAAGGATGTGTTTGGCGTGGTCGCAAAACCCGCAGTCGGCCTGCGTGAGCAGGGTGACCTGCGCGGGTGGAGGTGTGTCGGTCACTGCTGCCGCTCCTCGGCGCGTAGGTCGTTAAGCAGCTTGTCGGTGGGCAGATACATCGTGTATGCGGGGGCGCCGCCGTAGTCCGCGCGCCACTGGATGCGGCCGTCGGGGCCCACCAGGATGAAGCTGTGCCCGTCGCGGGAGTCGCCCATCATCCCGTAGTCGGTGGCGCGGTAGTCCCGGGAGATGGCAAGGTTCGTATCGGACAGGACCGGGATCGTCAGGTGCATGTCCGTGGTCTTGCGCGTCACCAGGTCGGTCGGGTCGGTGGTGATGGACACGACGTGTTGCACCCCGGCGGCGGTTAGCGCGGCTTGGTTCTTCTGCAGGTCGGTGATCTGATCCCAGCACGGCTGGCAGGACAGGCCCTCCTGGAAGTACAGCAGCACCGTCTGGCCCCGGAAATCCGTCAGGCTGATGTTCCCGCCGGTGCTCGACGGCAAGGTGAAGGCGGGTGCCATCGCTCCGATCCCGGGTTGCCCGGCGGTGTGTGGGTAGCCGCTGCCGGTCGCAGTGGAGGCGGGCTTTGCGGCCTGGTAGATCCCGAACAGCACAGCCACCAGCAAGACCACCACGGCAATCGCGGCGATCGCCCGGCGGTTTCGGCGGGACGAGGAACCCCGCAGCCGGCCGATCTGTCGGCTCGACGCAGTTCGTTTTTTCGGAGTCGGCCTCTCGGTCCCGAGCATGCGATTATTCACCGTGCATCTCCTCCAGGGTGGCTTGATCGTCGAGGGCGGGTTGATCGGCATGGGCCTGAATCGAATGGGTCTCGGTTGCCGCCGGGCGATACCGGCGAAGCGCCGCGCCGATGAGCAGGCCGAATCCGGCAACGATCACGATGAGCACGGCCCAGCCGGGAACCCACGCCAGAGCGCGCTCAACCTGGGCTGCCACGTGTTGCAGCCAGGCGCTGAGCCGGGTCTGCCACCCGCCGCTGGACATTCCCGGCCCGGTGAACGCGACCACCTCCGTGAGCACGGCCATGGCGATCATCAACAGCCCGCTGACCGCGGTGCCCAGGGATATCCGCCGCTGCCAGCGCCCGATCCGGAGCCGGATCGGCCGGTCGGACAGTATCCGGGTGGACCGGTCCCGGCGGCGCTGCCAGAACAGGCCCGCCAGCGCGAGCGGCGCCACCATGCCAGCCACATATGAGCCGCCGATGGCCAGCGACACCGGGAACGACGCGGCGGCGCCCGACAGCAGCGCGACCCCGGCCAGCACCGGGGCGCAGCACGCGCTGGCCGCGCCGGAGATCAGCCCGAGACTGTACGCGGAGGAGAAGCTGCCCTGCTTGGCGGCACGGGCCGCGGGCATCGGCAGATTCGGCTTCCAGCCGGCGAGGATCGCCACCCCGCCGGCCAGCATCAACAGCCCGGCGATGGAGAAGACCCACACGTGGCCGGAGAACAACAGGGTCGAAATCGCCGTGGCGCCAAGGCCGATCGGCAGGATCAACGTGGCCACCCCGGCGCCGAACACCAGCGTGGCCGCCAACAGTCCGCCCCGGTGGCGGAAACCCGTCGACAGGTACGCCGGCAGCATCACCGATACACAGCACGGTGCCAACAGCGCCACTACACCACCGAGAAACGACGTCAGCAGCGTCGTGCCGATCAGCACACCGCCCACGTCAACACCCGCCCGCCGTCGGTGCGGCAGGCCGGGCGGCGCCTATTCGGGCCGAGTTCCGCATATCTACTCCCCAACCGTGATCTTGGGCGGCCTCGGGCGCTTCCGCGCCGCGCACCGAACCTTAACTACTATGTACGTACGTAGATAGTAGACCTGTCCGACTGCCGCACCAACCGAGCTCCCGGCAATGGTCCGATGCCTGGTTCGGCAGCAGGAGTAGACTACTAACCATCATAGTAGCTGCGGGTGCTCACGGTTGGTGGCACCCGACGGATCCGGATGGGAAGTGTGTGATGTCGCAATTGTTTTATTCCGCGGCAGTTCTGGTGTGCCCGCTGGGCATGGGGCTCATGATGTGGATGATGATGCGCGGCGGCAAGGGCAAGAACGTCCCGGCCGAGACCGCGCCGCGGCCATTGTCGGCAACCGACGCCGAGGTCGCGCGACTCCGGGCGGAAGTCGACCAGTTGCGTGCCGCCCAGCGCGAACAGGACCAGACAGCATTACGCCAGTAAGCAACCGCGCATTCGCCGCCCGGAGGGTGGCTCAGACCGTCGGAAGCAGGCAAAAATTGGTGCCGGCGGCGGCCAATGCGGCGGTCGCGAACGGGCCCGCCACGAGGACCATCGTGGTCGCGACCAGCAGCAGGTGCGCCGACCGCCACCGGGCGGTCGGCCTCGCCGTGAGGAGTCGTTCGGCGCGGGCGAGCGCGTCCATGCCGCCCGCGGCGAGCGCGCCGCTCGGCCCGGCGGACGTGAGGGCGAGCAGCGCCTCCGCCACCGGCCTCGGCCCGGTGCGGCGGGCCGCCGCGTCGTCGGCGCACAGCTCCACCAGTCTCGCGATCTGCTCGGCGCCCTCAGCGAACAGGCGCACTCGCGGGAACGCCCGGGCCAGGCCGCGGCTGAAGGCGACCAGCAGGTGGTGATGGCCCGCCAGATGTGCGCGTTCGTGCGCCAGCACGGCGGCCAGCTGCGTGCCGGTGAGCGCCTCGACCGCGCTCGAGGTCACCACGATGGTGTGCGGCCGCCCGGGCAGGCAATACGCCGCCCTCTCTGTGACATCTAGAATTACCACGTTCCGGTCCCGGGTACGGCGGCCCACGATACGGGCGGCATCGGCATGCCGCCGCCCACGGATCCGCCCGGCGCCGACCGTGGATACGACCCGCCACACCGCGAGACCCACGACCGGCAGTGCTGCGGCCGCCAGCGCCGCGAGCACCGGCACGGGCGCGCCCCGCGCTGCGTCTTGAAGCAACGCCAAACACCACTCCGCGAAATGCGAGCCCGAACCCCGGGCACCTAGAACCCCTACTACGACCATCACCGCGACGGCCAGCCAGGCGGACGCTACCCCACCTATCGCGGCCGCCCATGCCGCTACACCCCAGCGCGGCGCCGCCCCGCTGCGCGTCGCCCACGCCAATACCGGCGGGCCGAACGTGGCCACGACCAGGCCGGCAATCAGCAGGCAGATAGCGACGCGCATCATCGGCGACTCTTCCGCCCCGCGCGCCGCAGCGTTGCCCGAAGCGCCTGCGTCTGCTCGTCGCTCATCCGCTCCACAAACCGCGCGAACGCCACGGCCGCATCTCCGCTGTTCTCCAATGCCTCGTGCATCAGGCCGGCGCTGTATTCCTCGCGGGTGGCCGTCGGCTGGTAGCGCCACGCCTTGCCGTCCCGCTCGCGCACCAGCCATCCCTTGCGGTACAGATTGTCCATCACCGTCATGACCGTGGTGTAGGCGATGGACCGATCAGGCTGCAAATCATCGACGACATCCCTGGTCGTGGCCGTGCCGCCCCACGACCACAACCGATCCATGATCACGGCCTCCAACTCACCGAACCCGCGCACCGCACCTCCCACCACTTCACTTCCACCCACCGAACCGGGCCGGCCGCCACCGGAAGGCAGCACGTCACCAAACCCGGCCGACATATCTCAAGGTCCGTGCTCAGCCTACCTACCATCGCCCGTAGTAGAACAGGCCCGTAGGGCCCGGAAAAGCGAGTTCAGCGACGAGTAGCTGCCACGATGGTGGCGAGTCCGGCCGGCACGTTCCCAATGGAAGCCGCGGGATCCGTCGAGCGCTTTGTGACCATGGGCGATCCCTCCTAAGGCCCCTGGCGAGGCCGACCGCCACGTGCCGGATTCCATGGTCGATGCGGGCCAAGCCTGGGTCGCGCACGACTCGATTTCCAGGTCGCGCGCGGGGCACTGCGCCGAAACCGCCCGCGGAACTCGGAGCGCTACCCCCACGGCGGCTGATTACGGAAGAGTGCGATGCCTCGGTACTAGTCGGCGCGCGGGCTCCGCCGGGTTCGGCTAGTGACTGGCCGGGCGTCCCCCGGTGCTCACCGGGATTCCGTCCACGGCGGCGCCGTATTCGGGCGTGTAGCTGCGGCTGTGCCGGAACGTGTCAACGAATTGCTGCATCCGCGGATCGGCGGGCGACTCGACACGCAGTTGGTGACCCCAGGAGCTGACCACGATCGGGCTGGGCAGCGTGTTGCCAGACCAGGGGCTCAGATCGATGAACCGGTTGGCCCGGTCGGCCGCGCCTCCAGCCTGGGACGGTTCCGGGATCAGCGACTGCTTGTCGACGAATGCCGTGAGCGCAGCGACCTGCTTCGCGGGCAGTGACGGGTCGTAGGTAATCCACACCGCGCCGTGTTCGAGATTGTGCACGGCCCGCTCCGCGGGAATCGGCTCCGTGTAAATACCGGCGTTCATCCAGACCGTGCTGTGCGGCCCGCCCACCGGCGGGGTCACCGCATATCGCACCGGTCCAGCCACGTGATCATGCTGCAGCGCACCCGGATGATCAGCCCCGTCGGCAGGCCAACCCTCAGTACTCCATGCCAGCACACCTGATATCCCCGACGTATCTGGCACCTCCTTGGGTGTTTGGGCAACGACAACAGGGCCGTCCGGCGCCGCCGGAATGACCTGGCCAGACCCAGCTTCGGCCGCCCCGCTACCGCCACCTCGCGACACCGCAAAGCCGATCACCCCGACGAGAATGAGGACCACGGCGACCGCAGCGACCATCGCCCACGAGACCCGCCGCCGACCCATCATCGAGCCGCGACCGCGGCTCCGCGGTGCCGCGTTCGTCGGTCGCCGGCCCGAGGACGTTGTGCCGACCGAAGAGCTCTTCGCGGTTCGCCGGCCCGAGTCGGTCGCCTTCGACATCAGATTTCTCCTATTCTTGGTGTGCGCCCAGCGCGGGATCCGCACTTCGAGCGGCACGTCCGGCGTTACTACTAAGCAACATCGTAATGGCAGGCAGATTC
Source organism: uncultured Actinomycetes bacterium (assembly GCA_937926105.1). Next base: position 402 of record CALANS010000018.1, on the reverse strand, counting down.
ATCGCGGACATCGCTTCACGCTCCGGCCGCGGAAACCGGTTGTGTGATCGACTAGATCCGTGCCCTGACCTGCGCAGTCACGAAATTCCCGTGGTTAGATGCGGTACCCCCGCACCCCTTGCCGCGCGCATCGAACTACCGGCCGATGATCGCACCGCCACGTTGGCGCAGATGGTTTCAAGGATTTGAGAGACTGTCGGGCGGGGTGGAGGTGCGCTGGTTGACATTAGAGCTTTCGCGGGCGCTACCGTTTGTGTTCATGAGGTCGGCGGCATTGCGGAATCCGGGGGTTCGGGCCACGCTGGCCTCGGCGTTGTTGTTCGGCGCGGGCACGCCGTTGGCCAAGTTGCTTCTTTCCGCGGATGTGAGCCCGGTGCTGCTGGCCGGGCTGCTGTATTCCGG
>CALANS010000017.1 GCA_937926105.1 uncultured Actinomycetes bacterium | reverse complement strand
CGGTCCTTGCCGGAGCGTGCCGCACCGAGCACCACGACGGAGTCCTCCACCGACGTCCACGTCTCGATGCCGCGTGCGACGCCGACGCGGAACCCGACATCGTGCGGCGCCGGCCTATCGAGGGACGGGCGTAGGTGCCGGCCGCGTTTGCGGATCGCGCGGGGTGAGCAGGTATGACGAATCTCCCGGGGCGTCGCCGTTCCCGGCAGCCGGTACACGTCCACCCGGCTCGGACTTGTCGCGAACAGGCGCCGCGCCCCGATCGCCAACGCCAGAGCGGCGGCCACGACGACCGCAGTAACAGTCCAATACACGATGGAGCCCGGGGCCGCCTCGCCCCACGCGGCTGCGGGCCGGGACATGTGCGCGAGCGCCCGGAGACCGGCCAGCAGATCCCCACGCGGTTGCCCACCGCCGATGACTAGAGCGAGCGCGCCGCCGGCCCATAGCGCGCCAACCAGCCCGGCGGCACCGAGAATGACGGCGGCCCAAGCAGTGTCGCTGCCCGGGCGCACCGCCTGCTGCGCCCGAGTCATCGCGACACCCCTGCCGTGAGAGCGCGGGCTGGCTGCCGGTCGCGCCGCTGGTGGAGTGCGGTTGATTCGCGTCGCTGCTGTTCCACGCGTTCCTGGAGTCCAGGCGGCTGGCCGGAGCCCCACTGTGTCGTCGGCAGCTCGTCGAGAACCCGCCGGGCAGTCGCAATCACGCGAGTGCCGGTCGCGCGAACCGTGGCCAGGCCCTCGTCGCGACTCGCCCACGTCGAGATGTAAGGCAGCGAGTAGTCGGAGGTGTCCATGCCGTGCGCGGCGCCGATCAGGAACGCGACCGATTCGGCCTCGACCTCCTTCGCTCCGCGCGTGACCGCCATGGCCGCCGCCCGGTCGACGCGGCCGTCATCACCACGCGGATCGTGCAGCAGCACATGCCCCAGTTCGTGTGCCAGGGTCTTGGCTCGGGCGGCGTCATCCATGTCGGTACGGACCGTGACTGTCAGATCCGTCCAGCTCGTGACGCCGTTCGCGCCGCTCAACGCGGCCGCCGATTGCGCGTCCCGAAGTGAGAACCCGTGGGCCGTGACCTGTTTGGCGAGCCCATCCCACAGGCCGTCCGGGGCGCGACCGGCCAGCAGGATCGGGGCAGGCAGCTCTGGGATCGGATCGCCCGCGGTTTGCGAGATGTCAAACACGGTCGCCAGATCGAAGGGCCTTGACGGGTTCAGCCTGGAACGCTGCCGCACATCAGCACCGGGACGGGACCGCTCGGACCTCGCCATCCGCCGCCACTCACCGGCTCCGGGGTCTTTCGTCTCTCGCCACTGCACCCGATTCGGCCGCAGGATCTTGTAGCCGTGCTGTCCGCCTTGCACCTGCCTGCCCATCGCCTGCCACTGGCGGAAACCGGCCACCATCGACGGTTCCGGCGCCGATACCCGACCGTCGGCGAATGCGGCCTGGTGCTGCGCGTAAATGAGCAGCACGTTGTCGAACGAGTAGTTGTGGAACCGGGCCGCAGCGGTCAGCGCCGCACGCCAATCATCCGACGCGAACACGCCCTCCACCGACGCCGTCAGCATCTCCTGCACGGCCTTCAGCCGGTCGTCGATCTCGTCAGTCGTCACGACGGCACCTCCCAGGGATCAGAGAAAGTTCTTCACCCTGAACTGGTGCGCGCCCCGCGCGGTAGTTGCG
>CALANS010000016.1 GCA_937926105.1 uncultured Actinomycetes bacterium | reverse complement strand
AGCTCGCCAAGCAGCAGACCCTGAACGACAACGTGCAGGAAATGAACCGGCGCATGCAAAGCATCACCGCCGCAGCGACCGCTCTCACCGACTTGTCGTTCGATGGCGTGCCCACCAAGGCAACATCCTCACTCACCTCCGTAGTAGCGAGCAGCACGGGCGGAGCGGCCGCAGGAAGCGCGACGTTCACGGTGGTGCAAAGCGCGGCAGCGCAGGTGTCGACCGTCACGGCGTCGGGTGCGGTCGCCGATTACACCCAGGGGCTCGATCTGACCGTCGGGTCCGGGGCGCCCGTCCACATCAACCTCGCATCCGGCTCCGCTACGGACATCGTGTCCGCGATCAACACGGCCAACGCGGGAGTTCGAGCCGCCGTGGTGAATACCAACGCCGGCCAGGTGCTGCAGTTTACTGCCACGAAAACCGGTACCGATAACAGTTTCTCGATCACTGGATTTGCCAACACCGTCAACGACATCACCACGGCCACCGACGCCCAGGTTTCCGTCGGAACCGGGGCAGGGGCCTACACGATCTCCTCGTCGACCAACACCTTCACAGATGCCATGCCCGGCGTCACGTTCACCGTCTCGGCCGCCGCAGTTGGTTCCGATGTGTCGATCACGGTCGATGACGACGTGTCCGCCCTGAGCGGCAAGATGCAGGCGCTCATCGACGCGATCAACGCCGCGAAGGGCGGCATCAAGACCCTCACCGCCAAGGGCGGCCTGTTCCAGGGCGACAGCACCATGAACGGCATCGGACTCGATCTGGCCAACGCCATCTCGTCCGGCACCGCCGGCGGGAGGTCGCTCACCGAGTTCGGCATCGATATGGACAAGGATGGCGTCGTCTCGTTCGATGCAGCGAAGTTCGCCTCGGCCTACCAGTCCGACGCGGCCGGCACATTGGCGGCCATCGGATCCGGTGGCTTCGCCACCGCGATGCGGCAGGTGAGCGAGGCCGCGTCCACTCCTGTCATCGGCTCCCTGTCGGTTGCGATTGCTTCCGACCAGGCAAAGGTCGACGACCTCAATACCCAGATTGCCAAGTGGGACGACAGGCTCGCCCGGGAGCACGACGCGCTGGTCCTCAAGTACACGGCCATGCAGACAGCGCTGGCCAAGCTGCAGTCCACCGGCGACTGGCTCACGAACATGTTCAAGTCGATCACGGACGGCCAGAAGAGCAACTGACCGAAACCCCGCAGCAGAACGTGAGCACCTGGTTCGAAGCGCCGCGGTGACGGCTGCCTGCGGACCCCGGTGACGCTTCGTCAGCGCACCGCGCTGCAGCTCCGCGTGTCCACAGCAGGCGGCTCATCCACACGCAGTCGAGCGGACTGGCGCGGCAATCAACAAAACGCGATCGTGTGTGCATGCATCGCGCCCTTACGGAAAGCCTTCGCAGTAGCGGAGGTGTCATTTGCCGTCGTCGCTATCCGGAACTCGGCGGCCAGATCGACTACGCCACGCGAGTTGGCGAACTCGTGCGCGTGCTTCCGAACGTGTACGCGCATCGGGACCTGTCCCGAGACCGGCGAGTTCTGGCACGCGCCGTGGGCCCGTGGAACGAAAATGCCGTCGTCGTAGGCGAGGCCGCTGCGGCGCTCACGTTCTGGCGCACGCGCACCCGAGCACCGTCATGGTGGCGGGGCCACAGGCCCGGCTCCGGCACTCCGGAATCAGTTTCACGAGGCGCGTTGTCCCGCCCGAGCTGACCACGACCCGGCAGGGCATCCGGATCTCGTCACCCAGCCTGACAGCCCTCGATCTCGTGCCTGCGAGCCCCGGCTATTCGATCGACGATGTGCTGCGCACCCGGACCGCCACCATCGCGGGCATGTACTTCGCGTTGGGCCTCACCACGTGGCGGAAGGGCAACACCACGCGGCGCCGGCTGCTGCTGGACTCCCGCTCCGAACCGTGGTCCCCCCGAGAGCGGCTCGCACATCGACTGCTGCGCGGCGCCGGCATCACCCGGTGGCGCGCCAATGTGCCGATCGTGTGCAACGGCAATCTGTTCTTCCAGGACATCGCCATGGACGACTGCCCTCTGGTGATCGAGATCGACGGCAGACAGCACTTGGACCCGGCGGCGGCTGATTACGACCGGTGGCGCGGCAATCTGCTCCTGCTCGCGGGCAAACAGGTACTCCGGTTCACGGCGGAGCGATTGGACGATCCCGAAGGCTTCATCGACATGATCCGGCGAGCGCTCGTGGTCTGCGGCGCGCAAGCGGCGACCCGAGGAAGAAGGTCGAGGATTGCACGCTAGATCGAGGGCGGCTTCACGCGACCTGCGGCAATGCTCAGGCGGCCGGATCTAGCGTGCAATCCTCGACTTTCCGCTGCGTGCCAGGGCCCCCTGGCCACCGCTCGGATACCGCCAGTGCCCGCCGGATCACCCGAACGCCGCCCGGCCCAGCAGGCGAAAGTGCTTAAGCACCGGGGCAA
>CALANS010000015.1 GCA_937926105.1 uncultured Actinomycetes bacterium | reverse complement strand
CATCACCGGTCAGTTTCGTGGCCGCCAGTGGTCAGTTTTCCATGGCCGCCAACAGAGGGCTTTCACGTCGCCTCGACACGCAGATAAACAACGTCACAACTTGGTTATTACGAGAATTCGCAACGAGCACTCAGTAAATGACCAGGAATAAGCAACCGAAGGATTATCGGCCAGCCAGTTGAGGAAACCCGCTTCACGGAATTTGTGACAGAACCAATTTCGGTACCGCCATCAATACGGACACTTACCAGGTCCCCGCCACGGATCAACTCATAAACCGCACTCCGAGACAGTCCCAGCGACCATCGCACGCCAAGTCAGCACCTCGGCACAACCATTGTGAGAATCGGGCGGGTTACGTCCATACGCCCAGTGCTGATCCGGAGCCACCACGATCTCAGTAAAGCCGCTTCGTTGAACGTCGTCTCAGCTATCGCAGGCTGTGTGCAACTCCGGTTAGATCGTAGACCGAGCCATCCAGGTCTGGACGATTGTCGCCCGAAGCGCCGGCCCCGTTGCTCCTCGCCGCATCAGTCAGTCGAGTTGGAAGTGACAGTCAACTTCGGTCCGTCGGCCTGTGCTTCCAGGCCGGAATGCGTCGGTCTGGCGACGCTCAATCGGGCTGACATCAGTGCTGAGGAGTTGTACTCGTCTCGCGGCAAATGACGAGGTCCCCTCAAGGCCATCTCGGAGTTCTTCCGAACTCAGGCCACGACCCGCGATGCGGATAACGATGTGTCCACCTGGCGCCAGGAGGTAGCCGACTGTCCGCCATAGGTCGGCGATTAGACGCCAATAGGCGTCTCTAGTGGTCAATCGGTCATCACGAGAGACGATGCCCTTCTTCGGTTGACCCGGGCCACCTAGGAACCAGAGCCGTAACCACTGATCTTCTTCGAAAGAGGTGGTATCCAAGTAGGGCGGCGAGGTGACTATCAACTTGACCTTGGCCTCGCGAGTCCGGTGCGGAAGTTCGCGCATGTCACCCAGAAGGATGGTCGCCTTCCGGCGCGGGCGACCCGTCGCATACCTAAATTCGACAGCTCGCCGCAAGACCTCAAACGTTTCACGTTCGGGTGGCTCGGTAAGGCCGTGGATATTCCAGTACCGGACTGAGTAGGCCGGCTTTGTGCTAATGGTGCGGGGCATTTGGTTACTCAAGTAACGAGTCGACGAGCGTTCGCCGTGAAGCGCGCCGAGCACAAGCGCCGCGATCATACAGTCGGTGTCGGAGCTAAATGGCTGAAGCTCGTCACGCAAGTAGCGGAGCTGATCTAGTGTTACAGGGGCGAACGCCATCTGGAAGAATTCAGTGGCTGCACCCACGTCGTAAGAATCGATCTTTTTTGCGCCCACCTTTGACCGCCGTTTGGTGTACTTCGCCTCCAGCTCCGAGAGCCGAAGAAGAAGCGCCGCGGCGGTCGGAGAGTTTGTCTTTGCCCGACTGAGGACATAGGCGACTGGATTTACGTCGCCAGCAAGGGCCGCGCGCCCGAGCAGGAGGGATTGGAAGGCGGTCGTTCCTCGCCCGCTAAATGGGTCCGCGACCAGGTCACCCGGAGCGGTAAGTAGAGATACCCAATGATCGACGAACGCCTCCGGAAACATGGCAAAGTAGGGACATAGTGAGTGAAACCGGTGTCTCATCGGAGCCGCTCATTGATGACATAGTTGCTCCAGGCACTCACACGCTCGCGCAGTTCTCGGTCTAGAACGCTGGCGTAAGCAGCAAGGCGGCACCGGTCAAAGATTACGCCTGCGTTGATGGTGTGCTGGCTCCATTCAGAGCCAGTGATGCGGTGCGGTATAAAGAAGAATCGGACGGGATCGACTGGAAGTGGATCAAGGAGCCACAATTTACACCATGCGGTCGATTGCAGTTCGCTTACTTTCTCTTTCCAGTTGTTTCCCGTCGCACACTGGCCGAACCCGATGACCTTACCACTCCTTGCGTCCGGCATCGGCACCCACGCGACGAGATCAAGCTTCGCGTCTTTCTGGCTCTGGGTTGTTGGCCGGCTTCTGGGTCCGATACCCTCCCCGAGTTTCGAGCACAAATCCCTGACTGCGTCTTCGAATCCTCGTGGTGCAATCCGGCGAGGGAATCCAAAATTGTAGGTCTCCGCACCGGCCCGTTGCCCGCCTAGGTAGTTCTTTACGGCAACGGCCGCGACGTCCTCGAACAAACTAGCGCCGTTGACGTCCTTTGGCCCCGCGTCCTCTCCGTATTTGCTCAGAAGTAGTAAGTAGACGTAGGTGTTTCGGGCCGCCGTTCGGCTAGAGACAAGGGCTTGCCCCTCGAAGGTAAACGGATAGTTTCCTCTCCGGCCGACCGCTTGGCAGCGCTCCTCCGCAAGTGACATGGCGGACTCGGCGATGCTTTGTGCTTGTTCTGAGCCACGATCGACCAGCCGCTCCTCGGGAAGTTCCTCAGAGGAGCTCGTCGTCCGAAGAGCGCTAATCAGGTCTTCGATAGAGGCCTGCCTATCTCCGTCACCGATTGCGACAAGTTCGAGCCAATCAGCATGGAGTTCGGCACTCGCGGTAGCGGCAGGGGGCGCCAGGTTTACGGCTGTCGCAGTCATTCCGCCCTCTGCCGACGGCTCCGACGCTGCTTGTTGTGTGCCTTTCGTAGATCGTCTGCGATGGCATCTGCAAGCTCGACGATGTCGTCTGCGAGTGTCACCAAATCACTCTGTCCGTCGTAGCCGGTCAACACGCGACCGCGTGCGGTCTGAAGAGACTCCTTTGCACCGACCAGTGCCTCGCGGAGCAGTTGGGAGTCACCCTTGCTGATGTCGTGGCTGATGTGAAGCGGCAGACCGCGTCGCAGGGCTGCAATGCCGTTGCGATCATGTAGGACGTCATCCAGTACTCGCAGGTCGGGGTTTTGACTCTGAACTAACGGTGGTTTGTTGCGGCTCTTGCTTCCGAAGAGCCAGACACACAACTCTCCGAGCTCCGGCAGATTGCCGTTTGGGATCGGGCGCTTCGATTCTTCCGCCGTCGGGCGCACCCCGACGAAGCGCTGGATTCCGATGTAGTCAAGGCCTGTGTAAAGATGCGAGAAGGAGAAGTGCTCCTTGTACCGATCGCTCCGCTGCCAGACGCCGGCTTCCTCGGCTTGTTCGATGACCATGAGCGACCGGTAGAATCGCTGGACGGTGGAATGTTGGTCCCCGATCCGACGTGCGATCTCTTCCAGTGGCACACCCACTTCATTGTGGACCCACGCGATGTAGGAAGCTTTACTTGCTGACCGCCACGCCTGTGGCCCATTGACGTGTTTGAATCCAATATATTGCCAGAGGTCGGTGCGGGAGGCCCGCATTGCTGGAATAAATTCGAGCCTGTCTCGCTCAGCCTTGCTGAGCCGTGGAAGCGCGCCCGCTGGTGGCTTAAACTCGCCAATGAGTGCCTTGACGGCGGCGAGTCTACGATTGCCCTCGATGACGACCTGTTCGTCACCCTCAGTCGCGACAAAGACCGGTTCGTATTCGAAATAGCCATTTGCGGCGATCGACGCCGCAACCTCACTGACCGCGAAATCTCTCCAGAGAGTGTCAAAGACTTGGCGTTGGGTCTGAATTTCGCCCTCTTGGCCCCGCAGTCGCGGATTTTGAGGATCGAAGCGCAGGCTCCGTGTCTCCACCTGTTCGATCTGCGGCTGAGCAGTGGTAGCCGTCATGGGCGCGGCACCTTCAACTCCTGTTGGTCGAGCCATGCGAGGAGAGCCGAATGCGTGCACTCTTGCACCGATGTGCCGTGCTCGGCCGCGTAGACGCGCAACCGCTTGCGGAGATGGGCGGGCACCCGAACCGTCAATGAGACGGTTTCGGCTTCTGAAGCAGTCATGCCCACAACCCGGACAACCCGCATGTAAGCATGTGGGCATTGTGTCACGGACGGCATCGGTCAGGCAAGGGGGCGAGACCCATCCTCGCGGGAAGCGACATCGCAGTCTGGATAACACGCGGTGAATCGAGGCACGTCCCGTATGACCCTCGATCGGACTCTAGTGGGACACGAGGGCTGTCAGTTCGCGTAGTCGTGGCAGCGCAGCCGCGCTGACCGCGGCCCTATACCCAGGTCGAGCCCGGCGCCGAGGCATGTCGAGCCGGCCGTCGCAAACATCAACAGCGCGAGGATGGCACCACCTCTCAGCAGGAAGCTCCTGCGATCACGATGAGGATGGTGTCGCCATGACGCATCAGCTGCTCACTCTGTCGGCGGCACGTGAATCCTGACCCCAGCGGCATCTGAATCTTGACCCCCTGCCCGCTGATTCTGGCTCCCACCGAGCCAGAGGAGACAGGCGTGAGTCCCCGATCCGTCGCTCATTGCGTACGGTCGAGTGCTCGTTGGATCGCAGTCAGGTTGCCGTGCATCCAACTCTGATAGTCCTGGCCGGCCGGCAGGGTCTCGGTGACCGGGACCACCGGGATGTGGTGCTCCTTCGCGGCGTCCAGCACCCGTTGAGTGGCCGGGCCGGTGGTCTGCTCGTTATAGACCAGCAGCGCGACCCGGCCGGCGGCGAACAGGTCGAGAGTGCGCTGCAGGACAAGCGGAGGCACATCGGTGTCATCTTCGACGGCTTCGCTGAACCCCTCGAGGGTGCGGTTGTCCAGCCCGCACGCCTGCAGCAGGTACAGCGGTACGGGTTCGGTGATCGCGACTCCCTCGCCGTGATGGACGTGGGAGATCGACGCGGTCTGGGCCACCAGCTTCCGCACCTCGCTTCGAAAGTCGGCGGCGTTGGCCGCAAAGGTGTCAGCGCCGGCGGGGTCGAGCGCGGTCAGCGCAGCGGCGATCCGGTCCGCGAGGGTGATCATGCTCGACAGGTCGTACCAGACGTGTTCGTTCAGTTCCCCGCCCTGCGCCTTCTTGCCGGAGATGTTTACGGCGTTGAGCACGGTGATGTGCCGACCGACCGCCCCGAGCATGGTGTCGACGAAGTCGTCGTAGCCGCCGCCGTTCTCGATGACCAGGTCGGCGCGAGACAGCGCCAGTTGATCGTGCGGGCTGGCTTCGAACTCGTGCGGGTCGGCGTCCGGACTGCTGATCAGGGAGGTGACGGCGGCCCGGTCCCCGGCGATCTGGCCGGCGATGTTGCCGTAGACGTTGGTGGACGTCACGACGGAGATCTTCGCCGCCGCTCCTCCCGTTCCCGACGCACTCACGGCGTCGCCGCCCGCCACGGCAGATCCACACCCCGCCAGCACGGTCATCGCCGCGACGGCTGTTGCCGCCACCATCCACCTATGCGCCTGCATCATCCGTTCCTTCCGTTTCAACTCAGACCTATCCTATTGAGAATCATTCTCAATAGCAGCGAACTGTAGCAGGTCCGAGTGCTCGGGAGACAGATGGCGTCGCGTGTCACCACCGCCAAGCGGTGAACACCGGTGCAGCTCCGTCACCGGCACCGGCGGGACGGGTGCTGTCTGCTCCACGCCCTGATGCAGCGGCAATACCGCCCGGGTCGTTGGAGGTCTTCAGGGCCGATCCTGCTTGCGGAGTACTGCTGGGCAGCCCGGCATCCGCGCTGCTACAGCCCGGCAGGGCCGCGACCTGGCTGCCCCACTTTCGTGTCCGTCACCGTGCAGGCACAGCTGGTCTTGTATTCGGCTGCCTCCGGCATCGGGACGGTGACGGGCACCCTGGCTGCGCGCGATCTCCAGGTGGTGCCCCGGCACCGACTCGTGGTACGACTGCACCTCGTAGCTGCCCGCGCCGCCCACCAATCCCGTCGTACTGGACACGAGGGCGGTCGCCCTCGCAGACCAACGTTGCACCCGCCGCCGGACGACATCACCCGCAAAACGTGCCAGGAACCTCGATGGCGACGCGCGGGCCGTGCGATAGATCTGTCACCCCGGTAGCCGAATGCTGAGCGACGACGATATGGAGGACGAGTCGGACAACTGATCACGATTGTGGGGTCGCCATACCGGGGTCGACCACCCCAACTGGCGGCTGCGGCCCTAGGTGATCGCCCACACCGCGGGGAGTGCGTAGGTGCCGCCTGGCCGGTCGACAACTGGGCCATAGCCCGTACCCAACGTGTATACGCGCGCCGGCCGGTGCGGGATGATCGTCCAGCAACTCCCAAACAAGGAGCACCGAATGGCCCAGAAGACCAGCACAGTGATGCGCGACGACCTGACCGGCGGCCGAGCGGTCGAGACCGTCTCGTTTGCGCTCGACGGCAAGACGTACCAGATCGATCTGAACAAGCGAAACGCCGCCGGGCTGCGCAAGACGATTGGGGTCTACATCGAAGCCGGCCGCCCCACACCCAAGGTCAGTCGGCACCGGCGCGCAGCCCCGACGACAGCCGCCAAAACCGGCCCCGCGAAGAACGCCAACCCATCCCCGGCCGAGATACGCACCTGGGCCTCCGAGCATGGCATCGAGGTGTCGGCTCGCGGTCGCATATCCAATGTAGTGCGGGACCAATACATCGCCTCGCAGACAGGTTGACCCCTCGCCGGCCGAAGCTCTTGGCAGTGCCCATGGTGGTCACCCACCTCGCGAAGCACCTTGACGAGGCCAGGCGCAGAAGGCTCCGGCCGGCCCGTCGTAGGCCAACACCCGGCGTGGGCGGCCGACGATGCAGAGCGGCAACGGCCAGGTCGCCCTGGCCGCGCCACCGGCGGACGTCAGTTAGCACAAGAGGCATCGCGAGCGAGCACGGACGCTGCCTACGAGCGGACGCTGGCTCATTTCAGCTCAGCGTTGTCCGGGACCGGCGGCGGGATGGGATCCTGTCCTAGATCGGTTCACGGCGTCCGCGGTGATACATCAGAGTGATACATCGAGCGCCGGACACAGTGTCTTAGGATGGCTCTGGCCGGTCTCGCATGGCACGCTCTGATACAACTGACCAGCAGTTTTGCAGTAGAACTAGGGCCACCTGCGCGTGGCTGGCTCACGTGGCACCAGTGACACGAGGCGTAGCCGACGGACAGTAGAACGGGCACTTTACGACGAGCCGCCTCGACGAACGCGCCTGAACCCCATTCCCACCAGTCGACCGGATTATCCTTGTGCTGCAGTAAATATGCGCTCGTCGCATGACGCAGTCGCTCCGCCACTCCCATCACTCCTCACCCGTGACAGATGGCTCATCTTTCAGGACAGTGATCCGTTTCAGTGATGCTAGGCCCTGCGGCTGTCTCGGAGGCTCGGCGGCCCCGAACCACATGGAAGCGTTAGGGAGGCACGCCCGGCAGCCCGTCGGAAGACTGGGACCCTGCCCGCTCGGGCACGCGACGCATGCTGAGCGGCACGGACCGCATCGGGCCAACTCCGAGGCACGGAAATCGTCGATGCCGCCCCCGACCATGCACTCACGGTCCCGCCGTCTGCCAACGTCCGAGCTGCTCGCACGATCGACGCGCTGGGAGGAGAACGGCGCCCACAGTCGTTGCACGGTCTGGCAGGACCAGTCCTGCGGAACGTCGATGGCGAGGAGATAGACGTGGATCTGCCGGGACGAGCCGTCCCGTTGACCGCCGAGCCGTACAGACGCGGCTCGGCGGGACCATCGTCCACGGCCGCCGGGTACGGCGCAGGTCCTGACGAGCTGTTGGCTGTCCCGTCGCTGAGCAACGTATTTGGTCGAGCAGAGCGGTCAAGGCAGTGGCGCTGGCTCGGCCTGTCTCGACCATGCGCGTGAGCGAGCGGGTCGGGGGCCTCTCGTTGTGGGCGCGATGAGCGGCGATGATCACGGTCGAATACCCGGCGAACGGGAAGGTCTTTTCGGCGCCGGACGCTGATCGGATTGCGGCACCCGGGAGGCGCCGCCGAGGACGGTAGCCTGAACAGGTGATCCCGCTCTCGAATCTGGCCGCGTTCGGGGTGACGGTCCTGGTGATCATCGCGATTCCAGGGCCTTCGGTGCTGTTCACGATCAGCCGTGCTCTGACGGTCGGGCGGCGCGCCACGCTGACGACGGTGGCGGGCAACGCTATGGGACTATTCGCGCAGGTGGTGGCGGCCGCCTTCGGGATGGGCGCACTGGTGGCTACCTCGGCGCTGGCGTACTCGGTGGTCAAGTACATCGGCGCCGCCTACATCGTCTATCTCGGCGTGCGGGCCATCCGGCACCGACACTTGATGGCCCGGGCGTTGGCTGACCGGGTCGCGGCAGTGCGCCCGCTGACCGCGGCTCGCGACGGGTTCGTGGTCGGGGTGACGAACCCGAAGACGATCGTGATCTTGGCGACGGTGATGCCCGGGTTCGCCGTGCCGGCGGCAGGCCATCTGCCGTTGCAGCTGCTGATGCTGGGAGCATTGTTCCCGCTCGTTGCGTTGGTGCTGGACAGCGCTTGGGCGTTTCTCGCGGGCACGGCCCGGCAATGGTTCGCCCGCTCACCTCAGCGCATGGCCACCATCGGGGGCGCCGGCGGGCTGATCATGATGGGCCTCGGCGCGAGTCTGGCGGCCACCGGACGCAACGACTGACCGGCCCCTCCCTCTGTTCTGCTGCCCCACCTGGTCTGACTGCCCCGCCTGTTCTGACTGTCCCGGCGTAGGTCGGCGGACCGGGGCACCCATCCGGGCGCGCCCGTGCTCCGAATCTCCGGGTGGCTGGGAAAGGATGGGCACTCATGGCGACCCGACATCTGTCCGCAGTGCCGGACGGGGATGACGGCGATACCGGGTCCACGTACGGCATCGGTGACGCGCGCGACCCGGGTGCGGAGTTGCTGCGGCGGACGGCGCTGGGCGATGCGGCCGCGTTCGACGAGCTGTATGGACTGTTCGCCTCGCGGGTGTTCGGCATCGCGCGGCGGGTGCTGCGCGACCCGGACCATGCGGAAGAGGTCGCGCAGGAGGTGTTCCTGGAGGTGTGGCGCCGGGCCAGCCGGTTCGACGCGGTACGCGGGTCTGCCTCGGCGTGGATCGTGGCGCTGGCGCATGCCCGCGCGGTGGACCGGGTGCGCTCCACACAGGCCGCCGCGGATCGCGAGGTCCGGGCGGGGCGGGCCGCCGTCGAGCGGGACATCGATTCGGTGTCCGAGGCGGTCGAGCACCGGATGGAGCGGGCCGCGGTGCGGAGGTGCCTGTCCACGCTAACGGAACTGCAGCGGCAGTCGGTGACGCTGGCGTACTACTCGGGCTACACCTATCCGCAGGTCGCGGAGCTGCTCGGTGCGGCGCTGTCGACGGTGAAGACGCGGATGCGTGACGGGTTGATCCGGCTGCGCGATTGCCTGGGGGTGACGAGATGACCGGCCCGATGCATGCCGATGCGGGCGCCCGCGCGCTGGATGCGCTGCCACCAGCTGAGGCGGCCGCGTTCGACGAGCATGTGACCGGCTGCGACTCCTGTGCTGTCGAGTACGCCGAGTTCCTTGCCACGGCGGCGATGCTGGCCGCGGCCGTGGCCGAGCCGCCACCGGACGGGTTGCGGGAGAAGGTGTTGCGCGCGGCCGCGCGCACCCCGCAGCAGCCGCCGCTGACCGCGACGACCGGAGCGTCTGGCGGGGAGCCGGTCGAGGCCCCGGACACGGTGGGCCGTCACCGCCGTCACACTCCTTGGTGGCGCCGGCCCGTCCTGTTGGTGGCGGCCGCGGTGGCCGCGGCACTGATCGCCGGCGGTGTGGTCCTGGCGACCCAGCGGGGCGGCACGTCTCCGGAACAGGCCGCGGCACAGTGTGTCGCGGCCGCGCCGGACGCCCGGGTGCACCGTCCCAGCGTCGGCAGCGCGGGTTCGGTGACGCTGGCCCGCTCCTGCGACGCGGCGGTGGTCCGCCTCGCCGCGCTACCGGGATTGCCAGCCGGGAAGGCATATCAGCTATGGCTGCTGGTCGGCGACACAGCACGCTCGGCCGGGATGGTGGCGGCGCGGACCGGCCCGTCCGGACGGATCATCCTGGCCGATCTGAGCGCGTCGGATACCGGCGTCGCTGTCTCGGTCGAACCCACGGGCGGCTCGACGGCGCCGACAACGACGCCGGTATGGGTGGTACCGCTGGGCTCCTGACCAGCCTCCGGTACTCCCCCGGAATGCCTGCCGCCCACCGACTTCACGGTGGCTCCGGTGACAAGAGGAACGCCCGGGCCGATTCCGGCCCGACTCTTCGCGCGGAGCACTCCCATGCCGCCAACGCATAGTCCCGAGAGCGTGCGGCAGTGGACGGCCAGCGGTTATCGCAGCCTGAGTCGGCGGGTCGACGTGAGTCTCGAGCCCGGCCCGGGGGGTGGTCCGGCACGGCGATGCGATGAGGGCTGTGCCCAACTCGCCGTCGCTGGCATCTGCGCACCGTCCAACCGCAGCGCCGCGGGCGGGCGGCCACGCGACAGCACGGACAAAAGATTCTTCACGCGAACCAAGCCGCGAGGCAGTCGGCGCCGAATGCCAACCGATGTCAGATCGGTTTCCCGGTCCAACAGTCGCGCCGGGGCGCAGGTCATCCGAGGTCAGGGCATGGTGCCCCGGCCGCATCGAGTGGAAGGGGATCCATCCCATGTCCAAGCTCCATCTGTTGGCGCCACTGGCCGTCGCCGGCATTGCGGGTCTGACGGGTCTGGCTCTGGTCGCGCCGGCGAGCGCCGCTGCACCGTCGGACGGCACCACCTACCAGGCGACGCTGGACCCGGTGCCGCTGAACACCCCATCAGGGGCCGCCTCCGGCACGATCACGGTGTGGATCGACGGTAACCAGGCCACCGTCAAGATGAAGGTCTCCGGTCTGGCGGACAAGCTGCCCACCGACAAGGACACCCTGGCCGCCCTGGGCATCCCAGCCTCGTTCGCGGGCGCACCGTTCCCACACGTGCAGCACATCCACATCAACGGCCAGGACACGTGCCCGACCGCGTCGGCCGACGCCAACGGCGACGGCGTGATCTCAACTGTCGAAGGCCACGACGCCTACGGCATGATCGGCACCACCTTCTCCACCAAGGGCAGCACCGGCCCGGAGGCGGGCACCGACGTAACCGTCGCACCGGGCGGTGGCAGCTACACCTACCAGCGGACGTTCACCATGAACGCCGACACCCTCTCGGCGATCCGAAACGACAACGCGGTGGTCGTGGTGCATGGGCTGAACCCGGCCACCGCCCCGAAAGCGTCGCTGTCCACGCCGAACTCGCTGGACGTCACCCTGCCCGGCCAGAGCAAGAAACTGGCCCTGATCGGCACAGCGCCGGCGCTGTGCGGCGCGCTGCACGTTTCGCAGATGTCGGCCATGCCGGTGGGTTCCAGCCCGACCGGTGGCGGCAGCACCGCCGGCCTCGAAGACGGATGGCTGTTCGCGGTTGGTGGCGGCCTGATCGTGGCCGCCGGTGGAGCGTTCTTCCTACGCCGGCGCTACGGCCAGCAGAACTGACCACCCGTCGGGACGTGGCGCAGTAGAAGGTAGATCAGATATGAGCATCCACGCTCGCCACACTCGCCGCACTCGGATCTGGAGTGCGGCGGGCGTGGCGCTCGCGGTGTGCGGGGTGATCGCGATCGTGATCGCGGCCAGGGCGCAGCAGGCGGCGCCCCAGCCGCCGGCCGAGGCCGCGATCCCGGTCGCCGTCACCCCGTCCCCATCCTCGCCGCCGCCGCCGCCGTCTTCGGCTTCGGCTTCGGCTTCGGCTTCGGCGTCATCCACAACGTCCGGGACACGGCGTATCGGCACACCGTCTCCGACTCCCAAGCACAGCCAGACGACCAAGGGACCGATCCTGGCCCGCTCGATGCCGGTGCACCTGTCGATCCCAGCGATCGGCGTCCAGTCGGACCTCAAGACCATCGGGCTGCAACCGAACGGCGAGATCACCACCCCGCCCCTGGCCCGCGACTCGCACGCCTACTGGCTCGACGTCTCCCCCACCCCGGGCCAGCTCGGCCCATCGGTGATCCTCGGGCACGTCGACTCCGCTCGGTGGGGGCCCGCGGTGTTCTTCGACCTGGGCAAACTCCGCCAGCGCGACACGATCCAGGTCACCCGCGCCGATCGCACCGTCGCCGTCTTCCACGTCACCCACGTCAACGAATACGCCAAGGCCGGCTTTCCCACCATGGCCGTCTACGGCAACACCGACCACGCGGCGCTGCGCCTGATGACCTGCGGCGGCAGGTTCGACTACGCCAAGCACAGCTACGAATCCAACATCGTTGTCTACGCCGCCCTGGTCTCCTCCCACCACACCTGACCGGACGCCCATAGCTCAAAGCCCATCGGCACATCGCAGCCACCGGCCGCGCCGGTCCGGCCGTGTCGCCCCATTCTTCAAGCGAGGAACGTCATGTCACAGCTGTTGACCCGCCCAACGGCGGACTCAGCCCATCCGGCGCAGCCCGCGCCACCACCGGTCGGTACCACAGCGGCGCACCGGTACTACTGGGTGCGGATCGGCTTCGGGTTGATCTGGGGCATCGATGCCACACTCAAGTGGCTGCCTGGCTTCCGCCACCACTATGCCGCGATGATCGCCGACGCCGCCCAAGGTCAGCCCTGGTGGCTTGGCGGCTGGTTCACCTTCTGGAATCGGGCCGTCGCGCACGCCCCGACCACCTTCGCAGTTGTCATTGCACTAGCCGAAACCGCGATCTGTCTTAGTCTGATCCTTGGCCTGGCCCAGCGTATCGGGTTCGGGTTCGGTATCGTGTTCGCGCTTCTCGTCTGGGGCGTCGGCGAAGGATTCGGCGGCCCATACACCAGCGGCGCCACCGACATCGGCGCCGCGATCATGTACGCGGTGACGCTCGCTGCGTTGTGGATCGCCGTGCCCCGAGCCGTCCGCACGGCGGCACCCGCAGCCGACCGCCGGCTCGCCCGTCACCCAGCGCTGCGATGGGTGACATTCCATCAGTAGCCGAACGCAAGGGGCAGGCCCGAACGTGCGGGCCACACACGGCCCGCCAGACCGACTGCGGTCGGCGAACGGATCCATTGGCGCCATCCTGGGGGCTCGTTCGGGTTGCGCGGCGTCGCCTCATCGGCGGGATCGATGCTGCAGGGTCTTGACGCGGTGGCATGAATCCGGATGGGCGCGTCGAGCCGGCTGCACCAATTCGGCGGAGTCGGGAACCTGACGGGCTGGTTGTGACTCGTGGTGAGTAGGGACGCACTGCGGGAGGATCACTGATCGTGGACGATGCGTGGTTCGCGCAGTTGTACGAGGCCAGCTATCGGCGTCTGGTCGTGATCGTGCTGAGCGTGAGCAGCGACGTCGGTGTGGCCGAGGAGGTGGTGCAGGAGGCGTTCCTGCGGGCCTATGCGCGGCAGTCCCGGCTGCGCACCGTGCACAACCCGGAGGCGTGGGTCTGCACGGTCGCGTTGAACATCGCGCGGCGCCGGCGACGGCGCCACGGCATCGCGATGCGTGCGCTGCTGCGGCGCGCCGGGGACCCGACCCGCGCCGAGCGGCCGGACGGTTCGATCGTTGTCGATGACGAATTGATGGACGCGATCGCCGCGCTGCCGGACGGCCAGCGAGAGGCCGTGGTGCTGCACTACCTGGCCGACCTGCCGCTCGCGGAGGTGGCGGTGCGGACCGGGGTGGCCGAGGGAACCGTGAAATCCCGGCTCGCACGGGCCCGCTCGACGATGCAGCAGGCACTGCAAGACCGGCGGCCACACGGGGTCACGAACGCCGACTTGCTGCAGGAGGCGGAGGATCATGGATGAGCTTGACCGCCGGTTGGCGGCATCCCGCGACCGGCTTCGCGACCGCGTCACGCCACCACCAGCCGATCACCTGATCGCCCGGGCCCGGCGTCGCCGCACACAGCGGCGCGCGCAGGTCGCGGTGGTCGGCCTCGTCGCCGTGTTGGCCGTGGCGGTGCCGATCGCGTCCCTGATCGGCGGGCAGCACCGCGCGGTGCCCGCCGGACCACCCTCGACCGGCCAGGTGGTCACCGTTCCCACGACGGTGACGGTGACCACCACGCGCGGCCCTTCGCCCTCCAACCCGCAGTCAGGGCAATCAGCACCGGCATCGAGCGGTGCGTCAGGCACGGTCGCATCACTGGCACCCGTCACCGCAGCCACCACCATCGATGCGGGCCAACCAATCCTGGGCATCCGTGGCGGCTACGAATTGTTCGCCCGCTCGCCGCAGGCGGTGGCCCGCATCCAGTTCGCGCCAGGGAGGGTGACGGTGAAACCGGCCCCGGGGATCCAGAGCGGCGCCGGTGCGTTCTTCCTCGTCGGCCCACACGCGGTGATCGCCCGGGCGTGGGACCTCGTGCCCGGCTTCCTGATGCCCGACGACGGACTGGCCACGGAACTTCCCGGAGCATTGTCCGGAGGCGGGGGCAACACCTTCCCAGGGCCGGAACTCGGCCAGGTGTGGGTGGAAGAAACCGCCAACGGCGCGGAATCCGGCGTTGACAAGCTGCTGCTGGTCGGGCTGGACGGTAAGAAGACCTCGGTCACCATCCCCATGTCGGGCCCGCCGTTGGCACCCGACGGCGACGGCTATGTGCTGGTCCGCGGCGCGAACTGCCTCTACGACGTGCGCCCCGACGGGCGAACCTGCATCGCGTCCGGTGCCGAACTGGATCTGGTTGCCGTCGGCCCTACCGGCTGGCTGCTGCGCCCCTGCGCCAAGAACGAACACTGCACCGACGTGTACATCGACCGCAGGACCGGTCAGCACCATCAGACGTCGGCCGACATCAATCCGCAGCAGTGGGGCGTGATCTCACCCGACGGGGCCCACGCCGCGGTGCTCGTACCGTCCCCCGACGGCAGCGATGCGTCGACGCTGCACCTGATCGACCTGCGGGCCGGAACCGATCGCACGGTCACGTTGGCATCCAGTCCCGATCCGTCCGCACCGTCATACGGATCGAACATGGCATGGTCGCCCGACGGACAATGGTTGTTCCTGGCGGCCGGGCAGATCATCGCGGTCGACCCCACCACCGGCCACTCGCAAGCAGTGACCGGCATACCCGGCGACGTCGACTACATCCAGGTCGCAACCCGCCCCGCACCAGCAAGATAGGCGGCTCCTAACACGCCACACAGCCGGCACATCGGCACCGACGCCACCGTAACGACAAGTGCCCCACCGGCCGACGTGGTCGGCACGCTCCCATCGCCACCGGTAGACCATCCCGCTACGGAGCACCTGATCCGAGGTCCCCATGGTGATCGGAGCGAGACCACTATCGACACATTCAGTGTGTTCATCGTCGAGCGCTGAGGGGCCCACGATCCCGCTCGGCGGCTATCCGTGGCGGACGGCCCCGAGAGTGCCGATGTCCGCGACCGTTTGCGCGTCGATCGAAAAATCGATACCGAGATGACCGGCGGTCTTGGACGGGATGATCAACAGCGCGGTGCTGTCGCTGGTGTCGCCCACGAATCGGCCGGTGATCAGCACGAGCACCACCGGGTCCTGACCGTGCCTGCCTTCCTCGTTGGGGCTGAGGATCGTGGCGGCCCGGGACATGTCGGTCTGCACCCAGGTGATCGTCGGTGTCGAGGACGCGCCGAATGCGCTCGCGCACGCCGTGGCCAGGGCGGTGATTGCGGTGGGATCGACCGCGTCACCGGCGAGGACGGGGTGAGCCGACCACGCACGCTGGCACACGCCCACGGCCGCTTGCATCGCCGCGGCCGCCGCCTTGGCTTCGGACGCCACCGAGGCGATCCGAGCCCGAGCGGACTGCTCCGCTGCTAACGCCCGAGACTGGGCGTCGGCCGAAGACATCACCGAGGAGTCACGCGTATCGAGTAGCGCCGCCGTGGACATAGCGGCTGGCGGCTGGCTGGCTGCGGGCGGGACCTGATGCGGCGTGGACCCGCCGCTGGCGCTGCCCGCGATCGTGAACACCACGGCGATGGCCGCCGCGACGGTGAGTGCGCTGCCACCGATCGCGGCGCGTCGACGGATGGCGGCGGGTCTGGCCTTGCGCGCGGTCAGCAGATTCAGTATCTGGCCGCGGTCGCCGTGGTCGGCGGCGATGTGCTCAAGCACTGGTGTCAACTGCTGTTCGGTGGTCATCGTGTCTCCTGGAAGTTTTCGGCCGCACCGACTATCCGCATCCCAGCCAGTCCCCGAGAGACCAAGGTCTTGGCCGCGGTGGGCGTGGCGCCGAGTTCCGTCGCGATCTGGTCGTAGGACAGGTCGAGGAAGTAGCGCATCACCACCGCAGTCCGTTGCCGTGGCGGCAGACCCGCCAACAGGGTGGCGATCTGGTGCTGATCGTCGATCCGGGCAACCTCATTCAGCTGGCCGCCATGGCTGTCCGATGGTTCCGGCAGCGTTTCCGGAGAATGGGTGGTCACGTTCCGGGCAAACCAGGAACGCCGTCGTTTCAGATGCCTAGAGGTGATGATGGTACGCACGTAAGCCACGGGGTATTCCATGACGGCGATGTCCGGCCAGCGTCGTTGCGCGACGAGGAGTGCCTCGGCCAGCAGGTCATCGCCCTCGGTCCGGTTCCCGGCCAGCAACCGCGCGTAGCCGGCCAACCGCTCGAACGACCCGCCGAGGAACTCCTCGAACGTCATCACGCCTCCTCTCGCACCTCCCACCGCTACAACTACAAGCCCACACACGGCACGAGGGTGTCGCCGCGACCCAGGTACGGCGTCGCGAAACCCCGGTACGAGGCCACCGACGCAGCGCTCGTGAAATCTCAACGAAGTTCGCGACGGGAGGGCTGGGCACATCGCGACTCAGCCGGAGAGCGGTCAGCGGTATTGGCCGGGCCACCAGCACGCTCACTGGGGCGTTCAACCTTGGACGTCCCGTGCACCCAGTCACTCCCGGCCACGATCGCGGCGTCCGGTAGCCGATCCCCGTGTTCGAGCGGTGGTAGACCCGGGCCAGGAACGATGGACGTCGGTGGGTGCCGATTCAGGACGACGCCCGGGCGTCCAGGCAGATTGCGGGCCGCCTTCGCGGGCTCAGCGCTCCGGTGGTGACGGCTCAGCGTGAACCAGCTCGTACCTTCAGGGTCGCGGTAACCTCCGTCAATGCTCGTTCTCCGACCCCTTACCGTGCATGAGGTTGATGCGCTGGTCGAGGTTCAGCGGGATGGATCAGTGGCCGGGCTGGCGCACATCTTCCCGCAGGACACTCACCCGTTCCCCAGCGAGGTGATCAGAGAACGATGGCTCGCCGAACTGGACGATCCCGCAGTGGATTGCTTTGTCATCATCCGTGCCGACAGGATCGCCGGGTTTGCTGTGACCGTGGAAACGAGTTCCTCCATCTCGGCACCGCGGTCGACACGTGGGGTAGCGGGCTGGCTGGCCAGGCACACGACGAGATCATCACGCACATACGCGACAACGGCCACCGGGAGGCCTGGCTGCGCGTGTTCGAGGCGAATCAACGGGCGATCCGCTTCTATGTTCGCCGGGGATGGACGCCTACCGACGTGACTTCACAGACCACCTTCGCGCCGTACCCCACCCTCCGCCGGTACGAGCGTCCTCTGATCTGAGGCCGTGGCGGCTTCAGCGTCCTACCGCCTGCTGACTCGGGGTAGATGGACACGGACTCGGTGTGGCACAAGGATGTCAATATTGCCGGGGTCAGCCAGCTGCGGTGTCGGCGATGGCACTTGTCGTGACGGGCGTTGTGGTTCTGGTGATCGCGTGTCTAGTGTCCTTTCGCTTGGGATCTGCAAGTCGCGGTACTCACGTGCTCGAGGGCGCTGCCTTCGTCGGTGCGGACCAAGCGTCCGTCGTGGTGGGCGGTTGGTCGTACGGGTTCACTCCCAGCGCCGTGATTTGGTATGACGCAGAGGGTACGGAACATCTGGGTGGAACGGCTCCGTGTCTGCGCGAGAGCCGAATTGGACAGGAGGGACCGCCCCGAGTTCAGTTGACTCGTTGGGTGTGGAACATCAGGCCGCGGTTG
>CALANS010000014.1 GCA_937926105.1 uncultured Actinomycetes bacterium | reverse complement strand
CCCGGAAGAGGCGCTCGCGATCTCCCGCGCCGCCTACGGGGCGCTGCTGGCCGGTGCCGTGGACGACGCGGCAACGGCATTCGGCCGATTCCAGCAGCCGGTCGCCGACATCGTGGCGGGCGCGACTTAGACCGGTCCGGATCCGTCCCGGCCGCCGGGGACCGCGGGGCTACTCGTCGCCGGCGAACATCGACTGCACGTGGTCCAACACCTCCGCGCCGTCGCCGTCCTGCGCTTCGGCCGTCGCCCAGAGCATGAGCGGCCCATTCACCTCAACGACCGCTACCCGGCCCGGTGGCGCGGCATCACGCAGTCGCTCCTCGGCTTCCCGGGCGCGCCAATAATTGTCGAAGAGGTAGATGCTCACCGACGCCGTCGTGTCGTCGATGGATCTCGCCACGGCGCGGCGTGCGCCCCATTCGGCGGGATCGGGCTGCGGTGGCTCCGGGCGGGACGATCGGTCGCGCGTCAAGAGGCGCAGCATCGCGGTGGCCCGATCCACCTGCGAATCCTCCCAGGCCTCGTCGTCCTGCGGTCCGTCGCCGTCGCGGTGCGTGATGGCAGCATCCATGCGTCGTCCTGTTCGATCGAGGGTCAGCCGGCCGGGGTCGCCGCAGGGGGCGCCGTCGCGGCTGACGGGGTCGCCGATGCCGTCGCCGGTGGCGCCGGCGCAGCCGGGGCGGCTTTCGGCGCGGGCGGCTGCGCGAGTGCTGCCATGTCCGGAACGGAGCCCCACTTCTGTTGCCCGACGTTGTCCATCACATCGTCCCAGGCGGATGCCCCGGCCGCCTCCGTCTGCCCGTGCTTGACGCAGGCCGCAACGAATTTCGTACGCAGGATCCCCACTTTGCCGCTGAAATAAGCTTCGGCGAGGGCGGTCTGCTGCTCGACGAGGCCATCTCCCAGAACGCCCAGGAGCGCCTGCACGAAGGTCCAGTTCTTCTGGTAGTTGCTCCTATTGGATTTTCCGCCGTGGACAGGTTTCCCGTCCTTGTCCGTGATCAGTCTGGTGAAGTACTCGGTGATGCCTTCATTGAGCGGAGACCCGTACGTGTGCAGGACGCCGAGTTCCGAGTAGCGATGCATGCTTTCATGAATCGCGGTGGACCGTGTCCCCCGGTCGTGGTGAATGACCGCGGGCCGGTCGGCGTGGGTATTGGCGATGAACGCGTTCGTGAAGGTGTCGTCCTTACCGGCGGTCCTGCCCTTGTACTGCTTTTCGTAGATTCGCTTCCAGTCCTCATCTCCGACGACGGCGATGTAGCCGTCCGCCTTCTTGCCGGCACCGACGGCCGTATCGATGTAGCCCTTCAGATGGCTGATCGATCCCATGTTCTGTCGGATGAATTCGTCCGCCTCTGCACCCGACATGTGCGCCGCGGCGTCGGGCTGTTTGGCGCGCTCCGGACCGGGCGCCACGTACATGCCGACAGCGGCAACCAGCGCCATGTATTCGAAGTCCCCGACAAATGTGCGGGCGCGCGTCATCAGCGCGGTGTCCCCGGAAATCGTTTTCCTACCGGCAGCTCCCGCAAGGGTCAGCAGCTGTCGCAGTTCCTTCAATCGATCAGCGGCTTCCTCGTTGTTCTTCGGCGCCTCCGCGCTTTCGACCAGGGCGCGGAGGCGCTTGACCGGATCGCGCTCTGTGGTGAGGCCGTGCATACGCGGCCCCATCGGACTCTGTCCGGACGCCCACTTCGGCGCCGCGGGCCGCTGGCGCGCTCCTCCCACGGTGAGGCCGCTCCGGGCGCCGCGGGCATCCGTGGAGCCGACCCAGGCGCCGGCCTTTTCGGGCGTCGGCGCCGTCTCGTCCACCACGGTGTCATCGCGGCGGATCACACCCGGGGCCGTCCCCACGCCGCCACGACCGGTCGCCGACCGGCGCACGGTGCGAGCGAGCGGCTGTCGCACGGGGTCGACGCCCACCGGAGCGTGCCCCGATGCCCCGCCGCCGCGAAGCCGTGGCATGACCGCATCCGCCGCAGCATCGGCCGCTACCTCGGCCGGGTCATCGGCCCGCCCGATGCGGATACCCGAGCCACCGAGAGGCCCTGGCGAGTTCGACGCTCCGGCTGTTCTCTGGACGACGTGCGCCAGCTCATGGGCCAACAGGTGATCGCCGGCCGGAGTACTCGGTGAGAAACTGCCGTGGGAGAAGTAGATGTCGCTGCCATAGGTGAAGGCCGTCGCCTGTACCGACCGGGCGAGACCATCGGCTTGGGCGTCGGTGTGCAGCCGTACCGCCGAGAGGTCCGCTCCGAAGCCTTGGCCGAAGCGGTGCGCATCGACACGGTCCAGCGGGCGCCCCCCGCCGCTGGACCGCCGCAATGCCGCACCCACTTCCGGGTCGGCGTCGGAGCCGCCCAACGGGTCGCCCGAGCCGGAGCCCAGGCGCTCGATCGTCGGGTAGGGCGGCACAATGGCCATACCCACCGGTGCGGCCGTCTCGATTCCCTGCTCCACGGACGCGGTCCCCGGAACGTCCCGTGATTCGATCTGCGTCTCGGCGCGCGCCTGGTGCATCCGTACCTCACCTCACCCGCCATCGCCACAGCCGTCCCGCACCGTCAGGTGAGAGCCCGCGCAATTTCGCCCATCATAGGTCCACGAGCGCGCCGGCAACAATCCCTTCCCGGACTATCGACGCAGGTCGGTGGCCATATGCGCCCGGCCGCGGACACGCCCAGGGCCCAAGTTCACGTCGCCGGCCCCGCCACGGCAATGGACTCAAGTCCAGTCATCGGCCGGCGCACGCGGTGGCATGCTTCTAGCCATGCCACCGTTGCAGATGAGCCGGCCGCCGATC
>CALANS010000013.1 GCA_937926105.1 uncultured Actinomycetes bacterium | reverse complement strand
GGTTCGACTTGGGGGCGAATCTCCTGGCGATCGCCGCCGGGTTGTCGGTGTTGCCGGAGGCAAGCCCAACGTTCGGCACGCCAGCGCCCTCCAGGGCCTCGGCGATGTAGGTGGCGGTGTCCACGTATTCGGTGAAGACGAGGACTTTCTCGCCGGGGTGCTGGTTTTGCAGCAGATCGACCAGGGCGTTGATCTTCGAGTCCCGTGTCGGATCCCAACTGCCGAACCGATCCAACAGGCCGGTGAGCGTGTCGTTGTCGCGCACCAGATCCGCCCGCAGCGCTGGCTTGAACACGGTGGTGTTGACCCACTTCGTCGAGGCCGGCAGTGTCTTGCGCAGCTCGGCGTAGCGGGTTGCGGCCGTGCCGTGCCGCGCGGCTTCGTCTTCGAAGTCCTCGTCGCTGATGGCGATCTGCCGGTCGGTGAACGTGCCCAGCGGCACGGGCAGTTTGTTGTCGATCGCGTACACGAACAACTCATTGCGGGCCCGCTGGCGTTGCAGCGACAAGATGAACGAATGCCCCGACGACGAGAGGCGTTTGAAAAGCCCGATCCGCACGAACCCGGACACGTTGCCGCGGCCGGTGCGGATGTCATCGAGGACCTTGGTGTCGGCCTCGGTGTGGAGCGCTCGCGGGTTGTCGTAGTCGGCCAGCCGGTACCGCGGCAAACCTAGGGCGTGGATGGCGTCCAGCGTCTCGTCGTCTTCCATCAATCGCGCCGGGTCGTCATCGCTGAAGTCGTGACTCAAAGGCTTCGGTACCCGGGTCGGGAAGAAGAACTTGGTGCCGTCGGCGAACTGCAGATACTCACGGGTCGTGGTCTTGCCGTCCGGTCCGATGACCTGCTCGGTTTTAGCGGTGCGTTTGATGAACGATCGGGTGCGGCGCACCAGATGGTCGCTCATCAGCCGTTTCCAGTCGTCCGGCTCCTCCGAGCGGCGGAATGCAGCCAGAGTGTTGATCTTCCCGTCGACCTTCGTCACCAGGTTCGGGTCTTTGATGATCGCGGCGGTCGGCACGATACCCAGATCGTCGTCATCATCGACGTACAGGCCGATCTGGTTCGCAACATCGGTGAACGCCAGGTTGTACGGGGTCGCGGTCAGGAGCAGCACCTTGCACGCGTTCGCGCGGATGTAGCGGTGAATCGCCTCGTAGGCCACAGTGCCGTTGTTGCGCAGGTTATGCGACTCGTCGCAGATCACCAGGTTGAACCGCTTGAGCTCAGGCAGGATCTTGTCGACCATCGAATACGAGACGACCCGGCCGTTGATGTCGTAGGCCTCGACGTGCTCCTGCCACATCTGCACCAGGTTCTTCGGGCACAAGATCAGCGTCGAATAGTCCTCTGCCGCCTCCAACATCAGAGCGACCGCCACCGCGGTGAGGGTCTTGCCCAAGCCGACGACGTCGCCGAGCATCGTGCCACCCCGGCGCACGATCCGCCTGGCCATGGTGCGCACCGCCGACTCCTGGTAGTCCAACAACAGCTTGTGCATGGAGGCGGGCAGCACATAGCCCATGCCATCGCGTGCGTCCTGCGACATGGCATGACACACCTTGAGGTAGACCTCGAACGGGGTCGGCTGCTGCTGATCGGCCCACGACTGGCTGATCAGCTCGATGATCTCCGCGCTGATCGACAGGGAGAACCGGTCGTCCCAGCGGGCGTCGAACCACGCGGCGAGCTTTGCGGTCGCGTCCGAGTCCTGAACGTCGATGTTCAACTCGAGATTCGAGTACAGTCCCGCCCCCGTCAGATTCGACGAGCCGACATACCCCCAGCGGGCACCGTGCTTCTTCTCCGGTGCGTGAAACAGATACGTCTTGCCATGCAACGGCTTCTCGGTGAACACCTTCATCTCGACCGCGCCGTCGGCCAGCTGCGCCTTGAGCGTCTGCAAGGTGGCCTGCCCCGCCGCGGTGGCGAGCCCGCGCATCAGCTGATTACGCAGGTGCTTTACCAGCTGGTCGCGGCGGGCGAGCGCCTTCTCCCGGTCGTGAATGTTAGAGCCGTAGGCTGGCGGCTGCACGTCGTCCTGGAGCGAGTTCAAGATCTCCTGCGAATCCGATGGCGCGACCATGCCTACCAGCACGCGGGCTACGGGCGCGTCGTCCGGGCCTGGCGCCGAGCGCTTCTTCTCGATGATGTCGGCGAACGCCGACCAGCCCCGCAGGTCGAGATAGCCCGTGGCGACATCCACGGTGTCGAAATCTTCCAGTGAATCCCGAAGGGCCGGCTTCAGCCGTGAGTCGTCGGTGAGGTTGTCGAAGATGTTGGGCATATGTGCGGCTCACTCGGATTTCGTGCGGTCGATGGATTCATTACCCTGATCGGCAGGGCTTGGGGCGTCTATCGATACTGCGCCGGATGTCGACAGGTAGTTGTACACGGTGGCGCGGCCGATGCCGAAGTGCTTGGCCAGTACGGTTTTTGGCTCGCCGGCGACGGCGCGGGCGCGAAGCTCATCAATCTGCTCGGGGTTGAGCACGGGTTTGCGGCCTTTGTAGGCGCCGCGCAGCTTGGCCTGCTCGATACCCTCGCGCTGCCGTTCCTTCGACAAGGCTCGCTCGAACTCGGCGAATGCCCCCATCACGTTGAGTAGCAGCGTGTCCATGTTGGAGTTACCTGCGGGCTTGAACTCGAGGTGCTCCTTGACGAACTCGACCGTCACTCCCCTGCCCGTCAGATCGGTGACCGTGGCGCGCAGATCGCCGAGGTTACGGGCCAGCCGGTCCATCGAGTGCACCACCAGGGTGTCGCCCTCGCGGACGAAGCCCAGCGCCGCCTGGAGCTCGGGCCGGTGCACGTCCTTGCCGGAGGCCTTGTCCGTGAACACCTTCTCCACGTCGACGCCGACGAGTTGCCGGTCTGTGTGCTGATCGATGGTGGACACCCGCACATAGCCGACCCGCACTGCCCACCCCGCTCCCGATCCGCCGCAATCCTGTCCAGATCGACTCTATGGGATCGGGCGACGAGTGTCTATCAATGCAGAATCAAGCTTCATCTGGAACCGCGTCATCGCCGTCATACGTCCGTTCATTTGGGGTATGCCCCAGATGTGGGTAAGGCCCTCACGCCTAAAACCCGGGATATTCTGTCGCGAGCCCTAGGCCTGGCCAGGGCGCGGGCGTCGGGCCAGGGCGCGGAACACGGCCAGCGCCAGCAGCGCCCCTGCGGCCATCGTCACCCCGAAGGGTCGCGGGTCGTCCGTCCCGGCCAGGCTCACCAGAGGTGCCACTGCCGCCGCCAAGAGGAATTGCGTGAAGCCGAGGATGGCCGATGCCGTGCCGCCGGCGTCGCGCGCCTGTTCCAGCACTTGGACCGTGCCATTCGGGATCGCTTGCCCCATCGAGATTACGAGTATCAGGATTCCCAGGAAAAATACCCACAGTGGCATTCCGGCCAGCGAACCGGCGAGCATCACCGCGCCGGCGACCACCAGTCCACGCAGCCCGACGTGGAGCAATCGCTCGGGATCCACCCGCCCCGCCAGCCTGGCCGATACCGCGAACGACGTCGTCATCACGACGGCGCCCGAAGAGAACGCGGCGCCGTACCAGATCGGGGACAAATCGTGAACCACCTGCGTGATGAACGGCGCCGCCGCAACATAGGCGAAAAATGCCGCGAACGCGAACACGAAGGCGAGGAGATACCCAACATACCGGCGACGCGAGAGCACATCGATAATTGAATCAAGAACGCCGCGGACGGTCGCTGCTCGCCGCTGCTCACGGGGCAGCGTCTCCGGGACGCTTTTCACAATGATGACGTAGTTCACCGCCAGGGTCGCGGCGATCAGCCAGAACACTGCGCGCCAGTTCCAGATGGTCGCCAACACCGAGCCGACGATCGGGCCGACGATCGGGGTGATGCCTACGATCGCCATGAGTGTCGCAATGATCCGTGCCATGCGGGGTCCGCTGGCGACATCGATGACGATCGCTCGCGCAATGGCCACGCCGAACGCACCGGAAACACCTTGCGCCGTTCGAGCCGCGATCAGGACCTCGATCGTGGGGGCGGTTGCGCACGCCACCGTCGCCAGGAGGCACGTCGCCTCGCCGGCCAGCAGCAGGCGGCGACGTCCCCATGCGTCCGATAGCGACCCGCCGAGCATTTGCCCGAAGGCCATTCCGAACATAAAACCGGAAATAGTCAATTGGACAGCCGGTCCGCTCGTGCGCAACTCTGTCACCATTTCCGGTAGTGACGGTGAGTAAATGTCCGTTGCCATGGCCGGCAATGCGTTCAAGAGTGATAGTCCGAAGAACCCTCATCCGGATGTCGGGTCTTTCTTCTGATATGTCACATCAATAACGTCCGGTCATGCGCGGGTCGTGCACGGCCGCGCTGTTTGGTATGGGCTCGGGTTGGTCGGTGGTATGCGCCGCGATCCGCACGTCGATCAGGTCGGCGGTTGCCGTCGCGGCCGGCGTGCCGCGACTGCGGAGCGTTCTCGTTTGGTCCGCCGTGATCAGCGCTCGATGAGTGGCATCTAGTGGCACTAGCACGATGCGCCGGAAGCTGGCCCGGAACACCACGTCGGCCGCGACGGGGTCGTGCCAGATGTTGCCCTCCGCGGCAGCGGTGCTATTGCCGAAGTCGTGGGCACCGCCCATGATCACGACTTCCTCCACGTTGTCAACGATGGATGGATCGAGGGTCACCGCCGCCGCGATATTCGTCATGGGCGCCACCGGCACCAGCGTGACCGGCTCGGGCGAGGCCTTGATCGTGTCCACTAACCACCGAACCACCGGCTCCGGCCGAACCGAGCTGACGGGATCCGGCAGCGCGAGAACAGGGGGGTGTATGCGGGCGAGGAACTCGGCTTCGCCGAGCTTCGGTCGCCGCCGGCCGAAGGGGGCGCCCAAACCCTTGTGCACCGGAACGTCGGACCGTCCGATGTGGCCCAACACCCGCAGCGTGTTCGCCGTGGTGTGCTCGACTGCAGAGTTTCCCCACACCGTCGTGCAGCCGATCAGGTCGATCGTGTCACTGAGCCTGGCGAGCATTACTGCCACGGCGTCATCCGTGCCCGTATCGACATCGAGAATCACACGTTTTTTCCCATTGCGGCACTCCTTGTCTGGTTCATGGTGATGCCCGCTGTCATTCGGGCGATGGGATTGCCGTGATCGGCGCGCTGTCCGTGGTGCGGTTCAACGCCATATAGGTCGCCACGACGGCGGCGGAGCCGACTCCGAAGGTGGCCAGGAGCATCGGTAGCGAGACCACCAGTGCCGCGTTGAGCGCTATCGGCGCGGCCCACCCGGACATTCGGGAGACGATGCTTTGTGCCGCGTATCCGTAAATTCGGGTATCGCGCGTTGTGCCATCGAATATCCGGACATTCCCCAGAACG
>CALANS010000012.1 GCA_937926105.1 uncultured Actinomycetes bacterium | reverse complement strand
TCCCGATGAGTCAACGACTCAATCGAAGCGGGCATCTTGACATGAGTCATCGGGATCGCGACGGCGCTGCACACCCGGCGCCAGGAGACTGGCGCCGGGGGGCACGTCCCTCAGGATCCGGAGGAGGGCGCGGCGGTCCCCGCCTCCGATGCCTTCGGCAGCAGCTTGGTCAGCCAGTCCACGTCCTGGATCGACTGGATCGAACCGTCCTTGGCCACCGTCGGAGTGCCGTAGCTGCTCGACCCGGCCTTGGCCGCCAGCGCCTTCAGCGAGGAGACGTTGGTTTCGGCGTCGGTACCGGCGGCGGTGACGATCGTTCCCTCGGAGATCGCATCCTGCGACTGCTGGGACGCACCGATCGACCCGGCCAGCGAGGCCAGCTGAGCGTTGCTCAGGTCGCTTGAGCCGCCCTCGTCCGGCTGGTTCGCCGGCTCATACAGCGCCGAGTGGAACTTCATGAACACACCAGGCCGGTCACCGTCGTTCTTCGCCACGGCGATCAGCGCCGCATAGGCGCGGGTCGAGTAGGTCCCCGAGTGCGAGCGATCGTTGAGGAAATTCACCATGTGGTAGCGCACCGTCAACTGACCGTCGTCGATGGCCTTGGCGATCTGCTGCCCGTACTGCTTTTCGAAGTTGGCGCACGCCGGGCACAGCCCATCCTCGTACACGTCCAGCACCAGCGACGGGTCGCCGTTGCTGACGGTGATAATGCCCTGGTCGTCGACGCTCGCCGTGGACGACTTGGACGCCCCGTAGCCGGACCCCTGGGTGGCGGTGTTCTTCTGGTACAGCACCAACCCGACCGCGATGATCGCGATGATCACGGCGACGGCGACCCCGCCGATGATCAGTTGGGTGCGGTCGCCGTTGCTCCGTCGGGCCGCCGCCACCGACTGCCGACCACCGCCCTTGGACTGGTTACGCCCGGACGGCATGGAGCCTCGCGACCCACCCTTGGGGCCGCCGGACACCATGCCGGGCACCTGTGACGACTGCTTGCGACCGCGCTGGGCCACGCCAGCCCTCCTTTTCGTTCGGACACGGTTCGGATCGCCGCCCGGACGGACGCGCGAGACCAATTCCACTATGCCGGGTCGGCGCCCTCCGAGGTCGGCTGTGCCGTCGCCATTGCCCGGCTGCGGTCGAGATCACACGGATCGAGGCGGCCAGCCGCAGCGACCGGAGCGCCGCGTGCGGGCCGGACCGGCGAGTTCCTATCAGCCGCTGGGCTCGGTCGGCGGTTCCCCGGTGGCGCTCGCCCCCGCGGTGCCGGTCGGGGTCACGTCGCGCTGCGCGATCAGGTCGATCACCCAGGCCAGCGCGGGCGTGCCGTTGGTGCTGTCCGCGGCCATCGTCAACAGCACCCTGCTGCCCAGCGGCACCCCGATCAGGGGTTGGAACGGCGAGTTCTCGGCCAGCGGCAGGGACTGCGGGCCGGTGCCCGCGGTCGCATCCTGCCCGGCGGGGTCCGGCCAACTCTTCTCGGATTTGGTGCCGTCCCAGCTGGTGACGACGTACTGCACCAGGACGTCACCGACCTGCGCTGGCGCGCCGGTGCCCTTGGCCAGCACCACCACCGAGTTCTTCGTCGGCGCGGCCAGTGATGTGGGCACGCTCACCGTGGGCTGGGATCCCGGCGCCCCCTGCACTGCAGGCAGGCCGCCCGGCGTGGACTGCACGGCGGCATCGGTCTGGCCTGCGTCCGTGCCGGAGATGACCTTGAGCACGTCGACCACGAAGATCAGCGTGTCCGATCCGGAGATGTCCGGCGGGTTGCCCTTCGGGCCGTAGCCGTCCTCGGGTGGGAAGCTCAAGAGCACCCGGCTGCCCTGGGCGACCCCGCGCAGCCCCACGTCCCAACCCGGCACCACCATCTGCTGCGGGCCGCCGATCTGCACGGTGAAACTGGCGGCCCGGTCGTAGGAGTTGTCGAAGACCTTGCCGCCCCATACCTGGCCGAGGTAGTTCACCTCCAGCCAATCCCCGGCGACCGAGGTCGGCCCGTCACCCTTGCTCAGCACCACTCGCTGCAGGCTGGCCGGCGGCGGCGTCGACGGCACCGAGATGGTCGGCTTGTCGCCGAACGCCCCGCTGGCGGTCGGCATGCGATCACGTGGCACCGCCCGGGCGACTGTGGTCTCGGCCGGAACCGCCGGGCCGAGCGGGGCAGCCGAGCTGGACGCCGCCGAGCTGGACGCGGACGAGGGTGCCGTCGGGCTCGACGCCGCGGACGATCCTTGCGACGACTGCGCGGTCGTGCCCGGGGACGACGACGCGACGCTCCCGCAGGCCGCAAGCGCGAGCAATGGCAGGGTCATCAGCGAGACCAAGGTGCGCAACCGCATCGATCGGTCTCCTTCCGGGGGTGCACCGGCGGTGCCGGATCATGGACGAGTGGTGCGGCCTGGCGACCGAGGGCCCGGCAGGTGTCGCGCCGCCCCACCCTACGCAGCCCGCCTGTGCCCACGCCGGCCGTGCTCCGCGGCGTTGCCGCCCAGACGAGGCCGAGCCCCCTACCCTTAGGCCCGTGGCAGCTACCCGGGTCTTCGCGGCGCAGCTGGTCGGTCTGCCGGTGTACGGACCCACCGGAGAGTCGATCGGCAAGGTGCGCGACCTGGTGGCGGCGCTGCGTCTGGATCGCCAGCCGCCCCGGGTACTCGGGGTGGTGGTGGAATTGCCGACTCGCCGACCCATCTTCGTGCCGATTGGCCGCGTGGCCTCGATCGAGTCGCACGCGCTGGCACTGGTCACCGGAACCGTCAGCCTGACCCGGTTCGAGCAGCGTCCCACCGAGGCGCTGCTGCTGGGCCAGGTGGTGGGCGCCCGGGTGCGCATCGCCACCACCGCGGCGGCCGCGACCGTGGTGGACGCCGGGATCGAGCAGACCCGCACCCGGGACTGGCTGGTCTCCCGGCTCGCGGTGCGGGAACGCACCGGCCCGCTGGCCCGTCGCGCCCCGGTGCAGGTACTGGGCTGGTCGGATGTGCGGGGCGTGCACGCCTCCGACCTGCTGGCCTCGGTCGGCAGGGACACCCAGGCGCTGCTGGCCTCGTTCGAGGGAGTGCGGGCCGCCGAT
This sequence comes from uncultured Actinomycetes bacterium, assembly GCA_937926105.1. The sequence goes on along the minus strand of CALANS010000012.1, from coordinate 24,189 downwards.
GTGGCATCCGCGCTGCGGGACCTGCCGGAGGGCCAACGGCGTGAGGTCGCCGAGGCGATGGGCGACGACCGGCTGGCGGACATCATCGAGGAGCTGCCCGAGGACGACCAGAAGGACTTGCTGACCCATCTGGACGAGGCCCGGGCCGCGGATGTGCTGGAGGCGATGAATCCGGACGACGCGGCCGACCTGCTCGGCGAGTTGCCGGCCGGTGTCAAGGACCGGCTGCTGGAGCTGATGGAACCGGAAGAGTCCGAGCCGGTACGGCGGCTGCTGCAGTACTCGTTCGACACCGCTGGCGGGTTGATGACCACCGACCCGGTGGTGCTGGCGCCGGATGCCACGGTGGCCGAGGCGCTGGCCCGGATTCGCGCCCCGGAGCTGACTCCGGCGCTGGCCTCCATGGTGTTCGTGTGCCGGCCGCCGCAGGCCACCCCGACCGGCCGATACCTGGGCTGCGTACACACCCAGCGGCTGCTGCGCGAGCCGCCGTTCGAGCTGGTCGCGGGGGTGCTGGACACCGAGATGGCGCGGCTGTCCGCGGAGGCGACACTGGCGGAGGTGACGCGATTTTTCGCCACCTACAACCTGGTGTGCGCGCCGGTGGTGGACGACGAGGAGCACCTGCTGGGGGCCGTCGCGGTGGACGACGTGCTGGATCATCTGCTGCCGGACAACTGGCGGGACATGAGCCTGGGCGAGATGCCCGAGCCCGCCTCGACGGCGCGCGCCGGCTCGTCCGCCCGGGGTGGCGCCCGTGCCGGTGGCGACGCCTCGAACGCGGGGGGCTCCGATGGCTGAGGCCCGTCCGCGGCGACTGGACCAACCGAAGGGGGGTCGCCGGTTCTCCCTCGATATCGATCCGGAGGCGTTCGGCCGGTTCTCCGAGGGCCTGGCCCGCTTCATGGGGACCGGGAAGTTCCTGTTCTGGCAGTCGATGCTGGTGCTGATCTGGGTCCTGCTGAACATCCTGCCGCTGGTGTTCCGCTGGGATCCGTACCCGTTCATCCTGCTGAACCTGATGTTCTCGGTGCAGGCCGCGTACGCCGCGCCGCTGATCCTGCTGGCCCAGAACCGGCAGGACGACCGGGACCGGGTCAGCCTGGCAGAGGACCGAGCACGGGCGGCACAGACCAAGGCGGACACCGAGTTCCTGGCCCGTGAGCTGGCGGCACTGCGGGTGGCCATCGGCGAGATCGCCACCCGGGACTACCTGCGCGGCGAACTGGAGCGGCTGCGCACCGATGTGGAGGCACTGCTGGCGGCGCACCACATCGAACCCCCGGACCCGACACCATCCCGGCGGTGACGCAGGCCCAGACCGGAGTTCGTCGGCGGACGATCAGTCGGCGAACTCGCCCAGCACGGCGTCGGCCAACGCCGGCCAGCGGGGCATGCACCAGTCCCCGAAGTCCCGGTCGGTGAGCACCACCAGCGCCACCCCGGCATCCGGATCGGCCCAGCAGAACGTGCCGGACTGCCCGAAGTGACCCACGGTGCGCGGCGAGTTGCTGGCGCCCGTCCAATGCGGGTGTTTGGCGCCGCGGATCTCCGGGCCCAGCCCCCAATCGTTCGGTCGCTGCACCCCGTATCCGGGCAGCACTCCGGACAGCCCGGGAAACGCGACCGTGATGGCCTCGTCGTAGGTCTGTCGGGCGAGCAGGGTGGGGGCGAGCAGCTGCCGGGCGAAGGTGGCCATATCGGTGACGGTGGATCGTCCGCCGTGCCCGGCCGGGCCCGCCAGCACGGTGCGAGCCAATCCCAGCGGCTGCGTCACCGCCTCGGCCAGGTAGTCGGCGAACGCGAAGCCCGATCGCCGCGCCACCACATCCCCCAGCACCGCGTAACCGGTGTTGGAGTAGATCCGCCGGGTCCCGGGCTTCGCCTGGATCTGGTCGTCGTTGAACGCCAGCCCGGAGGCGTGCGCCAGCAGGTGTCGCACCGTCGAGCCCGGCGGGCCGGCGGAGTCGTCCAGGTCGAGCACACCCTCCTCCACCGCCAGCAGCACGGCCTGTGCGGTCAGCAGCTTCGTCACCGATGCCAGTGGGAAGACGCGGTCGGTGTCTCCGTGGGCGTGCTGGATCCCGTCCGCCGTCACCACCGCTGCCGCGGCGTGCGGGACCGGCCAGTCGTCGATTTGCTGCAGGCTGCGCACGCACGTCACCGTATCCGCCGGGCGACCCATCCCCCGCTGGGGAGTCTGAGGTCGCGCTACAGCGCCACCTCAGACTCACGAGCCGGCGTAGTGCGAGTCGCCGACGTCCGGGACAATGCCCAGATGGTCGAGACGAGCATGTGGATGCGGCGTGTGGAGCAGAACCCGGAGCACTCCACCTGGTACATCCAGCGCTTCCGGGACATGGCCGCCGCCGGTCAGGATCTGCACGGCGAGGCCCGCATGATCGACGCGATGCTGCCGCGCGGCTCGCGGATCCTGGATGCCGGGTGTGGTCCCGGCCGGGTCGGCGGCGAGCTCGCGCGGCGCGGGCACACCGTGGTCGGCGTCGACGTGGATCCGGCGCTGATCGATGCCGCCCGCGCGGACCATCCCGGATCGACCTGGCTGGTGCAGGACCTCGCCGAACTGGACCTCGCGGGCTCGGGCGTCACCGGCACGTTCGATGCGATCTCCTGTGCGGGCAATGTCATGACGTTCCTGGCGCCCAGCACCCGCCGGGACGTGCTGGCGAACCTGCGCGCCGCGATCGCTCCGGACGGGCGGGCCGCGTTCGGGTTCGGAGCCGGCCGCGGCTACCCGTTCGAGGAGTTCCTCGGCCATGCCGCCGTCACCGGCTGGGTGCCGGACCTGCTGCTGTCCACCTGGGATCTGCGGCCGTTCGCCGGGGACGCGGATTTCCTGGTGGCCATCCTGCGCCCGGCGTAGTCCGCTGGCCGAATGCGACGGCATCGACCCGGTGCCGCCGCCCGGTCCCCTATGCTCGCGTGATGGCCGGACGCGGCGGGGCGCTCCGACGGATCGCCACCAGCATCGATCGCTGGGACGTGCGGTGCAGCGCGAGGTTGGCCGCTCGCTCCTTTCCGCCACTGGTGGATCGGGGGCTGCCACTGCTGACGAGGGCCGCCGATCATTCCGCGCTGTGGATGGGCGTATCGGTCCTGTTGGGGGCATCCGAATCGTCGTCGGCCCGGCGCGCGGCGGTGCGTGGCCTGGCCTCTGTCGCGATCACCAGCCTGCTGACCAACCAGCTGGCCAAGCGGCTGTTGCCGCGTCGCCGGCCGGACCTGTCCCTGCTGCCCGCCGCCCGCATTGCCCGCCGGATCCCGGTGTCCAGTTCGTTCCCGTCCGGGCACTCCGCTTCGGCGGCGGCGTTCGCCGTGGGGGCGGCCGTCGAGGCGCCGGCGCTGGCGGTGCCGCTCGGCGTGCTGGCCGTCGGGGTCGGCGTGTCTCGGGTCTATACCGGGATGCACTTCCCCAGCGACGTGCTGGTCGGTGCCGCGATCGGGGCGGGCATCGCCGGGCTCGGCGCCACGGTGTTCCGAGCGTCCGGCGGCGAGCCGGTGCGCGACGGCGGTGAACCGGCCCGCCCACAACCGGCGCGGCCGACCGGCCGCGGGCTGGTGGCGGTGGTCAATCCCGAGTCCGGCAATGGGGACGGCGCGACGGTCATCGACGAGTTGCGATGCCGGCTGCCGGATGCCGAGGTGGTCGAGCTGAGTGCGGGCGACGACCTCGCCGGGGCGCTCCGGGCGGCGGCAGACCGAGGGGAGGTGCTCGGTGTCGCAGGCGGTGACGGGACCGTCAACGCGGCCGCCGAGGCGGCGATGGCGGCCGATGTCCCGCTGCTGGTGCTGCCGGCCGGAACCTTCAACCACTGCGCAAAGGACCTGCGGCTGCCGGAGCTGGGCGATGCCGTCGACGCGCTCGCGGCCGGCCGGGCCATGCGCATCGACGTCGGTGAGGCGGGCGGCCGGCCGTTCGTCAACACGGCCAGCCTGGGCAGCTATCCGCAATTCGTCAGCGAACGCGAGAAGCGCGAGAAGCGATGGGGCAAGCCGCTGGCCGCCGCGATCGCCGCTCTGGCGGTGCTGCGCCGCTGTCCCCCGCTGCCCGTCACCGTGGACGGGGTCGACCGTGCACTGCAGGCATTGTTCGTCGGCAACGGTCTATACCGCCCGGCCGGCATGGTGCCGCGGTGGCGACCCCGGATGGACACCGGGGTGCTGGATGTGCGGCTGATGGATGCCAGCAAGCCCAGCTCGCCGCTGGGGTTGCTGGCCGCCGCGCTGTCTGGCGGTGCGGTGCACAGTTCTCGGTTCGTCCGGATGCGGGTGCCCGACCTGGTGGTCACGATCCGGCCGGGTGGCCGTACCAACGATGCGCTGGCCAGGGACGGCGAGGTCGGTGACGCCCCGCGCCAGGTGCGGTTCACCGTGCGCCGGCAGGCACTGACGGTGTATTGCGGACCCGGGGGCGGCCGGCCGGGTCGGGACGATCGGCCACGTCGCGTTACGGATGCATCCGAAAGTCCAGGTGGGCGGGAACGGTGACGGTGCGCCGGATCTCGGCGCGCAACGCATCGTCGGGCTCGGTGTGCCGCTCGGCGGCGGCGAGCCTGGTTCGGTATTCCCACCACAGCTGGTCCAGCGAGTCCTCCCCCTCCCGCAGGTCCGCCACCTGAAGGTCGGGGTCGGACAGGATCTCGCCGCACCGGTCGAGGTCCCCGGCGGCGAGGGCGGCCGTGGCCTCCAGCAGCCGCACACGGCCACGATCCCGCTGATCGATCGGTAGGCCGTCGATCACCTCGAGTGCTCGCGGCGCCTGCCCAGCGGCCAGGAAGGCGCGCAGCGCCTCGATCACCAGCGCGGGGTGCGCCGCCCCCGGGCCGGTGGCCAGCAGCGGCTCGACGATGCGCGTCCGGTCGACCCGTCCGGATTCCAGTGCCCGGGCGTACTGTTCGGCCGCCTCGTCCAGGCGCCCGGCGCGCGCCGCCAGTACGGCCAGGTTCCTTCTCGCGTAGACGTTCTCGGCACGCTCCAGGGAGGACTGCCAGGCGGCTCGCGCTCCTTCGGGATCGCCGTCGCGGGCCCGAATCACGCCCAGCATCGCCGGTGCCGCCCACCCGGTCGAGCCGGCCAGCAGGTCTGCCAGCAACGGGTGCAGGTGCACCGATCCCGGTAGCTCTCCGGGCTCTGGGTCCGGGAACGGACCGCTCTCCAACAGGGCCAGCCATGGCCGTTGTTCGTCGGACAGGGACGCGTCGGGGAACGGGGTGCCGGGGGCATCGATCGGTGGTTCGCCGGCCCGGGCCCGCAACCGCCGCTCGAACGCGCCCCAGCCGGACCCGGTGTGCAGCAGGCTTTCCGGCGCCCGATCGGCCAGTCGGCCGGCATCGGTGTGGACCACCGTGAGCCGATCGGCGGGCATCGCTGCGGCAATGGCGCTCTCGGCCGCCAGCCGCGCCTGCCGCCAGGGCCCGTGTGCCGCCTCGGTGGCCAGATCGATCCTGCCGTAGGCCTCCGTCCACGACCACGTCGCACCTGCGGGCATCCGCAGGTGCTCGAACTGGGTACGGGCCAGCCCGGCCTGGATCTCGGCATAGCCCGCCGCCGGATCGTCGGCCATACCGGTAAGCCACTGCTGCCAGCGCCGGCCACCGGGGCCGGTCCCCCATCGGAACAACTTGCGTCCGACCAGGTTTCGGGTCGAGGTCTGGAAGACACCGGTTCCAGAGGCGTCCACCGCGGCGATGAACGGTTGCGTCGCGTCGGCCAGGTCGAAAAAGAAGTCGGCGGCATCGGCGAAGCGCGCGGGGTAGGAGACGTCGGACGGTCCCGCGCCGGGCCCTTCGCTGCGGCCCCTTCGGTCCCCGGCGGACCCGTCCCCGCTCTCGTGGCTGCCGCCGACCGGCCCGCAGACGAGCTCGCGGCGTAACACGTTCTCGTAGGAGTAGTTCCACGCGAAGTCCGCCGGCACCAGCACTCGGGTGCCGGGCGCCTGCGGTACCGCGATGTTGGACCACCAATACATCGGAACCTCGTGCCGATTGGGATTGCCGATGCGCACGTGCACGATCAGCACCGGGGAGCCCGGCGGCAGCTGCACATCGATCTGGTAGACCACGCGCCGGATTCGCTCGAACTCATACAGCCGCAGCGCGGGGCTGCCGTCGTCGGCCCGGACGAGCGCGGCGTGCATCGGATCGCAGGTCAGCGGGGTGTGGCCAATGGTGCCGATATTCCACTCCACGCCACCGGCGAACCAGGCGTTGCGCAGCGCGAGGTGGGCGGGCTGCAGGACCGGGTTGGTGAACAGCAGCTCGTCGCCGGTCGCGACGTGCCGCAGCGACCACAGCCGACCGCCGAGCCCGGGCAGGAAGGTGGCCCGCAGGTGTTCGTTGGCCAGCACGATCGCCGGGTGGGCGTGCCGGGACCGCTCGCGGGTATAGGAATCCTGCAGCAGATACGGGCAGACCGACTCCACCCTGCCGTAGCCGGCACCGGCGCGGATCTCGTCGCCGACCGGCCCCAGGGCACCGGTCAGATCGGCCGTCTTGTCGAGGTTTCCGCCCGCGAACAACGGCGGCAGCGGGTTGACGCCGCCGACGGCCGCGGACGGCATCTCCCACCGTTCGACCTGCACCTGCGTCATCGGGCCCCACCCCTGGCCGAATGGCAGCGTGACACGGCGACGCAGTCATGGATCATGGGCCCAGCCTACGGTCGCCGGGCCGGTCTTGGACCGATCGAGATTGCCGCGCCGCTTCGACCTACCGCGCCAGTAGTGTGGTCCGATGCCGCGAACCGATGCCGCCTCACGGATCATCGCTGCGCCGACGGACCTGGTGTTCGCCGCCCTGATCGACCCAGTCGCGCTGGCCAGCTGGTTGCCTCCAGCGGGCATGACCGGATCGTTCGACCATTTCGACGCCCGCCCTGGCGGGTCCTACCGAATGAGGATGACCTATGCCGATCCGGCATCCGCCCGGGGCAAGACGGATGCCGGATCCGATGTGGTGCAGGCCCGGTTCGTCGAGATCGTGCCCACTTCGCGGGTGGTGCAGGCGATCGACTTCGTCTCCGATGACCCGGCCTTCGCCGGGACGATGACCATGACCTGGTCGGTGACGCCCGATCCGGCCGGCAGCCGGGTAGAGATCCGGGCGGAGCAGGTTCCGGACGCCATCTCGGCCGAGGAGCACGCCGCGGGGATGGCGTCGTCGCTGGCGAACCTGGCCGCTTACCTGGCCGGCTGAACCGAGCCGCCAACCCGATCCTGCCGGACGAGTTCGCCGATGGCGTCAGCGAATTGCCCCGCCCCTCCGCAAGTGGTCGGCGGCAATACTCTCACACGCCGGACGCCGGCCGGCCCGCGCCGCCTCGACGGCAGTCGGACCGGCCGGCGTCACCGGCCCCAGACCCAGCGCGGGCCAGGCGTGACGCTGGGCTCGGGGCTCAGCGACGAGTGATGTCGAACCGGTCTGCGTTCATCACCTTGGTCCACGCAGCGACGAAGTCGTGGACGAATTTCTCGCCGGCATCATCGGCCCCGTAGACCTCGGCCACCGCCCGAAGTTCGGCGTTCGAGCCGAACACCAGGTCCGTGCGGCTGGCGGTCCACCGCTTCTCGCCGGTGACACCATCGCGGCCCTCGAACACGTCCGGATACTCGACCGAGGCATCGACCGGGCTCCACACGGTTCCCATATCGAGCAGATTGACGAAGAAGTCGTTGGTCAGTACGCCCGGACGGTCGGTGAACACCCCCATCGCTGAGTCCTGGTAGTTCGCCCCCAGCACCCGAAGGCCGCCGATGAGCACCGTCAGTTGCGGCGCGGATAGCGTCAGCAGGCTAGCGCGATCCAGCAGCAGATACTCGGCCGGTAGGTCGTTGCCCTTACCCAGGTAGTTGCGGAACCCGTCCGCCTTCGGCTCCAGCAGCTCGAAGGACTCGACGTCGGTCCACTCCTGGGCGGCATCGGTACGGCCCGGGATGAACGGAACCGTCACATCGTGCCCGGCGGCCTGGGCCGCCTGCTCGACGCCGGCGCAGCCCGCCAGGACGATCAGGTCGGCCATCGAGACCTTCTTGCCGCCGGCCTGATCGTCGTTGAACGCGCGCTGGATGCCCTCCAGAACGCGCAGCACGCCGGCCAACTCGTCCGGCTCGTTCACCGCCCAGCCGAGCTGCGGCTGCAGCCGGATCCGCGCCCCGTTGGCCCCACCGCGCTTGTCGGTACCACGGAATGTGGCGGCCGAGGCCCACGCCGTGGATACCAGTTGCGAGATGGACAGCCCGGAGTCCAGGACCTGCCGCTTGAGCGTGGCAACGTCCTGCTCGTCCACCAGCGGGTGGTCCACCGGCGGCAGCGGATCCTGCCACATCATCGGCTCCGACGGCACCTCCGGGCCGAGATACCGGGTGATGGGCCCCATATCGCGGTGCGTCAGCTTGTACCAGGCGCGTGCGTAGGCGTCGGCGAATTCGTCCGGATGCTCCAGGAAGCGCTGCGAGATCGGACCGTAGATGGGGTCGAATCGCAGCGACAGATCCGTGGTGAGCATGGTGGGCGGCCGATTGAGGGTGCCGTCCTCGGGGTCCGGGAAGGTGTTGGCCCCGGCACCGTCCTTGGCCACCCACTGGTAGGCGCCGGCCGGGCTCTTGGTGAGCTCCCACTCGTAGCCGAACAGGATCTCGAAGAAGCTGTTGTCCCACGTCGTCGGGGTATTGGTCCAGGTGACCTCCAGCCCGCTGCCGATGGCATCCCGGCCCTTCCCGGTGCCGTAGGAGCCCTTCCAGCCCAACCCCTGCTGTTCCAGTGGCGCGGACTCTGGCTCCGGCCCGACGTACTTGTTCGGGTCGGCGGCCCCATGTGTCTTGCCGAAGGTGTGGCCACCGGCGATGAGTGCCACCGTCTCCTCGTCGTTCATGGCCATCCGACCGAAGGTCTCACGGATGTCGACCGCGGCGGCCAATGGGTCCGGCTTCCCGTTCGGGCCCTCAGGATTGACGTAGATCAGGCCCATCTGGGTAGCACCGTAGGGCTTGGCCAGCTCGCGCTCACCGGAGTAGCGCTCGTCGCCCAGCCAGGTCCGTTCGGGACCCCAGTAGACGTTCTCGTCACCCTCCCAGGCATCGACCCGGCCGCCGCCGAAGCCGAAGGTCCGAAAGCCCATGGACTCCATGGCGACGTTGCCGGCCAGCACCATCAGGTCACCCCAGGACAGGCTGCGGCCGTACTTCCTTTTCACCGGCCACAGAATCCGGCGAGCGCGGTCCAACAGCACGTTGTCTGGCCAGGAGTTCAGCGGCGCGAAGCGCTGCTGTCCGGAGCCCGCACCACCGCGGCCGTCCTCAATGCGATAGGTTCCGGCGGAGTGCCAGGCCATCCGGACCATCAGCGGACCGTAGTGGCCGAAATCCGGCGGCCACCAGGATTGCGGGGTCGTCAGCACCTGTTCGATGTCCCGCTTCAGCGTGGGATAGTCCAACTGGGAGAAGGCCTCCGCGTAGTCGAACTGCTCGCCCAGCGGGTTCGTCACCGGCGAGTTCGCCGCCAACATCTTCACGTTCAGCCGATGGGGCCACCAGTCATGGCTGCCACCGCCTTCGCTGGGGTAGGCAGCGCGACCGTGTGCCACCGGGCATGTCGCGTCGGACTCGTTCACCTCGGCGATGACGGTCTCGTGGTTCTCGGACATAGTCCGCTCTCCTTTCGTGGGGCGCGGTTACTGGGTGACGAGGCCCGCGCAGGACGCGCACTGGCCCCAATAGACGACCTCGGCCTCGTCGATCTCGTATCCGTGCGAGTCCGAGGCGATCAGGCACGGTGTTTCCCCCACGGCGCAGTCGACGTCCTCAATCGCACCGCAGGACCGGCAGACCACGTGGTGGTGGTTGTCGCCGACCCGGGTCTCGTAGCGCGCGGCCGAGCCGGACGGCTGGATACGGCGCAGCAGCCCCGCGTCGGTCAAGACCCGCAGGCAGTCGTAGACCGCCTGGTGAGAGACAGTGGGCAGCACCGACCGAGTGGCGTCGATGATCGACTCAGTGTTCGCGTGCGGGTGTTCGCGCACGGCGGTCAACACGGCCAGCCGCGGGCCGGTGGCGCGCAGCCCCGCCTCATGGACCTGCCGGCGTGCATCCGTTGCCATGACCCCAGTGTCCTGATAATCTTGAATAAGTCAAGACTGCGAATGGATGGCCCGCGCCGTAGTGGACATCGTCGCCGTCGGCACCACCGTGCATCACCCGCACCGCGGGACGAATCGGCGGTGCTACCGTCTGCACGACTTGGCGCGTGCTGTCCCGAAGGAAGGTTGCCCCATGCCCACCACGATCCTCGGCCCGCAGAAACTGGGTCCCCTGACCCCGCTGGTCGGTGAATGGGAGGGTGACGTGGGCGTCGACCTCTCCTATCACAACAAGGATGATGAAACGAGCCAGACCCCCTACTTCGAGAAGGCGAACTTCCGGCCGATCCCGATCCAGGAGAACGGCAACCAGGTGCTGTGGGGGCTCAACTACTCCATGACGGCGTGGCGGCACGGCGAGGAGGCGATGGATCCGTTCCACGACGAGATCGGCTTCCTGCTGTGGGACAAGGCGAACGGGCAGATCATCCGCAACGTGGTGTTCGGCCGGGGCATCGCGATTCTGGCGGGCAGCGACGCCGGCGAGCGGGACCGGGAGTTGCATTTCGACGCCAAGCCCGGCGACCCGTCATACGGCATTCTGCAAAATCGTTATTTGATGGACCGCGCGGAGATCAAGAACTTCACCAGCACCTTCACGCTCAACGACGACGGCACCTTCACCTACACCTCGGACCTGCTGCTCCGACTGGCCGCCACCGGAATGGAGATGCACCACACTGACGAGAACACCCTGCACCGGGTCAAGCGCTACCACCCGGGCTCGGAGTGCAGCTGACGTCAGATGGCCCTGATCGACGCACCCGGGTGGGAACAACCCCCCGGGTGCGCTCGTCTCCAGGCGGTTGTCAGTCCTGGATGCCGAGGGATTCGGCGTGCAGCGCTCGAATCTCGATGCTCAGTAGTGGGTCCGGACCGGCTACCAGAACATGAGGGGTGATCGCGGTGATCCCCCAGGGCGCCACCGGCCCGGGCTCCAGACCCCAATGCCGGCGCCAGCCGACGAGCTGCTCGGAGCTGCTGGCGTACACGATGCGGCCCAATCCCACCCAGGCGTGTGCCGCGCTGCACATCGGGCAGTGTTCGCCGGAGGTGTAGACCGTGCTGGTGCGGCGGGCGTCCAGACTCAGGTGCTGCGCGGCCCAGCGAGCGATCTCGAACTCCGGATGCCGGGTCGCATCGCCGGTGGTGACCACCCGGTTGCGATCCTCGACGAGCACCGCCCCGGCCGAATCGACCAGCACCGACCCGAACGGCTCGTCACCGGCTTGTAACGCCTCGCGCGCCAGTTCCACACAACGCCGCAGGAACCCGCGATCCCGCTCGGACGGCGCCCCGATCTCGCTCGTCTGCCCCATCGGAGCATGGTAGCACTTTGGTATACCATTCGCCGCCGCGCTGGACGACGAATGGCCACCGGCGGGACGCGGGATCGGACCGTGACGGGCGATCCAGTCGGCGCGCATCTCACGTTCCCGGTGGCACCGGCGTCTACCAAGCGACGAAAGGGGACCGCAATGACCACCAGACACACGGTCGTGGATACGCGACTCGGTCCGATCACCATGGTCGCGACGGACCGCGCGATCACCGGCTTGTACTTCCGGCGTCACATCCACCGACCCACGCAGGAAACGTTCGGCCCGGAGGTTTCGACCGCCGACGACTCTCTGCTGGCAAGGGCCTGCAGCCAGCTGGTCGACTACGTCGAAGGTCGGCGCACGCGGTTCGATCTGCCGCTCGCGGCAGACGGCGACGAGTTCCAGAAGAGGGTGTGGGCGATCGTGGACACGATTCCTCGCGGCTCGACCACCACGTACGGCGCCATCGCCGAACGGCTCGGCGACAAGACATTGGCGTGGCAGGTCGGGCAAGCGGTCGGCGCGAACCCGCTGTGCGTGATCGTGCCCTGCCACCGCGTGGTCGGCGCCACCGGGTCCCTCACCGGCTACGCCGGAGGTCTGGCCCGCAAGCGGGCGCTCCTGGCACTCGAGGAGACCGACGCGTGCGACGCGGGACGGCTGTTCTAAGCCCCGAATACCGGTGATGGGTGATCATGAACATGGCATCGCGGCGGACTAGATTCGCCCCGACGTCGGCGCGATCTACGAACCGGGCGGGGGCGAGGTGAAGCAGTCGTTCGAAGGCATCGTCGAACAGCACGGTCCCACGGTGCTGCGGATGTGTCGTGTGCTGCTCGGCCCGCAGGACGCCGAGGACGCCTGGTCGGAGACCTTCATCTCGGCGCTGCGCGCCTACCCGGAACTTCCGGACGACGCGAACGTCGAGGCCTGGTTGGTGACCATTGCGCATCGCAAGGCCATCGATATCCTCCGGGCCGCCCGGCGACGGCCGCTGCCGGTCGACGAACTTCCGGACCCCCGAACCTCGCCGGCCACCACCATCGGGGCCCCGGCGGAGCCCGACGTCAGTGTCGAGCATCTCGAGTTGTGGGCTGCGGTGCGGCGGCTGCCGGACAAGCAGCGTCAGGCGGTGGCCTACCACTATGTCGCCGGACTGGCCTACGCCGAGGTCGCGTCGATCCTCGGCGGCAGCACGGATGCCGCCCGCCGTGCTGCGGCCGACGGCATCAAGAACCTCCGGAAGAGCTATTCGGGCGCGACCACGAAAGGAGCGACATCATGAACAACGACCGCCCCGACGGCATCGACGAGCAGGTCCGTGCCGCGCTGTCGGCGCCCGCGGACGCCGGTGTCCTTACCCGCCTGCATGAACGACTCGTTCGGCATGCCACTGCCGATGATCTGCTTGATGTCGCGTACACCACCGTCGACAGTCCGGTCGGGCGGTTGTTGCTCGCGGCCACCCCGAGGGGCCTGGTCCGGGTGGCGTACGACAGCGAGGATCACGACAAGGTCCTCGCGACCCTGTCCGCCCGGATCAGCCCACGGATCCTGCGCGCGCCCGGCCGACTCGCCCGCCCCGCCCGCGAGCTCGAGGAGTACTTCGCGGGCCGGCGCCGGGTGTTCGATGTTGACCTCGATCTGTCGCTGTCCCATGGGTTTCGCCAGTTGGTGCAGCGCCACCTGCCCGAGATCGGCTACGGGCAAACGCGCAGCTATCGCGAGGTCGCCGAGCTCGTCGGCAATCCGAAGGCCGTTCGCGCGGTAGGCACGGCGTGCGCGACCAACCCCCTCCCGGTCGTCGTGCCCTGCCACCGGGTGCTGCGCGCCGACGGGAGCCTGGGCGGCTACATCGGCGGTGCCGCCGCCAAATCGACGCTGCTGCACCTGGAAGCGGCTTGACCATCCCGAAAGGCCCCGCCAAGCGGACCGGTCGAACACCGAGGCGCTGGGAGGTACCCGCAGGCACCTACCGAACGGCGGGACGCCGGCCAGTCGGTCGGTGCCGGGGCGCGGGCTCAGCGGGTGTGCGGTTCCTGAATCTGACTGGCCGGCGGCCCGGCTGGCTGGGAGAGTTCGTCGGCGGTGGCGACCACTAGCCCGCCGAGCATGAAGCTGGCCAGGATCGCGGCCAGCAGGCCGGGCGACAGATCGGGAATGCGCCGCCGCAGGCCCAGCGCCGACGAAGCGCCCCGATGGTAGCGGTGGGTCAACGCGTGACCCTTGCCCCGCTGCAGGAGGTACCGGTTCACCGGGTACGCGGCCGCGAAAGCCACCGTCAGGGCGAGCGCCATGCTGATCCAGAACATCACATTCACCAGTCCGGCATTCATGGCTCCCGGGATGACGAGCATGACTGTGTTGTCGACAACCTCCATCGTTGCGATCGATAGCGTGTCCGCGGCCACGACAACGCCGAGCGCGACTCCCAGGGTGAGGCCGGCCTTGATCAGCGGGAGCGTGGAAAGCGTGTAACCGAACAGGAACGCGAGCGCGATGGCGATTGCGGTGGTCCAGCCGTTGCCGAGGCCGGCGGCCGTACCGATGATGAGGCCGAGGATCTCGCCGATTGCGCATCCCGTCAGGCAGTGCAACGTGGCGCTGGCCGCCATCTTGTTCAGCCCACTGCCGTGCCCGGTCATGTGATCGTGGCGTTCATCGCCGGACGCCGGCTGGTGTCCGTGGTGTTGATGATGCCCGGGCGGGTGGTTCTGGTCCATTACGACGTCGCCTCCTGGGTAGAGATCGTCAGCAGTTGGCGCAGGCAGTGCTCGAGCAGTTGTTTCGGGAACCCGTCGGCCAGCCGATAGTTGATGACCCGACCGTCCCGGCGGGTCTGCACCAGGCCCGCCGCCTTCAGATTGCGTAGGGCGTAAGAGGACTGGTCCATGGAAACCCCCAACGCCATCGCGACATCGCCGACACACAGCTCATCGACCGCAACCAGGCTGAACAGCGCCCGCACACGGATCGGATCCGACAGCAGGGCCAGCAGGCGCCCGAGGGTCTCGGCGTCCCCTGCTGAAATGCCCGCTTGCTGGGATCGACTGACAGCAGCGGCGTCGACGGGATGTGCGTGTGATGCCACGTTCATATTCGTATGCTCGCACGAGTATCCGAGTGTGTCAATACCCGATGGGGGTATCCCGCAGTCGATGCGCCGGCCTGCTCGGTCGCACGTGACGTCCGGCGGAGTGGTGTGTGGTGGATGGTTGCCACAGTGACGTGACCCGAGGCAGCCGGCGCCCGTCCGCGTCAGAGGTGTTGCCGCCCGGCGGCCAGATTCAACGCAGCGGCGAGCTGGTCACGGCCGGCGATGCCGAGCTTGCGGTAGATCACCCTCAATTGGTTATCGATGGTGCGCACTGACACCCCCAGCTCGGCCGCGACGGCCCGGCTGGCACCCAGTCGGACCGTGGCATGCGCGACCAGCAGTTCCCGTCCTGTCAGCCCGATCAGACCGGTCTCCTGCACGGGGACGGTCGGCATCGCACCGCGGGCACGGCATCGAGCGATCAGTGCAGCTGCCTGACTCAACTCTTCGCGACGCTGCGGCCCCCGCGAGGATCGGGCCGCTTGCTGCGCCGCGTCGATTGCACCGCCGTGCAGTCCTGCCGCTTCCAACCCGGCTGCCGCCTCCAGCAGCAGTCGAACATCCCCGGCCGCCGCGGCCTCGGCGTGTGCCAGTACCGCCGCCACCAGCGGGGCGGGCACCGTGACGACCAGCCGACGCAGGTGCTCCAGCACGGCATCTGCCGCACCCAGGCAGACTGCCAGGTGCGCGGCGAAGATCGCATAGGTGCGTTTGCCTGCCCGGTCAGCTGCCGCCACCGCCGGCGCGAGCACCCGCCCCGCGCCATCCCCGGCCGGCGCATTCGAATCGGTATCGGTTGCGGTGCCGGGTGGCTCAGCCCGGTCGAACCCGGCCGCGCGCAGGTGTCTGCGCTGCCACGCCTGTGCCTCAGCGAGGAACACCGCCGTCTTGTCATCCGTACGTGGGTCCGGCACGATGCCAGCCGCCACTCGGCGCGCGGCGTCCTGCTGCCCCTCGCGGGCCAGCAGCGCCACCTGCATCGCAGTGGCCGGGCCCAGTGTCCCGGTGAGGTCAGCCGCGCTCAACAGTGCGACAGCCTGTTCGGCGGCCTCCAACGCAGCGACCGGATATCCGCTATGCGCAGCCAGGAGTGCCTCCACGAACGCCCACGTCCCCATCGCCGGATCCGCCGCCTTGCCCGGCGCCCGATCCGGTGTCGGGGTTGCCTGCCTGCGGGTGCGCGCCTGTGTCAGAGCCGCCTCGCAGCGTCCGGCCAGCGCAAGCTCGTAGCACCGTCCCAGCGCGATCAGCTCCGGCCCGTGACCGGCCTGCACGGACGTGCCCGTCAACGTCCCCGTCAACGTCCCCGTCAACGTCCCCGTCATCGCCTCGGCCTCGGCCAACGCCGAACGCAGCCCCGCCAGGTCGGCCCCGTACGCCGCGACCGCAACCCGGGTCAGCACCTCCTCCAGCCCAGGCGCGCCACCTGCCACAGTGACAACCGATACCTCGGAGACAACCGATACTTCCGGTCCTGGTATGTGGCTGGGGATGCTGGGACGGTGGTCCTGGTCCTGCATCAGCTGGGTGATCTGCCACTGCCCCACGTCCGCTCGCAGGGTAGCCAGCTCGGGTTCGTCCGCCTCCCCCGCCGCTGTCCGGTCAGCGAGGATCAGCGTGCCGAGCTCGATCGCACGATCGTGATCGTGTCGGCGCATCGCCAGATGCCAGCCTGCGGCGCAGGCATACCGCGCCAGCTGCGCCCCGGTCACCGCCAACGTCTTGACCGCAGCAAAGTCCTGCTCAGCCCATTCCAGGCGCCCCATCGAGGACCGGGCGGTGGCACGCAGCAGCAGTCCGTCAAAAACCGTCCCGCCGTCCTCCTCACCGCTGCCGTCCCGGGCTGCGTCGTCCCGGTCCGCCTGTGGCGGGTGCGGTTCGGCCAGGGCCAGCGCGCTGTCGGCCAGGTGTTCGGCGAGCTGGTGGTCGCCCGCATGGTGGACGTGCCAGCCGGCCCGCAGCAACTCCGTCGCTGGGAGCCGGTCGCCGGCGCTGTGTCGCAGCACTGTCGCCATGAATCGGTGCCCGGCGTCGGCGGGTGCGGCTGCTTCCAGTTCGCGAGCAGCATCCCGGCACCGCGTCGCCTGCTCGATGCCGGTCATCGAAGTGGACAGCACATCGGCCACCAGAGGATGCGTCACCAGCAGCCACTCGCCCCGACGCTGCAACACCTCGGAGCTGATCAGCGCGTCCACCGTCGCCCGGGACGGACACAGCTCCAGCGGCCATCGACCAGCCAGCGCGACCGTCTGCGCCAGCGCCAGCACGTCGTCGCCCAGACCCGTCCAGCGGTGCGCGATTAGCCCCGCGAGCGGGGTCGGCACATCTGGCGCCGGCTTCAGTTCGCCGCTGACCGCCGCGCGGGTCAGTTCCCGGAGGAACAACGGATTGCCCGCCGCACGTGTCACCGCCAGATCACCAGCGGGCCCATCGACCAACCCGGCCGTGTACTCGGTGACCAGCCGCGCGGCGTCCGCCTCCGTCAGCGGCGGGATCTGCCGGCACTCCAGCCGGTCCCGCCCCTGCCAGGTCGTCATCAGGTCGGCCACCGCCGGTCGCGTCGCCGACTGCGACCAGGCGAGGTCCGGCATCGGCGGCGTGGCCAGCAGGCACCTCACCCCGGCGTCCACCAGCTGCACCATCACACCCGCCGACACCCCGTCGAGTTGGTGGGCGTCGTCGACGAGCAGCACGTGCCGTGACGCATCCGGCAGGATCCGGGCAACCAGCAGTGCCACCTGATCTTCGACCCGGGCCGGGCGCCCGGGCAGCTCCGCGAGCAGAGGTGCGAACACCGCGAGTGGAACATCCCGCAGAAGTGCACGCCCCGTCGCGCGCAAGACCGAGAACCGGCGCGCCTGCAGCCGGACGGCGAGGTCCCCGATCAGAGTCGTCTTTCCGGACCCCGCCCCGCCCCGCAGCGCCTGCACCACGGGTGTGGCTGGGGTCGATAGGCGCTCGACCAACACGTCCAGCAGACCGGCGCGCGGCCGCACCGGCCAGCCCCCAGCGTGAACGTGATTGCGCGGCTGGGTGCCCACCGGCCAAATGTATCCGCAGAACGGGCCGGCTCTCGACGGTCGACGTGAAACTGACGTCCCGCAGATCCCCGTCGCCGTGCCACGATCCTGTTGGCGCACAGTGACTGACGCGCCCGACGAGTGGGCTGGTCAGGTTCTGCGTCCGGTGCGGTGGCGGCCACGGTAGGCCAGGGCGAGGCCGGTGCTGAGCAACAGCCCGGCAAGCAGCGCGAAGCCGGTGAGCCTCAGGCCGGTGTCGGCCAGGCTGCCGGTCGAGCCCGTGACCGTCGAGGTGCCTGCCACCGTCGAGGTGCCCGTCACCGTCGAAATGGTGGCAGTCGAAGTAGCCGTCACCGTCGTGCTGTCCGTACCCGTCGAGGCGGTGGCCGTCCTCGTCGGGGTGCCCGTGCTCCTCGAAGTGCCCGTCACCGTCGATCTGCCCGTACCTGTCGACGTGCCCGTACCGGTTGTGCTCCCCGTACCCGTCGTGCCGCCCGTACTGGTCGAGACGGTGGCAGTCGAGGTGCCCGTACCCGTCGTGCTCCCCGTACCCGTCGAAGTGCTCGTCACCGTCGAACCGGTGGTCCCGGCGGTGACGGTGACGTCGAGGGTGTCCACGAAGCCTGAGGTCCGGCCGGTGACGCTGAGCTGATGGATGCCGGCTGCAGTGTCGTACGGCACTGTCCCGGTCCAGATGGCGGTGCCATGGCCGTCGGTCATCGCAGTGCCGAGAGTGACCGGGTCGGAGTGCAGGACGAACTCCACGGTCTCGCCGGGCTGGTAGTGGGACGCGGTCAGCGTCACCGCCTGGCCGGGCGTGAGGTCGGTGGACGAACTGGTCAGCGACGGCAGCAACGCCGGCAGGTCGTCGTCGACGATCGTGGCGGTGGCGAGGCTGCGGCCGATCAGCACGTCGTCGCCGGGGGTCAGCGTCGCCGTGAATGTCTCGTCGTCAGGCTGGTCGATCTGGTCGTCGATGAGCGGCACGGAGAAGACCGCGGACGTGTGTCCCGCGTAGATCGTGACGTCGCCGCTGGTGGCGGTGAAGCGCCCTGCGCCGGCGGTGCCGGGAGCCGTCGCGACGTGCACGGTGATGTCCCGCTCGGCCGGTGCGTCGACGGTGATCGGGAAGCTGGCGGGGCTGTCGTTCTCCGCTTGGACGGTGTCCTCGATCGAGACCGTGGCTTTGTCGTCATCCAGGATGGTGCCGATCGCGTCGTGGTTGCCGTCGGTGCCCGCATCGACCACCCCGCAGGCGGAGACTCCGTCTTGCAGCACGCCGGTCAGGCGCAGCGTGAACGTCTCGTCGGACTCGTCGATCCGGTCGCCGGTGATCGGGACGGTCACCGGGATGGTGACCGGTTCGCCGCCGCTGTTCCCGATGGGGATCACCTGATCGAGCGGAGTGAGGTCGCCGTCTGATGCGCCGCCGTCCAAGACGGTGGTGACGCGGAGGTTGCACGGCGTGGTGGCTGGCAGGTCCGAGTGCAGCGTGAACACCAGATCGGTGGTCCCGGAATCACCCTCCATGACGAAGGCATCGGCGGCGCTGATGCCGAAGTCGTCGCTGACGATGGTGGCCACGCCGAGGCCCTGGCCGATGGCCACCCCGTCCGGCAGCGGTGTGGCCGTGTTCTCGCTCAGAACCAGGTAGAACGTCTCGTCGGATTCCGGTTCGGTGTCGTTGGTGGTGCGGAGCAAGACCGCTGTGCCGGTGACGCCCGCGGGAATGGTGGCCGTTCCGGACTGCGCCGGGAAGTCGGAGCCTTCCGTGGCGGTGCCGGAGACCGCCTTCCAGCCGACCGTCACGGGGACGTCGATGGGGTGGTCCAGGCTGATGTGGAACGAGCGGCTCCCGCCCTCGGCCACCGTTCCGGCGTCGGACACCGAGACCCTAACCGGCTCCACGACGTAGGAGACCTGCCGGGTGACCGCCTCACCGTCCGGGCTGACGAAGCTGAAGTCTAGGTAATGCGTACCAACCGTTTTCGGGGCGGTGAAGTCCAGCCGGAAGCGTGTTTGCCCGCCGTTGGCCGCCAGGTTGTTGGTGTTCAGGCCGTCGATCAGCGTGGTGCCCGCCTCCGGGTCGCGCACCGTCAATTTGAGCGCGGGCCACCGGGATAGCTTCGCGGACGGGGCGCCGCAGGCGGCGGCGTTGATCTCGGCGTACAGCGTGCTGGGCTGGCCGGCAATCACGGCGTTGCCACCCGCACCATCGTTCCTCGTCGTCAGCACGCCGTCGAGCAGGTCGAGGTCGCTGGTGAGAGTGACGGACTTCTGAGCCGCCGGGGCCCCGATCAGCAGGCCCGTGCTGCCCTGGTCGTACCGGACCTGGGAGGTGATCGTCAAAGGGGTGCCGGGGGCATAGGTGACGCTCGTTCCCGGGTACACGCCGATCGGGATGTACAGGGTCAGCGTCGGGGGCGCGCCGCCCAGCGGGATCGCCGGCGTGTGCCACCTGACCTGGCCGCCCCCCTCGACGGTCGCGGTGCCGGCGCTCGGGTAGACCAGCGGCGGGTCGGACGCCGTCGTCCTGCCGGCGGGCACGGCGGGAAGGCCGTTGGTGGAGTTCGGCTGCACGATCACCGGGGTGAGCCAGACGGTCGTCGCCGGCGCGGGAGAGTGGCCGACGGAGTTGGCCGTGTAGGTGATCGGCAGGTACCCCGAGCACGGGCTCCAGATGTCCGGTGCGCTCAGCCCGACGCCAATCTGCCCGTCGTTGACCACGCTGAGCGACGCCTGCGCGTCGGTGGTGTCGGTGGGCGGCACTCCGAGGATCGTGGCGGTGAAGGTGACACTGCCGTTGGGGCTGGTCGCCGGGGCCGCGACCTGGAACGCTGCGCCGATCGGGTACGCCAGCTGGTAGGTGTCGAGGTCGATCGACGCCTCACGATGACCCGGCGCGTCGTTGGCGGTGGGTGTGAAGCTGACCCGGGCGCCGGTCGCCACCCCGTTGGCGTCGGCCAGCGGCAGTGTCGGGAAGTCGACGTCGTCGAGGCCGGTCACGTCGACCACCAGCGTCGTTCCGTTGCCCGGGTCGTTCGGCACCCGCAACACCACGTCCCGAGTGTCGGACGTGCCGGCGTACAGAGCGTTCTCGCCCTGTCCGGGGATCTCGATGGTGACGATGGTCTGACTGTTGGCCGCCTGTTCCTCGTACGCGCCGGCGTCGCAATTGGTGCCGGGCGAGGGCCGGGCGGCGCGCCGGGCGTCATCGGTGAGGTTCTGGCCGACCGTGCCGATCACGCCGCACGGGTGGGCGACCGGGCTGGTGCTGGTCGGCGCTGGAGCGAGATCCCTTGCGGCGCTGGACTTCTGCAGCGTCAGCTCCGGCATCCGGTAGTCGTCGCCGGGCCGGTTCGCCGGGCGGATCACCACCCCGAGGTACGACTCGCCCTCGGTGATCGGCCGGCTGGATGTGGCCACGTCATGGTTCACCGGGACGAGGCAGTCGTTCTTGTCGAAGACGTTGTAGCCGCCCGTCGTGATCGACGTGCCGCCGGTGCCGGCCGATCCGGCGCCCGTGCACATGTTGGGGTCGCCCATCGAGCCTGCATGCCACAGGACCGAGCCCTTCACGGTGGTGTCTGCGAAGGTGAAGCCGGCCGACGCTCGGCTGCCGCCGCGGTAGATCATGGCCGTCGTCGGCGCGGAGACGGTGACGTCCGCGAACGTGGCAAAGGAGATCTGGGCGTCCACGAGGTCAGACACCGCGCCGCTGCCCTGCACACCTGTCGCGCCGATCACCTCGGCCTCGCCCAACCGGATTGCCGCCTCGCGGCTGAGCAGGCCGGTCCCCTCCCCGGAGTCGCCGTCCTGGCCGGGGAGACCGGTGCGAGCGCCGCCGGTGTCGGGGTTGGGGTCCTCGGTGGCACCCCCCGCCCCACCCTGGCCGCCGTGGGCGATGAGGATGATCGCGCGCTTGTCCAGCCAGACCTGCGGGTCGATGGTGCCGAAGTTGTCCGCCGGCACGGTTGCCGACCCGCCGCTGACCGTGACGTCGACCAGGGTGAGGTCGACGCCGGGATCGGGATCGGTCTGGCCGTCCTTGCCCCTGGCCCCCGCGGCGGAGGTGACGGTGGCCACCGCGATGCCCTGCGCCCCCGGCACGCCGCTGATGCCGTTGTCGCCGCCGTCGCCGCCGTTGCCGCCGTCGCCGGTCCACCCGGCGCCGCCGAACGTCTGGGTGGAACTGGCACTGCACTGCTGGCCCTTGCCGCCGTCCCCAGCGTCCCCGCCGAGGCCGCCGATCCCGCCGATCCCGGCCGCCCCGGCCACCGCGACACTGTCCAGGAAGGCACTGTGGTCGATCGTCAACGACGTCCCGCCGTAGATCACGCCGACCGCGTCGCCGCCATCGCCGCCGGTGCCACCGTCACCGCCATCGCCCCCGGACTGGCCGTCACTCCCGGTGGCCTTGTACTGAGCGGTGCTGTCGCAAGACCCGTTCGCGCCGTCCGCACCGTCCGAGCCCCCGGCACCCATGCTGCCCGGGCCGCCGGTGCCGCCGCGCGCGGAGTTGGTCAGGAAGACCGAATCGCTGACGGTAGCGGTGGCAGCGGGCGCCAGACCGACGGCGCCACCGAGGGCGTCACCGCCGTCGGCGCCGGGGAGCGGCCGCATCCAGGGGCGCCTCGGGGTAGGCGTGCTGACGCCGTGGTCTGCGCCGACCACGGAGTTGGACTCGAAGACCGAACTCCTGACCGTGAGGGTGGACTCGGCGTAGATGGCGCCGCCCGTGGCGGTGCCGGTGCCGGTGCCCGCGCCGCTCACGGTGTTGTCCAGGAACGTGACGTGGTCCACGACGAGCGCCCCGCGCGCGTAGACCGCGGCGCCCGCACCGTAGCCGGCGAACGTCGTGGGGGCCACCTCGCCGCCGCCGACATTCAGGTTGCGCAGGGTGAGCTTGGCGTTCTGGGCGACATCCAAGATGCGTCCCGCCGGGAGCGGGCCGGCGAGCGATGGATCGGGCTCGGCGACGTAGATGCTGTACCCGTTCGGTGCCGGGTGGTCCGGGTCGCCTTCGATGACGACGTCGCTGCCGGTGACGGTGGGCAGCAGCGTCACCCCGCCTGCGATGTCGGCCCCGGCGTGCACGGTCGGGTCGAGCTGGACGCCCGGCGAGGTGACCGACGGGCTGGCCGGGTTCGTGGCGGTGCCGGAGTTCGCCGTGATCCGGATCCTCTGGGTGGGGTAATTGAACCCGTTGCAGTCCTCGGTGGGCGCGCCGTTCTGGCTGCCGTCCCCGGGGTTCCAGAGGCTGGCCGCGTTGGCAATCGTGATCGCCTCGGCCAGCGAGCAGTCGGCCGTCACTTCGATGTCATCGGTCAGCGGGCCCTCGGCCCGCGCCGACTGCGGCGCCGGCGCGACGACCACCAGCGCCATCCCGGCGAGCCCGGCGGCAAGAAGACCGCCGCCGATGCGCGTGACCGACGCCCGGATCCTAGTCACGGTTGTTTCCGGTGTCGGCGAGGTGCAGGGTGAGGGGGGCGGGCTGGTTCGTGGTCTCCGCCGCAGCACCCGACACTCCGGTGGTCAGGGCCGGCACTGCCACGGTCGAGATGAACGGCGGGATCCGGTGCATCTTCTTCACGGCCATTCCTCTGTGTCGCTGCTCATCGGTGCTCTGTGGGCACCCCCTCGAGCAGGCTAGGGGCCCGTGAGCGCTCCGACGCGAGATCGCGGCTCAGTTGAGTAGAACCGGCCGCAGATTTGAGTAGCAAACCCCGCAGGGACGGCCTACCTGGGACGTGACGCAACCTGGGGTAGGTGGCGGGATCCCCTACTGCTCTGCTGGCGCTCCGCAGCGGGGGCCGACTCGATGGCTGCACCCTATGTGCGACACTCGGAAGAACGAGCGAGCTCGCTCTTCTCTCGCTCCTAGTGGAGAAGCGGGGAACTTACTACAACACGAAGTCCCTGGTCAGCGCCCTGGAGGCGCTGCTGAAGAAGCTCCCGAAGCCCGGAACACCTGGCCTCACGCGGCCCAGGCGACGCTCACCCGGCACCGCCCGTCAGCTCGACGCCGCGCAGACCCAGGAGCTCATCGCTGCCTACCGGGCAAGGAGCACGGTCTACCAGCTGGGCGACCAGTTCGGCATCGACCGGCGCACCGTCGGCAAGATTCTCACCCGCAACGGTGTGCCCACCAAGCACCCAGGCCTGAGCCCCGACGACATCGCCCAGGCTGCCCAGCTCTACGCGGATGGATGGTCGCTCACTCAGATCGGTGAGCGCCTCGGCGTTACGGCCACCACGGTGCATCGGCGGCTGCGCGAGCGAGGCGTCACTATGCGCTCCACCACCGGAGCGGCCCGATGAGCGGGAAGAAGCGGAGACTCAGCTGTCACGATGATCGACCGGGCTCTGCGTTGAGCCTGTATCACCTCTGGGAGGCCGTTCCCGCTACCGAGGACGTCGACGGAGACGACGACAGATTCACCGAGGAGATGTGGTCGTACTACGTGTACCGGATCGCGAGGGAGTCCGAGCATCCAGAGGATGCGGCCGATCTGATGTCGTCGCTCGGGCCGACCGATCGCGACCCTCTCTGTCAACCTTGCTTGAGACACCTCGGATGGCTTTGATTACTGAGCTG
>CALANS010000011.1 GCA_937926105.1 uncultured Actinomycetes bacterium | reverse complement strand
GGTTGGGTGCACCCGGCGTGGGCTGAGCCCGGCCACGGTCAAGAGGAGCCGTGGCACTGGGAGTACGTCGGCGGCACGTCATGACGGGCCACGTGGCCACCGCCGCGATCACCGACATTGCCGCCAACGCGGGAGCCGCCATGCAGGCCGCGCCGCTTCAACGGTCGGAGGGCACGATGGCGATCCAATCGCTCGCCTCCCAAGCCGTCTCATGGGGCCTGGTGATCGCCGCGGCGATGGTGATCACCTGCGGAGCGGCGTGGGCGATCGGCTCCGCCTCGTCCCACCCTCAGGCCGCGACGAAGGCGAAAACCGGAATCCTGGTGGCTCTGGCCGGTGCGCTGCTACTCGGTGCCGGAACCGGCTACCTTTCCTGGCTTCAGGCCGGGCAGGCGGCGGCGTTCACGGCGGACCCGGCGTCCTACAAGGCCGAAACCGTCGCGCCGCAGCCCGGTATCGAGATCATCGACAAGACCGCGGATTGGATGGTCGCCGTCAACCACTATCGGCGCGCCACACCCGCCGCCGAGGCAACCCCCGACAGTGCGCTGGAGATGTTGGCGGCGTCGTGCGCCTCCAAACTTGCCGGCGGCACCGGCGCATGTCCGGCGGCCGGCCAGTATTCCGCGATGAAGCTGTCGCCAAGTCAGATCGGCGCGCTGTCGGGGCCATTGTCACCGGATACGTTGGCTGCCGACGCGCCCACGTTGACGGCGGACCTGTCCGGGTTGACCGCCGATCCCAGTTTCGCGATCGTCGGCGCGCGCAACACCCAAAACGGCACGGCGCAGCTGGTTTTCATGGTCTCCGCCGGTCCCTGCCCGGCGCCGTGCCGGCCGGCGTCCGACGGCGCGATCATGCCGGGCCTGATCGCGCACGCCGTTCGGTAGGCGAACCATGAATGCCATCGACGCAGCCGCCGTGCACACCGACGGGATCGCGGACATTCTCGGCGACCAGGTCGGCTCGCTGCTGCGCCGGATCGCCCAAGGCTTCGTCGACGCCGCCGGATTCCTACTGCAGATCACCATCAACGATCTCAACGGCGGGCTGCGCGTCAACCTGTCCGCCGGCTGGATCCAAACGGTGCTCGGCCAGATGCGCTATCTGGTGTTCTTTCTGATTGCGCTCATGTTCGCCCTGCAGGTGATTACCGCGATGCTCCGCAAGGATCACCGTGGCCTGTGGCGCGCGGTCGGCGGCTCCGCCCTGGCCCTGCTCGGCGGGGCCGCGGCGGCGGCGATCGCGGCGGCGATCCTGCTGGTGGTCGACCAGTTCACCGCCTACATTCTGTCCCCGGCGCAGAAGACCGCTGAGGACACCATGGTCAAGATCTTCGCCATGGACGGGGCGATCGACACCGCCGGCTGGCTGGTGGTGATCATCATTGCCGGGCTTGCCTGCCTGGCGTTCCTGTTCATCCACTTGGTCCTGCTCGGGCGCAACGCAATGGTGATCGCCACCGTCGTGTTCGCCCCGTTCGCGTTCGCCGGCGCCACCACCGACCGCACCAAAACCTGGGTGGTGAGGTGGCTCGAGATCCTGATCGCCCTCGTCCTGGCGAAATTCGCGATCGCCGTCATCCTGACTTTGGGCTTCCTGTCCTTGGCCGACGGCGTCGGAACTCCGGGCGGGGCGTCGACTTCGCAGGTGATGACCGGGGCGCTGTGGCTGTTCATCGCCGCGTTCTCCCCAATGGCGACGATGAAGTTCGTGACGTTCGCCGGCGGCGAGATCGCCGCCCCGCGCCCCGGCGCCGGCACTGAGGGAGTCAGCAACGTCAACTTCGCCGCCTACACCGCCAGCAACGCGGCCCGCTTCAACCCCATCCGCGTGCGCCACCGCAGTGCGCCGCTGCCACCGAAAGCCCCGGGAGGCACCCCATGACCGCCACCACCGCCGCGCCGGTTCGCTTCACGCAACGCCCCGACCGCGCGCTACTGCTGGGCCTGTCCGCGACCCGCGCGATCGCCCTGGCCGCATGCGTAATCGCGGTCGCCGTCGTCACTGTGATGTCGGGTGTGACGGCCGGGCTCATCACCGCCACCGGAACCTCCCCGGTGGCCGGCTCCGCCCTGCTGATCGTCGAGGGACGCGCCCTAATCGAATGGGCGCCCGACGCAGCCCGATACGCCTGGCGCGGCGCCAACGGCCGGCTACGCGTCCTCGCAAGACCCGATCGCCCGATGCCGGTCGGGGTGCTCCCTATTCCCGGCACCGCCCAACAGCTCACCGTCTTCGCGGCCACAGATGGTTCGGCGATCCTGCACGATCGGGCAGCGGACACCTGGACCGCGGTCGCGTCGGTCGCCGGCGGCGGATTCCTCTACGCGGATGCGGAAACACAGGACGCCGCCGCCGCCGGCTTCGGACGTGCGCTTGCCGCGATCGGCTCCGACGGCCAAATCCAACGCATCCACATCACCCACCGCACCCGGCCCGACGCCGGTGCCGAACCAACGGCCGTGCGTATTGCCGCCTCCGCGCGATCACTCTCGCCGACGGCAACGGCCGCCTATCACCAGACGCTCGACCAACACGGCGTCGCTTGGCGGCACGACACGCTGATCGCCATCACCCTGGGCGGCAAGACCGCACGAGCCGCGATCCGCCGCGACGCCGGCCACGGCCACACCGCCGCCGCCCACGTGCTCGCAGCTCACCGCGACAGCCTGCCGAAAACCCTCGACAACGCCGACGTTTCCGTCGAGAGCTGGCTTACCCCATCCGATCTCGCCGTCTGGATCCGAAGCGCCTACGACCCGGCCAGCATCCCAATAACCAACCTTCACCCCGCAAAGGGTGACGACGCCGGCGCTGCTGGGATCGCGGCGTCCGGCCCGATGGCGGTGGCCGAAACGTGGTCGACGCTGCGCACCGACTCCGCGTTCCACCAGACGCTGTGGGTATCGCAATGGCCCCGGTTCGACACCCACCCCGCGTTCCTCGCCCCGCTGATCCTGCCCGCCGTCGCCACCGTCACTATCAGCCTCGTCTACTACCCGATCCCCACCCCGGTCGCGCTTCGCCAAATCGGCCGCGACAAAACCGCCCAAGCCTCCGACGCGGCGCTGCGCCGCAGAATCGGCACCCTCGACAGCGCGGAGCAGGCCGCGAGAGAAGCCGACACACTTCAACGCGAAGCCGACCTCGCCGAAGGGCACGTCGACATGCGGCACACGGCCCTGATCGCAATCACCGCAACCACGCGCGACCAGCTCACCGATGCCGCCACCCGGATACGACAGCACGCGGCAGCGGCCGGCTGCGAAACCCGCGTCCTCTACGGGCAGCAACTCGCCGCGCTGAACGCGGCCATCGTGCCTGCCGATCTGCGCCTGTGACGGTCGGCGGCGCCAACGACCCGAAGGGACGTTCCGATGCGAGCCAGCAGACAACCCCTCATCCAAGCTCGCATCACGACCGGCAGACAAACCGCCGCCAGTGACCAATCCCGCGACGGCTTTGCCAGCTCCGGACGCGCACGCCGCCAGACCGCAGAGGTCAAGGTGGGCGGCGACTTCTCGCGGCGACTGCGGATCCCGACAGCGCACCGAGACACGACCGCCGTCCTGGGCGGCGCCTACCCGTTCCTCACCGATCGGCCGGCATTGGCCGGAATCTTCATTGGGCACGACACCGTCACCGGCCAACGGTTCTGCTTCGACCCATGGCAGCTCTACCAACGGCAGACCGTGTCAAACACGAACATCGCGATCATCGGCAACATCGGCTGGGGCAAGACCAACACCGCCATGGCCATCGCCCTGCGCGGCATCGCATCCGGCTACCACGTCATCATCCCCGGCGACCCAAAGAACGACTGGACACGCCTCGCCGAAGCGCTCGGCGGCCAATCCCTCCGCCTCGGCCCCGGCATGCCCGAACGGCTCAACCCACTCGACCTCGGCGCACCAGCATGCGGCGGCGACGGACGGGGCTGGCGGCACCAGGCGGAGCAGCGCCGGGGCGCACTGATCGTCTCGCTCGTCGAAACCCTCGCACCGTCCCTCGCGCCGTTGCACCCGGAAAGTCGCGAAACCCTTACCGCAGCCGTCGAAGTCGCCTGCCGCGACAACGCCACCGCCACGCTGCACCACCTGGTCACGGCGCTTGCTGCCGAAGGCGGCGAGTACGCCGCGCCGATCCGCGCCGCACTGAGCGAACTGTGCTCGGGTCCGCTCTCGGGGATGCTCGACCGACCCGCAACCACTACACCCGATCCGACAGCGCCGATCATCGCCGTCGGCACGGCCGCGGTCGCCGACAACGACCTCGCGCACACGCTCGCGGTGCTCACC
This sequence comes from uncultured Actinomycetes bacterium, assembly GCA_937926105.1. The sequence goes on along the minus strand of CALANS010000011.1, from coordinate 2,160 downwards.
GCCACCAGCCAACTCGACGCCGTCGCCGGGCCCGGCCGGAAGTTCATCATTTTTGATGAGGCCTGGCGCATCCTCGCCACCCCAACCCACCTCGCCCGAGTCAACGCAGAGCTGCGCCTGTCTCGAGCGCGCGGCACGTCGACCATCCTCATCACGCATGCGCTGTCCGACACGGACAAGGCCGCCAACGCCGGCACCAGCGCCGCGGCCACCGCCCGCGGCCTGGTCGCGCTGTGCGATACGCGCATCATCTTCCGCCAAGCACCCGGCGAAACCGACCGCACCGCAACCGAACTCGCCCTCACCAACCACGAACGCGAAGCCCTTGCGGCCCTCGGCAAAGGCGAAGCACTCTGGAAGACCGGCACCGAAACCCGCCGCGTCCGCACCGACCTCGGCACGGTTGAAGCTGCCCTGTTCAACACCGACGCGCACACGTCCGAATGAGGGCGCCCGTTACGGCCGAATCCGATAGCAGCCCTCATGCGGATTCGGGGAGCCCGTTGGTGACCTGCTCAACGAAACCCGCTTGAAGGTGCATCGACATGGACGGACCGAACCGGCCACGAGGCAGGGCGTCGTCACGTAGCCAGCGCGGCACCACGACATGTGTGGAAAATAGCCGGTTCTGCCAACAAGTTGCTGGATGCATAGTCAACGGCGCAGAGGAGCCACCACCTCTTTATGAGCGGGTCATGTCGACTCGCCACGAGGAGGTGCGACATGCCTACCGACGAGGTCGACGACCGGCTGAAGGCGGTGCAGGAGGCGCTGACGGCGTCGGTTGAGCAGTTGTTCGCGTCGGATGACTGGCGGGCGGCGATGACCGCCGCTGCCCGGTTCCACGATTACTCGTTCGACAATGTGCTGCTCATCTACGCCCAGCACAACGCCGCGTTCGTCGCTGGCCAGGTGGGTGCGGCGGAGCCATCGATGGTGGCCGGGTTCCGGCAGTGGCAGGCGATGGGCCGGCAGGTGCAGGGCGGGCAGCACGGCTACAAGATCCTGCGACCGAACCGGATCCAGTGGCGCGAGACAAAGGATCCGGGCAGCGGCGAGTGGCGGCGCCTGGCGCGCACTGAGCGGCCTCGGCCGGGCGCGCCGGTCCGGCAGCGGTCTCGGCTGAACCCGAACCGGCCGTTCGATCTGGCGACGGTGTTCGACATTTCGCAGACCGAGGGTGAGCCGATACCCGAGCCGCCGGCGCCGCTGCTGCTGGCCGGTCGCGCCCCGGACGGCTTGTGGGCAGGTTTGGCGGAACAGGTTGCGGCGCACGGGTTCACGCTGCGTGACGCGTCGTCGGCTGCGGACCTGGGTGGCGCGAATGGCGTGACGAACTGGGCGGATATGACGGTCACTGTCCGGGCGGATATGGATGACGCAGCAAGGGCAAAATCGCTTTCCCACGAGTTGGGGCACGTGCTGCTGCACGACCCGCGGGGCGAGGACGGCCGGGTCGATCTCGCGGCGGCGATGTCGGTGACGCGAGGGGCGAAGGAGGTCGAGGCCGAATCGGTCGCGTTCCTGATCGGCGCGGCGCACGGCATGGACACCTCCGACTACTCGCTGCCCTACATCTCCACCTGGGCCAGCCGCGACGAGGGCCTCGCAACGGTCCGCCAAACTGGCACCCGGGTGATCGCCACCGCCCGCCGCGTGCTGGACGAGCTACCCACCATGCAGTGGGGCTCCGGCCAGCCGCCCGGCATGCAGGAGCGCATCGAGCAGCAGCGCCGCGAAGCACCGCTGCATGTGAGTCGGGATCGGCAACCGAGCCGGGCCGCAGCGGGGGTGTCGCGATGACGCAAACGCAATCGACGATACGCCCGTCGAACGACACCGCCTGGGCCGCCCTGATTCTCGGCACTGCGGGGATCGCCGGCGCGCTGTGGGCAGGCGGGGCGCTAGCTCTTGTGATCGCCGGCCAACACCCCCACGGTGATCTGCTCGCCGGGGTCCGTGCCTTCGCCCACGCTGGCCAGCCCGCCGGGGTATGGGGAAAGCAGGTGCCCGGTCCGGCGATCTACTGGACGATAACCGCTGCGGTCCTGGCAATGGCGGTTGGTCTGGCGCTCGGCACCCGGCACTTGCTTGCCAAGTGCCCGAACCCGGTGGATGTGTTTCGCCTTCCCGGCACGGCGTCTCGCCGGGAGATCCGTC
>CALANS010000010.1 GCA_937926105.1 uncultured Actinomycetes bacterium | reverse complement strand
ATCCGACTCACTAAACCCAGCAAGACCGTGTCTCAAAAAGCTTGACAGGCTCCGCTACGGCTCCACGTGTCCAGATGGCCAGACCCCCGGCGTAGCGTAATCCGAACGGATACCCAACAACAGAGACTTCGGTCGTAACCTCAACCGCGATGCCTGCTCCGAGATCGGGGTCATGATGGAAGGTGGCAACTCCTTCGAGTTGAGTCAATGGAAGGCACGCCACGTCAACGCGTCGGCCATACTCTGGATGTTCGCGCCATAGGGGTACGCCGCCAGCGTTGTAAAGCGTTTCAGTGACTGTGACCCAAGTACCGGGCGCACCCGCTGCATTGTGCTGAACCTGTAGCGCATCGGGCGTCGCGCCTGAGCGGTGTAGCGGCGAGCCGGTATACGGGTCCCGACCAGCGAGCACATGCCAGTTCGTGACAAGAAGGTGCGACGATGCTACTTCTGAGCGCGTAACGGTAATGATAAATCCAGTGGCCACGCCAAGTTCACAGTCGCGTGCCTTCGATGTTAGATAAAGAGACTGGAGAGTCGCACCGTTGATTGCCATATCCAGACATGGTAATCCTGACGACGTACGTGCGGGCGCGTTGTAGCACGGGTACCTGCGCAGTGTGGCCCGCAGATCCATCTCAAGCGGGCAGCAACGTCGCACTCTATGTTGGGGCAGTCGGCAGCGCGATCTCGTCGATTCGTGACTGCGGCCAGCAGACTGATCGACCGCGAACTGGCCTGGTCAGCGGTGAGCGGTGCTGCTTGTGCCGACCGTCACGCCCGCTTGGCAGTCGATCGTGGGCAGCCCCCAAGCGAGACCGACTCGTGCCGCGAGCAGAGCGTTCGCAAGCGGATCGCTGAGCGGTGATCGCGTCCGAGCGGCCCATGATCGCGGTCTGGCCGATTCGCGATCTTGCGCGGCGCCAGTCATCACGGCTCCGCTGCGCTTGTGGTTGTTGTGGTCGACGAGGCGGTTGCGGACTGGTTGGCTGCCAGGGCGCGTAGGGCGGCGCTGTTGAGGGCCAGGACCGTTAGAAATCCGATGCCGGCAATGGCCCATACCGGTCGCATGCCGAGCCAGCCGGCCAGGAACCCGCCGGCGGCCAAGCCGATCGGTACGACCGCGCCATCGACGACTCGTCTGACGGCGGCGAACCGGCCCAGCAGCCGGCCGGGGACCGCGCGTTGCTGCACGCTGCTGATGGTGGCGTTGCAGATGATCAACGGCAGGCCCTGCACGAAGAAGATCACCGCAACCGGCCACACCGACCCGGCGAACGCCACCGGGATCAACAGCGCCCCGTACATGCCGTAGGTCACCGCCAGCACGACGGCGGTCCCCCACCGGCGGCCGGCCCGGCCGGCGACCAGCCCACCCAGCACGGCGCCGACCGTCGTGATCGCCAGCAGCAGCCCTATCTCACCGGCCGTGGCGTGCAGGTCCTGCCTGGCGAACAGCACCAGGGTGCCCTCGGGCATCCAGCCGAACAGCCCCGACGTGGCGGCCAACACCAGCGTGGTCCGCGCGATGCGGTCCCGGCGGACCAACGCGATTCCGGCAACCAGTTCAAGCCACCGGATCCGCCGGTCCGGCAGATCCTGTTCCGCGTCGTTGGCGGGCGGCGCGGGGTGTCGGTGCCAGGCGAACGAGCCGATCAACGCAGATGAGCCGAGGTAGGACAGGCCGTTGAGCGCGAACGGCAGGAACGGCGCCGCGGCGTAGGCACTGCCCCCTACCGCCGGGCCGATCACCCCTTGCCCGATCTCCGCGACCGTCGCCAGCTGGCCGTTGGCGCGCTCCAACTCGACAGCGGGCACCAGGGACGGGACCAGGGCGAAGCTGCTGGTGCCGAACACCAACTCCGCGACGCCGAGCAGCACCGCCGCCGCGAACAGCATCCACAGCCGTAACGACCCGGTGACCAGCAGCACCAGGAACGCGGCCAGGATCGCCGCGCAGGCCAGGTCGCTGCCCACCATCAACCGGCCCCGATGAGATAGGTCGACCCATGCCCCTACCGGGAGTGCGAGCGCGATCCCGGGCACCGCCGACGCCAACGCCACCGCCGCGATGACCCGCGGATCCGAGGTCAGGCTGGTGGCCAGGATCGGGAACGCCGCCAGATGCAGCCCGGACCCGAGCCGGGACACCGCCGACGCGGCGAGCAGCCGGCCAAAGCGACTGCGCAAACCAAGAGCAATGCGAACCATGAGGGAGTCTCCGCGCATCGGAAGTGGGCCGGGCGGCCGTCGCGGCGGCACCGGCAGGAGCGGGGCGAAGACTCAGCGCATCACCGAGAACGCTAACCGCGCGACACGCACCCCGCCAGCCGGCCGCGCCAACACGAAGGGCCACTGGGCGATGACGAACCCCGCCAAGCGGTCCCTGATCACTGTCGGCGGCACGTGAATCCTGACCCCAGCGTGGCACAAATTCCACTGCCGAAAAGGGGTCAAAATTCAGCCGCCGTTGACAATCACCAGAGTCGCCCGGTCGAGGATCGGCTGTCCGGGACCGCATGCCTTGCTCTCACTCGCACTCGGCGGGCCTTTGTGAACCCACCCCGACCTCGTCGACCAGCCGGCGAGCGGCTGGGGTATCGGGTCAAGCTGGCGGAAGATCGTATCGGGCGACGCGTAGCTCCCCCCAGGCGAAGCTGCTCTCCGCGACGAAGTCCTCCAGCTCCGAAGCAAATTGCGCCGCCCTACTGACTAGTTCCTCGTCCGCGACGGGGAGCGACCGCTCCATCTGCAGGTAGTGGTAGGACGTCTCACCTCGGGCGACTACGGTCGCCCGGACCTCGTGGCTGCTGGACTCCTCGAAGACGACGACCGACTCGAGCTCCTCGTTGGACAGAACTGACACGACCACCGGATCAACCACGCGGCGGCGGAACTCTGCGAGTTCGGCGTCAACTGCATCTGTCACAGCGGACCTCGGCTGCCATGGTCCGTGCGGCCACGCCGCTTCAGCGCTTGCCGTCGTGCTGACCGTCAGCCATCTGCGGTATGCGGATTCCTGGTCCACAGATACACGCTAGCCTCGCGCAGCGTCATATGCAGCGAACCGCAGCAACGTCTACGAGTGATCCACTTGTCTCATAGCGGGATGGGTCACCGGCGATCTATGGATCACCAAGTTGGCCAGTCATCCGATCGCTGTCCGGGCACGACGCAGAACTCGTTGCCGTCCGGGTCCTCCATCACGCAAAACCGCAGGCCGCGTTCGACGACCATCCGCTGCTGGCATGCCCCGAGCACCTCCAGTCGAGCCACTTCGGCATCAACATCGTCGGTGCCGATATCCAGGTGCACACGCGTCTTCGCGGTTTTGGCTTCCGGTACCTTCTGCACGAGCAAGGTCGCCTCTCCTGCGCCCGTCGGTACCAGGACCGACAGGTAGATGCCCTGGCCGTACGGCTGCTGCACAACCCGTCCTCGGAGTGCGGCCGCCCAAAATCCGGTACCGCGCTCCAGATCGGCAACGTCGATGACAACCAGGGCAAGCCAGCTTCGGTGCGCCATGCCGAGATCGTACGAGCCACCGACCACGGTGGAGCGCGGGCTGCATCACCTGTCGGGGTCGCCATCGTCACCGCTCAGCGGTGAGCTACCGGGTGTCGGGTCATAGTCTTGAGCGGTGGCCCCAGCCCGCTATGACGACGTTGCTGACTTCTACGAGGCCGGCTGGGCAGACGAGCGCCATGATGACGTCCTGGATTGCTTGTTCGACCTGCTAGGGCTCACCGGCCTGCACAAGAGCTTCGGCGTCTGGTCCGTGGTCTGCGAGTTCTGGATGTGGCCTGTGGTAACGGCCGCGTGGCCCGCGAGCTGGCCCGAAGGGGTGCCCAGGTCACGGGCGTAGACCTCTCCACAGCGCTGATCGACAAAGCCTTGGGCCAAGAGGCTCGAGAGCCCCTCGGCATCACCTACCGTCAGGGTGACATCGGATCCACAGCGATGACTGCCGACGGCCCTTTCGACGCCGTCACCTGCAGCTTCGGGCTCTCCGACATCGATGACCTCAACTCGGCCATTTCAACCATCGCCGCCGCGCCGCGACCCGGCGGTGCCTTCACCTTCTGCCTTCTTCACCCCTGCTTCCCAGGCGGAGGTGACATCAGCGGATCCTGGCCATCATCCGGCACCTACTACGACGAGGGCTGGTGGCTACCGCAGGGTCATGCGTCATCCCTTCGACGGCAAGTCGGAGCCAACCACCGCACCCTGGCGACCTACCTCAACTCCATGACGGCTCACCGACTTCACCTGGATCGCCTGGCGGAGCCGATGCCTCCAATCGCGTGGCGGACCGACGGCCTGAGCGCGGCCACGTTCCCCGTGTTCCTAGCCGGTCGCTGCATCAAGCGAACATTGAGAGGATGACCGACGACTTGGGAACGCTTCCATGCGATCCCGCAAGCCGAACGGAATACGACGACGCCATCGTGCCGCGCTGATGCCTTGGCGCCCGGTCCACTGACCAGGTTGAATGCCATTGGGTCAGAGGGCGGCCGCAGATGCGGCGGACAGCCCCCACTTGTTCACTGGCAAGTGGTAGCGATCGTAGGTGTCGAATCTGGCCACGCGAGTGAATCCATTGCGCTGCAACACCACGACGCTCGCCCCGTTGCCGCGGGAGACGCCGGCCAGAAGGTCCGTGACCTGCAGGTCATCGCGGGCGTGTGCGACCAGAGCGCCGACAGCGGCGGTAGCCAGCCCGCGCTTCGTGAAGGGTTCCGCAACCCAGTAGCCGGGGCCGTAGTGGCGCGGACCCCGGCCGAGCAGACACGCCCGGCCCACAAGACGGTCACCCACCCGCATACCGAAGTCGAGATCGTGACCCTCGGAGAGCCGTTCCCGCCACTGCCCGACCGTGGTGTTGATTTCGAGCGAGTAGTCGCTCCATCGCATCAGATGAACACGGTTGGCCTGCAGCGATGCGTGCAGCTCCTCGGCGTCATCCACGGACAGCGAGGTGAGCACGAGGTCGTTCTCCACGCAGGTCAACCGCATTGGCTCCGGCTCCTCGTCGCCGTGTTGCGCTTCAGAGTGCATCCTGTCGCGGTGCGAACCCCACTTCCGTCCCCACCCCCACTGGCCCTTCTACGCGACGCTGTGACCGAGCGGGTGCCGGCTCTTGGCAACCGATCCGGGAAGGAAGGTGGAGTACACCTGACCGTCGGCATTTGCAGCGACGATCCGCACAACGGCCAGTGCAGCCCGATTTCCGGCCAGCAGCATCGATCCAGTAACTACCCGGGCTGGTTCGCGCGCGTCAGCCAGGGTGGACCAGCCCAACCCATCGTCGTCTTCGGCGTTCAGGTCAGCGATCAAGCCAACATCGACCACGGCCGCGCCTCCTGCTCCATGCGCCGTGGGACGGGTTGGCAAGGTGCTGATGAAAGACCTCAGGGCGGCGGCGCTACCACGATCTCGGCAGTCACGAGTCGGACCACAGGACGTCGCCAATGCGTTGCGCAGCATCGCGTTTGGCCTGCTCTACAACGTGCGCATACCGTGCGACGAGGACCGGGCTGGACCAGCCGAACAGGCCTTGCAAGGTCCGCCTATCAGTACCAGCAACCAGTTGGAGCGTGGCACTCGAATGACGCAGATCATGGATCCGGACTCGTCGGATTCTAGCGGCGGCAATGATTCTGACCCATTCTCGCAAGTCGTTGCGGGGATCGATGGGTGTGCCGACTTCGGTGGCGAACACCCAGTCGCCCTCCACCCACAGCTCGCCGGCGAGCGCCTTCTCTTCAGCCTGGGCTCGGAAGTGCTCTGCCAGAGCCGCCATCAATGGACCGGGTAGCGCCAGCATCCTGCGAGAGGTTCGCGTCTTCGTCGCCGTCGCCACCAGGCCACCGCCAACGGCCAGCGGGCAATCCTTCGGACGCCGACCACACGGCGCCGCCGCTGAACAGCCGTGCCGCTACGGTCGGCGCTGCAACGCACGCCTAACCCACAGAGTGCCGGCATCCCAGTCCACGTCCAGCCACTGCAGGCCAAGCGCTTCACCCTGACGAAGTCCCAATGCCAGCGCGATCAGCCATCGAACCCCGTTACGCCGGCCCTTCGCGGCGTCCATCACGGACTGGGCCTCCGCCAGCGAAAGGGGCTGGACCTCCGGAGGGTCGTCCCTGGGCATCGCGGCCAGCTTGACGACGTTGCGGGCGATGCGGCCGCGCGTGACGGCCGTCGACAGTGCCGCCGACAGGGTGCGGCGGACATGCAACACGGAGCCCACCGCGAGGCCCTGGTCCGCCATGTCCGCGTACATCTTCTCGACGTGCTCGGGGGTCAGCCGGCCAAGCAGCACACCCCCGATGGCGGCGTCGATGTGCCTCTGGTCCGTGTGGTAGCCGACGAGCGTCTTGGGGCGCACGCTCGTTGTTCGCGCGGCGATCCAGGACGTCAACCACGCCGACACCGCCACCTTGCCGCCATCCGGGACCGCGACGGACGTCCGCTCACCTTCCAGCCGGCGGGCCTCGGCGAGGACCTCCTTGCGGACCGTTCCGCGGACGTGACGCCGGACGCGACGGCCGGTCGGCGCGACACCCATCGAGACCCAGCCGTGCCAGACGCCGGCCCGTCAGCGTCGCCACGTAGGCGTCGATCGCGTGCACCGGGACACGGCGCCGACTGCCGATTCGGACGCTGGTCAGCTCGCCGGAGGCACTGAGCTCGTAGACGCCGGAGCGAGACATGCCGAGGGCTTCGCCTGCCTGCGCCACGGTGAGCAAGGTGCGCGCGACTACCGGTTGCGGGTCGGCCTGTGGCGCTCGAGCCTCCGCCCGGAGTTGCGCGATGGTGAGCGCCAGCTCGGCTGCCAGCGCCTCGGCCCGTGCCGTCAGATTGACCATCGACGTCATCGCTCGCCGCTCCCCTTCGTGCCTCTACCGGCACGGGGCACTACGGGGTCCGACGCAGGGTCCGGTGTACGGGGTCGTCCGGGTGCGTCGAGATAGACACCAGATAGGCACCGCGGGGCTGATAGTGATCGACAAATGTCGCCGGAAATCGACTGTTTCCGCAGATGAGAGTGAGTGGCCAGGGCCGGGATCGAGCCGGCGACCTTCCGCTTTTCAGACAGGGGTGGCGCCGTACAGAAGCATCGGTTGTGGTCGTGACCTGCGGCGTTCACAACTTCAGCCTCCCCTCGAACCCCCGGTGACGGCCAGATAAGCACCGCCACAAGATCGACTTCACAGGGAGCCCTGGGACCAACTCCCAAGCGATCGCCAGCACCCTGATTCAAGCCCCGACGCTTGCCCCTCCACCTACCATTCGCAAACATGGCCTTCGAGCGCATCACGGTCGACCCAGCAGTGATGGGTGGGCTGCCCTGCATCCGCGGTCTGCGGATCCCCGTCGCGACGGTCGTCGCAATGGTCGCCGACGGGATGAACGCCACCGAGATCGTCACCGAACTACCCGACCTTGACATCGAGGACGTCGCCGAGGCGCTGAAGTACGCGGCCAGGCCATGCTGGAGCGCGAACTTCCGCTGCGCCACACCGCATGAGATTCCTGCTCGACGAGAATCGGTCACCGCTGCGGGCCACGCTCTCGCCGAGCGCGGACACGACGTCGTCCATGTCCGCCAACTCGGCCTCACCAGCGCTCCCGATGACGCAGTCCTGGACGCGACGGGCCGCCGACCGCCGCGTCCTCATCAGCGCCGATACCGACTTCGGCGCCATTCTCGCCCAACGACGCGCCGACAACCCGTCGGTGCTGCTGATCCGCCGGGCCGTCGAGCAGGGCCAGCTGATCCTTAAGAATCTCGATCAAGTCGCAGGCGATCTCGATACCGGCGCCATCGTCGTCCTGAGTGAGCGAAGCCTGCGCATCCGGAAGCTACCGATCGTCACCTGAGCCGCCTTCGGAACGGGCGAGCAAGATCCGGCCATCGACCGGTCCGGCACTTCCGGCCGGTGGCGATAGCGATTGGCTGCGATCCGACGGCCCGCAGCCCCCGGTCGCACATTTTCGAGTTGAGCAGGCGGTGTCAGGAGTGGTCATCAGTGATCGTGACCTGCGGCGATATCCCCAGGCTAGGCATGTGGGCGCAGAGCGAAGGCAGGCGGATCGAGACCGAAATCGAGACGACCATGCCTGCACCGGACGAGAACTCCAGCATGGACTCGTAGCCAACGCACACCCGAGCGTCATCGCCGACGAGACGCCGCTGCCGAGATTCGTGGAACGAGTGCTTCCGCAATGGCCCGCACCAGCCACGGCGATTCTCAGGCGAGATCTACGATCAGCGTCTGCAGCGCCTCCTGCCACGTCATCGATGCGGTGACGAAGCTCCGACAACCGCCAGCGTAGACCGCGGCCACGGCGTTCGTGCACCGGGCGGCGATCTGCTCGGTGCAGTACATCGCGAACTGGTACGACGACACCTCGTCCGCTGCGGTGGCATCGGCCGCGGCGTGGCCGCACCGGACGCGGCAGTCGATGCAGCACTACGTGAGCGGCCGGGCCTACCAGAACTATGTCGACGCGAAGATCACCGACTGGCCGCAGGCCTACTTCGGCGCGAACTACCGTCGCCTGCAACGGGTCAAGGCCGCCTATGATCGCGGCAACCTGTTCCACCACCCGCAGAGCGTCACCGCCTGACACCTTCCCACGGCGGACCCACGCGAGCAGACTGTGGTCATGAGCGCCGATCCTTCCGCCACCCCGGCCACCACGCCGGACGGGGGCACGGTTGCGTGCTGGTGCTGCGGCGCCAGGGACGTGCCGGACCGGATGGTCCACCTCGGCCACCACCCGGAGGTGCACCTGTGCCTGGCCTGCGCGCACTTCGTGCACCAGCAGGCATGGCAGATCGAGGACCACGACCGACGCGGTCCGGGGGCCCCGGTTCGCCACCGGCTCCGGGGGATCCGCGCCGGCGTGATCAGGCGCGGCTGGCACCGCAACAGGTTCGTCGGACCCGTCCTGCGCCACTTAGGCCGGTACCTCCCGTGACCGTGCAGATCGAGCTGCTGGTCGTGCCGCAGTGCCCGAACGAGACGGCCGCCCTGGACCTGATCTCCGCCGCGATCATGGACACACATCTGCAGGCCACGCTCACCCGGACCGTGATCGACAGCCAGGACGCCGCCGAGCAACGCGGCTTCGTGGGCTCTCCCACGTTCCTGCTCAACGGATCCGATCCGTTCCCCCGGGCGGACTCACCGGTGGCGCTGGCCTGCCGGCTCTACCCGACGCTCGCCGGGCCGCGCGGCGTGCCGGCGCTGCCCGAGTTGCGCGAGGCGATCCAGCGGGCCGCCGCGCGCTGACCCGGATGGTCGAGTCCACGAATCGAGCGACGGAGCGGGGACGACGCAGGTCACCAAACCGAACTACACCCGCCGTTGAACGCAGACGCTGTCCGGGGCGTCGTCCCACACCATGCGAGGCAGATCCTTTGCCGCACATGTAGACCCGAGACACTGTCAACTGCGTCAGATCCAAGGCTACGGAGCATCATTTTTGTAAAGCACTTCTGTAGACTGCTCTCGGCAGCTGGCGGGCAGTGCTCGGGCTCAGATGAGCTTGATCAAAGAAGCAGGGGCGGACCGTGGCCCAACGCGCAACGAAAAGACACGTCACAATCTATGAGGTCGCCGAACGCGCGCAGGTGAGTATCTCGACGGTCTCGAACGTCCTGAACAAGCCCGAACGAGTCAAAGCCGCCACTCGCGAGAGGGTTCTCGCGGTCGCGGACGAGTTGGGATTCGTTCCGAAGGCCCAGGCTGTCACGCTGGCCCGGCAGGGGACCGGACGGATCGGAGTCATGGCGCCGTTCACGTCTTACGCCTCGTATCTTCGGCGGTTGGCCGGCGTGCTGCGGGCGGCCCGCGAGTTCGACTTGGAAGTGGTGGTGTTCGATCACGAGTCCGCCGCCACCGCTTCGTCGCCCGCGCTAGCGAGCATGCCCATCCACGGCCGCCTTGACGGTTTGCTGGTGATGGGCCTTCCGATCGAGGAGGCGATTGCCAAGCGATTCCACGAGCGGGGCCTTCCGACGGTCGCCGTGGACGCCGACAGCGACCGGTTCAGCCGCGTGGTGATTGACGACGTCGACGGCGGCAGGATCGCCGCCCGGCACCTGTTGGACCGGGGCCACACGCGGCTTGGCTACATCCTGGAGCGGCAGGTCTCGGACTACGAGTCACAGGCCGTGCGGCGGCTCGTCGGGTTCAGGGATGTTGCCGCCGGCGGTAGCTGCGATGTCGCCGTCGAGATCAGTGGCAACTCGGTCGACGAGGCCAGATCCGCGGCAATTCGTCTCCTCCGGCGTGAGCCCATGCCGACGGCGATCATGGCGCATCACGATTTGCTCGCAATCGGTGCCCTGCTGGCCGCACGTGACCTGGGTCTGAGCGTTCCCGGCGATGTCGCGGTCATGGGCTTCGACGACGGCGACATGGCGGTGGCGGCGGACTTGACCACGATCCGGCAGCCGTTCGAGGAGTCCGGCGAGGCCGCGGTTCGGTTGTTGCGATCCTCTGGCGGCCGCTCATCGCGATCCACGCTCGTTCTCGGCTTGGAGATAGTCGAACGGTCCACCACCTAGTTTTGAAGTGCTTTTCCGAAACCTCTTGACCTCGGCATGGGCACGTGCTTGACTGAGCGCTCGGTGCTGGTTCTCGGACGGTGGGTGACTCGCGGCGCCGTTGCTGCTCGGCGGCCCGTGGCCAGCACCGGCGGTCTCGTCTCATCCGGCTGACCAGGTCGGCTCGATCTCGGTGCTGACCACGAACATTCAGGAGGCAACATCATGTTTCGTCACACCGCTCCGTATCGCGGGGGACGGCGCCACCTTGCCCCCGCGGCCCTGGCAGCCGTGGCATTCCTGACGGTCGCGGCCTGCAGCGCCCCCGGCTCGTCCGCCGCGAACACCTCCAGCGGCCCCGGCACGTCCACCGCGAACACCTCTAGCGGCGCCAGTTCGTCGCCGGCGACTGAATCCACCAGCTCGGTAGCGTCGTCAACGACGGCGGCCGCCGCACCGACGTGCGGACAAGCACCGGTCACGCTGGATGCCTACTTCGAGACCGGGTTTCCCATCTACAAGGCACTGACCCAGGAGTTCACCAAGCAGTTTCCGAACGTGAAGTGGAACATTCGGTACGATCAGTTCGCTGCGCTCACGTCGAACGCGCCACGCGTACTCGCGAACGATCCGCCCGACCTCATGCGGTTGCCGCAGGTCTCAGACCTTGCCAAGGATCACCTGCTGATGAACCTCGACCCGTACGCGGCGGCCTTCGGTTGGGACAAGTGGCCGGCTTCGCAACTTCAATCGATGCGTGTGGCCAAGGACGGCAGCCGCGGCTCCGGCCCGCTTTACGCCATGGGTCTCAACTACAGCATGACCGGAGTCTTCTACAACAAGGACCTCGCCAAGAAGATCGGCATGACGGAACCGCCCGCAACACTGGCGGACCTCGACACCGATATGGAAAAGGCGAAGCAGGCTGGGATCATCCCGATCCAGCAGTTCAACGGAGGGGCAACCGGCGGCTTGGCCTTCCCGCTGCAGAACCTCATGGCGGCCTACGGTCCGCCGAGCGCCGTCAACAACTGGATCTGGCAGAAGCCCGGAGCGACGATCGACACCCCGTCAAACCTCAAGGCAGCCACGCACTTGCAGGACTGGATCAAAAAGGGTTACCTCGCCAGTGACGCCAACGCGATGGACTACGCCACCATGATGAGCCGTTTCATCGCCGGCAAGGGATTGTTCATGTTCAACGGTGATTGGGAGTCCGGCAACCTCGACAAGCAGATGCCGGGCAAGGTCGGCTTCTTCCTCATGCCTCCGCTGCAGGCAGGTGGCACCCAGGCGGCGATGTCGACGCCGTTGACCCTGGGTATCGGAGAAGGCGCGTCCCATGCCGACTGTGCCGCGTTCTTCCTGAACTGGGTCGCCACCAACAAACAGGCGCGAACGGTCGACGTGAAGGTCGGCGGTTCACATCCCATGGGCCCGGCAGACGCGTACATGCCTCCCATCGAAGCCGGGACGGTCACGGCAAGCACGCTTGCGGCCGGAGGCACGGTCGCGAAGGACAATGGTGCCATGGACTTCATCGCCAATGCGACGGGCTCCATCTACGCCAAGGGATGGACACCGAACCTGCAGGAGCTCGTCGGTGGCAAGCAGACACCCAAGGGCATGCTGCAGGCGGTGCAGTCCGAGTATGCGAGCGAAGTCGGGCACTGAGACGCGTGGACAGCCGCCTGCGTCGAGCCGAACCGCGGCAGGTTGAAGGTCCGACCGCCACCAGAACCGTCGCACCGCGCCCTCGACCGCAGCGTCGTCATGTGCGGCGAGCGTGGACGGGATGGTTGTTCGCGGCTCCTGCGATCGCCTTCTACGCGATGTTCGTCATTCGACCGCTGCTGTATACCTTTCAGTACTCGGTCTACCGCTGGGACGGTATTGGGCCGTCGACATACGTCGGGCTGCGCAACTACTCGGAGCTATTCACGGATCCGACGCTGTTCGCGTCGATATTGAACGCGATCAAGCTCATCGTGTTCTTCAGCGTGATACCAGTGATCTTCGGGCTGATCATCGCCTCGACCATTCGGAGGATTGCCGCGAGCCGCCTCGCAGCCGTCGCGCGGATTGTCATCTTCTTCCCGCAGATCATCCCGCTGGTCGCAGCCGGCATCATATGGAGTTGGCTGCTCTCCTCGACCGGTCTGGTCAATCAGATGCTGTCGGCCATAGGCCTGGCAAGCATCACGCGAGCGTGGCTTGGAGACTTCACGTTCGCTCTGCCGGCGGTCGGCGTCATCGGTGCTTGGGTGCTCCTAGGTCTTTGCACCCTGCTCCTGCTTGCGGGTATGACCAAGGTCGACCCGGCCATCTATGAGGCCGCTCGACTGGACGGTGCCGGTTCGGTGCGGGAATTCGTCTCCATGACGCTGCCCGCGTTGCGGCAGGAGATCGGCGTCTGCGTAACGGTCACCGTCATCGCGGCGCTCGCCAGCTTCGACATCATCTACATCTCGACTCAAGGCGGGCCGGGCACATCGACGATGGTCCCCGGTTACGCGGTCTATTATCTCGCGTTCTTCCAGCGCGAAGTCGGTCAGGCGTCCGCTCTTGCCGTCTTTCTGATGATTCTTGTGCTGATATTCGTCATTCCGATCCAGTGGCTGACGAGGGAGGAGAACTAATGATTGTCGGACGGCGTGAGACGCTCATCGGCCGGGTGCTGCTCGTGCTGTTGATCGTGGTCACCCTGGTGCCGTTCGTCAGCCTCCTGTTCACCGCGCTACACAAGGCGGGCACCTATCCGAACGGAATCTCATGGCCCAGTAGCCCGCAATGGCACAATTTCGTGGACGCATTCCAAGCGGCCGACATGGGCAAACTTTTGGTTTCGAGCACGTTGATCGTACTGGGCGTCGTGCCACTGTCGGTTCTTATCGGGACGATGGCCGGATTCGCATTCGGTCATCTACGCATGCCAGGTCACCGAGTGATGTTCCTGGTGTTCGTCCTCGGCCTGACCCTTCCGTTCGAATCAGTACTCACACCTCTGTACTATCAAATTCGAGATATGGGTTTGTTGGACTCACGATGGGCAATTATCCTCCCCCTCATCGGGTTGTTCATGCCCTTCTCGGTATTCTGGATGCGCGCTCACTTCGTGAACCTCCCTACGGATCTGTCGGAGGCGGCGCGCGTCGACGGCGCGAACGTGTGGCAGGCTTTTTGGCGGGTTCACGTGCCCCTGGCGGCACCCGCTATATCGTCGCTGAGCATCCTGCTCTTCCTGTGGACGTGGAACCAGTTCCTTCTCGCCATCGTCCTGGTCGACGATCCGACCAAAAGAACCATGGCCGGCGCCCTTGGCGCATTTCAGGGGCAGTACGGGACCGACATCCCGCTCTTGTGCGCGGGCTCACTGCTGATCCTGGCACCGACCTTGATCGTCTACTTGGTGTTCCAGCGGCGGTTCACTACGGCGCTGCTACAGGGCGCGGTGAAGGGCTGATGCAAGCCTCGATTGTTCCGCGCCACGCGCGGAACGCGCTGGACGGGCCTTGTGCTCGGAGAATTGTCAACTCCCGGCGAAAGGCTGGTCCATGCCCCTACCACCATTGACGACCCCTCAAGAGCGCGAATGGTTCATCAGATACACCCGGATAAACCACTGGCCCATCCTCGAAAGATTCCCGCTGCCGGATGACCTTCAAACCGAGGTCCTAGCCAGCATGGCGGGGACGACGCAGGACGTCGTTCGCGCTACCGTCGCCTCCATGTCGGCGGCCGTTCGCAGAGACAGTTCGCAGTTGATGACCGGCGCCGCCTTCCGCGAAGCAATCGGCTCGCTTCCACTCACCGCCGGCGACCGAGTGGTGGCAATCGGGGACTCCGTCACCGCTGACAGGCGCGGATGGTTCGAGCTGTTGAAGGCATCGATCGAGCTAGCCGCGCTGCCGGACGTGGACATGGTGAACCTCGGACTGAGCGGCAACACCACAGCCGATGCCCTGGAACGTTTGGACGTCGTCGCGTCCGCGCGGCCCACATGGGTGTTGGTGATGCTCGGCACGAACGATGCCCGTTACCACGGCCCGAAGCACACGTACCGCATGGTCGCGCCGGCAGAAACGGAACGAAACATCCGCGCACTGATCGATTGCGTCACCGGCGACCTCGCCGCGGACATCACGTTGATCACCCCGCCGTCAGGGGACCAGCAGCGCATGGACTCCTTCTTCCGTGACGCACCCGTCGGGTGGCGTGCCGCAGAGCTTGATGGCGTCGCCACGCTCATCAGGGGTCTCGATCCGACATGTGTCGACGTCAATCGGTCCGTGGGTGGCACCGCCTCCACCGGACTGCTCGAAGCTGACGGCGTTCACCCATCCGTGGAAGGTCAGCGGCTCATCGCCAGGCTCGTCGCGAGCCGACTGTCTCAAGTTCGGAGACCCGGCTCCGAGAGGCTGAGCACCGAGGCCCCACATCTGCGCCGCGTCCGCACGGAGTCAGAGATCTGATGTGGAAGTTTGGGTGACCACGGCGGTGCCCGGGTGGGTGAAGGTGACGTGGATCCCGGCCGCTCGTAGTTGGTTGATCGCCTTGGTGATGATCTTTCCGGGCCGGCGGCGGATGTAGTGGGACTGCCCCCGGTTCGGTTGACTCCTTGCCTGTGAGGATTCGGTCCTTGCTG
>CALANS010000009.1 GCA_937926105.1 uncultured Actinomycetes bacterium | reverse complement strand
ACAGCTCAGTAATCAAAGCCATCCGAGGTGTCTCAAGCAAGGTTGACAGAGAGGGAGCCCCCGGCGCCCGCAGCAAGGTTCCTGGGGTGCCCGACCAGGGGCAGCGGATATCCGCCCACAGGGAGCGGGCGCGGTGACCGGCGCGAACGGGCATAACACCAGTGTGGCCCGGCCCGAATAGTGACACCAGGGTCTGATCTTGCGGTAGGGGCCACTTTGTTGCGGCGTCTCGCGCCCGACAACTCAGCTGGAGGTCCATTGAGTTATCGTCATTTTCATGAGTACCAGCTCTGGGCGCCAACTCGAATCCAGTAGCGCGATGTACCAGCGCGCGCGCCAGGTGTTGGCGGGCGGTGTATCCAGCGATGCCAGGCGTATTGGCGGGGTGCCGCTGTACGTCGATCATGCGTCGGGGTCGCATCTGTGGGATGTCGACGGCAACCGCTATGTCGACTATGTGCTCGGCCAGGGTCCGATGCTGCTCGGTCACTCTCCCGAAGTGGTGGCCACCGCAGTGTCAAACCAGGTGCACCGCGGCATCGTCTACTCGGCTCAGCACGAGAGCGAAGTACTGGCGGCCGAGATGTTGTGCGCACTCGTTCCTGGCGCCGAGCGCGTGCGGTTCAACAGCGTGGGATCTGAGGCGACTCATGCCGCCATCAGGCTGGCTCGCGGGCACACTGGTCGGACAAAGATCGTGAAATTCGAAGGTCACTATCACGGCTGGCTCGATCCGGTGCTGTACAGCGTGCACCCCGCCCTCGAAGCCGCAGGTCCGTCAGATCACCCGGTAGCCGTGCCTGGCACGATCGGTCAGCAACTGTGCACGTCCGCGGACCTGGTGGTCGTGCCATGGAACGACGCGGATGCACTCAAGCAAGCACTGACCGAGCATGGCGCTGATGTGGCCGCCGTCATCATGGAGCCGATCATGTGCAACAGCGGAGCGATCGAGCCGCTCCCTGGCTATCTGGCCGCGGTGCAGGAGTTGTGTCGGGGCAACGGTAGCCTCTTAATCTTCGACGAGATCATCACCGGCTTCCGGGTGGCCGCCGGTGGCGCACAGGAGTACCTGGGGATCACTCCCGACCTGGCCACCTTTGGCAAGGCACTCGCGGGCGGGATGCCTGTCTCCGCGCTGGCCGGGCGCGCCGACGTCATGGACGACATCAGCACGGGGCGGGTCGCACACGCGGGCACGTTCAACTCGCATCCGGTCGCCATGGCGGGTGCCTTGGCGGCGCTTCGGTATCTCGACGAACACCGGGAAACTCTGTACCCGGAGTTGTTCCGGCTAGGCCGCAGGCTCATGCAAGGAATTCGCGACGCGGCCGAGCGCGCGGGCATTCCTATGCTCGTTGCCGGCCCCGGCCCAGTTTTTCAGACCTACTTTACCGAGCAGACTTCAGTGCACAACTATCGCGAATTTGCCGCGGCGAATCATGAAATGGCCTCCAGGGTGCATGCCGCCCTGTTGGATCGCGGCGTCAGCATGGTCCCGCGCGGGCTGTGGTTCCTCTCGGTTGCCCATACCGATGAGGACGTCGACCAGACCATCGAGGCGGTCACGGAGGCGTTCGCGTCGCTGTAAGCCTGCTCGGGGCAGTGCCGTGTGCTCGAAGGCGGGAGTGCCGTAGCGCACCCGATCCCCGACACCGATGGGCGGCGCCGCGCCCCGGGTAGGGATCCATCGTCACCCCCGGGGGCCGGTTCGACAGGTCGGCACAGCACGGCGGGACGGACGGGCCCACGGTGGCTGGCCCGTCCCTGCCTCCGTGCGCGTCCCTGTGCACGCCTGCCTCCACGGCCGGTTTGGGCCGGCTGTCGGTGCGCCCGGCGACCGCGTACGGCATAGTGGAACCATGCTGGCTGATCGGGCCCTGCCACGCGCCGCGACTTTCTCGCACGAGTGCCGTTCCGGTCGGAGAAGCATGCTCGAATGCCGCACCGCCGTCACGCAGGCAGCGCGCGCCGGGCACCGGGAGCGTCCGGCACAGCTTCGGCTGTCTGCGGTGCGTGGCGGAGGCGGCCGAGATGGTCGAGTGCCTCCGACCGACCTGGACCGAGTCGTGGGTCGCAGCGTACGGTCTGGAGCACCGTCAACTCTCACTACGGCGCGCATATCCCGCGGGCCCGCAGCGCTGGTACCCGGCAGCGGCGTCGCCGACCTCCCACCTGAGACGGGGTGCATTCCGAGGTGACCCTGGTAGAGCACTCCGTGGACGCCCGAGACGAGGCACACGTCATCGCCGTCCTGATTGATCTTGATGACTTTTTTGTCTCCTGCGCGAAACAGGGTCCGCGGGCCGGTCAACAACGCCTCAGTGCCCTGCGCGGACCCATCAGGCGCCTGGCCGCAGAAGAGGGCGCGGCCAAGTGCATCGAGGTGCCGCCGGACGAATGGCTGATCAAGTTCGAGGGAAATGACGATATTGCCATTGCTGACCGCGCAGCAAAAACGGCCTCGGCGATTCTCGCTATCGCGCGCAGGCAACAGCGAGGCGGTGTCACGATCAGCGTCAGTAGACCATTTATTGGCACCGCCGCCGAGCGTCAGGCTGTGGGAGACGCCCGGGAACTCATCAGGTACAAGATCCTTCTCGGCGGTGATCAGGTCATTAGTCGCCCGCCGGATATCGGCGCTCACGCGGACATCTCCGATGACACCGTTCGGATGTTAGTGGATTCCGCTCGTCGTGGGCAGCAGAAGGAGTTGATGCACCTTCTACTCCGTGTCGCCGCCAAAATCCCCCCGTCGCACCTACCGGGCACGCTGAGCGGCCTCTTTCTGACCGCCATGGACTCGGGATACGGCCCTCTTCGCGAGGACGGCGGAACCAACTGGCTCGCGTTGGCCGACCATCTCGCGCAGATCAGATTCGACGAGCTCAACTCCATACACGAATACTCCAACCTCTCTATGTGGGTGCAGCGAGCAGTAATGGAGACCTTCTCGCTCGAGCCATACTCCGTCGTCGGCGTGGTCAGGCGTGCTGAGCTCTTTCTGCTCAATAACTACAGTGATGCCCGCCTGACCTTGACTTCCGTCGCGCAGCTGATTGGCGTGAGTCCGTATTATCTAGCTCACCAATTCAACAAGGAGCGCGGCACGACTTTCCGGCGCACGCTACTGGCTATTCGGATGCGAGCCGCCAGCAAACTATTGGCAGATACCGCGGTCCCCATCCACGCGACCGCCGAACGCTCGGGGTTCACCGACATCAAGCAATTCCGACGCGCATTCAAGCAGGCATTCGGCTGCCCACCGAGCGAATACCGCGCCAAGTCACGGTTCACGCCGCCGCCACCGCTCGCCGCCCCCGAGTTCGATCTTCCGCATCCTGCGCGTTGATCCGCCGCCCATGAGCACGGAGGCCACACTAGTTGCCGATGACGTCCCCTTGGAGGGCACCGGACACGGTGAGCACGGCGTCGGCCAGCTTCCTGGTGGCTGGGACATCCGACTCGGTCAGGAGTTGGTTCGGAGGCCCCTGATCGACGATCAGTCCCTCGTCCAGGACCAGGGTCCAATCGGTCGCGTGCGCTACCACCGCTAGGTCATGGGTCACCATGACCAAGCTGAGTCCTAGCTCGCGGCGCAGGCTCGATAGCAAATTGAGAATGCGGGCCTGCACCGATACATCAAGGGCGCTAACGGGTTCGTCCGCAACCAGTACGCGGGGATTCGGCATGAGCGCCCGAGCGATGGCGAGCCGCTGCAGCTGCCCGCCAGAGAACTCATGCGCGTAACGCCCCAGAACCGTCGACGGCAATCCGACCTGGTCCAGTACTTCTGTCAGCCTGTCCTTCTCGGGAGTCTCGCAGCGCAGCCCGCGCAGCGGCTGCTGCAGGGCAACCTCCATCGTCATACGTGGGTCGAAACTGCGCCGTGGATTCTGAAATACCAGCTGGACAGCTCGCCGAAACTTCAGAACCCCCTTAGGCCCGGAATTCCACGCATCGTCACCGTCGAACATGATCGAGCCCTCGGACGGCACCTCGGCGCCCACCAGCATCTTCATCAGGGTGGATTTTCCGGCGCCGCTCTCGCCGACGATCCCAACGGCCGCGCCCCCGCGGACCGTCAGTTCAACGCCGCGGACGGCCCACATCGAGCCCCGGCGTCCCAGCAGCGAACGTCGTGACAACGAGTATTGCTTGCCGACACCCACGCAGCGCAGGACCGGATCTCCGGCGATATCAGCCGACATCTGTGCCCCCGGTGATCGGACGATTCTCGCCCCGTGCCTGCGGCGCCAGGGGATGCCAACATGCCGCGCGATGGCATTCACCCTTCAGGTTTGGCACCTGCTCACAGATATCTGTCGCGCGGCTACAGCGCGGCCGGAACGCGCAGCCACTGGGGATGTCTTTCAACGAGGGAACGTAGCCGGGGATCGTCGGCAACATGTCCGGCCGCGCCCGTTCTCCCGGCGACACGGGTGCCGGCTGTGCGCCGAGCAGCGCCGCGGTGTACGGATGCTGCGGAGCCGAAAACACCTCGGCGACCGGCCCCTGCTCGACGATGCGCCCGGCATACATGACGCACACCATGTCACACATGGATGCAATAACTGCAAGGTCGTGACTGATCAGCAAAAGGGAGCAGTCTCGCCCTTGTATCTCATGGTTCAACAGCTCGAGAACGTCCTTTTGAACCGATACGTCCAGCGCAGTCGTCGGTTCATCCGCCACCAGCAGCGTGGGATCGCAGGCCAGGGCGATCGCTATCATCAGCCGTTGGCACTGCCCGCCCGACAGCTGGTGCGGATAGGACCGCATGAGGGATGCTGGCCGAGGCAGGCGCATCTTCCGCAGTAGTTCTTCGGCCTCCTCGCGCGCACGCCGCCGGTCCTTGCCCAGATGCCGTGCGATCACGTCAGCGATCTGCCTGCCGACCTGACGGGTGGGGTTCAACGAGGACGTTGGATCCTGGAAGATCATCGACAACGCCATGCCGCGACGAGCGTCCATCTCCCTGTCGCGAAGAGTCAGCAGGTCGGTGCCGTCCAACGTGACGCTACCGTTGCTCCGCCATCCGTACGGCAGCAGGCGCATGATCGCCAGGGCCAACATGCTCTTGCCGCACCCGGACTCGCCGACTATCCCGGCACGGGAACCACGGGGGATCTCGAAGCTCACATCGCGCACAGCCGCGCCAGCTCCCGAGTGGACCGTGAGGCCCCGCACGGACAGAACGGGCTCGTTGGATGTCGTCACCCGCGCGCTCCCGTCCTCAACTTGGGGTCGAACAGGTCGCGCAGCGCATCGCCCAAGGCGTTGACACCAAGGACGAGGACTGCAATGGTCAGCCCGGGCCACACGATCGCAAGCGTGCTCAGTCCGACTTGCGACTGGATTTCCGTGATCAGCAGCCCCAACGAGATGTCGGGCCGCTGGATCCCAGCCCCCAAATACGACAATGCGGCCTCGATAAGCACGCCCCGTGCCAGGTAAATCGTCCCCTGCACCAGCAGCATCGGGGACACATTCGGCACCACGTGACGCACGAGTATGAACAGGCGCTTCCTGCCGTGCAGTTTCGCGGCGAGCACGAAGTCTTCTTCCAGCACCCCCAGTGCCGCCGACCTCGTGATCCGAGCGATAGCCGGAGCGAAGAACACGGTGAGGGCAACAATGGTGGTCATCAGACTCGGTCCCAGCGAGGTCACCAGGACAAGCGCAAACACGATGCCTGGGATCGCCAAGAACACATCAACACCACGCATCAGCACGTCCGACACCAGGCCAGCCCTGTCGGCCGCGAGTAGCCCCAGCACCGCACCGACGATGAGTCCGCCGAGCGCGCTGCCCACGCCAACTACGAAGCTGGTCCGGATGCCCACCATCAACTCGGACAACATATCGCGTCCGAGCGCGTCGGTTCCGAATATGTGGCCCGGAGAGCCCGCTGGGAGCAACCGATCCGTGACGGAGATGGCATTGATGTCATCCGGAAGGTAGAACCAGGACAGCACCCCTATTCCCACCATAATCAGAGTCAGCACACCGCCGAACAGTGCTGGCACGAACCCTGGACGACCGCGCCACCGGCGGCGGGCGGCGGTCTCGCTGGTCGCAGCACTCATCGCCAAGCCCTTACTCGCGGATCAAGCAGCCCATAAAGAATGTCAACCATGAAGTTGATGAATGCAACGAAGAAGACCAATACCATCACGCTGCTCTGGACTTCAACCACTTCCCGGCGCCCGACGGCTTCCAGTATGAGACTACTTAACCCCGGCAGCGCGAACACTTTCTCGATCACCACAGCACCTCCGATCAAGGAGGCAGCTTGCAGGCCGAAGACCGTCACAATGGGGAGGGCGGCGTTCCTCCAGCCCACCCTGACTAGGGTGGCCCGGCGGCTCATCCCGGTCGCACGCGACATGCGCATGTAGTCCTCGTTCAATACTCCGAGCATCGATGTACGCACGTATCTGCTAGCGCCGGCGGCCTCTACGACAGCCAACGATACGCAGGGGAGCACCAGGTGCTGCAAGCTTCCCAAGGGATTGTCGCTCCAGGGCACCCACCCACTGGTGGGGAACCAACCGAGGGTGACACCCACGAAACTTGCAATCAATACGCCAGCCCAGAACGTTGGGATGGCGATGCCGATCTGTCCGATCAGGGTCAGTAGCGAACCGAAGGCATTGCGCGCATGCAGTGCAGCCAATGTGCCCAGTGGCAGGGCGATAACAGCTTCAATCAATAGGGCTCCGATAATGAGCGACGCCGTCACCGGAAGGCGTTCCAAGATTGCCTGACCGATGCTGGTGTGCGACACAAAAGTCTGTCCCAGGTCACCCTGTAGAAGCCCGAGCATCCAGTCCGTATATTGACCGACTAACGGAGCGTTCAGCCCAAACTGTTCCCGGAATGCCTCGATGCGCTCCGGAGTGGCATTGGCTCCCAAGGTGACAGACACGATGTCCCCACCCGCCACCCGCATCATGAAGAATATCAAGATCGAGGTCAGGAGTAGGACGACGATCAGCGCAACGATGCGGCGTAGAACGAAACGCGCCATGGACTACCTTACGGTCTCGGGTGGCTGCAGCGCGCCCAGCGCACTCGATGTGGCTCCGCGCTGCCCGCACGAACCCTCTGGTGAACGAGATACACCGGCAGCTCTTACCAATGTAGGTTGGCCAGGTGGAGCGCCGTGGCGGGAACGTCCTCGTTCCACCCTTTGAGTGCGCCGTTCGTCAATGCGGCGCCCTTTTGCAACGCAATCGGCACGATCACCGCGTCTTCCTGAAGTTGTTTCGCGGCTTCCGTAAAGTACTTGTCCCTGCTCTCGTCTGAAGTTGCAGAGTCCGCCTTGGCTAGCAGACCGGCGGCCTTAGGTGAACAATATGTCTTCCATCCAGCCTTGGCGGGATCTGTACACGATGCCATCTGGGGCAGATTCAGCGTTGTGTACATCACCGTTACGTTGTAGTCGGGCTCGCTGGAACTGAATACGACCTGCGTATACCGACTGTACGTCAGCTGGTTCCACTTCAGGTTGATCGACGCATTTTTGAACTGATTTTCGGCGATCTGCGACATGATCGGAAGAGCCCCCAGATCGGATACCGACGTCAACTCTACCGAGGCGTTGCCGGCGGATGCGATCTCCTTCGATGCGAGGGTCGGGTCATACTTGTCTACGCAGCTGTCGTCACTCGCCTCCTTGAACCACGGCTTTTGAGTGGTGATGGCGTACGTGCATGTCGGTATGATCTGCGCGCTGGCGGCGAACGCCTTCGTAAACTGTGAGCGATCAACGGCCTTCATGATGGCGTGCCTGACGGCTACATCGTCGGTGGGGCTCTTCAGGCTGTTGAGGTTGATCCAGTACATGGTGTTGTGCTCTGAGCTGACCAAGTTGAATTGATCAGTTAGCTTTTGCTGATCGATCAACGACAGCATGGTCGCGTCCAGCGCCGGAATGACGTCCGCCGCTCCTGACTTCATCGCATTCAACTCAGAGCTGGCGTCGGTGATGAAGTTGACCCGAACGGTCTTGATCGCGGGCTTCTTGCCCCAATAGTGTGGGTTGGCAGTCAATGTGAAATGGTCGCCTGATTTGAATTCACTGACCTGGTAGGGCCCGGCACCGATGGGTGCAGTGGCACGACTATCAGCACTCTGACCGTGGTACATCACGAGGCCGGCGACACGGGATACGCCCCAAAGGAACTGATTGCTACGCCGCTCAAGCGTGACCTGAACGTTATGCGGGTCGATCGCCTCGACCTTTTGCACGGCAGCGAGTGGGGCCGACTTCGCGGTGTATTGGCTGCCCTTCAGCGCATTCAGCGAGAAGACGACGTCCTCCGCTGTGACCTGCTTGTCGTTGCTGAACTTGGCATTGTCCCTGATGTGGAACTTGTAAGTGAGCCCGTCGTCGCTGACCGACCATTTGTCCGCGACCCCAGGTTCGGTCTTGCCGTCCGGTCCGGCGAGCAACAGTGGCTCCAGGACGTTGACGGGGATCCAACGGTTGATGACCGTATTGCTCATCACCGGGTCTAACGTATCGGGCTGGGCGTTGAGGATCAGGACCAGACTGTCGGTCCCGGCGCGGGGGGACTTGACATATTTGGCCTCGCTCGGAGGCGTGTTCGAGGCAGACGATCCGCCGCTACTGGCTCCGGAGACTTCGCCGGCCGATTCGCTACCGGTCGAACCTCCACCCGATGACGAACAGGCGGCGAGAGCGCAGGTGAGCGACGCGGCGAGAAACAGCGAAATGGAACGTCTAGGCATGGGATTCTCCTCTTGGCAGCCAAGATTTCTTACGTGACACCGCGATTAACTCAGTAAAGTACCACGGCCGATGTCGCTCGACTTTTGTCGCCCACGAATGCAATGGTGATGGGTCTCCCAGGTCTTGTCAGCTTGCGCATTCTTGGTCCCTTCGAACCCATCAGGCGAACCCGTATCTGCGAACTTCCCGGCCCTCTGGCGGGACGCGGCTCCTATGAGACTCCCATCCCAGAGCGCTTCCGGGAAGAGTGGGTTCTCGAAGTTGCGTAGCTTCGGGCAATTTTTGGGTACCTAGCGCAAGTATCCGACCTTGCCACCACCGGCAGGCTCGGGGGACAGTGGCGATACGTAGCGGCAGTGCGTCTTGCGGCTGGTCTGTGGTCGCCGACTCCGTGGCTCGCCCAACACCCCGCATGGTGCTACGTCGGAATTTGATCTGATCTACGATAAGGAGTCACGTGTACCTAGCTCGTATCCGGTCCGGAAGCAGTGACGAGGTGCACGTCGCCGTGCGAATGACGGGCCAGGCGCCGGGAGACGCGAGTGATCGGCTCGTGATCCTGGATGATGTCCCGAACGCTGACCCCGTGGCTCTTGTTATGGAGCGTGGCGTCGAAGCGATTTCTGAGCAGGTGCGGTCGCTGGTTGATCGGGGCGCCCCCGTGCACCCGGCTGATGCGGTCATCTTTGAGCCCCCCATCGCGTCTTGCAGCAAGATTTGCTGCCTCGCGCTGAACTACGCGGACCACGCTCACGAGAGCCAGTTGGAGGTACCGCCGCGGCCCGTATTGTTCTTCAAGCCGCCGTCTGCACTCGTCGGCCACCGCGCGAAGATCCGGCCGCCCTCGTGCACGCGGCACGTCGAGCATGAGGTCGAGCTTGGGGTGGTGATTGGAAGACGAGCGCGAGACGTCCCAGCCGACCAATGGCAGAATGTTGTCGCTGGTTACACGGTTATCAATGACCTGACTGCCCGCGACCTCCAGGTGGCTAGCATGCAACGTGGCGAGCCATGGGACAGATCAAAGTGTTTCGATACATTCGCGCCGATCGGGCCCTACCTGGTTACACCGGATGACGTCGGCGACCCAGAGAACCTGGACCTGCGGTTGGAGATCGGGGGCCAGGTCCGCCAGAGTGCCAACACAAGTCAGATGGTTTTCAAGCTGTCGAGCCTCATCGCTGATCTGACCGATGGCATGACCTTGCTGCCGGGTGACGTCATTGCGACCGGTACCACGGCTGGGATCGCACCGGTTCGGGACGGCGACGTGATGCGGGCGTCCGTGCAGAACGTAGGCGTCCTGGAGAACCAGGTGGCATGGGCCTGATTCGCCCGGATAGGGTGCGGCATGAGCGATTCAGGCGCCACGGGCATCAGGCTATTTGACGCGCACGCGTATCTGGGCAGGTTTCCCTCACTCGAGGTCGGTAATGGCACCGCGGACGAGTTGATTGCCGATATGGATAGGCTCGGCATTGAACGTGCCTTGGTTACCCATACCAGTTCTAAGCTCTACGATCCGGCATTCGGGAATGAACTCATCGGGAACGTGATCGCCAATCAACCCAGGTTGGTCGGGTGTTGGGCGATCCTTCCCCAGAACTGTGGGGAGTTGCCCCGCCCCGGCGACCTCGTCACCCGCGCGTTCGATCGTCGTATTGTGGCCTTTCGGGCGTTTCCTGCTACGCACGGCTATGAGCTGGACGATCCGGGGATGAGGGGCATCCTCGCCAGCGTGGCCGCCGCCGGTCTGCCGGTGATGGTCGATGCGGATGAGACCACCTGGCGGACGGTCGATCGGGTGGCGGGTGACCAACCACAACTCTCGCTGGTGATCTCGCTGGTTGGCTATCGACAACTCCGCGCCGTCGCCGATCTCCTGGACAGAAGGAGTAACGTCAACTTCGACCTATCAAATCTGGCAACGCATCGCGGCCTTGAGTGGCTCGTGCAACGTTTCGGCCCCTCACGGTTGATTTTTGGCACTGGCGCACCGCTCCGCGACGGAGCCGAGGCAGTTGCGCGACTGCTGTGGTCGGACCTGGAGGATGAATCGATCCGTGCCATCGGATCCGAGAACTTGATACGGCTGACGGGCAGCGTGGCGTGATGGACAGCACACTCTCCGACTCGATCCGGCACCGACGTCCTGCCTTTGATCTGCGCATCGTCGACGCACACGCACACCTGGGCCCCACGGCACTGTTCTTTGTTCCCGACAACGACGACGCGTCGATGGTCGCTGTCATGGATCGTTGCGGTGTCGCCCGAGCGCTCATTTCGAGTCACTTGGCGGTGCAGGTGGATGCCGCTCGCGGCAACGAGTTGACTGCCCAGGCGGTTTCGCGCTTTCCTGGCCGGTTGTCGGGCTACTTGGTCGTGAACCCGTGGCAGGCTCCGGATGACGAGCTCGCTCGATGGGCAGATGATGAACGCTTTGTCGGGATCAAGTTGCACCCCGACCTACATCGCTGTCGGCTCAGCCATCCCCGGTATCGCGTGGTCTGGGAGTTTGCGGAATCGGTGGGGTGCCCGGTCCTCACGCACACCTGGTATGGGTCGGAGTTCGATGGCATCGATGAGGCGCGCACGGTGGTCGATGCTCATCCGGGCGTTACCTTGATCGCGGGGCATTCCTGGGTCAAGCGGGAAGGCTTCGACGATGCGGTTGCAGTGGCTCGCGACTTCCCGCAGATCATCCTCGAACTCTGCGGGTCGTTCAATCACCGTCGGGTGATCGAGCAACTGGTGGCCGAGGTCGGAGCTGACCGGGTCGCATACGGCTCCGACTTCCCCTTTATCGATTGCCGGCCCGCACTGGGCCGATTGGCGTTTGCGCGGCTGTCGACCGAGGACCTGAGATCCGTGGCCTCCGGAACGATCGAGAGGGCGACCGCGTGGCGTGGATCCTTGGCACGGTGACGCGCAGCCGCTCCGCGGCATGTCTGCGGGCCGTCGTTCCACCACAGCTGCTACGCGAGCAGCACGGTGATCGCGCCGTGTGACGGCCCGCCGAGCCGTCGTCGGCGCTGGGCGCCTCAGCTCACGTCGGTGGCGGCCGCCGTAGGTCTCGCTAGGCACGTCCCAGCGGTCCAGGCAGGAAACTGGAAGCGTGCTCCGGGCCGGCGAGGCGGACGCAGGGGACGCGCCCTCCTAGCACGCCGACCGCGTCTCACTGGAGAAGTTCCGGCCCCGGCCACCGAGCACTCCGCCGGGCATCTACGCTGGTCGCTGCACCCCTAGTGGGTCGCCATGCCGAGGCAGACCCGCGCTCCCGCACTATCCGGAAGAAGTCCACCGTGCGCACGCTGCTGCTGGAGAACATCCACCCGGACGCCGTCACCCTGCTCACCGAGGCCGGGCACGAAGTCCGCACCATGGACCGAGCGTTGTCAGTAGACGAGCTCAGGAGCGAACTCGCCGATGTCGAGCTGCTGGGCATCCGCTCCGGCACCACCGTCACCGCCGAGGCAATGGATGCAGCGCCGCAGCTGCGCGCGATCGGCGCCTTCTGCATCGGCACCAACCAGGTCGACCTGCTGGGCGCCGCCGCGCGCGGCATCGCCGTGTTCAACGCGCCGTACTCCAACACCCGCAGCGTGGTCGAGATCACGCTCGCGGAAATCATCGCGCTGACCCGACGGCTGACCGAGAAGAACCGGGCGATGCACCAGGGCACCTGGAACAAGTCCGCGGTCGGATCGCACGAGGTGCGCGGCCGCCGACTGGGCATCGTCGGCTACGGCAACATCGGATCGCAGCTGTCGGTGCTGGCCGAGGCCCTGGGGATGACGGTGTTCTTCTACGACACCGCCGAGAAGCTGGCACTGGGCACCGCTCACCGCTGCAGCAGCCTGGGAGAACTTCTTGGCCAGGTTGATGTGGTCACGCTGCATGTGGACGGCCGGCCGGGTAACCACGGGCTGTTCGGCGAGACCGAGTTCGCCCAGATGCGACCGGGCTCGCTGTTTCTGAACCTGTCCCGTGGCTTCGTGGTCGACCACGCCGCGCTGCGCGCGCACATCGAGTCCGGGCACCTCACCGGCGCGGCCATCGACGTGTTCACGGCCGAGCCCAAGCGCAAGGGGGAGGAGTTCGTCTCCGAGTTGCGTGGGCTGCCCAATGTGATCCTGACCCCGCACATCGGAGGCAGCACCGAGGAGGCACAGCTGGACATCGGGGGATTTGTCGCCGGCAAGTTACGCGACTATGCGGCCTTCGGCCGCACGACGCTGTCGGTGAACCTGCCGCCGCTGAACCTGGCCGACCGGGAGGGCCGCTGCCGGCTGGTACACATCCACCGGAACGTGCCGGGCGTGCTGGCCACCGTCAACGGCCTGCTCGCCGAGCACGGCGTGAACATCGAGTCCCAACAGCTGGCCACGGTCGGCGAGATCGGTTATGCGGCCACCGATATCCGGGTGGGCCCCGGCACCGAGCTGTCCCCGGCGATCCTGGACAAGCTGCAGGCCATGCCGGAAACCATCCGGCTGCGCGTGCTGGCCTAACCCGCGCCCGTCGCAAGCTCCCCGGCCGGACCAGGTTGCCGCACTACCATCGACGCATGCCCGCACGCGCCCCCCGACGCTCCGACCGGGCGCCGGGACCGCATCAACGGGCCGCCCCGGAGAGTGCCCGCGACGCGCCAGTAGTGCCTCCGCCCGGGGCGACGCGGCGCCTGCACGCGACACGCCGGGCGCCGATCTCCCGGGAGACGTCTGCCGGTGGTGTGGTGGTGCGGACCGTTGCAGGGACCCCTGCTGCGGCGCTGATCGGCCGGCTGGACCGCGGCGGGCACCTGCGCTGGTCGCTACCCAAAGGCCACGTTGAAGATGGTGAGACGACCGAGCAGACCGCGGTCCGCGAGGTGGCGGAGGAGACCGGCATCACCGGCCGGGTGGTGGCACCACTGGGCAGCCTGAGCTACAGCTTCACCGCTGGCGGCCGGCGCATCCACAAGCGGGTGCACCACTTCTTACTGCTCGCCGAGTCCGGCGAGCTCTCCGACGCCGATGTAGAGGTAACGGAGGTCGCCTGGGTGCCGCTACGCCAGGTACCCGAGGTGCTGGCTTACGCCGCGGAACGACGCATTGCGCACCGCGCCGCCCGGATGCTGGCGGACACGACGTGAGGAATCGGCACCCCCGCCCCGCCGACCGCGTGACCCGCTGGGCGGCCCGGCTCCTGGTCGTCCTGCTGGTGCTGGCTCTGCCGGCGATCGCCTCGGCCACCGCGCGTGCGGAGCCTCCGCTGGGAAAGTACGGGGCGACGCTGTCCTTCCGACTCTCCGGCGTCCAGCCCCTCGTGGTCACCGCGTCGAACGGCACCACGCTGACCGTCACCGGTCGCTACACCAACACCAGCAAGAGCACGATCACCGAACTGGGCTATAAGTTCCAGCGCGGCGACGTCATGACGAGCACCTCGGCGATCCGCAAGCAGGTCTCCGACCCGACCCAGCAGTTCGCCGTGGTCAACGAGGGCTTCCGGACGCTGCCCGGCACTCTGAAGGCCGGCGCGTCGGCCGACTTCGCCGCCTCCGTGCCACTGACCGGCAGCGCCGCCAAGAGCCTGGCCATCACGCGACCCGGGGTATATCCGGTGATGATCAACATCAACGCCACGCTGCACCTGAAGGACGAGACGGTCCGAGCCCGCGTCGGCGAGCTGCACCTGATGGTGACGGTGTTGTCGGTGCCGGGCTCCGACCCGGGGGGCACCACGATCCCGGGCGGGTCCGCTGCCGGTACCCCGGGGATCCCGCTGAGCATGCTCTGGCCGCTGGTGGACACCCCCCACCTTGGGGTCAACGGGGTCTTCACCGACGACACCCTGGCGACGGAGATCAAGCCGGGCGGCCGGCTGGCCGACCTGGTGGACACGCTGCAGAACTCCCGGGCCGGGCCGGCGGTGATCACGCTGGTGATCGACCCGATGCTGCTCGACGAGCTGGATCGGATGTCCCGTGGCTACTGGGTGGTCGCCAAGCCGGGCACCCCGCAGCCACCACTGACCCCCACGGTGAACGCATCGGCGGCCCCCGCCAGCACCCAACCCACCAGCTCCCAGCCCACCAGTACCGGCGTACCCAGCAGCACCGAGGGCAACACCGCGTCCGGCGCCGCAACCGGCAGCCCGAGCGCCCCGGCCGCGTCCTCCGGCGTTACGGACACCAGCGGCACTGGCGGCACTGGCACCACCGGCGCCCCGTCATCCGCAGCGGTGACGAACCCGTCGGGGAGCGCCACCGCCGGAACGCAGGCCCACACCGGAACCCTGGACGCCACCACCTCATCATCGGGCGAATCGGTCGATCCAGCCGCTTCGGGCGGCTCCGAATCGGGCACCTCATCGCTCGCTATGGACTTGCCCGGCCGGACCGGGCAAGTCCATAGCGGTAGCGACGGGCAGCCCGGCACCACCGACGGGGGCGCCACCACCAGCGCAAACACCGGCGCAGACCCCTCCGTCACCGCTACCGGGGCATCCGGGCGGGGATCGAGTGCCGGATCGACCAGCGCGCCCAGCACCGGAGCCGCCGACGACACCACCAGCACGCCGACCACCCCAGGCACCACCACGCCGACCACCCCAAGCACCACCCCAGGCACCGGCGCAACCACCGAGCCCCCCAGCACGACGGAGACCGGTCCGATCCCGGCGCCGACCCCGCAACCGTCGGACACCGTCGCGGGCACCGGTGCCCGGGCGGCCGCCGCGTTCCTGGACCGGCTGCGCGAGCTGGCCATCACGCACCAGGTGCTGGTGCTGCCGTACGGCGACCCGGACGTGGTGGCATTGGTCCGGGCCGGGATGACCGACGAGCTGGCTACCGCCGTCTACCGCGGCCGCGCCGTGGCCAGCCGAGTCCTGCAGCAGCCGGCGTCGACGGTGGACACCTCCTCTCACCTGATCACCACGGTGGCCTTCCCACCCGCCGGGCTGCTGGACGAGCCGACCCTGCAGGCACTGCGCGCATTGGGGTACACCTCCGCGGTGCTCAGCACCGAGGGGGTCGCCGAGAAGTCCGCTACCCCGATGGGTGTCGTGCCGCTGGCCACCGACCGGGGCAGCATCCCCGCCCTGGTCTCCGACGCCACCCTGGTCTCCGACATCGGCACCTTCGTCTACCACGAGCTGCCGGCCGACTGGGCCGATCGGGTCAATCTGCTGGCGGCCCTGATGGCCCAGCAGCATTTCGACAAGACCGGCACCCCGATGGTGCTGGTGCCCGATCGGGACTGGTCGCCGGATCGCAGCGGGTTCACGCTGATCACCGGGCTGCTGCAGGTGATGGGTAACGAAGGGGTGCTGACGGGCACATCGTTGGCGGGGCTGGCCGCCACCGACACCAGCGGCTCGGCCACCGCGACCCTGCGCTACCCGGACCGAGCGCAGCGGCAGGAGTTGCCGGCCGACTACCTGGACTCGCTGGAGGACATGCAGAACCAGATCTCGGTGCTCGGCGAGGCGCTCACCGCCAATCCTGGCCCCGAGGGAGCCGACCCGGCTGACATCCTCGGGCCCCTGCAGGAGGCGATGCTCGGCGCGGTGTCCAGCTCATGGCGCGGCGACCCCGACCCGGACGGTCCCGTCCTGCAGACCGTTTCCAGCACGATCGCCGCACTCTACGACGGGGTGCGGATCCGGCGCGGATCCGGCAGCTACACCCTGGCCTCGTCGACCTCGCCGCTGCTGCTCACGGTGCAGAACACCCTGCCCTATCAGGTGACGGTGACGGTCGGCATCCTGGGCGGCGGCCCGGTCGGCCTGCTCGCGCACGACCCGGGGCGGATCGTGATCGCCGGGGGCCCTCGCACCAAGCAGATCACCATCGACACCGAGGTGTCTCGATCGGGCACGTTCACCGTGTACGCCCAGCTGCGCGGTCCGAGCGGTGCGACCTGGGGCGTGGCCGTGCCGCTGACCATCGCCTCCCGCGCCTACGGGGTGCTGACCCTGGTGCTGATGCTGGTGGCCGGCGGCATCCTGGTGCTGATGGTTGTGTTCCGGATCCACCAGCGGTGGCGCGCACGCCAGCGGCGACTTGCCGACGAGGCCGCCGGCGGCGGTGCCAGTGCTGCCATCGCGGCCGGCGGCACCAACATTCTCGATGACAACGGCGGTGACGAACCCGGCGGCGGCCCGTGACCGGGCCGGTCGGCTGGCCCGGCCCGGGCATCCCCGACGAGGACGCGACGACGGTGATCGCCCGCATCGGATCGGAATCCCTGCGGGGGCTGAGCGACTCCCAGAGCGACCCCGGCAGAGACTACGGTGCGCCCACCACGCGAATCCCCGCCGTCCCCACAGCCGCCGTCCCCACAGTCACTGCAACACCGGCACCGCCGGACACTCCCGGCGCAGCCAGCGTCGGCATGCGCACCGCCCGCACCTCCGGCGTGGTCCGGGCCGGCTCCGCCATGGCAATCGCGACGCTGGTCAGCCGCGGCACCGGATTCGTGGCCAAGGTGGTGCTGCTGGCCTTCCTCGGGTTCTGGGTGGTCAACGACTCCTACAACCTGGCCAACACGCTGCCCAACATCGTCTTCGAGCTGCTGATCGGCGGCGTGCTCACCTCGGTGGCCATCCCACTGCTGTCCCGGGCGCGCTCCGACCCCGACGGGGGCACCGCCTACACCCAGCGGTTGATGAGCCTGGCGATCGTCGCGCTGCTGCTGGCCACCGGCGCCGCCATGGCCGCCGCTCCGCTGCTCACCCGGCTGTACCTGTCCGGTGATCATTCCGACCCGGTGCTGGCCACCCACCTGGCCTACCTGCTGCTGCCGCAGATCTTCTTCTACGGCATCGCCGCGCTGTTCGGGGCGATCCTGAACACCAAGGAGCGATTCGCCGCGCCCGCCTGGGCCCCGGTGATCAACAACCTGGTGGTCATCGCCGTCGGCGTGACGCTGCTGGTGCTGCCCAGTCCGACGGCCCCGCGGCACGGGCTGGCCAGCCTGTCGGACACCCAGTTCCTGCTGCTGGGCGGCGGGACCACCGTCGGCATCGTGGCGCAGGCCCTGGTGCTGCTGCCCGCGCTGCGCCGCTCCGGCTTCCGGTTCCGCTGGCGGTGGGGGCTGGACGCCCGGATGGGCGAGGCCGGCCGGCTGATGGCCTGGGCCATCGCCTACACGCTGATCAGTCAGGCCGGGTACGTCATCACCGCCCGGGTCGCCTTCGCCAGCCAGGACGGCCTCTACGGGCTGTACAACTACGGTTCGATGCTGTTCCAGCTGCCCTACGGCATCCTGGGCGTGTCGCTGCTGACCGCGATCATGCCGCGGATGAGCCGGCATGCCGCCGCCGGCGAGATGGACGCAGTGAAGCACGACATGGGGGTGGCCAACCGGCTGTCCACGGTGGCGCTGCTGCCGGTCACCGCCGCCATGATCGCGCTGGCGGCACCGCTGGCCACCATCACCGCCCAGTACGGCCGGGTCACCGAGTCCGCTACGCACATCCTCGGACTCACCCTGGCGGCCTTCGCCATCGGCCTGCTACCGCTGGCGGTGACGCTGGTGCAGATGCGGGTGTTCTACGCCATGAAGGACGGACGCACCCCGACGCTGATCAACCTGATCATGGTGGCGGTGCGCATCCCGCTGCTGGAGGCGTGCCGCGCGCTGCCGCAGGAGTGGGTCGTGCCGGGCCTGGCGCTGGCCATGTCGGTCTCGTACCTGGTCGGCGTGGTGGTCGGAGAGGTGTGGTTGCGGGTCCGGTTCGGGCCGATGGGCTCCGGCCGGACGGTGCGCACGGTCGGGAAGGTGGCGCTGGCGTCCGCCGTCGGCGGCCTCGCAGCCTGGGCCGTGGTCGAGTACCTGCTGCCCGTCACCGGCGGCAGCCTGGCCCAGGCCGTGCTGCAGCTGATCGTGGGTGGACTGATGGGGCTGGTGGTGGCCGGGGCGATCCTGATGTTGCTGCGCGTCGACGAGGTGGCGGCACTCCGCCGCCGGCTGGGTCGCCGGGGCCGACCGGGCACGGTAGCGTCCGACCGGCTGATCTCGGGGCCCGGTGGTGACGGGAACGCGGCCGGGCATGGCACCCTCGTAGGGGCCACGCCGACGGCGCGGGGCACGGGCCGGTATCGAGGCGAGTACCCAGACGGGTATCCAGACAGGTATCCAGACAGAGGGCAGGTGGCGGTGACGGAGCAGCGGGGCGACGCCGGTTCGGGCCCCGCCACGCCTGCCTCCGGCATGGGCGCGGATGCGACGGTCCGGGTCCCGCCCGTCCCGGCAGCCACCCCCGACTCGGGCGCCACCACGCGGGTTCCGTCACCGCAGGTCACCGATCCAGACGGCACCACACCGCATGCTCGGGCGGTCGCCGCCAACGCGGCCCCGGCGGCGTTCGCCCCCGGCACCGTCATCGGGGAGCGGTACCGGCTGGTCAGCCTGATCGCCACCGACGGCGCCGGCAATCGGTTCTGGCGGGCCCGCGACACGGTGCTGCCCCGGGACATGGCCGTCACGCTGATGCCGGACCTGCCACACACCGCCGCCACCGTGGCGCGCACGCTGCGGGCGGGCCGGCTGCACCACATCGGCCTGCCCCAGACCCTGGACGTGGGCACCATCGACTCCGGCAGCGGCGCGGCCTACGTGGTGGGCCAGTGGGTGGACGGCGCCACCCTGGCCGACCTGCTGACCGGTGGCCCGCTGGATCCGGAGGTGGCCACCTCGTTGACCACCAAGGTCGCGGACGCGGTCGCCGAGGCGCATCGCAACGGGATCGCGCTGGGTGCGCTGCATCCGTCGCTGGTCCGGGTGAACTTCGACGGACAGCTCCGGCTGTCGCACGTCATCGCGCACGCCGGCGCCACCACCGACGCCGACATCCGGGCGGTCGGGGCGCTGCTGTATCTGATGCTCACCGGCCGCTGGCCGCTGGCCGCCGCCGACGGCTCCCCGCAGCTGTCGCCGGCTCCCACCCGCGGCGGCCGGGAGATCCCGGCCGCGGAGGTCAACCCGGACATTCCGGTCGCGCTGTCCGCGCTGGCCGAGCGTGCCCTGCACCCGGACGACCCGCAGGGCATCCACGCAATCGGGGCCATCACCGCGCTGCTGCGCCCCGCGCGGCCCCCGGCACCCAGCGGCACCGGTGTCGCTGGCCCCCCGCAGGAACCCCAGGGTCGGGTCCTCGGCCCGGCCGAGCGGGCGCTGATCCGGGAGCGACGCATCAAGCTGTCCATCGGCGGCGGCATGCTCACGGCACTGGCGGTGCTGATCGTCATCGTGGTGGCCTCGTTGATCAACAACCTGATGACCAGCATCGTCGAGCCCATCAAGGCCAGCGACCAGCAGCAGCAACTATTGGACGTCACCACACCCACGACCACCCGCACCGTGGGCACCAGTCCGACCGGGGCGGAGACCGAGCGGAACACCTCCACGCCCACCGGAACGTCGACCGGGCCCAGCCAGACGAGCGCGCCCAGCACCAAATCCACCACCAGCGGGCCGTCGGCCGCGCCGATCAAGGTGGCCGGCGCCACGGTGTACGACCCGCAAGGCACCCCGCCCAAGGACTACGAGTCGTCCGTGGACCGTGCCTACGACGGCGATCCCGCCACCTACTGGATGACGTGGGTCTACAAGCAGCAGTTCGGCCGGGCCCAGGGCGGGCTCAAGGACGGTGTCGGGTTGCTGCTCAGCTTCGCCACGCCCGTCTCGCCATCCAGCGTCACCGTGTCCACCGGCACCCCCGGCACCAACGTTGAGATCCGCAGCGCCGCCGGGCCCTCGCCGTCGCTGGATGCCACCACGGTGCTCGGCAGTGCCACCCTGGGCACCGACCCGGTCAGCATCACGCTGAGCAACACACCGAAGTCGAAGTACCTGTTGGTCTGGATCACCAAACTCGCTCCCTACCAGGGCGACTCCGCCCAGAACCAGGGTCAGTTCCAGTCCAGCATCACCGAGGTCACCGTGAGCGGCTCCTGACGGCGGGCCTGCGCCCATCCGCCGGACCGGTACGCGATCAGGCACCCCCTCGGCGCCGCTGAGGCGGACGCACCCTGGGCCGGCCGGTCACGCTCCGCAGGCAGATCACGCTCCCGGCGGCGGCGGGCCGATACAGTTTGCTCCGTGCGGGGAGAGCAGGAGTCACGGTCGGACGCCGACCTGCTGGCCGCCCACGCCTCCGGCGACGCACACGCGTTCGGCGCCCTGCTGGCCCGACACCGGGACCGCATGTGGGCGGTAGCCCTGCGCACCATGCGCGACCCGGAGGACGCGGCCGACGCCCTGCAGGACGCGTGCATCTCGGCATTCCGGGCCGCGGCATCCTTCCGGGCCGAGTCTGCCGTCACCACCTGGCTGCATCGGATCGTGGTGAACGCCTGCCTGGACCGGATGCGCCGGCGCAAGGCCCGGCCCACCGTTCCGCTGGACGACCAGGGACCCGCCGAGCCGGCGGTGCCCCGAGACGCGATGGCCGACCGGGAGTTGACGCTGGACATCAGCGCGGCGCTGGGCACGCTGCCCGACGATCAGCGCCTGGCGATCGTGCTGGTGGATGTGCAGGGGTACTCGGTGGCCGATGCCGCCGGCGCGCTCGGCGTGGCCGAAGGCACCATCAAGAGTCGCTGCGCGCGCGGCCGGGCCAAGCTTGCGATACAACTCGGACACTTGCGGAACCGACCGAGCCCGGGCGCCGTCGAAGGTGAACGAGCCCCGCTGGGCTCGGCGTCGGCGGACGGGGGGTCGGCGCCGAGCCGGGGGCCGGCGGCACAGCGTCTTGCGGAAGGAGGAGGCTGATGACAGCACCCCTGTCCGGGCCGATCCCGGCCGGCCCACCGTTCGACCTGGACGTGCTGGCCGACCTGCACGCCGGGGTGTATCCGGAGGACGTCGCGGCGGTGCTGCGGGCCCGCGCGGCGGCCGACCCGGACGCCCGCGCGGTGCTGGCCGCCCTCGATGCCACCGTGGCCGACCTGCACGCACTGCCGCCAGTACCCATCCCCGCCTCGGTCGCCGCCCGGCTGGACGCCGCCGTGGCCGCCGAGCAGGCCGCCCGCACCGTGGCACGGGTGGTGCCGGTGGGGAGCGCCCCGGCTGGCATTCCACCGACCGCGCAGCATCCGGCCGCGCTACCCACGGGGGGGCCGGTCCCGCCCAGCACGCACGCATCGGTGCCGCCGCCACTCCAGTCGATCCGACCGACGACCGGCGCCCCGATGCCCCCAGTGCTACCGCAGCAGCACGCCGGGCCGCCGGTTCAGGGCGACGCCCCCGGATCACCAATCCCCCAGCAGCCGCCATCGGGGCGGGTCAGCTCGCTGGAAGGCGCCCGCCGAGCCCGCGACCAGCGGCGGGCGGCGCAGCGGTCCCGCGGACCGGTCCGGTGGGCCACCGGACTGGGCATCGCCGCCGCGGTGGCTGCCGTATTCACGGTCGGTGCCGTGCTGCTGCATCCCGACGGCGAGCCCGGCACCGGCATGGCCGGCGGACCACTGACCACCACCAGTGCGGCAGCAACCGGCGCCTCGCAGCCCGGCATGAATGAGCCGGCACCCAGCAACGGCGCCCAGCCGCCGCCGGCCGATGCGGGCTCGGCGCCAACCAGGGCGACCACGGCCCCCGGCCAGACCCGCGCCGTCGTCGTGCAACCACATCATCTCGCCGATCTGCTGCCGCAGATCGCCGGCAAGGCACCCGCCGGCCCGTTCGCCGACCCCGCCCGGCTGGACGCCTGCCTGGCCGCCAACGACGCCGCCGGGCAGGACGTCCTCGGGGTGCTGCCGGTCAGCTACACCGGTCAGCAGGCGTATGCCATCTCGCTGCGCACCGACACCTCCGAGGTGCGCATCCTGGTGGTCGGGCCCCAGTGCGGGGCGTCCGGCTCCGACCTGCTGGAGGAACAGACCACCACGGGCTAGCGACCCTGTGCGCTCGTGAGTCCCAGGTGGCGCTATAGCGCGACGACAGACTCACGAGCCAGACAGGGGAATGCCGGTCGGTAGGGTGGCGTTGCCCCTTGATGCACTGCCGGTGACGAGCATGTCTTCGCGCCGCCCCCGTCACCGCCGGGGCGCCTGCCCACGCCGGCACCGCACTGGCCCGCCCGGCCCGGCACACCGCCCGGCCGGCCGCAGAAGGAGACGATTGCCGTGACCGACGCCCGGTCGACCGACCTGCACGACGTCATCGTGGTCGGGTCCGGTCCCGCCGGCTACACCGCCGCCATCTACCTGGCCCGCGCCGACCTGCACCCGCTGGTCTTCGAGGGCTCCCAATACGGCGGCGCGCTGATGACCACCACGGAGGTGGAGAACTTTCCCGGCTTCGCCGAGGGCATCGACGGGCCCGACCTGATGGCTCAGATGCGGGCGCAGGCGGCCCGGTTCGGTGCCGACCTACGCCCGCAGGACGTCGAGTCCGTCGACCTCGCCGGGGATATCAAGACGGTGACGGTGGACGGTCAGACCTACTCCGCCCGCACCGTGGTGCTGGCCACCGGATCGGCGGCCCGGTACCTGAACCTGCCGGACGAGCAGCGGCTGATCGGACGGGGCGTGTCGGCCTGTGCCACCTGCGACGGATTCTTCTTCAAGGGGCGCGATATCGCGGTGGTCGGCGGCGGCGACTCCGCCATGGAGGAAGCCACCTTCCTGACGCGATTCGCCGATACGGTGACGATCGTGCATCGCCGGGACTCGTTCCGCGCCAGCGCCATCATGCTCGACCGGGCCCGGCAGGACCCGAAGATCCGCTGGGCCACCAATAGTGAGGTGGTCGGCGTGAACGGCGATCTCACCGTCGAGTCGCTGACGCTGCGCGACACCGCCACCGGCCAGCAGCGCACCCTGGATGCCACTGGCCTGTTCCTGGCCATCGGGCACGACCCGCGCTCGGAGTTGTTCCGCGATCAGGTGGCCACCGACGACGCCGGCTACGTGCTGGTCGGCGCGGCGGCGGGCGGTGCCGGCGGCACCGCGGGGACGGCGACCTCGGTGCCCGGCGTGTTCGCCTGCGGCGACCTGGTGGACCACACCTACCGGCAGGCCATCACCGCCGCGGGCACCGGCTGCTCGGCCGCGCTGGACGCCCAGCACTACCTCGCCACGCACGGCGCGACCAGCGCGGACCACGGTGCCGCCGCCGACCGACCCGGCGGTGACGAGGGTTCCGGCGACGGAGCCGCAGACCCGGCCCGGCCGGAGCTGGACCGGGTCGGCTGACCCCACCGGCCGACCACCGCACTTCCCCACACCAGACCTATTCGGAACAGACACAGCGACAAGCACACAGAAAGGCACCATCCATGGCCACCAAGGACGTCACCGACGCCACCTTCACCGAAGAGGTTCTGCAGTCCGACAAGCCCGTCATCGTGGACTTCTGGGCCACCTGGTGCGGGCCGTGCCGCAAGGTCTCCCCGCTGCTCGAGGAGATCGCCGACGAGCACGCCGACAAGGTGCGCGTGGTCAAACTGGACATCGACGCCAACCCGCAGACCTCCCAGGCGTACCAAATCCTGTCCATCCCCACGATGCTGGTGTTTTCGGGCGGCAAGCCCGTCAAGCAGGTGGTCGGAGCCAAGCCGAAGGCCGCGCTGCTGGCCGAGTTCGGGGACGTGCTGTCCTGATCCGGAGGGTCCCGACCGGATTCGTCCGGGACACCGCGCGGCCCCCTGTCTGGTGTATTCCAGATGGTGCTATTGCCCTCGTCCGGGCAGACCGGCTCCGGCTTCGTCACACCCGGTTCGGTGCCCCGCACCCCGCGCGGAGGGGCACAATGTCAAGGGTCGGCCACCCGAGGCCAGCATCCGGGATCGGCGGGGGAGCGACCCTGCGAGCCGGGCCCCGGTGACCGGCGGGTCGCCGCGCGCCGCGCGGATGGTGGCCGCGGGAGACGACCCACGGACGAGGGAGCGGAATGCTGCAACGCGGGGATCGGGACGCCCAGGTGGTGTCCCTGCGAACCTCGCTTGCGACGCTCGGGTTGCTGCCGCCGCGCACCTCGCCGGCGCCGGCCGGGATGGATCCGCTGCTGTTCGACGAGAACGTCGACGCCGCGGTTCGTGCCTTCCAGCAGCGCCGTGGCCTGATCGCGGACGGTCGCGTCGGCCCGACCACGGAGCGAGAGCTGGTGGCGGCCCGCTGGACACTCGGTGATCGAACGCTGTCCTACACGCTCTCGGCTCCCATGTCCGGGGACGACGTGATGGCGCTGCAGTTGCGGCTCGCGGAACTCGGCTACGACGCCGGCCGCCCGGACGGGCTGTTCGCCGGTCAGCTGGACGCCGCGGTGCGGGAGTTCCAGCGGCACCGCGGGCTGCCCGACGACGGCGTGTTCGGGCCGGAGACGCTGCACGAGCTGCAGCGCATCGCGCCGATGGCTACCGGGGGCCGCCCGCAATACCTGCGGGAGATCGAGCAGCTCCGGCAGTCCGGCCCGAGGCTGGGCGGCAAGTGCATCGTGATCGACCCCGCGCACGGCGGCGACGACCCCGGATGGGTCTCCGACGGGGTCCGCGCCGCCGACCTGACGCTGGATCTGGCCCACCGGCTGCACGCCCGGATGGTCGCCACCGGCGTCGAGACCTACTTCACCCGGGGGGCGCACCAGAACCCCAGCCAGGCGGAACGGGCCAGCCTGGCCAACCACTTCAACGCCGATTTGCTGCTGAGCCTGCATGTGGACGGCTCGCCGTCGCCGCACGCGGCGGGGATCGCCACCTTCCACTTCGGCACCGACACCGGGAACACCTCCTCCGCCGGCGAGGTGTTGGCCGAGCTGGTGCAACGCGAACTGGTCGCCCGCACCGGCATGATCGACTGCAGGGTGCACCACCGGCCGTGGGAAATCCTGCGGCGCACCCAGATGCCGGCCGTGCAGGTGGAGATCG
This sequence comes from uncultured Actinomycetes bacterium, assembly GCA_937926105.1. Next base: position 30,437 of record CALANS010000009.1, on the reverse strand, counting down.
GCTACCTGTCCAACCCGACCGACCGGGCCCGGCTGATCGACGAGTCGTTCCGGGACCGGGTGGCCGATGGCCTGCTGGTGGCCATCAAACGGCTGTACCTGGACGGCCGGGACGACCGGCCCACCGGTACCTTCACCTTCGGCGACCTGCTGGACTACGAGCGCTCGGTCCGCAGTTCCTGATCGGGCTCGGGACCCCGCACGAACCCACCACGCGCATGGATCAACGTGCCTGGCATGCGTGAAATTCGTCCCAGCAGTCGCACCCGTCACGTTTTTGCCACGATCATGCACGCGGGCGTGCGCGGTGACGGATCCGTCGGGATGCGCCCGCCGGTAGACTGCGGCCGTGCCCGGCGACCAGCCGACCGGCCGGGCTGGTCACCATCCGTCACCACCGGTTCTCCTCGAAGGTGCATCTCATGACAGGCAACAGCCTCGACCCGTACGTTGCGCGCTACGCCGCGCGCACGGCAGGGATGCGCGCGTCCGCAATCCGGGCACTGTTCTCGGTGGCGAGCCGGCCGGAGGTCGTGTCGTTGGCCGGTGGCATGCCGTACCTGCAGTCGTTGCCGCTGGAGGCGCTGGCCGCCCAGGCTTCCCGGCTGATCGCCGAGGATGGCACGGTCGCGCTGCAATACGGTTCCGGGCAAGGGATTCCGGCGCTGCGCGAGCAGATCTGCCAGGTGATGGCGCTGGAGGGTATCGCCGCGCATCCGGACGACGTGGTGGTAACGGTCGGCTCACAGATGGCCCTGGACCTGGTGACTCGCATCTTCTGCGACCCCGGTGATGTGGTGCTCGCCGAGGCTCCGTCGTACGTCGGGGCGTTGAGCATCTTCGCCGCCTATCAGGCGCCGGTGGTGCACGTCGCGATGGACGAGCACGGGCTGGTGCCGGACGCGTTGCAGGCGGCGATCGAGAGCTGCCGAGCCGCCGGGCGCACCGTCAAGTTCCTGTATACGATTCCGAACTTCCACAACCCCGCCGGGGTGACGATGGCCGCGGACCGGCGCACCCGGGTCGCGGAGATCTGCCGCGCCGCCAACATTGCCATCATCGAGGACAATCCTTATGGCCTCTTAGGTTTCGACGACACGGTATACCGGGCGATTCGCGCCGACGATGCCGACAACGTGATCTATCTTGGGTCGTTCTCCAAGACCTTCGCGCCTGGGCTGCGGGTCGGGTGGGCGCTCGCTCCGCACGCCGTCCGGGAGCGACTGGTGTTGGCCAACGAGGCAGCCACCCTGAACCCGCCGGTCTTCAACCAGATGATGATCTCGCAATACCTGGCGAACTTCGACTGGAAGTCGCAGATCAAGGCCTACCGGCAGACCTATGCGCAGCGACGTGACGCGATGCTCGCGGCGCTGGAGACGCACATGCCCGAGGGAGCCACCTGGACCGTTCCGGACGGCGGATTCTACGTCTGGCTCACCCTGCCGGAGGGATTCGACACCACCGCGATGCTGCCCCGAGCGGTCGGCGCTCGGGTCGCCTACGTTCCCGGAACCGCCTTCTACTCTGACGGTTTCGGCACTCGGCAGGCGCGGCTGTCGTTCTGCTTCCCCACCGCAGAGCGCATCACGGAGGGGGTGCGCCGGCTGGCCGGCGTGCTGGACGGCGAGTTGGAGGTCATGCGGACCTTCGGTGCCGGATTCCCCTCCGGCGCTCGGCCATCGCTCGGTTCGGACGCTCCGGCACCGGACACCGCCTGAGGGCCCAGGCCCCGCACAGCAAGGATTCGCACATGGACGCTCGGCACGTGATGGTGCTCGCCGGTGGCTTGTCGCACGAGCGTGAGGTGTCGCTGCGATCCGGCTCCCGCCTGGCGCAGGCGCTGCGTCAGGTGGGGCACGACGTCACGGTGCGCGACGCCGACGACACGCTGCTGGACTGGGTCGGGGCACATCACCCGGACGCTGCGATCATAGCGCTGCACGGTGGTCGGGGCGAGAATGGCGCCGTACAGACGGTTCTCGAACTGGCTGGGGTGCCGTTCGTGGGAACCGCGGCGCACGAGTGCCGCTTGGCGTGGGACAAGGCCACCGCGAAGGTGTTGCTGCGGCGCGCGGGTTTTGTGACTCCCAGGTGGGTCACGTTGTCGCACAGCTCGTTTCGGGACATGGGGGCGGCGGGCTTGGTCGCCGCGGTGGCTCGCGAGCTGGCGTTCCCGCTGCTCCTCAAGCCGCACCAGGGCGGCTCGGCGTTGGGCACCGCCCTGGTGCGCGATCCCGACCAGCTGCCGGCCGCGCTGGTGGGCTCGTTCGCGTACGGCGACGTGGTGCTGGTGGAGGAGTACGCCGCCGGCACGGAGGTGGCGGTGACGGTGATCGAGGGCGACGACGGACCGGTGGCGCTGCCCGCGGTGGAGATCGTGCCGCCTGGCGACATCTTCGACTACGAGGCTCGATACACCGCCGGTACCACCACGTATCACACGCCGGCTCGTCTGGACTCGGAGCTCGATGCGGCGGTCGCGGAGCTGGCGGTCGCGGCCCACCGGGTGCTCGGGCTCCGCGACGTGTCCCGCACCGACGTGATCGTCACCGCCGATGGCCGGGCACAGTTCCTGGAGGTGAATGTCTCGCCGGGCCTGACCGAAACCTCGATGCTGCCGATGGCGGTCGCGACCGCCGGCCGCGATCTCGGCGAGACCTACGCGGAGTTGGCCGAGCGGGCCATCGCGCGGGCGGCGGATCGGACCGCGGCGATCTGATCGGGCCGATGACGCGCCCGCACCGTTGTTGAAACACGCTGTGCTGCACCGTGTTTCGTCGGATTGCTAGCATGGCACGGGTCCGTGTGACGACAGTATCGTCACCGTGACGTTTTGCGGTTGTGTCGGCCTATGTCATTTCCGGGTGCCACTCCGACCAACACCGGGGTCCGACACCGATCGATCCCGCCGGACCCCGACGATGTCGCGATCTCGGGCCTGCTGGGTGGCTCCACCGGCAGCGGGAACGATCAGCCGGTCGCCTCGGCACCAGTGACGGCCTGGTCGGCCCGGGAATCCGGCGCCGTCCCGCCGCGGGCCCCCGCCACGCTGGGTGCGATGATCCCCACGATGCGCTCCAGGTCGTCGACGGTCGCGAACTCGATGGAAATCTTGCCCTTGCGCCGGCCCAGCTCCACCCGGACCTTGGTGTCGAATGCGTCCGACAGCCGGTTCGCCAGATCCTGCACGCCGGGCATGGTCATCTTGCGGGGGGCCGAACGGCTGCGCCCGGGAGTACGCCGGCCAAGCAGCGTCACGGCCTCCTCGGTACCGCGCACCGACAGCCCTTCGGCAACGATCCGAGTCGCGAGTTCCTCCTGGTCGCCAGGATCGGTCAGGGACAGCAGCGCCCTGGCGTGCCCCGCCGATAGCACGCCGGCGGCGACCCGGCGCTGCACCGGCACCGGCAGCCCGAGCAACCGGATGGTGTTGGAGATGACGGGCCGGCTCCGGCCGAGCCGTGACGCCAGCTCGTCGTGGGTGACGTCGAACTCCTGCAGCAGCTGCTGGTAGGCGGCGGCCTCTTCCAACGGGTTGAGGTTGCTGCGGTGGATGTTCTCCAGCAAGGCGTCGCGCAACAGGTCCGCGTCCTCGGTGCGCCGGACGATCGCGGCGATGGTATCGACGCCGGCGCGTTGCGCGGCCCGCCAGCGGCGCTCACCCATCACCAGTTCGTAGCCGCCGTTGACCGGCCGTACCACGACGGGCTGCAGCAGGCCGAACTCGCGGATGGAGTGCGCCAGCTCGTTCAGCGCGTCCTCGTCGAACACCGTACGCGGGTTCTTGGGGTTGGGCCGAATGTCGGCGACCGGTACCTCTTGATAGTGCGGTGCGGAAGGGTCCGCGGCGGCGGGCGCTCCCGGCCCGGCAGCGGCGTCGGCTCCGGCGGCATCGGCTCCTGTCCCGGCGGCCGTCCCTGGCAACCCCGTGCCCGGCCCGAGCGAATGCTCGTCCGATTGGCGTGGTGTATCCGGTTCCGTGCTGACCGGGCCGGCGGGCGGTGGCCCACCCAGGAACACGTCCGACACCGTGCTGGTGGGCGGGCCGGTCGGGATCAGCGCGGCCAGGCCTCGCCCGAGGCCACCCCGTGACTTGCTCATCAAGACTCCTTCGCGCCGCGATCGGCGATCTCTCGTGCCGCATCCAGGTAACTCATCGCCCCGCGGGAACCCGGGTCGTAGGTCAACACCGACTGGCCATAACCGGGGGCCTCGGACACCTTGACGGACCGCGGCACCACGGTCGTGAGTACCTTCGACCCGAAGTGCGTCCGGACCTCCTGCGCCACCTGATCCGCGAGCTTGGTGCGACCGTCGTACATCGTCAACAGGATGGTGGAGACGTCGATGTCGGGGTTCAAGTGCTGCCGGATCATGTCGATATTGCGCAGCAACTGGCCCAACCCCTCCAGCGCGTAGTACTCGCACTGGATCGGAATCAGCACCTCCCGCGTGGCGACCATGGCGTTCACGGTCAGCAGGCCCAGGGACGGAGGGCAGTCGATGAAGACATAGTCGTAGGCGGCGTCCGCGGTGTGGATCTCCTCCAGTGCCTTACGCAGCCGAGTCTCGCGGGCCACCAGGGAGACCAACTCGATCTCCGCGCCGGCCAGATCGATGGTGGCCGGGATGCAGCCGAGGCGCGGCGCGTCCGGACAGGTCTGGATCGCCTCCGCGGCCGAGATGTCACCGAGCAGCACGTCGTAGATGGACGGCGTCCCGGACGTACGGACGGCTCCGAGCGCGGTGCTCGCGTTGCCCTGCGGATCCAGGTCGACCACCAGCACGTGCAGCCCGGCCAGCGCCAGTGCGACGCCGATGTTGACGGTGGTGGTGGTCTTACCGACACCACCTTTCTGATTGGCCACACAAAACACCCGGCGGTGGCGGGGGCGCGGCATGGTGACGTCCCCGCTGCGGACCTCCAGCGCCTGCCTCGCCGCACGAGCGATGGGCGTGTCGTCGGCCAGGATGTCGTCGTCGGGTGACGATGTTTCACGTGAAACCGTCAGAGCGTCGTCCACCGACCCCCTCCTTCGCTCGTCACCGCGCCACCCGTTCGTGATGGAAGGCTACGCGCCCCCGCCGACGATCACGTATCGCGAACCGCGCTCGTTCTGCGTCATCCAGTCGCTGTTTCACGTGAAACACGGGCACTCACGTCAGCACACCATACGGGAGCCCGGGGTGGGTCCACCCCGCCGGCCCGCGCCGCCGCGCCAGGCTCGGACCCATCCGCGCGCCCTAGAATGAGTCGGTGCACCAGGGCAGGCCCAGCGCCACCGCGTTCTCTGCGGCTCGCCATCGGGCCACCCACCAAGTGGTCGAGGGCGGAGCCGTGCTACGTGACCCGCTGGCGATACCCGTCCTGGGGATCCCGGCGGCGACACTTCGCGAGGACGCCTCCGCGCATCCAGAACGCGGCTCGATGCGCTGGTTCATCTGTGCGCGCAGCCGATTCGCCGAGGACTGCGTCGCCGACACGGTCCGCCATGGGCCCAGTCAGTTGGTCATTCTCGGAGCCGGTCTGGACACCTTCGGCTACCGACACGGCTGGCCCGGGCTCCGCGTGGTTGAGATCGATCACCCCGATACTCAGCGATGGAAGCTGGACCGACTGCTCGCGGCCGGCATCGATCCCTCGCCGGTTCGCCACTACTCTCTCGACTTCGAACGGGACGACCTGTCGGGCGCGCTGGGCCGGGTCGTCGATGCCGATTCACCGGTTCTTGTCTGGTGGCTCGGTGTCACGCCCTATCTGACGCGGGAGGCCATTCGGGCCACCCTCGCAGCCTTGGCGACGATGGCGTCAACGGGCGCGCAATCTGCACCGGCCGGGGTGGCGGTGGTCCTCGACCACGCCTCACCCATCTCGGGAACCAGACCGGAGCACCAGGCTGCCATGAGACGCCCGAGAGCCCGGGCGGCCGCCGTCGGTGAGCCATGGCTATCCGAGTTCGAGCCGGGAGACATGACTGGGGAACTTCGGCGTGCCGGGTTCGATCAGGTGCTCCCGATCGACGAGCGGGCCGTCATCCGGCGAGCACTCGACGGGGCCGTCACCACGGAAGCGATCCGCTCGTCGACAGTCGGCGGTGCGCCGGCTGGGGGCGAACCGACTGGTGGAACGGCAGTCGCAGTGCCTCGGCCGACACATCTGATGTTGGCGACGCGTCACTGGAATACGCACGGCCTGGCCCGGTAGCCACCCGGGCGTGACCCCCCGCGCGGCTGGAACACCGACAGCCTGGCCCGGTAGCCACCCGGTCGTGACCCCCCGCGCGGCTGGAACACCGACAGCCCGGCCCGGTAGCCACCCCGGTGTGGCCGCCCCGTGCCGCTGTGTTTCACGTGAAACACAGCTCGAGCGTGCACGGTGCCGGGAAGGCGTGGGCCGTGCCAGGTAGCCCGATCACCCGCTCTTGGGACGCGGCACCCGCCGGGCCTCGCCACAGTCCAGGGGATCGCACTCGTCCAGGCAGCGCGCACACCGGTGCCGGGCGACTCCCTCCGGACGCTTCCGAACGGCGCTCTGCCAAGTGTCGCCTGCGGTGCACATGCCGTGCCTCGACGTTCCTCGGCCGCCGGGCCCGTGGGTCTTCGAGCACTGGGACCTCGTTGAGCCCGACCGACGTTCCCCGGCCGCCGGACCCGTGGGGTGCCAGGCGCCCGTGCCCTGCCATGCCCGCTCTCCAGGGTCCGGACGCACCTCACCCACCCGCCACCGCACCACCCGACCGGCTGGCGCGGCCGCCGCAGATCACCGCTGCGGTGCAGGCGCCCATCCGGGCCGGAGCGCTGGACGGCCATCGCGGCCCCCGGCCCGTCCTACGCATCGCCATGCCGCTGCTTCCTCTGTCGGAGCACGGACGCCCCCGCCGCGCACCGCCCACCGCGACTCCGGCGTGCCACCACTGCGGAAGTGCACGGACGAGGACCGGCCGGGGCGAGCCGACGCCCCGGGCCCACTGCCTCTGTCCGTCACTCGGAGCAGGGGCGCAGTCACGCCGCCGGAGCCGCCCCATGTACCGATCGGCGCCAGCCCTGAGCCATGGTGCGCTTCCGAACAACCAAGTCCACCGGGGCCACCGAGTGTCACGGGCATCACCGGGGCCACAGGGACACAGGGCCACAGCGCCACAGGGACCAACGGGGCCACAAGCACCGGGGGTGCCACAGGATCCAGAGGCACACGGGGACCACGGGAACCAGAGGCACACGGGGGCCACGGGAGCACCGGCCACCACCGAATCCCGCCCGGGCTCCACCGGCCTGTTTCACGTGAAACAGCCACGCGACCGTCACATGGGCAGTCAGTCGAAGACACGTCCCAGGATCACGTCCTCGTCACCTCGGCCGAGCTCGACGAACCCCAGGTGCCGGTAGAAGCCGATCGCCCGCGCGTTTCGGGTGCCGACGCCCAGGTGCACACCGGGCGACCTGGCCGCCTCGAGCTCCGCCCACAGCCGCTCCATCATCCGCCGACCCCAGCCGCCGCTCTGCCAGCGGGGGAGCAGGTCGATGTGCAGGTGTGACGGGTAGACATCGATAATCTCCGGTGGTGCTGCCGGTGGTGGGTGCCGGATCCAGTCCAGCAACCAGCCATCCGCCCGGCCGGCCGGCACTGGGGCGTCGCGATACCGCTCCCGCAGCGCCGGCCACCACCGCTCCTCGCATTCCCGGTGAAACGCAGTGGTGTCCAGCGCACCCAGCACATACCCTTCGGCGCCCGAGCCGTCGTCCACCACGAACGCGAACTGGGGCCGCAGTGCCAGGTAGGGGCCGACGAAGACGTCGCCGAGCAAATCCGGATTCCGATACCGCCCGGTCGCGTCCTGGCCGGAGTCTCCGGTGCGCAGGCACACCTCATACAGCGCCTGGCGGTCGGCCGGCCGATACCGGCGGATCACGCCCGCCGCGTCACCGGATCCGGGCCCAGTCACGGCCGAGCCACGGCACCGACGAAGTACTCGCCGTCCAGCAGCACCGATCCGCCGATCTCCTCGGCCAGCTGCTGGGCGGTGAAGTACCGCTTGTACACCCGGTGCCGGGAGCCGTCGTTCAGTGTCCGTTGCTGCCAGCCCTCCGCCGGGGTGCCCGGCCGGCGGGCCGCATCGACCACCACCAGTTCGGCCGCGACTCGTCGTGCCTGGACCAGGAAGGCGCTCCGCTCGGCCGGGCCGAGGTGCCCGTAGAAGTGGCCGGTGAATACCCGATCGAACGCGCCGTCGGCGAAGGGCAGCCCCAGCGCGTCGCCCACCATCGCCACACCGGCCGGCAGTCGCGACTGCGCGATCGAAACCATGGCCGAGCTCTGGTCCAGCCCAACCACCAGCCCCCGCAGATGACGGGTCAAAAAGCCTGTGCCGCAAGCGATATCAAGTGTTTTGGCAGATGGCAGGGCCTTGGTCGCGGCAACGAGCCGTTGGACGTCGCGTTGCCAACCGGGGCGATCCCGCTCCGCGAACAGTCCCTCGCCGGTGTACCACTGATCGTATTCGGCCGCCCTGCGGTGGTAGTAATCCGCGGTGGCCGCATCGCGCGCGAACGTGGGCTCGGGGCTGGGATCTGTGACCACGTCCCCAGTATTCAACATGCGCCGATTCGCTACCCGGCTCACGACGAGAAAGGCGCTACCGGTTTCGCGGTCGTCCGGGTCGATCCGATCGCCGACCGACCACGACGGTAACCGGCTCATCCCACTCCGCGCCGATGGTCCGCACGGTCACATCGACGATGCCCGCGACACGCACCGCCACCCGATCCCGCTGTACCTCTGCCGCAGCCGACGCGCCCTTGAGGGCCAGCAGCGTTCCGCCCGGACGCAGCAGCGGGGCGGTCCACCCGGCCAGCCTGGCCAGCGGCGCCACCGCGCGAGCCGTCACCACATCCGCCCCACCCACCGCATCGACGGCATCCTCCGCACGGGCGCGCACCACTCGACAGCCGGCTAGGCCGAGCTCACCGAGCACCTCGGTCAGGAAGGTGCTGCGCCGCAGCAGCGGCTCCACCAGCTCGAGCCGCAGGTCCGGCCGCGCCAGCACGAGCGGAATCCCGGGCAGCCCCGCGCCGCTGCCGACATCCACCACTCGGACCCCGGTGGGCACCAGTTCACCCAGCACCGCGCAGTTCAGCAGGTGTCGACTCCACAGCCGATCCGGCTCCCGAGGGCCGATCAACCCGCGCCGCACCCCGGGCCCGGCGAGCAACTCCGCGTACCTGCGCGCCAGCCCGATGTGCGCGCCGAACACCGCCGGCGCAATGTCCGGTTCCGCCTCCACGTGCGGTGTCGTCAGCCCGCAGGGGACACGACGACGCGGCGGTGCGGCTCCTCGCCTTCGCTCGACGACGTGGCACCGGCCACCGTCGCGACCGCGTCGTGCACCACCTTGCGCTCGAACGGGTTCATCGAGCCCAGTTTCACCGGACTACCGGACGCGACCACCTGCTCCGCCGTTTCCCGGCCCAGCTCGGTCAGCTCCGCGCGACGCTTGGCCCGGAAGCCCGCGATGTCCAGCATCAGCCGGGAACGCTGACCGGTCTCCACGCCGGCCGCCAACCTGGTCAGCTCCTGCAGTGCGTCGAGCACCTCGCCGCGCTCGCCGACCAGCTTCTCGATGTCCCCGTCACCGATCACGGACACCACGGCCCGCTCACCCTCGACGTCCAGGTCGATATCCCCGTCGTAGTCCAGGATGTCCAGCAGCCGCTCCAGATAGTCGCCCGCTGCGTCACCCTCGGCAACCAGGTCGTCGCGCGCCTCGTCGGCGGCCTCGGGACCGGAATCCGAATCGTCCGAACCAGAGTCGGCCGCGTCGGCCGCGTCCTCGACCGCCGCGGGCTCACTGCCGGTGCGGGCACTCGCGTGCTCGGCGACCGTCGCCGTATCGGTGACGGTGTCGACGGGCACCGCCCCGGTTGTTACCGCAGCCTCGTCGATCGCCTGCGTCCCAGTACTTTCCGTCATCGCTTGATCCTCTTCCTGGTGTGCCGCCCATCGTCGGGCGGAAGCTCTCGATCCGGCGGCCGCGGGGCAATCCCGCTCGGCGCGACCGGGCGCCGCTCGGGCTCAGCGTCGACCGGGTTTGCGCTTGCGCGCATTGCCACCCGGCCGGCTCGGCTTGGCTCCGGGGCGTGGCGTGCGAGGCCCGTTGTCGCTGATCATCCCCGGCGGTGGGTCCTCCGATGCGGCGGTCGACCCGGCGGAGCCGGCCGAACCCGATTCGCCGGATCCATCGGCGGAGCCGTCCCGATCCACCGGCGACGGCTGGATCACCGACCGCTGCGACGGCTTCGATTTCTGGGGCTTGGCACCCGGTTTTGGTGTGGAGAAGGTGGTGGACTCCTTGGCCGCCTCGACCACCTGCGCCTCTTCGGCGTGCTTGCGGTCCTGGATGCGGTGCGCCACCGCGAGCTGACCGAAGGTCCAGAAGTTATTGGCAAGCCAGTAGAACAGCAGCGCCAGGGGGTAGAACGCTCCGATGAACAGCACGCCGGCCGGGAAGACGTACAGCATCAGCTTTTGCATGATGGCCATCTGGCCGGTGGCAGCGGTGCCGGTCTGAGCCTGTCGGGCAATCGACTTACGCGAGGACAGGTGCGTGGCCACGGCCGCGAGGATCATCAGCGGAATCCCGACCCACAGCATCGTCTCGCGGGTCGAGCCCAAATCCGCCAGCGAGGTGACCAGGGGGTCGGTCGATGTCGCAGGCATCGTCAGGTGCGCCGACAGCGACGCCCCGCCGAACAGCAACGCGTCGTGGAACGAGTTGACGTCGCTCACCGGGAAGAAGTAGTTGTGGATCGGCGGTCCGCCATTCGCCCCGGGTCCGCCGTTATAGGCCGTGATGAAGTTCCGCAGCACGTGGAACAAGCCGATGAACGCCGGTGCCTGCAGCAGCGCCGGCAGACAGGAGGCTAACGGGTTGACCCCTGCCTCCTTGTTCAGCTTCATCATTTCTTCGGTGAGGCGCTGCCGGTCGTCCTTGTACTTCTCCCGCAGCCGCTTCATCTCCGGCTGGATGGCCTGCATCTTGAGCTGCGAGTCCATCTGCTTCATGAAGGGCTTGAACATGATGACCCGCAGGGTGAAGACCAGGAACATCACCGACAGCACCCAGGCCCACGCGTTGGAGTACGGGTTCTCCGCGCCGAACACCCCGAACAGGAAGCCGAAGATCTTGTGCCAGACCCACATGATCCCGGAGACCGGGTAGTAGATGAAGTCCAACGACCACAGGCTGAACCCGGGATCCTTCGGCTCGGCCGCCGGCGCCGCGAGAAGGCTCAGGGTGGACACACTCATACTCACGCTGCGGTACTCCCCGCTATCGATGCGCGGGCCACGGCAGGCTGCGCGGTGCACAGGTCGGTGACGGAACGACCGGCCGGCGCCGGATGTTCCGAGAAGGGGGTCGGATCGACCGGCGGGACTGTTGCGTCGGAGGCGGCCGGACGGTCCGGGTCGGTCTGGACACCATGCCATGCGCTGCGCGGCGGCGGGTAGTCGATGCCTCCGGAGCTCCACGGGTTGCAGCGCAGCAGCCGCCCCGCCGTGAGCAGCGTGCCCTTGAGCGCGCCGTGCGTGCGCAACGCCCGCACCGCGTAGCTGCTGCAGGTGGGGTAATAGCGGCAGGTGGCCGGCGTATACGGGGTGATGAACCGCTGGTAGAAGCGGATCGGCTGGATCAGCAGCCAGGCCAGCGGTGACGGACGCCGGTATTTGGCCCGGTCTGCGTGCCGATCCCCGATCTGCGTACTCAATGGGGCACGCGGATCGACGTTCGGCACGCAGGAGGGTGATTTCTCCGGCACCGGTGACGGGCGACCGCTCATGCGCACGCTCCCGGATCCGCAGCACGATCCGGTGCGGCACCTGGAGCCACGGCCCGTTCGACCCCAGCCCGGACCCGTTCGACCCCAGCCCGCCGGGCTGCGCCACGCAGCGCCGCTGCCAGGTCCGCCGACAGCTGCCGGCTCGAGGCGCCGGCAGCGGCGGGCAACGCCCGGATCACCAGGTCGGTGCCGGCGGGTAGCTCGGACAGGTGCACCCGGACCAGCGGTCGCAGCCTGCGGGTGACGCGATGTCGAACCACGGAGTTGCCGACCTTCTTGGAGACCACAAAACCGGCGCGGGCGCCGACCGGGCGGTCGGAGGGCAACAGGTGAACCACCACCGTGGGGGAGGATCCGCGGCGGCCACGACGGGTCGCCCTGGCGAAGTCCGCCGCGACGCGCAACCGGGCGGCGGCGGGCAACATGGCTGTCCGGCGAATCAGAACGAGGTCTACGCCGACAACGCGGCGCGACCCTTACGGCGTCGGGCGGCCAGGATGGCGCGGCCCGCACGGGTGCGCATGCGCAGCCGGAAGCCGTGGACCTTGGCGCGCCTGCGATTGTTCGGCTGATAGGTGCGCTTGCTCACGGTGGTGTCTCCAGTCGTGTCGTTCTGCTGCGGCGACGGTCGCCCGTGACCGCCGAGGTGTGGTGTCGATGCCCGCCGCGGCCGGCACTCCGCGCACCACCGGTTCGGCCGGGCTCGGGCGTGTCGTCCGATGAGCGTCCGCACCGACCACCACCGACACGGAGGCGGACAGCACGAAACGACCCGACGAACAGGGCGTGCCACCAGCCTACGGACCTGCGGCAGTTCAGGCAAACCAGTGCGGCCCCCGGTGCCGATATTTGTTCGCGACACGCCGACGACGGTCCTTGCCTAGCCTCAGCACTTGTGGCAAGCGAGGGAAAGTTGTTAGCGTCCGCCACGCGAGGAACGACCAGCACCACCACACGTTCACAGCGCCCGTCGGCACCACGGTGTGGCCCACCGGAGCCCCGTCACCACGAAGTTGTCCCGAATGTGGATAACTCGTGTGGATGAACGCACCTCAGTGGGCCGGCCTGGGCGGGACGGGAATCGCGGGGCGCGCGGGAGGGGCGTGCCCGGCTGCCGGACAATGGTGCTCGACCATGGCGTCGAACATGGCTTCGGCGGCGCCGTCGCCAACGGCATCCGGGCCCGAGCCCGAGCCGGTCCGACTCGTGGGATGCCCGTCCGTCCGGCAGGCATGTGCTGTGGTGAAGGGGAGGCTGCCGGTTGTCCGAGGACGGGATCGACGTCTCCGAGGACGTCTGGCGTGACGTCGTCGCGACCCTGACTCCGCAGATCTCCCGCGGCCAGCGCACGCTGCTGTCCGTCACCCGGCCGATCGGCGCGGTCGCCAGCACCGTGCTACTCGCTGCGCCGTCCGACCTGGTGCGCAACGCCATCGAACGCGACCTGCGGGAGGCCGTGACCGGCGCGTTGTCCGAGCGGCTGCGAAGAACCGTTTCACTCGCGGTGACGACAGACCCGTCGCTGGCCCCGGACCCGGCGCCGGGACAGGATTCGGTCACGACGCCGCGCCTGTTGGACGGGCACGCCCAGGCTGGGACCGCCGTCAACGGCGCACCCATCAACGGCGCACCCATCAACGGTCGCCCGGTTGCGCCCGGCCCATCCCTCGCCGGCCCCGTCACCGCCGATTTCACCACCGGCAGGGATCTTGCTGCCGAACCCGAACGTCACTCTGATCCGGCACCCGGCGCCGAGGCGACGCCGACAGACGAGGACGACGAAGACGACGCCACGGTGATCCCACTATGGGGTGGCAATTCCGGGCGCCGCGCCGGTCCGCCGCCGAGTGCCGCCGAGACCCGCCTGAATGAGAAGTACACCTTCGAGACGTTCGTGATGGGCGGCTCCAACCGGTTCGCGCACGCCGCCGCGATCGCGGTGGCCGAGGCCCCGGCGCAGAGCTACAACCCGCTGTTCATCTGGGGCGACTCCGGCCTGGGCAAGACGCATCTGCTGCACGGCATCGGGCACTACGTGCAAAAGCTCTACCCGGGCGCCCGCGTGCGGTATGTCTCCAGCGAGGAGTTCACCAACGATTTCATCAACTCGCTGCGCGATGACCGCAAGGAGGCCTTCCGCCGCCGGTACCGCAACGTCGACGTGCTGCTGCTGGACGACGTGCAGTTCCTGGAGGGGAAGGAGGGCACCCAGGAGGAGTTCTTCCACACCTTCAACACGCTCTACAACGCCAACCGGCAGATCGTCATCTCCTCCGACCGGCCCCCGAAGCGGCTGGAGACCCTGGAGGACCGGGTCCGCACCCGATTCGCCTGGGGCCTGATCACCGACATCCAGCCGCCTGAGCTGGAGACCCGGATCGCGATCCTGCGCAAGAAGGCCTCGCTGGACCGGTTGGAGGTCCCCGACGATGTGCTGGAATTCATCGCCAGCCGGATCGAGCGCAACATCCGGGAGCTGGAGGGCGCGCTGATCCGCGTCACCGCCTTTGCCTCCCTCAATCGGCAGCCGGTGGACCTCGCGCTCGCCCAGGTGGTGCTGCGTGACCTGATCCACGACGCGATGACCGCCGACATCGACGCGGCCACCATCATGGCGGTGGTCGCCGACTACTTCGCGCTGTCCATCGACGACCTGTGCGGGGCCAGCAAGACCAAGCACATCGCCAGCGCCCGGCAGATCGCCATGTACCTGTGTCGAGAGCTCACCGAGCTGACGCTGCCGGCGATCGGCAAGACGTTCGGCGGGCGAGACCACACCACGGTGATGCACGCGGCCAAGAAGATCCGGCTGGAGATCACCGAGCGGCGGCAGACGTACGAGTGCGTGCAGGAGCTGACCGCCCGCATCCGTGACCAGGTCCGCCGCTGATCCCCGTCACCGCGGCCGCGCCACCTCACCGGACGCCGCCCAGCACCCGTGACCGTTTCGTCACCAACGTGACCGCCGACACATAGGTCATGCACATCCTGTGGACAACTCTGTGGATGGCTGGGGACAACTCTGCTGCCGCCGCACAGCGCACACACCACCGGCCGCCGCATCCCCACCCGTGCACGGGGCGCGCGCGGGTTGTCCCGACACCGTCCCGACCGGCGACACGCCCGCCGTCCAGCGGCGATGCCCGTCGGTCCACACCATCCACAGCACCTACTACGCCTACTGTTATTTCTCTCCTAGAAATCAACTACGTCCTAGGGCCTGGGGACAACCTCCCGGGCCGGCCAGGCATGATCGGCATGCGAGCACCCGCGCCCCAAACCCCGGGGATGACGGGCCGTCGTTTTGGTCGTACGGTGAGACGCCGCACCCTGCGCGGTGCGTCAAGCGAGCGAAAGGACCGTCCATGAAGTTCCGCGTCGCCCGCGAGGATCTCGCCGACGCCGTGGCCTGGGTGGCCCGGTCGCTGCCGAGCCGCCCGCCGGTCCCCGTGCTCGGCGGAATCCTGCTCACCGTCGACGGATCCACGCTCTCCGTGGCGGGGTTCGACTACGAGGTATCCACCCGGGCCGAGCTGTCTGTCGACGCCGAGACCGCGGGCAAGGTCTTGGTGTCCGGCCGGCTGTTGTCGGAGATCACCCGGTCGCTACCGGCCAAGCCGGTGGACGTCGAGGTCGACGGGGCCAAGGTCGCGATCCGCTGCGGCTCCGCCAGGTTCGCGCTGCCCACCATGCCGGTGGAGGACTACCCGGCGCTGCCGGACATGCCGGGCGCCTCCGGCACGGTGCCGGCCGCCGAGTTCGCCGAGGCCGTGGTGCAGACGGCGGTCGCGGCGGGCCGGGACGACACGCTGCCGATGCTCACCGGGATCCGGGTGGAGATCGAGGGCGAGAAGCTGACACTGGCGGCCACCGACCGGTTCCGCCTGGCCGTGCGGGAGCTCGGCTGGACACCGGACGCGCCGGATATCTCCACGGCGGTGTTGGTGCCCGCCCGCACCCTGGCCGAGGCAGCGCGCAGCATGGCCGGCGAGTCCACCGTGACCATCGCATTGGGCGATGGCCTGGTCGGTTTGCAGGCCGGCGGCCGGCGCACCACCGTGCGGCTGCTGGACGTGGAGTTCGTCAAGTACCGCTCGCTGCTGCCCAGCGAGCACACCACGACGGTGACGGTGCCGGTGGCCGAGCTGTCCGAGGCGATCAAGCGCGTCGCGCTGGTCACCGACCGGGGGCATCACCTGCGCATGCAGGTCAGCGAGGGGGCACTGGGGCTCGCGGCGGGCGGCGACGACGAGGGCAGCGCCGAGGAGGAGCTGGCCGTCGAGGCCGACGGCGCCGAGCTGCTGATCGCGTTCAACCCCGGTTACCTGCTGGACGGGCTGGCCGTGGTGCACACCGAGCAGGTACGGCTGGCCTTCACCACGCCCGGCCGTCCGGCGCTGCTGCTGCCGGTGCCCGCTTCTGGGGGCGACGCTGGGGGCGATTCCGCGGCGGACCCGGCCTACCGGTATCTGGTGATGCCCGCCCGGCTGCCCGGCTGAGGACGCCTCCTGGTCCGGCCGGCTGGGCGCAGTGGGCGCAGCGCCGATGGAAGTGGCATCGTCACCGATAGCACCCGGACACGGAAGGTAGAGAACATGCAGCTGGGACTCATCGGCCTGGGCAAGATGGGCAGCAACATGGCCGAGCGGCTGCGGCTAGCCGGCCACGAGGTGGTCGGCTACGACCGCAACCCGGACGCCCCCCGCACCGTCGCCTCCCTGCCGGAGCTGGTGGCGGCGCTGCACGCGCCGCGCGCGGTGTGGGTGATGGTGCCCTCCGGGGAGCCGACCCGCGCGACCGTGGCCGACCTGATCGAGGTCCTGGAGCCGGGCGACATCATCGTTGACGGCGGCAATTCCCGGTACACCGACGACCAGGTGCACGCCGCTTCGGCCGCGGACAAGGGCATCCGGTACATCGACGCCGGTGTCTCCGGCGGGGTGTGGGGGCTGCAGGAGGGCTACGCCCTGATGGTGGGTGGTGACGCCGACGCCGTCGCCGTCGTCCAGCCGGTGTTCGACGCGCTTAAGCCCGCCGGGGAGGGGGGCTTTGTGCATGCCGGTCCGGTCGGTGCCGGACACTTCACCAAGATGGTGCACAACGGTATCGAGTACGGGATCATGCAGGCCTACGGCGAGGGCTATGCGCTGATGAAGTCCGTGGACCTGGTGCCGGATGCCGACAAGGTGGTCGCCTCGTGGCAGCAGGGCACGGTGATCCGGTCCTGGCTGCTGGACCTGCTGGTGCGGGCGCTGCAGGCAGACCCCGGGCTGGCGAGCATCCGGGACTATGCGCAGGACTCCGGCGAGGGGCGCTGGACGATCGAGGCGGCGATCCAGAATGCGGTGCCGCTGCCGGTGATCACCGCGGCGCTGTTCGCCCGGTTCGCTTCCCGGCAGGACGAGTCGGTGGCCATGAAGGTGGTGGCCGCGCTGCGCAACCAGTTCGGGGGGCACGCGGTCGGCAAGGAAGGCTCGGACGCGCCGGTCCCGATCAGCTGAGCGTGGATCAACTCCTCCGACATGCACGAACGTGGCGGCTGAGGGGCTGGTGTGACTGGTGGGACGAACTTGGTGCATGCGGCAGATGTTGATCCACGCGGGCGGTCAGGCGGGACGAGGCGAGCGCTTCGTCCGTCAACGGTGACGGGGTGGTGACGGGGTCGTGTACATCCGGCACCTGTCGGTGTCCGACTTCCGCTCCTGGGAGCATGCCGAATTGCCGCTGGCACCGGGTCCGACCGTGCTGGTGGGGCACAACGGCGCCGGCAAGACCAACCTGGTGGAGGCGGTCGGCTACCTGGCCACCCTCGGCTCGCACCGGGTCGCCACCGACGCCCCGCTGATCCGGCGCGGTGCCGAGCGGGCGCTGGTGCGGGCCGCTGTCGTGTCGGACGGGCGGGAGCTGCTGCTGGAGGTGGAGGTCGCCGCCGGCAAGGCCAACCGGGCCCGCATCAACCGAGCCCCCCAGCGGCGGGCCCGGGACGTGCTGGGCATCCTGCGCACGGTGCTGTTTGCCCCAGAGGACCTGGCCCTGGTGCGCGGCGACCCCACCGACCGGCGCCGGCTGCTGGACGAGCTGCTGGTGATGCGCGCCCCCCGACTGGCGGGGGTGCGTAGCGACTACGACCGGATCGTCCGACAACGCTCCACACTGCTCAAATCGGCCGGCCCGGCCCGGCGATCCGGCGGGGGGCTGGCCACCCTGGACGTGTGGGACGAGCACCTGGCAGATACCGGCTCCACCCTGCTGGCGGCACGCCTGGACCTGGTCGACGCGCTGCGCCCGCACGTGGCAGCGGCCTATGCGGACATCGCGACCGATGGCGCGGCATCCGCTCCTGCCGACATCGCCTACCGCTGGTCGCTGGGCCCCGATGCCGCCGACCCGGCCGAGCGCGACCGGGGTGTGCTGCGGGACGCGCTGCTGGCCGAGATGCGGCGGCGCCGGGACGCCGAGTTGGACCGGGGCGTGTGTCTGGTTGGCCCGCATCGCGACGACCTGGAGCTGCTGCTGGCCGGCGGACCGGCGAAGGGCTATGCCTCGCACGGGGAATCGTGGTCGTTCGCGCTGTCCTTGCGGCTAGCGTCGTTTGCGCTGCTGCGCGCCGACGGGGTCGAGCCGGTGCTGATCTTGGACGACGTGTTCGCTGAACTCGACGTCTCGCGCCGGGGTCGGTTGGCGGAGCTGGCCGGGCAGGCCGAGCAGGTGCTGATCACGGCGGCGGTGGCCGAGGATGTGCCGGCCTCGCTGACGGGGGTGACGGTGTCCGTCGCCGATGGCACCGTCTCCGCCAGCGGGACACCAGCGATGGACGAGGGGTGACGGTGTGACGGACGACGACGCCGCTCGCGACACGCCGCACGAGTCTCAGCGCGCTGCGCGTCGGGTTCGGCGCGAACCGCCGCATCCAGGCCTCACCGGTCGAGCCGGTGACGCCGCGCCGGGCTCAGAGGGGGATGCCTCGCCGCCAGCGCTCGGTCGATCCCGCGGCGCCGACCTGGCCCGTGATGCGCTGGAGGCGGCCCGCGCCCGCAATGCGGCCGCCCGTGCCGGTGCCCAGCGTCGCGGCGTGTCGGGTCGTGTCGGTGGATCGAACGCGATCGGCCGGATGCGCCGGCGCCGGTGGTCGGGCCCCGGCCCGGACCGGGCCCGCGACCCGCAGCGCTTGGGGGACACCGTCACCGCCTGGCTGTCCGCCGCCGGTGCCGGCAAGGAGATCGCCAAGGCCGCCGTGTTCGACCGCTGGGCGCAGATCGTCGGCCCGGGCATCGCCGACCACTGCCGGCCGGTGTCACTGGTCGACGGCGAGCTGGTGCTGCAGGCCGAGTCCACCGCATGGGCCACCCAGCTGCGGATGATGGCCGGCACCATCACGCAGCGGATCAACGCCGAGATCGGTAGGGGCACCGTGACTCGCATCCGCGCCAAGGGGCCGGCCGGTCCGAGCTGGCGGTTCGGGAACCGGCACGTGTCCGGCCGTGGGCCTCGGGATACCTACGGCTGACCGGCTCCCCGACCCGGCTCCCCGACCTGAACAATGGAAGCGGCGGGTCACCGCCTGGGAACGCCGATCTGCCGTCACCACGAGCCCAGAGGCTACCTAGGACCGGCAGAACAGCCCGTTCGGCGCGCCACGAGGCAATCAGGCGGGGCAAACGACCCATTGTGTCGGCGTGCAGCGCTAGAATCAAAAAGGCGCCTTCCGTGGCGGGCCCTGACGGGCTCGTAGCCGGATCGGAACCTCCGCCGAACGCATCGTTCGATGGTAGGAATCCGGGCCGGGGCGGGTCGGCGTCATGGCGCGCTCACCACGTCGCGCCGACCCGTCGTGTGCCGCGTCGGGTCGGGGCGTGCCGGGGGCGGGTCGGCCGACGTGGCATCGACGAACGAGCAGGGGACCAGTGGCTGCACAGGGCAAGACACCGAACAAGAGCGAGTACGGCGCGTCGTCCATCACCGTGCTGGAGGGGTTGGAGGCGGTCCGTAAGCGCCCCGGCATGTACATCGGCTCCACCGGCGAACGCGGTCTGCACCACCTGGTGCAGGAGGTGGTGGACAACGCCGTCGACGAGGCGATGGCTGGGTACGGCACCCTGATCGAGGTGACGCTGCGTGCCGACGGCGGTGTCACCGTCGCCGACCAGGGCCGCGGGTTCCCGGTGGCCATGCACCCCACCCAGAAAAAGCCCGCCGTGGAGGTCGCGCTGACGGTGCTGCACGCCGGCGGCAAGTTCAACTCCGACTCCTACGCCGTTTCGGGAGGTCTGCACGGCGTCGGTGTGTCCGTGGTGAACGCGCTGTCCACCCGGCTGGAGGTGGAGGTCCGCCGCAACGGCAAGCTGTACCGCCAGGAGTACGACCATGCCAAGCCCGGCCCGCTGCAGGAACTCGGATCCGCCAAGGGCACCGGCACCACGCTGACCTTCTGGGCCGACCCGGTGATCTTCGAGACCACCGAGTACAAGCTGGAGACGATCTCCCGCCGGTTGCAGGAGATGGCCTTCCTGAACAAGGGCCTGACCATCAAGCTGCGCGACGAGCGGCCCAAGGCGATCCAGACCGCCGAGGCCAGCGCAGATATCGAGGGTGACGGCCCGGAGACCGCCGGCTCCGCGCTGGTCGACGCGGCCGAGGCGATCGACACGGCGGTGACGGGCGAGCCGGGCACCGCCGATTCCGTCACCGCCGCCAAGGCGACCGACAGGCCAGGCCGGAACGTCCCGGTGGAACGCGTCTTCTACTACAAGGACGGGCTGGTCGACTACATCCGGCACCTGAACGCCACCCGGGAGAAGGTGCACGACTCCATCATCGGATTCGAGTCCAAGGGCGAGAACATGGAGGTGGAGGTGGCGATGCAGTGGAACGCCTCCTACACCGAGAGCGTGCACACCTTCGCCAACACCATCAACACGATCGAGGGCGGCACGCACGAGGAGGGCTTCCGTGCCTCGCTGACGACCGTGGTCAACAAGTACGCCAAGGACAAGAAGCTGCTCAAGGAGAAGGACCCCAACCTGTCCGGTGACGACGTCCGGGAGGGCCTGGCCGCGATCATCTCGATCAAGCTCAAGGAGCCGCAGTTCGAGGGCCAGACCAAGGCCAAGCTCGGCAACACCGAGGCCAAATCGTTCGTGCAGGTGGCGTGCAACGAGTGGCTGACCGACTGGTTCGAGCGCAACCCCTCCGACGCCAAGAAGATCGTCTCCAAGGCGGTGTCCTCCGCACAGGCCCGGGCCGCCGCACGGAAGGCCCGAGACCTGGTGCGCCGCAAGGGCGCGCTGGAGATCGGGGGCCTGCCCGGCAAGCTGGCCGACTGCCGGTCCACCGACCCGGAGCGCAGCGAGCTGTTCATCGTGGAGGGCGACTCCGCCGGTGGCTCCGCCAAATCCGGCCGGGACTCGATGTTCCAGGCGATCCTGCCGCTGCGCGGCAAGGTGATCAACGTGGAGAAGGCCCGCATCGACCGGGTGCTCAAGAACACCGAGGTGCAGAGCCTGATCACCGCGATGGGCACCGGCATCCACGACGAGTTCGACCTGTCCAAGGCCCGCTACCACAAGATCGTGCTGATGGCCGATGCCGACGTGGACGGCCAGCACATCCGCACCCTGCTGCTGACGCTGCTGTTCCGGTTCATGCGGCCGCTGGTGGAGGCCGGCTACGTCTACCTCGCCCAGCCTCCGCTGTACAAGATCAAGTGGACCAAGGGCGAGCACGAGTTCGCCTACTCGGACCGGGAGCGCGACGGGCTGGTCGCGCGGGGTGAGGCCGCCGGCCGACGGCTTCCCCGGGACGACAGCGGCATCCAGCGCTACAAGGGTCTGGGCGAGATGAATCCCAAGGAGCTGTGGGAGACCACCATGGATCCGACCACCCGGCTGATGCTGCAGGTCACCCTGGACGACGCGGCCATGGCCGACGAGCTGTTCTCGGTGCTGATGGGTGAGGACGTGGAGGCCCGCCGCAGCTTCATCATCCGCAACGCCAAGGACGTCCGCTTCCTGGACTTCTAGGGACTTCCAGCCCGGCGCGACGGGATCCCCGTCACCGCTGGGGCTCCCGTTACCGCCATGACCTCTGCCGGATGATTCGTCACCGCTAGCAGAAACCGACATCGAAAAGGCTGATCAGTGACTGTGCCCCCAGAACCACCCGACGTGCCCGAGCACGACCGGACCGAGCCCATCGACATCTCCGACGAGATGCAGCGCTCGTACATCGACTACGCGATGAGCACCATCGTCGCGCGGGCACTGCCCGACGTGCGGGACGGTCTCAAGCCGGTGCACCGCCGGGTGCTCTACGGCATGTATGACTCCGGGTTCCGGCCGGACCGGCCGCGGGTCAAGTCCTCCCGCGTGGTCGGCGACGTGATGGGCAACTACCACCCGCACGGCGACTCGTCGATCTACGACACCGTGGTGCGGATGGCGCAACCCTGGTCGCTGCGCTACCCGATGATCGACCCGCAGGGCAACTTCGGCTCGCCGGGCAACGACCCCGCGGCCGCCATGCGATACACCGAGTGCCGCATGTCGAACCTGGCCATGCAGATGCTGGCCGGGATCGACGAGGAAACCGTCGACATGGTGGACAACTACGACGGCAAGACCAAGGAACCGACGGTGCTGCCGTCCCGGATCCCGAGCCTGCTGATCAACGGCTCGTCCGGCATCGCCGTCGGCATGGCCACCAACATCCCGCCGCACAACCTGCGGGAGGTGGCCGCGGCCGTCACCTGGTCGCTGGAGCACCCGGACGCCTCCGAGGAGGAGCTGCTCGAGGCCGCGATGGAGCGGGTGCTGGGACCGGACTTCCCGACCGGGGCGCTGATCGTTGGGCGGGACGGAATCGAGGATGCCTACCGCACCGGGCGCGGCTCGATCCGGATGCGCGCCGTGGTGGAGGTCGAGGAGGACGCCAAGGGGCGCACCATCCTGGTTGCCACCCAGCTGCCCTACATCGTGAACCCGGACAACCTGGTCGAGTCGATCGCCCAGCTGCATCGGGACGGTCGGGTGGCCGGCATCGCGGACATCGCCGACGAATCCTCCGACCGGGTGGGCACCCGGATCGTGATCACCCTCAAGCGGGATGCGGTGGCCAAGGTCGTGCTGGCCAACCTGTTCAAGCACACCCAGCTGCAGACCAACTTCGGCGCCAACATGCTGTCCATCGTCGACGGGGTGCCGCGCACCCTGCGGCTGGACCAGATGATCAGCTACTACGTGGCGCATCAGATCGAGGTCATCGTCCGGCGCACCCAGTACCGGCTGCGCAAGGCCGAGGAGCGGGCGCACATCCTGCGCGGGTTGGTCAAGGCACTCGATGCGCTGGACGAGGTGATCGCGCTGATCCGGGCGTCGGCCACCGTCGACGCGGCACGCGAGGGCCTGATCGGCCTGCTGGACATCGACGAGATCCAGGCGAACGCCATCCTGGAGATGCAGCTGCAGCGGCTGACCGCCCTGAACCGGCAGAAGATCATCGACGACCTGGCGGAGATCGAGAAGGTCATCGCCGACCTGCGCGACATCCTGGCCTCGCCGGAGCGGCAGCGGCGCATCGTGGCCGACGAGCTGGCCGAGGTGGTCGACAAGTACGGCGACGACCGGCGCTCCGTGCTGGTGCCCTACGACGGTGACGTGTCCATCGAGGACCTGATCGCCGTCGAGGACGTGGTCGTCACCATCACCCGCACCGGCTACGCCAAGCGCACCAAGACCGATCTCTACCGCTCGCAGCGGCGCGGCGGCAAGGGCGTGCAGGGCGCGGCGCTCAAGCAGGACGACATCGTCGCGCACTTCTTCGTGTGCTCCACGCACGACTGGATCCTGTTCTTCACCAACAAGGGCCGGGTGTACCGGGCCAAGGCCTACGAGCTGCCGGAGGCTAACCGGACGGCGCGGGGCCAGCACGTGGCCAACCTGCTGGCCTTCCAGCCGGACGAGCAGATCGCGCAGGTCATCCAGATCTCCGGCTACGACGTCGCCCCGTACCTGGTGCTGGCCACCAAGCATGGGTTGGTCAAGAAGTCGGCGCTGACAGCCTTTGACTCCAACCGGTCCGGCGGGGTGGTGGCGATCAACCTGCGGGACGGTGACGAACTGGTCGGGGCGGCGCTATGTTCCTCCGGATCCGACCTGGTGCTGATCTCGGCGCAGGGGCAGTCGATCCGCTTCCACGCCACCGACGAGGCGCTGCGCCCGATGGGCCGGGCCACCTCCGGGGTGCTGGGGATGCGGTTCAACGGCGACGACGAGTTGCTGTCCATGGAGGTCGCCCGGCCGGGCACGTTCGTGCTGGTGGCGACGGCCGGCGGGTACGCCAAGCGCACCGAGATCGACGAATATCCGGTGCAAGGCAGGGGCGGCAAGGGCGTTCTGACCGTCCAGTACAACCCGAGGCGTGGCACACTCGTGGGCGCGCTCATCGTCGACCTGGACGACGAGCTGTACGCCATCACCTCCTCCGGCGGGGTCATCCGGACCTCGGCGAAGCAGGTCCGCAAGGCCAAGCGCCAGACCATGGGAGTGCGGCTGATGAACCTGTCCGAAGGCGACTCATTGGTGGGCATCGCCCGGAATGCCGACGCAGAGCCGGATGGTGGTCCGGCATCCGGTTCGAACGGCTCGGGGTCCGGTTCGAATGGTGCCGGCGCCGCCGGTGGTGCGGGATCGTGAGCGCGCCGACCGGGCGGCCTGCAGGCGTTGGGGCGGCACCCGCCGGCCCGAACCTGGGGGCGCAGCCCGGGGCCGGTGGTCTCGGAGCTCCGCCCGGTGGCTCTGCCGGAAGTGCCTCCGGTGGTGCCGGGTCGAGCGCCGGTCGTTCGGCCCGGCGCGCGGGTGTCGGGTCGAGCGCCGATGCGCGACGGCCTCGCGCGGCGCGACGTACCCCACGGCTGGCGTCGCTGCAGCTCAAACGGGTGGACCCGTGGACAGTGCTGAAGATCAGCCTGATCGTGTCGATCGTGATGTTCTTCGTTTGGATGATCGCGATCGGCATCCTGTACCTGTCGCTGGGCTCGCTGGACGTGTGGAGCAAGGTCAACTCCACGTACGCGACCCTGGTCAGCACCGAGACGTCCTCGAACCAGTCGGACCTGATCACGCCGGCGCGGGTGTTCGGCTGGACGGCCGTGATCGGTGCGGTCAACATCGTGCTGTTCACGGCGCTCGCGACGATCGCGTCGTTCGTCTACAACGCCGCGGCCGGAATGGCCGGAGGCGTGGAGGTCACCCTCGGCGAGCGGGACTGAGCACTGGGCTGGGATTTCGGCCTCGGGGGCCCGGCTGACTGCGTCGGTAGCCCCGGGTGACCGCGTCCGAGCAACGGTTCTGTCGTCCGAGCAGGGGTTGGGGACCTTGCCAGGACGACGAAACCCTTGCTGGGACGAGCGCTGGCCGGCTCCCGGATCACGTTTGGGGACGGCACCCCAGGTGCGGTAGGCTCGTTGACTGCGGCGCCAGGGCGGAGAGCTCCCGTCACGGCGCCGTCGCTGGTGTCCGGCACCGGTGCCCGTCACGGCGCCACGGTCCGGTTGCGCCGGGGCCTGTAGCTCAGTCGGTTAGAGCGCTTCCCTGATAAGGAAGAGGTCGGTGGTTCAAGTCCACTCAGGCCCACAGCACCTCATGGCCGGATCGGTATTCATCGGCCGACACTGCTGATGCCCCGGTAGCGTGGAGGTCCGGATCCCGGACGAGAAGGAATCGACATGAAGAAGCTTCTGCTGCTGATCGGCCTGGCCGCGGCCGGCGCATTCGTGTTCGCCAAGCGCAAGCAGGCGGCCGCCGCCGAGCAGGCGCTGTGGGATGAGGCCACCGGCAACACGCCCGCCGCCAGCTCCACCACCAAGTAACCCGGCTCGCGTCCCGGTTCGCTGTTTCGGCCGGGTCGCACGGGGACGTAGCTCAACTGGCAGAGCACCGCCTTTGCAAGGCGGGGGTTGAGGGTTCAAGTCCCTTCGTCTCCACACTGTGTTTCCGCTGGTCGACGGCGGTGACGATGATCTTCGAAGATCGCGAATTCCTGATCGGATCGCGTTTAGTCCGCAAAAGGTCCGCAGCATTTTCAGCGTTGGTGGCCACCAGCGGCCTGTCTGAGGGGTCGGTGACCTCCCCGGCGGGATCGTTCGAGGCGGTGTCGCGGAGATCCGCACCGGTGGTCCGCAGTTGGCCCGCACTCGGAGTTCCACCTTCGGATGCGGGCTGGTTGGCGACGGCGGCGCGCATGGCTTCGAGCCGGTCGGCGACCTCATCCAGCTCGTCGTCGAAGAGGTCGGCGTAGACGTCGAGCGTCATGGCGGCGGAGGCGTGGCCGAGCATCCGCTGCACCATCGGCGAACACGGCGCCTCGGCTGCGGCCACCCCTGGCAGTACGGTCCTTCATGCCCTGAGGTGGTTCCATCGCCGCGCCGTTGAGCCGACCGCCGCCGGCTTCCGTCACGGCATTTTGGCCAGCCTGGGCTGTCGGGTACCCCACACTTGCTAGTGGTGCCAGCGCCGGGCCGTTAGACCGCCGATTTGATCACGGATCCGGGCCCGGCACCGCTGGTGACAGACGTGTATCCGTCACTTCAAGATCAGCCGGTGCGAGGCCTCATCGATTTACCCGCCCGCAGGTCTCGACCCCAGCCGTGCGATGACCGAACGTTCGACTGGTGGTTGCGCGTCATGTCCGCGATCGCATGACGCCCGCCGAGCGAGTCCAGCGATCACGTCCAAGGCTGTTCCGTTAAACCTCCGTGTTCCGGTGAAGCGTCCGGGCGAGGCGTACGGTGACCAAGATCCACCTGAGCACGCCGGGCGCCCCCGTCATCAGAGTCGTCCCGGTTGTGGTTCCGCTTGCGGACGTCGCTCACGATGCGGTTGGCTGACTATTTGGCAAGGTCCCGCGCGTTTCCTACTTAGAGTAGGATTGCCACTATGTCGGTATCGAAGGTCTCGATGAGTCTGGACACCGAGGTGCTCGCGCAGGCGCGTGAGAGGGTCGGTGGCCGTGGCGTGTCCGCCTACGTCAACGAGGCGGTACGCCGTCAGCTTCGACGGGATGCGTTGGCGGACCTGCTTGCCCACATGCGTGCGGAGAATGGCGCGGTGCCGGCCGAGCGGATGGAGGAGGTTCGTCGCCTGTGGCCAGGAGCCGACGACGCGGTGCTGTCCCAGCCGGCCTGAGTGACATTTTGATCCTGGACGCCGAAGGGGTTTCGAAGGCGGCCGACAACGATCCGTCCGTGCAGGCGTGGTTGGAACGAGCACGCGAGTTGGACGCAGATGTCGTGGTGTCGGCGGTGACGATCGCGGAGGTGCTGCGCGGGATGGCTCGCGACGCGACGCGCCATCGTGTCCTCAACGCAACCGACGTCTGGGACGCCGACGCTCAGGTGTGTCAGCGGGCCGGGGGTCTGCTCGGGCAGTCGGGGCTAGACGTGACGGTCGATGCGGTTGTGGCCGCGACTGCGCTGACGGCACACGAGAAGCACCGCGCCGCAGGGTGTGTGATCCTGACCAGCGACCCGAATGATCTACGTCAACTGCTGGCCGACGCACCCGGGATCCGCGTCGTCCCCGTGTAGTGGAACTGTCCCGCGTGGTCCAGCGGGCTGGCTTCAGTTGACCTTCGGCGATCGAGACGGTGGGACAGGCAGGTCTCGGTTCAGGCAGCGGGCAGCTGGAAGTGCCAGATGACCAGTGCTGGATAGCCGTTGGTGGCTTGGGTGACCGATGGCAGGTAGTCCATGAGCGCCCACGGCCAGTCAGGCCAGCCGCCGATCTCCGTCGCGGGTTCGGATGTTGGTCGCTGCTGCGCCGACTGCGCGCGGTTGCTGCAGCAGCAGAGGCGGGCCGCACGCAGCGCGACATTGCGGCGACGTTGGACATCAGCCAGTCCGCTGTCCACAAGATGCTGGTTCGTGCGCGACACACCAGGGGGCTGCACCAGCAGACGCCGTGGGAGGTCGTGCTGCGCTATGCGGCGGGAGAGATGAGCCATCGGGCCATGCTCGATGCGCTCGCCTCGTGGCCATGGAGACCGGACCGGGTTCTTGATCCGGACAGCCGCGAGCCGGAGCAGTTCGTGGCCGGCAACTGGCACGACCTCGACCGAGCGGTTCGGTTCGGCTATCTGACCGACGACGACTACGACGATGTGCTCGCTCGAGTTCGGTGAGTGCGAGCCGCCGCACGGTCGCTCGTTGCAGCGCAGCTTGAGGCGCTGACTGCACCCGGGCAGCCGCTGTCCGGAGGGCCACCGCGTCGCCGTGAACGACGTTGAGAACCAGGCACAGACGGGTCCCAACTGGCGTACGGCAGCGGACCCATCGGACCGCATTTGCCGCCCATGCCAGCCCAGATTCAGTACGATGACGCCATGAGGGCCGACCGCGGTGAGCTGCACGAACTGGTCGACGAACTGCCGGATGAGCAGGTCGCTGACGTGATCGCGGATGTCCGGCGCCGAGTGCGGCGGCCGCGAGGTGTGACTTCACGGTCGTTCGCGTGGATCGCTATGGGACCCGCCAACAACGGGCGCACCGACAACGCCGAACGTGTTGACGAACTCTTGGCTGACGGCTTCGGTCGCAGCTGATCGATGATCCTGCTCGATACCGGGCCGATCGTTGCTGCGGCCTTCACGACCGAGCGCTTCCACCGCGAATGCGCGGAGCTCTTTACGGGCCTCCGATTGGCCAACCGCGAGATGCTCATCCCAGCCACAGTGACGGCCGAAGCGGGCTACCTCATCAATCGGCTGGGAGGTCCGCGCGACGAGGCCAACTTTCTGCGGGGCGTGGGCGAGGGCGACCTGGTGCCCGTCAATCTGACCGACGTCGATTACCTGCGGATGGCCGAACTCGTCGAGCAGTATGCGGATCTTCCCCTGGGTGCCACCGATGCATCGGTGATTGCGCTTGCCGAACGGCTCGGTGTCACGGAGGTCGCAACGATTGATCGCAGGCACTTCACGGTAGTCCGGCCCCGACACGTCGTTGCTCTGACGTTGCTCCCTGAGCGGCTGGCCGATTGATCCTGCGATCCAAGATCACGGTCCGCACATAGTCCGCAAGCGGACCGAAAACTGCCCGCGGCACCCCGTCACCGCCAACAACGCCACACACCGTCTGACCTGGGATTACAGGTCCTCGAACCCGGGTAGCGCAGGCTGCTGACTAAGGTTCGTTCTCGTTTGCAAGGCGGGGGTTGAGGGTTCAAGTCCCTTCGTCTCCACGTTGATATTTCCGCAACTCCTGCATCACCAGGATCCAACCACGGTCGTCTTCACTCGGGGTGCGCCCGTCAACCATCCGTGACCGGACGGCGCGCAGCCCAGGACCTTGCATAGCCGCTACGGGTCCCGTCGATGGCATATCCTGCCAATGGAGGTGGTGACCGTGGCGACACGGAACGTTGTGCTGAGCGAACACCAGCACGAACTTGTGGAATCGCTCGTGGCATCCGGGCGCTACCAGAACGCCAGCGAGGTGCTGCGCCTGTTGGAACGGCACGAGGCTGAGGAAGCGGCCAAGATCGCCGCCCTACGCCTGGCCGCGGACAACGGATGGGAGGACCTCGCCTCGGGCCGCTATGTGGATCTGGCCGACGACGACCTCGACGACTTCATCGGTGAACTCGGCGTTCGCGCGGCCGCGCAGGTGCTGCCTGCGAACTGATGACGGGTTATCGGCTCACTCACGCTGCCCGCGCCGACATCGTCGCGATCCTCGCGTGGTCGCAGCAACAATTCGGTGAAGAAGCGCGTAAGCGCTACGAGCCGCTGATCGTCACGGCCATTCGCGACGCGGCCGCGCGCGGCGGCGACGGTGTACCTGCGCCCCGCCCGGAACTGGGCGAGGGAGTCTTTTCGTGGCACCTTGCGCGCAGCCGCCTGCGAGCACCCGGAGGTAAGGTCCGCCGCCCCCGACACTTCCTGATCTGCCGACGCGATGACGACACGCTGGTCATCGGCCGAGTACTCCACGACACCATGGATCTACGACAACACGTCGATCCTGGACGGGCTTGGTAGTAAGACCGAGGCTCTGTCACAACTCCACCTTCGACCTCGCTGGCGGCCGGTCCGCCAGCAGACGCAGTTCGCCGGGGTAGGAGTCGGGCGTGTCGGCGGATGTACAGCCCGTCAGCGGGCCAGTAGAGCTGCCGAGAGCGTGTCGGTCACCCACTGCTCGTAGTCATCGAGCGTGTAATTCGCCGTGCGAACCAGGAGCTCATAGGTCTCCGGACTAGCGATGGCCCAGGCCGTGTCGGCAGCCACATCCGCAGCCAATCCCGTTCGGAGCGACGTGGCCGGGATGCGGTCGATGACCTCCCCGAAGGTGTGGCGTCGCAGCTCCTGCAGCGCTTGCCAGTCGGCGGCGACCGCCGCGTCGGTGGCGGCGGCGTCCCGGTACAGCCGCCAGCCGAGGGCAGCCCGCTCGGCAAGTTCGCGGTACAGCCGCGCGAGCTGGCACAGCATGGCGTGAGTGTCGATGCCGGCTGGGTCCAGCGCCCGGTCGAGTAGATGCCGGAGTTGGTCGGAGTAAGGCCCTCTCTGTCAACCTTGCTTGAGACACCTCGGATGGCTTTGATTACTGAGCTG
>CALANS010000008.1 GCA_937926105.1 uncultured Actinomycetes bacterium | reverse complement strand
TGTCTCGAGCTGTCTCGAGCTGTCTCGAGCTGTCTCGAGCTGTCTCGAGCTGTCTGGAGCTGTCTGGAGCTGTCTAGAAGCCCGCGGCGCTGACTAGAACCCCGCGGTCTGCGCGCGGCGGTGCACCTCGCGGCTGCGACCGGCGCGCAGCGAGGCGATCGGGCTGCCCGGCAGTGACGAGTCCTCGGCGAACAGCCAGTCGATGATTTCCTGGTCGGAGTATCCGCCGTCGGCGAGCAGCGTGATGGTGCCGGGCAGGCCCTTGACGACCTGCCCGTCGGCGACGAACTCCGCCGGGATCCGCAGGATCGATTCCCGGCGCACCGCGAGCAGGGTCCGGTCTCGCACCAGCTGGTGGACCTTGGTCACCACCAGTCCGAGCTGCTCGGCGATGTCGGGGACGGGCAGGTAGGTCGGGCCGGAACTGTGCGTCACGGGCTCACCCTAACCAGCGCTCCGGCCACTTCCGACATCCCGGGCCGGGCCCGAACTCCGGCCTCGGACGCATCGGCTTCCTAGGATTGGCGACGTGCGCACACCGGCGGAGCCAGCGGGGGGGCGCGGCGGTCGGGATTCCCGAACCGGCGCCGCCCGGTCCGGCGCTGCCCGGTCCGGCGCTGCCGGGTCGGGCGCTGCTCGGCAGGGCTCGCACGGGTCCATGACCGGGCTGCTGCTGGAAGGCCGGTACCGGGTCGGCCCCCGGCTGGCCCGGGGCGGCATGTCCACCGTGTTCCGCGGCGTCGACCTGCGGCTGGACCGGCCGGTGGCGATCAAAGTGATGACACCGCAGTACGCGGCGGATCCGACCTTCCTGGCCCGGTTCGAGCGGGAGGCACGGGCGGCAGCGGGACTGGACGACCCGCACGTGGTGGGCGTGTACGACCAGGGCCAAGACGGCGAGCACGTGTTCCTGGTGATGGAGCTGGTGGACGGCGGCACGCTGCGCGACCTGCTGCACCAGCGGGGGGCGCTGTCGGTGCCGGTGGCGCTGTCGGTGCTGGAGCCGGTGCTGTCCGCGCTGGCGGCTGCGCACGCGGCAGGTTTGGTGCACCGGGACGTCAAGCCGGAGAACGTGCTGATCTCCGCGCGCGGTGAGGTGAAGGTCGCCGACTTCGGGCTGGTGCGCGCGGTGACGTCGACGACCATGGCGACCGGCAACGTGATCCTGGGTACGGTGGCGTACCTCTCGCCGGAGCAGGTCGCCACCGGCGCCGCGGACGAGCGGTCGGACGTGTACTCGGCCGGCATCGTGGGCTACGAGATGCTCACCGGGCATCCCCCGTTCGGCGGCGACAACCCGCTGTCGGTGGCCTACCAGCACGTGCACTCCGACGTGCCGCCGGTGGCCGACGAGGCGCCCGGGGTTCCGGTGGGCATTGCCGCCGCAATCGACGCGGCGACCAGCCGGGATGCGCTGGCTCGGCCGGTGAACGCCGCCGACCTGCTGCGCCGGCTGCGAGATGCCCGGCGCGAGGTGGGGCTGTCGCTGATGCCTGTCCCGGTGCCACGACCGCCCCGGCATCCGATCGGCGCCGGGCACGGCAGCGGGGCCACCGACCGCGGTGCCGATGCCGGCGGGCGGCAGCACGACGGCACCGCCGGAGGGCCGGGCGGCCAACAGGCCGGCCACCCCCGCGTCGGCGGACCGCGCTCGACGACGGGGGCCTCCCCCACCCTCGCGCGGGATGCCGGCAGCCAGCACACTCAGATCGCCGGGCGCGCCACGGCCCGGGCGGGCCGGCCCGACCGCATCACCTCGGCGGAGGGCACCAGATCCGCCGCCGGCACCCGGCGCGGCCGACGGCGCGGTGCGCGCGGCGCCGCAATGCACACCACGGAGCGGCTGCGACGCCACCGACGACGCTGGCGGATCCGGCTGATCGTGCTGGCGGTGGTGCTGCTGGTCGCCGGGGCTGCGGCGTTCGGCGGCTGGTGGCTGGGCGGCCGGTGGACCAGCGCGCCACCCGTGCAGGGCACCCCCGCGGACCAGGCCGTGCGGGCCATCCGGGACGCCGGGCTGATCCCCGCGCTGACCACCGCCCACGACGACGCCACGCCCAGCGGCGAGGTGGTGTCAGCCGATCCGACCGGCGGCAGCAGACAGTTGCGCGGCGCCACGATCACCCTGGTCGTCTCCAGCGGCCGGCCCGTGGTGCCCCGCATCGAAGCCGGCACCGCAGTGGCGGCGGCGCGCTCGATGATCCGCGCGGCGGACCTACGACCGGTCACCGACGAGGGCGCCGACGTCTACGACAACGCGATCCCGGCCGGCACCGTGGTCCGCACCGACCCGGCGGCCGGGCGGGACACCGACATCGGCGCCGAGGTGTTGCTGATCCGGTCCCTCGGCCCGGTGCCGGAGCAGGTGCCCCCGGTCGCCGGAAAGCTGCCCGAGGATGCCCGGAACAAGCTGCTGGTAGCGGGTTTCACCATCGGCCCGCCGCAAACCTCGTTCGACGCGAACCAGCCGCCCGGCACCGTGCTGGGCACCGACCCACCAGCCGGACGGACCGTGCGGCACGGCTCGCCCGTTTCGCTGGTACTGGCGGTATCCCGAGCGGTCCCGGACGTCGCGGGGGTGCCGATCCAGCAGGCCGCCCAGGACCTCCGCGACGCCGGATTCGACGTGACCGTCGGCGCCACCGAGTTCTCCGAGACCGTGGCCGGCGGCGCGGTGGTGCGCACGGATCCGCCCGCCGGCACCCGGATAGATCCGGCGCACCCCGCGGTGACGGTGATCGGCTCGGACGCCGTCACCGTCCCGTCGTTGCAGGGCATGTCGGTGGGCTACGCGCGGCAGCAGCTGACCGACCGCGGGCTGACCTTCACGGTCCACGCGCTGTTCGGCGGGGACGCCGCCGTCGTCACCGGCCAGCAGCCCGACCCGGGAACCCTGGTGCAGTCCGGCAGCTCGGTCCAACTCAGCGCCTGGCCGTGAGCGGAGCCTGCACTGATGGCGCCTCTGGCCACGCAGTGGCAGGTCCGGCCGCGTAGCCGGGCGAACCATCGGGCGCCGCATGAACGACGAAGCGAGCGAGACCCGTCAGCTCTTGGCGCCACTGGCGCGTCCCTCGGTCGGCTCCGAGTCCGGCTCGGTCAGATGCAGGACGCTGTGCGCGGCGGACACGTGGTGGCGCATCGCGGCGGCGGCGGCATCGGGATTGTGCGTCACGATGGCACTCAAGATCGCCTGCTGCTCGGCCAGCGAATCGGGGCGCGGGCGGGATGCGTCGATCGGACGATATTGGCGAAGCACCAACGGGTACAGCAGCATCTCGATGTAGTTGCTCAGCGTCTGCTGTCGCGCGGTCTCGCGGATTCGTTCATGGAAGTGACGGATCAGCCGCGAATACTCTTCCCGGCCCCCCGCGTGATCGACTTCGGACATCTGCTGGACGATCTCTTTGAGCCCGGCGATGTCCTCGTTCGTGGCCCGCTGCGCGGCCCGGGCGGCGAGCGCCGACTCCAGCAACTCCCGCGTCTCCAGGATCTCCTGCGCTTCATCAACAGAGAAGTACCTGGTCCAGACTCCTCGATTGGCCTCGCTGACTAGGTAGCCCTTTTGCACCAGGCGGGCCAGCACCGACCGCAGCGTGCCGCGGGAAATCCCCAGACGTGCCGTCAGATCGGCCTCGGTCAAGCGGGTGTTCGGTGGATAGGCACCCGACAGCAGGATCGTGCGCAACTCGTCGTACGCGCGCGCGGTCGTGCTGGCCATGCTCTGTCCGCGTTGATCATCCGCTATCTCCGTGACAATCCGGGAGAGGCGGCGATCAGCTGTGGGCATCGGGTGCTCCTTCGAGCGACGGATACAAGCGGCGTGCGGTCCCGTTGAGGATATTGCGGCGTTCGTCCTCTGTCAGCGGTTCCAACACCCCTGCGACCAGGACTACCAGATCACCCATCGGCTGCTCCGCCGCCGGGCAGTTGGAACCCCACGCGATCCGCCCGGCGGTGAACGCGTCGATCACCGGGCGCAGGAATTCGATCGCGCGGTCGCCGAGCCGGCTGAGCGGCTCCAGGCTCCGGTGCGTCAGCTTCAGGTACAGGTTCGGGAACCGTGCCAGGTCGGCTAGTACCGCCGCTGTCCCCGACGCATCCTGCTCGATGGCCGGGTACCCGCAGTGGTCCAGCAGGATCGTGGCCCCTGGATACGACTCCAGCACCGTGTGCAGTTCGTCCAGCGCGGAATCCAGTCGCAACTGCAGACAGACCGGGATGTTCAGGCTCGCGGCGGCCTCCCAGAAGGGCCGGGACTCCTCGCGGACGTAGGAGTCGTTGTGCCCGGCGAGCGTGCTACCGGCGGTGAACAGCCGGACGCCGGCCAGACCGGACACCTGCGCGTCGCGGAGCCACGTCGCGGCGTCCGGCTTGGTGGGATCGACGGTGCCCACCGCCGCGAAGCGATCCGGCCAGCGCGCCAGGCAGTCCATGATGTAGCTGTTGTCGTAGCCGTAGTTGGTCGTCGCCTGGACCAGGACGGCGCTGGCGATCCCGTGCGCGTCCATCTGTGCGAGGAGTTGCTCGGCCGTCACGGGTCGCGCCGCCGCCCACGCGGACTGCTTGCCGCCCAGCGGATTCTGCGGGAACCGCTCCACATCGTCGGCAATCACATGGCAATGGGTGTCGATGTATTGGTACATGGTGGGCTCTCCTGCCTGCTACCGGTCAGCCGATGGGATAGTCGCCGGGGGCGAACAGCGCGTCCGACGCCACCGGCGCGATCAGGCCCTGTTCGGCGCTGTACCGCACGAGGGCGTCGACGCTGTTGCCGTTGGGCACGATGCCGAATGGAACGGGGTCCTCCCCCAACTGCTGCGCCAGGTCGGCCATTTTCGGCTGCCGCGACCACGCGGGATCGCCCGCGAGGTACCGACGCTTGCTCTGCAGCAGCGCGCGGTAGAGCGCGCTGGGCAGATCCTGGTCCGCGTCGACCAATTCGGTGCGGACGACGACCACGGAGTGCAGCGGGCAGATGCCGGTGCGCAGGTACCAGTCTCGGGCAGTTGCCGACGCATCCGGGAACAACGGATAGGTGCGGTCCGACTCGGCTGCGGTCGAGCCCTGGGCGGTCGCCCACCCCTCCCGCGGCGCACCGGCCCTGCCGGTTCCGGCGTTACCGCCGAACGCCGCAGCGATTTCACCGGCCAGCAACAGGGATTGCAGGGAACGGCCGTCCGTGACGCGCCGCTGGTTCGCCGGTTCCTTGCCGGCGATGTGGTCGTCGTCGTCGACCACCCAGGTGATGCTGGACAGGTCCACCCCGTAGTCGTCCGCCAGCACGCCCCTGCCCCACACCCCGGTGCTGACCGAGAACGCCCGGACCCCGACCTCCCGGCCCTCGAGGTCCTTGGGGGCGTGCACACCCGAGGTCGGGCCACAGTGGATGTCGGCATGATGGAATCGGCGGCTCAGGAACACCGGTATCGCCACCAGCGGGATTCCCGCCTCGCGGGCCATCACGTAGGTGACCGGCGCCATCTCGCAGACGTCGAATTCCAGGTCCCGGACCATGCGGCGGTACGCGCTGATGATCGGCCTCACCGTGACGGGTTCGACGGTATAGCCCGGTATCTGCTCGTCGTTCGCCAGCAGCGGATCTACGTGGGGGTAATCTCCGAATGCAACGGACAAGGTCTTCATGCTGCCTCTCCATCCTCGTGCATTGTTGGACAGTATCAGAACGATTCGACAATCACACGCGCGACTTGCCTCCAAGTCCGACAGACCTGCTCGTCGAGCAGATCGCATGAGCCTGACCTTCCACAAGGGAGTTCAAGCAGACAGGTCCGGACTACCTGGTCGTCCACGCCACGATGGCCGGACCCCTAGCCAGGCTCCGATCCCCGTGCTAGCCTGCTGATTGTTTCACAATCTATGCGAGGTAGTCCTTGATCGATATCGAAGAGCGCGTTGAGGTTGACGGATCTCCAGATCGCGTGTGGGCGATTGTGTCCGACCCCGCGGAGGTCGCGTCCTGCGTCACGGGTTGTGTGCTGGGCGACCTCCGTGACGACGGGGGCTACGACGCGACCATCGGCATCAAATTCGGCGGCATCCGGGTGCGGTTCCGCACCGTGGTCGAAGTAGACGCGGACGACCTGACTCATACCGGTCAGATGCGGGTCCGGGGCGCGGACCAACAGGGCTCCACTCGCATCAACGGAACCGGCACATTCGCGGTCGTCGCGGTCGGCACGGGCCGGTCGGCGGTCAACATCACCGGGCAGGTCAACATCGCTGGTCGGCTGTCGGGGCTCATCACCACCGGCGCATCGGTCGTGGTCTCACGCATGGCGAAGGAATTCGCAGCGAACCTGGCCTCCCGGATCACCCAGTCGCCGGTCGAGCACGGCGCCGCACAGACCGGTCCGTCACTCGTAGAACACACGACAACCCCGGCGCAGTCGCCCGCCGCGCCCAAGGCAAGGCCGGCGCCGGCCAGTCCGACGCCGACCGCGCGGGGCACCGCGTCGGCACACTCCTCAGCATCCGCCACGGCGCCGTCGCCGCTCGACATCCGTCCGCCATCCGGCCCAACCTCCGCCGAGGCCGACCCAGGCGCATCACGACCATCATGGCTTCGACGGCTGGGCAATGGGATCCGCTGGCTCTTTCGTCGATTCCATCACCCCGACAAGAGCACACCGAAAGGACGGCGCTGATGGCCGAGTTGAACGCGATCGCTCGACGGTTCGAGCAGGGTGAGGTGGGACTTGCGACCTTCAGCGCCCCCACCGCCCAAGCCGCTCTAGAACTGAGCGTGACCGCATACGACGGCATCGTCTTCGAGGCCGAGCACAAGCCATGGGATGTTCCCGAACTCCGGGACGCTCTGCAGTACCTGCTCCGTCGCCAGCAGATCTTTCAGGCCGACACCCTGCAATCGCGACCAACACCGCTGGTTCGCATACCACCCAACGGTGGCGAACGATCCCAGTGGCACGCGAAGCAGGCGCTCGATCTGGGGGCGTACGGCATCATCTGGCCGCACATCACCTGCGTCGCGGAGGCAGTCAACGCCGTCGCGGCGTGCCGCTACCCGGGATCCGGCCGCAAGACCGGCGGCCCCCGGGGAATCCGTGGCGACAGCCCGGTCGCCGCGGCGCGCTACTGGGGGGTGGCGCGCGAGGAGTACTACCAGCGCGCCGGTGTGTGGTCGCTCGACGACGACGGCGAGATCCTGGTGGGCATCATGATCGAGGACGTGGAGGGCGTGGACAACCTCCCCGCCATCCTGGACGAGGTCCCGGGCATCGGTCTGGTGCTGATCGGCGAGGGCGACCTGAGCCAGGAGCTCGGTGTGCCGCGGCAGTACGAGCATCCTGACGTGCTGGAGTGCAAGGCGCGCATCCTGGCCGAGTGCCAGCGGCGCGAGGTCCCCGTCGGTCATCCCCACGTCACGGCGCAGAACCTTGAGTCGGCGGTCGCAGATGGTTATCGATTTCTCATGAGCGCTCCGGTGACGACATACCCGGTGCTGGAGTGTGCTGCTTCGCTGACGAATCGGTCCTGACGACCCGGCGCTGCCCTGCGACCCCTAATGTTCGGAGTGAGGAATGTACATCGATTGCCACGGTCACTTCACCACCGTGCCCGCAGTCATCAAGGATTGGCGCGATCGGCAAATCGCGGAGATTGCGCTGGGGCGGCACCTGTCGGCCGCCGCCGTCCGAGTGAGTGACGACGAGCTTGTAGACGCGCTGGAGAACGGCCAGTTGAGCCGCCAGCGGGAATACGGAATCGACGTCACGCTGTTCTCGCCCATCGCCGGCAAGATGGCACACCACTACGGCGACCTGGAGACCAGCACGACGTGGAGCCGGCTGGCGAACGATGTCATTGCCCGAGCCTGCGCGCTGTACCCCGAGAACTTCGTGGGGGTCTGCCAGCTCCCGCAGTCGCCCGGAGCCGCCATCGACGCCTGCGTGACGGAACTGGAGCGTTGCGTCCTGGAGCTCGGCTTCGTGGGCTGCAACCTCAATCCGGATCCGACCGACGGCTACTGGCAGTCCCCGTCGTTGGCGGACGAGCACTACTTCCCGCTGTACGAGAAGCTCAGTGAGCTCGGCGTGCCGGCCATGGTGCACTCGTCCATGTCCCAGAATCCGGCCGTGCACGGTACCTGCGCCCATTACCTCAATGGCGACACCACCGGGCTGATGCAACTGGCCATGTCCGACCTCTTCGACCGCTTCCCCGACCTGCGCATCATCATTCCGCACGGCGGCGGGGCGGTGCCCTACCACTGGGGCCGGTACAACGGTGCCCTGCAGGACAAGGGCCGACCGCCGCTACAGGACCTCTTGGGCAACAACATTTTCTTCGACACCTGCGTCTACTGGCAGCCGGGCATGGACCTGCTGGTGCGCACGGTGCCCACCACCAACATCCTGTTCGCCTCCGAGATGCTGGGGGCTGTTCGCAGCCGCAATCCCGAAGGTCGCTATTACGACGACACGCGCTACCTGCTGGATGCCACGGAGCTGACTGCGGTCGATCGAGACCTGATCAGCCACCAGAATGCGCTGCAGGTCTTCCGACGTCTCCCAGCGGCACTAGGAATCGACGCAACTGAGGTGACCAACCGATGAAGGTCTACGAAGCACTCGCGGACTGCTTCGTCCAGGAGGGCGCCAGCGACGTCTTCGGCATGATGGGCGATGCGAACATGCACTGGATGAATGCCGTCGCCGAACGCGGCGCGCGGCTCTACCAGGTTCGCCACGAGGGCTGCGCGCTCGGGATGGCCGACGGGTGGGCCCGAGCCACCGGCCGCCCCGGGGTGGCCAGCACCACCAGCGGCCCCGGCGTCTCCCAGCTGGCGACGTCATTGCTGGCGGCCAGCCGAGCTGGGACACCCCTGGTGGTGTTCTGCGGCGAGGTCCCGCTGGGCGATGAGTCGGCCGTGCAATACCTGGACCAGCGCCGGTTCGCACATGCCACGGAGGCCGAGTTCGTGCACGTCGCGCAGCCCGACAAGGCGCGCGATGCCGCGGGACGGGCGTTCTACCAGGCGCGCATGCTGCGGCGACCGGTGCTGCTGAGCGCGCCGGTGGACGTGCAGAAGGCCGACTATCGGGGGGATCCCGATTATCTCCCGTCGAAGGAGCTGACCAAGCGAACTCCTCGAGCGGCACCGCAGCACGAGATTGTGGAGGCCGCAAAGATCATCGCCAGCAGCCGCCAGGTTGTCGTGCTGGCTGGCCGCGGAGCCCGCGATGCCGGCGCGGATGCCGCCATCCTGGAACTGCTGGAACTGTGTGGCGGCATACTTGCCACCACCCTGCAGACGAAGCTGTACTTGAGTGATCGCACCGACTTTCACGCCGGCATCTCGGGCTTGTACGGGTCGAAGGCCTCGCAGAGCCTGCTGCAGGATGCCGACTGCGTGGTCGCCATCGGTGCAAGCCTGAATCACTACACGATCGAATACGGCTACCTCTATCCGGAGGCGACCTTCATCCAGATCGACCATGCGCGCAGCGTCATCACGGGGACCGGACGGCCCGCCGAGCACTACCTCGAGGGCGACGCCCGGTTGACGACCGAACAGCTGGCCAAGGAACTCGCCGCGCAACTGCGGGCCAACCACCGAACGCCGTCTGAGTTCCGCACCGCTGACGTTGCCGCGACGCTGTCAGAACCACCGTCCGACCCTGCCGAATACCTACAGGATCCTGACCGTATTGATCCGCGCGAGGCCATCAACGCCATCGACGGCGCACTGCCCGGAGAGATTCCCGTGGTGCTCGGAAGCGGGCACCAGACCGACTTCGGCACCATGCTGCTTCGCCGCCATCGTCGTATCGTGTCCAACTACGGAATGTTCGGCGCAATCGGCCAAGCACCACTCATTGCCATGGGGTGGACCGTCGGCACCGGCAACCGGCCCACGGTGGTCATCGAGGGCGATGCCAGCTTCGTGATGCACCTGGCGGAGTTCGACACGGCGTGTCGGTATGGCTGGCCACTGCTGGTGATCGTCATGAACGACGAGGGCCTGGGCGCCGAGTTCCACAAGTCAAAGGTGGCCGGCCTGCGGGAGGAACTCTCCCTGATTCCGTCGACCGATCTCGGGGCCGTGGCCCGCGCGATGGGTGGCCAAGGCGTACTCGTCCGAAACTCCAGCGAGATTGCGGATGCGGTGTGGAGTTACGTCGCAGATCCGCGACCGACCGTGGTTGATGTCCGGATCAGCCGGGAGGTGCTGAGCACACCCTATCGGCGCCTGTGGTACGCGGAAGACGTCTGACCTGGGCCCGGCGGATTCTAGGAACAACCGGTTCACCGTCACCAATAAGGATGGTTGCGCTATGACTACGAAACTCACCATCGCGTTGCGCCGTTATCCCCACACCACACCGATACTGGACGGCGCCGAACGGATCGACGGCGTCGACGCCGAGTTCGTCGACATCGAACCGATCCATCGAGCATTCCTGCCGATGGTCCGTGAACTCCGGTACGACGTCTGCGAACTGGCGATCGCCACGTACTTCCAGGCCATCGAGGCTGGCGTACCGGTGGTGGCGTTACCGGTAGCAGTGCATGGGAATTTCCATTACCGCTCGATCTCCACCCTGCGCGACTCTGGATTGAGCGCCGCCGACCTGGCGGGGCATCGGGTCGGCGTGCGGTCCTACAGTCAGACCACGGGGCTCTGGGTTCGGGGCTTCCTGCAGGACGACTACGGCGTGGCCGCCAAGGACGTCACCTGGGTCACCACCGAGCCGGCGCACGTGGAGTCCTATCGCGAACCAGCCAATGTCACGCGAATCGACGGCCGACTCGGCGACGCTCTATCGCGCGGCCAGGTCGATGCCGTGCTGATGGGTCGGCGCTCAACGGAGTACTCCGAAGACTTCCAGCCGCTCATCGCAGACTGGGCCGCTCGGCAGGAGCGGTTCTTCGCCAATCATCAGTGGGTTCCGATCAATCATGTTGTGGTGACGCGGCGGGAGCTGCTGCAGTCGGATCCAGACGCCGTCCGGTCCGTCTACCGCGCGCTGTGTCGCGGAATCGACGGCACCCGCACCGAGACGATCGCAACGAACTCCGCCTCACGCGCGATCCAGTACGGGACCTCGGACACCATGCTCACCACGCTGGGCACCGCCCTGCGCTATGCACGAGAGCAGGAACTCATCCGCACCGACATCACGACGAGCGATCTGTTCAGCGATTTCACCGGGATCGAGCGGTGACGTTGATTTCCCGCTTGAGCACCACCGACAGTCGCCGCCCGGCAACATGACCTCACCCTCAGCACCCCGCATCGCCTCAGGAGCCCAGCCATGATCTACTTCGACACCCACACGCATGCGCTGTCCGACGACACCGACCGTTATCCCACTCGCCCGCTCGGCGGGACCCGATCCGTCTGGTCTCAGGTTCGCCCGGTCGACGGCGACGGCCTGGTTCGAGCACTCGATCACGCCGGAGTCGACCGTGCAGTGCTGGTCCACGCCTCCACGGTCTACGGGTTCGACAACAGCTATGCCGCCGACACGATCGCCCGCTATCCGGATCGGTTCGTCGGCGTCTGCGCGATCGACTTCCTGGCGGAATCTGCACTGGACGACATCAACTACTGGATCGGGGAACGCGGATTTCGTGGCGTTCGTATTCGCGCGGCCGACGGCAACACCGCCGTCCCGGTGCCCGGCGAGGGTCTCTCCGATCTCCGAATGGCACGAGTCTGGCGGCACCTGCAGGATCAGCGCATACCGGTATGCATCCAAATGCACTCGAAGAACACGCCGCAGTTGGTCGCCGTCCTGGATCGGCATCCCGAGCTCACCGTGCTGCTGGATCATGCTGGTAGACCAGACGTGTCGGGTGGCGCACCCTACCCGCGTCTGGCGGAGATCTCAGCGCTGGCACCCTACGATCGAGTCCACTTCAAAATCACTCCACCGATGCTCCGCCGCATCGAGCAAGAGCCGGAAGCGAATGTCGATGACGTGTTGCGACGCCTCATCGACATCTTCGGCATCCGGCGCTTCGTGTGGGGTTCCAACTTCCCCGCGTCGGAGGGATCGGCGCTCGAGTTGCGCCAGCTGATCGAGAGCTACCTGGGTTGGCTCGACGAGTCGGACCGGGCGGACGTACTCGGGCTGAACGCGGCACGAATCTACGACGAACGGCAATCCACTGACGCAACCGGGAATCGATGACCCGCCGCGGTTCGGCCGTCGGCACCACCATCGCGCCTGGATTCGTCTCGTAGAACAATCACATCTTTCGATAGGCGCCAAGGTTCCCAGATGTCGCGCTGCATTGGCACAATGCAGTTGGCCACCATTGACATATCCACCTATCTGTTCTACAATCTCTGGAATTGCTCGCTACATCGCGGCTTGCCATCTACGCGACGCGAGTCCTCTCATCGTCAGCTTCGATCAACGAAAACAGCGAAGGGATCGAGCCCATGCAGCACCGAGGATCCACCGCCCGCCGGTCAACCGGTATGGCGCTGATCGGCATCGTCGCACTGGCGCTCGCCGCCTGCGGCAGCAGCGACCAGCCGGGTAGCCAGACGTCCGGCGAGCCCGCCTCCAACAGCGCGGCCGGCACTCCGGCGGCGTCCGGCACCACGGACGACACCACCGCATCGGGGGGCCAGCCCCCCGACGGCGACGCCACCCTGAATGAGCTCTACACGGCCGCCAAGGCGGAGGGAACCGTCGTCTGGTTCGCACCCAAGGCCCAGGATCAGATGCAGCCCGCCATCGACGCGTTCGAGAAGGCGTATCCGGGCATTGAGGTCCAGTACACGGACAAGAAGGCACCCGACCAGGTGACCCAGTTGAAGCTCGAGGAGTCCGCCAACAAGGTGACCATCGACGTGGCCAACGCGGGTGGCCTCACCGTCGAGGCGGCGCTGCCGATCGTGCAGACCGTGGACTGGGCGAAATACGGGGTCCCGAAGGACCAGATCATGGACGACTTCGTCTACATCTGGTCCGTGCCGAAGGTGTTCGCCTACAACACCAACGTCGTGTCGGCCGACAATGTGCCGAAGTCCTGGGACGACCTGCTGGATCCCCAGTGGAAGGGCGGCAAGCTCGGTTTGGAGGCCCGCGGTTCCTTCATGACGGTCTGGGCCACGGACGACGCGTTGGGCGGACCTGACGCAGGCATCGCATACGCGAAGAAGCTGGCAGCCCAGGATCCGCACTTCACCCCCAACGCCACCCAGTCGCACGCGATGATGGTTTCCGGCCAGGTGGCGATCTCCAACACGCTGATGAACAACCTGCTGGACGACCAGGCCAAGGGGGCGCCGATCGCCCTTGCCCCGATCTCGCCCATCACCGGCAATGAGGCGTACCTGTACGTTCCGAAGGGTGCACCGCACCAGGCTGCCGCCACCCTGCTGGCGTCGTTCCTTGCCTCGCCCGCCGGTCAGGCAGAGCTCGCCAAAGGCAACAACGCGATCATTCCACCATCGACGGACTGCACCGGCACCGACAAGACCGCGGTGGTGCAGGCGCTCTGCGACGCTGGAATCGAATGGAAGGGCATCGTGGACGCCAAGCAGTACGAGTTGCTCAGCGACTTCTTCCCCAAGGTCCAGGCCGCGCTTGGCGCCAGCGCCGACGGATGACATGCCGCCGTGGGTGCCCGCGCTGGATCGGCGGGCACCCATGGCCGCCCACCGATCCGGGTCCGGAAGCTCGCATTCAGCTGGAACTGACTGCGGTAAGCCCCCCGACAACCCCACCCAACCGAGTAGGGCAGAGCGATTAACAGGACGCAGCAGGTCGAACGCGACGCAGACGTCGCGGGGTCGGCCACCGCTCAAGCCGCATCGCCACGACACGGGCGTCAAGCGGGCAGCCGACCAAACATCGCGCAGTTCGTACTGATCGTGCTGGTCGCGCTGATCATCCTGACACCGATCATCGCCCTGATCTACAGCAGCCTCAAGCCGACCACGACGGAACTTCCCTTCCAGGTCTCCGGGTTCTCATTCGCCAACTTCGTCGCGATCTTCTCCAACCCGCAGATCCTCGAGGTCACCGCCAACACCCTGATCTACGTCGTCGGGAGCCTTGCCCTGACGTTGGTGCTGAGCCTGGGAATGGCCTACCTCCTGGAGCGCACCGACCTGCCCGGCCGGCGCGTGCTCGGGTCGTTCGTCCTTGCTCCGATGGCCACCCCCGCAACGGTCTTCGCCATCGCGTGGGTGCTCGTGGGCAACAGAGTCAACGGCCCCGTCTCGCTCGCGCTGCAGTCGTTGGGCATCAACTTCAACATCTATTCCCTGTACGGCATGGTGATCGTGACGGCGATCTTCAGCGTGCCCAGCATGTACCTGATGATCGCTCCCCAGCTGGCGCAGCTCAACACCGAGCTGGAGGA
Source organism: uncultured Actinomycetes bacterium (assembly GCA_937926105.1). Next base: position 42,337 of record CALANS010000008.1, on the reverse strand, counting down.
CGTGGCCGCCAGCACCGGCGCACGATGGGCGACCCGGATGCGCCGGGTGGTGCTGCCGTTGGTCGCTCCGGCCACCGGGGCCGCCAGCATGCTGATGGTGGTCATCGCCATCGAAATCTTCGCCATTCCCGCGATCCTCGGGCTACCGAACAGAACCTTCGTGTTCAGCAGCCTGATCCAGGAGGCGCTGCAGCCGGCGGGCGGGGTGCCGAACTACGGCAAGGCCAGCAGCTACGGAGTCGTCCTGCTGGTCATCACGGTCGTCATGCTGACCTTCTACAACCGGCTGTTGCGCAACAGCAATCGCTACCAGGTCGTGACGGGCAAGGGATATCGTCCCGCTCTCGTCAGGCTGAGCGTCTGGCGGTACCCCCTGCTGGCATTGATCCTCGGTTACCTGGTGATCGGAATCCTGCTGCCGATCGCCAGCATGGTATGGGCCAGCCTGATGCCGTTCATGCAAGCGCCCAGTGTCGAGGCGTTCCGGCTGATCAGCCTGGACAACTACGCCAAGGTCCTGGGCATGCCGACGCTGATTCCCACCGTGATCAACACCGTTCTGGTCAGCGTCCTGACGGCGACCCTGGTCGTCGCGCTGACGTATTGGATCGCCTCGTCCGTGGTCAACAACCGGTTCAGGGGTGCCCGCCGGCTGCTGGACTCCACGACCTTGGTGTATGGGGTTCCGGCCGTCGTGTTGGGCACCGCCATCCTGTTCCTGTACCTGTGGGCGCCGCTGCCGGTGTACGGCACCTTTTGGATCTTCGTCATCGCCTTCACCACTCGCTTCCTACCCCGCGCCAGCCGCATGATGCACACCGCCTTGCTGCAGGTCGGCTCCGACCTCAGCGAGGTGGCCAGCGTCGCCGGCGCGTCACGCACCACGATTGCGTGGCGGATCACCGTGCCGTTGATCCGCCCGGCGATCATCCGCACGTGGCTGTGGGTGTTCGCGCACGCCATCGGCGAGCTTCCGATCGCACTGCTGCTGAGCACCGGCAGCGTCAGCACGGTGGTCGTGATGATCTGGCAACTGTTCGAACAGAACGCCTCGTATCCGGAAGCGAGCGCGCTCTCCCTCATGGTCCTGGTGGTCACGCTGCTCATGACGCTGCTACTGAATTCATCCGCGACGCGACAGAGGACGGCTAGAAGATGATGTCCGCCACCGACAGCAGCCACTCCCCCCGTTCTCACCGCGACTATCCTGCTCGCACCGATGCGGCTACGGGTGGACTCGACGACGGGAAGCTCGCCAGCGGCTTGCGGGTGCAGCAGCTCACCAAGGCGTACTCGCCGTTCGACGGTGACGCAGCCGGCGCGGGCGTTGACACCGTGTCCTTCGAGATACCCAGCGGATCGTTCTTCACCCTGGTCGGGCCCAGTGGCTGCGGAAAGACCACCACGCTGCGGTGTGTGGCCGGGCTGGTCGACCCCGATGCGGGCGAGATCAGTATCGGCGACACAGTGGTCTTCTCGTCCCGAACGGGCCACAATGTCAGCACGGAGCAACGTGCCCTGGGCCTGGTACCGCAGTCCTACGGCATCTGGCCGCACATGAAGGTCATCGACAACGCCGAGTTCCCGCTGCGGCACGGGCGCCTCAAGTCCCGGGACCGCGCCGGCAGCAGGCGTCGTGCCATGGACGTCCTGGAGCGGTTGGGGCTCGAGGAGTTGGCCGACAAGTGGGCCACCGACCTCAGCGGTGGCCAGCAGCAGCGTCTGGCCCTCGCACGCGCCCTGCTGTGTCAACCCGAGATCCTCTTGCTGGACGAGCCGTTGTCGAACCTCGACGCGAAGCTTCGGACCCGGCTGCGCAGCGAACTCAAGACATTCCAACAAGAGTTTGGCGTGACGACGCTCTACGTGACCCACGACCAGGGCGAGGCGCTCGCGCTATCCGATCACATCGCCGTCATGAACAGCGGACGGATCGAGCAGGTCGGTTCGCCACGCGAGCTCTACGAGCGCCCGGCATCGGCCTTCGCGGCGAACTTCATCGGCAACGCGAACCTGCTATCCGGCACCATCACCAGCAGTGGCGACAGCGTGGTCGTGCAGACCAGCATCGGCATGCTGCGGTGCGATGCCCGCCCGGCATCCGGTTCGACCCGGGCAGTCGGCGACGCCTGCTTCGTGTGCATCCGCCCCGAGCGGGTGTCCGTGACCGACACCCACCCCGCGGACCCGGGCGCCGGGACCGTGCGCGCTCGCGTGGAGAGCTCGGAGTATCTCGGACACACCCAGCAATTGATCCTGGTGGCGGGCGACGTTCGCATCACCGCCGTCGTTCCGACCGACGTGCAAGCCGCGGTTGGTGGTGAAGTCACCGTCACATTCGATCCACAACATTCCCTGTGCGTGCCCGAATAGGCATCCGCCTGCGCTGCGCTCGCATTCATTGGCCCTTCTTAGACCGAGGAGCAGAGAAAGTATGAGACCCGACTTCGCCCGTGGTGCCATCGACCTGCACATCCACTCCGCCCCCGACGTGATCGACCGACTCGCCGACAGCATCGACATCGCCACCGCCGCCGCCGATGCGGGGATGCGAGCCATCGTGCTCAAGGACCACGCCTACCCGTCTTTCCTCAAGGCGGTCCTGACAGATCGCGTGGTACCCGGCGTCCGGGTCTTCGGCGGCATCACGTTGAACGCCACCGTCGGCGGCCTGAGCCTGCGCACCGTCAAGGGCGCGATCGCCGGCGGCGCCCGCGTCGTCATGTTCCCCACCTGCGACACCGCCATGACGGTCAAGCGCCAGGAGTCCGGAAACCTGCCACCGTCTCCGATGAGCGCGCACGGCTTCGGCCTGCCGTTCGTCGCGCTGCGCACCGTCGACGACCACGGCAAGGTGACCCCCGAGGTCGACGACATTCTCCGTTTCATCGCCGATCATCCGGACGTCATCGTGTCGAACGGCCACCTGCCGGAGGACGAGGCGGTTCCGCTATTCGAACGGGCCGCCGAGCTGGGGATCCGCAAACTTGTCATCGAACACCCCAACAGCCATCCGGCGTTCTTCAGCCCGGAGTCTCTGCGCACGTTGGTCGACCTTGGGGCGACGATGAACCTGTCCCCCAATGCCTACAACCCCGTCATGCTGAAGCGAAAGTTCTCTGAGGTCGTCGAGTTCATCGCCACCTACGGCGCCGACCACTGCGCGCTCATCACGGACGGAGGTCAGCCGTTCAACCCGATGCCGCCGATCACCCTGAACACATTCTGCGCCATGCTGAACAAGGAGGGTGTGTCTACCGATGACATCCACCTGATGACGCAGGTCGTTCCCGCCAAACTCCTCGACATCGACCTGTCAGCCGAGTCCGATGGCGACACCGATCAGTAGAGGTATGGCAACAATGATCGGCGTCGTGACCGGGAGGTCTTCGTGAACGGTTCCAGCAATGACTCCATGAGCGAGCGGAATGTCATCGAGGTGATGCGCTCGCTGAGCGTGGGGACCGTCCAGCAAGCATTGCAGCGCGTCGGCCTTCGTCGATCCTTCGTCTCGGGTCTGAGACCGCTGGCGGACGACACGGTTCTGGCGGGCCGAGCCAGAACGATTCGTACCGTGCCGTTTCGAGAGGACGTGCCCGGGCTGCGTGGGACCGTTTTGGCGACATCGGATCCACGGGTGCCGCTGATCGAGGATCTGCACACCGACGACGTGCTCGTCCTCGCCGCCAGAGGCGTGCTCACCGCGGGCGTGCTGGGCGACCTGATGGCCGAGCGCATTCGACAGCGCGGCGCGGCCGGGGTGGTCACGGACGGAGCCGTCCGCGACATCGTCGGGCTCGCCGCGGTGGGGCTGCCCATCTTCGCCGGCGGGTTCCATGCTGCGACCTTCCGGAGCGCACACGAGGCGGTCGAGAGCGATGTTCCGGTCGATTGCGGCGGTGTTCTGGTCGTGCCCGGCGATTACCTCCTCGGAGATCGCGAAGGTGTCGTCGTGATACCCGCGGCCAAGATCACTGAGGTGCTCGACGCTGCGGTGGCGCAGGACGACATGGACCAGTTCCTGCTGGCGAAGCTGCAACAGGGCGCCGCATTGACCGACGTTCAGCCGCCCGCAGAACGCTTCGTTCGCGAGTACGAGCAGCAACGCGCATCGCGCTGATCGCTTCGGGTGCCGAGCATCGGCCGCGCTCGACACCCGAAGCGCCCGCGCGGCGGGACCCGGCGGGACCCGCCATACGGAGGCGGCGACGCGCGGCGCCGTCACCCCCGCATTGCGGTGCGATCGTGCGGCGCCCGTCCACGCACCACGACATAACCACACCAACGACGTTGACCGCCGAGGCCACCGACACCGCTGGCCGGGCGATCACGGAAGGACCCCCTGAGATGCTCCTGTGCTTCTACGACGACTTCGTGCCCGGATTCGCGGTGGGCACCGACATCGTCCCGATTCCGGAAAGCCTCACCGGCCGGCTCGAGAGCCTCCCGCAACAGCGCCTCGTTCAGATCATCGACCGTTACGAGGCGGACCAGGACGGATTCGAGCGGTGCAGCAGGGACGACGGCCAGCCGCGCATCCGGCGCGACCAGGTGACCCTGCGGCCCCCCGTTCCACAACCCGGCCAGCTGCTGTGCGCCGTGAAGAACTACCTGGACGATCGAACGGCCAAACAGGCGGACTTCTTCCTGAAGTCGCCGCGATCGATCATCGGCCACCAGGAGGTCGTGCGGCTGCCGCCCGATCAGGCGCGGGTCTTCCACCATGAGGCGGAACTCGCGGTCGTCGTCGGTCGCGAGGTGAGCGACGAGAGCGCCGCGGCAGATCCGCGGTGCATCTTCGGTTACACCGGCTTCATCGACGTGTCCGCCCGGGATCTCGGCTCGACCTACTACCAGAAGAAGTCGTTCGCCACCTTCGGCCCGCTCGGTCCGGTGATCGCGACCCGGAACGAGGTACCGGATCCCACCGCGCTGCAGGTGTGCCTCACGGTCAACGGCGAGGTCCGGCAGCGGTTCACGCCGGCGCAGATGTCGGAACCGATCAGCGCACTGATCGAGTTGGCGGCGCGGGTCGGTGGCCTCAGCGCGGGCGATGTCGTCGCCACCGGCACGCACCACGACGGAATGGGCTCGATCGCCGACGGCGATCGCCTCCGCTTGAGCATCGACACCATCGGCGACCTCGAGGTCTCGGTACGGGACCAGCTCGACCGCCGCTGGTAGCCACCAGACCGGCCGCCGCGTCGAACGCGTCGACCAGCGCCACGCAGCGACGAGATCGGCGCGGCGAGACAAGCAGTGCATCAGACAGATCGGAGACCACCATGGAAATTGTGATCGGACGCGACGACCTGGCCGCCGCGGCGCAGGACGCGGCACACGACAGCGACGTCGCCTGCGAACGACGCACTGTCAAGCCGGTCCATCGCGCGTCTGCAGGATTCCTCCAGGGAGACCTCGGCGTCTGCGAGGTCGCCATCGTCACGATGCTGCAGGCAGTATCGTTCGACATCCCCGTGGTACTGCTGCCCATTACGACGCTGGGGCGCTATCAGCACCACACGCTGGTGAGCATGCGCGACATGGCGATCTCGGACATCCCAGGGTCCCGCGGCGGTGTTCGATCCTGGAGCCAGACCACCGGAGTCTGGGTACGGGGGTTCCTCGCCGAGGAGTACGGCGTGGACCTGCGGTCCGTGCACTGGCAGGCGTACGAGCCCGCACATGTTGGCCCCTACCAGGACCCCACGTGGGTACCACGGGCGCCGAGGGAACCGGGGCTGGTCGCGGACTTCCTCTCGGGCGCAGTCGATTTCTCCATTTTGGGCAACGACCTACCCGATGTCGACGGAGTCCATCGCATCATTCCCGATGCGGCGGCGGCCGGTGAGGAGTGGTCCAGGCGCCATGGCTTTGCGCCCATCAACCACGTCGTCGGTGTCTCCGAGTCCGCCGCCCAGGAGTCCAGCGCCGCGATCTGCGCGATGTACGACGCCATGCGCACCGTGCTCGACGCCACGCGGGCACCGGGGCCCGTCGACACCACACCCTGTGGCTTCGAGGCGCTGCGCGGACCGGTCAGTCGGGCGGCCATCTACGCCTTCGACCAGGACGTGCTGTCCCGGCCCGTCACCTTCGACGAGATCGTCGAGCGCTCCTGCGACGCGCTGGGTGTGACGCCCGCTCGGCTCGGGGGGTGATTCGTTGGCCGGGGGCGCCGGCGCCCTTGCCCCATCATCAGCGCGGCCGACCGCGCGAGGGGGCACTGCCCACCCACGCGTCGTGACATCGCTGGCCACCGATTTGCGGCCGTTGCAGCCAGTGGCCGCTAGTTACGCAGCATCTCCGCGACCAGGAACGCCAGCTCCAGCGACTGCTGGGTGTTCAGCCGCGGGTCGCAGGCGGTCTCGTACCGGCCGGCCAGATCCTCGTCGCTGATCTCCTGGGCACCGCCCAGGCACTCGGTGACATCCTCACCGGTCAGTTCGACGTGCAGGCCGCCCGGATGGGTGCCCAGCTCGCGGTGCACCTCGAAGAAGCCCTGCACCTCGTCCACGATGCGGTCGAAGTGACGCGTCTTGTACCCGGACGGCGACTCGTGGGTATTGCCGTGCATCGGATCGCACTGCCAGATCACCTGGTGCCCGGACGCTCGTACCTTCTCGATGATGGGCGGCAGCAGGTCGCGCACCTTCGCGTTGCCCATCCGGGAGACCAGGGTCAACCGGCCGGGTTGGCTGCGGGGGTCGAGCCGCTGCACGTACTCCACCACCATCTCCGGCGTGGTGCTGGGGCCGATCTTGAGCCCGATCGGGTTGGCCAGCAGTTCGGCGAAGGCGATGTGTGCGCCGTCCAGCTGGCGGGTGCGGTCGCCGATCCACAGGAAGTGCCCGGACAGGTCGTACAGCCGGGCATCCCCGGCGCTCAGGTCCATCCGCAGCATGGCCCGCTCGTAGTCCAGCAGCAGCGCCTCATGTGAGGCGAAGATCTCCACCGAGTGCAGCGAATGCGAGTCGGCACCGCAGGCGCTCATGAAGCGCATGGCCCGATCGATCTCGCCGGCGACGCGCTCGTAGCGTTGGCCGGCGCGCGAGGTACTGACGAACTCCTGGTTCCAGGAGTGCACGCTGGCCAGGTCGCCGGCATCCGAAGCGGTGACGGCACGCACCAGGTTCATCGCGGCCGAGGAGTTGGCGTAGGCACGGATCATCCGCGACGGGTCCGGCACCCGGGCCTCGGGGGTGGTGGCCAGCGAGTTGATGATGTCGCCGCGGTAGCTGGGCAGTCCGAAGGCGTCCGTGGCGTTCGAGCGGGGCTTGGCGTACTGGCCGGCGATTCGGGCCACCTTGACCACCGGCATCGACGAGCCGTAGGTGAGCACCACCGCCATCTGCAGCAGGGTTCGGACGTTGCCGCGGATGTGCGGTTCGGTGTTGGTGACGAACGTTTCGGCGCAATCGCCGCCCTGCAGCAGGAACGCCTCCCCGCGGGCCACAGCAGCGAGCTGCGCGTGCAACTTGTCCACCTCGGAGGGCACCGTCACCGGCGGCACCGACTCCAGCACGGCGCGCACCGCGTGCACCTGGTCGCGATCCGGCCAGTCCGGCTGCTGCGCGGCCGGCAGCTCCAACGCTCGATCCAGCCGGTCGCGCAACTCCTGCGGCAGGGGGGGTAGCGACGGCAGGATGTCCGCCGGGATATCAACGCTCCAGTTCACACCGTTCAGCGTATCGGCGTGGCGGCCGTCACCGAACGCCGCTCCCCCACCGCGCGGTCCCCGTCACCGCACGCGGCGTGACCGCAAGGCCCGCTCGGACGCCCGCCAGCGGGCCAGCCCGATCCGGGCATCGGCCAGCGCATCGTGCCGGTCGGCGCCCGGGCTGGGGACCGGCGGGCAGCCGGCCGCCTCCCAGTGCTGGCGGATCTCGTAGGTGAACCGTGGGATCGCCCGGGGCAACGCCGGCATGTCGCCCCACAGCTGCGCCAGCGCGACGTGGTCGTAGGCGGCGCACCAGGCCCACAGCTGCACCGGCAACCTCGGCGCTAGCAGGAAGTCCGCCAGATCGTCGCGGATCCGGGTGCGGGAGCGCCAGGCCGGATCGGACGGCGGCGGCAGCTTGGGTAGCACGTGCGCGGCGACCCAAGCTCCGGCCCGGGCGGGATCGAATCCCGCCGACACGGCGTAGAACTCGCGGCCGTCCTCGCAGACCACCCCGATGGACACCAGCTCGATGGTGCGGCCGTCCTCGATGAACTCGCAGTCGTAGAAGTACCGGGCGAGAGGCCCGTCTGGGGGTCGTGCTACCACGCTGGATCCGCGCCGATCAGCTGGCCCTGGTGCCGGGCAGCCGGGTGACGGTGCCCGGGCCGCGACCCTCCACCGGCCCGCCGTCTCGGCCGGCGGCCAGATCGGCCTTGACCTTGGCCGCGTAGAGGTCCACGTACTCCTGCCCGGACAGCTCCATCAACCGGTACATGATCTCGTCGGTCATGGAGCGCTCCACGAACCGGTCGCCCGACATGCCCTCGTATCGGGAGAAGTCCAACGGCCGGCCGATGATCAGCTTGATGCGGTGTGGCCGCCACATCTTCGAGCCGATCGGATTGACCCGCTCGGTGCCGACCATGGCCACCGGGATCACCGGCACGCCCGCCTCCAGCGCCATCCGGGCGACGCCGGTCTTGCCCTTGTACAGCCGGCCGTCCGGTGAGCGGGTGCCCTCCGGGTAGATGCCGACCAGCTTGCCGGAGCGGAGCAGCCGGACGCCGGTGGCCAGCGCCGCGTGCGCCGCCGACGCGCCACCCCGGTCGATCGGCACCTGCCCGACGCCGGAGAAGAACCACTTTTTGAGCCGGCCCTTGATGCCCTTGCCGGTGAAGTACTCGCTCTTGGCCAGGAAGACCACCGGCCGCTTCATGTGCAGCGGGGCAAAGAACGAGTCCGCGACCGACACGTGGTTGCCGGCCAGGATCGCGCCGCCCGACTCCGGGATGTTCTCGCCGCCGATCACCTGGCAGGGGAAGAACAGGCGCAGCAGGGGCCCCACCACCACGTACTTCAGCAGCCCGTAGAGCACGATCGCCCTTCTCCCGTCCGCCGGTTCTGGGGCACCGTGACGGCGCCGGCTGCGCCAACCGTACGCCTGTGGGGTCGCCAAGCCGGGCATCGTCGGCGCCACCCGCGGCGCGTTCATGCAACGATGGGTGCAGGGATCCCGTCCGTCGCGCCAGGAGAAGAAGGGCAGGGCGATGTCTGCGCAGGTCGCCTCGGCCGCACCGTACAGCCACGACGGCGGTGACGTGGGCGTGCTGCTGTGCCACGGGTTCACCGGTTCGCCCCAGTCGTTGCGCGGATGGGCCGAGCACCTGGCCGCAGCCGGGTTCACGGTGCGGCTGCCCCTGCTGCCCGGGCACGGCACCCGCTGGCAGGATGCGAACCGCACGACGTTCGCCGACTGGCTGGCGACGGTGACGGCGTCGCTGGCGGAACTCGCGTCCCGCTGCCGCGCGGTGGTGGTCGCCGGGCTGTCCATGGGCGGCACCCTGACGCTGCGGCTGGCGGAGCTACACCCCGGGACCATCTCCGGGATCGTGCTGGTCAATCCCTCGATCCTGACCCTGCGCTGGGACGTGAAATACCTGTTGCCGCTGATCAAGTACGTGATCCCGGCACAGCGGGGCATCGCCAGCGACATCGCCGACCCGTCGGCATCCGAGGACGGCTACGACCGCACTCCGCTGCGGGCCGCCGACTCGTTGCGCCGGGCCTGGCCGGTGGTGCGGGGCGACCTGGCCGCCATCCGGATGCCGGTGTTGCTGCTGCATTCCCGGGTCGACCACGTGGTGGAGCCGGAGAATTCGGCGCGGCTGCTGGCGGAGATCGGCTCATCCGACGTGACCGAAGTGGTGCTGGAGCGCAGCTATCACGTCGCGACGCTGGACTACGACGCGCCGATCATTTTCCAGCGGTCGGTGCAGTTCATCCGGCGGGTGACGGCGGCAAGCGGTGACCGAGTCGTCGGGGCGGATGCGGTCGGTGACGGGGCCGTCGGTCATCCCGCTGTCGGTGACGAGGCTCTTGGAGCGGAGCGGGCGTCGTGAGTGTGGCCGGATTCCCCATCGACCCGGAGCGGCGTGGTAGCAACGACGGTGCCGGGTCGGGCGAGCCTCCCGCGGACGACTGGAACGCGCAGTTCACCGCGATCGTGTCCGGGATCTCCGGGTCGATGCGCTGGCAGGCCACCGAGCAGGATCTCGATGAGGCCGCCGCGACCGGTTCCCCGGTTGCCGACGACGACGCCGACTCGACCGAGCCACCCCGCTACCCCCGGGCCATGGACACGCTCTGGACGGACGCCGAACCGGATTCCGCGGAGTCCCGTCGGCTGCGACGCGAGTTGCGCCGCCAGGAACGCGCCGAGGAGTTGGCCGCGCATCTGCAGGCGCAGGCCGACTTCGAGGCCGAGATGGCCGCCGACACCGAGCATTTCGTGCCGCCCCCGCCGCCGCCGTTGCCACGGCTGCGACGCCGCACGGTGGCCGCGCTGTTGCTGATCGCGGTCGGCATCCTGCTGCTGGCCTGGCCAGCTCTCGTGCCGGCACCGCTGGACCTGATCGTGGTGGTTGGCCTGGTGCTGATCCTGGGCGGCGGCGCGATTCTGGTGGCCGGCATGCGTCGGCACCGCGGGGCGCCGGGCGAGGGCTGGGACGACGGCGCCGAGGTGTAGCGGGAGCGATCCACAGTTCGCTCGCAAGGTTTACACCGGCGTATACGGATTAGTTATACTCATCAGTATGCCTGCGACAACTATCAAGGTCGACTCAGACGTCCGGAATCGGCTAGCCGCCGTCGCGCGTGCCAGGGGCACAACAATGGGTGCCCTGCTGGAAGCGGAGTCGCGCAGGCTGGAAAACGAACAGCGATGGGTTGAGATCGAATCGGCCTACGCCCGTATCCAGGCCACTGACCCTGCCGGCTGGGACAACTACCTCGCGGAGATCGGCAGCGTTACCGGGCCGGAGCCAGATCCATCGGCAATCGAGGAGTGGCCGGAGTACAACCGGTGAGGGTTCGCCAGGGGCACATTTGGCTTGCCACACTCGATCCCACGATCGCCAACGAACAACACGGAACCCGGCCATGCCTCGTCGTCTCGACCGATCGGTTTAACGCACTGCCGATCCATCAAGCCATCGTGGTGCCACTGACCACACGGGACCGCGGGCTCCCGCATCACATCGCGGTGGCTGATGACGGCAGGCTCGATCGCGCCAGCTGGGCGATGTGCGAGTCGATCCGGACGGTGTCGACACAGAGGTTCAGCCGACGCATCGGCAGCGCCTCTGCCGACACGCTGACCGACATCATTGCGCAACTGGGCCAATGGCTCCGGAGCGATGCCTGAGGTGGCCCGGCGCTGGCTCCTATCAGGTCGGAGATCGCACCGAATTCGATCATCGAATGGCGCCCCTCGCCGCCTGTGCGGGTGATAGCTCGAGGCCGTCGCGAGCCAGCAGTGCGGCTCCGACCATGGCCGCGGTGTCGCCGAACCGGGCCAGTGCGAGCTGTGGCTGCGGCCGGTGCCCGCCACCGGTGATCATCGACGACAGCACGGTGCGGGTGTCTGCCAGGAACAGGTCGGCCGCCCCTGACACGCCGCCGCCGAGCACTATCACCGCCGGGTCCAGCACGTCGCTGGCGATCGCCAGCCCCACACCGAGCCAGCGGCCCAGGTCTCCGATCGCCTCCAGGGCCACCGGGTCCCCGGCGCGGGCCGCCTGCGCGACCATGGTGCCGGTGAGGGCATGAGGGTCACCGCCCGCCAGGTCGTGCAGCGCCGTCGGCCCGCCGGCCTCCCACAATTCGCGCGCCGTCTGTGCCAGGGCAGTGCCCGAGCAGTAACGCTCCCAGCATCCTCGCTTGCCGCAGGGGCAGGATCGACCGTCGGGCACCACCACGATGTGACCTAGCTCGGGTGCCACCCCGAACGCGCCGCGGTACACCTGACCGTCCACCACCAGGCCGGCGCCGATGCCGGTTCCGACGGCCACCAGCAGCGCCACCCCCGCGCCGCGGGCGGCACCCAGCCGGTGCTCCGCCCAGGCGGCCGAGTTCACGTCATGGTCCATCACCACGGGCAGTCCGACCCGGTCGGTCAGCCGCTCCGGGACCGGTGCGTTGCGCCACGCCAGGTGCGGCGCGAACATCACCCGGCGCCGGTCGGTGGACACGAACCCGGCCACGGCCAGCCCCACCGCAGTCACCGGGCGCCGGCTCGCCAGCTCAGTGATCAGCTCGGCCAGCAGGGTCTCGGTGCGCTCCACGGTCGCCGGGGTGGCCGCCCGGACCGTCTCCAGCAGCTGCCCGTCCGGCCGCACTATCGCGGCGCGCACGGCTGTTCCGCCGATGTCGATCCCGATGGTCACCGTTGCGCCGGAGGCGTGCCGCTCCGACGGCGCCATCGGTTCGTCGCGCGCGCTGCCCGTCATCCTGCGCTACCCGTCATGCGATGTCGATCCGCACCAGACCGGCACTCTGGATCGCGGGATCCGTTGTGCCGGAGGCGTTATCGCCATCCGGTTGGTCGGGTGCCGCAGGACAGGCGGCCGCGGTTGGACCGGCCGTCCGGGTGCCCTCCGCGGCCAGCAGGCCGCGCAGCAGGTGCACCGCCGTGAGCGCCGCCTCCGTGAGCCGGGCAACCGTGTCCGGGCGCTCGCCGCGCAGCGTGGCAAGCGCGACGCAGACCGGGCATCCACTACAGGCGACGCGAGCGGCGGGGTCGTGTCCGCATCGCGGGCAGCGCGCTCCCGCATTCCCGGCGGCGGGCCTCTCGGCACCGTCACCGCCGTCGGTCGCGCCGACCCCGGCACCGTTAGCTGCCGACGCGTCCTCGCCACCGCCATCGGTCGCGCCGACTTCGCCGCCGTGGTGCGCGTCGCCCCCGCCACCGGTCGCGCCGACTTCGCCGCCGTGGTGCGCGTCGCCCCCGCCACCGGAGTGGACCGGCCCGTCGTCAGCGCCAGCGGATCCACGCTCCGGCGCGCCGGCAGCATCGCGTCGCTGCCGATCCCGCGCCGCGGACAGCCGCTCCGCGAGCACGTCCAGCAGCGCGGCGGCCTCGGCGCCCAGGGTGCCGGTCGGCGCCGTCACTGCCCCGCCGCCCAGGCGTGCTCGGACAGGTCCGCCGCCGCAACGGGTTGCGCCCCCTGCGCCGCCGGCAGCGACCCGGCCAGCGCCGCCGGCCACTGGGCGGGATCGGGCGCAAAGTCGATCAGCAGCACGGTCCCTGCACCGCCACCGGAGACCGTGGGCCCGCGTCGGGACGGATCGTCGGTCAGCCGTGCGCCGATCGTGCTGCACCGCCGCAACACCGCCGGCAGGGTCAGCCGGCGACGGTGGCCACTCAGCGTCACCACCAGATCGTCCCCGGAGCGGGCCAACGACACCGCGCCACGGTCGGCATGCGGGAGCGGCAACGCCAACCGGTAGCCGCCACGCCGGGAGGTGACGGTCATGCTGGGGGCCGCCCCGATACCGGACAGTGGGTCGGCGTCGCCGAAGGCGCAGTCGGCCAGGGCCGTCAACGCCGGAATGCCGACCGGCTCGCGTGCCAGCATCGGCACCCGGTGACGGGGCAGGTCGCCGAACGACTCCTCGATCACGGCCAGGGTTTCTCGCTGCGCCGCTCGCCACTCGCGCAGGAAGTCCCCGCCCACCTCCTCGGGCAGCACGCGGTTGATCAGCACCGCATCCACTCCGAACCCGTGCAACGCCAACGCGGTTCGCAGTCGTCGGGCCTCGGCCACCACCACAGACTCGGGGGTGACGACCAGGCGGACCGAGGTGCGGCGAGCGTCGGCCAACATGGACCGCACGCTGCCCAGGTCGGCCAGCAGCGTGCCCATCGCGTCCCGCACGCCGGCATCCGGGGCGCCGCCACCGGCCAGCGATGCTGCCACGGTGCGCAACAGGCGGGCCGGGGCGGACATCAGCCGGTGGGCGTAGAAGTCGACCGCCTCCGGAAGCGCCAGCAATCGCAGCGTGTCGCCGCTGGGGGCGCAGTCCACCACCACCGCATCCACCTCGGCCGACCGGGCGTACCGGTAGACCTCCAGCAGCGCGATGACTTCCTCCGCGCCGGGCAGCGTCACCAGCTCCTCCGCCTGCACACCGGCCATGCCCCGCGCGGCGAGCACGCCGACCAGGTAGTCGCGCACCGCCGCCCAGGCCTGCTGGTAGCGGGCGATGGTGTCGACCTGCGCGGCCAGCATTCCCGGCACGCCGGGCACCTCGGCCGGCTCGGCACCGACCGGGCAGCCCAGGACGTCGGACAGCGAGTGCGCGGGATCGGTGGACAGCACCAGGGTCCGGTGCCCCGCTCGGGCCGCTGCCAGACCGGTCAGCGCACTCACCGTCGTCTTGCCGACGCCGCCCTTGCCGGTGTGCAGCACGATCCGGGTGCCGGACACCAGATGATCTCCAGCGCCGGGGGCCTCGCTCCGGCTCACCGGGCCTCGACCCGCTTGCGCAGCTCCTTCAGCGCGGTGTCCATGATGGTGCGTTCGGCCTTGCGGCGCAGCACCCCGATCAGCGGGATGGTCAGCTCCACCGACAGGGTGTACGTGACCTCGGTGGACTCCCCCGCCGGCCGCAGCAGGTACGAGCCGTGCTGCGCCTTCTGGATCTGCCCGGCGACCAGATCCCACGTCACCGAGAGGCCATCGGCCGCCCAGCGGTACTCCAGCTCGTAGGTGTCCTTGATCAGGCCGGCGTCGATGGTGAACCGCACCCGGCGGGCGCGCCCGCCGCTGCCCGGGTCGAGCACCTCGACGGTCTTGACGGCGTCGGCCCAGTCCGGATAGGCGGGAAAGTCGGCGATCACCGCCATGATGGCGGCGGGTGCCGCGGCCATGGTCAGCGACTGGGTCGACGAATCAGCCATGTGCGAAGGCTACCGACCCGCCGGGGCCCCGGCGACCGTCGCGCCACGGGCAGCGTCCCGGACGGGGCTGCGGTCAGGGTTCTGGGCGGCGCGGGGCACCCGGTCCAGGTCGAGCTGAAAGGCCTGTTCGGCACGCTGGAAGTGCCCCACGTTGATGCATTCGGTCAGGCCGCGGCGGGTCCGCGGTGTGAGCGGCTGATGCACGTGCCCGGACAGCGCCAGCGCCGGCCGGTGGGTGTCGATGTAGTCGAGCAGCCCGGGACCGGCCATTTCCAGCCGGGCCGGTACCACGTCGTAGCGCATGGCCGCGATGTCCGGCGGGATGTGCGTGCACAGCACGTCCACCGGTCCGAGCGCCGCCACCGCCGCCCGGTACTCGTCGCCGGACCGGACGAATGGCCGCCAGGCCCGGCCGTCGACCCGCAGCACCCCGTTCGGGTTGGCCGCGCGGGGACGACGGGACGCCCCACCCGCCACGAAACCCAGCCGCGCGCCGTCGATGTCGAGCACCTCGCCGTCGCGGTAGGGCAGCACGTCGCCGGCGACCGCGTTCCATTCCTGCGCCACGTCCACGTTGCCCAGGATCAGCAGCGCGTCCGGCCCGACCGCGTCCAGCACGCGCCGGTAGCGCTCTCGCACGATCTCCGACAGCACCCCCACCGGGTCGTGGATCCGGGCCCACAGCGCCGCGTTGTACCGATGCAGCTCGTCGAATGCGCCGCGGGCGCGCAGCCGGCTGAAATCCCGCACCGCATCCGCACCGAAGATCTCGCCGAGGATCCCGCGCTCCGGCTCGTGGTAGTCCACGTAGTCCAGCAGGTCGCCGAGCACCAGCAGCTTCTCGGCGCGGTCGGCCACCCGGGCCAGGGCGTCGAAGTTGCCGTGAACGTCGGCGACGACACTGATGCGCACCCGGCCACGCTATCGCCCCGGTCGCGGGGCACCGCCTCCAGCGGCGCGGCTGCGCCGTTCAGCCATCTCGTCGGCCGATGCGTTCCCGCTCGCCCTGCCGTCCGTTCAGGCGTCCGTTCAGCCGTCCGTTCAGCCGTCCAGCAGCGCGGCCAGCCGGTCGGCGGCCGAGCGCCACGTCCAGTCGGTGCGCACCCAGCTACGGCCCGCCGTGCCCCATCGGGCCCGCAGTCCCGGGTCGCCCAGCAGCCTGATGACCGCCTCGGCGACGTCGCCGATGCTGCGGCCATCGACGACCACCCCGGTCTCGCCGTCCAGCACCGCTTCGGGGGCGCCACCGGAGTCGCCGGCGACGACGGGCAGCCCGCACGCGGAGGCCTCCAGGAACACAATGCCCAGCCCCTCGACGTCCAGTCCCTTGCCGCGGGTCCGGCAGGGCATGGCGAACACGTCACCGGCGGCGTAGTGCGCGGCCAGCTGGGCGAACGGCACCTTCCCGGTGAAGACCACCGCGTCTCGGGCCGGAGAGGCCCCGGCCAGCCGGTGCAGCCGCGCCGCGTCGGGCCCGTCGCCGACGATCAGCAGCCGGGCGTCCGGGTGCGCTCGCAGCACCGCGGGCATCGCCGCGATCAGCACGTCCTGGCCCTTGCGGGGCACCAGCCGGGATACGCACACGACGACGGGGGCCGCACCCAGCCCATAGCGCGCCCGCACGGCGGCCCGGGCCGCCGGATCGGGGTGAAACTGCGCGGAGTCGACGCCGGGAGGCAGGAATTCCAGGGCCGCCCGCGGGCCCAGGGCGGCGGAGATGCGGCGCCGCGAGTAGCGGCTGATGAAGGTCAGTACGTCGTTGTGGGTGCCGATGCGGCGCAGCGCCTGCCGGGCTCCGGGCAGCATGGACCAACCGACCTCGTGCCCGTAGGTGCAGGCCACCGTTCGCCGCACGCCAGCCCGGCGCAGCCGCGGGGTGAGCAGTCCCAGCGGCGCCGCGGCGCCGTACCACACGCCGGTCAGCCGGTGGGCGTGGATCAGCCTTGCGGCGGCCGCTGCTACCGATGGCGTCGGCAGCAGCATGCCGGACGGGTACCGCACCACCGGAAACGGCTGGGCGGCATCGAATTCCGCCGCACCGGGATAGTCGGAGGCCAGCACCACCAGATCGCTGGCGGGTAGCCGGGTCGCCAGCGCGTGCACGTAGGACTGGATGCCACCGACCCGGGGCGGGAAGTCGTTGGTCAGCAGCAGCGTCCGCCGCACCGGCGTGGGGCTCCCGAGTTCTAGTAGTTCACCCGGTGGCCGGTCGGGTTGGGCCCGCCCCGGTACACGCTGGTGATGAAGATCGGCTTGCTCTCGGTGGAGGCATCGATGATCTGGCCGTTGCCGATGTACAGCGCGACGTGGTGCACCGGCGAGTAGTACGTCACCAGGTCCCCGGGCTGCAGCTGGTCCAGTGGCACGTAAGGCAAGGTCGACTGGCCGGAGGAGGTCCGCGGGATCGTCACCCCAGCCTGCGCCCAGGCCCAGGACGTCAACCCGGAGCAGTCGAACGCGCTGGGCCCCGCCGCACCGTAGATGTAGGGGTAGCCGAGCCGGGTGAGCGCGGCGTCCACGGCGATCTGTGCCTTGCTGCGGACCGCGGGCTGCGCCGACGTGGCTCCGGAGGCGTCGCTGGCAGACGATCCGGACGCGGCAGGCTGGGAGCTGTCTGTGGAGGAATCCTGCTGCGCGGGCTGCGCCCCGGCGGGATCCGCCGCAGCACGCTGGTCGGCCTGCTGCTGGCGTGCCGCGAGTAGGGCCGCCTGCTGCTGGGCCTGCTCACGAGACTGCTGCTCCCAGGCATCCTGCTGGGCGGCCATGGCGGCCTCCCGCTCCTGCGTGGTGAGCGAGTCGAACAGCTGGTGATACTGCTTGACCTGCTTATCCAGGTCGGCCTTGCGCTGGGCGACGGTGGTGGTGGCCTGGTGGGCGGTAGCCGCCGCGGCGTCGGCCTTGGCCTTGGCGGTGGTGGCGGCGGTCTGGGCCGCCTCTGCTTTGTCCGCGGCCTGCGCGGCGGCCTTCTTGGCCTGCAGCGCGTTCTTCATGAGCTTGCGGGTGTGTCCGGCGACCTGATCGAGGGAGGCGACCTCGTCCAGATAGTCGGACGAGGACTGCGCCGTCAGCAACGCCGATAGCTGGCCGAGCCGGGCGCCGCGGAAGCTGGCGCTGGCGAAGGCGGCCAGTTGTGAGCGATAGCTGGCATAGACGGCGGCCGTCTGCACCGCCTGGGATTCGGCAGTGGCCACGCTCAGGGTCGCCTTGGCGACCGCCACCTTGGCGTGCGCCGCGGTGGCCTTGGTCTCCTTCTCGTGCTGCTGGGCGGCCAGCAGATCCTCGTTCGCGATCTCGGCCTTGTCCGAGGCGTCCAACCAGGCCTGCTTGGCCTGATCGGAGGTGGTGGGTTCGGGCGCGGCGGACGTGGTCGATGGCGGGGTGGACGAGCCATCGGGATCGGCCGAGGCCGGCAGGGCTCCCACGACGGTGACGGCGAGAGCGGTAGACAACAGCACCGCCCAACCACGGCGAATCCAACCGCGATCACCCAGACCGCGAACGCGATGCGAGTGGGGTGGTCGGCTCGGGACCGAACCGCCGTGCGTGTCAACCTGCGTCGCCAAGAGTGGCGCCCCTTCTTCCTCGGCCGCCTACCGGGTTAGCTGACGGATTCGGGCCAGGAAGTAGCCCTACCGCGCTGCGCTGGGCAGCGCGGATTCACCCCAACGAACCTGGTTCCCCGGCTCGACTCCCCGACAGGTCGATTCGGCGGTGACCCCGGGGCCACCCGTCTGGCAGCCCTGCGAAGGTCTCGGTCAGGTTACGAGATGACTACGGCGCCCGTCCAGCCACCGTCGACAGCGACGCGCGGGAATCGTCGAACCTTCTCCTGAAGATCATCTTCAGGAGCTCTGACCTGCACATTCGTCAAACGGAAAGTCGCCGCTCCGCTACCGAACTCGGCGTGTCACCGCACCGTGACCGTTATCTTTTGGTGACGCTGTGCTGTTGCTCACTACCGTCCGTCAGGTTATTGACCATTTATTTACCTTTTGATGGGCGGGTTTTAGGACCACGTATTCCAACTCATGCAATCAGGTGCTTGTGATTCACGTCACACTGAAGCAACTCCGGGCCATCTGCCAACCGCAACGGCGGCACCAATCCCGATCGGGCCAGCGTATCCAGCGCGGCGCACTCGTCCTCATCCCACTCCAAATTCTCTGGTGGCCCCAGCAACACGCTGACCACACAGCCCGCACAGGCCGCTCCCCGCACGGCACACCTGTCGCAGTCGATTCGCACGTCTGCCCTCCTGCCCGTTCCGCGGCCGGTGATGCCTCGCGCCACCCCCGCCGCCTCCAGTACCGGTGATTCGCCGCTCACGCTAGGACAGAGGTACGACAGCCGCCGGCTCGTGCCCTACCGCGCCGGGCCGCGCTCCCGCCCGCTATCCGAGCAGCGCCAGCAGTACGGCCGAGGGCGCCGTCCGCGCGCCGGACCGACGCACCCCGTCCACCACCTCCCGGTCGGAACTGACCACCACCACGACCCGGCCAGCCGGCTCGGCGGCCGCCAGCTGGCGAACCACATCGTCGGCGATGACCCCAGGTGGCGAGAACGTCACCCGTACTCCACGCACCGCCGATGGCGCCGCCACCACCGCGGCGCCATCGAACACCACCGTCATCTCCGCGCCGGTACGGGCCGCGAGGGCACCGAGCGCCCGGATCAGTCGGTCGCGCTGATCGGCCAGGGACAGCTCGGGGTAGCCGGTCTTGGTCACGTTGTAGCCATCCACGATCAGGTGCGCCGCCGGCAGCGCCAGCCAGTCCAGCAGCAATGCCGGGTCCACACTGCGTCGCCGGGCTCGATCGACCTCCGGCAGCCCTCGTGCCACCACCTCGGCCGGGTCGGCGCCGCCACTGGTCAGCCGCCACTCCCGCCGCAACCCCTCGGCGGCCTGCTGCAGGGCGTCCAGCAGCAACTCCAGCCGCCGGTCCGTGTCCGCACGCTGCTGCCCGGCCCGATCGCGGAGCCGATCGAGCGCCTGGTTGGCTCGTTCGGCGCGCTGCGCCTCTCGTTCGGCCCGGGCGCGCCAGTTCTCCGCGGTGGCCTGCTCCCGGGCGGCCCGAGCCTCCGCCTCCTCACACCGGGCGCGCGCCTCGGCTGCGGCGGCGGCTGCGGACTGTTCGGCGGCCTTGACCCTGCTGCCCTGCTCGCGCAGCCGCCGACGCAACCGCTCGGCCTCGGCGCGGGCGTCACCCCGCACGGAATCCGCAGCCTCGGGATCGGCTCCGGATGACGCGGGCCGGGCCGGCCGCTGGCTGGACTGCGCGAGCCGGGCCGTCAACCGGTCGACGGAGTCAGTAAGTTCGGCGACCCGGGCACGCAGCGACGCGAGTTCGTCGGCACCGGCCGCCGCCGCCAACGCACCGGTATCCGGCAGGTGCAACAGGAAGACTCGCGCGGCCTCGGCCACCGGGTCAGAATGCGCGGACGGACTTCGGCGATCCGCGCCGGGCGGGCTGCCCGCGTCGAGCCTGCTGCCGTCGGGTAGGTACTGCGCCACCAGGGCCCGGAACCCGGCGTCCCGCTCCAACGCCCGGGCCAGCGGAGCGGCACCACGGCGGGCGCGTTTGGCGGGGGTGAACCTGGCCACCGGCAGCAGCGCACCGGGCAGTTGCTCTGGCGGCACCGCACCGACCGCCCGAGCGGCGACCGAGATGACAAAGGTCCGCACGTTCTCCGGTAGGTCGTGCCACCCCGGGGCACCCGGATCGGCGACGGGGCCCGTGCCGGTTGACTCCGTCACCCCCATCGCCCTCCCCCGCTCGACTCGTCACCGGTGATCACGCCGGCCCACCCACCATCCTCCCCCGGCACCGGGCGGCCACCGAACCCGCGAGACCGGGCACGGCGACACCGCGGGCGGCCCGCGTACCTACTGCTGCGGCGCGGCTCGGCTCCCCTGTCGGACCCCCGGCCTAGCGTCGTTGCCATGATGCCCAGCCGGACGGCCGAGATGAGCCAGCCGACCTTCGAGGACCTCGAAGATCCGCTGCGCGAGATCACGTTCGTGGTGGTCGACCTGGAGACCACCGGTGGGTCTTCCGCCGAGGACGCGATCACCGAATTCGGCGCCGTGAAGGTGCGCGGCGGCGAGGTGCTGGGCGAGTTCGCCACCCTGGTCGATCCGGGCCGGGCCATCCCGCCGCAGATCGTGATGCTCACCGGGATCACCGACGCGATGGTCTGCGATGCCCCACGGATCGACACCGTGCTGCCGGCCTTCCTGGAGTTTGCTCGCGGCTGCGTGCTGGTCGCGCACAACGCCGGCTTCGACATCGGCTTCCTGCGCGCCGGATGCGCCCGGCTGGGGCTGCCGTGGCCGAACCCGGCGGTGGTGGACACGGTCCGGCTGGCCCGCGCGGTGCTCAGCCGGGAAGAGGCGCCCAGCGTCCGGCTCGGTGTGCTGGCCCCGCTGCTGGGCGCCCGGGTCACGCCGGATCACCGGGCACTGCACGACGCGCGGGCCACGGTGGACGTGCTGCATGCGCTGTTCGAACGGCTCGGACCGCTGGGCGTGGTCACCCTGTCGGAGCTGCAGACCGCGGCCCGCAACGTGGATCCGGCACGTCGGCGCAAACGCCGACTCGCCGCGCTGCTGCCCGCGGCGCCCGGGGTGTATCTGTTCCGCGGGCCGAACGAGGAGGTGCTCTACGTCGGCACCTCCGGCAACCTGCGGGCCCGGGTGCGCTCCTACTTCACGGCGGCCGAGATGCGTACCCGCATCAAGCAGATGGTGCTGCTGGCCGAGCGGGTGGACCACGTGGTGTGCGCGACGGCGCTGGAGGCCAGGGTCCGCGAGCAGCGGCTGATCGCCGCGCATCAGCCCACATACAACCGCCGATCCCGCAGCCCGAACAAGGTGTCGTGGGTCTGCCTGACCGACGAGCCGTTCCCCCGGCTGTCCATCGCACGGACCACGGCCGACCGACCCGGCCCGTGGCTGGGTCCGTTCACGTCTCAGGCGTCGGCGCGGCTGGCGGTGGACGCGCTGCAGGCGGCGGTCCCGGTGCGGCGCTGCTCGCAGCGGCTCCGCCGACGGCCCGACGGGGTGCCCTGCGCGCTGTACGAGCTGGGGCGCTGCGGGGCGCCCTGCTCGGGGGCAGAGTCGGCGGCGGACTACGCGCGACACGTCGATGCCGTCACGGCGCTGATCGAGGGTCGGTCCGACGATCTGCTGCGCGTGCTGTCCGAACGGCTGCAGCTGTTGTCCGACGCAGGCCGGTTCGCCGAGGCGGCCGACGCGCGGGACCGGCTGGCCACGCTGGTCGAGGCACTGATCCGGCGGCAGCGCCTGGGGGCCCTGGCCGGCATCGAGGAACTGGTTGCCGCGCACCCGGACTCGGCGGGCGGATGGGAGCTGGCGGTGGTGCGGTACGGGCGATTGACGGCGGCCGGGCGGGCCCGGTGCGGGGTCGACCCGATGTCGGTGGTGCGGGCGCTGCTCGTGTCGGCGGAGACGGTGATCCCGCGGTCCGGCCCGCTGCCCGGGGCGACGGCGGAGGAGACCGCCACGGTGCTGGCCTGGCTGGACCGAGACGGCACTCGGCTGGTGCGCTCCACCGCGGGCTGGTCGGTCCCGGCCGGCGGGGCGGGGCGCTGGCAGCGATTCGCCGCGGCGGCAGCGGCAGCGCGTGGGCTGCTGTCCGGTGCCGACCTGGAACGGCACCGCGGCGTCGACCTGCCCTGGCATGGGTGGGGCGACGGGCCGCGCCAACTCGCCACCGTGGGGTGATCGGCCGGCGCAGCAACAGCGGTGACGATCCCGACGCAGCGATGGTCGCCGGTCGATCGCGCCCCGCCCGGCGATAGCATCGGCCACACGGCGCCGCGGCGCCCCCGCAGCAAGCAACCGACGGCCCCGGGAGGGTGCAGACATGGTCACGGCGATCGTGCTCATCGACGTGGAGGCCGCGCGGATCTCCGAGGCTGCCCAGCAGATCGCCGATATCCCCGGCGTGCAGTCGGTCTACTCCTGCGCGGGCGATGTCGACCTGATCGCCATCGTGGCGGCCGCCGACCACGAAGGCATCGCCGAGCTCATCCCGGAGCACGTCTCGAAGGTGCCTGGGGTCACGAACACCGTCACCCACATCGCATTCCGCTCCTACTCGCGCCGCGACAGCGAGGACGCGTTCTCCATCGGCATGCAGGCCTGACCTCCCGGCATACCGGCTCACCGACCACCGGGAGCCGAACACGCGCGGATCAGGCGGGTGAGGCGGCCAGTTCCTGCGACACCGTCACCCATCGCCGGACCAACTCGGCCACCGCACCCGAGGCCATCGCATCCCGCGCCCGCTGCAGGCCGCCAGCCAAGTCGGCGAGCAGGTTGCCGGTCAGCCCGGCGTGCGCGGCCAGCGCCGCCGCGGCGTTCAGGGCCACTGCATCGGCCACCGGCCCGCCCGCGCCGTCGAACACACCGCGGGCCACCGCCACATTGACGGCCACGTCGCCGCCGCGCAGCGCCTCCGGTGCCGCCCGCCCGATGCCCAAATCCGCTGGATCCAGTGACCCCTGGGTCACCGACCCGCCGTGCACCGCCCACACCGTGGACGTCGTCGTGGTGGTCAGCTCGTCGATACCGTCGTCGCCGCGGAATAGCAGCACGTCCGACCCGCGATCGGCGAACACCTGCGCCATCACCGGCGCCATCCGGACGTCACCACAGCCGATGGCGCCGGCCGGAGGTTGCGCCGGGTTGGTCAGCGGCCCCAGGAAGTTGAACACCGTAGGCACGCCCATTTCCCGCCGCGGTCCCGCGGTGTGCCGGAACGACGGGTGGAACACCGGGGCGAAGCAGAAACCGATACCCACCCGGCGCACACACTCGGCAACGGCGTCCGGCGGCAGCGTGATCGCCACCCCCAGCCCCTCCAGCAGGTCGGCCGCACCGCAACTGGACGACGCCGCCCGGTTGCCGTGCTTGACGACCGTCGCCCCCGCCGCCGCCGTTACCACCGCGGCCATCGAGGAGATGTTGACGGTGTTCGCCCGGTCGCCGCCGGTCCCCACGACGTCCACCGCGCGACCCGGCACGGCCAGCCGGTTGGCGTGTGCCAACATTCCGGCGACCAGGCCGGTGAGTTCGCCGGGAGTCTCCCCCTTGGCGCGCAGCGCCAAGGCGAACGCCGCGACCTGGGCGCCGGTGGCCCGGCCCGACATGATCTGGTCCATCACCCAGGAGGTGTGCTGCGCGGGCAGGTCGTCACCGGCCAGCAGCCCGGACAGCACCGCCGGCCAGGCGGGTACCGCGCTGCGCGCCGGCTCGGTGCCAGGCTCCGCCATCGTCGAGGGCGCGATCGTCAGTGCGCGCCGCCGGACACGCGGGCCACGGCCCGCATCCGGCGCAGCACGGCGGCGACGGTCTCGGCGGCCGTGACCGGATCCACCGGGTACTGCAGCACCTCGTCGGCCTTGGCCCAGGTGGACAGCCAACGGTCGTCGAGGCGGCGGATCAGCAGGATCACCGGGGGCACCCGGTCCAGTTCCAGATGCATCTGCCTGCTGATGCCCATGCCACCGACCGGCTGCGCCTCGCCGTCGAGCACCGCCAGGTCGGCCTCGCCAGCATCCACCGCCATCAGCACCTCGGACACCGAGGAGCATTCCAGGAAGTCCACCCGCCCGACGTCCGGCGCTGGGCGGCGACCAATGGCCAGCATGACGGCCTCCCGCACCTCCGGCCGGTTGCTGTACACCAGCACAACGGGGTTGCTCATCGGTTCGTCCACCTCTATCCGACGCTGCTCACGGGACCAGCGGCACTGCCATCGACGCTACTGCCACCCGGCGGCACCGGGTGTTCGTCGACGCCGTGACCGCTCTCGGCGAACCGTCTGATCCGGCCACTCGCCGCCCCGATGGTAGTGGGCACACGCGCGCCGCCCTGCGCCGACACCGCCCGGTCCCGCTCAACCCCGCAGTTCGCGACCCGCCGGGGTACCCCGAGGGCGCGAACGGGGGCGCTTCGGGCCATAATCCTTGCGTGACGACTACGACGCCGGCGGGTACCCCTGCCATCAGCGCGCGCATTCACACGCTGAACCGGCCCAACATGGTCAGCGTCGGGGTGATCGTGTGGCTGGCCAGCGAATTGATGTTCTTCGCCGGCCTGTTCGGTATCTACTTCACCGCGCGCGCCGTGAACACCGGTCCCTGGCCGCCCGCCGAGACACACCTGGACGTGTACTACGACCTGGCCTTCACCATCATCCTGGTGCTGAGCTCGTTCACCTGCCAGTTCGGCGTGTGGGCGGCCGAGCGCGGGGACGTGTTCGCGCTGCGCCGCTGGTACATCGTCAGCTTCCTGATGGGGTTGACGTTCGTGATCGGCCAGGCCAACGAGTTCCGCACCATGGTCGAGGAGGGCACCACGCTGTCCTCCAGCGCATACGGCACGGTGTTCTACCTGACCACCGGCTTCCACGGGCTGCACGTGATCGGCGGGCTGATTGCCTTCATCCTGCTGATCGCTCGCACCAAGCTGAGCAAGTTCACGCCGGCGCAGGCCACCAGCGCCATCGTGGTGTCTTACTACTGGCACTTCGTCGACGTGATTTGGATCGCCCTGTTCGCCACCATCTTCATCATTCGGTGACGAGAATGCGTGAGCGAAGGCACCGATCCGGCACCACGAACCAGGAGCAGGAGGACCGGGTGGATCAAGTCAGCGGCTCGGGCGGGCGGTTCCGCCGCCGGTCGAAGGCGATGCGCCGGCTCACCGGCGTGGCTGCGCTGCTGTTCGCCCTGGTGGCACTGGGCTTCGGATACTCGGCGCTGGCGCCGGGCGGCAACAACACCGCCGCCGCCGACCCTGCCGATGCAGCCACCATTGCCACCGGCAAGCAGCTCTACGACCGGTCCTGCATCACCTGCCACGGGGAGAACCTGCAGGGCGTGCCGGGTCGGGGCCCGTCGCTGATCGGCGTCGGCCAGGCCGCGGCCTACTTCCAGCTGGCCACCGGTCGGATGCCGGCGAAGGCCAACGGCGCCGAGATGCCCCGCACCATCCCAGTGTTCTCCGGCGACCAGATCGACGCGATCGCCGCGTATGTGCAGTCCATGGGTGGCGGCCCCGAGGCCCCGGACGGCAAGGCCAACCTGCGCGATGACGCTCAACTAGCCAAGGGCGCCGAGCTGTACCGGCTGAACTGCGCGTCCTGCCATAACTTCACCGGCAAGGGCGGCGCGCTGTCCCAGGGCAAGTACGCGCCCGCGCTGGACGAGGCCACCGACCGGGAGATCTATGCCGCCATGCAGTCCGGGCCGGAGAATATGCCGACGTTCTCGGACGCCCAGCTGACACCGGACGAGAAGAAGGCCATCATCAGCTACGTGCGGGCCTCCACCGACACGCTGTCCCCGGGCGGCTACGACCTGGGCGGCTTCGGCCCGGCCCCGGAGGGCCTGATCGCCTTCCTGGTCGGCATGGGCGTCATCGTCAGCATCACGCTGTGGTCGGGGTCGCGCTCATGAGCGCCGGCACCGTTCCCGACCCGACCAGCGACGAACTGGACGGCATGACCCGGGAGGAACTGGCCCGGTTGGGCGCCCGGTTGGACGGCGTCGAGTTGGTGGAGTACGGCCCGCGGTTCGAGCCGAACTCCCCGGCCGAGAAGCGCGCCGAGCGGATCGTGGCCAAGTGGTTCATCCTGGCCGCCATCGCCGCACTGGCCTTCGTGGTGATCTTCTGCGTCTGGCCGGCCGGATACGAGGACCCGTTCTCACCTCGTCAGTGGTGGTTCGCGCTGTTCACCCCGCTGCTGGGGATCACCTTGGGCGCGGCCATCCTGTGCACCGGCATCGGGGTCATGTCCGTCGCGCGGCGGATCGCCCCGCACGAGGTAGCGGTGCAACAGCGGCACATGGGTGGTTCTTCGGAGTCGTCTCGCCGCACGGTCGGCGCGGAATTGATGGACACCCTGGACAAGACCGGGCTCAAGACCCGCCGCGGCGTGCTGAAGGGATCGTTACTGCTGGCCGGCGGCGGCCTGGCGACCGCGGCCATCGTCGCGCCGCTGGGCGGGCTGATCAAGAACCCGTGGGCCGGCGGTCAGGACTCCGAGCTGTGGGTGACGTTGTGGAAGCCTGAGCCCGGCCCGAACGGCAAGAAGGTGCACCTGACCTTCCAGGACGGGTCGCTGGTGCGCCCGGAGGACATGGCCGCCGGGACGATGATGACGGTGTTCCCGGGAGTGCCCGGCGGCGCCACCGCCAGCGACTCCGCGGTGATGCTCTTCCGGTTGTACCCGGGCGAGAAGGTGATGATCCGCAACGGTCAGGACGGGTACGGGTACGGCGACTTCTACGCCTACTCGAAGATCTGCACGCACGTCGGCTGCCCCGTCTCGCTGTACGAGGACCAGACCGGCCGGGTGCTGTGCCCCTGCCACCAGTCGCAGTTCGACATCCGAGACGGCGCGAAGCCCGTCTTCGGCCCGGCGACCCGGCCGCTGCCGCAATTGCCCATCGACGTCGATGAAAACGGGTACTTCATCGCCGTGCACGACTTCGTCGAGCCGGTGGGGCCGGGCTTCTGGGAATCGTTCCAGGGCCGCGCGCCGTGGGGATCCCATCCCCGCAAGTATCCGGAGCCCAAGCCGGTGTTCCCGCCGTTTGGCCAGGCGCCGAAGGAGTCCTCGTGAGCCGGCTAACCACCCCGACCAAGCCGTCCGGCGGGTTGGGCGCGCTGCTACCGAAGGCCGCCGACGAGGCCGACCAGCGTTACCACGCCGCGCCGGGTGTGCGGGCCGCGCTGAACAAGGTCTTCCCGACCCACTGGTCGTTCATGCTGGGCGAGGTCGCGCTCTACTCGTTCATCGTGCTGCTGTTGTCCGGCACCTACCTGACGCTGTTCTTCGACGCGTCGATGGGCGAGACGATCTACCAGGGCGTGTACACCCCGCTGCGGGGCGTGCCGATGTCCCGGGCGTTCGCCTCCACCGTCAACCTGTCCATGGAGGTGCGCGGCGGGCTGCTGATCCGGCAGATTCACCACTGGGCGGCGCTGATCTTCCTCGCCGGGATGATGCTGCACATGATGCGGGTGTTCTTCACCGGGGCATTCCGCAAGCCGCGCGAGTTGAACTGGATCCTCGGGGTGCTGCTGCTGGTGCTGGGCATGGCCGAGGGCTTCCTGGGCTACTCGCTGCCCGACGACCTGCTGTCCGGCACTGGGCTGCGGGCCGTGAGCGCGTTCATCCTGTCCATCCCGGTGATCGGCACCTGGATGCACTGGGCGGTGTTCGGGGGCGACTATCCCGGCACCGAGGTGATCGGCCGGTTCTACTCGCTGCACATCCTGATCATTCCGGGCATCATCCTGGCCGTGGTCGGGCTGCACGTGGCCCTGGTGTGGTTCCAGAAGCACACCCAGTTCCCCGGCTACCGCAAGACCGAGCAGAACGTGGTCGGTGTGCGGGTGCTCCCGTCGTTCGCGGCCAAGGGTGGCGGCTTCTTCGCCGTGGTGTTCGGCGTGATCGTGCTGCTCTCTGGCATCTTCCAGATCAACCCGGTATGGAACCTCGGACCCTACAACCCGTCCCAGGTCTCGGCTGGCATTCAACCGGACTTCTACATGGGCTTCCTGGACGGCATGGTTCGCGTGTGGCCGGACTGGGAGATCCGGAACCTGTTCGGGCACTACATGATCCCGGCCGTGTTCTTCCCGTCCATCCTGGCGGCGACACTGCTGATGATCCTGGTGATCGCCTATCCGTTCATCGAGAAGCACTACACCAAGGACAACGCGCCGCATAACCTGCTGCAGCGTCCGCGGGATGTGCCGGTGCGCACCAGCCTGGGCGTGGCGTTCCTGGCGTTCTACATCATGAATCTGATCAACGGTGCCAACGACCTGTTCGCCTTCAAGCTGGACATCTCGCTGAACGTGATGACCTGGGTCGGACGCATCGGGTCCATCGTGTTCCCGGTGCTGGCGTATCTGATCACTTACCGGCTGTGCCTAGGCTTCCAGCACCACGACCGAGAGGTGCTCGAGCACGGCGTCGAAACCGGCATCGTTCGGCGCTCCCCCACCGGCGAGTTCTACGAGGTTCACCAACCGCTGGGCGAGGTGGACGAGCACGGCCACGCCATCCCGCTGGCCTACCAAGGCGCCGCGGTACCCAAGCGGATGAACGAGCTGGGCGCAGCGGGCCGGGCCGTGCCAGGCATCTGGTCGCCCAAGGATGAGACCGGGGTCATCGAGTACGGCCACGAAGAGTCCGACGAGTCCACCTCCGGAGAGCTCTCCCAGCGGCACTGACCGGACCACGAGGCGCCCGTCCCCCACCCGGGGGACGGGCGCCTCGTCATCCGTCGAGCTCGTGTCGGACGCACACCCCGGACTGCGAGAACCACCAGCACCCCGGGGCAGGCACCTCGCCATCCGTCGGGCTCGTATCTGACGCACACCCCGGACTCCGAGAACCACCAGCACCCCGGGGCAGGCACCTCGCCATCCGTCGGGCTCGTGTCGGACGATGACGGGCGCTCGGGCGCCGTGCTTCTCCCCCGAAGTGAAGCTGATCATCGCAGCCAGCGCCCGCGGCCGTACCCTCGCAACGGTTCCGTCATCCGAGCAACGGTTGCAACCATTGCTACGACGAGGAAACCGTTGCGAGGAGGGCCCTGCCCCCCGCCCCCGGTGCCCTCAGTGCGCCGCGTGCGACCGCTGGTACTCGAACAGCAGCCCGCAGATGGCCAGCAGCAGGAAGCCGAAGCCGATCACGACCAGCCACACCAGCCAGAATGCGATCGCCATACCGGCGAGCATCGCGGCCGCGGCCATGGCGAGCGGCCAGTACGAGGCCGGCGGGAAGAAGCCCACGTCCCCGGCACCGTCGACCACCTCGGCGCCGGGATCGTCCTCCGGCCGGGCCCGCTCCAGCCGCCGCGAGCCGAACCACAGGAACGATCCGATCAGCGCCAGCATCAGGCCGGTGAGCAGCAGCGCGACAGTGCCCGCCGCCTCCTTGCTCCAGAAGCCGTAGACCACGGTGGCCGCAATGAAGAACGCCGCGATCGCGAAGAACACGTTCGCCTCGACACGAAGCCCGCGCGACGGGCGGACCTCACCGTCCTGCTCGGCTGTGTGCGGCTGAATCTCGCTGGTCATCACTTGTTGCCCGTCACGTTCGCCGGCGGCGTTGGCGCCGTTTTGGCCTGCCGGTCGGTGTCAAAGGGGTAGGTGGTCGTTGCCGTCGGGCTGCACAGCGCGCCGCACTCGGAATGCTCCTTGCCGACCTTGGCCAGCGCCGCCGAGTTGCTCAGCCCTTGCTCCCGAGCGTCGATGTAGGCCTGGTAGATATCCTTCGGCACCGAGCGGACCTCGAAGTTCATCGCCGAGTGGTAGGTGCCGCACAGCTCGGCGCATCGACCCACCCAGGCGCCGGTGCGGTCCAGCGTGGTCTGCATCCGGTTGTCGGTGTTGTTCTTGGCCGGATCCGGGAAGACGTCCCGCTTGGTGTCGAACGCCGGCACCCAGAACGAGTGCACCACGTCCCGGCTCTCCAGCACGTATTCGATGGTGGAGTCGTTCGGCAGCACCAGCACCGGGATCTCCTCCGAGGTCCCGATGGTGGTCACCTTCTGGTCGGTGCCGGTGACCGTGGTGCCGTCGTACTGGAATTCCCAGTTCCACTTGAACGCGGTGACGTTGACCGTCACATCCGGGTTCGGGTCCATCTTGAGCACGCTGTTCTCGGTACTGACGGTGAAGTAGAACAGGATGGCGATCAGCACGAACGGAACGGCCGTGTACACCATCTCGACCGGCAGGTTTTCCTTGGTCTGCTTGGGGTACAGCGGCGAGTTGCGACGCTTGCGGTACACGATGAAGCACCAGAACATCAGGCCCCACACGATCACGCCCACGATCAGCGCGGCGATGAAGGTCGCGGACCAGAAGTACTGCATGTGCGCGCCCTGCTTGCTGGCACTCTCCGGCCAGCCGAACCGGGGCAGGTCCGCCCACGAACATCCGCTGCTGACCAGTCCGGCCACGACCAGCAGCCCGGCAAACGCCCAGCGGCGTGCCGCCCGAGATCCAGCCACGCGGTTTGCGCCTTCCTCGTGTTGGCGCGGTGGGCGCCGTCACCTACTGCGGACCCTGGGTCCGCAGTCCGGCCCGCCGACACCTGCATCGGGGGTCGCCATGAGATTACTCGACCATGCCGCGGCGCACCCGCCGGGGCGGGTCTCGGCGCGCCCTTCGCTCGATGCCCGGCTGCCCGGCGGCGATCGGGCAGGATCGAGGTCCGGGGCACCGCACGGGCGGCCCGATCCGGAGAACACAGCAAGACCGGAGAACACAGCAAGGGTGGTGACCAGGCGAGCGTGTGCGGTCTGATGGGGTACGTATCGGCCAGCGGTGACGCGGCCTCGGCGGTGCGCGCGATCGGCGCCGGGATGCGCTGCGCCCGGCATCGTGGACCGGACGAGCCCGGCACCTGGCACGACGCGGATGTGGCGTTCGGCTTCAACCGGCTGTCCATCATCGACATCGAGCATTCGCACCAACCGCTGCGCTGGGGCCCGCCGGAGGCCCCGGGCCGGTACGCGCTGGTCTTCAACGGGGAGATCTACAACTACCTGGAGCTGCGGGCGGAACTAGCGGCAGAGTGCGGGGCGGCCTTCGCCACCGAGGGTGACGGGGAGGCCATCCTGGCCGCCTACCACCACTGGGGCCCGGACGGGGTGCGCCGGCTGCGCGGCATGTTCGCATTCCTGATCTGGGATACCGCCTCGCGTGAGCTGTTCGGGGCGCGGGACCCGTTCGGCATCAAGCCGCTGTTCGTGGCCGACACCGGCGACGGGATGGCCTTCGCCTCCGAGGCCAAATCGTTGCGCGAGTTCACCGGGCCGGCCGCCGTCGACGAGGCAGCCCTGCAGCACTACCTGGTGCTGCAGTACGTGCCGGAGCCCGCCACCATGGACGCCCACCTGCGCAAGATCGAGTCGGGCACCTCGTTCACCCTGCGCCCCGGTGGGAACCTCGTCACCACCCGATACTTCTCCCCAACCTTCGCTCCGGTTCCGGTGCGGACCGATGCCGAGCGAGACACGCTGTACACCCGGATCGCCGACGCGCTGGACGACTCGGTGGCGGGGCACATGCGGGCGGACGTCACGGTCGGGTCGTTCCTGTCCGGCGGCATCGACTCCACGGCGATCGCCGCGCTGGCCAAGCGGCACAACCCAGACCTGGTGACGTTCACCACCGGCTTCGAGCGTGCCGGGTACTCGGAGGTGGACGTGGCCGCGGAGTCGGCGGCCGCGATCGGAGTCCGCCATGTGGTGCGGACCGTGAGCGAGCAAGAGCTGACCGAGACGCTGCCGCTGATCGTGTGGTACCTGGACGACCCGGTGGCCGACCCGGCCCTGGTGCCGCTGTACTTCGTCGCCAACGAGGCCCGCAAGCACGTGAAGGTGGTGCTGTCCGGCGAGGGGGCCGACGAGCTGTTCGGCGGTTACAACATCTACCGCGAGGCGTCCAGCCTGCGGGCGCTGACGGGGCTGCCGTCACCGCTGCGGCGGGGCCTGGCGGCGGTGGGGCGAGCACTGCCGGACGGGGTACGCGGCAAGGACATGCTGCGCCGCGGGGCGTTGGACCTGCAGGAGCGCTACTACGGCAACGCACGCATCTTCCGGGAGGAGCAGCTGGCCGGACTGCTACGCGGGTACTCCGAGCAGCGCTCGTTCCGGGACGTCACCGACCCGCTGTATGCGGCCTCGAACGGATGGGATCCGGTAGCCCGGATGCAGCACGTGGACCTTCACACCTGGCTGCGCGGCGACATCCTGGTCAAGGCCGACAAGATGACCATGGCCAACTCGCTGGAGCTGCGGGTCCCGTTCCTGGACCCCGAGGTGTTCGCCGTGGCGCGCACCATCCCGGCCGACCAAAAGGTGACGCGGCAGACGACCAAGCTGGCGCTGCGCCGGGCGCTGGAGCGCATCGTGCCGGCGCACGTGCTGCACCGGCGCAAGCTCGGGTTCCCGGTGCCGATCCGGCACTACCTGGCTGAGGGCTCCTACGAGTGGGCGCGGCAGATCGTGCTGGACGCGCAGACCGAGGAGTACCTGGATTCCGCGGTGGTGCTGCGACTGCTGGACGAGCACCGTGCCGGGGCCGCCGATCACTCCCGGCGGATCTGGACGATCCTGGTATTCCTGCTGTGGCACGGGATCTTCGTCACCGGCGCCATCACTCCGGCGGTGCCGGAGCCGAGCTATCCGGTCCGGCTCTGACCTCGGCGCGGGTCGCGGTTGCCGGAGCCGGGGCAGGGGCCGGGTCGCGTCGGTCCCTTCCGGTGTGCGTGTCCATCGTCGATCTGCGTACGCGATTGGGCACGCGGATCACAAACGGGTACGCAGATCGGAAACGGGTACGCGGATCGGGCTGCGGCGCCAGCGCCGGAGTTGGGGCGGGCCGGGCGGGGCTGTGGCGCGGAAGCCAGCGCCAGACCGAAGCCGGAGCAGAGCCGGGCCGGGCTATTGCGGGGTCGAAGCCGGGGCTACCAGCCCAGCGCGGTGCCGATCTCGGTCGCCGAGTCCACCCCGTAGCAGTCGGCCAGCCGCTGCTGAGCGTCGGTCCGGTCGAAGGCGTACTCCTGCGTGCCCACGGTCTCCAACACCAGAGTCGCCATCAGCGATCCCAGCTCCGCGCAGCGTCGCATCGGCAGCCCGACGCTGCGCCCGGCCAGGAACCCGCCACGGAACCCGTCCCCCACCCCGGTCGGGTCGGTCTTGGTCCGCTCCGGGAGCGCCTTGACGGTCAACGACTCGCCGGCGGCGGAGGTGATCTCCACGCCCTTGGCCCCGTGCGTGGTGATGCGATGTCCCACCCGGACGAGGATCTGCTCGTCCGACCAGCCCGTCTTGGACTTCAGCAGTCCCAGTTCGTAGTCGTTGGAAAACAGCAGCTCCGCGCCGCCGACCAGCTCCCGGGCCTGCGCGCCGTCGATGCGCGCCAGCTGCTGTGAGGGGTCCGCCGCGAACGGGTAGCCGTGCTGCCGGCACTCGGCGGCGTGCCGCGTCATCGCGTCCGGATCACCAGCGCTGATCATCACCAGATCGACGTCGCCCAGCTCGTCCAGCACCGGCACGAGCTCGATGTCCCGCGCCCTGGACATCGCCCCCGCGTAGAACGAGCCGATCTGATTCAGCTCGTCATCGGTCGTGCAGACGAATCGGGCAGTCGCCACGTCGTCGCAGCGCAGCACGTGCTCGGTGTCGACCCCGTGGTCGGACAGCCACACGTCGTAGGGGCCGAAGTCGCTCCCGACGGCGTCCAGCAAGACGGGTCGCTGCCCGAGCACTCCCATGGTGAAGCAGATGTTGGCGGCCACCCCGCCCCGGCGCACCTGCAGGTCGTCCACGAGGAAGGACAGCGACACCCGGTGCAGCTGGTCGGGCAGCAACGAATCGGTGAACCGGCCGGGAAAGTGCATCAGATGGTCGGTGGCGATCGAACCCGTGACGACGATCCTGACCGACGGCCGTTCGGGCGCCGGATCCTGAGCGGATGACGACGGTGCGGCCTCACCGGACGTGGGACTCGACCCGCTGCTGACGTCCGGCACGGTGCGGCTCCCGACGGTGGGCGATCGCGGCTGGTGCCGCCTGGGCGGCTACGACCCTACCCGGCGTACGGGCCGGTAGATGCGGGCGGTGACGGTGCCGCCGGGACCACGCCCACCCGAATATCGCGCCCGGAAATCCTGTTGCCGGGGAGCTCGGTCAGTGGAACGAGTCGCCGCAGGCGCAGGAGTTCTGCGCGTTGGGGTTGTCGATGGTGAAGCCCTGCTTGTCGATGGAGTCGACGAAGTCGATGACGGCGCCGTCCAGGTATGGCTTGCTCATCTTGTCCACCACGAGCCGGACCCCGCCGAACTCCTGCACGGCGTCGCCGTCCAGGCTGCGGTCGTCGAAGAACAGCTCATAGCGCAGGCCGGAGCAGCCGCCGGGCTGCACCGCCATCCGCAGCACCATGTCGGGACTGCCATCCCGCTCCAGCAGCGCGCGCGCCTTGCTGGCTGCCGCTTCGGTCAGGGTGACTTGGTGGCTGCGGGTCGGGGTCTGGGTATCGGCCGAGGTCACCGGTGTGCTCCTGTCCACGTCTGCGATGCCCGCGGGTTGCGGGCCCGACAATGTCGGGCGGATGTTGACTGCCGCCCGCATCGTCACTGTCGATGATGCCACGCTTGCGGCCGGACGCGCCGCGGAACGGTGCCAGTGTCGCGGTGACCTAGGCTGGCAGTCGTGAGTCTGCTGCGTCGCAAGTCGCCCGATCCGGCCCTGGACGCCGTCGCACCCGTTGTCGAGGACGCGCCGGTCGTCGGTAAGGGCCGGCCCACCCCCAAGCGACGGGACGCCGAGGGCCGCCGCGGGCCGGTCGCGCCGCCTCCGATGACGCAGCGCGAGGCGATCCGCCGTTCCAAGCAGTCCGGCGCCAAATTGACCAAGGACGAGCGCCGCGCCCTGACGGCCGAGCGCCGCGAGCGGATGATGCGCGGTGACGACGCCTACGTGCTGCCGCGCGACAAGGGTGAGATTCGCGCGTTCGTGCGGGACATGGTGGACGCCCGGCGCAACCTCGCCGGACTGCTGCTGCCGATCGCGGTGGTGTCGTTCCTGGTGCTGCTGGTGCCGATCCCGTTCGTCACCACCTACTTCCCGATGGTGCTGATGGTCGCGATCCTGGCCGCCGTGGCGGACTCGGTCGTCTTCGGCCGGCGGCTGTCCCGGATGGTGCGGGAGCGCTTCCCCAAGGGCGACAAGTCCGGCCAGTCGACCAAGGGATCGTCGCTGGGCTTCTACGCGTTCAACCGCGCCTGTCTGATTCGCAAGTGGCGGGTCCCGCGCCCGCGGGTGCAGCGCGGCGAGATCGTCGACTGAGCCGGTACGTATGACGCAGCCAGAACTGGACCGTGCCGCGGCTCGGGCTACCGACCTGGTGCGCGCCCGGTTCTTCGACGCCGACGGCCGGCTGCTGGCGATGCCGGCAAAAAGGTCGCGGCAGTTGGCGGCGCTAGACGTGGTGGCGCAGCGCTTCGTTCCCGGAGTCCGGTACACCGAGTCGGAAGTCAACCGCGAGCTGATCGGCGTCTTCGACGATTACGTGCGGCTGCGGCGCGACCTGGTCGACGCCGGCATGCTGGATCGCGCGGACGGGCAGTACTGGCGATCCGGCGGGACGGTGCACGTCGGCTCCGATGGCTGATCCCGCCGACCGATCCACCCGGCGGACCGATCGGGGCGCGCGACGCCGACACGCGATCGTGGCAGCCGCCGCGGAACTGTTCGCCGAGCACGGGTATCCGGCCGTGGGCATGGACGACATCGGCGCTGCCGCGGGCGTGACGGGGCCGGCGATCTACCGGCACTTCGAGTCGAAGGCGGCGGTACTGGCGGCCGTGATCGACGGGATCATCGACGCCGTCGACGTTCCCGGGACCGACATCGACGCGGCGGGTGGCCACGCCGGGGGGCCGGGTTGGCCGGACAACGGTGGCCCGGGCCCGGCAGACGCCGGAGCCGCCACCCGAGACCAGACAGACACCAGAGCCGCCACCCGAGACCAGACAGACACCGGAGCCGCCACCCGAGACCAGGTAGACACTGGACCCGCCACCCGGGACGGCGCCGTACCCCGGAGCCCGGCGCGCGCACTGGCCGGCCAGGTGGCGCACTATGCCGCCGCGGTCGCCGAGCGCCGCGGGCTGATGGCGGTGTTCGTCCGCGAGGTGCATCACCTGCCGGCGGAGCATGCCCAGCGGCTCCGGCATCGGCAACGCGATCTGGTAGCTCGCTGGCGCTGGCTGCTAGCTCGGGTGCACCCAGATTGGCCGGACGAGCGGGTGCGCACCGCCGTGCACGCGGTGTTCGGGATGCTCAACGCGGTGGGGACGTTCTCATCGCCGCTGGACGATGCGGAGCTGGCCGATCAGCTCACGGAGCTGGCCTGCGCCGCGCTCGAGCTCGCGGCACCCTGATCGGGCCGCGCCCCGCCCGAAACGAGCCGCGCCCCGCCCGAAAATTATTCGCACCTCGTGGGGATCTTGGAATGCCCGACCTGCATCGATGCGAACCGTGATCCCCACGAGGTGCGAATAATTCCGCCGGCTCCGGCGAGCGCTCACCCGCCGGTTTCGCGCGGATCTGTCCATGAGCGCCTGGTATGCCAGGGCGGGGACCGGCGATGAGAGACGGCTACAGCGACAGGTAGCGCTGCAGCTCGTAGGAGGTGACCTGCCGGCGGTAGGCCTCCCACTCGGCCTTCTTGTTACGCAGGAAAAACTCGAAGACGTGCTCCCCCAGGGCGTGCGCCACCAGCTCGGACGATTCCATGGCGGCCAGCGCGGATTCCAGCGACGTAGGAAGCCCGGGGTAGCCCAACGCCCGGCGCTCCGCAGAGGACAGGTACGACACGTCCTCCTCGGCCTCCGGCGGCAACTCGTAACCCTCGCGTATCCCCTGTAACCCGGCGGCAATCACGACCGCGAACATCAGGTAGGGGTTGCACGCTGAGTCCGGCAGCCGGAACTCCAGCCGCTGGCTGGCCGACCGCTGCAGCGAGTAGTTCGGCACCCGGATCAGCGCCGACCGGTTGGCCTGCCCCCAGGACACCGCAGTCGGCGCCTCCTCCCCGATCACCAGCCGCTTGAATGAGTTGACGAATTGGCAACAGACCGCCGTCAACTCCGGCGCGTGCCGCAGCACGCCGGCGAGGAACGCCTGCCCGGTGGCCGACATCTGGTACTGCCCGCCGGGGTCGTGGAACGCGTTGGACTCCCCCTCGAACAGCGAGAAGTGGGTGTGCATCGCCGATCCGGGCTGGTCTCGGAATGGCTTGGGCATGAAGGATGCGTGCACCCCCTGGGTGATCGCCACCTCCTTGACCACGTACCGGAAGCTCATGATGTTGTCTGCCATGGTCAGCGCATCCGCGTAGCGCAGGTCGATCTCCTGCTGCCCGGGCGCCCCCTCGTGGTGGGAGAATTCCACCGAGATGCCCATGGACTCCAGCGAGTCGATGGCCCCGCGGCGAAAGTGCGGCGCGATGTCGTGCGAGGCCTGGTCGAAGAACCCGCCGCGGTCGGCGGGCTCCGGAACGCTGCCGTCCTCGGGCAGCCCACGCAGCAGGAAGAACTCGATCTCCGGATGCACGTAGCAGGTGAATCCCATCGCCGCCGCCTCACCGAGCACCCGGCGCAGCACGTGCCGCGGGTCCGCCCAGGAGGGGCTGCCGTCGGGCATCGCGATGTCGCAGAACATCCGGGCGGAGTAGACCTTGCCGTCGTCCGCCTCCCACGGCAGCACCTGGAAGGTGGCTGGATCGGGTCGGGCGATCATGTCGGACTCGTGCACCCGGGCGAAGCCCTCGATGGACGATCCGTCGAACCCGATCCCGTCCGCGAAGGCGCCCTCGAGTTCGGCCGGCGCCACGGCGACCGACTTCAAAAAGCCGAGCACATCGGTGAACCACAGCCGCACGAAGCGGATGTCCCGCTCCTCCAGGGTGCGCAGGACGAACTGCTGCTGACGATCCATGCCGTCACCCTAGAAGCCTTGTGTTTCCGGCGTGTTGCGGACGGGGCGGGCGGACAGCAGGATCAACGGGTATGACGAGCGCGCGACCCGACCGCACCACCCACCTGATCGGCCTGCTGCTGGGCACCGAGAACGACTGGCCCACGGCCTTCGAAACCCTGGTGCGCCGGCTAGGCCCGGTGACCCATGCCGGCGCCGAGCATCGGATCAGCACCGAGCGCGTGACCATCGAGCCGTTCGACCTGCGAGCCCCGGTCCGGCACGACCTGGTGATCGACCGGCTCGCCTGGTGGTACTACGTGCCCCGGGAGTGGTTGAAGAAGGCCGCGCTGGTCAACGACACGTACCTGCTGAACAACCCATTCACGTTCCAGGCCATGGAAAAGCATTCGGCGTACTGCGCGATGATCCGCCTCGGCTTCGATATCCCACCGACCACCCTGGTGCCCTACAAGAACCCGGTGGACCACGAGAAGTGGGCCTACACCGCCGAGCGCTACAACCTGCCGTTCGACCTGGACGAGGTGGCCTCCCGGGTGGGCTATCCGATGTTCATGAAGCCGTTCGACGGCGGCGCGTGGCGCGGGGTGAGCCGGATCGACGATTCGGCGGCGCTGCACCGGGCGTACGACGAATCGGGCCGGATGCTGATGCACCTGCAGGGAGCGGTGACGGGGTTCGATTCGTTCGCCCGCTCGCTGACCATCGGACCCGAGACCAAGATCATGCGGTTCCGGCCGGAGCTGCCGATGCACGACCGGTACGAGGTCAGCCATGACTTCCTGCCGGCCGAGGCGGGCATGGAGATTCTCACCCTGTCGCGGACCATCAACGCGTTCTTCCGCTGGGAGTTCAATTCCTGCGAAGCGCTGGTGACGGGCACCCAGGTGCAGCCCATCGACTACGCGAACGCCTGCCCGGACATCGCGATCACCTCGCTGCATTACTACTTCCCGTGGGCGATCACTCAGCTGCTGGCCTGGTCGGTGTTCTGTGCGGTCACCCGCCGGCAGCCCCAGGTGGACACCATCAGCCGCAACTGGTTCGACGTAGCCGACGACTCCGACCTGTCCTGGAACGACAAGCTGGGCCGGTACGCGCGACTGGCCGACGACTACTTCACCGCCGAGGCGTACCGGGAGTTCTGCGGGACGGCGCTGGCATCGCTGCCGGAGATCGTCTACGACTGGGTGCGCTCCCCCGCGTTCGACGAATTGCTGGTGGCCACGGTCCGCAGCACCTACCCGGAGCACGAACACGAGCGGTTCCTGGCTCACTTCCGCGGGTTGATCGGCCTGTGGGTCGCCGATCAGGAGGCGGGGCATCCGGCGGCGGCGCTGACGGCTGGGCCCGCCTGACGACACGCCCACACGCTCACGCCGGACCCACGCACCCGACATGCGCACACCCAGTCCCGTTCAGGAGCAGGTGGCGCCCGCGTCCGGCACGGTGAGGTTGATCAGGTAGTCGTTGCCGATCCGGTCCACGCAGGTCAGCCCGGACAGCATGAACGCGGTGTGCCGGGTGCCCTTCACGGTCAACAGCGCCCCGCCCAAGTCCTTGGCCAATGCGACGCCGTCCTGGTAAGGGGTGGCGGGGTCGCCGGTGGTGGAGATCACCAGCACCGGCGAGAGTCCTTGCGGGTCGGGGGTGTGCGGGGTCAGGGTGGGTGGCACCGGCCAGAACGCGCAGGTGTCGAAGACGGCGGCCGCGGGCTGGCCGTTGTCCTGGAAGGGCGCGGCCTCGATCAGTTTCCGGTTCAGCGCCAGTGCCGCGTCCGGGTCGGTGATGCGGTCCGAGTCCATGCACCGGATCGCCGTGAATGCCTCCAGCAATTCGCTGTAGTGCCCGTCGGAATCGCGGCCGTTGTAGTCGTCGGCGAGTGCCATCAGGGCATGCCCGTCACCGGCGGCGAGCTCCTTCAGTGCGGTGAGTAGGTCTGGCCAGGACAGATCGGAGTACAGCGCGTCACTGACCCCGGTGACGGCGTCCAGGAAGCTCAGCGACCGACCGTCGTGCATCGGCATCGGAGTGGTCATCAGGGGTTTCGCGAGTCGTTGGAACGTACTGTTGGCCCGGTCGGCGGCGGTCCACGGGCAGCCCTGCCGGCTGGCGCACCACGCGGCGAAGCTGTCGAAGGCCTGTTGGAAGGCGGTGGTCTGGTCCAGACTGTCGGTCGCGGCGTCGACCGCGGGGTTGATGGCGCCGTCCAGGATCATCGCGCGCACGTTGCCCGGGAACTGCTCGGCGTACTGGGTGCCAATGCTGGTGCCGTAGGACCAGCCGACGTAGGTGAGCGTGGCGTCGCCCAGCACGGCACGCAGCACATCCATGTCCTTGGCGACGTTGGTGGTGCCGACCTGGGCCAGGAACGCCTTGCCGTCTATGTTTCCCGAGCCCTGCTGCGAGATGGTGTGCACGCAGGCCCGCGCGAATGCCTTGCTGGCGTCGTTGGCGGCCGTCACCTCATGCGCCGTGGAGGTGCGCATGAAGCCCGGCCAGTTCTTCGCCCGGTCGGCGTCGCGCTGCTCGTCGGTCTGGCAGGCGATGTGCGGCTCGGAGGATCCGACGCCGCGCGGATCGAACCCCACCAGGTCGAACGAAGCGTTCAGCGTGGGATCGGCGTTGTACTCGGCGATGGTGGCCACGATGGACATGCCGGACGCACCGGGCCCGCCCGGGTTGAACAGCACCGATCCCTGGCGCTGGCCGGTGGCCGGTTTGCGCAACACCCCGATGGTGATGGTCTGCCCGTCCGGTTGGGTGTAGTCCATCGGCAGGGTCAGGCGGGCGCAGCTGATGCCGGGTGTCCGGTAGGCCTGCCGGTCGTCGGTGGTGGTGGCGTACGGCGCGCAGTCGCCCCACTGCAACCGCTGGGTGTAGTAGCGCTCCAGCCCGGGCGGGATCGGCCCTGGCGGAGTCGAGGCGGTGCCGGAGGCGTCGGTCGGAACGGTGATCTGCCCGTCCGACGTAGTGCCGGCGCTGCCGCGGACCGGCGTTCCGGACAGCACGGAGCAGGCGCTGACCATCGAAACGGTGACGAGCACGACCGCCAGCGCGACGATCACACGGTGACGAGAGCGTCGGACGGCGAGCATGGCGCGATCATGCCATCCGGCGCTGTGTGCCCGGATCGGCCCGGGTCACCCCGATGCCTCAGTCCTCCAGCTCCTCGTCCCCGGCCCACGCGCGGTCCTCACGCTCCAGCCGCTCCTCCCGCTCGCGGACGGAGGCCAATGCGCGAGCGGCCGATTCCGGGTCCGGATAGGGGCCCAGGCGGTCCGTTGCCTTGCACTCACCCTCGCGTTCCACGGTGTGGTGGCGCAGGCAGTAGTACCAGGCGGTGTTCTGGCCGATCTCGTCACCCATGCCGGACAGCCTGCCACCGGCGGGCTCCCGTGCCAACTGCGCGGGGACGACGCGCGGGCGTCCCGGCGGGCTGCTACCTGTGAAGCTGCCCCCGGCGCTGCCTTTTTGACCAACCAGGGTGTATCAAAGGAGGTACGTGCCCGGGAGGCCCGTGCGGACGAACCCCCCGAGGCCAGCGTGAGAACCATCGGTCGCTGGAGGTCCGCATATGACGGCAGTCTTGCCTCGCCCCACGGCGTCTCGACCATACCCGCCAGGTCGTCCGGCTCGGGGCTCGAAGGTCCTGAGCTACCTGCGCACCACGGACCCCAAGGTCATCGGGTTGATGTACGTGGTCACCACGCTGACGTTCTTCATGATCGGTGGGGCGATGGCCCTGCTGATGCGGGCGGAGTTGGCTCGCCCTGGGCTGCAGTTCCTGTCCGATGAGCAGTACAACGAACTGTTCACCATGCACGGCACGATCATGTTGCTGTTCTATGCGACACCGATCGTGT
>CALANS010000007.1 GCA_937926105.1 uncultured Actinomycetes bacterium | reverse complement strand
GTGCGGTTCGGGTCGTACTCGATGTGCGCGACCTTGGCCGGCACGCCGTCCTTGTCCGCGCGACGGAAGTCGATCAGCCGGTAGGCCCGCTTGTGACCGCCACCCTGATGGCGGGCCGTGATGCGTCCGTGCACGTTGCGGCCGCCCTTGGAATGCAGCGGCCGGACCAGGGACTTCTCCGGGGTGTCCCGGGTCAGCTCGGCGAAGTCGCTCACCGAGGCCCCGCGACGGCCCGGAGTCGTCGGCTTGTACTTGCGGATAGCCATTGTCTAACTCGTCCCTCTGCTCAAGTCCGGCTCAGGCGCCCGTGAAGATCTCGATCGGCTTGCTGTCGGCGGACAGCGTGACGATGGCGCGCTTTTGCGAGCGACGCTGGCCGTAGCCGAACCGGGTCCGCTTGCGCTTGCCCTTGCGGTTGATGGTGTTCACCGAGACCACCTTGACACCGAAGATCTGCTCGATGGCGATCTTCACCTGGGTCTTGTTGGCGTCCGGGTGCACCTCGAAGGTGTACCGGCCGGACTCCAGCAGGCCGTAGCTCTTCTCGGACACCACCGGGGCGATGATGATGTCGCGGGGGTCGGAGATCACTTCGACTCCTCCTCGTCGGTCTCGGTGGCATCGTCGACGTTCGCGGCGGCAGCCTCGGCAGCCTTGCGTTGGCTCGGCGGCAACTGGAAGCCGGCGGCCTCGGCGGACTCGGCGGTGTCGAACCACACCTCGGCGACCGTGCGGTCGTAGTGCGAGCTGCCGGGCACGTGGTACAGCATCGAGTCGGCGTTGCCCTTGATGGGGTAGCCGTCCGGCGGCGATCCGTCCTCGGTCGCGGCGTGGCTGCCCGGCCCGAAGTCGCGTGCCGCTGAGGCATCTCCAGCGGTGACGGTGTCGTCGGCGGCTGCCTCGCCATCGGTGACGGCGTCCGCCTCGACGGCCTCGTCACCGGCGGTGTCGTCACCGGCCTGCTCGGCCGCAGCTTCCTCGGCGGCGGCCTTCCCGGCGGCGGCTTTCTCGGCGGCGGCTTTCTCGGCAGCCGCCTTGGCTGCATCACGCTCGGCCTTCGCCGCCGCCTTCTGCGCCGACTGTGCGGCACGCTCGTCGGCCTTCGCCTGGGCAGCGTCCGCCGCCTCGGCCGGTACCTCGACCTCGGCGGCCGCCTCGGCGCGAGCGAACTGGAGGAACTCATCCAGCGCCGCGCGGGTGAAGACCACGTCGTCGCTGACCAGCACGTCATAGGTGTTCAGCTGGTCGGAGGAGAGCAGGTGCACGTTCTGCAGGTTGCGCAGGCTCTTCCAGCCAGCCTCGTCCTCGCGCCCGACCACCACGAGCACATTGCGCGCGGTGCTGATCGCGGCGAGCGCGGCGGATGCGGCCTTGGTGGAGGGCACGTCACCGTCGACGATGGCCGACAGCACGTGCACGTTGCCGCCGCGGGCCCGGTCGGAGAGCGCGCCGCGCAACGCGGCCGCCTTCATCTTCTTCGGGGTCCGCTGGGCGTAGCCGTGCGGCACCGGGCCGTGTGCGATCCCACCACCGGTGAACTGCGGCGCGCGGGTGGAGCCCTGGCGAGCCCGGCCGGTGCCCTTCTGCCGGTACGGCTTGCGGCCGCCGCCGGAGACATCCCCGCGGGTCTTGGTGGCGTGCGTGCCCTGCCGTGCGGCGGCCAGTTGCGCCACCACGACCTGGTGCATCAACGGGATGTTCGCCTGGGTGCCGAACACCTCGACGGGCAGCGCCAGCGCACCCGTGGTCTCGCCGGACGCGGAGGTGACGAGAACGGTTACCGACTCACTCATGCTGCGTCACCCCTGCTGTCACTCTTCTCGGTGCTCTTGCTCGCGGTCTTGACCATCACCAGGCCGCCCTTCGCGCCGGGCACCGCACCCTTGATCAGCAGCAGGCCGGCCTCGGCGTCCACCGAATGCACCGTGAGGTTCTGGGTGGTGACGGTGACGTTGCCCATCCGGCCGGCCATCCGCAGGCCGCGGAACACCCGGCCCGGAGTGGAGCAGCCGCCGATAGAGCCCGGCGAGCGATGCTTGCGGTGCACGCCGTGACCGGCGCC
This sequence comes from uncultured Actinomycetes bacterium, assembly GCA_937926105.1. The sequence continues at coordinate 8,599 of CALANS010000007.1, read as the reverse complement.
CAGGCCCTTGAAGCCGTGCCGCTTCATCACACCCGCGGTGCCCTTGCCCTTGCTGGTACCCGTGACGTCGACCTCGGCGCCGGCATCGAATACCTCGGCGGCAGTGAGCTCCTGGCCGACCGTGTAGTTCTCGACGGCATCGGTGCGCAGCTCGGCCAGGTGCCGGCGCGGCGTGACGCCCGCCTTGGCGAAGTGGCCGGTCTCCGGCTTGTTCACCCGGCGCGGGTCGACGGCGCCGAACGCGAACTGCACGGCGTTATAGCCGTCGTTGGCCTCCGTCCGGATGGCGGTGACGACGACCGGGCCGGCCGCGACGACCGTCACCGGGACGACCCGGTTGGCCTCGTCGAAGACCTGGGTCATCCCGAGCTTGTGGCCCAGGATCCCCTTGATCGCTTGTGACATGTCTTACTTACCCATCTCGTGTGCGCCCGTGGGCTGATGCACGCTCGCCGGGTCGTCGCCGACCCGGCGGCGGTAATTACTGGATGTTGACGTCGACGCTCGCCGGCAGGTCGATGCGCATCAGCGCGTCGACGGTGCGGGGCGTGGGGTCGAGGATGTCGATCAGCCTCTTGTGGGTGCGCATCTCGAAGTGCTCGCGCGAGTCCTTGTACTTGTGCGGCGAGCGGATGACGCAGTACACGTTCTTCTCGGTGGGCAGCGGCACCGGGCCAACCACGCGCGCGCCGGTACGGGTCACCGTCTCGACGATCTTGCGCGCCGAGGCATCAATGGCCTCGTGGTCGTAGGCCTTGAGCCGGATGCGGATCTTCTGTCCCGCCACGTACGTCCCTTTCTACTGCCTGTGCCGTGCCGGCCCCTCGCGGTGCCGACTCCCCGGTCGCCGTGTCGCGTCCGTTCGTCCTGCGCCAGCGCGCCGTGTCGCGTGCTGTCGTGCCCTGCTCTGCCTTGCCGCCGGACACGGCACGACCGGCGGGCCGACGCTCGCGGCCGTCTCGGTCACGGGCGCCCTCGGCGACCCGCTGCCCTGTTCAGCTGAAGTCCACTGCCGCCCACATGGGCGCCGTCGTGGTCGCCGGTCCACGCGGTCGGGTGTGTCTCCCGCTGCGCTCACGCGTCGGCCCGGGGATCCGAACCGAGTGGTGACGACCGGCTGCGTTCCCGCGGGAACGCCTCGCCTGGTGCTGGTCCTGCTGCGGCTGCCCTTGCAAGACTCCGACCGGTTGGTGGTCCGACGCTCGCAGCGCCGTGGTCGGAGTCCCCGATTCCGGCCACGCGCAAGCGCGCACCCGAACAGGGCAACCGGTCAAGTATGCCTGACGACGGGGGCGAACTTCAAATCGGGGCCCGGCCGGGTTGGGCGGCGTCGGTAGCCGGTGTCGGTGTGGGCGCCGGTGTCGGGCCCGGCCGGGTCTGTGACGGGCCGGGATCGGTCTGTGACGGGCCGGGATCGCAGCAGCCCCCGCGTTCGGGGGCCCGCACTCCGGGTGCGGGCCGCTGTCCCGGCGGCGCGGGGCCCCCCGCGCGTCCTAGCAACGGTTCCATCGTCCTGGCAAGGTCCCCAACCGTTGCTGGGACGATGGAACCGTTGCTGGGACAGGGACCGGCCGGGGCCGCGCCCGAGACTTGTCCACATTCTGGCGCTCGCCCCGTTCCCGACCCGGCTCGTTGGCCATGCTGATGCACGTGGAACTTCCTCCCACCGCCGGCCCAAGCTCCGTGCGGCTGCGTGGTTCGCTCCTGGCCGCCGGAGTGTCGGATCCCGAACTGCGTGCCGGGATCAAGGACGGGTCCGTCTCCAGGGTCGACCGTGGCGCCTACGTACCGGGCGACGCCGCGGCAGCCACGGTGACGGGGCGCCACCGGCATCGGGTCGAGGCGGCGGCGCGCCGGTCCCCCGATCTGGTGATCGGTCACGTATCCGCCGCGATCGTGCACCACTATCCGATCTGGGGCGCCACGCTCCAGCGGGTACACCAGATCCGGCCAGGATCGGGCGGCAGCCTGCGGACCGCTCGGCGTCACGTCCATGTTGGGCGGCTTGCACCCGAGGACATCGTCACCGTGGGCGACATTCGTGTGACCAGCCCTGCTCGAACCCTGGTCGACCTGGCCCGGAACGAAGGATTCGACACCGCGGTCATCGCGGCCGACTTCGCACTGCACGCTCCCGTGTTCGCCAAGGAGACGTCGCCACGCCCCCTGGTCACGACGGAACAACTCACGGCAGCGCTGGCGCGAGCGCGACATCTGCCCCATATCGGTGCCGCACGTCGGGCGTTACGGTTCGCGGACGGGCGCAGCGAGAGCGTCGGCGAGAGTCGCACTCGCCTCACGCTGAGATCCTGCGGCCTGCCCGATCCGGAGCTCCAGGTCGACGTCCTCGATCGTGGGCTGTTCGTCGCTCGGGTGGATCTCGCCTACCCAGAGTTCGCCGTGGTGATCGAGTTCGACGGCGAGGCCAAGTACGGCATGTTGCTGGCGCCGGGCGAGAGCGCGAGCGGTGCGGTGATCCGGGAGAAGCAGCGCGAGGACGACCTGCGACGTCTGGGCCTAGTGGTGGTCCGGCTGACCTGGCGCGAGCTGGCCGACCGGCGCCTGGTGCACGAGAGGGTGGCGGCCGCGGTCGAGCACGGACGGACGGTGATGGCCCTGGGTGGCATGACGGGCACGCTGGTCCGACGCCCGCCCATCCGCATCGCGCGGTAGACAGGACGACCCGCCCGGCACCCGCCCGCGATCCGGCCGCGATCCGGCGTCTCAGCAACGGTTCCATCGTCCAAGCAACGGTTGGGGACCTTGCCAGGACGATAGAACCGTTGCTAGGACGGGGCGACCGAGGCCGGACGCCGAGCCGAGCCCAGGCACCGAACCGAGCCCAAGCACCGAGGCCGGGCGCCGAGCCGAGCCCGAACCGACCACCGAGCCCACCCCCCGACAACGGCGGAGCCCCCGCTCGGATGTCAGTCCGGGCGGGGGCTCCAGGGTCGATCAGGCGGAACGCTTCCGCCGTCAGCTCACTTACTTGATGATCTTGGTCACCGAGCCGGCACCGACGGTGCGGCCACCCTCACGGATGGCGAACCGCAGGCCCTCCTCGATGGCGATCGGCTGAATCAGCTGCACCGTCATGTCGGTGGTGTCGCCCGGCATGACCATCTCGGTGCCCTCCGGCAGGTTCACCACGCCGGTCACGTCGGTGGTGCGGAAGAAGAACTGCGGACGATAGTTGTTGAAGAACGGCGTGTGCCGCCCGCCCTCGTCCTTGCCCAGCACGTAGACCGTGGCCTCGAACTCGGTATGCGGGGTGATCGAGCCCGGCTTGACGACGACCTGGCCGCGCTCCACCTCCTCGCGCTTGGTGCCGCGCAGCAGCAGACCGACGTTGTCGCCGGCCTGGCCCTGGTCGAGCAGCTTGCGGAACATCTCCACACCGGTGACGGTGGTCTGGAACGACTTCGGCTTGATGCCGACGATCTCCACCGTCTCGTTGACGTTGATGATGCCGCGCTCCACCTTGCCGGTCACGACGGTGCCGCGCCCGGTGATGGTGAACACGTCCTCGATGGGCATCAGGAACGGCTTCTCGACGTCGCGGACCGGGTCCGGAACGGACTCGTCCACGGCGTCCATCAGCGCCTCGACGGTCTTGACCCACTCCGGGTCGCCCTCGAGGGCCTTGAGCGCCGACACCCGCACGACGGGAGCGTTCTCGCCGTCAAACTCCTGGCTGGACAGCAGCTCACGAACCTCCAGCTCGACGAGCTCGAGGATCTCCTCGTCGTCGACCATGTCGGCCTTGTTCAGCGCCACCAGGATGTAGGGCACGCCGACCTGGCGGGCCAGCAGCACGTGCTCCTTGGTCTGCGGCATCGGGCCGTCGGTGGCGGCCACGACCAGGATGGAGCCGTCCATCTGGGCGGCACCGGTGATCATGTTCTTGATGTAGTCGGCGTGACCCGGAGCGTCCACGTGCGCGTAGTGACGCTTCGCCGTGGAGTACTCCACGTGCGAGATATTGATGGTGATGCCGCGCTGACGCTCTTCCGGCGCCTTGTCGATCTGGTCGAACGCGTACGACTCGTTCAGGTCGGGGAACTTGTCGTGCAGAACCTTGGTGATCGCCGCCGTCAGGGTGGTCTTGCCGTGGTCGACGTGACCGATGGTGCCGATGTTGACGTGCGGCCTGCTCCGGTCGAACTTCGCCTTCGCCACTGCTGTCCTCCTCAGGACTAGTTGATCGCCATGCGATGAGTCAGGAAGCTGACTGCAGATCGTCAGGCGGTTGGATGGATCTGGACCGAGCCGGTGGCCCGGACCCGTAGCCGGGGGAAAGGTCTCTCCCCCCGGTACGACTGTTGTGCGGCGGCAGTGCTACTCACCCTTCGCCGCCGTGCCCATGGAAGGCTCGTGGCTCGCTTACTGCGCCGACGCTCGCGGCGACTCCGCTCACTCGCCTGTCGCCTTCGCGATGATCTCCTTGGCGACGTTCGCCGGAACCTCCGCGTAGGAGTCGAACACCATCGAGTACGACGCGCGACCCTGGGTCTTGGACCGCAGGTCCCCCACGTAGCCGAACATCTCGCTCAGCGGCACCAGCGCCTTCACGACCCGGGCACCCCCGCGCTCGTCCATGGCCTGGATCTGCCCGCGCCGGGCGTTCAGGTCGCCGATCACGTCACCCATGTTCTCCTCGGGCGTGGTGACCTCGACGCTCATCAGCGGCTCCAGCAGCACCGGCTTGGCCTTGCGCAGTGCGTCCTTCATCGCCATCGATCCGGCGATCTTGAACGCCATCTCGGAGGAGTCGACCTCGTGGTAGGCACCATCCAGCAGTGTCACCTTCACGCCCAGCGCCGGATAGCCGGCCAGCACACCGAACTGCATGGCATCCTGGGCGCCGGCGTCGACCGAGGGGATGTACTCCTTGGGGATGCGCCCACCGGTCACCGAGTTGACGAACTCGTAGGTCGCCCCGGCAGAGTCACCAGACGCCGACATATCCAAGGGTTCGACCTTGATCAGGACCTTGGCGTACTGACCGGAACCACCGGTCTGCTTCTTGTGGATGTACTCCAGCTTGTCCACGGTGCCGCGGATGGTCTCGCGGTAGGCGACCTGCGGCTTGCCGATGTTGGCCTCGACCCGGAACTCCCGGCGCATCCGGTCCACCAGGATGTCCAGGTGCAGCTCGCCCATGCCGGCGATCACGGTCTGGCCCGTCTCGGCGTCGTTGTGCACCTTGAAGGTCGGGTCCTCCTCGGCGAGCTTCTGGATCGCGATGCCCAGCTTCTCCTGGTCGCTCTTGGTCTTCGGCTCGATCGCCACCTCGATCACGGGGTCCGGGAAGCTCATGGACTCCAGCACGATCGGGTGCGCGGGGTCGGCCAGCGTCTCACCGGTGGTGGTCTGCTTCAAGCCCATCACCGCGACGATGTCGCCGGCGGTGCACGAGGCGCGCTCCTCCCGCTTGTTGGAGTGCATCTGGTAGATCTTGCCGATGCGCTCCTTACGGTCCTTGGTGGCGTTGATCACCTGAGAGCCCGCCTCGATCGTGCCGGAGTACACCCGCAGGAACGACAGCTTGCCCAGGTGCGGGTCGGTGGCGACCTTGAACACCAGGCCGCTGAACGGGGCCTGGGGGTCGGGCTCGCGCTCGGCCGGGGTCACACCGTCCTGCAGAGTGCCGTGCACGGAGCCGACGTCGATGGGCGAGGGCAGATAATCGGTGACGGCGTCCAGCATCGGCTGGATGCCCTTGTTCTTGAACGACGTCCCGCACACCACCGGGTTGACCTTGCTGGCGATCGTGGCGCGTCGCAGCCCGGCCTTGAGCTGCTCGACGGAGATCTCCTCGCCACCGAGGTAGGCCTCCATGACGTCGTCATCGTTTTCGGCGATGGTCTCGACGAGCTTCTCGCGGTACTCGGCAGCCTGCGCGCGCAGGTTCTCCGGGATCTCCTCGATCTCGTAGTCCTCGCCCTTCGTGGTCTCGCCGCGCCAGGTCAGCGCCCGCATGTTCATCAGGTCGACGACCCCGATGAAGTCGGCCTCGGCCCCGATCGGCAGCTGCAGCACGGCCGGGGTGGCACCCAGACGGTCGACCATCATGTCGACGCAGCGGAAAAAGTTCGCGCCGGTGCGGTCCAGCTTGTTGACGTAGCACATCCGCGGCACGTGGTACTTCTCCGCCTGCCGCCACACCTGCTCGGTCTGCGGCTCGACACCGGCCACCCCGTCGTACACCGCGACCGCGCCGTCCAGCACGCGCAGCGACCGTTCCACCTCGACGGTGAAGTCGACGTGTCCGGGGGTGTCGATGATGTTGATGGTGTAGTCGTGCCAGTGCGTCTTGGTCGCGGCGGAGGTGATGGTGATGCCGCGCTCCTGCTCCTGCTCCATCCAGTCCATCACCGCGGCACCCTCGTGCACCTCACCGATCTTGTAGGTGATGCCGGTGTAGAACAGGATGCGCTCGGTCGTCGTGGTCTTGCCGGCGTCGATGTGCGCCATGATGCCGATGTTGCGGACCTTGTCCAACGGGTTGTCGGCCACTGTGGAATTCCTCGTCTTCGTCGTCTCGTCTGCGTGCCGATGTCCCGGCACTCATGTTCGTCGCCCGGGCAGGGCGGTGGCGGGCGGAGGGCCGCCGGCATCCGACCGGCGGCCATCCAGCGGTGACGTGCGCTCCGGGACCTTGCCAGTCCCGGAGCGGATCGCCGCCCGCGGGACCTACCAGCGGTAGTGCGCGAACGCCCGGTTCGATTCGGCCATCTTGTGCGTGTCCTCGCGGCGCTTGACCGAGGCGCCCAGACCGTTGGACGCGTCCAGCAGCTCGTTCATCAGGCGCTCGGTCATGGTCTTCTCGCGGCGGGCCTTGGAGTAGCCGACCAGCCAGCGCAGCGCCAGCGTGGTCTGCCGAGTGCCACGAACCTCGATCGGCACCTGGTAGGTGGCACCGCCGACGCGGCGGCTCTTGACCTCGATGGCGGGCTTGACGTTGTCCAGCGCACGCTTGAGCGTGATCACCGGGTCGCCGCCGGTCTTCTCCCGGCAGCCCTCCAACGCGCCGTACACGATGGACTGCGCGATGGAGCGCTTGCCGTCCACCAGCACCTTGTTGACCAGCTGAGTAACCAGCGGGGAGTTGTAGACCGGGTCGGAAATCAGCGGCCGGCGGGGCGCGGGTCCCTTGCGAGGCATTAGGCCTTCTCCTTCTTCGCGCCGTAGCGGCTACGAGCCTGCTTGCGGTTCTTGACGCCCTGGGTGTCCAGCGAACCGCGGATGATCTTGTAGCGCACGCCCGGCAGGTCCTTGACCCGGCCGCCACGCACCAGCACGATCGAGTGCTCCTGCAGGTTGTGCCCCTCGCCCGGGATGTAGGCGGTGACCTCGACCTGGCTGGTCAGCTTGACGCGGGCGACCTTGCGCAGCGCCGAGTTCGGCTTCTTCGGGGTCGTGGTGTACACCCGGGTGCACACGCCGCGGCGCTGCGGGCTCCCCTTGAGTGCCGGCGTCTTGGTCTTGCCGGTCTTCTCCTGGCGGCCCTTGCGGACCAGCTGCTGGATCGTGGGCATGTGCTGGCGGCTTCTTTCGATTGGCTGATCGGTCGGTGCGCGTCCGCGTGCTGCCACACTTCCGCGCACGCGAGGACGACCCAGCAGAACTGGGCCAATCGGCTACGGTACCGGATTCTCCGGTGCGGTGCAAAACCGTGAGTCGACGACCCCGAGCTGGACGACCGGGCCGGTGCTCCGACGACGGGGCTCCTCGAACCGACCGCCGGCCCGATCCCCTACCCCGCGGTGGTGGACTGCGACATCCACACCGCGCAAGAGGCGAACCGAACCACAGCGCTGGGTACTCACCATCCAGAATACCCGACGCCACGGCGCCCCGTACCACCTCGGCCGACCGCCAGGACCGGTCGGCCAAGCCGATGCGGAGCCCCCTGGTCCGATCGGGCACCCTTCCAACTGGGCACCTTCCGATCACGCGCCACCGTCGCCGGGCCGATCCCCGGTGCCCGATCACCCTCTGCGGCACACCGCCCGGCCCCGCAGACGCCGGTGGGCCGGACCCGATACGGGTCCGGCCCACCGGCGGCCGTGCGAGATGGAACCTAGCGGTAGTCGCGCCCCATGTCGTAGTCATCCAGCGGCACCGCGGCGCCGGTGGCCGGCCCGAACGACTCCGCCCCGTAGAAGCGCTCCTCGAACGACGGCAGCGAGTACACCGCCGCCCGTGCCTCCTCGGTCGGCTGCACCGTGATGTTCCGGTACCGGTTGATGCCGGTGCCGGCCGGGATCAGCTTGCCGATGATCACGTTCTCCTTCAGGCCGACCAGTTGATCGGACCGGGCGTTGATCGCCGCGTCGGTGAGCACCCGGGTGGTTTCCTGGAAGGAGGCCGCCGACAGCCACGAGTCGGTGGCCAGCGACGCCTTGGTGATGCCCATCAGCGCCGGACGGCCGGCGGCCGCCTCACCACCGGAGGCCAGCACTGCCCGGTTGGCCGCCTCGAACTCGCGACGCTCGATCACCGCGCCGGGCAGGAACTCCGTCGAACCCGAGTCGATGATCGTCACCCGGCGCAGCATCTGCTGCACGATGACCTCGATGTGCTTGTCGTGGAT
>CALANS010000006.1 GCA_937926105.1 uncultured Actinomycetes bacterium | reverse complement strand
CCGCCATGGGCTTCACCACCCCCACCTACCTGTGGCTGAAGGCGAACGCGGCCGCCTTCGGCTGGGTGCATCCCGGCTGGGCCGAGCCCGGCCGCGGCGAGGAAGAGCCGTGGCATTGGGAATACGTCGGGAGCCTGTCATGACCGGTCTGCTGCCCGCGGACGGCACGGCGGCGCTCGACTCGCTGGCCGGTCAGGCCGTCGGTTGGGGTTTGGCCGTCGCCGTTGCGATGGTCGTCATCTGCGCGGCCGGGTGGGCGGTCGGCTCGCTGGCGTCGCATCCGCAGGTCGCGGCGAGGGCCAAGTCCGGCATCTTGGTCGCCCTGGCCGGCGCTTTGCTGCTCGGTGCCTCTGCCGGCTACCTCGACTGGCTGGACACCGGGCAGGCGCAGGCGTTCACCGCCGACCCCGCCTCCTACAAGGCCGAGACCGCCGCGCCGCAGCCGGGTATCGAGGTCGTGAACAAGACGTCGGATTGGATGGTCGCGGTCAACCACTACCGCCGGTCCGCCCCCGCAGATCCGGTCGCTTCGGATGCGGCGCTGGAAGCCCTGGCGGCCTCCTGCGCGGCGAAGCTTGCCGGCGGCGCCGGCATCTGCCCGGACGCGGGCCAGTACTACTCGGTGAAACTCTCCCCGTCCCAGTTCGTGACCCTGTCCGGGCCGCTGTCCCCGGACACGCTGCAGACCGACGCGCCGACCCTCATGGCGGACATCTCGAAGTTCACGAACGATCCCAGGGTCGCGATCGTCGGGGCACGGAACACCCAGAACGGCACCGCAGAGCTCGTCTTCATGCTGGCCGCCGGGCCCTGCAAGGCCCCGTGCACCCCGAAGAGCGACGGGGCGGTCATGCCGGGGCTCGTCACGCACGTCGTCATGGGCGGGTGAAAACACCATGACGCCACTCGCCGCAACCACCGCCGCCCTTCCCGAGGGGATCGCCGACGTCCTCGGCGACCAGGTCGGCGACATTCTGCGCCGCATCGCGCAAGGCTTCGTCGACGCCGCCGGGTTCCTACTCCAGGTCACCATCGACGACCTGAACGGAGGGCTGCGCATCGACCTGTCCGCAGGATGGATCCAAACCGTGCTTAGCCGGATGCAAACCCTCGTCATCTCGCTGGTCGCGCTGATGTTCGTGCTGCAGGTCATCGTCGCCATGCTCCGCAAGGACCACCGCGGCCTATGGCGGGCCGTGGGGGGCTCTGCGCTCGCGCTCCTCGGCGGGGCAGCCGCGGCCGCGATCGCCGCCGCAATCCTGCTCGTCGTCGACCAGTTCACCGCGTTCGTCCTCGGCCCCGCCCAGAAGTCCGCCGAAGACACCATGGCCCAGGTTTTCCAGATGGACGGGGTGATCGACACGGCCGGCTGGCTCGTCGTCATCATCATTGCCGGCCTCGCGTGTTTGGCGTTCCTGTTCATCCACCTCGTCCTGATCGGCCGTAACGCCATGGTGATCGCCACCGTCGCCTTCGCCCCGTTCGCGTTCGCCGGCGCCACCACCGACCGCACCAAAACCTGGCTCGTCAAATGGTTCGAGATCTTGATCGCGCTGGCATTGGCGAAGTTCGCGATCGCCGTCATACTCACGCTCGGTTTCCTGTCCCTGGCAGACAGTGTGTCTTCGCCGGTCGGGCCGTCCACCACCCAGGTGATGACCGGAGCCCTGTGGCTGTTCGTCGCAGCGTTCTCCCCGCTGGCCACGATGCGATTCGTGACCTTCGCCGGCGGGGAACTCGCCGCACCCCATCCCGGCGCCGGGGGAGAAGCGGTCGGGAACGTCAACTCCGCCGCCTACACCGCCTCGACCGTCTCGAGGCTGAACCCGATGCGCCTACGCCGCCGGGCACCGCTGCCACCGAAACCGCCGGGGGGAACACCATGACCACCACCGCAACCCCGGTGCGCTTCACCCAGGGCCCCGACCACTCCCTGATGCTCGGCCTGTCCGCGACCCGCGCCATCACCCTGGCCGCGTGCGTCCTGTCGGTCGCCGCCGTGACGGTCGCGGCGGGTATGACGGCCGGCCTGATCGCCGCGATCGGCCTCTCCCCGGTCGCGGGCTCGGCCCTGCTGATGGTCGAGGGGCGGGCGCTGGTCGAATGGGCCCCGGACGGCGCCCGATACGCCTGGCGCGGCGCGCAGGGCCGCCTGCGCTCCCTCACTCCGGTCGACCGGCCGATCCGCGCCGGGGTACTGCCCATACCCGGTATGGCGCTGCAACTCTCGGTCCTCGAAGCCGCCGACGGGACGGCGATCCTGCGCGACAAGACTGCCGACACCTGGACCGTCATCGCCGCCGTCACCGGCCACGGGTTCATGTTCGCGGACGGCGAGACCCAGGACGCCGTGTGTGCCGGCCTGGGCCGGGCCCTTGCCGCGATCGGCGGCAGCGGCCAGATCACCCGCATCCACATCACTCACCGCGTGAGACCCGAAACCATCGAAACACCGGACGCGGCAATAGGTTCCGCATCCATGCCGCCAGCCGCAAACGAGTATGACGACGCAGCATGGTCGGGCCCGCGACCGGCAAAGCCTGCCGCCGGAACTCCAGGCGAGCTTCTCAGTGGCGCGGTCGAGGACGGGGTCGCGTCGTCGGCGATGACGCAGGCCGCTGCCACTATCTACCGGCAAACCCTCGCGGAGCACGCTGCGTCATGGCGGCACGACACACTCATCGCGCTGACCATCGGCGGCAAGACGACCCGCGCCGCGATCCACCGCTCCGGCCACGGGCTGGCGGCGGCCGCACGCGTCCTGGCCGCACATCAAGCCAGCCTCGCCGAAACCCTCGCCGCAGCCGACGCCACGGTCGAAACCTGGCTCCCCCCAGCCGATCTCACCGACTGGACCCGCGACGGCTACGACCCAGAAAGCATCCCCATCACACAGAAAATGAACAGCTCAAGGCGCGCCGATTCGACGCAGCCCACATCGCCGACAGACGACCTCATGCCCGCCGGCTCGCCCGCCGGTCCGATCGCGGTCGCCGAATCCTGGTCGCACGTCCGCACCGACTCCGTGTTCCACCAGGTGCTCTGGATCTCCGACTGGCCCCGATTCGACACCCACCCTGCTTTCCTTGCGCCACTGCTCCTCCCTGCCGGTGCCACCGTCACCACCGCCCTGATCTACGAGCCGATCCCCACCCCGATTGCGCTGCGCCAGATCGGCCGCGACAAGGTCGCCCAAACCTCCGACGCCGCACTACGCCGACGCCTCGGCACCCTCGACACCGCAGAGCAAGCAGCCCGCGCCGCCGACACCGCCCAACGGGAAGCAGAACTCGCCGCCGGCCACCTCGACATGCGCCACACCGCCCTGATCGCCATCACCGCCGCGACCCAGGAAGACCTGGCAGACGCGGCAACCCGGATCAGACAGGCCGCTGCAGCAGCCGGCTGCGACACCCGCATCCTCTACGGTCAGCAGCTCGCGGCCTTGAACGCCACCATCCTGCCCACCGGATGCCGGCTATAACCCCGCACCTGGCCGATCCAAGGAGCACGAGCACGCCGATGCGACGAAGCAAGACACCCCTGATCGAAACCGACGTCGAGGCAGAAGCGCGGCGCCGGCCCCGACAGCCACCCCACGGCCGCGACTGTAACCGGACCCGTGATCCCTCGCCGCGGGACACACAGCGGCCCGAACCCCTGGCCACGGTGCGCATACCTGCCGCGCACCGAGACACCACCGCGGCCCTCGGCGGCGCCTACCCCTTCCTCGCAGGCGCAGCAGAAACCGGCGGAATGTTCATCGGACACGACACCACCACCGG
>CALANS010000005.1 GCA_937926105.1 uncultured Actinomycetes bacterium | reverse complement strand
CGGCGTGGACCTGTTCGGCTCGATCGACAGCGGTGGCGGGCGCGTGTCGCTGGACGGCATCAGCGCGCAGGCGGTGGGTCTGGTGTTCCAGGCTGGCTACGCGGGCGGCATCCTCAGCGCCGGCGGCGACATTTTCCTGTCCGGCGTGGGTGCAACCGGCGGCTCCGTGTTGGTAGGTAACGGTTACGGCACGACCACCATCGACAGTGCCGGCGGGGCGATCGACATTTTCGGCAGCGCCTCGGGGGCATCGGCAGTGGGCGTCACGCTGTCGCAGTTGCCGGTGCTGGCGGGCGTCGGCGATATCAGCGTGACGGGCCTGTCCGCTGCCGGCACCAGCATCGCGTTCTCCACCGGGAGCAGCCTGACCACCACCTCGGGCGACATCAGCGTAGCCGGCGTGGGCTTCGACAATGGCCTGCTGCTTGACGGGGGCGTGACGCTGGCCACCGACAGCGGCCAGCTCGACCTGCGCGGACGCGGGACGGCAGCCAATGCAAGCGGGCTGGTGATCGGCAATGGCGTGAGTATCGCCACCGCCAGCGGCGGGATCACGCTGGCGGGAGAGGGTGGTAGCGGCGCCGGCGTCGAATTGGGCCCGAACACGTTGCTGGATGCCGGCAGCGGGATGGTCGTGCTGCGCGCCGGCAACGATGGCAGCAGCGATGCGGTCCGCATCGGGGGTGCGATCCGCGCCGGGGCCGGTGTCAACCTGCGGCCGGGCGGCGTGGACCTGAACGGGCTGGCCTACGATCGCATCGCCGATGGCATCCTTCTGGGAAGTGGCAGCGGATTCGCGCTGGATGCCGCCGAGCTGGCGATGATCGACGCACCGGAGCTGGTCATCGGCAGCCGCCAGCATGCCGGTGCGATCCTGGTAGCCCAGAGCACCGTCCGCAATGGCAACCTGACTTTGCAGAACCAGGGTGGCAGCGGTGGTATCACCCTGCAGGCCGGCGTGGATGTCGGCGGGGGGACACTGGCCCTGCTCAGCGGCGGCAGCATCGTGCAGACCGCCTCCGCGCCGATCCGCGCGCACAGCCTGCTGGCGCAGGCCGGCGGCGACGTGCTGCTGGGGCTGGCGCAGAACGACGTCGCCAGCACCACCCTGGCCGGGCAGGCCGGCGGCGACTTCCAGTTCCAGGACGCCACCGATCTGGCCGTCGGCAGCGTGGCGGCCAGCGGCTTCGATGCCGCGGGTGGCGCGATGTCGGGCGAGGGCAGCAGCGGCATCAACGCCGGCGGCGATATCCAGATCCGCAATCTCGCGGGCGACCTGACCCTGGGTGCGGGGATGGCCGCGACCAACATCGATCTGGTGATCGCCGGCCGGTTGCAGAACCCGGCGAATGCCGGACTGTCCGCCAGCGGCGACTGGCGGATCTGGGCCAGCACGTGGGAGGGCGAAAACCGCGGAGGCCTGGGGGGCAGCGGCGACCTGCCCAACCTGTACAACTGCGCCTACCTGGGCGCCTGTGGTGTCACCGTCGCCAGCGGCGACAACCACTTCATCTATGTCCAGCAGCCCACCGCCACCATCACCGTGGACAGCTGGTCGCGCGAATACGGTCTGGCCAATCCCGGCTTCACTTACACGGTTTCCGGCGCGGTGCTGGGAGACCTGCTGGCGAACGTGGTCAGCGGCGCGCCGAGCACCACCGCAGGGACCGGCAGCGATGTCGGGCAGTACCCGATCCTGGGTAGTTTCACCTCGAACGCGGGCTACCGGATCCAGATCCTGCCCGGCGTCCTGACCATCACTCCGGCGACCCTGCTGTTCACCGCGGACGCAGTGACGCGCTATCTCGGCATACCCAACCCGCCGCTGGGCGGCACGGTGACCGGTTTCCGCAATGGCGACACGCTGGAGAGCGTGTTCGGTACCGCCACGGTATGGAGTTCCCCCGCAGGCCCGCTGTCGCCGGTCGGCTACTACGCGATCAACGGTGGCGCCAGCGCGAAGAACTACGTGTTCGCCCAGGCGCCATCCAACGCCACCGCGTTGCAGGTCATCCCGTTGCCGAACGTGGACGGCCGGCCGGTCAACCTGGTCCACGAGACGGTGGAGACCTATGTCTACGACCGCAACCTCGGCACCGCGCCGGTCTGCGCCATCAACGCAACGCTGGATGATCAGCCGCTGGCCTCGGCAGGTGACGCGCTGGCGATGGAATGGTCGAAGGTGCGTACCCGGCCGAACCTCACCAATTGTTTCGAAAGCCAGCGCCGCAACGGCTGCGGCGACTTCTGAGTGGTGGGTGTTGCCGAGGACGGGTGCTGCAGCGGCACCCGCCCTGTAGGAGTAGGCCGAACGGTGTATCGAAATCACCGGCCGGCGGTAGCAGACTCATTCCACCTAGCAGGCGCCCTCCGCCTGGCATGCGCGCCGCGCATGTGACCGATCCGGCCACTGGCCGCACAACCACGAGGATGCACCAATGAGCATGATCCATATTGTCCGCGGCACGCTGGCTGTGGCGCTGCTGGCCGGGTGCGGCGGGGCATTCGCCCAGGACGCGCAGGGCGCGCCGGCAGTGGACTCCATCATCAACAGCCTGAAGGCGGAGAACACCGAGCAGGCGCAGGGCCAGACCCGCGCGCTGCGCCCCGGTGCGGCCGCCATGGCCACCACCGCGCCCGCACCGGTGGCCAAACCGGCCAAGGCGGCCTCCATCAACATGCAGATCAATTTCGACTTCAACTCCGACCGGATCTCCGGCAGCTCCGAGCAGACCATGGCCAACCTGGCCAAGGCACTGGTGTCGCCGCAGCTTGAAAACCGCAGCTTCACCGTGATCGGCCACACCGACGCCAAGGGCTCCGCCGGCTACAACAAGGCGCTGTCGGATCGTCGTGCGGCCGCGGTCCGCCGCTATCTGGTGGAGCATGGCGTCGCGACCACCCGG
>CALANS010000004.1 GCA_937926105.1 uncultured Actinomycetes bacterium | reverse complement strand
CCGCTGCCCGAATACCAGGTGCGCTCGGTGAACGGCGGCGAGGAGGACGGCTCCAATGTGCCGTTGCGGCTGAGGATGTCGAGCGCCCAGCTGATGGGGTTGCCGTCATCCGGTTCCCACCGGTGCGTCTCGGTCTTGGAGTCCATGACGCGCGGGTTGCCGGCGGCCCAGCCGGCCTCATCCTCCGGGTCGAACACCCGCTCATAAACGGTGATAGTCGGCAGAACTGTGCGGGGGAGTACGGCGATGATCGGCTCGTCATTCCAAAACCACACCCGATGCCTGTTGATCAGCAGCGCGGAGACGATCCTGCCGTCGTGAAACAGTGACACGTCGTCGACCTGCTGGAGCATGCCGGTGGCGTCGAACCGCAGATCACCAGGCGCAAGCTCCACCGGATGCACATGCCTGGCCTGCGGAACCACCTCAGCGATGTCCACTGGCGGGGGAGAAGCGGAGCTCGCAGCGGCCCCAGCGGCGTCTTTGGTGATGGCGTTTATAGCGGCACCGGCCGAACCACAGCCACCGGCCAAGCCGGCTTCCTGTGCGCGGTACAGTCTGCACCGACGAACCGTCCGAATGCCGGGTCGTCGTCAACCCACGTGACCTCCGGGTCATCGCGATGCTCGGTAGCGGTGCAGCCGCACCGCGACATCCACTCCACCAAGTGCGCACGGGTATCGGCCAGTATTCGTAGCCACTCCGCCGCGGAAGATGCCGCCTGATCCTGCCCGTAGCCGACTTGGAACGCGCCCCACAGCGCTGTCAGCTCTTCGACTGCGGCGCCGTGCTGGTACCAGCACGGCGGGATCTCCCGCGGCCGGATCCGAAACCGTCGCACCAACCAGGTAACCCAGTGCCCCAAGTCGGTCCAGGCATCAAATGCCTCTCCGGTCGACAAATCGTCCCAGACAATTGGAACCGGAACCGGCTCCTCAAAATCCCCAGACATGAGCGCTACCTCGACCCTAGCCAGAGCGCAGCCCATCGCCGCACTGATGTCTGAATAGGGCGCCCGCGTAGCGCGCTAGTCGAATCCGCCGGGTCTTGTAGGGCACTCGTCGTGCAGAAAAATCGCAATTCGGCGAACGATGGTGGCCTAGGCCAGGTGGCTTCTTAGAGTCGCGTGGAAGGGGAACACCAAACTTGGTAGAGGAATGACCACCCCATGGGCTGCCGCCTTGTTTCGTCTCGCGTGCGAGACCGGATCCATGGCCTGTTACGAGCCGCCGACAATGCCCAGCACGGCCTCCCGTTGCGTCCGAAAAGCGGCGGCTTTGCGTCAAACGGGGCGATGCCCTATTCGTAGATGAGAAGCGCCAGGTCAACACCGATGACGGACGATGCCGACGTGTAACTCTTACTGATCGGCATACGGACGTGCCCTGTGCGACCTGGGGTAGGCATCTACACAGGGAGGTGGGGGTGTCCGCGTCTGGCTACGCTGTCGTTCGGTCGCGGATGGTGTGGGGTCGTTCGTCTCGGAACAGGATGACGGCTGCCGCTGCGGCGAGCAGGGCGAAGGTGCCGAAGATGGTCAGGGCGGCCGCGAATCCCGCGGGTAGCAGCAGTTGGAATACCAGGGCGCCCAGGCCCATGCCGGTGAATAGGGCGAAGACGTTGAGGCCCATTGCCAGGCCACGGTGAGCGGGCAGGTTGGTGACGATGCCGCCTAGCGGTGGTTGTGTCATGTCGTAGCCCAGGGACAGGGC
>CALANS010000003.1 GCA_937926105.1 uncultured Actinomycetes bacterium | reverse complement strand
CGAGTTCGCCGAGTTCCTCACCCTGCCCGCCTACCGCATCCTCACCGGCACCCCCGAGTAACAACACAACCCCCCACCGACACCACCGCCGGGGCCAGCAGCGCCCCGGCGGCGTGTCTTGGCGGCGGCATCATCGGCGACTGCGGCGCGCCGGTCATACTCGCCGTGGCTGAGCGGCCGTCGTCCACCGGCAGTCGGAGCCCGCCAGCGCCACCGACTCACGGCCAGGTCCGGGCTTAGACTCTGCGCGGGACTTGGCTCGGATCGGATGACGGGGACCGGCGGGGGTGAGAAGTGGGTACACGCTTCACCCGGGTCACCGTGATCGGCGAGTCTCGGCAGGTCGACGTGTCGCTACCAGCCGACGAGCCGCTGTCCGGCCAGCTGCCCACGGTGTTGCGGCTGCTCGCGATGCCCACCGGTCGGGAGGCGATCCGCTGGGTGCTGTCCACCACCGCGACCGGCGCCATCCCACGCGATCACAGCCTGGACGACGCCGGCGTGCTGGACGGCACCGTGCTGCACCTGACACCGGCCGCCGAGGCGCCCCCGCCACCGTTCGTGGACGACGTGGAGGCGGCCGCCGCCGATCAGGTGACGGCGATCGCGCCGGCCTGGGCCGAGCACGCGCGACGCTCCGGGATCGCGATAGCGGTGACGCTGGTCCTGGCGCTGGCATTGATCGGCTGCGCGACCGCCGGCTCGCCGGTGAGCTGGGCGGGAGCGGCGGTGACCGCGCTCGCGGCGCTGGCCATCGCGGCGGTGATCTCCGAACCAGGCGGGGCGACGGTGGCGGTGCTGGCCGCGCCCGCGGCAGCGCTGGTGGCACTCGGCCTGGCCGCGGGCTCATCCGGGCCGAATGGGGCCGGCCTCGCCGAGGGCGCCGGCCCGACTCCGCTGGCAACGCTGCTGTCCGGCGGCTGGCATGGCGCCGCGGCACCACTGGCCGCCACGGCCGCAGCGGTGGGACTGCTGGCGGCGGGCCTGGTGCGCCGGTGGCCGGGCCTACGGGTGGCGGGGGTGACGGGCATTGTGCTGGCCGGTACGGCGACCCTGGCGGTCCGGCTCGGGTTGCCGGCCGACCGCACGGCCGGGCTGGTGTTGCTGCTGGCGGTGATCGGGATCGGCCTGGCGGGACAGGCGGCACTCGGCGGGGCGGGGCTGGTGAACCTGATGCGCTTCGACGAGGACGGCACCCGGGTCCCGCAGGTGGCGGTGCAGCGCGCAGTCCGCCGCGGGCAGAGCGTGGCTACCGGCCTGGTCTGGTGTTGCGCGGTGCTCGCCGCGCTGGCCCTGTGGGTGCTGGCGGCCGGTGCCGGGACCGGCGCGCCGGAGTGGATCAACCGAGTGGTCGCGGCGGTGGGTGGGCTGATCTTCGCGGTGCGCTCCCGGATGTTCACCCGGGCCCGGCAGGTACTGCCGATGCTGCTGACGGCGACGGTCGGGGCGGCCGCGATCGCGCTGTCCGCACCCGGCTGGCTGGGAATGTCCGGCCGCGCCGCGGCGCTGATGGGGCTGGTGCTGTTGGCGGTGGTCGTCCTGGTGCTGGTGGCAACGGGGCTGTCGGCGCTGCCGGAGGTGCCCCGCGCCCGGATGCGCCGGATGCTGGACCGGGTGGACTCGCTGGCCGTGCTCGCCCTGGTCCCGCTGCTGATCCTGCTGTTCGCGACGATTCCGGCGATGCAGCGCTGGCTGGGCTGACTCCCGAGTCTGAAAATCTGCCTCCAGATTTCGACGCGAGCGTCGCCCGCCGCTCAGCCGGTGAACACGACGTGAATGTAGGGGCAGATTTTCAGACTGCTACTGCAGCGCGCCGCCCAGCCGCCCCGCGATGAAGATCGCCAGCAGGATGACGATGGCCACCACCGCCCCGGCGATCAGCGGCCCGAACGGCTTGCGTATCTCCCGCGGACCCCGGTCGCCGGCGTGCAGCAGCAGCGCCATCGCCGTTGCCGCTCGGGTCGCGTGTGCCTGCAGGATGACCTTCGGCCGGGGCTCAGCCATGGTCCCCGCCACCGTCGGACTCGCCACTCCCGGACTCGCCGTGCGGCTCGGGCCCGATCCGCCGGGTGATCAGCCCGCCGAACCCGTCGATGATGCGGGGGCCGGACCGGTCGGCGGGACGCTGGCCACGTGCCCGGTCTGACCGGGCACGTCCATAGCCCTGGTCAGCCCCGCCGCCCTCGTCACCGCTGTCCCCGCCTCCAGGCAGGCCCACGCTGATCGACCGGGCGATCTCCACCAGCAGCGCCTCCAGCCGGTCGGTGAGCTCCGGATGCGCGCTGGCCGTGGCGAGCACCGCGGTCCAGGTGGTTCCCGGTATCGGCACGAAGATCTGCATGCTGGCCAGCGCCGCCAGCTGCCCCGATCCGGGGATCAGCATCGTCATCCGCTCGCGCTGCAGCAGCGCGGGGCCCACACCGCTGTCGATCTCGGTGCGTGTTCCGGCCCGAGGGATGGAGTCCTGAATCCGGCCGAGGGTGGCCGGCACGCCCTCGTCGGCGAACGCGAGGTGGATGCCGGCGCTGGCCGCGCCGCCCTCCGGTCTCCGCCCGACCGTCAGCAGCGAGACGCATGCCCCCGCGGACTGGCAGTCCGCGACCAGGGACTCGATGAACCCGAGGAAGGTCCGCCGATCCGCCGCGGGCAGCCGAGACCCGCGGAACGTGGTGTCGATCAGCGTCTCCGCGGAGCGCCGCCAGGTCCCGGGGTTGATGTCCAACAGCGACCAGCTCGACGGCAGCGACATCCACACCGGAAATGGGGGCTGCGGCACGTCGGGATTGAGCGGCAGCCCGGCGTCGCCCCGCTCGCCGAGTTGGTGCCGCAGCTGCGTCACGCTGCCCCCTTGAGATCACCCGTAGCTCGCCCGGTCGCGCCGATCCGAGGGTAACCGCCGCCGGCGGCTAGCGTGTGCACGGTGGACACCAGGCTGGCTCGCCTCCGGGCCGCGCTGCACCCCGGCGTGGCCGGCCGGCTGGACGCCTTCCGGGACGCCGTCGACGCGCTGGCCGAGGCCCCGGCCGCGCCGCGCACCATCGCGGTGGTCGGCCTGGTCCCGGGGGCGGGGCGAACCACCGTCACCGCCCTGCTGGCGCTGGCCGTGGCCGGCCACTCGCACCGCCGGGTGGTGGTGATCGATGCCGTCACCTCCGTCACCGGCCCGCGCAACGCACCCGGCCGGCCACCGGCCGGCGACGACGTGTCCGCCCGCTCCGTCACGGCACTGCTGGGCGGTGACGTGCGCCAGGGGCGGTTGCCCGAGCTGCTGGCTGGCGCCCCGATCGGGGGGATCCCGCGGCGCCGCATCCGCCAGGCGCTCACCCCGGACGCCGCGGTCCCGGTGCTGTCGTTGCCGCCCGGCCGCGGCGGCGTTCCGCCGCAGCGGCTGGAACAGACCCTGGACCGGCTGGCCTACCGGGCGGACGTGATCCTGATCGATACCCCGGCCGGGCCGGCGGCGCCGGTGCTGCACGCCGTCCTCGAGCGGGCCGATCACTACCTGCTGGTCGCCCCGGCCGGCCCCGATCTGGCTCGGCAGGCCCGCGCGGGCCGGGTGTGGCTGTCGGACGGCCCGGGCCGGCCCCGCACCCGAACCGCCACGCTGGTCGCGGTTTCCCGCGGATTGCGCGTCCCCCATTGGTCCGCGCTGCCCGAGCCGGTGACGGTGCTGGCCCGGGACGAGGCGCTGCGCCGGCGGCAGCTGGGGCAGCTGTCGCGCTCCAGCATGATCACCGCCCTTGCGCTGGCGGCCGATGCGCTGACGTCGCCGATGTCCACCCCGCTTCCGGCGGCGTGACCTCACGGTGCCCTGCGCGCCGACATCGCCGCGGCCGGGAGGCGGGCGTCGATGGGGACTTCTGCCCATGAATGACCGGCAGAAATTCCTGTGGATGGGCGCCCCGTGGCCCGCGGCGGACCTACCGTCGAAGTCGTCGCCCGTCGGGGCGCTCGGGTGGAGGGTCCACCGCGACTGTGGGAGATGGGGTGATCGGTGATGGGTCCGAAGTTCGCGGTGCGCGAGGACTCGGTCAACAAGCACGCGTCGAACCTGGACACGTCGGTGTCGGCGCTCAATGCGCAGGCCTCGGCGTTCACCCAGGCGATCGAGCCGCTGCAGGGCCAGTGGCAGGGGACGGCGTTCGGGTCGTGGCAACAGCTCACCGAGGCGTGGCACGCCGCGATGAAGGATCTGAACACCGCGCTCGGGTCGATCCGGGGCCGGGTCGGCAACGCCGGTCACCTCTACGACCAGTTCCACGCTCAGCAGGCGCAGCAGCTGCAGTCCACCATGGGGTCGGCCAACTGGGACGCGACCAAGTTCCGCGCCTGAGGACCAACGCGAGCTCGACACGGCACTGACATCGATCGATCAAGGAGTGAGGAATATGGGTGGAGGAGGCGTCTTCTCCTACAACGAGGCCACCGCGGATACCGCGCACGGCGACCTGGGATCGGTGATCTCCGGTCTGGAGTCGTCGTTGACCGACCTGGGAGGCTTCGTCAACAGCGTCAAGTCCAACTGGGACGGTGACGAGATGGACGAGTACACCGGGATCCAGACCCAGTGGGACAACGCCGCCGACACGGTGCGCGAGATCCTGGCCTCGGTACGGACGGCGCTCGGCTCGACCACGTCGTCGGTCAAGGACATGCGCGGCCAGGTACGGACGGCGCTGGCCAAGCAGTAGCGCCGGGCGCCCGGAAGGTTCGCGCCAGGTAGCCACGCAGCATGGCCCGCGCGCGATCCGGGTCCAGACGCGAGTCCGGCAGGTAGCCCTGCACCACCAGGCCGTCCATCACCGCGATGTATTCGACGGCCTGGCCTGCCGGCTCCTGCACGGTCAGCGTGCCGTCCTGCTGACCGCGCCGCATCAGCCGCTCGGCGAGCCCGTGTAGGTCACGGTAGACGCGGGACTGCCAGTCCGAGTACCGCGGTTGGTGCGCCGCCAGGGTCCAGAAGTCCAGCCACAGCTTCCAGTGCTGTACAGCGCGGTCACCGGTGGCCAGCAGTCCGTCGGTGAGCACCAGCAAGCCGTCGCGGCCGGTGGCCGATGCGTCTGCGGCGTGCATCACCGGGGCGGAGTAGTCGGCCATCTCGGCCTCCAAGACCCCCACCAGTACTTCGGCGATGCCGGAGAAGTGATAGGTGACGGTGCCCACCGCTACGCCCGCGGCCCGGGCGATGTCGCGCACCGTGGTCGCGTGCAGGCCTTGCCGGGTGATGATGTCCCGCGCCGCCGCGATGATCATCTGCTGTCGGATCTCCGGAGGCTGTCGTTGCCGGGAACGGGGTGCCGGCTGATCCATGCTCACGGCGCCCGATTGTTCGCTCCGCCCCGCTCCCCGGCGCCCTGCGACTCTGTCGCGACGGGCACCGCCCGCTCGGTCGTCGCTCACGGTTCGGCTCCCTCCCGGTCCACCGCGTCACGGCGTCGAAGGTCCGTGGTCCGGCACACATCACCCGTCCAGTGACACCACGGCTCGGCGTCGGGTAATCTCAGGTCAGAGCCTAATCGTACGACCGCACGATTAGCGAGCCGCATCCGACCGAGGCGACGATGTTCCTGCTGCGCAAGCCGATCTTGGCGCTATCTGCCAGTACCGGCGTCCGCGACCTCCTCACCCGCTTGCCGGTGACCCGCTCTGTCGTCACCCGTTTCGTCGCCGGCACCACTACGGCGGACGCCGTCGGCGCGGTCACCCGGCTGCGCGAGCACGGGCTGCAGGTGACGCTGGACCACCTGGGCGAGGACACCACCGAGCGGGCGCAGGCCGACGGCACCGTCACCGCCTACGTGGACTTGATCCGCGCGCTCGATGCCGCCGGACTGGCGGTGGGCGCGGAGGTGTCGGTCAAGCTGTCCGCGGTCGGGGCGGCGCTGCCCCGCGACGAGGTGCCCGAGGGCGGCGAGGCCTATGCGCTCGCCGGGGCACGAACCATCACCGGGGCCGCCTATCGTGCCGGGGCCCGCGTCACGCTGGACATGGAGGATCACAGCACCGTCGACGCGACGCTGCGGACCCTGGCGGCCCTGCGCGCCGAACAGCCCGACGTCGGGGTGGCGATCCAGGCGATGCTGCTGCGCACTCCCGATGATCTGAAAGTGCTGCTGGGCAAAGGTTCTCGCGTCCGACTGGTCAAGGGCGCCTACAACGAGGCGCCCGAGGTCGCGCATACCGACCCCGCGGAGGTCGACCGGGCGTACGTGCGTGGCCTGACGATGCTGATGGCCGGCGACGGCTACCCGATGGTGGGCTCGCACGATCCCCGGTTGATCGCCATCGCGGGGCAGTTGGCCGAGCGTGCTGGACGCGGGCCGCGGGACTACGAGCACCAGATGCTCTACGGCATCCGCCCCGACGAACAGCGTCGGCTGGCGCAAGCCGGCCGAACGGTGCGGGTGTACGTGCCCTACGGCTCGGACTGGTACGGGTACTTCACCCGGCGGCTGGCCGAGCGACCCGCCAACCTGCTGTTCTTCCTGCGATCGGTCGCGACCAAAGGTTGATCGACCCCGCCGTAACAGATCATCCGCACCCTGTGAAGGAGAAACACGACATGGACGCCGTCACCGCCCCTCCCGCCCCGGTCAACGAACCGGTGCTCAGCTACGCGCCCGGCACGCTCGAACGGGCCGAGCTCACCGCCGCCCTGGCCGAGTTCACCGGCCAGCGGGAGCTGCCCGCGGTCATCGGCGGGGCGCGCCGCATGCCGTCCGGCCCCGCGTTCCACGTGGTGGCCCCGCACGACCACCACCGGGTGCTGGGCATCTCTGCGCACGGCGACCAGGCCGACGCGCGCGCCGCCATCGACGCGGCCCTGGCCGCCGCCCCCGCCTGGCGCGACCTCGCCTTCGACGACCGTGCGGCGATCCTGCTGCGTGCCGCCGACCTGTTGACCGGCCCGTGGCGCGCCCGGATGAACGCCGCCACCATGCTGGGCCAGTCGAAGACGGTGCAGCAGGCCGAGATCGACGCGGCGTGCGAGCTGGCCGATTTCTGGCGCTTCAACGTGCACTTCGCCCGACACGTGCTGGCCGAGCAGCCGATCGCGAACTCCCGTGGGGTGTGGAACCGCACCGACCACCGGCCGCTGGAGGGCTTCGTCTACGCCGTCACCCCGTTCAACTTCACCGCCATCGCCGGCAACCTGCCGACCGCGCCGGCGCTGATGGGCAACGTGGTGCTGTGGAAGCCGTCACCGACCCAGCAGTTGGCCGCGTCGCTGACCATGGACCTGCTGCGCGAGGCCGGCCTGCCGGACGGCGTGGTCAACATGGTGCCCGGTCGCGGGCCGGAGATCTCCGAGGTGGCGCTGACCGATCCGGCGCTGGCTGGTATCCACTTCACCGGGTCGACGGCCACGTTCCAGAAGCTCTGGAGCACGGTTGGGGCGAACATCGCCTCGTACCGGTCCTACCCGCGGATCGTCGGCGAAACAGGCGGCAAGGACTTCGTGGTCGCCCACTCCTCGGCCGACGTCGACGTGCTGCGCACCGCCCTGGTGCGGGGCGCCTTCGAGTACTCCGGGCAGAAGTGCTCGGCGGCCTCCCGCGCGTACGTGCCGGCGTCGCTGTGGCCCTCGCTGCGGGACGCGCTGGTCGCCGAGATCGAGGCGCTGCCGGTCGGTGACGTGGAGGACCTGGCGAACTTCACCTCGGCGGTGATCGACGACCGCGCCTTCGCCAAGCTGCGTGCGGCGATCGACCGGGCGCACGCCACCGACGGCATCGAGGTGCTGGCCGGCGGGACCTACGACGACTCGGTTGGCTACTTCGTGCGCCCCACCCTGATCACTGGAACCGACCCCGCCGACGAGGCGTTCTGCACCGAGTACTTCGGGCCCCTGCTGGCGGTGCACGTCTACGACGACTCGGCCGCCGACGGGTTCGCCGATGTGCTGCGGGCCGTCGATTCGGCCTCGCCCTACGCGCTGACCGGTTCGATCATCGGCACCGACCGGGCCGCGGTCGATCGGGTGTCGGCGGCGCTGCGGTTTACCGCCGGCAACTTCTACATCAACGACAAGCCCACCGGCGCGGTGGTCGGGCAGCAGCCGTTCGGCGGAGCGCGGGCCTCCGGGACCAACGACAAGGCCGGATCCGCGGCGAACCTGATGCGCTGGACCTCGCCACGGTCGATCAAGGAGACCTTCGTGCCGCCGACCAGTTCGGGGTACCCGCACCAGGGCTAACGGGCTCCCGTCTCAGGAGCGGGCGACGGTCCGCGGCGCCGCCCGGCGCTCGCGCGCCGCCGGGGCAAGCACGGCGATCAGGATCGCGAATGCCGCGACGACCAGCAGGGCATGCAGCAGCGGCATCGTATGGGCCAGCAGCCCGATCATCGGCGCCCCCAGCAGAAATCCGCCGTACCCGATGGTGGAGACGGTCGCGATCGCCTCGCCGGCGCGTCCCGGCACCTCGCCCGCCGCCGACATCGCGGACGGGAACACGATGGCCAGCCCCAGCCCCCACGCGGCCGCGCCCGCCAGCGCAACACCTGCGCCGGGCACCAGGCACAACAGCACGACACCCGCGGCGGCGGTCAGCCCCGCGGCACGCAGCGCCGCCACCCGGCCGAATCGGGCGATCAGCGGCCCGCCGGAGAACCGGCCCAGGGCCATGGTCAGGTTGAACCCCGCGTAGGTCAGCGCCCCGATCGCCGCCGGCGCGCCGCGCCCGTCGACCAGCGCCACGGCGAGCCAGTCGTTGGCGGCGCCCTCGCCGAGCGCGGTCCCCAGCGTGATCAGGCCCAGCAGGATCTCGCTGCGGGTGATTCCGCGGCGCACCGGGGGCGACACCGCCGGCACGCGCGGTTCGGCAGCACGAGTCCCGTCACCGCCGACGGCTTCATGACGGTCGGAGCCCCGGTCTCGGTCAGAGACCTCGTCGCCCGCAACCACGCCCGGCTCGGTCAGGAACACCCCGCACCCCGCCTGCACGGCCACCCACAGCACCGCCGCGACGACCGGCAGCTGCCAGCCCAGCGGGACTCCCCACCGCGCGGCGCCCGCCCCGGCCAGTGCCCCGACCACCCCGCCGACCGAGAACAGCCCGTGCCACAACGGCATCAGCACCTGAGTCCGTCGCCGTTCGACGATCGAGCCCTGCACGTTCATCGAGACGTCCCAGATGCCCACCCCGGCACCGGTCAGCAGCAGGATTCCGGCCAGCTCCGGCACCGACCGGGCCAGCGGGACCAGCGACCAGCCGAGCAGTGCGATCGTGGCGAACGTCCGGCACACCGCCGCGGTACCGAATCGGCTCACCAGCCGCCCGGCGAACGGCATCGCGACCACCGAGCCGAGCCCCACGCAGACCAACGCGAAGGCCAGTTCGGTGGCGCTGGCGTGTACCTGGCTCTTGATCTCCGGCATCCGGGACACCGCGGACGCCATCGCCAGCCCCGCCGAGCCGAACACCACGGCCACCGCCAGCACCGCGATCCCGTGCGGCCGCGCCGCCGCCGATGCGGCGTGTTCGGGCACGGCCGAACGGCTCACATCGGTGGCGGCAGGATGGCGTCGAGGGTCGCCAGGTCGTCCTCGCTCGGCGTCCAGCTGCGGGCCGCGTCGGCGTTCGCCCTCACCTGCTCGGGCGTGCTGGCCCCGGCGATCACGCAGGCCACCTGCGGCTGCGCGAGCAGCCAGCCGAACGCGACGTGCACCATCGTGATCCCGCGCTGGTCGGCGAAGGACTGCAGCGCCTGCAGTGTTTCCCACGGCGCCGTCTCCAGCAGCGCCGGTTTGAACATCGCCAGCCGGCTGTCGGAGGGGGCGTGGTCCTGGGTGTATTTCCCGGTGAGCAGCCCGTTGGCCAGCGGGAAGAACGGCAGGATGCCCACCCCGAACGCCTCGGCCGCGGGGATCAGCTCGCGCTCCGGATCGCGGTGTAGCAGCGAGTACTGGTTCTGTGCGGAGATGAACGGGGTGCGGGAGGTCGACTGGGCCGTCCAGGCGGCGTCCGCCAGCTGCCAGCCGGCGAAGTTGGAGTGCCCGAGGTAGCGGACCTTTCCGGCGGTGACGAGGTCGTCGAGCGCGGCCAGCGTCTCCTCCAACGGAGTGTGCGGATCGGGCCGATGCAGCTGGTACAGGTCGATCCAGTCGGTCTGGAGACGCCGCAGTGACGATTCAACGGCCTGCCGGATGTACCGGCGGGATCCGCGGGCGCCGAAGTCGGGGCCGTTGGCGCCCTGGGCGTCCATGCCGAACTTGGTGGCGACGACCACCTCGGACCGGTGCGACCCGAGCGCAGCGCCGAGCAGCTCCTCGGACCGGCCGGGAGGGGCGCCGTAGATATCCGCGGTGTCGAACAGCGTGATGCCGGCGTCCAGGGCGGCGTGCACCACCGCGGTCGCGGCCGCCGGATCGGCGGTGACGCTGCCGGCGCGCCCCAAATTGTTGCAACCCAATCCGGCCGGAGAGACGGCAAGCCCGGAGGTGCCCAGCCGGCGGTATTCGGGCGCGGTGTTCTGCTCTGCCACCCGGCCAGCGTACGGGGTGCTCAGCCGATGCCCAGCTGGTAGTCGTCCAGGTAACCGGAGGCGAAGCCGGCCTCGGAGTAGGCGAGGTAGAAGGTCCACATGCGCCGGAAGGTCTCGTCAAAGCCCAGTTCGGCGATCCGGGCGGCGTTCGCGTTGAACCGATGCCGCCACAGTCGCAGGGTGGCCGCGTAGCTGTCGCCTAGCCGGCGTGACTCCTGCACTCGCATCCGGGTGTGTGCGGCCAGGGCGTGGTCGATGCCGGGCAGCGAGGTGAGCTGCCCGCCCGGAAAGACGTACTTGTGGATCCAGGTGTAGCTGCCGTGGGTGGCTAGTAGCTGCCCGTGGTCGACGGTGATGGCCTGCAGTCCGAACCGGGCACCCGGTCGTAGCATCGCCTGCACCGAGGAGAAGTAGTCCGGCCAATACTGCCGTCCCACCGCCTCGATCATCTCTACGCTGGCGGCGGCGTCGTAGGCCCCGTGATGCGCCGCAGCGTGCACCCGGTAGTCCTCCAGCCGGACGTCGACCCTGTCGGCCAGGCCGGCGTCGTTGATGCGCCGCCGTGCGAGGTCGGCCTGCTCGCGCGAGAGGGTGAGACTGGTGACGGTGGCGCCCCGTTCGGCGGCGGCCCGGATTGCCAGGGCGCCCCACCCGGTGCCGATTTCCACCAGGTGCGTGCCCGAGCGCACCCGGGCCAGATCCAGGATGCCGTCGATCTTGCGCAGCTGCGCCGGCCCGAGCTCGTCGAACGTCGCGGCGGTGGTGGGTGCGGGGTCGAACCAGGCGGACGAGTAGGTCATGGACTCGTCCAGGAACGTGCCGAACATGTCGTTGGACAGGTCGTAGTGGCGGTGAATGTTGTGCTGCGCGCCGCGCACGGTGTTGCGCTCGGAGTCCGGCTGGCGGCGCTGCCACCACCGGCGCAGTGCGCGCAGCGGGCGGGGCACCAGGCTCGTCAGCCGGCCGGCCAGCACCGTGAGGGCGGCGGCCAGCCGGTCGGTGGACTCGTCGAGCACCGCGGCATCCGTTTCGCCCGGGCCGCCGGATGCCCGGGGGCACCAGCGGCCCGCGGTCAGCTCGCCGGTCATCCATGCCTCGCCCAGGCCGATCAGCCCGTCCCGGCCGAGCCGAGCGAAGAACGCGTCGGGGCGGGTCAGCGCCAGGGTCGGGGCGCCGGCCGTCCGGCGGGTCGCGGTGCGGTGGCCGGCTCCCCAGCGGGTGCCGTCCGGGAACTCCAGCGTCAGCGGCAGGGAGCGCACGGCACGGCGGATGACGGATCGGGCGACAGCGGCATGTACCGGCGCGCGCGGCACCGTGTCCAGGTCTGGCCAGATTCCCCGCGCGGGCTGCGGCAGCGCACCGCGCAGGGGACCCGGCGTCGTCGTCACGGCCATGCCAGCCCCTCCCCTGCCAAACTCTTCCGACCGGCATTGTGCCAACCGTCCGTCCGTGACGCTCGTACCCTGGGGTCATGTCCCTGTTCTCGCGTTCAGCCGCGCCGTTGCCGACCGCGGAGTCCGCCCTTCCGGGGCGGCCCACACCGATGCCCGTCACCGGCACTCACACGGTGCTCGGAACCAGCACGGTGGCGCCCTGGCCAGCGGGCGCGCAGCTGCTCTCGATCGCGATGGGCTGTTTCTGGGGGTCCGAGCGGATCTTCTGGCGCCAGCCCGGCGTGATCACGACGGCGGTCGGCTACCAGGGCGGGCATACCCCCAACCCGACCTATGAGGAGGTCTGCACCGGGCGAACCGGCCATGCCGAGACCGTGTTGGTGGTCTACGACCCAGCCAAGACCGACGCCGAGCACCTGCTCAAGGCGTTCTGGGAAAACCACGACCCGACCACCGCGAACCGGCAGGGCAACGACGTGGGCACCCAGTACCGCTCGGCGATCTACTGGACGACACCGGAACAGCGGGCCGCCGCCGAGGCCACCAGGGACGCATTCGCGCGGGTGCTCGCGGACGCCGGCTTCGGCCCGCCCGCCACCGAGATCCGCCCGGCGCAGGATGCGGGGCCGTTCTACTACGCCGAGGACTACCACCAGCAGTACCTACACAAGAATCCCGGCGGCTACTGCAACCACGGACCCAACGGCCTGACCTGCCCGGTCGGGATCGTCCGGCAGGACCAGGTGCCGAGTCAGCAGTCGGTGCTGGGGGAGCACAGCATCCCGCAGTGATGCCCGCAGTGACCGGCTGCTCGGCCTGATCGCGCAGGCGCTACGCCCTGCTCACCCGGCGTCGAACCAGCGCAGGACGCGCCGGGCGCGCAGGGTGTTCCAGCGGCTCGGGTTCCCGTCACCGTCCTCCATCTCGAAGTGCACCAGGCCGGGGTGCGTGTTCTCCAGCGGCCAGCGCCCGTCCGGCTGCTGCTTGCCGCGCACCAGCTCGATCGCCCCCGCCAGGCGCGGGTCGGGCGCGTTGTCCAGCGAGCGGAAATAGTCCAGCGCCCGCAGCACGTCGTAGTGCCACTGGGTCGGGAAGGAGAACCGCAGGAAGTCCGAGTCGACGACCTCACCGGTGCTCGCCCGCCGGTAGAGCGCGCGCGACAGCAGGTATTCCTCACCGCGCTGCCGAGCGTCCGTCACCGCTAGCACGCCGCCCGCCCGCTGATACTCCGCCAGCCCCTCCAGCACGCACAGGGTCGTGTGGAACGACGAGCGGGTCGACCCGTTCTCCGCCTCGCAGTTCCAGCCGCCGTCGTCGAGTTGCTCGCCCAGCAGCCGGGCGACGATGCCGTCGACCGTGCCGACGCCACCGGCCAGGCCCGGTGCGAAGTAGGCGCCGAGCGCGACCGTGCCGCCGTTGATGCAGGGCTCGACCTCGCCGTCGAAGAACGGTTCGCCGGCGTATTCCCAGCGGCAGTGCTCGGCCACGCCTTGCACTGCGGCGCGCACGTCCGGGTCCGCGGGATCGATGCCGAGATCGCGCAGCAGTCGCAGGGTCGGAAGGGTTGCCGTCCAGGGCTGGCCGTCCGGGTTGCCTTCGATGGGCTGTGGGGCCTTCCAGCCTTCGCCCGGGAAGCAGGCGCCGCGAGCCCATTGCCCGTCGGACTGCAGGTCGAGTAGCCGCCGGCCCCAGCCGGTCCGGGCCACTCGGGCGCGTTCCTGCGCGACGTCCCCGGCGGAGGCGTCGGTCAGGTCGCGCAGCACCTGCCAGCGGATCGCCGGATCCGAGTCGAACAGCCAGGTAGTCGCGGTATCGGTGGCGAGGGTCATGGTGGCCATCTCCTTGGGTCGGCCGGGATCGTGCACCTGACGGTAGGGCCGATTGCGGACGATGGTCTTCCGGTTTACCCGACCAGGTGAGATGTCGTGATGAGACATCGCTGTCCGGAATTGTTCGCTCACGGCGATCGCATGGTGGGAATTGAGTCGGGTCGACTCAAGTTAGTAAGGGTGACGGGCTCGGGTGGACCGGCCCGCATCAAAGACTCACGAGGAGTGATCTGCATGGCAACGATGCTGATGAGCCGGCGCGACCCGTTCGCCGAGTTCGACGCGGTGATCCGTCGGGCCTTCCCGGCCCGCACCGCCCCCGCGGCCGGACTGGTCGCCACCGGTTTCACCCCGGCCGCCGAGGTGCTGCGCGATGGCAACGACGCCGTCGTCCGGCTGGAGCTGCCGGGCCTGGATCTGGACAAGGACGTGACGGTCGAGCTGGACCGCGGTCGCCTGGTGGTACGTGGCGAGCGTCGGGACGAGCGCGTCGAGGAGGGTACCGGGAAGGGTGGCGTCGGCTACCTGCGCGAGATGCGCTACGGCAGCTTCCGCCGGTCCTTCACCCTGCCCGAGCACGTGACCGCCGAGGCGCTGGCCGCCAGCTACGACGCGGGCGTGCTGACCGTGCGGGTGTCCGGTGCCTACGCCGGAACCGAGCCGCGCAAGATCGTCGTCACCGCCGGAGCCCCCGCCACCGACACGACCGGCGAGGGTGTGACGGTGGACGCCGACGCCGAGGGCTCGCAGAACTGAGCCGACCGTTCACCCAGTCGAGGGGCCCGGATCCGCATCGCGCGGGTCCGGGCCCTTTCCGACGCTCAGCTCGGTCGCGCTGCCGGCACCGACCGACCCGCGGCCAGGATCGCCGTCACCGACACATCGATATCCGCCTCGGTGGTGGCGTAGTTGGACACCGACACCCGCAGCAGCCGCCGATCCCGCCAGGTGGTGGCTCCCAACCAGCAGGTTCCCTCGGCCTGGACCGCAGCGGCGATGGCGTCGGCGCTCCGGCCCGGGAAGTCGATGAGTACCTGGTTGATCACCACGTCGTTCACGATCACCGCGCCCCCGGCGGCCAGGCCCTCCGCGAACCGGCGCGCCAGCGCGCAGCACCGGTCCACCAGGTCGGCCACCCCGGACCGGCCGAGCTGCCGCAGCGCCGCCCAGACCGCGAAGCCCCTTGCGCGGCGGGATGATTCCGGCACCAGGTCGCCGGGTCCGTAGGAACCCGCGCCCGGGGTGGATTCCGATCCGGACAGGTACGCCGCGCTGTAGGACATGGCGGCTGCGTGGGCGTCCGGATGCGCGCACAGCGCCAGGCCCGAGTCGTAGGGCACGTTGAGCCACTTGTGCGCGTCGGTGCACCAGGAGTCGGCCAGCTCGACGCCGTCGGTGAGGTGACGGTGTGACGGCGACGCGGCCGCCCACAGTCCGAACGCGCCGTCGACGTGCACCCATGCGCCGTACTCGTGCGCGAGATCGCAGCCGGCGCGCAGGTTATCGCAGGCACCGGTGTTCACGTTGCCGGTCTGCAGCACGACGATCGTCGACGCGTCGTGGTCGCCGGCGTCCAGTGCCCGGCGCAGGTCGGCCATGTCCATGTCGCCGTTGCTGCCGGCCGCCACCGGCTGCACGCACGCGGTGCCCAGTCCCAGCAGCCGCACGGACGCATCGATCGTGGCGTGCCGCTCCCGGCTTGCCAGCACCCGGATCGGGGGAGCTCCGGTGAGCCCCCGGGTTCCCACGTCATGGCCGCGTTGCGTCAGCAGGTGCTGCCGGGCCGCCGCGATGCCCACGGTGTTGGCCGCCTGGGCTCCCGTCACAAACCCCACCGATGCCGTGGCGGGGACGCCCAGCAGCCGCTTCACCCACGTGCCGGCGACCCGTTCGGCGGCCGCATCCGCCGGGCTGAGCACCGCGTTGAACGCGGGGTGGTCCCAGCCGATGGTCAGCATGTCGGCGGCGCTGGCGGCCGGCAGCGCCCCACCGTTGACGAAACCGAAGAACCGGGGCCCGGCGCTGGCCACGATCCCGGGATCGGCGAGCCGGGCCAGCTCGTCGAGGACCGCGTCGGGATCGCTCGGCCCCTCGGGCAGGTCGGCCTCGAAAAGCGCCAGTGCACCGTCGATGTCGACCTCGGAGGCCACGCGCCGGTGCGGCAGCGAATCACGGAAGGTCGCGGCCAGGTCCGCGGCGTGCCGGAACAGCGCGCCGAGATCGCTATGGTGCGAGCGGGGGGTGGCGGTCATGATCTCCGACGCTACCCCGCCCGGCCTACCAGCCGTCTCCGTGGTGCTCGTGCCCGGCGGCCCGGCGTAGCAGCCCCCGGTAGGCCTCCCGCACCGGCTGGCCGTGGTTGAGCACCGCGTCCACTTCGGTGGCGATGGGCATCGGAACCCCGTACTGCGCGGCCAGTTCCATCACCACCGCCGATGTCTTGACGCCCTCCGCGACCTGGTTCATGCCGGTGACGATCTCGGCGATGCTGCGCCCGCGGGCCAGTTCGTAGCCGACCGTCCGGTTGCGGGACAGCGGGCTGGTGCAGGTCGCGATCAGATCACCCATCCCGGCCAGGCCGTAGAACGTCTCGGTCTGGCCGCCCATTGCGGTGCCCAGCCGGGTCAGCTCGCGCAGTGCACGAGTGATCACCATCGCGCGGGTGTTCACGCCCGCATCCAGCCCGTCGCCGAAGCCGACGGCGATGGCGAAGATGTTCTTCAGCGCGCCAGCGATCTCCACGCCCACCACGTCGGTGGCCGTATATACCCGGAACAGATGCGAATGCAGGATCGGCTGCAGCATCTCGGCCGACCACTGGCTGGGCATGGCCAGCGTGGCGGCGGCGGCGAATCCGGAGGCGATCTCGCGGGCGATGTTCGGTCCGGACAGCACCCCTGCCGGGTGACCGGGCAGAAGCTCGGCGACGATCTGCGTCATCCGTAGCCGGGTGCCCTGCTCGAGACCCTTGACCAGGCTGACCACCGGCACCCACGGCCGCAGCTGACCGGCGACCTGCTCGCACACGCCGCGAAAGCCCAGCGACGGGACGGCCATGACCAGCACGTCCGCCCACTCGACGGCCGCCGCCAGGTCGGGCTGTCCGGTCAGGTTCGGGTGCAGCTCGACGTCCGGCAGGTAAGTCGAATTGCGGTGTTGGCGGCTAACCTCCTCGCACACCTCCGGGTTGCGAGCCCACAGCACGGTCTCGGTGTTGCGGGCGGCCAGCGAGGCGACGGTGGTGCCCCACGATCCGCCACCCAGTACGGCCACGCGGGGCGAGCGATTCATGCGCTGAGCATGCGGTGCCGTTCGGACCGATGCAAACGCGGGGTGGCGGCTCGGTCGGTGGGGTCTGGCGCGGTGCCGGTCAGACCGCGCGCGGGGCGGGCGATGGTCCGGAGCCGGACGT
This sequence comes from uncultured Actinomycetes bacterium, assembly GCA_937926105.1. The sequence continues at coordinate 65,916 of CALANS010000003.1, read as the reverse complement.
GCTCATCGCCTTGGCGAGCTCGGTGTCCGCACTGGCGACCATGGTGCCGATCTGGGTGGACAGCTCGCCGAAGTTGCCGATGTTCTCCTTGAGCTTCTTGATGCTCTCGCCCCACTCGTCGCGGAAGTCGCCGATCCCGTCGGCGATGGACTGCTGGTCGCCCGACAGGCCGTCCACCGATGAGGCGCCCTTGTCCTTGGAGTCGAGCTGCTCGGAGATGGTGCCCAGCTGGCCGCCGACCGACAGCAGGGTCGCGTACGGATACTTGGCATAGACCGTCACCGGCGTCTCCTTCCGTTCCGCCGCGCCCGCACTGGATGCCGACGGGCTGCCCGTCCCAGAATAGGAACGTCGGCAGGGGCTGTGGGGCGTCCGAGCCACATTGGGGACAACTACCCATGGGCGTGCGGCGGTTGTCCCCATGCCGATCTCCGTCGTTCTCGGGCAGACTGTCGAGCATGCCGGAACTGCCGGAGGTGGCCGCGCTGGCCCAGTTCGTCACGGAGCACGCCTCCGGGGCGCAGGTGGTGGCGGTGACGGTGGCCTCGTTGAACGTGCTGACCACCTACGATCCGCCCGCGTCGGCGCTGGTCGGCAGGACGGTGACGGGCGCGACCCGGCACGGCAAGTTCCTGGATATCGTCACCGCTTCGCACGAGGCTGCGGCGGGACCGGCGGAACTGCACCTGGTGCTGCACCTGGCACGCGCGGGGTGGCTGCGCTGGTCGGACGAGATGGGTGCCGTCCCCCCGAAGATGGGCGGCCCGATCGCGCTGCGGGTGCGGCTGTCTGGCGGGGGCGGCTTCGACGTGACGGAGGCGGGCACCAAGAAGTCGGTGACGGCGGCCGTGGTGACGGACCCGCGTCTCGTGCGCGGGGTCGCCCGGCTGGGGCATGATGCGCTCGGTCCGGACGGTGCGGGCATGACGGCGCAGGATCTGGCCGAGCTGCTCGCCGGGAGTACCGGACGGCTGAAGACGGTGCTGACCGACCAGGCCGTGATCGCCGGCATCGGGAACGCCTACTCCGACGAGATCTTGCACGTCGCACGGCTGTCCCCCTACGCGACCGCGGGGACCCTGGACCCGGCCGCGATCGAACGGCTGGCGGACGCGATGCGCGAGGTGTTGTCGGATGCCGTGCGCCGGACCGCGGGCGGGCAGGCCGCGCGATTGAAGGGTGAGAAGCGCAGCGGCCTGCGGGTGCACGCCCGAACCGGGTTGCCCTGCCCCGTGTGTGGCACCCCCATCGCCGAGGTGTCGTTCTCGGACCGGTCGTTCCAGTACTGCCCGACCTGCCAGACCGGCGGCAGGCTGCTCGCGGATCGGCGTCGTTCACGGCTGCTGCGATAGGTGTGGTCCGGCAGCGTGTTCCTGACCGTCGTTCTCGCTAGCCGATCCGTGTGAGCAGAGCGATTTCGAGGATGCTGTCGGGGTAGCGGACCTCGGCGTCGGGCGTCCGGCGGGTGTGGCCGGGTATGAGGTCGGGCGGTGGGCTCGGGTAGCGATGCCCGGTCGGGGTGGTGACGATGATGGTGCCGGGCCGATCAGGGTCCTTGCGGGCCGCCCACCCGGGTGCCTGGCGCAGGTAGTTGCAGTCCTCCGACAGGGACTGGCCGTTGTCAATGCTGGTCGCCCCGCCCCGCGCGAACGGAACGAGGTGGTCGGCGTGTCGGGCGGGGGCGTTGCACCAAGGGGTGCGGCAGGTCTGATCGCGCGTGAGAAGCAGATGTCGCATTCCGGGCGGGAAGATGCGCCGTTTCGAGTCGGCGGCGACCAAGTCGCCCGCTCCGGGCCGGGTGTACAGCCGGCGGATCCACACCCGGGCCTGGGGTGGGAGGTCGGTGAGCATGCGGCGGGCCAGGGGTGCCGGGATGGGGTGGTTGCCGGGCAGGATGGCGGGGTCGTCCCCGTCGGTGAACAGTGCGCGGTCGGTGATGACGAGGTTGATGGTCAGGTCGGTGCCGGCGGGTAGCCGATGCCCGCTGCCCAGGTCCGGGACGGGCTGCCGCGCCGGCGCGACATCGTGCGGGCCGGGTTCGACCGCGGGGCGGTGGGCGGGCTCCTGGCTCGGTGTGGGCCGGGACCGTTCGGGTTCTGGTTGCCGGTCGTGGCGCACCGCCCGTTGGTAGGCGGCGCGGACCGCCGCGACCGGGTCATCGGCACCCGTGTCTGCGGTGCCGGTGCCGGTCGCGTTCCGCGCCTGGGTGTCGTCACCATCACTGCCGGCGGTGGTTGCGTCGGTGCCGGTGCCGGTGTCGGCTGCAGGTGGTGTCGTGACCGCGGTGATTACGGTGATTGCGGTGTTTGCCGTGCCGGTCAGGCGGGCGACCGCTAGGTCCGCCATGCGTTGCTGCCGGGTGCGACCGTCGCCGCCGGGGTGAGCGTCGGCCTCCCGCTGCAGCGACGCGACGCACGCCGCCGCGGCGGCCATCGGCAGTAGATGGGTCAAGTAGGCCATGGTGTCGGGTGCGGGACGTAGTGATACTCGGCGGTCGGCTGCCGCGTGCACCGCCCGCGTGGTGGCGGCTTCGGGGTCCAAGCGGTAGGCGATGGATTTGACCAGGGCTCCGATCCGGGCGTCGCCCAGCCCGTCGAGGTGGTCGGCGATTTCGGTGTCCACGGCGGTGCGTTGCTCGGCGGTCAGGCATGCCGTTTCCCGGGCGATGATGGTGGCGCGCCATTCGGTGATGGTCCCTGCGGTCAGGGCGGCCAGAGTGCGGGGCATTTCGTGGACCAGGGTGTCGGCCAGGCCGACGTGCCGGCCGCCGCGGTGCGGTGAGTCGCGGCGGGCCAGGGCGATCTGCCCGGCGGCGGACCGGGCCGCGAGGCGGGCGGCTGTGGCTCGGCGGTGTGCGGCTTGCCCCGTCCGGGTGGCGCCGGGTGGGGTGCCGGCGCGCAGCATGGACCGGTCCGCTTCACCACCACGGCCGGAGGTGTGGTGGGCGCGTTGGGAGGCGGCGAACGCCGCGGTGATGCGGGCCTGCGCGGCGGCGCAGCCGGATTTGATGTTTTCCAGGGCCCTGATTTGATCGATGCGTCCGGGGTCGTCGCCGGCCGGGGCCAGGGTGGCCAGCACGCTCATCCAGTCGCCCAGCGGATCGACGCCATCAGTGCCGGGGAGTGTGCCGTCGACGCTGTTCGTCACCACTCGCCCGTTCATACGTTCCATACTACTCACGTGCATTCTGTACTGTCAATGCCGTCACTGACTTTTATTCAAACAAATATTCGATCTCTCTCCACGGGAGGTCAGTCGGCATCTACCGAGCGGCGCGCCGCCCCGCGCCCGGAGATGTCAGGATGGAGGGGTGATGCCATCAAGCGTTCCGCAGGCCCGGATCGACGAGCTGCCGGCCGACGCCGTGCTGTTGGACGTGCGCGAGGACGACGAATGGGCCGCGGGACATGCTCCCGGCGCGACGCACATCGCCATGGGTGATATCGCCGAGCGGCTGGACGATGTCCCCGACGACGCGCCGCTGTACGTCATCTGCCGCAGTGGGGGAAGATCGGCCCGCGTGACCCAGTTCCTCAACGCCAACGGGTGGGATGCGATCAACGTGGCCGGCGGGATGCTGTCCTGGGCGGGGGCCGGCCGCCCGATGATGGCCGACGGGGGCAATCCGGCGACGGTCCTCTGAGGTCGGGAGCGCCCCCGCCGACTGCCTTTCCGCGAACCACAGCACCCGACAATCCACCGACAGCCCGCCGACAACCCACCGACAACCGGACAGTGACGACGATGTCGACGCCATGGCGATGAGCAGCTCGCGGTGGGGCCCGCGCTCCGACGACGTCGCCGCCGACGACCGGCGGTTCGGTGTGCGGTGCCCGCGGTGCGCCAGGACCCAGCCATCCGCGCCGGCCCCGGCCCACTCCTGTGTCTACTGTGGAGCTCCACTTCCGATCCAGCGATGGATCGCTCACCCGCCCCCTGGCGTCGCGGGGACGCGGAGGGTCCGGTTGCGCCGGCGCCCGTACGCCGGCCCGCCCGACTACCGGGCCGGGCACCCTACCTGGGGCTTTCCGCCCGTCATCTGGCGCAACGCCACGGTGACCGGCCGGGCCGCGGGCCAGGTTCCGGCGCAGGTCCGCGGGCTGCTCCCGGTCGCCGCCCTGGCGGCCCTGACCGCCCTCGCCTGCGCGACCTCCGCCGCTGCCGAGGCCTGGCGTTTCACACTTTTGCTCTCCGGCCGGACGCAGGTGCTTCCCGGCGGTCCGGTGCGTGCGAGCGACGTGCTGGTGCTCGCCAGCGGGATGACGGCGCTCGCCCTGGGCGTCATCACCGCCCTTGCAGCGCTGCCCGTCCTGACGACACTGCACCGATCGTCGGCGCAGCGGTCGAGTCACGCGCCGAGCCGGAGCGCCGCCGCTCTCCTGGCCAGGCTGGTGCTGCCCGGCTGGAACCTGTACGGCGCCGGCCAGGTCGTCATGGAGATCGACCGGCAGCTGCGTGAGGTCGACGGCCGACGCCGCAGCACTCGCGTCACGGCGCCGCTGTGGTGGGTCGCGTGGGCGGTCAACGGCGCGCTGGTGCTGGCCACCCTGCTCATGGCGTTCGGGAGCAGCAACCAATGGGTGGCCGACACCGTGCAGATGCACGTCGCGGTAGAACTGGTCGGTGCCGTCGTGGCGGGGCTGTTCGCCGCCGTGTTGGTCTCGTTCGAACGGTCCTGGGTGGGGCGGGGCAGCGGGGCGTACCACGGCTGGTCGGTGGGTCGACCGGAGTCGACGGCCGGGAATCGTACGGTCGGCGGTGACGGGGCCGGCGAGGCGAGCGTTGGTGACGGCGAGACCGACAGTCCCGTCGGGGGCGAGCTACCCGATCCGGATGTCGACGTCGCGTCGGAGCCGCGCTGATAGCGCTGCCTCGATCATCGCGGGCACGGCAGACTCGCCCTGCGCAATGGCGTGGCCGACCGTCAGCACCGTGACCGCGACGTCGTGCCCGCGCAGCTGGCGGGCCAGCTCCGCGCCGAGCGCCGTCACCCCCGCCCGGATCGTCGAGTCCAGCGTGCTCGCATCATCCGCCACCGAACTGCCGGCCACCAGCACGATCTGGCCGGCCTGGCGCTGCTCGACGAACGATCGCGCCGCCGCGTGTGCCAGGCAGGCAACGGCGAGCAGATCGGACTCCAACGCGTGCGACCAACTGCCCGCCCAACTCACCGGATCGGAGTCCAGCGACGCCGGCTCCGCCGGCGTGCCCGGCAGGATCACCACCGCATCGAGACCGTCCAGGACGCGTTCCGCCGCGGTCACCAGCCGCGTCAGGTCTTCCGGGTCCGCCCGGTCTGCGGCCAGTGATACCGGCGCCCGCCCGGTGTGAGGTTCGCTCGTGCCGCTCGGCTCGACACCCGGAGTCCCGGCCGCGGGCGGCAGTGCGTGTAGCGGGCTCTGCACAGCCAGTCGATGGCCCGCGCGCGCCAACCGGGCTGCCAGGCGGGCGGTTTCGTCCCGCGAGCCGCCGACCACCAGCACGCGCCGCGCGGTGGGCGTCTTCCGATCGATGGCGGTGTCGGGGGCGGCATGCCGCCCGGGCCGTGGTGCGGGCCGCGCGGGTGGGCCGGGCCTGGTCTCCGGTCGAGCACGCGAGACCGGAGGCGACGCCGGAGAGGCGAGCGGAGCCGGCGGAACTCGCGGGCGGGTGGCTGCCGGATGACCGGCCGGTGGCGGCGGTGGCGCCGGCGGATGCGGCACCGAGCTGTGTGGTGCCGGGACGTGTTGCTCAGCCGCGTCGGGTTCGGGCGCGCGCGGGGCCGGCACGGGAGACGATGCCGGTGCGCCGTGGACCGCGCCGTCCCCGTCCTCGACGGGTGGCCACGGCATCGGGGCCAAGGGTCGCAACGCGGGCAACGGCCGCAGGGTGGGCAACGGGGGCAGGTCGAATGTCGTGGCCGTGCCGGCGGCTTCCGTCGTTCCCGGCGTCCGCGCAGGCGTTCCGGTCGTCGGGTCCGGATCGGACTGGATTGAGGTCAACTGTTTCCCCGTGCTCGTCGTGCCGGCCAGCGGGCAACGGGCCCGATTGTTGCACGCGATGGCCGCCGGGTCGACCTCGGTCCGGCGCCGGCCGGTCGGGGTGCCCGCCGCGGTCGGCTACCGTGGCAGCCGTGGCGAAGAAGACCAAGAACCGCACCGCGGCCGCGGCCGCCTCCGGTGAGTTCGGCACGATCAATCCTCGGCAGCCCTGCCCGTGTGGCTCCGGGCGCCGATATAAGGCCTGCCATGGCGCGGCCGATGCCGTGGATATGATCGTGGCGCGGCCGTTCGAAGGGCTGCCCGGCGAGGTGGAACTCATTGCGCTGCGCGAATTCGTGCCCTCCGCGACTGCCACGCTGGAACTGCGCGACCCCGCCGAGGACGCCCCGTCGATCCTGCTGTGCAGCGTGCTGCCCGGTGCCGCGGCGGCACTGACCCGAGGGGACGGGTCGGTACTGGTCGGCACCCAGGTGCAGACGCACTCGGGCGACCTGTCCCGCGACCTGGCCGCCGCTCTGGAGTGGGCGCTCGCCGCCGAACCGTCCAGCGTGCTGCCGACCGTTGGCCGGGCCAGCCTCGGCAACCGGCTGCAGGATCTGCTGACCGACACCCCGCTGGAGGTGACGGTGCATTCCGACTTCGCCTGGTGGCTGGAGGAACCGCCGGAGCCGGGCAGTGAGCTGGCCACCACGCTGGAGCGGGCGAACGCCGCGATCATGCCCACCGCGCGACTGGCCGACCTGCCAGGCGCCTACTGGGTGGACACCGGCGAGAAGGCGCACCTGCGCTGGGTCCGTGGCGAGGCGGAGCCGGCGCTGATGGCCGCATTGGCCCGGCTGTCCGCGGCCGGCACCCTGGACCTGGGGGAGGGCTCCCGCTACGTCGGGTCGTTCCGGGCGCACGGCTGCCTGGTGCCGGTGTGGGACCTGGACCGGGAGGCGCACCAGAGTGAGTGGGAGCAGCCGGCGACCGAGTTCGCCGACCGGCTCGGCGCCGCCCTGGCCAGCGACGCCCCGCTGACCTCTGCCGAGCGGCGGGCCCGGGACGGCATCCTCGGTCGGCAATTCACCCTGCGGTGACGCGGGTTTCGGGGCGGTGACGAGATGTCGATGAGCCGTCCGGCCGGGATGCTGCGGGTGCTGGCGGCGCCGGACAAGTTCCGCGGCACCGCCACCGCCTCCCAGGCCGCCGCCGCCATGGCTGCCGGTATTGCCGCCGGCGCCGCGGACGCTCCGCGCGCCGTTCTGCCCTGCCGGCAGCTGCCGCTGGCCGACGGCGGTGAGGGCACCCTGGACGTGTTCGGCGGCGCCAACCGGGTGACGGCCGTGACGGGGCCGCTGGGAACGGCGGTCGACGCCGGCTGGCGCCTGGACGCCGGGCGTGCCGTGATCGAGATGGCCACCGCCTCCGGCTTGCTGCTGGCCGGCGGCGCGCACGGCAACGACCCGATGGCCGCCTCCACCCGCGGCACCGGCGAGCTGATCGCTGCCGCCCTCGGCGCCGGCGCGACGGACATCCTGGTCGGGGTCGGCGGCTCGGCCAGCACCGACGGCGGGTCCGGCGCGCTGACCGTGCTGGCCCCTGGCGACGGCCCCAGCGCGTTACCGGCCGGAGTGCGGCTGCGGGTCTGTGCCGATGTGCGGACCCGTTTCCTGGACGCCGCAGCAGTTTTCGGGCCGCAGAAGGGCGCGAGCCCGGAGCAGGTCGTCGTGCTGTCGGCCCGGCTGGCCGACCTGCGCCAGCAGTATCGGGACCGGTTCGGCGTCGACGTGCAGGCCCTGGATCGGTCCGGCGCCGCCGGCGGGCTGTCCGGGGGGCTGGCCGCGATCGGGGCCGAACTCGTCGAGGGGTTCGACACCCTGGCCGACGCCGCCGGCCTGGACCGCGCCTTGGACGAGATGCTGGGTGGCGCAGCCCTGGTGGTGACCGGCGAGGGCCGGTTCGACGCGCAGTCGCTGGACGGCAAGGTGGTCGGCGGCGTGATCGCTCGCGCCCGGAAGCGAGACCTGCCGGTGCTGGTGGTGTGTGGGGCGTCCGACCCGTCCGTGCCGGTGCCCGCCGGGGTCACCGTCACCGCCCTGGTCGACCTGTTCGGAACCGACGCCGCGCTGTCCGACACGGCCCGATGCATCGAGCGGGCTGTGGCGGCGCACCTGGTCAGCCGGTAGCGCCCCAGCCGTCCCAGTAGGTGATCTGCTCCACCGGGGGACGCTGCGCGGGCCGGAACTGTGTGCCAAGGGTGTAGGCGACGGGCAGCATCGCCGCCTGCGTGACGTCCTCCGGGATGCCCAGCAGCTCGGCGGCCTCCCGCTCATGCGCCAGATGGAAGGTGGTCCACGCGGAGCCGAGCCCGCGAGATCGCAGCGCCAGCGCGAAACTCCAGGCCGCGGGCAGGATCGAGCCGAAGAATGCCGCTGCGTGCTCCACCCGGTGGATGCGGCCCTGCAGGCACGGGATGACCAGTACCGGCACCCGATCGATCACCTGCATCAGGTAGCCCGACGAGTCGCGGACCCGGGCCGTCTGCTCGTCGGGCGCGGGTTGGCCCGACCTGGCCTGCATATAGGCCTCGCCGCCGGAGCGGTACAGCTCGGCGAGCCGTCCGCGCAGAGCCGGATCCGTCACCACCAGCCAGCGCCAGCCCTGCACGTTGCTACCGGTGGGAGCCTGCACAGCCAGTCGCAGGCATTCGGTGATCACCTGGCTCGGCACCGGCCGGTCCAGATCCAGCCGCTTACGGACCGTCCTGGTAGTGGATAGCAGCCAGTCGGCGGCGCGGGTGTATTCGGCCGGAATACCGGCAGGGCTCGTCATAACGGCACCCTACGACGCCCTGGCGTTGCGCAAGCCGCGACCTTCGGGGCATGCGCGGCGGACGGTGGCGGGGGTGCAGGATGGTCCCCATGCCAGAAACCGAATCCGACGCCGACCTGACCGCCACCACCCCGGGCGGACCGGCCGGCGCACCACGCACCCCGTTCCACGATGTCGCCGCGTACGTGGCACTGCGCCGGCAGGGTGGCATCGCCCTGTCCCCGGACGGCACCCGGCTGGTGGCCGTGGCGAGCGAGCTGGACGCCGAGAAGACGAAGTACGTCTCCGCGCTGTGGGAAGTGGATCCTGCCGGAGTGCTTCCCGCGCGCCGCCTGACCAGGTCCGCTCCGGGCGAGGCCGGACCGGCGATCCTGCCGGACAACTCGGTGCTGTTCACCTCGCGTCGCCCCGACGCCGGCGCCGGCAAGGACAAGGGATCGGACACGGACGGCAAGGCCGCGCTGTGGCTGCTGCCCGCCGGTGCCGGCGAGGCCCGGCAGGTCGCCGCCGCCGATGGCGGGATCGGCGGCGTGTCGGTGGCTCGGCAGTCCGGCGACATCCTCGTCACCGCCACGGTTTTCGAAGGCACCGCGACGACCGAGCAGGACGCGGACAAACGCAAGCGCCGCAAGGATGCCAAGGTCGCCGCCATCCTGCACGACGGCTACCCAGTCCGCTACTGGGACCACGACCTCGGCCCGGAGCAGCCGCGGCTGTTCGCCGCGCGCTGGGCGGGGGAACCGGAGGCCGGCGGTGACGGTGATCCCGGGAACGCCCCGCGGCTGGAGCTGACGGACCTGACCCCGGATGCCGGCCGGGCGCTCACCGAGGCGGATAGCGCCGTCAGTGCCGACGGTAGCTTCGTGGTGACCAGCTGGCAGCGCATCGACGGGCACACCGACCTGGCCGCCGGGCTGGTGCGCGTCGACTGCGCGACCGGCTCGCGGACCGAGCTCGCCGCCCCCGCGAAGGTCGCGCTGGGTCTGCCCGCGATCTCCCCGGATGGCACGCAGATCGCCTATGTCCGCGAGGATTTCGGCACCGCCGACGAGCCGCACCGGATCTCGCTGTGGATCATGCCGGCCACCGGTGGCGAGCCGCGTGAACTTCCGCTGGAGGGAGAGCTGCGCCCCTCGTCGCTGGACTTCTCCCCGGACGGTCGCACGCTGTACTTCACCGCCGACCAGAACGGTCGGGCACCGGTGTTCGCGCTGGATGTGGCGGGTGGCGCCCGGCGCCGGCTCGCGGCCGACGGCGCCTACTCCAGTGTCCAGGTGCACCCGGATGGTCGCACGCTGCTCGCCGTGCGCAGCTCTTACACGGACCCGGGAACGATTGTCGCGCTGGATGTCTCGCTGGACGATCAACGGCCCCGTGAGTTGCGCGGCCCGGCGCCCCGCCCCGAGCTGCCCGGCACTCTGACGGAGGTGATGGCGACCGCGGCCGACGGCACGCCGATACGCTCCTACCTGGCATTGCCCGAGGGCGCGTCGCCGGATCACCAGGCTCCGCTGCTGTTGTGGGTGCACGGCGGGCCGGTGTCCAGCTGGAATGCCTGGTCGTGGCGCTGGTGCCCGTGGATCATGGTCGCTGCCGGGTACGCGGTGCTGTTGCCCGATCCGGCGCTGTCCACCGGCTACGGGCAGGACATGATCCGGCGCGGCTGGGGGCGCTGGGGCGACGAACCGTTCACCGACGTGCTGGCGGCGACCGACGCCGTGCTCGCCCACCGGGACGACCTGGACGCCGGGCGCACCGCGATGATGGGCGGCTCGTTCGGCGGTTACATGGCCAACTGGATCGCCGGGCACACCAACCGGTTCCGCGCCATCGTCTCGCACGCCAGCCTGTGGGACCTGCCGTCCTTCGGCGGCACCACCGACGCGCCCAATTTCTGGCGGGACGAGATGACCGCCGAGATGATGCGGGCGCATACCCCGTCCGCCGCGGCCGCCGACATCCGCACCCCGATGCTGGTGATCCACGGCGACCGGGACTACCGGGTGCCGATCGGCGAGGGACTGCGCCTGTGGTGGGACCTGCTGGCGCACGCCGACCCGAATGCCGAGTTGCCGCACCGGTTCCTGTACTTCCCGGACGAGAACCACTGGGTGCTGACCCCGAATCATGCACGGGTCTGGTACGACACGGTGCTGGCATTCCTGGCCTGGCATGTGCTCGGCGGGGAGTTCCGCCGGCCCGAGCTGCTCTGACCTCACCGCCGCCTGGATCAACGTGCCCTGCATGCACGAAGTTCGTCCCAGGGGCATCACCCGTCACATTTCGGCGATGTTGATCCATGCCGGCACAGTTGATCCATGCCGCGCAAAAGTTGATCCATGCAGCAGGACGCGGGTCAGGGCAACCAGGACACGTGCCCGTGCAGCAGCGGGTAGCCGACGATCGCCACAGTGTCGATCAGCCCGTGTGCCAGCACCAGCGGCCATAGCCGACGCCAGCGCAGGAATGCGAAGCCGAACACCAGCCCCATCACCACGTTCCCGGCGAACCCGCCGTAGCCCTGGTAGAGGTGGTAGGAGCCGCGCAGTACCGCGGAGATCAACAGCGCCGCCCAGGGCCGCAGGTCCAGCTGTCGTAACCGCACCAGCAGATACCCGACGACCAGGCATTCCTCCAGGAACCCGTTCTGGAAGGCGATCAGCACCGACACCGGCGCCCGCCACCACACGTCGGTCATGGTGGATGCCTCGACCGTTAGCGTGATGCCCAGCTTGTTGCCGATCAGGTAGAGCGCCAGGCCTGGGATGCCGATCAGTGCGGCGAGCCCGACCCCGGCCGCCGCGTCGTGCCAGGGCCGGCGCAGGTTGAGCCCCAGGTGCTTCGACAGGCTCGCCCCGGCCCGCCATAGCAGATACAGTCCGAGCCCGCCCCACGCCAGCCCCTGGGCGATTGCCAGCAGCTGATAGACGAGATCCACCAGGCCCACCGACGACTTGGGGGCAGCCACCGAGACGTGGACCTGGCTCAGCGAGATCTGCGCCTGGTGTGCCTTGATCTGCGTCTCGATGATGCCGACCAGGGAACGCAGCCCGCTCATGCCGAGGGTGATGACGAAGACCAGCACGATCTCCCAGCGCACCGACCTGGCAGTGTCGCGCCGGCCGGAACCCGGCTCTGGCGGGGTGGACCCGATCGACGGCAGGAACTCGTCATCGAGGCGGAAGGTGCGTGCTTCGGTCATGGTGCTGATCAGGGTAAGCGTTCGCCTTGCCGGTGCGCGGCGCGCCGCCCTCACCCCGGGCTCACCCCCGGAGGACGATGCTGGACGCGCAACCTTTCGCCAAGCGAAGCGTCACCGGTTCGGAAACCTGCGCGTTTCCGTCCCGATGTTCCAGCAAGACCGGGGAGTGGACATGCGACGTCGCCGTCTGGCCGGATTGGCCGTCCTCACCGTCGCCGCGTTGAGCGCGGCCGCCTGCAGCAGCAGTGGTGCCGGACCCACCGTCACCGTTACGCAGACGAGCTATCGGCCGGCGTCATCGGTGACGGGCAGCGCGAGCGGCGCGTCGTCCGAGTCGCCGGCCCCGTCGGGATCGGCGCAGCAGACCGGCTCGTCCGGAGCCGGCGGATCGTCGACGCCGTCGTCACCGACCGGCGGCAGCACCTCGACCGGCGGCAGCACCAGCGGCGGACCGGGTACCAGCACCGCCTCCACGAATCCGAACGCCGAGCCGGACGGGTTCGTACCGACCAAGCTCAAGCCGGGCGAGAAGCCGCCGCAGTTCATCGCGGTCAGCTTCGACGGCGCCGGCTGGCACGAGAAGTGGGACTACTGGTTCGGGATCGCGAAGCAGGTGCCGTTCCACTTCACCGCGAACCTAACCGGGCTCTACCTGATTGACGAGCAGCACAAGGACGCCTACCAGGGTTCCGGGCATGCCCGGGGCACGAGTTCACTCGGATCGTGGAACACCCTGGCCGAGGTCAAGCAGGAAATCCTGGACCTGAACAAGGCCTACGCCAACGGCGACGAGATCGCCACGCACTTCATGGGGCACTTCTGCTCGGACAACCCTCCGGGAGCTGCGGAGTGGACAACAGCGGACTGGAACAACGACCTGGACCAGTTCTTCGAGTTCTGGAAGAACTACAAGTCACTCAACGACGCACCGAACCTGCCGACCCTGAACGTGCCGGCCAGTGAGGTGACCGGCGAGCGCACCCCCTGCCTGGAAGGCACCCAGGAAGCGCTCTATCCCGCGCTGATTGCGCACCACATGGACTACGACCAGTCCTTCACCCGGCGCGGCATCGTCTGGCCGGATCGCTCGCCCAAGTACAAGATCTGGAACATGGGCATGGCCGAGTTCCCCATGCACGGCAACACTCCCGGGTACGGCCCCAATCACTTCCAGATCACCATGGACTACAACTTCTGGTACTCGCAGGAGTACGACCCGGCGACCCAGCAGATGAAGACCGTGTCCCAGGCGCAGTCCGACGCGGATGCCAAGCAGGTCACGGCGACCTACCAGGACATGCTGGACGGGGCGCTGGCGGGCAGCCATGCCCCGCTGCTGCTGGGCAACCACTTCAACGAGTGGAACAACAACGCCTACACCGTGGCATTGGGCAACTTCCTGCTGGACAACTGTGGCAAGCCCGGCATCTACTGCGTCCCGTTCCGGGACGTGGTCGACTGGATGAAGATGCAGGACCCGAAGGTGCTCGCCGCGCTGCAGGCCAAGCCGCCGGTCCTGGGGCCGCCCGGTTCCGACAACCACTGACGCCAGGTGCCGGTCTGCGTGCCGGGCGTCGATCTGCGTGCGCGTTTCCGGTCTGCGTGCCGAGTGTCGATCTGCGGGCACTATTGCACACGCAGATCGCAGACGGACACGCAGATGGGGTGCGGCGGCCTGCCGGACGCAGTCAGCGTCCGTACGGGTCCTTGGGTTGCACCCGCTTGGTGATCGACGCGACGGCGACGGTCGGCACGTATTCGTTGGCGAGCGTGCCCGACCCCGGGTAGGCGGTGACGACGGCAGTGACCCAGGTGCCCGCGGCGAACGGTTCGGCCCCGTCGACGTGCACCCGGACGGCGCGCGCGTCCGCGGCGCAGCAGGAGATGATCAGCTGCGCGATGAGGTAGCCGTCGTCGAAGTTCTTGCCGGCCGGGGCGATAAACCCGGTCACGGTGACGGGGTGTGCGGTCACGGACCCGGTCGGGTCGTACAGGGCGCGCTGCACGAACTCCGACAGCGGCACGTCGGGCTTGCTGCCGGTCGGCAGCGGCGGGAAGGTCATGGTGCGGACTTGCTGCCCGTCCACCGTGGTCTCGCTGGGCGCAGAGCCCAGGCCGTCGTTGGGCTTGTAGCCGCCGTCGCCGGTGACGACCTGGTCGGGGCCGTTCGGGTCCAGGGGCGGCGGCGCGTCGGCTACCGCCTGGGAGCCGGAGGTGCGGGCGACGGCGTCGGCGCCGAGCGCGGGTGGGGCCAGCAGCAGCGCCAACACTGGCAACACCAGTAGCCAGGCGGCTCGGGAGTGGTCGTGGCTGTGGTCGCCGGCCCGCGGTTGGTCGGTGGCCGGTGCCCCGGCCTGCGCCCGACCGTCGGCACGCATCGCCAGCACCACGCACGCGACGCCGACGAGCATCAGCGCGATGCCCGCCGCGAGCAGCAGCGGCCCGAACCCGCTCTTGACGTACAGCGCGAAGCGGCCCGATGCGGTCAGCGCGACCAGCGCCCCGCCGACCAGCGTCACCAGCACGGACTGCGTCAGCCGATCCACGTCACCACCCCCAGAATGCCAGCCCGACGCCGGTCCCGACGACCACCGCCACCGCGAAGGTGAGCGGCGCGAATCGGGCGGCGAAGCGTCGGCCCAGAATGCCCGCCTGCATGGCCACCAGCTTGACGTCGACGGCCGGTCCGACGGTCAGGAACACCAGCTTGCCGACCATGGGAATGGTGGACAGCGATGCCGCCACAAATGCGTCCGCCTCGCTGCACAGCGCCATCACGAACGCCAACAGTCCCATCAGCAGCACCGACAGCAGGATCGAGGAGCCGACGTGCTGCATCCAGGAGCGCGGCACCACCACGTTGAGGGTGGCGGCGCTACCCGCCCCGATCACCAGGAATCCGGCGGCCTGCGCGAAGTCGGCACGCATGGCGGACAGAAACGCCTGCCAGCGCGGCACCTGCCGATCCGCCGTCACACGGGTGCGGGGTCGCAGCCATTCCGGGCGGCCCAGCCGCTCCCAGATCAGCCCCACGATCACGGCGGTAGCCAGCCCGGCCACCAGCCTTGCCCATGCCATCCGCAGGTCGGCCTGAAAGGCGACCGCCGTCGCCGCCAGCACGACGGGATTGATGGCCGGCGCGGACAGCAAGAACGCCAGCGCTGCCGAGGGTCGCACCCCGCGGTCCATCAACCGGCCGGCGATGGGCACCGACCCGCACTCGCAACCCGGCAGCGCGACACCGCAGACCCCGGCGAGCGGCACCGCCACCAGCGGCCGGTCCGGCACGATCCGGGACAGGAACGAGGCGGGCACGTACGCCGCGATGGCCCCAGACACCACGACGCCGAATACCAAGAACGGCAGCGCCTGCACGTTGACGGCGACGAAGATCGTCAGCCATGTCTCTGCCCCGCCGGGCCGGAGCAGGGTCGAGAGCGGCTCGCGCAGTACCACGCCCGCCAGCAGGATCGATCCGAAGATCTCCAGCGAGCCGGGGCGGTATCGGCGCCGAGCCGGCGCGGGTGGGGACGTCGGCGGCCCCGACGGTGTGGATGGCGCCGCGGCGCCGGTGTCCACTGTCACCGCACCATGGTGCCACCCGCGAGTCGCCTTACCGGGGATTCCGCGGGCTCCTGGGTCCTGCTACTCTCAGCGAGAATGATTCTCATTATCGATGACAGCGAGAAGGGTGTACTCATGCGGGCGAGCAGGTACCTCGGTGCCGTACTGGGCGGTGTGATGGCGGTGGCGCTGGCCGGATGCGGGTCGAGTGCAAGCGGCCCCGGAACCGCCGGGGCCGGCCCGTCGGCGGCGGGTTCGACGGGATCCGGCGCAGCGGCGCCGCTGTCCGTGGTCACCTCGACCAACGTCTACGGCGACATCGTCCGGCAGATTGCCGGTGACCGTGCCACCGTCACCGCATTGATCAGCAACCCGGACGCGGACCCCCACGAGTTCGAGGCCAGCGCCCATGATCAGCTGGAGCTATCCCGGGCCGACCTGGTGGTCGAAAACGGCGGCGGATACGACGATTTCGTCGGTGCGATGCTCACAGCCAGCGGCCGCGATATCACGGTGCTGGACGCCGTCGACATCTCCGGCAAGAGCGCCGAGAAGGGTGCGGAGCTCAACGAGCATGTCTGGTACGACCTGCCCAGCATGATCACCCTGGTGGACACGATCGGCACCGCGCTGGGCACGCTCGACCCGGCCGGCGCCGACACCTTCTCGGCCAACGCCGCCGACCTCCGCTCGCAGATCCGGACACTGCAGGACACGGCGTCGGCGATCGCCGCGGCCCACCGCGGAGCGGGAGTCGCGATCACCGAGCCGGTTCCGCTGTACCTGCTGCAGGCATGCGGACTGCGTAACCGCACGCCCGAGGAATTCAGCGAGGCCATCGAGGAGGGCATCGACGTGCCCGCCCTGGTCCTGCAGCACACCCTTGACCTGTTCTCCGGCGGCACGGTCGCACTGCTGGTCTACAACGAGCAGACCGGCGGCCCGCAGACCGACAGGGTGTTGAAAGCCGCCCGATCGCACGATATTCCGGTGGTCCCGGTCACCGAAACGCTGCCCGCCGGACAGGACTATCAGGGGTGGATGGCCGACAACCTGGCCGCGATCGGCACCGCGCTGGGCTGATGCCGCGGGCGCCGGGCCGGGGTCAGCTCAGCCGCACCCGGGGATCCAGCACCGCGTACAGGACATCCACGATGATGTTGGCAACGACCACGAACACAGCCGCCAGCAGCACGATCGCAATGATCACCGGCTCGTCCTGGTTCACCACACTGGTCACCGACAGCCGGCCCAGCCCGTTGAGCCCGAACACCTGCTCGGTGACGATCGCGCCGCCCAGCAGCGTGGCGACGTCGATGCCGAATTGGGTGACGATCGGCACCAGGGCCGCTCGCAGCGCGTGCCGGAAGGTCACCCGGGTCTCGGACAGCCCCTTGGAGCGTGCGGTGCGGATGTAGTCATCACCCAACACCTCCAGCATCTGCCCGCGGGCCAGTCGCACGTACACCGCCATGGATGCCACGGCCAGGGTGATCCAGGGCAGGATCAGGTGCAGGAACCACTGCCACGGGTCCTGGGTGAGCGGGATGTAGCCGCCCCCCGGGAACCAGTCGATGCCCGCCACGTGCAGCTTGTAGAACAGGAAATACAGCAGGATCAGGCCGAGCACGAACGTCGGGAACGACAGGCCGGTCAGCGCGAACAGCGTCGCCAGCCGATCCCGGATGCTGCGCGGGTGGGTCGCCGACAGCACCCCGATCAGCACGCCGGAGACCACCCAGATCACGGCCGCCCCGATGGCCAGTGAGGCGGTCACCGGCAGTGCTCGGCCGATGAGCGTCGTCACCGCCTCGTGGCTGTAGTAGGAGTACCCGAGATTGCCGTGGACGAGGCGCACCAGGAAATCCCAGTACTGCACCGGGATCGGCTTGTCCAGACCGAGTTGCTCGGTGACCTGCTGCACGAGTTGCTGGTCGGACGCCTGGAACTTGCCCAGCAGCAGGTAGGCCACGTTCGGCGGCGCGATGAAGAAGATCGCGAATACCACCAGCGAGATCAGCCAGATGACTAGCAGACCGGTGAGGATCCGGCGAATCAGAAAACGCAGCATCGCAGACCTCTCACTTCGCGAACAGCCGCTCGGTGCGCGGATCCAGCGCGTCTCGGATGGAGTCGCCCAGCAGGTTGAACGCCAGCGTGGTCAGCACCAGCGCGGCGGCCGGGAACGCCAGGAACCACCAGGCGACCTGGTACAGGCCACCCTGCTGGGCATCGTCGAGCATGTTGCCCCAACTGGGCGTGGGAGGAATGATGCCCACCCCGAGAAACGACAGCGTCGCCTCGAACACGATCGACACCGGGATCAGCAGGGTGACGTAGACCAGCACCGGTGCGATCAGGTTGGGCAGCACATCGATCACCATGATGCGCAGGTTGCCCGCCCCCAGGGACCGTGCCGCCTCCACGTATTCGCGTTCTCGGATGGCCAGGGTCTGGCCGCGCACGATCCGGCCGACCGCGGCCCAGGAGAAGAACGCGATCACCCCGATCTCCAGCAGTTCGCTCGGTCCGACCACCGTGACTAGCGCGATGGCGAAAAGCAGAAAGGGAAAGGCCAGCACCACATCCATCAGCCTGGCCAGGATGGAATCGACTACCGGCCCGAGGAATCCGGCGCACAGCCCGACGATCACGCCGATCAGCACCGCGGCGACCGCCGCCGAGACACCCACCACCAGCGACACCCGGGTGCCATAGATCAGGCGCACCAGGATGTCTCGGCCCAGTTGGTCGGTGCCCAGCAGGTGAACGTGGCCGGGACCCACCGGCAGGCCGTTGATGTCGGTACCGGTGTCCCGGTCCTGCTGGATCGGGCTCCAACCGATCCAGTGGCTCAGCGGATCGGCCAGCACGGCGATCAGCACTAGGAGTCCGATGAACGCGGCGCACACCAGCGCGACCCGATCGCGCCGTAGCCGGATCCAGGCCAGCTGCCACGGACTGCGGCCGACGACGCCGCCGGAGGTCGCCTGGGTCGGCGTCGTGGCGGGCTGGTCGGACAGCTCGGATACCGACATCACGCCTCCTCGGTCTGCTCGATACCGGGCACCGCGTCGATCAGGGATTCCCCGTCACCGACCGGAAAATGGCAGGCGGTGCGGTGCCCCGGCGGGTCGTCCAGGACCGCCGCCAACGGCGGCTCGGAGTGGGTGCACAGCTGCTGGGCCTTCGGGCAGCGCGGGTGGAATCGGCAGCCCGGAGGCGGATCGATCGGTGACGGGACGTCCCCGCCCAGCACGATGCGCCGGCGAGCCGCCGCCCGGTCGGGATCCGCGACGGACGCCGCCGACAGCAGCGCGGCGGTATAGGGGTGACGGGGTGAGCCGTACAGCGAGTCCCGATCGGCCAGTTCGACGATCTTGCCCAGGTACATCACCGCCACCCGGTCCGAGACGTGTTGCACCACCGACAGGTCGTGCGCGATGAACACGTAGGTCAGCTTGAACTCGGACTGCAGTGATTCCAGCAGGTTGATGATCTGCGCCTGGATTGACACGTCCAACGCGGAGACCGGCTCGTCGCAGATGATCAGCTTGGGGCGCAGCGCCAGCGCGCGGGCCACCCCGATGCGTTGGCGCTGACCGCCGGAGAAGTCCGAGGGGAACCTGTTGTAGTGCTCGGGGTTCAGGCCGACCAGCTCCATCAGCTCCTGCACCCGGCGCCGGCGCTCCAGGCCGTCCGCCACGCCGTGGATGGCGAACGGGTCGCCGATGATCGAACCGACGCGTCGCCGCGGGTTCAGCGATCCGTACGGATCCTGGAAGATCATCTGGATGTCCCGCCGGAACGGGCGCATCTGCCGGGGCGGCAGTCGGGAGATGTCGTGGCCGTCGAAGGTGATCCGGCCCGCGGTGAGCGGGTGCAGCCGCGACATGCACCGCGCGAGGGTGGACTTGCCGCAGCCGGTCTCGCCGACCAGCCCGAGGGTCTCGCCATGCCGGATGTCCAGCGTCACCCCGTCGACCGCCTGCACCTGGCCGATGACCGACTTGACGATGACGCCGCGCCGGATGGGGAAGTGCTTAACCACCCCGGCAAGCGACATCAGCACCTCGGGGTCGGTCCCGGTCACGGTGCACCGCCGTGCGCCAGCGCCGTCTGCCGGCGCTCCGCCTCGACCTGCCCGGCGACTCCCTGCAACAGGCTGGGCAGAAAGCAGGCCGACCGGTGGTCCCGCCCCACCGTCGCCAGCGGCGGGATCTCGGTTCGGCAGCGGTCCATCACATAGCGGCAGCGCGGGTGGAACGCGCATCCGGACGGGATGGATATCAGGCTGGGCGGTTGGCCGACGATGGGCCGGAGTCGCTCGCCAGCACCGGCGGAACCCGGAATCGACTCCAGTAGTCCGACGGTGTACGGATGGTGCGGCGAGTAGAACAGGGTGCGCCGGTCGGTGTGCTCCACGGCCTTGCCCGCGTACATCACCAATACCTCGTCGGCCATCTCGGCGATCACGCCCATGTCGTGCGTGATGATGATCAGCGCGCTGTCGAACTCCTCCTGCAGCCGGCCCATCAGCTCGATGACCTGGGCCTGCACAGTGGCGTCCAGTGCGGTGGTCGGCTCGTCCGCGATAATCAGGTCGGGGTTCAGCGCCAGCGCCATGGCGATCATGGCGCGCTGGCGCATCCCCCCGGAGAATTGGTGCGGGTAGTCGTCCACCCGGCTGGCCGCCTGCGGAATGCCGACCAGGCTGAGCAATTCGATCGCCCGGGCCCGCGCCGCGGGCCGGGATACCCGCTGGTGCGCCCGGATCATCTCGATGATCTGCCAGCCCACCCGGTACAGCGGATGCAGGCTGGACAACGGATCCTGGAAGATCGCGGCGATCCGCGCGCCGCGTACCGCGCGCAGCTGGGACCGACGCATCCGCAACAGGTCCCGGCCCTCGAACAGCGCCTCGCCGGAGACGTCGGCACCCGGGGTCAGGCCGAGCAGCGCCTGCGTGCAGACCGTCTTGCCGGAGCCCGACTCGCCGACAATGCCGAGCGTGTGCCCCTTGTCGATATCGAAGGACACACCACGGACGGCCTGCACCAGGCCGTCCGTGGTGTGAAACGACACCGTGAGGTCGCGGACCTCAAGCAGCGGCATCTTCCGGCCGCCCGTCAGCTTCCGGACAGCCAGACGTTGGTGATGTCGTAGTTGATGGTGGTCGGCAACTCGACGGCGTTGTGCACCCGCGAGGAGTGGAACAACGGCGTCGACTGCGTCTGGAATGGGATGAAGGCGGCGTCCTTCATCACCTGCATGTCGGCCTCGTGCATGGCCTTTTGAATCTCGTCCGGGTTCGTCGAGGTCAGCGCGGTGTCGATATCGGAGTTCACCTGGTCGTTGTTGTAGGCGCCCCAGTCCGTGGAACCCGGACCGTAGTGCCGGCCGTCGAACAGTGGCTCCATCACCGATCGGGCGTTGTTGCCATACCAGTCCGGCACCCAGCCGGGCTCGGAGATGTCCCAGGTGCCCTTCTTCGCGGCCGTCGGGTCGGACAGGTACTTGCCGTAGTAGTCCGACGCCTTGACCGGGAAGCCCTCCACCTTCACGCCGCATTTGGCGAAGTCCGCCTGGATCGACTGGTAGACGTCAGGGTGCTTGCCGGAGGTGCGATACGGATCCTTCAGCGTCAGCCCGTTCGGGTATCCGGCCGCGGCCAGCATCGACTTGCACTTGGCCGGATCACCGGCGCTGTTCGGGGTCGGGTACGGGTCGAACTGCTGGTAGCCGACGTTGCCCGGCGGGATCACTTGGTTCAGCGGGGTGTTCAGGCTCGGGCCGCCGTAGACCTTGCCGATCGCGGTCTTGTCGATCGCGTACTCCAACGCCTGCCGCACCGCCACCTTGCCCAACGCTCCGTTGTTGTTCGGCGACTGCATGTTGAAGATCTCGAACGGGTTGGTGTCGTAGTTCGGGTAGATACCCATGCGCGGGTCCTTGGTCGCCTTCAACTGCGGCACGTCCGCCGTCGGCACGGTGGTGTCCCATTCCATGTCGGCGGTTCCTGCCGCGATCTGCTGCTGGATGGCGGCCTCGTCCGGCCCCAACGTCACATCGATCTCGTCCAGGTACTGGTGCCGGATCGGGTCCGAGGACTGCTTCCAGGCCGGATTCTGCTTGAGCACGTAGGACTGCCCCGACGTGTAGCTGGCGATGTAGTAGGGACCGTCGGAGACGGTGTGCTGCCGGAACTCCGCCGAATCGGGCAGGTAGTTCAGATACTCCACCGGCGCGGCAGAGCCGAAGGTAAGCGTCAGGATGTTCGGGAAGTCGGCGGCCGGATTGACCAGCTTGAATACGATCGTGGAGTCGTCCGGTGTGGTGATTCCCGAGATGTCGTGATTATCGATGTAGTTCTTGAAGTCCGCCACGTCCGCCTTGACCTTCGAGAAGCCCTGGCAGTACTCGGTCATTCCGACGATCACGCCCTCGTAGTAGCCCGGCGCCCCCACCGAGGACTGCGTCGGGTTGCACAGCCGCTTGAAGCCGCGGGCGAAGTCCTGGGCCGTCACCGGTCGTGGCGGGGAGGTGTTCCACATGACGCCCTGGCGCAGGTGGATCGTGTAAGTCTTCTTGTCGGCCGACAGGCCGCCGTTGGACTGGGTGGGCATCTCGGTGGCCACGTCCGGTACCACGGTGATGGCCTTGCCGGGGTCGGTGGACGCCGGGAAGGTGAACAGCTGCCGGGTAAACGCGCGGAACAGCGTGTTGGTGGTGGTGTAGTAACCGCCGGCGGTGTCCAGGTGGTCCACGTCGGCGTTGCCGACCAGTTTGAGCGTGCCACCGGTGACGGGTGTCCCGCCGCCGTTCACATTGGCCAGCTGGTCGGGCGTCAGGGAGCTGGTGGGGGCCGAGGAGGTGCTCCCCGATCCACCGGTGGTACCGGAACCCATTGCGCCGCTGGAACTCTGAGTTTGCCCGGTGGACCCACTGGGGCTGCCTGGTTGCGAGGCACCGGTCGACGACGAGCCGGTCGAGGGTGCGCTGGGCGATCCGGAGCCGGTGGATGACGGGGGTGACGAACTGCAGGCCGCGGTGATCATCGCCAGGATGGCAAGGGCCGAGATCACCCCTGTTCGACCGTAGTGCACTCGCATGATGGGCCTCCTCGGGTCTCGTGGACGGGAAGCCTCTCCGGAACGCGGAGGTAGGGATCAGGCGGCGCCGGCAGGTTCGCTGTCGACGGCCCGCCTGGTCGTGCCTGGGTGCCCGGCGGGGCGGCACGGGCGTCGAGGTGTCGAGGCTGGTCGGGTGTCGGACCGCGCTCGGCCGGAAGGACCACGGCGCGACGGCTCCTGTGCCACCCGCCAGGATAGGAGCGGCAGGCCGGTCCGGCCACTCGGGATGATCACGGGCCGGTTGCGATCCGGTAGCCGTCGGATCAATCAGTCGGCGCCGGGCGCGGCGTCGAGTGCTGCGTCGAGTTGGGAGACCCTGGCCGGGTCGAGCACCCCCGCGCGTTGCTGCTCCACCGAGGCGCTGCCCGCCGCGAGCCCGCGCCGGATGGCGTTCGGCCAGTCCCGGCCCGCCATCCGGGCGGTGACGAGGCCCGCCAGGAACGAGTCGCCGGCGCCGATCGGGTTGCGCACCGTCACCGCCGGCGCGGCCAGCCACCGGGAATAGCCCGGTCCGGCGACCGCGGCCCCCGCCGCGCCGGCTGTCACCACCACCCACGCCGCGCCGAGGCCGCGCAGCGCCGCCGCCGCCGCTCCGGCCCGCTCCGGGACGTCGTCACCGCCGTCGTGCACGGGCTCCGCCGCCGCCGTCACCTCCGGTGCCGCTGCTGTCTCCGCGCGGGAAGCCGCGATCACCGCCTCGGCCTCGGACAGGTTGGGGGATACCAGCTCCGGCCCCGCACGCAGGGCATGCGCCAGCGCCCGGGTGCTCGCGTCGACCACCACCTCGCGGCCGGCGCGGTGGCCGGCCCGCACGATCTGCGCGTAGCCGTCCTCCGGCGCCCCGGGCGGCAGCGACCCGGAGCACACGATGGGGTCCGATCCCGGCTCGTCGATCACCTCGGCCAGCGCCGCCATCAGCCGGTCCCAGTCGGCGGGCGACAGGCGGGCGCCGGACTCGTTGATCAAGGTGACCCGGCCGCCGTCCTCCAACAGGGCGGTGCAGGTGCGCACCCGCCCGGGCACCGGCACCGCGATCAGCGCGAAGCCCTCCGCGGCGTAGAGCGCCCGCAGGTGGTCGCCGCCGGTCTCGGGCACGGCGGCGAGCACGGTCGCCCGCACTCCCAGACAGGCTGCCGCGCGAGTGACGTTCCCACCCTTGCCGCCCGCCACGCTGGCGCCTTCGCCGGCGCGGATGACCTCGCCCGGCCGAAGCTGGGGCAGCAGCACGGTGTGGTCGACGGCTGGGTTCGGGGTGACGATCAGCATCGGTACTCCCCTTCTGATCCGCTTGGGAGTCCCACGTGGCGGCATCGCGCCACCTGAGACGCACAAGCGGAAGATACTGTGCAGGTCGTGACGAAGACGCGCTGGGCGTACCTGGGGCCGGCGGGCACCTTCACCGAGCAGGCCGCGCTGGACCTGGCCGCCCGGCTGGCCGGCGTGCCGGTGGAGTTGGTGCCCGCGACGTCGGTATCGGCGGCGCTGGGCCTGGTGCGCGCCGGCGAGGCGGACGCCGCCTGCGTGCCGTTGGAGAACTCGGTGGAGGGGGCGGTGCCGCTCACCCACGACGAGCTCACCCACGGCGACCCGCTGCTGATCACCGCCGAGGCCTACGTGCCGGTGTCGTTCCAGCTGCTGGCCCGCCCCGGCACCTCGCTCGCGCAGGTCGGCGCGGTCGGATCGCATCCGCATGGCCTCGCCCAGGTGCGAGATTGGCTGGCCCGGGAGTTACCTGGCGCCCGCACCATCGTCACCGATTCCACCGCGTCCGCGGCCGCCGCGGTCGCCGACGGCACGATGGACGCCGCCGCCGCCGCGCCGGTCGCCGGTCGCCGGTATGGGCTGGCGGTGCTGGCCGACGACATCGGCCTGATGCGCGACGCCATTACCCGGTTCGTGCTGCTGAGCCGGCCCACCGCGCCGCCCGTGCCGACCGGCAACGACCGCACCTCCATGGTGCTGTGGGTGGCCAACGAGCCGGGCACCCTGCTCGGGCTGCTGACCGAGTTCTCCGGGCGGGGCATCAACCTGACCCGGCTGGAGTCCCGACCGACCCGGACCACCATGGGGGAGTACGTGTTCCTGGTGGACGCCGACGGGCACGTCACCGATCCGGCGGTGGCCGATGTGCTGGGCGCGCTGCTGCGCCGCGGCGCCCTGCTGCGCTACCTGGGCTCGTACCCGAGGATGCGGGGAACGTCGGTGCCGCCGGCGGCGTTCGCCTCCGGGGAGGGCTACCGCCGAGCGTCGGCGGCGGTCGCGGCATTGCAGCGCGGCGAACTGCCCGGCTCGGACGGCGAGGAGTAGGCGTGAGACTGACACTGGTGCGGCACGGTCAGACGCCGTCCAATGTGCTGGGGTTGCTGGACACGGCGCCGCCCGGCCCCGGGCTGACCGACCTCGGCCTGCTGCAGGCCGCGGCGGTGCCGGCGGCGCTGGACGGCCAGCCCATCGATGCGGTCTTCGCCTCGAACCAGGTGCGCGCCCAGCAGACGGCGGCACCGCTGGCGCAGGCCCGCGGCCTGCCGGTGCGGATCGCCGGAGGTCTGCGCGAGATCGACGCCGGCGAGCTGGAGATGGCCGGCGATCCGGATTCGGTGCACCGGTACATCGGCACCCTGCTGACCTGGCTGGAGGGCGACCTGGCGCGGCGGATGCCCGGCGGGCCGAGCGGCGCGGAGATCCTGGCGCGGTTCGACGAGGCGGTGGCCGCGATGGCGACGGTCGTCGGCGACGAGGGATCCGTGGTGGCCGTCAGCCACGGCGCGGCGATCCGGGTGTGGGCCACCTCGCGGGCCGGCAACCTGGCCCGGGCGCTGGGCGAGCACAACCACCTGAACAACACCGGCGCCGTGGTGCTGGAGGGTGCGCCGGGAGGATCCTGGCGCGCGCTGTCCTGGACCGAGGACGCGATCGGCGGCCCGGCGCTGGCCGGCGAGGCGGAGGGCGGGCCCACCGGCGAGGCACCGGCCGAAGAGGCCCTTGCGGACTGATCCCGACGGCACGCGGTCCGGCGGTTATCCTGGCTGCCGTGGCTGGCTCGGCGGTGGACCCGCGGGATTTGCGGGTGTCCGATGCCGAGCGCGCGCACGTCATGTCGCTGCTGGAGAAGGCCACCGGGCGCGGGCTGATCAACCTGGCCGAATTTGAGGAACGCAGCGCCACGGCGGTGGCCGCCAGGACTCGCGCCGACCTGAACGGGGTGCTGCTGGATCTTCCCGGCCTGGTGGTGACCGGCGAGCCGGTGACGGGACCGTCCGCCCCCGCCTCCGGCGCGAATCCGGGCCGAGTGGAGTTCGGCGGCGACGCACCGCTGAGAGCCGCCCCCGCCCCGACGGGTTCGTCACCGGCCACGCTGGAACTTGTCGGGCGGGGCAGCCGTGATCTGCGCGGCTATTGGGTGGTGCCGGCCCGGATCGTGATCGGCGGATGGGGCTCCACCCGGCTGGATCTCTGTGACGCGCAACTGACCAGCCCCGTGGTGCGCGTCGAATTCGACGGCAATCGAGGACCGGTGGAGCTGATCGTGCCGCCGGGCACCAGCGTGCGGATGGATGAGCTGTCCGTGCGGCGCGGCGCGGTGGACAACCGGGTCGCGCCGGGCGGGCGCGGCGGCCTGCAGCTGGTGCTGGCCGGCGAGACCCGGGGCGGCTGGATCCGGGTGCGGCACCCGCGGCGCGGGCTGTTCGGCTGACCCTACCGGCCCGGATCATCTAGTCCACGTGCCAGCCGAACCAACGCTCGATGCTGGCGACCACGCTGACCCGCTCCTTGTCGCGCACCGCGTACGGCTGGCCGGTGTAGTGCTGGGAGATCCGGTCGATCACCGACAGGTCGGGATCGGTGTGGATGTCGGTGACGGTGCCCTGGATCGAGATGTGCTGATACCAGTTCTCGCCGAGCACCGTCAGCGCCACCCGCGGGTCGGCCTGCAGGTGCCGGATGCGGGCCCGGCCGGCCTGGATGTTCATCAGGATGGTGTCGTCGTCCTGCAGCAGGTACCAGGTGGCTGCCGACACCGGCTGGCCGTGCCGGCCCAGGGTGGCCACCACGGCCGGGGCCGGACGGCGCAGGAACTCACGGATGCTGTCGGTCAGGGGTGAACTCGTCATAGTGGCGATGGTGTCACAGCCGAATCAGCTCAGCTCGTGCGCCCACGGCGGGTCGGCACCCGGCCGGGAGCAGGTGATCGCGGCCACCCGGGAGGCGAACCGCAGCGCGATCACCAGCGTGCGAAGGTCCAGCCCGCCGAGCCGGCCACCGAGGACCCCGGCCGCGCCCAGCTGGTGCAGCAGCCCCGCCTGAAACGAGTCGCCCGCTCCCACCGTGTCGACCAGGTCGACCGGGATCGGTGGCACCCGGACGGACTGCTCGCCGCCCGCCGTACGCAGCGAGGCGAACACCCCGTCGCCGCCCAGCGTGATCACCACCACCCCGGCGCCCCGGGAGTGCAGCCGGGTGGCCGCGGTTTCGAGGTCGAGGCCGGGCCAGAGCTCCGCCAAATCGTCGCCGGAGAGCCGGACGATGTCGGCCAGCTCCGCCCACTGCTCGATGCGGTCCCGGTAGCGCTGCACCGGGATCAGCAGGGTGCGCAGGTTCGGGTCGATGCTGATGGTCGACGACGGCCGTGCGGCGGCCAGCAGGCGTTCGATCCGCGGCCCGGGCGGGTCCAGCGCCAGCGCCAGCGAACCGGTGTGCACCGCGACCGGTGTAGTGCCCGGTGTGGGGCCGAGCGCCCGGGCCAGCTCGGCATCGCTCCAGCCCCAGTCGGCCGTGCCGTCGGTGTAGAACTCGTACTGCGCCGCACCGGATGTCGACAGCCGGGCGATCGCCAGGGTGGCCGGCTCGGGAACGTCGACCGAGGCCGACAGGTCTACGCCGGAGGCTGCCAGGCGGTCGCGGCACAGCCGGCCCAGCGAGCCGGTGGACAGCCGGCCGGCGAACCGGGCCGTGGAACCGAGCCGGGCCAGCGCGAGCGCCGTGTTCGCCGGTCCGCCCCCGGGGTGCACGGTCAGCCGGGCGGTTCCGTCACCGATACCGTCCGGCGGCAGCACCGCGTCCGCCACGACCTCGCCGATGACGGTGATGACCGGCGACGCTCCGCGTTCCCGCACGGTGAGTGGGTATGCCCGGGGGTGTGGTCAGTGCTTGTCTCGTACCTCGCGCGCCGCCACCCACCCGAAGACGAGCATGGTCAGCGCCAGAATCGGAATGATGATCGCCCACGCCACCATGGTTTGCGCTCTCCCGTCGACCGGCCGGTGGAAGCGCCGTGATCACCGCTTCCGTCGGCGCCATCCTACGGCCGGGGCGCCCGGCGGCCCCTCGCCGGGGCGACGTGGGGTCAGGCCCAGCCCAGCTCGTCCAGCCGGTCGTCGTCGATGCCGAAGTGGTGCGCCACCTCGTGGATCACCGTGGTGACGACCTGGTCTCGGGCTTCATCCGGGGTGTGCGCGTGCGCCAGGATCGCGTCGCGATAGATGGTGATGGTGTCCGGCAGGTGACCGGAGTAGGAGCTGGTACGGCTGGTCAGCGCCACCCCGTGGTAGAGCCCGTACAGGCTGCGGGTCGGGTGTCTATCGGCCACCAGCACCACCACGTTGTCCATCGCGCGGGTGAACGACTCCGGGATCAGGTCCAGGGCGTCGGCGACCAGCTCCTCGAACTCCTCCGGAGACATCGTCACCGCCATGGCATCCATCATGCCTGCCCGCGCTGGTGGGTCCGAGCTGGCGGCCTGGGATACACGAGCGCAAGGGATTCGGCGGCGGGCGATACCCTCGTGCGGTGATTGACCTGCGAATAGTCCGCGACGACCCGGACACCGTGCGCGCCTCCCAGCGGGCCCGCGGCGCCGACCCCGCCGCCGTCGATCGGCTGCTGGACGCCGACATCGCGCGCCGCGCCGCCGTCTCGACCGGGGATGCGTTGCGGGCGCGGCAGAAGGAGCTCGGCCGCAGCGTGGGTCAGGCGTCGCCGGACGAGCGGCCGGCATTGCTGGCCCAGGCGAAGGATCTGGCGGCGCAGGTCCGGGAGGCCGAGGCGAGCGAGGCCGCCGCGAACGAGGCACTGTCGGTGGCGCACCAGGCGGTCGGCAACATCATCGAGCCGGGCGTGCCGGCCGGGGGCGAGCAGGACTTCGTGGTGCTCAAGCATGTGGGAGAACCGGCGTCGCTGCCCGACCCGGTGCGCGACCACCTGGAGCTGGGCGAGTTGCTGGGCGCCATCGACACCGAGCGGGGCACCAAGGTGTCGGGGGCCCGGTTCTACTTCCTGCGCGGCGTGGGAGCGCAGCTGCAGTGGGCGCTGCTGAACTTGGCGGTGACGACGGCGTCGGCGAACGGCTTCGTCCCGATGGTGCCGCCAGTGCTGGTGCGGCCCGAGGCCATGCAGGGCACCGGCTATCTCGACCAGCACGCCGACGAGATCTACCACCTGCCGGCCGACGACCTGTACCTGGTGGGCACCGCCGAGGTGCCGCTGGCCGCGTACCACTCGAACGAGATCCTCGATCTGCCAGGCGATCCGCTGCGCTACGTGGGCTGGTCGTCGTGCTTTCGGCGGGAGGCCGGCTCGTACGGCAAGGACACCCGCGGCATCATCCGCGTGCACCAGTTCGACAAGGTGGAGATGTTCTCCTACTGTCGGCCGGAGCAGGCCGCCGAGGAGCACAACCGGCTGCTGGCGTTCGAGGAGCAGATGCTGGCGGCGATCGAGGTGCCCTACCGGGTGATCGACACGGCGGCGGGCGACCTGGGCGGGCCGGCCGCCCGCAAGTACGACTGCGAGGGGTGGATTCCGTCCCAGGGCGCCTATCGGGAGCTGACCTCCACCTCCAACTGCACCACCTTCCAGGCCCGCCGGCTGGGCGTGCGCTACCGGGACGCCGATGGCAAACCGCAGGTCGCCGCGACGCTGAACGGCACCCTGGCCACCACCCGGTGGCTGGTGGCGATCCTGGAAAACCACCAGCAGAGCGACGGGTCGGTGCGGGTGCCGGCGGCGCTGCGGCCCGGGCTGGGCGGCCGCGAGGTGCTAGAACCGGTGCGCTGAGCGGGCCAGGTCCGTGCGGGCCGGCCGCTCGGCCACACCCCCGGCCCCGTCGGTCGGCTCTGGAACAATGGACGGGTGACGATCACCGCCCCCCGCGTCGGCCAGCGCATCCCCGCGATGGTCGTCACCGATATGGACGGCACCCTGTTGGGCGCGGACAGTCGGGTCAGTGCGCGTAATGCCGCCGCGCTGGCTCGGGCCGCCGACGCGGGGGCCCGAGTGGTCATCGCGACCGGCCGGCCGGTGTGCTGGCTAGGCCCCGTCATCGATGCCGGGTTCAGCGGCACGGCGGTGTGCATGAATGGCGCCGTGGTCTACGACATCGCGGCGGGATCGGTGCTGTCCTCGACGGTGCTGGAGCCGCCGGTGATGCGGGGATTCGTCGACGATCTCGACGTGCTGGCGCTGGAGTACGCGCTGGCGGTGGAGCGGGTCGGCGTGACGGCCGAGGACTTCTGGGCCGAACCGGCGTACGTGCATCCCTGGGACGACGGGGAGTACCGGCGGATCGGCCGGGCCGATCTGCTGGCCGGGCCGGCGGCCAAGCTGCTGGTGCGGTACGGCCGGGAGTCCGGGGCGCTGCTGGACGCGGCGCGGGCGGTGTCCGGGGAGCGGGTCGCGGTGACGTACTCCTCGGACGACGGCCTGATCGAGGTGGCGGCGGCCGGGGTGACCAAGGGCGCGGCGCTGTCGGTGTTGGCCGAGGGGTGGGGGATCGACGCCGCCGATGTGGTGGCCTTCGGCGACATGCCCAACGACCTGGAAATGCTGCGATGGGCCGGGATGTCGGTGGCCATGGCCAACGCGCATCCGGAGGTCGCGGCGGTGGCCGCGGAGGTCGGACCGCATCACGACGAGGACGGCGTCGCGCTGGTCCTGGAGCGCTGGTTCTAACGCTCAGGCGCCGAGCAGGCGGTTCAGCAGGGCAGCGACCCGGGACGGCCGGCCGGTGCGAGTCTCGGTGGCGTCCGCCAACTTGGCCATCGCCAGCCCCGCGTTGACCCCCAGCCAGCGCAACGGTTCCGGCTCCCAACGCCGGGAGGTATGTCCGACCCAGGGCAGGCCGGTCAGGTTCGTCTGTTTGCCGGTGACCAGGTCCGCGAGGGTGCGGCCGGCCAGGTTGGTGGTGGACACCCCGTCGCCCACATAGCCCCCGGCGTGCGCCAGCCCGGTCGTCGGGTCGAATGCCACCGACGCGTGCCAGTCCCGTGGCGCCGCCACCGCCCCGCCCCAGGAGTGGGTGAACGACACCCCCTGCAGAGCGGGGAACATGTCGACCAGCATCGCCCGCAGCCGTGCGAACACCCGCTCGTTTCGATCGTGGGCGCCGTCCACCGAGGAGCCGAAGTGGTAGGGGGCGCCGCGTCCGCCGAACACGATCCGGCCGTCGGCGGTGCGCTGGCCGTAGCACACCAGATGGCTCAGGTCCGCGAACGTGGGCCGGTCGGATAGGCCCACCGCGTCCAGCCGACGGTCGCCCAGCGGTTCGGTCGCCACGATCAGTGAGTAGACCGGCGCGAGATCCCTGCGGTGGCCGGGTAGCTGGGCGGTGAACGCCTCGGTGGCGCGGATCACCACGTCGGCGGTGACGGTGCCGGTCGGGGTGCGCACCCGGTGTGGATCGATGCCCGTCACCGCCGTTTGCTCATGCAGCACAGCTCCACGCGAGGTGACCACGTCGGCCAGCCCGCGCACCAGTCGGGCCGGGTCGATCGCCGCGCAGTGCGGGGTGAAGGTCGCGCCGAGAGCCCCTCGCGCGCCGCAGGTTTCGGCGACCCGGCTGGCATCCATGAAGCGCAGGTCATCGTCACCGCACTCCGCCGCCTCGGCGACCGCGGCGACCTCAGCCCTGCCCCTGGCCAGTTGTGCCGGCGTGCGGGCCAGGGTCAGGGTTCCGCCCCGCCGGTAGTCGCAGTCGATGCCCTCGGCGGCGGCCACCTCGCCGACCTCGTGCACCGCGTCGCGCATGGCATCACGCATCGCGCCCGCGGCCGCCGCCCCCCGCTGGCGGGCGATCCGGGACCAGGAGGTGGGGAACAGCGCCGAGCACCAGCCGCCGTTGCGTCCGGACGCCCCGAATCCGGCGATCTCCCGCTCCAGCAGCACGATCCGGGCCGACGGGTCGGCACGCTGCAGGTAGTAGGCCGTCCACAACCCGGTGAAACCCGCTCCGACGATGGCGATGTCGGCACGCTCGTCACCGCCCAGGCAGTTGCGCGGCCGGAGCGAGCCGGGGTAGCGGTCCAGCCACAGGCTCAGCGCCCGATAGCGCCGCTCGCACGCCCCGTCTCCCGCATGGATCATCTTGTCAGGCATGCACGAAGTTCGTCCCAGCAGCCACTTCCGTCACATTTCGGCGACGTTCGTGCCTGCCAGGGAAGTTGATCCATGCGCGGAGGCGATCCATGCGCGGGGTTACAGCGCCTGCCACGCGCGAGTGAGGGCGTCGCGCAGCACCTGCTCCATGAAGTCGAACTCCGTCTGGCCGCAGATCAACGGCGGCGCCACCTGGACCACCGGGTCGCCCCTGTCGTCGGCCCGGCAGTACAGGCCCGCCTCCCACAGCGCCGGCGAGAGCACGCCGCGCAGCACCCGCTCGGCCTCCGCGCCGGTGAACGTCTCCCTGGTGGTCTTGTCCTTGACCAGTTCGATGCCGTAGAAGTAGCCGTCGCCGCGGACGTTTCCCACGATCGGCAGGTCGTACAGCTTCTCCAGGGTGCGCCGGAAGTCGTTCTCGTGGCGCAGCACGTGGCCGAGCAGGTCCTCGGACTCGAACACGTCGAGGTTGGCCATGGCGGCGGCACAGGCCACCGGATGCGCCGCCCAGGTGTAGCCGTGCGCGAAGATCGCGTCGCCCTGGGAGAACGGTTGGTAGAGCTTGTCGGAGATGATCGCCGCGCCGAGCGGCGCATACCCGGAGGTCAACCCCTTCGCCGAGGTGATGATGTCCGGCTCGTAGCCGAACTTCGCCGAGCCGAACATGGTGCCCAACCGGCCGTAGGCGCAGATCACCTCGTCGGAGACCAGCAGCACGTCGTAGGCGTCGCAGATCTCCCGCAGCCGCTCGAAGTATCCCGGCGGCGGCGGGAAGCATCCGCCGGCATTCTGCACCGGCTCGGCGAAGACCGCGGCGACGGTGTCCGCCCCCTCCGCGAGGATTGCCTCCTCCACGCGGTTCGCGGCCCACTGGCCGAAGGCCTTCTCGTCGTCGGCCACGAACGCCGGAGCTCGGTAGAAGTTGGTGTTGGGCACCCGGATGCTGCCCGGCAGCAGCGGTTCGAAGTCCTTCTTGAAGCCCGGCACCCCCGTCACCGACAGGGCGCCCTGGGTCACGCCGTGGTAGGCGATGTTCCGCGAGATCACCTTGTACTTGCCGGGTTTGCCGACCGCCTTGAAGTAGGACTTGGCCAGTTTGAACGCGGTCTCCACCGCCTCGCTGCCGCCGGAGCAGAAGAACACCTTGTTCAGGTTGCCGGGCGCGAGTGCGGCCAGCCGGTCGGCCAGCTCGATCGCGCCGGGGTGCGCATAGCCCCAGATCGGGAAGTACTCCAGCTTCTCGGCCTGCGCGGCCATGGCGGCGGCGATCTCCCGCCGGCCGTGCCCGGCCTGCACCACGAACAGCCCGGACAGCGCGTCCAGGTACCGCTTGCCGTTGGTGTCGTAGATGTAGGCGCCCTCGCCGCGCTCGATGGTGGGCACCGGCCGGTCCGCGTAGGCGGACATCCGGGTGAAGTGCATCCACAGGTGGTCGGTGGCGCTGCTCATGTCTCCAGCTTTCTGATGGTGAGTGACGGTGTATCGGCGACGACGGTGCTATCGGTGACGGCGCTCAGCGGGTACCCCAGGTGTAGGTCTGCTTGGCGAGCTTGAGGTAGACGAAACTCTCGGTGCTGCGCACCCCGTCGATCGTGCGGATCCGCTCGTTGAGCAGCTGCAGCAGATCCTCGTCGTCCTCGCACACCACCTCGGCGAGGATGTCGAACGAACCGGCCGTCACCACGACGTAGTCGACCTCGTCCATCCCACAGAGCTGTTTGACGATCGGGTCGAGGTTGCCCTCGGCGCGGACGCCGATCATGGCCTGGCGCGCGAAGCCGACCTGGACCGGATCGGTGACGGCGACGATCTGCACCATGCCGGATCCGACCAGGCGCTGCACGCGCTGGCGGACGGCGGCCTCCGACAGCCCGACGGCGGCGCCGATCGCCGCGTAGGGGCGGCGGCCGTCCTGCTGCAGCTGCTCGATGATGGCCTTGGAGACCTCGTCCAGGGCGGCGGCACCCGTTCGGGGTGGCG
Source organism: uncultured Actinomycetes bacterium (assembly GCA_937926105.1). The sequence goes on along the minus strand of CALANS010000003.1, from coordinate 31,873 downwards.
TGCTGGCGCCCGCGGCGGCTGCTGCGACTCGTGCCATGCGCCCATGATGGTCGTTACGAGCGTCGAATTGCAAGCGATACCGTCGGTGCAACTCGATCAAACTGCGTAATCAGTCGTCGGCAGGTCAGATCGCGACGGATTAGGTGTCCACGGCTCGCGCCACGCATGGTCCGCGCCACGGAAATCGTAGGTCGCCGGCCGGAGCCGTTCGGCGCGGGTTCGCCCTGCTCGAAGGCACGTATCCCGGCATGATCGGCCGCACTTCGGCATCTTTTTCGTTGCGAATCTGAGGTTTTGCGACGGAATCCCTTGCTTCAGTGCCTGGTGTGGTGTCAGGATCCCCCCCGACCGGTGTTGTCACCCCCGGAGGTCAGTGTGAGCGAACGCGAACCCATCATCCCCCCCGCCCTGCTCGGGTCGGCCGGCCTGTCTCGGCGCAGGGTGTTGCGCGGAGCCGGCCTGGCCGGCGCCGCGGCCTTCCTGGCCGCCTGCGGCGTGAAGGGCACCGGTGGCGGCACAGGATCCGGATCGGGCCCCTCCGGCGGCGGGTCGTCCCCGTCGACGTCCGCGGGGGGCGGCGGGTCGGCCACCGGCGGCGGCAGCGGCTCGACGGGCGGCGGGTCGACGTCCGGCGGCACCGCCGCGGCGAGCGGCACGGGCGGTTCCGGCGGCGGCGACACCGTGGTGGACCGCTCCGACACCGACAAGGTCGTCAACTGGTCCAGTTGGCCCGAGTATCTCGACGTCGACGACAAGGACCCGAACAAGCACCCGTCCATCGACCAGTTCACCGCGAAGACCGGGATCAAGGTCAATTACACCGAGGACGTCAACGATAACGACCAGTACTTCGCGAAGATCCAGCCGCTGCTGGCGGCCGGCCGGCCGATCACCGCGGACGTCTTCGTCGTCACCGACTGGATGGTCGGCAAGCTGATGCGCCTGGGGTACCTGCAGGACATCGACCACTCGCTGATCCCGAATCTGAAGAACCTCAACCCGGAACTCAAGAACGTCACCTTCGACCCCGGCCGGAAGCAGTCCATCACCTGGCAGTCCGGGTTCGCCGGCATCGCCTACAACCCCGACGTCACCGGCAAGCCCATCGAGACCATGGACCAGATGCTCACCGACCCCTCCCTCAAGGGCAAGGTCACCCTGCTCACCGAGATGCGCGACACCGTTGGCCTCACCCTGCTGGACATGGGCGTGGACTGCAGCAAGTTCACCGACGCCGAGTTCGATGCCGCGATCGCCAAGCTGCAGAAGGCCGTGGACGCCGGCCAGATCCGGCAGTTCACCGGCAATGATTACGCGCAGGGGCTGGTGTCCGGCGACATCGCCGCCTGCGCCGCCTGGACCGGCGACGTGGTGCAGCTGCAGGCCGACAACCCGAACCTGAAGTACGTGCTGCCCAAGGCGGGCTGCACGCTGTGGAGCGACAACTTCGTCATCCCCAAGGGCACCCCGCACAAGAAGAACGCCGAGCTGCTGATCAACTTCTACTACGACCCGAAGATCGCCGCCGAGGTCGCTGACTATGTCAACTACATCTCGCCGGTGGTGGGCGCCAAGGAGCAACTGGTCAAGACCGACCCGGACGTGGCCAACAACCCGCTGATCTTCCCCTCCGACGAGGTGATGAAGCGCGCCAAGGTGTTCATGGCGCTGGACGAGGATCAGGAGAAGCGCTACTCCGCGGCCTTCGCCAAGCTGATGGGCTCATGACGGCTCTCGCCGAGTCCTCCACCGGGCCCGCCGCGGCGCCTTCGCCCGGCGTCGGCGACGGGCTGCGGGTTCGGGGTCTGACCAAGAGGTACGGCCCGTTCACGGCGGTGGACGCGATCGACCTGGACGTGCCGGAGGGATCGTTCTTCGCCCTGCTGGGGCCGTCGGGCTGCGGCAAGACCACCACGCTGCGCATGGTCGCGGGCCTGGAGGACCCCACCGCCGGCGCGATCTACATCTCCGGTGACGACGTCTCCCGCCGACGGCCGTACCAACGGCCGGTGAACACCGTCTTCCAGAACTACGCACTGTTCCCACACCTGTCGATCTTCGAGAATGTGGCGTTCGGGCTGCGCCGCCGCGGCGTGAAGGATGTGCGCACCCAGGTGATGGAGATGCTCGAGCTGGTCGAGCTGGCACATCTGGCCGCCCGCAAGCCCACCCAGTTGTCCGGCGGCCAGCAGCAGCGCGTTGCGGTGGTGCGCGCCCTGGTCAACCGGCCCAAGGTGCTGCTGCTGGACGAGCCGCTGGGCGCGCTGGATCTCAAGCTGCGCCGACAGATGCAGCTGGAGCTCAAGCGCATCCAGACCGAGGTGGGCATCACGTTCATTCACGTGACCCACGATCAGGAAGAGGCCATGACGATGGCCGACACCATCGCAGTGATGAACGCCGGCCACGTCGAGCAACTGGGCGCGCCGGTGCAGCTGTACGAGAACCCGTCCACGGTGTTCGTGGCGAACTTCCTGGGCCAGTCGAACCTGCTGCGCGGTAGCATTTCCGGCTCCGACGGTGGCTGGCTCACGGTGCACACCTCCGCCGGATCGGTGCGGATGCCATCCGAGAGGTCCAGCGCGTCGGGGCCCGACTGCCTGGTGGGGGTCCGGCCGGAAAAGATCCAGTTGCGCCCGGCGGAGCAGGAGTCCGGTCCGGTGCCCGACCGGCACAACACCCTGTCCGGCACCGTCGCCGATGCCTCGTTCATCGGAGTGTCCACCCAGTACCAGATCGCGGTGCCCGGTGATCAGCAGCTGACGGTGTTCTGCCAGAACACCGGGACCGTGCCCATCCAGCCGGGCAGTCAGGTGATGCTGCACTGGGACGCCGCGCACACGTTCGCGCTGGACGGCGCCCAGGACCTGCGGGCGGGCCTGGAAGACCCGGCCACGCCGGAAGCGGAGTGAGACCGTGTCCGGCGCGGGTTGCTGGCAGCGGCTGTTCGGCATGCTGATCGGCCTGGCGGTGGTCGCGTTCACCCTCGGCCGGTTCGGTGCGACGGTGCGTCGTTCGGCGGTGCGCCGGCCATGAGCATCGCCGCCGCACTGCCGGCGGGGCCGGCCGGAACGACACCACCCGCCGCCGGCCCGATCGGGCGTGGCAAGCTCACCCCCTACTTCCTGCTGCTGCCGGCCGGGCTGGCACTGGTGGTGTTCTACGTACTGCCCACCCTGACGCTGGCCAGCACCTCGTTGCAGACCGGGTCGCTGGAACAGGGCTACACGTTGACCTGGCACTGGCCCACCTACGGCGAGGTGCTGTCGGCGTACTGGCCGCAGTTCGTGCGCTCGTTCGGATACGCCGCTGTCGCCACCGTTCTCGCGCTGCTGATCGCCTACCCGCTGGCGTACACCATCGCGTTCAAGGCGGGCCGGTGGCGCACCTTCATGTTGGCGCTGGTGATCGCGCCGTTCTTCACCTCGTTCCTAATCCGCACCCTGGCCTGGCGGCAGATCCTGGCCGACGAGGGTCCTGTGGTGTCCTTCATGAAGGCCACCGGCCTGATGAAGATCACCGATTTTCTCGGGATGACCGAGGGCCGGTTGCTGGCTACCGGTTTCGCGGTGATCCTCGGCCTGACCTACAACTTCCTGCCCTTCATGACGCTGCCGCTGTACAACTCGCTGGAAAAGATCGACCGCGGCCTGCTGCAGGCCTCCGCGGATCTGTACGCCAACCCGTGGAAGGGCTTCTGGAAGGTGACGTGGCCGCTGTCGCTGCCCGGCGTGGTGGGCGGCACGCTGCTGACGTTCATCCCGGCCGCCGGCGACTACGTCAACCAGCGATTCCTGGGCACCATCTCCAACACCATGACGGGCAACGCGATCGACAGCCTGTTCCTGCAACAGCGTCAGTACCCGCAGGCGGCGGCGCTGTCCCTGGTGTTGATGGTGGCGATCATCGTGCTGGTGTCGATCTATGTCAAGCGCGCCGGCACCGAGGAGCTGGTGTAGATGACCAGCACCGCCATCCGCCCCCGCCCGGCCGGACGGTCGGTGACCGGCCGTGCGCCCGGCCGGCGCACCTCGGTGGGTCGGTGGATCCGGGAACACCTGGTGGCATTCTTCGGGATCCTGGCGCTGATCTACCTGTTCGTGCCGATCTTCGTGGTGGTGCTGTTCTCCTTCAACGACCCAACCGGTCGGTTCAACTACACGTGGGTCCGGTTCTCGACCGCGGCGTGGACCGACCCCTGCGGCGTGTCCAACATGTGCCAGTCGCTGGGGATCAGTCTGAAGATCGGCCTGCTGGCCACGGTGGCGGCCACCATTCTCGGCACCGTCGCGGCGTTCGGCATGGCTCGTCACCGCTTCCGTGGCAAGGCCGTCGCCAACCTGCTGATCTTCCTGCCCATGGCCACCCCCGAAGTGGTGGCGGGCTCCAGCCTGCTGACGTTGTTCATCAACCTGGGCATGCCGCTGGGCCAGCTGACGATCTTCATCGCGCACGTGATGTTCTGCGTCAGCTTCGTCATTGTCACCGTCAAAGCGCGCCTGGCGGGGATGGACCCGAGGCTGGAACAGGCGGCGATGGACCTGTACGCCAACCGGTTCCAGACCTTCATGAAGATAACCTGGCCACTGGTACTGCCCGGTATCGTCTCGGCGGCGCTGCTGTCGTTCTCGCTCAGCTTCGACGATTTCATCATCACCAACTTCAATGCCGGCCAGACGGTGACGTTCCCGATGTTCGTCTGGGGCGCCTACCAGCGGGCGCTGCCGGTGCAAATCAACGTGATCGGTACCGCGATGTTGGCGGTGTCTTTGATCCTGGTGCTGATCGGCCGGCTGATCGCCCGGTTGCGGGCCCGGTAAGCCATGCCTGCAGGGTTGCGGGCTGCACGGGCCTCGTTGGCGGATGCCGAACCATCGTGCTGGTGGCTCGACGATGTAGACGCGCCCGAGGCCTCCGAGCCGCTGACCGGGGCGCTGCGCGCCGATCTGGCGGTGGTGGGCGGCGGCTACTCCGGGCTGTGGACCGCTCTGCTGGCCAAGCAGCGCGACCCGTCCCGCGAGGTGGTGCTGCTGGAAGGACGCGCGGTCGGCTGGGCGGCATCCGGGCGCAACGGCGGATTCTGCTCCGCGTCGCTGACCCATGGCCAGGCCAACGGAATGGACTGGTACCCGCGGGACATGCCACGGCTGGAGCGGCTCGGACGGGAGAACCTGGCCGGCATCGTGCAGACCGTGGAACGCTTCGGCATCGACTGCAAGCTGGAGCGCAGCGGGGAACTGCGGGTGGCCACCCAGCCCTACCAGCTGGAGGACATCGAGGCCGACTACCTGCGAATGCTGGACTTCGGCGACGACGCCGCACTGCTGGATACCGAGGCGATCCGGGCCGAGATCGCCTCGCCCACCTACCAGGGCGCGGTGTGGAGCAGGAATTCGACCGTGCTGGTGGACCCGGCGCGACTGGCCTGGGGACTGGCCGACGCCTGCCGGTCGCTCGGGGTGCGGATCTTCGAACGGTCGCACGTCGACTCGTTGACTGACGACGGCGACGCGATGCTGCTGCAGACCGCGCATGGGTCCGTCCGGGCCGATCGCGTCGCCTTGGGCACCAACGCCTTTCCGTCGCTGCTGCGGCGGGTTCGGCCGTACATCATCCCGGTGTACGACTACGTGATGGCCACCGAGCCGCTGACGGATGACCAGCTGCGCTCGATCGGCTGGCGGCACCGGCAGGGAGTCTCCGATGCCGGCAACCAGTTCCATTACTACCGGCTCACCGACGACAACTGCATCATCTGGGGCGGCTACGACGCGATCTACCACTTCGCCGGGCGGATCGACTCGGCGCTCACCCAGCGGCCGGCAACGTTCGCCCGGCTGGCCGAGCACTTCTTCGACACCTTCCCGCAGTTGGAGGGGCTGCGATTCACCAACACCTGGGGCGGAGTGATCGACACCTGCTCACGGTTCTTCCCGTTCTTCGGCTCGGCCTACGGCGGGCGGGTGGCGCACGCGACCGGGTACACCGGGCTCGGTGTGGGCGCGACCAGGTTCGGCGCGCAGGTGATGCTGGATCTGCTGTCCGGCCAGAACACCGAGCTGACGACACTGAAGACGGTGCGCTCCAAACCGATCCCGTTCCCGCCGGAGCCGCTGCGGTCGGCGGTGGTGAACCTGACCCGATGGTCGATCGCCCGTGCAGATGCGCATCAGGGGCGCCGGAACCTGTGGCTGCGCACCCTGGACCGGTTCGGGCTGGGCTTCGACTCGTGACCGGACTGCTGCCGGCATGACACCAGAGATGAGGCTGCTTCATGACTGACCCGGGTGATGTTCGGGCCCGACTACACCCTGCTGGGCGTGCCCCGCTGCTCGCTGGAGGACCCCGGGTCGCTGCCAGCCGGCGGCGCCGTGGTGTTGGGCGCACCGTTCGACTCGGGAGTGTCCTACCGACCCGGTGCTCGCTTCGGTCCGGGCGCGATCCGGGCCGCCTGCTACCTCCCGCACGACGGATCGCGGCCGCACCTGGCGTTGCGGGTGGATCCGCTGGTGGACCTTCCGGTGCTGGATGCCGGCGACGTCACCATGCCCCCCGGCGAGATCCAGCAGTCCCTGCGGGCGCTGACGTCTGCGGTGATGACGGTGCTGGACGCCGGCGCGCTGCCGGTGGTGCTGGGCGGGGACCACACCGTCGCGATGGCCGACGTCGGCGCGCTGTCCCGGCACTACGGCGACGGCCGGATCGCGGTGATCCACTTCGACGCGCACGCAGACACCGGCGATCTGGAGTTCGGCTCGCTGTACGGGCACGGCCAGCCGTTCCGGCGGCTGATCGAGTCCGGCGCGCTGCCCGGTAATCGGCTGATCCAGGTCGGGCTGCGCGGCTACTGGCCGGAACCGGAAACGCTGGAATGGATGGCACGGCAGGGGATCCGGTCGTTCGAGATGGCAGAGATCGGCGCCCGCGGGCTGGCCGATGTGCTCACCGAGGCGCTGGCCGTGGCCGGCGGAGACTCCAACGGGGGCACCGACGGGGTGTTCCTGTCGGTGGACATCGACGTGGTGGACCCGGGCGCGGCGCCCGGCACCGGAACCCCGGAGCCGGGCGGGCTGACGGCCCGCGAGTTGCTGGATGCGGTGCGCCGGATCGGCCGGGACTCGAACCTGGTCGGCATGGAGGTCGTGGAGGTCGCACCGTCCTACGACCACGCGGATGTGACGGCGCTGCTGGCGAATCGAGTGGTGGTGGAGACGCTGTCCGGGGTGGCGCGGCGCCGGGCCGACGCCCTGGCCGGCGGGCGGTGGGACGAGACGGTGCCGGTGCTGTCCGGCCGGGCCGACGCCGCCGCCCGGTCGACGGGTGCCTCCGGCGGACGGCTCAGAGTGCTGCTGGTGGGCGCCGGAGGGGTGGGCTCGGCGATCGCCGTCACCGCCGCCCGGCGGGATTACCTGGAGGCGATGGTGGTCGCCGACTACGACCCGGAGCGGGCGGAGCGCTGCGTCCAGGCCACCGGCGACGGGCGGTTCCTGGCGGCCCAGGTCGACGCCACCGATTCTGCGGCGGTGACGGAGTTGTTGCGGCGCTACCGGTGTGATCTGTTGCTCAACGCCACCGATCCGCGCTTCGTGATGCCGCTGTTCGAGGCGGCGCTGGCCGGCGGGGCGCACTACCTGGACATGGCGATGTCGCTGTCGCAGCCGCACCCCACCGAGCCGTACGCGCTGCCCGGGGTCAAGCTCGGGGACGAGCAGTTCGCCAGGTCGGCGGACTGGGAAAGGGCCGGCCGGCTGGCGCTGGTGGGCATGGGCGTCGAGCCGGGACTGTCGGACGTGTTCGCGCGATACGCGGCGGACCACCTGTTCTCTCGCATCGACGAGATCGGGGTGCGGGACGGCGGCAACCTGGAGGTGGAGGGATACGCCTTCGCGCCGACGTTTTCCATCTGGACCACCATCGAGGAGTGCCTGAACCCGCCGGTGATCTACGAGCAAGGTCGTGGCTGGTTCACCACGGAGCCGTTCTCGGAGCCGGAGGTGTTCGACTTTCCGGACGGCATCGGCAAGGTGGAGTGCGTCAATGTCGAGCACGAGGAGGTGCTGCTGATCCCGCGCTGGGTGCCGGCCGGGCGGGTGACGTTCAAGTATGGGCTGGGCCGGGAGTTCATCGAGATGCTCAAGATGCAGCACACGCTGGGCATCGACTCCACCGAGCAGGTCCAGGTCGGGGACGTGTCGGTGTCCCCCCGGGACGTCATCGCCGCGCTGCTGCCCGACCCGGCCACGCTCGGAGACGCGATGCACGGCAAGACCTGTGCCGGGACCTGGGTGCGGGGGCTGGGGCCGGATGGTGATCCCCGTGAGGTGTACCTGTATCACGTGGTGGACAACGACGCCTCGATGCGGGAGTACGGCTCGCAGGCGGTGGTGTGGCAGACCGCGGTGTGCCCGGTGGTGGCGATGGAGCTGATTGCGAACGGGACCTGGTCCGGGGCAGGGGTGCTCGGTCCGGAGGCGTTCGATGCGCAGCCCTTCCTGGAGCTGCTCACGGAGTACGGCTCGCCCTGGGGGATTCGCGACCAGACCGCGGTCGCCCCCTGAGCCTTCTGCCGTGCACGAACTCGGTTCCTTGCATCGTTCGTGGGGGAGACGGCCGGTCAGCGCGAGCGGTCGGCGGGCCGGGTGCCCGACGTCTGGGCCAGCGCGTCGGCCGCGGGCACTCCGGCGGCGGCGCGGACCAGGGCGGGCAGGTACCTGTCCAGGGTGAGCACGTTGGCGCGCACCGCGCGGTCGATCATCGCCTCGGTCAGGTCATCCCGCCCCACGCCCAGCCCGGTGCGGAAGCGCACCTGGCCGGAGTCCACATCGAACTCCACACAGCCGACGACCAGCTCCGAGTTCACCCGCAGAACCAGATCTGCCACGCCCGAACGGGTCGGCTCGGGGATCGGCAGCGGGCACACCGAGTACACCAGCAGCTGTTCCACATCGTCGAACCACCAGGTCTGGCCGTACCATTCCCCGTTCTCGCCCCGGTAGGCCCAGTTCACCCCGGAGCCGGTCCCGACCGATTGCACCGGCCAGTCCTGGCTCGCAAAGTACTCGCGGATCCGGTCCATGCCGGATCCGCCATCGGCGGAGTCCATCAACCCAAGCCCATCAGCCGAAGTCGAGCCGGAGGTCCTCCGGCGTGCACTTGAGGACCTTGCAGACATCGTCGGCGAAGCTCGGGTCCTCCTTGATCAGCGTCGTGATGAGCGCATGGGTGACCTTGATGCCGTCCTGGACAAGCGCTGTGGCGGCCAGCATGTTGCCCACCATCATCGAACCCATGCCCTCGAACTGGCTGAGCACCTTGGCGACGGCGGCCCGTTCCTTCGCCCGCTTGGCGTCGCCACGGGAGTCGCCGCCGCCATCGTCGCCGCCCGAGTCAGGCTTCTTCTCGTCGTCGAAGGTTGCCGATGTGGGGTCGGTGAAGATGGCGAAGTGGTCGCGGCGCACCCAGTAGATGTCGCCACGGTTGCTGACCGCGACCCAATCCTTGGTCTGGTTGGGATCCTTGATATCGATCAGGGTCATGTTGGCGACCTCCTGCTCGGTCCAGGCGCCCATGGCCTTATCGGAATCCTTCGGGGGCATGAAGGTACCCCAATGGCTCAGCCCCTGCGCCAGGAAGGTCTCCCGCTCGCTGAGCTTCTTGGGAGGCTTGGCCGCATCGTAGAAGTCGTCCGCGTCGATGAACAGGATCTGGGCGCCCATCTCGATCGGCACCGCATCGTTGTCGGCGATGAACTTCTTATCGTCGATGATGATGTAGTCGGTGTCGTCGTCCAGCGTGATCGTCTGGTCGAGAGTGGCCGGGTACATCCCGTATCTCAGTTGAGCGCCCTGGTGCAGCTTGATCTTGGTCCGTTGCTGGCCGGGCGGCGGCAACTGGAACGTGTGGGTCTTGTACTCCCCCTCGACGTTCTCCTCGCCGGCCTCCCCGAAGGCCTTGGCGCGGGTCGCCAGTTTGGTCATCGCCTTGGACTCCTCCTCGGTGTCCTGGGTGGCGACGTTCTTCTTGCCCTTGACCCACTCCTTCATGATCGCCCAGTAGAGGTTGCCCGGCGTGTACGCCATACCGGGCAGCAGGCCCTTGCCCGGGTAGCTCCCGCCGGCCGCCTGGACGATCTCGCGGGCGAACGCCGTGCAGTTGTAGCCGGTCAGCACGTACGGTGGCGGGTTGTTGTACCGCTCGACGGCCATGTCCAGCGCCTTGCCGAAGTCCTTCTGCTTGACCGGGTAATGCTTGTAGGCCTTGGTCGCGTCGCCCTCGTGCGCGATATCCGGATGCCGAACCTCGCCAGGGCCGACGGCGATGGGGCCGGCGTAGCCGCCGTAGGTGTCCGCGTACTCGCCGGGCGAGTACAGCTTTTGCGGCCACATGCCGTAGGTGTAGAGCTCCTTGAGCTGCCCCCCGACATAGGCGGACAACCGGACCCAGGTGTGGCCGACATCGTGGATGCCGCCGCTGAACTTCTCGACCAGTTGTTGGATCTCGCCCTCGGTCTTGCCGTCCAGATCGCCGCGGCTCATCAAGGTCTTCTGTGCCAGCTTCTGCTCCGCGGCGCCCATGTCGCCCAGCAGCTCCCGCGGGGAGAGGACCAACTCTCTCAGCGCCGTCTTCTTCAGGTCCTTGACGTTGCGCATCCAGGCGGTGTCCTCCTGCGCGACCGCCAGCGTCACCTTCCACTCATCGGGTTCCGCCCCGAACAGCGCCGGGTTGGAGTAGTCGGGGTTCTCGCCGGGGCCGGACCCGCGGTAGCGGCGGTTGTGCTCCATCCGCTCCTCATGGGTCTTGGTGTCGATGTAGTCGTCGCCGGTCTTGGTGTCGTCCACCGGCTTTGCCTTGCCGAACAGCGACTTAGCGACCTTCTTCACCTTGCCGAAGACCCGACGGATGGTGCGCGGATCGCGCTGCCGCCGGACCGCCCCCGGCACCGGAGCCACCGGTGTCGCGCCATCGAACGTCTGGTGTCGGAGGCCGTCCACGACCGAATCGGCCACCCGGTCGGCGGCCGCCTCCGCGGGGTCGTCCGCCCGGCCGATCATCGGGGCGCCCGAGGCGCTGGACGACGCGCCGGCGGTGCCCTGGACGACGTGCGCCAACTCGTGCGCCAGCAGGTGATCGCCGGAGCCGGTGCCCGGCGCGTAGCTGCCCTGACTGAAGTAGATGTCGGCGCCGTGGGTGAAGGCGGTGGCCTGCACCGAGCGGGCAATGGAGTCGGCACCGGGGCCGGTGTGCACCCGCACCGCCGACAGGTCCGTTCCCAGCTGGCTGCCGAACCGGTCTGCGTCGGCCCGGTTCAGCGGCGCACCGCCCCCATTGCGGCGCAGCGCGTCGGCGACCTCGGGCGCTGCTTGCGTGCCGCCCAACGGATCCACCGCGCCGCTCGATCGGCGCAATGCCGATGGCACGAGCTGTCGGTCGGCGGCGCTATCCGGTGCGGTGACTGCATCCACCGGGTCCACCCGACAGCTCGATCGGAGCAGCGGATCCGGGGCGTGGGTCGAGCCGAACCGGGCCGGTGGCGCTACCGGTGCGACCGGCGCAATCGGTGCGACCGGACGCAGGCCGATCTGCTGGTCCGCCGCGGCGGACGTGTCGGGCTCGACCGGCGCTCTGCGGGCGCCGGTATCGGGCATGGGTTTGCGGGCCCCGGCCTTGAGCATGCGATCAGACCCCTTTGTGGCTCGATGCGTGACCGCACGCCCCGACCTGCGGTGATGCATACTGTACGGCCGTGCGAGGATCGGCGGCAATGGGATCTTCGGGCTACCTCACGCCCCGGTCAGCTCCGCCAGACAGTCGTCGAACATGGCGGTGTGCGCGGCCACGTCCGCTTCGGTCGTGGCCGGGCACATCAGCGCCATGTTGTGGAACGGGGTCAGCAGGATCCGCCGGTTGAGCGCGTACAGGTGCAGGAACTGCTGCAGCTCGAAATCGTCCGCGGCCGCGGCGGCCGCCCCGTCGCGCGGCTGCTGCGCCGAGAACCCGTACTCGCCACGACATCCCAGCCGGGCGACGTGCCAGGGCACGGAGTAGGTGTCGATCGCCGCTTGTACCCCGTCGGCCCAGCGGCCGCCCAACGGGATCATCCGCTCGAATGCCGCGGGGGTCAGCACCGAGCCGAGGGTGGCTGCCATGGCCGTCATGGACAGGGCGTTGCCGGCCAGTGTGCCGCCGATGCCGCCGACGTCGATGTCCTCCAGGGCCACCACCTTCTCCACCCGCGCCGCCACCTCGGCGGACAGACCAAAGGTTCCGCACGGTATCCCGCCGCCGATCGCCTTGCCGATCACCAGCAGATCCGGCGAGAGGCCGTGCGCTGCGGTGTATCCGCCGGGCCCAGCGCAGATGGTGTGCGTCTCGTCGATGATCAGCAACGCTCCGTGCCGGGTACACAGCTCACGCACGGCGTCGTGGTAGCCCGCATCGGGCAACACGATCCCGATATTGGTCAGGGCCGGCTCGATCAGCACGCATGCCACCTCGCCGGTGGCCAGCGCCGCCGCGAGCGCCTCGATGTCGTTGAACGGCACCACGATCGTGGTCTGTGCCGTGTCCACCGGAGGTCCGATGGTGGAGCGCCGATTAACCGTGCGCCCGTCGGGGCCCCTGGTGGCGAACGCCTCGTCCACCGAGCCGTGGTAGCAGAAGTCGTGCACCACGATCTTGCCGCGGCCGGTGAGCGCCCGGGCGTACCGGATCGCATGCCGGTTCGCGTCGGTGGCCGTGAGCGTGAACTGCCAGTGCGGCAACCCGAACCGTCCGGCGAGTTCGGTGGAGACGTCGATCGCCGCCGCCGACGGCAGCATGGTGGTGATGCCGTGCGGCAACGACCGCGTCACCGCCTGCACCGTGGCCGCCGGGGAGTGCCCGGCCATCGCCCCGGTATCGCCCAGGCAGAAGTCGATGTACTCATGCCCGTCGGCGTCGGTGAAGTGCGCGCCGCCAGCGTCGGTGACGAATACCGGGAAGTCGCCGGGCCACTTGGCCATCCAACTCATCGGCACCCCGTGCGGCATGTGCTCGGCCGCCCGACGGAACAGCTCCGCGGATTGTGGATGCTCGGCGGCGAAGCTCTCACGTTCCCGGCGATGAAGGCGGCGCAGCAGGTCCCGGTCGATCATGAACCGATCCTGCCAGCCAGGGCGTGCCGGCGAAACCGGGACGTGCTACAGGTACTGCCCGGTGCTCGGCCCCGGCTGCTGGCCGTCCCGGCCCGGACCGGACGGCATCCCGGGCGGCAACTGGCCGCGCCGCATCTGCTCCAGCTGCATGCGCGCCGCCATCTGCTGCGCGAACAGCGCCGTCTGCAGCCCGTGGAACACGCCCTCCAACCAGCCGACCAACTGGGCCTGCGCAATCCGCAGCTCGGCGTCCGACGGGACGCTGTCGTCGGTGAACGGCAGCGACAGCCGCTCCAGCTCGTCGCGCAGCTCCGGGGTCAGCCCCTCCTCCAGCTCCTTGATCGACTTGGCGTGGATCTCCCGCAGCCGCACCCGGCTGGCCTCGTCCAGCGGTGCCGCCCGGACCTCCTCCAGCAGCTGCTTGATCATGGTGCCGATGCGCATCACCTTGGCGGGCTCACCGACCGCGCTCTCGGTCAACTCGTCCGGCTCGGCGGCAGGCATCTGCGCCATACCCACCGGCTGGCCGTCCGGTCCCACCACCACGACCTGCCGTGGGGACTGGTCGCCCGCGTTCTGCGACGCTTCGCTCACTGGGTTGCCCTCCTCGTCGTCCGTTTCATCATGACTCACGTACCCGGGTGCGCGGCACCGTGAGCACGATCTTGCCGATCACCTCGCCTGCCTCCAGCGCCCGCTGCGCCTCGGCGGCCTCGTCCATGCCCAGCCGCAGGCCGATCACCGAGCGCACTCGCCCGGCGTCCAGCAGCGGCCACAGGCCCTCCCGCACGGACGCGACCACGTCTGCCTTGGAGCCCGGCCCGGTCGTCGGCCGGCTGCGCAGCAGGGTGCCGATCACCCCGGCCCGGCGGGCCATCAGCGCCGAGATGTCCAGCTCGGCGGCCCGGCCACCCTGCAGCCCGATGATCACCAGCCGGCCGCCGTCGGCCAGCGCGGTCACGTTGCGCTGCAGGTACTTCGCGCCGATCAGGTCCAGGATGATGTCCGCGCCACGCCCATCGGTGGTGGCCAGGATCTGCTCGACGAAGTCCTGCTCGGTGTAGTTGATCAGCACCTGCGCCCCCCACCGCCGGCAGGCGTCCAGCTTGTCCGCGGTGGAGGCGGTGACGGCGGCCCGGGCGCCCAGCGCGCCCACCACCTGGATGCCCATCGTGCCGATGCCGGAGGACCCACCGTGCAGCAACACGGTCTGCCCGGCGTGCAGCCCGGCTGTCATCACCAGGTTCGACCACACGGTGCACGTCACCTCGGGCAGCCCCGCCGCGTCCACCAGGTCGACGCCGTCCGGCACCGGCAGCAGCTGCCCCGCCGGCACCACCACCCGCTCGGCGTAGCCCCCACCCGCCAGCAGCGCACATACCCGGTCGCCGACCGCCCATCCGGCGGCCCCGTCACCGATACCGGCGACGATCCCGGAGCACTCCAGCCCGAGGATCGGCGACGCGCCCGGCGGCGGGTCGTAGCGACCCTGTCGCTGCATGATGTCGGCGCGGTTCACCCCGGCGGCCGCGACCTCGATCAGCACCTCGCCGGGGCCCGGCTCCGGATCGGGCGCATCGCCCCAACCGAGCACCTCCGGGCCGCCGGGCGCCGCCATCGTCACCGCATGCATGGCGTTCACGGTAGCGGCCGGGCCGCCGGAGCGACGACGGGGACTCAGAGCGGTGACGAGGCTTGCGGGGTCAGGCGCTCGGCCAGGAACTGCGCGAAGGTCTGGCGGCCGTCGGCGTGCTCGGGTGTCAGGTTCGCCCCGGCGGCCAGGGCGCGCATCATCCGCCCCGGCGCCGGCACCGTCACCATCCGCCGGGTGATGCCGGCCGCGTCCAGGTAGGCGCCGGCCAGTTCCGCGGCCTGCAGCACCTGCGGGCCGCCCAGGTCCGGCACCCGGCCGGCCGGGTCCCCCGCCGCCAGCTGCGCCAGCCGGTCGCCGACCTCCGCAGCGGCTACCGGCTGCAGGGACAGGCCCCGGGGCAGCAGCATGACCGGCGGGCGGGCCAGCGCCCGGGCCAGGCCCAGCGCCAGATCGTGGAACTGGGTCGCGCGCAGGATCGTCCACGGCCGGGCGGACGAGATCAGCGCCTGCTCGGCGCGGAGCTTCTGTGCGTAGTACGGCATGGGAATGTCGTCGATTCCGACGATCGAGACGTAGACCAGGTGGGTGTCCGCGCGGGCGGCCGCCGCGACGGTCCGCACGATCGGTGCGTCCCGGAAGGCGCTGGTGGCCAGCACCACCGCCGCCGCCCCGGCCAGCGCATCGGCCATCCCGGCCCCGGATCGGTAGTCCACCACCGCCCACTCGTGATCCCTCGGGCGACCGGCCGGCCTGGGGTGTCGGCTGGCGATCCGGGGGGACTGCCCGGCGGCCGCGAGCGCCCGCACCACCTCACGGCCCAGCGTGCCCGTTCCGCCCGCCACCAGCACTGTGCCCATCACGATCACCCATCTTCGGCCGCTACCCGCCGATGTCCAGGGTCCTCCATCCGGCGGGTTGCCGTCCGCTAATACCCGGAGGTGTCGGCAGCCCCAGCGGACCCGGCGGTGACGATGGCAATCCCCGAACTGGTGCCCAGCAGCACCGCGCCGGCGTCCAACAGGGACACCGCCTGATCCAGGCTGGTGATCTTTCCCGACGCCTTGACCAGTACCCCGTCCCGGGCCCGGCCCACCAGATAGCCGATGCTGCCCGGGTTGGCGACCTCGATCGCACCGCTGCTGGCGTTCTTCAGGTAGGCCGCGCCCGCGTCCATGGCCAAGTCCACCGCCCGGTCGCGCTCACCGGGGGTGAGCAGCGGCAGCTCCAGCATCACCTTCACCGGGATGCCCGCGGCCACCACGCCGGCGATGTCGGCGGCGAACTCGCGCTCCATCCCGCTTTTCAGCCAGCCGATCTGCACCCCGATGTCGATCTGGTCGGCGCCCGCCTCGGCGATGGCACGGGCCTCGGCGGCCTTGCCGGCGGAGGTCATCACCCCGACGGTGGGGAAGTCCAGCGCCGACGCAACCTGGACGCCGGTGCCGCGCAATACCTGCACGGCGAGCGGCACCCAGCTGGCGGGCACCATCGCTGCGTTGAAGCTGTACCGGGCGGCCTCCTCGCAGTGCGCGACCAGCTCGTCGCGGGTCAGTCCGGCGGAGATCCGGGTGTGCTGGATGTATGGGGCCAGCGAGGTGGGGTCGGTTACGGAATACATCAGCGGGTCCTTTCCCAAAGCGGAGAGAATCTGAGATTCTGCCGCTAGATTCGCCCGAGCCCGGCGCGACCTGCGGAAACGCTGGCGGGGTCGGAATCTGGCGGCAGATTTTCAGACAACAGCGCGGCGAGGTCCTCCGCGGTGCCCAGGCCGGGAATCACCTCGGGCCGGCTGACGGCGAATGCACCGGCCGCCACGGCATATCGGGCGGCGGCGAGGGGGCCCTCGCCGCGGCACAGCGCGACCGCCAGCGCGGCGTTGAACGCATCGCCGGCGCCGGTGGTATCCACGATGGCGGGCGGTGCCACCGGCTGGATGGCGGTGCGCCCGGTGGCCGGGTCGTCCACGAACGCCCCGTCGCCGCCGGCGGTCAGCACGACCGTCGCGGCGAACCGCTCGCGCAGCCGGTCCAGGATCTCCTCGACACCGGCCCGGTCGCCGGCGCCGGCCAGCAGTCGGGCCTCTCCCAGGTTCGGCGTGAGGTAGTCGACCAGGCCGCGCGCGTCGGCGGGCAGATCGCGGGCCGGCGCCGGGTTCAGCAGCGTCCGGGTCCCCCGCTCGCGGGCGGTGCGCAGCGCGGCCACCACGGTGTCGGCCGGGATCTCGTTGCACACCATCAGTAGGTCGGATGCCGCGATGGCGTCGCCGAATCCGGCGACGTGCCGTGGGGTCAGATGGTCGAGCGCGCCGGGGGCGATCACGATTCGGTTCTCCCCGTCCGACTCGACCAGGATGACCCCGACCATGGTCGCGGCATCGGCGGTGATCACGCTCCCCGCGTCCACTCCTTCGGCCTGCCACAACCGGCGGGCGGCGGCCCCGAACTCGTCGTCACCGATCGCCGTGAGCAGCTGCACCCGCGCGCCCAGCCGAGCCGCACCGATCGCCTGGTTGGAACCCTTGCCGCCGGGACCGGCGGAGAACCGGGCGCCGCCGAGCGTCTCGCCGCGCCCCGGGACCCGGTCCAGCCACATCGTCATGCCGGTGCCGTAGCTACCGACCACCGCGATCCGGGGAGTCGTGATCGGACGGCGGCCATGTCCCGGGGGGTGGGCGGCGCGCATGGGATCAAGATAACCGGAAATCGGACCCCGCTCGGTCCGGGCGGCCCCGGGGACGCCGCTCGGTGCGCCGGCCCTCGGTACGCTGGCTGCTTCCGGACAACCGGACCATGCGACCCCCGGCTGGAGATTCCCGTGGCCATCCCCCTCGTCATCGACACCGACACCGCGCAGGACGACTGCGTGGCGCTGCTGGTGGGTCTGCTGGATCCCGCCGCCGACCTCACGGCGGTGACGATGGTCGCCGGCAACGTCGGCTTCGACCAGCAAGTGCGCAACGCCTTCCTGACCATGTCGGTGGCGGGCCGGCTGGGCTCCGTTCCGGTGTACCTGGGCAGCCGGCAGCCGCTGGTGCGCCCGTGGGTCAGCGCCGAGAACGTGCACGGCGACGGGGTCGGCGGCCTGTCGATCGATACCGTCGGCCTGGAACCGGAACGCGAGCATGCCGTGGACGCGCTGATCCGGCTGGCCGCCGAGAACCCGGGCGAGCTGTGTGTGGTCGCGATCGGGCCACTGACCAATATCGCGTTGGCGGCCGCGAAGGATCGCGACTTCGTGCGGAACGTCAAGGCGCTGTACATCATGGGCGGGTCCAACAATGGCCGGGGCAATATCACCGCCGCCGCCGAGTTCAACTTCTATGTCGACCCGGAGGCGGCGAAGGCGGTGCTGGCCGCGGGGTTCGACACGGTGATCGTGCCGTGGGACCGGCTGACGCTGCGGGATGCCGTGTTCGGGCAGGATCGGTTGGACGAGATCGCCGCGGTGGGCACCCCGCTGGCCGACTTCTTCACCCAGATCGTGGCCACCACCCTGGATTTCGATCGTCGGGTGGGCATCGACGGTTCCACGCACCCCGACTCGCTGACCGTCAGCGTGCTGCTGCATCCGGAGTTGATCGCGGCGAGCGCCCCGTACCACGTGGACGTCGAGGCCGGCTCGGAGCTGACCCGCGGCTACTCGGCGATGTCCTGGGGGGTGCACGGCCTGGAGCCCAACGCGACCGTGATCGAGGCGGTCGACTCGGAGGCGTTCTTCGCGCACATCAGGGCGACGTTGTCCACCCGGACCGAGCCCTCCCGACCGGTACGCCAACCTCGTAGCGTTATGTAACATTGCACTGGCGCCCGAAACGGGGCACGACGGGAGGCGCGGTGGCACGGGTCGTGGTGATCGGCGCCGGCATCGTCGGCGCGGCCTGCGGCTACTTCCTGGCCCGCGACGGCCACCACGTCACCGTCGTGGACCGCGGCACGATCGGCGGCGGCACCACCGGTCGGGGTGAGGGCAACATCCTGGTCTCCGACAAGCCGCCCGGCCCTGAGCTGGAGCTGGCCCGGTGGTCCGGCGCGCTGTGGCATGCCCTGGGCGCGGATCCCGGATCCGGCGTGAGCACCGATGATCTGGAGTGGCAGCCTAAGGGCGGGCTGGTGGTCGCGACCGGGGCCGAGGCGCTGGCCGGCCTGATGGCGTTCGCCGAGCGTCAGGCATCCGCCGGGGTGGAGTGTGCGCCGGTGGGCGGCGACGACCTTGCCGGGTACGAACCGCATCTGGTTCCCGGGCTGCCCGGCGGGGTGTTCTACCCGGCCGACCAGCAGGTGCAGCCGGTGCGGGCGGCTGCGGCATTGCTGCGGGCTGCCCGGGCCTTCGGCGCGACGGTGCGGTGCGACGTCGAGGTGACCGGGGTCCGGGTCGACTCCGGTGGCGCGGTGCGGGCAGTGCGGTATCGAAGCGGTGACGGGGTACGGGAGATCCCGGCCGAGGTGGTGATCAACGCCGCGGGCACCTGGGGCGGTGAGGTGTCCACCCGGCTCGGTGCCCCCATCCCGGTGCTGCCCCGCAGAGGCTTCATCCTGGTGACCGAGCCGCTGCCGCAGGTGGTACGGCACAAGGTGTACACCGCGGACTACGTCGCGAACGTCGCCTCCGGCGATGCCGGCCTGGAGACCTCGGTGGTGGTGGAGGGCACCCAGGGCGGCACCGTGCTGATCGGCGCCAGCCGGGAACGGGTCGGATTCGACCATGCGGTGCGCTATCAGGTGGTCAGGCTGCTGGCGGCGCAAGCGGTCCGGCTGTTCCCGATGCTGGCGGGGGTGTCGCTGATGCGGGTCTATCGCGGCTTTCGGCCGTACTGCCCGGACCACCTGCCGGTGATCGGGCCGGACCCGCGGGTGCCCGGGGTGTGGCACGCGTGTGGGCACGAGGGCGCCGGGATCGGGCTGGCCCCGGCGACCGGGGCGCTGATCGCGGACCTGCTGGCCGGTCGCGCGACCCGGGTGACACCGGAACCGTTCTCGCCCGCCCGGTTCGGCGACCCATCCGCTCCGACCCCGCGAGTGCCCGGCGCCCCTCGGGATGCCGGCACCGTCGCGTGGGGGGCATCGGCATGAGCAGCTTCACCTTCGACGGGACACCGGTCGAGTTCCGCCCGGGGCAGAGCATCGGCGCGGCCCTGATTGCGGCCGGGATCCGGTCCTGGCGCACGACCCGGATCGCGGGCCGGCCGCGCGGTGTCTTCTGCGGCATCGGTATCTGCTTCGACTGCCTGGTCCGAGTGGACGGGTCACCCAACCAGCGGGCCTGCCGAGTGATCGCGGACGAGGCCATGACGGTCACCAGTCAGGAGGGCACCGGCCATGGCGACCTTGCCGTGTGAACCGGACGCATCTGGACTGGGCCTGCGTGGACCGGCGCTGGGTGGACCGGCGCTGGGTAGACCGGCGCTGGGTGGACCGGAGGCGTCGGGCTCGGTGCCGTCGGCGATGGCCGTGGGCGGGGTGCACGCCGAGGGCATCGTCACCGATGTCGCCGTCGTCGGCGCCGGGCCGGCCGGGCTGGCGGCCGCGGTCGCCGCCGCCGCGGCGGGTGCCGCCGTGGTGTTGATCGACTCCGAGCCTGTGGTGGGCGGCCAGTTCTGGCGCCACCCGGCCCCCGCGCCGGTTTCCGGAATCGGCCCGCTGCGCGAGGCCGAGGTTGCCGGCGTGCACCACAATCTGCGGCGCTACCGCAGCCTGCGCCGCCGGCTGGCCGGCCACGTCGCCGCCGGAACGGTGACGCACCTGGCGGGGCACGAGGTCTGGGCACTGGAACCGCTGCCCACCGGCGGGGCCGGGTGCGATGCCCGGGGTGATGCCGAGGAAGCACCCGAGCCGCGGTTCGCGGTGTACGCCACCGCCGGAGCGCCGGGTGCGCGCCGCGAGACCACCGTGCACGCCCGCAGTCTGGTGCTCGCAACCGGCGCCTACGACCTGCAGCTGCCGTTCCCCGGGTGGGACCTGCCCGGCGTGATGACCGCCGGTGGCGTCCAATCCCTGCTCAAGGGGCATGCGGTGCTGGCCGGCCGGCGTGTGGTGGTGGCCGGCACCGGCCCGTTCCTGCTGTCGGTGGCCTCCGGGCTGCTGCGCAGCGGCGCCACCGTGCCCGGCGTGTTCGAGGCCGCGCGACCCACCCGGTGGCTGCGCGAGGTGCGGGCCGTGGGGGCCGCGGCCGGCAAGCTCGCCGAGGGGCTGGGCTACGCCAGGGACCTGGCTTTGCACCGGGTGCGCTATCGCACCGGCTGGACGGTGCTGCGCGCCTCCGGCGAGGACCGGCTGCAGACCGTCACGGTGGTGCCGCTGGATTCCGCCGGACATCCCGTCACCGCTGGGTCCAGGAGCATCGCCGCCGACGTGCTGGCGGTTGGCTGGGGGTTCGTGCCGCAGCTGGAGCTGCCGGTCGCGCTGGGGTGCGGAACCACGCAGGACCCGCACGGGCTGCCGGTGGTCGTCGTCGATTCCGAGCAACGGTCCAGCGTGCCGGGGGTGTTCGCCGCCGGAGAGATCTGCGGGGTGGGCGGTGCTGCGATGGCCGTCGTGGAGGGCGAGATCGCCGGAACCACTGCGGCCGAGGAGTTGACCACCCGCACCGGCGCGGACCGCTTGGCCGAGCGGGCGATCGACCCCCGACGGGTGCACCTGCTGCATCGCCGGGACGCGTGGCGCGCGTTCGCCGGCGCACTGGCCCGAGCCTATCCGGTGCCGGCCGGCTGGATCGATCGGCTCGACGGCGACACCCTGGTATGCCGTTGCGAGGAGGTCACGGCCGGGGCCATCCGTGCGGTAGCGATCCGGGACGGTGCCGCAGATGCGCGCAGCGCCAAGCTGCTGGCGCGGCCGGGCATGGGCTGGTGCCAGGGCCGGGTGTGCGGCTACGCCACCGAGTGTCTGGCCGCACGGACCGCCGGGACGACGCCGCGCCACCCGCCGACCGAACGCCCGATTGCAGCGCCGGTGCCGCTGGGGCTCATCGGTGCCGAGTGTTGATGCCCCGAGGAACGGGAGGACTTCCGGCGGCGATCAGTAAGGTGTAATATTGTACTGATCGGAGCCATCGTTAGCACCGTCGAGCGCGAGGAACAGCCCATGGCAGACACACCAGCGACCAGCTCGGACCACGGTCCGGCGACCGACAAACCATGGCGCGGCGTCATCGTCGCTACCGCGCTCCCGTTCAACGACGACCTTTCGGTCGATTACGACGGCTACGCCGAACACGTCGCCTGGCTGGCCTCGCAGGGCGTCGACGGCGTCGCCCCGAACGGCTCTCTGGGCGAGTACCAGACGCTGACCCCCGACGAGCGGGCCAGGGTGGTCGAGACCGCCGTGCAGGCCTCGCCCGCGGGCTTCGTGGTGATGCCCGGCACCGGCGCCTACGGCGCGATGGAGGCCCGGCGCTGCGCCGAGCAGGCCGCCGAGGCCGGAGCGAAGGCGGTGATGGCGTTGCCGCCCAACACCTATCCCGCCGACGAGCGCGGCCTGATCGAGCACTACCGGGAGATCGCCAAGGCCGGGCTGCCGGTCTCGGCCTACAACAACCCGATCGACACCAAGGTGGACCTCACCCCGCCGCTGCTGGCGACGCTCTCCGACGAGGGCCTGATCGTGGCCGTCAAGGAGTTCTCCGGGGACGTCCGGCGGATCTACGAGATCGTCGAGCTGGCACCCGCTCTGGACCCGATGATCGGCACCGACGACACCGTGCTGGAGGTGGCGCTGGCCGGTGGCAAGGGCTGGATCGCCGGATACGCCAACGCCTTCCCCGTCGCGTCGATGCAGCTGTACCGGGCGTGCATGGCCGGCGACCTGGCCACCGCGCTGCCGCTGTACCGGTTGATGCATCCGCTGTTGCGCTGGGACTCCAAGACGGGCTTCATCCAGGCGATCAAGCTGTCCATGGAGATGATCGGTCACCGGGGCGGCCGGTGCCGCCCGCCGCGCCAGCCGCTGTTGCCCAAGGAGGAGGCCGCGGTGCGCAAGGCCACCGAGGCCGCGCTGGCCGCCGGGCTAACCTGAGCCGAACCTGACCGGACGCTGAGAGCGGGGCGAACCGATGCGATCGAGCAGGGTGCTGCACGCCGTCGACTCGCACACCGAAGGCATGCCCACCCGGGTGATTACCGGCGGCGTTGGCACGCTGCCCGGCGCCAGCATGGCCGAGCGGCGCAGCTGGTTCCTGGCGAACTCCGACGAGCTGCGCACCTTGCTGATGTACGAGCCGCGCGGCCATGCCTCCATGTCCGGCGCGATCCTGCAGCCGTCCACCCGGCCGGATGCCGACTACGGCGTGCTGTACATCGAGGTGTCCGGTTGCCTGCCGATGTGCGGACACGGAACCATCGGGGTGGCAACGGTTCTGGTGGAGACCGGGATGGTGACGGTGACGGAGCCGGTGACAACGATCCGGCTGGACACCCCCGCCGGGCTGGTGGTTGCCGACGTCGCCGTCACCGATGGGCACGCCGAGTCGGTGACCATCCGCAACGTGCCCTCCTTCTCCGTGTCGCTGGACGCGACGGTGCCGGTGCCCGGCCTGGGCGAGGTGCGATACGACCTGGCCTACGGCGGAAACTTCTACGCCATGGTGGAACTCGCCGAGATTGGCCTGCCGTTCGACCGGGCGGCGAAGAACGAGTTGCTGGCCGCCGGGTTGGCGATCATGACGGCCATCAATGAGTCGGCCGAGCCGGTGCACCCGGCGGACGCCACCATCCGCGGCTGCCACCACGTCGCGCTGATTGCGCCCGGTTCGGATGCGAAGCGCTCCCGGCATGCCATGGCCATCCACCCGGGCTGGTTCGACCGGTCCCCGTGCGGCACCGGCACCAGCGCCCGGATGGCGCAACTGCACGCGCGCGGCCATCTGGCGCTGGATACCGACTTCGTCAACGAGTCGTTCATCGGCACGCACTTCGTGGGCCGGCTGATCGGAACGGACACGGTGGGGCCGTACCCGGCGGTGCTGCCCAGCATCACCGGGCGGGCCTGGGTCACCGGCACCGCGCAGTACCTGCTGGATCCCACCGACCCGTTCCCTGCCGGATTTCTTCTGTGAGCGACGCCGGAGCGGGCGTGGCCCGTCGCCACGGAGTGGCAGGGCCCGGCTGCGGAGCGTGGAGCGAACGATTGGGCACTGTGAGCGACGCCGGAGCGGGCGTGGCCCGTCGCCACGGAGTGGCAGGGTCCGGCTGCGGAGCGTGGAGCGAGCGATTGGGCACCGTGAGCGACGCCGGAGCGGGCGTGGCCCGTCGCCACGGAGTGGCAGGGCCTGGCTGCGGAGCGTGGAGCGAGCGATTGGGCACTGTGAGCGACGCCGGAGCGGGTGGCGTCCGTCGCGACGCAGTCGCAGGGCGCCGGAGCGGTCGCACGGCGCGCTAGCACTGCCGGTAGCGTGGGCCAGCTACCGGTGACATTCGGACGCGTCCGCCACTCGTGAGGAGAGAGTTGATGATCGAGAGCCGTTCCCCGCAGCGCCCCGACGACGTGGTCGTTGCCGTGCCGGAGGCCAGCCCCGAGCAGGTGGCCCGGTCCGCCGAGACGGCCCGCACGGCGCAGGTCGAGTGGGCGAGCGCCGCGGCGCTTCGATCGGCCGCGTTGACCGCCTCCGCGCAGGCCATCGCCGCCGCCGCCGAGGAACTGACCGACCTGATGGTCCGGGAGGTGGGCAAGCCGTTGGGTGAGGCCCGCGGTGAGGTGGCGCGGTCGGTGGCGATCTTGCGCTACTACGCGCAGCAGGTCTTCGACCCGATCGGCGCCCTGCATGCCCCCTCCGGTGCGGGACTGCTGTATTCGGTGCGCCGGCCGCGGGGCATCGCCGGGCTGATCACCCCATGGAACTTCCCGCTGGCCATCCCGTTGTGGAAGGCCGCGCCGGCGCTGGCCTATGGCAATGCGGTGCTGCTCAAGCCGGCCCCGGAGGCGACCGCGTGCGCGCTGCGGCTGGCCGAGATCCTCGCGCCGCACCTGCCGGCGGGATTGCTGCACGTGCTGCCCGGCGACGCCGCGACCGGGCAGGCCGTGGTCGACGCCGCCGACGTCGTCTCGTTCACCGGATCGGTGGTCGCGGGTCGCGCGGTCTCGGCGGCCGCCACCGCCCGCGGCGTCGCGGTGCAGGCCGAGATGGGTGGCCAGAACCCGGCGATCGTGCTGCCCGACGCCGATGTCGAATCGGCCGCGGCCCAGATCGCCTCGGCAATAGCGGGTTTCGCCGGGCAGAAGTGCACCGCCACCAAGCGAGTGATCGTGGTAGGCGACCCGGCGCCGTTCCGGGATGCGCTGGTGGCGGCGATCGAGGCGCACCGCATCGGCGACCCCGCGCAGGACGGCGTGACGGTTGGCCCGGTGATCGACGGCGCCGCCCGGGACCGCGTCACCGCCGCAGCCGCGTCCGCCGCGGACGCGGGCGGCCGCATCCTGGCCGGTGGGAAAGCCATGGACGGTGACGGCTTCTTCGTACACCCCACGCTCGTCGAGAACGCCCCCATCGACCACCTGCTGGCCTGCGACGAGGTGTTCGGCCCGATCGCGCTGCTGCGCGGCGCCGAGTCCGCCGAGCAGGCGCTGGCGATCGCCAACGGTGTGCGATACGGGCTGGCGGCCGCGGTCTACACCTCGAACCTCCCGGCGGCACTGGATCTGTCGGGTCGGATGGAGGCCGGGCTGGTCAAGGTCAACGCCCCGACCACGGGAGTGGACTTCTACCTGCCGTTCGGCGGAGAGAAGGACTCCAGCCTGGGCCCGCGCGAGCAGGGCAAGGCCGCACAGGACATTTACACCTCCACCCATACGGTGGCGGTCGCGCCGTAGGCCCGCATCGAGCCGGGTCCGGTCACGATTAGGCAACGACCCCGCTCCGAACCGGTCCGCTTCGACTCACCAGGAGTACAACGTCACACATCACAATGGCGGGGTCCGCTCCGCAGAAGGCGAGGCAGGAATGGGCTGGGCGTGCTCTACGCCTCGCTACCGCGGATGGCGTTGCTGCACGCCGATGGCCGGCTGGACGCGGGACGGGTGTTCACCCACGAGTCGATCATCGGCACCCGATTCACCGCGACGGTGCCCGCCGTGGCCAGGGCAGCCGGCCGCGATGCGGTGATCACCGAGATCACCGGGCGGGCGTTCCGCACCGGTGAACACCGGTTCAGCGTGGACCCGCGAGACGAGCTCGGGACGGGATTTGCATTGCGGTGACGGGTATCCCAGATCCAGACCGGTACCGGACCGATACGGCGGTGCCGTACTTGAACCCCGCGGCCGTGCAGGCCGTGCCGTTTGCCGACGTCGCCGACGCGGTGGTCGCGGCACTGGCCGACGGGCTGGATCCCGCCGCGGATCCGGCCCGCGCCGTGCTGCCCGTCGCGGCCGGGCAGCTGCTGTTGATGCCCAGTCAGACCGCCGGTCACGTCGGGGTCAAGATCGTCGGGGTGGCGCCGGACAACCCGGCCCGCGGCCTGCCCCGGATCCAGGGCAGCTACCTGTTGCTGGACGCGCTCACACTGCGCCCGGTCGCGATCATCGACGGGGCCGCCCTGACGACGCTGCGCACGCCGGCGCTGTCCCTGGCAGCAACCCGGCTGCTCGCTCCCGAACGGACCAGGCGGCTGGTGATCTTCGGTGCCGGGCCGCAGGCCGCCGGACACCTGCGCGCCCTGCACGGTGTGCTCACCCCGGACTCCGTCACCGTCCTGTCCCACAGCGCCGAGCGTGCGGCCGCGCTCGCCGGAGCGGCCCGGCGGGATCTGGGTGTTGCCGCCCGGGCGGCGACTGCCGGGGGCATTGCGGCCGAGATCGCCGCCGCCGACGTGATCGTGTGTGCCACCACCGCGGTGCGACCACTGTTCGCCGCCGACGATGTCCGGCCCGGCGCGCTGGTGATTGCCGTCGGCTCGCACGAACCGGACGTGCTGGAGCTGCCGCCGCCGCTGCTCGCCGGCGCCCAGGTGGTGGTGGAGGACCCGGCCACCGCGGCGCGGGAGGCTGGCGAGGTGGTGACGGCGATTCGCGAGGGCCTGCTCGACCCATCGGCGCTGGTCGGCCTGGCCGACCTCGTCACCGGCCGTGCCGCCGCCGACCCCGATCGGACCCGGGTGTTCAAGAGCGTGGGGATGGGTTGGGAAGATCTGGTGGTGGCGACCCGAGTGTTCGCCCACTACACGAGGGGGGTCGACGGCGATGGGTAAGGCAGCCGTACCCCCGGACGACGCCGCTACCGAGTTCGTGGTGCCGCACTTCGGGTCCCGAGCCAGCCTGCGTCAGCAGGTCACCGAGGTGCTGCGTGGCGCCGTGATCACCGGCGTGATGCGGCCCGGCGCCCTGTACTCGGCGCCGGCGCTGGCCGAACGGTTCGGGGTGTCCGCCACCCCGGTGCGCGAGGCGATGCTCGACCTGGTCAAGGAGGGCCTGATCGAGGCGGTGCGCAACAAGGGATTTCGCGTCACCGATCTCACCGATGCGCAGTTGGACGACATCACCGCCGTCCGCATGCTCATCGAGGTGCCCACCGTCGCCGCCATCGCCGAGAAGTACACCCCGGCATGGGATTCGACGATCGACGAGCTGCGCACCGTGGCGCGGGAGATCGTCGAGCACGCCGACTGCGGGGACCTGATCGCCTATGTGGAGGCCGACCGTCGATTCCACCTCGGCCTGCTGACGCTGGCCGGCAACGCGCAACTGGTCGCGGTGGTCGGCGACCTGCGCTCCCGCAGCCGGCTGTACGGCCTGGAGCAGCTGGCGGCGCACGGGCAGCTCGGCCGGTCGGCGGTCGAGCACGAGCAGCTGCTCGACCTGGTGCGGGCCGGCGACGCCGTGCATGCCGGGGCATTGATGCGCCGGCACATTGCGCACGTCCGCGGGCTGTGGGCGGGGCGCCCGGATCAGGACGGATAACGAGCTGCTGGAAATCGCCGTCCAGGTCGGACCAAGATCCACTCGACCTGGGCGAACGCCGAGCTGCCCGAATCCAGACGGCGAAAAACAGCAGACCTCGCGCGCACCCGTCAGCCGAGGTCGCTCGCCGAGAACGTGTCGCACCTGCCCGGGTCGCCGGTGCGGTAGCCGGTGGTGAACCAGCGCTGCCGCTGGTGTGCGGTGCCGTGTGTGTAGGTGCTCGGATCGGGGTTGCGTCCGCCCAGGTGCGCCTGGATCCAGTCGTCACCGATCTTGCCGGCGGTCGCCACGGCATTGGCGATGTCGGTGTCGCTGATGTCCGTGATGAGCGTCTGCCCGTCGTCTCCCGCGACCGTGCTGGCGTGCTTCGCCCAGACCCCCGCATAGCAGTCGGCCTGCAGCTCCAGCCGCACCGAGTCGGATCCGGCTCCGGCGGCGGTGCCGACGTGGTCGGTGGTGCCCAGCAGGTCCTGGACGTGGTGCCCGTATTCGTGGGCGATCACGTAGGCCTGGGTGAAGACCGAGTTGTCGGCTCCGAACTCGGTCTTCAGGTCGTTCCAGAATGTCAGGTCGACGTAGACCGTCGCGTCGGTCGGGCAGTAGAACGGACCCATCTGCGCGGTGCCCTGGCCGCAGCCGGTCGGGGTCGATCCGGAGTAGAACACCGTCGGGGCATCCCGGTAGCGGGTGTCGGCGCCCGCCATCTCGTCGGTCCAGAACGCTTGCACCGAGTTGACGATCGCCACCACCGCACAGTCGTCCTTGGCGTCGGCATCCGCGCCGGTGTGGCATTCCTGCTCCAGGTCGGCGTTGTTCGCCGAGCCCGAGGAACCGCCACCGGACAGCTCCCCCAGCAGCCCGCCGGGCAACCCCGAGCCGCCGCCGGAGCCGCCGCCAGAGAACACCAGGTACAGCACCACCGCGATGACGCCGACGATCCCGATACCGCCACCCGCCGCGCCGGCCCTGCCGATGCGGATGCCACCCAACCCGCCGGTGCCGGAGCCCCGCCGGTCTCGCACCTGCGAGGTGTCCAGCCGGGCGTTGCGATTGAACCTCATGGCCCCTCCCGCGTCGTGCGCTGAGAATGCTGAGGATACGGCCCGATCTGCGTGCTGTTCCGCGATCCGCGTGCTCGATTGCGTACGCGGACCGCAGATCGACACGCGGACCGCAGGTCGTCGCGCGGATCGCACCCTTGGCCCGAGCACGGCCATCGGGTGCGACCGGGTTCACACTGAGCAATTTTGCGCATTGGGCAATTAGCGCGTAGCGTCGGTGACGTGAACGTCGAGACGAGCCTCCCTGCGGCCGCCGAGCCCGACACCGGCCTGCGGGAGCGCAAGAAGGACGCCACCCGCCGGGCGCTGGCCGAGCGGGCGTTCGAGTTGGCCCACCAGCGTGGCTACCACGCCTTCACCATCTCCGACCTGGTCGCCGATGTGGGTGTCTCCCGCCGCACCTTCTCCAATTACTTCACCGGCAAGGCCGAGGCCATCGCCGCCGTCACCGACGGGTGGCTGGACGACGTGCTGACCGCGATTCGCCACGCTCCCGCCGACGCCAGTCTGTCCGACGTGCTGCAGACCGCGCTGATCGCCGTCGCCCGGCAAGGCACCGCCCGCTGGGGAGCCCTGCAGCCGATGGTGGAGGCGCAGCCCGACCTGGCCGCCCAGATGCTGGCCGGCGACGAGGCCGTCACCGAGCTGGTCGCCGAGGAGGTGGCCGCCCGATCCGGCCTGCCGACCGACGACATTCGGATCCGGCTGCTGGCCGCGTTCGCCGTCACCGCCGGTCGAGAGGTGTTGGGCCGTTGGGCATCCTGTGGCCGCTCCGAGGGTCCGGCCGCCGACGAGGCCACGCTCGCCGCGCTGTTGGAATCCGCGTTCTCCATCATCGACGTCACCCGGCTGACCGCACCCGCGCCGAACTAGCCCCACACGTCCCGACGCCCGGCGACCCGCCCGCCGCCGGCCGACCCACCACGACCACGAGAAGGTTTCCATGGCACGCCTGCTGTATCGCATCGGCCGCTTTGCCGCCCGCCGCCGCTGGGCGGTGCTGGCCGTCTGGTTGGTCGCCCTGCTGGGCCTCGGCGGGGCCGCGCTGGGCCTGTCCGGCACCATGACCGACTCCTTCTCCATCCCCGGCACCCCCGCGCAGCGGGCCATGGACCAGTTGGCCGCCAAGATGCCCGCTGCGGGCGGGGCTACCGGGCGCATCGTGTTCGCCGCGCCGCAGGGCCACTCCGTTGCCGAACCCGCCTACCAGCAGGCGATCTCGCACATGCTGGCGAAAACCTCCGAGCTGCCGTCGGTGGTCGGCGTTGTCGATCCGGCCGCCGCCAAGGCGATCTCTCCGGATGGCCGGGTCGCGCTGGCCCAGGTCACCTTCGCCGGCCAGATCACCGAGATACCCGAGACCACTCAGGATCGGATCGCCGACCTGGCCGGCAGCTACGCCGTGGACGGCCTGACGATCGACCTGTCCGGTGCCGCGGTGAAGCAGGTGCCGTCGATCGGCTCCACCGAGGGCCTCGGGGTGATCGTCGCCCTGGTGGTGCTGCTGGTTACCTTCGGGTCCGTGGTCGCCGCGGGGCTGCCCTTGCTGACCGCACTGATCGGCGTCGGGGTTGGCATGGCCGGGATCCTCACGGTCTCCGGCTTCGTGCAGATGTCCTCCACCGCACCGATCCTCGCGCTGATGCTGGGCCTGGCGGTGGGTATCGACTACGCGCTGTTCATCGTCAGCAGGCACCGCCGGCAGTTGCTGGAGGGGATGCAGGTCGAGGAGTCCATCGGACGGGCGGTCGGCACCGCCGGGTCGGCCGTGCTGTTCGCCGGGCTCACCGTGGTGATCGCGCTGGCGGCGCTGTCCGTGGTGGGTATCCCGTTCCTGACCATCATGGGCATCGCCGCCGCGGCGACCGTGGTGATGGCGGTGCTGATCGCCATCACGCTGGTGCCCGCGCTGCTGGGCTTTGCCGGCCGTAAAGTGTTGCGCCGCAAGGATCGCACCACCTCGCCGGTTGCCGATACCGCCGGGCGGGAGAACCGGTGGAGCCAGCTGGTCACCCGCCGCCCGGTCGCCATGCTGGTGGTCGGCGTGCTGGCGCTGGGTGTGCTGGCCGTGCCAGCGTTCTCGCTGCGGCTGGGCCTGCCCGACGACGGCACCGCGGCCCCGGACACCACCCAGCGGCAGGCCTACGACGTCATCGCGCAGTCCTTCGGGCCGGGGGCCAACGGCCCGCTGATCGTCACCGTCGCAGCGGAGAGACCCGCCGGGCTGCAGGCGGCCATGGCCGCTACCGTGCAGCGGATCTCGCGGCTGGACGGCGTCGCACTCGCGGTGCCGGCCGGCGCCAGCACCGACGGCAGTCTGGGGATGATTCAAGTCGTGCCCACCACCGGGCCGGGCGACGAGGCCACCGAGCAGCTGGTGCACACGATCCGGGATGCAGCCGTGGCGCTGGGCGATGTGACCGGCGCCGAGATCGCCGTCACCGGCCAGACCGCGCTGCAGATCGACGTCTCGGAGAAGCTCTTCGATGCGCTACCGGTCTACCTGGCCATCGTGATCGGCCTGGCGCTGATCCTGTTGCTGGTGGTGTTCCGCTCGCTGCTGGTGCCGCTCAAGGCCGCGATTGGGTTCCTGCTGAGCGTGGCCGTCAGCTTCGGGCTGGTGGTCGCCGTCTACCAGTGGGGCTGGCTGGGCGGCCTGTTCGGCGTCGATACGCCTGCGCCGGTCATCAGCTTCCTGCCGATCCTGCTGATCGGGGTGCTGTTCGGGCTGGCGATGGACTACGAGGTATTCCTGGTCTCCGGGATGCGCGAGGCGTGGGCGCACCGGGGCTCGGTGACGGGGGATGCGACAGCGTCAGTACGCCACGGGTTCTCGGCCGGATCCCGAGTGGTGACGGCGGCGGCGATTATCATGGCGAGCGTATTCTGTGGCTTCATCATGGCGCCGGACACCATCATTGCCTCGATCGGCTTCGCGCTCGGCATGGGCGTGCTGGTGGACGCTTTCGTGGTGCGGATGACGCTGGTGCCTGCGGTGATGACGCTGCTGGGCAGACGCGCCTGGTACCTACCGCGCTGGCTGGATCGCATTCTGCCCAACGTGGACATCGAGGGCGCCGCGCTACAGCCCCCGGCACAGCCGGAGCGGGAGCTGGCCGGGGTCTGATGCTGCTAGCCTGACCACTTGGAGGCGTGTCCGAGTGGCCGAAGGAAGCCGCCTTGAAAGCGGCCAGGTGTAAC
>CALANS010000002.1 GCA_937926105.1 uncultured Actinomycetes bacterium | reverse complement strand
TGGCGGCGACCACGATGCCAGCCGCAATCACGCCGCCGATGGCGATCAGGACGTGCTCCAAAGACACGCCGCCGGAGCCCATCTCAGGTTCGCGGCGGAGCGCATCGACTCTGCGGCGCAGGGTGAGCATGATCGTGGAATACAGCATGGTGGCGAACGATGGTGCGGGCATTTGTGGCTCCTTCAGGTGGGTGCGGGACGGGTTGCGGGCCAGGGCATGTCGCGTCTTTCAGGTTGCGGTCAGTTGGGTGATCGCCGGGTAGAGCAAAAACGCCATGGTGGCCGTCGCCAACACGGCTTTCGGGATGGACATGCGGCCGGAGGCGACCTGGGCTGCGGCGATCTCGTCGGTTTGCAGTTGAGCGCGCAGCGAGGTGGCGCGGGCGAGCAGCGTGTCATAGATCGCGGCGCCCTGGGTGCCGGCCCCGGCCGTGATCGCGGACAGGTCTGCGAGTTCGTCGACACCCATTTCCTCGGCGAGGTCGGCGATGCCCTGCCAGTGGGAATGTCCGGCGCGGGTGGCCGAGTCGATCGCGCCCTTGATCCGCCGGAACGTCCACAAGGGCGATGAGGCCGCGGCGTCGTCGAGGGCGGCTCCGGGACCGGCTCCGGCGGCGCGCTGCAGCGCGACCAGCTGCAGAAAGGCAACCAGGCTGTGGCGCATCTCCAGCCTGGCCTGCTCTGCCTTGCCGGCGGTGTGGCTACCGACCGCAACCCATACAACCGCCGCGCATAGGGCGGCGATACCGGCGGGAACGACGGCCGGGATGTGCAGGCCGAACGCGGTGAAGATCAGCAAATAGATCGGCCCGACTGAAAGCGTCGCGGCCGGCAGCGCGACGCGGGTGAGCAGGAACTCGCCGCGCCGCATCCCGATCACCGCCAGATCCCCGTCGGGGGTGGTGAGGTGTGTTGCGGCAAGCCAGGTCTCGAACCTGGCCTGCATTGCGGCAATGCCTGAGGTGGGTTCGGCTTGCAGTCCGGCTTGCGTCGGTTGCCTGGCGGTGCCCGTTTGGCCGGGCATGCGCAGGGCGGCTAGCAAGTCCGGCCGGCCCGGGACCAGTGCAGCAACGATCATGGCGATGCCGAGGCCGGCCGCGCCACCCGCCGCGAGTTGACCGAGCGTGGCAGGGCTCATGACGACACCCCCGTCACCCGCGTAGCGGGTGGTGCGGTAACAGGGCCGCCGGCGGCAACACTTCGGGCGGCTGTGCTCGCTGCCTTCGTGTCGCGGTCGGCGAGGAGCCTGGCCGGGCGGGGGGTGATCGACAGGCGTCGGAGCATGACGAGGGCCCCGATGACGATGGCGGCCAATGCTGCGAGGACGAGTTGTCCGGTGACGGTGCCGTACACCTTGGCGTAGGAGGTGAACGCGGCCACGGCTACGACGAACAGAATTTGGACGATCACGATGGTGCGTGCCTCGGATCTCGGCTCCGCCCGATCGGTTTCGATCCGGCGCCGCGCGGCGACGTCGTCGGCGAGCTGCCGAGCGAGCACGCGCAGCATGTCCGGGGTCCG
This sequence comes from uncultured Actinomycetes bacterium, assembly GCA_937926105.1. The sequence continues at coordinate 6,382 of CALANS010000002.1, read as the reverse complement.
CACCGACGGGGCGGTCGCTGCGATACCCAGGGCGATGACGACCATGTCGCCGAGCGGATCGTCGATGTCGTCGGCGAACCGGCGCAGGGCCTGTTGTTGGTCGCCGCGCGGCGACGACAGGCCCACGGCGAGCCGGGCAGCCGGCTCTTTGATGGCGGCCGGCGCGTGCGCCGCTGCGGTGACGATGGTTTGGATCGGCGAGACGCCGGCGGCCATGGAGTCGGCCAGGCGCCGCACCCACTCCTCCAAACCTTGGAGCACGTCGATGCGGCGCTTGGCGATCGCGGCGGCGCCGAAGAAGTACGGCAGCCCTGGAACGGCCATAGCGGTGACGAGTCCGGCGACGGGCCAGTCCGACACCACCCACACGACCACCCCGGCCAGGATCGCGACAGCGATGGTGCGACCCCGCTTGCCGGTCAGTGCGTTGCGCCTGTGCAGCAGCGCGGCCGACCTGCCCGCCGAACCTGGTATGGCGCTTGTTGTGCCTGGGGCACGGCCATAAATGCCGACTGCCGTGAGCAACACGCCGGCGATAAGTGTGGCTCCGCAGATCGCGGCCAGCAGCGGGATCATCGTCATACCCGGTCACCTGCCTCCCATGGCTGCGGCCACGTTCCGTTGGCGGCAGACAGCCAGGTGAGGTCGAAACCGGTACGGCGGCACCAGGCTTGGTTCTCGGGCAGGTGGGCCGGGTAGCCGCGCGGATCATCCGGCCGGGAGGGGTCGGGGGCGAAGATCGCGGTGGTGGCGGGCTGGCCGTTCTCCCCGACCGGGCCGACTTCGACCATGTCGGACACGAACCGCCGCTTCCGTCCCGCGACGGTCGGGATGGTGTCGATATAGATGATGAGGTCGACGGCGGTGGCGATCTGTGCCATCGCCGCCGCGTGATTCCAGTTCGGCTTGTGCTCCCCCAATAGCGATGCCAGGGCTTCGAAGGTGCCGGTGGCGGAGTCGGCGTGGAACGTGGCCATCGACCCCTTCATGCCGCGCGACATGGCCGCGAGCATGGGGATGACCTCGGCGCCGCGGACCTCGCCGACCAGGATCCGCTCCAGGCCGTGGCGCAGCAGCTCCGGGAAAATGTCGGCCAGGGTGACCTCACCGGCGGCCTTTCCGTCCGGGCCGCGCTCCCCCGTGGCGGGTCGTGCCTCGGCGGGCAGGACCAGCGGGAACCGGCCGGGTAGCTCGTGCAACAGCAGCTCATACTCGGTCTCCAGGGTCGCGAACCGCTCCATATCCGGCAGACACCGCGCCAGGGCGCGCAGCAGGGTTGTTTTGCCGGCGCCCGGCGAGCCGACGATCAGCATCGACCGGTGCGCAGCCACGGCGGCGGCGAGGAATGCGGCCATCGATTTCGAGATGGTGCCCATGTCGGTGAGCTGGTCGAGAGTGACGTCGACGAAGCGGTGCCGGCGGATCGTGACCTGCGGATGCGGCGTGATCGACCACTGCGCCGCCAACCTTGAGCCGTCCGGAAGCCGGATGTTGAGAAACGGCCAGGCGGTGGTGACGGCCCTCTCGTTCTGCCCGTGATAGGTGGCGATCGACCGCAGCTGCTCCAGCAGATCCGCGTCGGATTCGGCGACCGGGGCGACGGTTTCGGTGTGCCCGTCGGCGAAGCGCTTGATCGCCGGGGCGGCGCCGTTGATGAAGATCTCCTCCACCTCGTCGTCACCGAGGAGCTGCTCGATGCGGCCCAGGCCGAACATCGCCGCCAACACCGCCTCGCCCAGCGCAGCCTCCTGCCGTACGGTCGGCGGATTCCCGGCCGCAGTCTCCGCATCGGCCCACGCTGCCGTGCGATCACCGATCAAGCCGATGGCGAGTTGCCGCTGTTCACTTCGATCTAAACCGGGTCCGCCTTCTTGGCTGTAGCGGTCAAGTTCGGCATTCACCTCCGTCTGGATACGGCGCACCATTGCGAAATCCACGGCGGTGGAATGCATCTCGACATGCTTTGGCGAACTGTCAGGCGCCCAGTGCGGCTCGCGGCTGGGCTCTTGGCTCGTATCGTCGTTCCAGTCGTCGCTGGAGTACGGGTCGGCGCCATCGATACTTTCGCCCAAGTGAGATGTCATAATGTTCCGCCCGTCCGCACCGTGGCCGCCGCCGGCGCGCGTGCTGTGTGCCGCGCCGACGAGGCTGCGGCGTCCGCTCGATGGACGGGTGCCTGACTGTGGCCACCGGCATGTGGGTACGCAATGGCAGCGGATGCTGCTCGCTCGTGTTCCGCCCAATCGGCTTCCATGAGCCCAGAGCCCGAAGCATCACCGTCGCCGGTCAGTGCCGACGCAGACGCGGCTGGGCCGGCTCTCCCCTGTTTCGCCGCGGCGCCCTCCGTCTGCCCCGCCGCTACTTGGCCCAGTTCTGCTTGTTGCGCAATGGATTTCGCGAGCCGGGCCGCCGAGCGCATCAGCGGGGATGATGCGAATGCACGCGGTGCGGGCCGCGCGTCGGCAAGCGCGCCCGCCGCTGCCGGGTCCCAGGCCAGCACACCTGCAACCGGCGAGATGTCGGCCATTGCGGCACGAATGTCGCGCTCCGAATACGGCCGGCTCGCGCCAACAATCACCGACTGCAACACCGGGCCAGTCGCTCCGATCGCCTCTCGGGCGACCGCTGCTGCGATTTGCGCCGAGTGCACGGAGGGCAGCGTGGAGCGGGTTGCCACGATCACGACATCGGCTGCGGCCCACAGCGCGTCATGTCGCACCGGTGCAGGGATGCGGCCTGCGTCGATGATCACATCCACACCCAAGCCAGCAAGCGCCGAAGCGAGGGCCGGGTAGTCGATGGTCGCCGCTTGCTGGGTCGTGTCGACTCCTGGTAGCAGCCAACGGTTCTCGCCGAGTGTGACGACGTTTGCCCAGATCGCCGGGGCCATGCCTGAGCGGCGGGCCGCGACCCGAACCCCGGTCAAGCTTCGGCCACCGACATCGGCGCCGGCGGCGTAGCCGAGCGCGAGCGAGCCGCCTGCCGGGTCGGCCTCAACCAGCAGCACCGGCCGCGGCCAGCACAGCGTCATACCCAACGCCGCAGTCGACGCACCGGGCGAGCCCTTCCCGCAGATGACGGAGATGATCATGGCTGTCACCGCCCGGCTATCACGATGATCGCGGCGATACCGGCGGCCGACCAGTCGGCAACGGTCGCGGCGTCGGTACTGGCGACCAGCACGTCGACGGTGCGCCCGCCCGACGCATCGGTGGCGCCGAGCGTATAGACGACTGCCCGAATCGGGCCGGCCGTCGCTCCGGCGGTCTGCACGGCAGTCTGATTGTCGCGGTCGGCGCGGGTGATCCAGACCTGTTGCCGCGAAGCCAGTTCGGTGGCCGGCAGCAGGCCGGGTTTGACGGCGACGCCGACGAGAGCCTGCCCTTTGGCCGGGACCTGCCCGACCATAAGGTCGTCCATGGTGAGGAGGGCGCCCGCGTGCAGATCGGTTGCAGCGATCTTGCCCACCGCGGAGCTGCGGTCGGCCCACGACATCGGGTGCAGGACCGGGTCGGTGGCGATCTGCGCCTCGACCAGGTCGCCGACCGTGATTGGCTGCCCCCACGCAACACCAGCAGAAAGCGCGACCACGGCGACTCGGTGCGAGGCGCTGGAGGCCAGCCCGTAGGCGCCGACAGCGCCCAGCACGACGAGCACGGCTCCGGCGGCGAGCAGTAGCGGCCGGCGTCGCCGTCTCGGCTGCGGCAACACGGGTGCGGGAGGCACCCGGCCTGGCGCGCCGTCGAGGCGTGTGGCCGACAGAGCATCACGACGTGCCGGGGCGCCATTCACTGCCGTGCGTGTTTCGGTTCGAAGGCTCATCGTGCTCCACCTGGTCTCCTACGTCTCGTTACTTGCCGGCCACGATGACGGTGCGCCACTCGCCGACCCGGACCGGCGCCATTGAGCGGGTCGTGACACTGTCTGTACCGGCCTCGCCGGTGTTAGCCGACCAGGTGATCGCCCATGTCGCCGCAGCGGTGACCGGCCACGCTCCGGTGCCGTTCGTGCGCTCATCCAGCGACCGCAGCCGGTAGGTGTAGCCGCAGGGCGGCTTCCACAGGTCAGCGCCCGCCCACGGAGCCTCGCCGCCACCATGACAGGTGACAGCGGCCGCGTCGGGTTCACCCATGGACCAGGTCACCGACGCCAGTGTCGCGGTCGCCGTGACCGTCACCGTGCGGTCCGTCGCCGAGGCCGACACCGCGGCCGGATTCGACACCCACAGCCACACCGGCACATTCACCGCGACCTGCTCAGCATTCGGCCCAAAGTCGATATGCGGCAACGGAATCGGCAGCTTCGCAATCGCCTCCTGCGCGACCAGTTGCGGGTCCGGCGGCGGCGTGTTCGTTGCAGGGACAACGGTGATGAACGGTCCGAGCCCATCCGGTCGGCATCCTTGGGCGCGCATGACGTAGTCCGCCGGGTTGGCGCCCGGAGGTAGATATAGCAGCCAGACTTTCGAATCGGCGGGTGGCTGCGGGACCATGGGGGTTGGCGGGCATGGCTCCACACGTGCGTTTGGATCGGTCGCTGAGTCGCCCGGTGTGCTCGAGCCGGTGTCGTTACTCCCGGATTCGCTCCCGGCGCAGGCAACGAAGACGTACGTCACCTCGTCGTATCCACCGCATGCTGGGGTATCCGCAGACGCGGGCGGCGCGTTGAGTGCGGTAGCGCCCGCGAGCAACATCACGGCAATTGAAACGCTGTACCTCAGGCGGCTCAACATGGCTCGGCCGGCTTCGGCGTTGTAATCAGGTTCAATAGCCAGACGTGACCAGCGTCCGGGTAAAAGTCGAGATTGAACTCGCGGTAGAAGCGGCCTGGGGTGCTCGGCTTCGAAATTGAGGCCCCCTGACTATTGACGACGTCGAAGCCTGAAATATCAACGCAAGCCCGAATCTGCACGTTGTGCACGGTGGCCGCGGTAACTTCGGCGCCGTAGCTGATATCACCGATCTGGTGCATGCCGTCGCGTGCGAACGCAGCGACGAGGCTCAGCTGTGTGATTGCCGCGGGATCCCCGACGAATTTGCGGAGCTTCGCCGCCCAATCGCCGCCCGGGTGTTGCATCGATTCGTCGTAGAGGCGAACGGCGTTGCGCCACACCGGGATCGCAGCGTTCGCCGCCTTGAGCCCTGCCCCAGTGATCGTGCTCGGGATCGTGACCGGGATGGCGTCATATACGTCACCCGTGGTGGCGGTTGCCGACGGCGCGGTCGACGGGCCGGTGCTGCCTGTCGTCGACGTGCTGGTGGGTGAGCTGCTCGTGGTTCCGGACAGCCACGATTCGACAGGGTCGGGTGTCGTCGGCCCAATAGCAGTCGGCCCGGTCGAGGCCAACGCCGAAGTGCTCGTGCCCGGGGCTGGGCTCGTGTTGGGGTCGGTGGCCGTGGTGGCGGTGCAGGAGGCAAGCGTCATCGTGGTCGCGGTCAGTATGGCTGCGATCATTCGCTTCATCGCTGCGTCACCTCCCCACCGACGATGGAGGTTCGCTCATCGTGCGCTCGGCGCGCGGAATTATCAACATTTCGAGTGAAGACTGCGTGAATCTCGTCTGAATTACCCCTTGCTGACCGACATCGAGACCAGTGACTGGCGCCGGTGCGGTCAGTCCAGCGGCGCATTCGGATGATCGCGGGCGGCACGGATCGCAGCAGTAGCACCGCGGAGCCGAACGGCAGTGTGCGCAGCCTGCCCGAATCAAGGATCGGTATGCGGCGCAGGGAGGAGGAGCGGCTGCGTTGCCCGTCATACCCGCGGCTTTCCGCCCAGGTCGTTTCGTCGCGCTCCCCTATCAGCGACGCGAGGTCGCGCAGGTCTCCGGCGTTGCCGCCGCCACCCAGGATGATCTTGGTGGTGCTCGCGTCCCACACGGTCGCTGCGGCCTGCTCGCCCCACTTGTGACGGGCCTGGGCGAGGGATTGCAGGATCGCCCAGGTGCAGATGCCGGTGCCGCCGCCCTCCGACATCAACGTGGGCAGGGACGGCAGGGGCGAGAGGTTGCCGATCTCGTTGAGCATCATCGTGATCGGCGGATCCAGGCGTGCCCCGGGTGATGCGGCGGCGAGATGCCGTGCGGTTTCGACGATGTCCTCGATGAACGCCGCGACCAGGTTCGCCGCCGCCCCCGCCCCGGTCGCGGTGCCTACCAGATACAAGGTGCCGCAGTCTTGGATGAACGCGGCCGGGTCGAACTGCTCCCCCGGCCCCGGCGACACCGCGGCGAGCACGTCCGGGTCACCAAGCGCGGCCAGCGACTGCCGGACGCCGAGCCACACGGAATCGCGCTGCCGCGGGTCGGAGTCCGCGACGGCGTTCAGTGCGGTGGCCCAGCCCGTGGGCGCGCGCGGGTGGGTGTCGAGGATCGCGATCGCGT
>CALANS010000001.1 GCA_937926105.1 uncultured Actinomycetes bacterium | reverse complement strand
CCGCACGCAGACCGCAACTCGGCACGCGGACGAGGCCTCCCGCACGCAGACCGCAGCCCGGCACGCGGACGAGGCCTCCCGCACGCAGACCGCAGCCCGGCACGCGGACCGGGTCGTCCGGCGCATGCGCCGGGGCGGGCATCTGTCGGCTCACGGCACTCGGTAGGTCCAGGCGTCCGACCGGAACTTGCTGTCGGCCAACTCGCGCGCCGCCGCCAACTCGACGTCCGTGTACGACCCGCTCCGCACCCGGTGCCCACGGCGGAACGAATCCATCAGCGAGGCGATGATGTCGGCGCGCGCCATCCCGGTCTGCGAGCGCATCGGGTCGACCCGTTTGTTCGCGCTCGGGATCCCCTTGTCGGACAGCTTCTCCCGACCGATCCGCAGCACGCGGGTCATCTTGTCGGCGTCGATGTTGTAGGCCATGGTGGCGTGGTGCAGCACGGCCCCGCCGACCAGCCGCTTCTGCGCCGCGCCGCCAATTTTGCCCTTGTCCGAGGCGATGTCGTTCAGCGGGACGTACCGCGCGGATACCCCCACCTCGAACAGCGCGTCCAGCACCCAGGAATCCAGAAAGGCGTAGGACTGTTCGAAGCTCAGCCCCTCCACCAGGGACGCCGGCACCACCATCGAGTAGGTGATGCAGTTGCCGGGCTCCATGAACATGGCCCCGCCGCCGGAGATCCGGCGCGCCACTCGGATGCCGTATCGCCGCGCCGCGTCGGTGTCGACCTCGTTGCGTACCGACTGGAACGACCCGATGATCACCACCGAGGAGTCCCAATCCCAAAAGCGCAGCAGCGGCCCCCGGGTACCGGCGGCCACCTCGGTGGCGAGCACCTCGTCCAGCGCCATGTGCTCCACCGGGTCGAGCACCACCGGGCCGATCAGGTCGAAGGTGTGATCGTCCCAGCCGGTGGCGGCACCGACCGCACGGCGCACCGCGACACCGACGGCGACAGCGTCGAACCCGACCATCGCGACCTGCGGCCCCAGGACAGCATCGATGGAGGCGGCGAGCTCGGCGGCCGTGGCATCGGCGGGCATGCCGGCCAACGCCCGGCCGATGTCCTCCAGCGCGGAGTCGGGCTCCAGGAAGAAGTCACCGGAGACATGCACCTCGGCCAGCCGACCCTCGGCGACCTCGAGATCCACTCGGACCAGCTTGCCGCCCGGAACCTTGTACTGACCCTGCACCCTGCCACCGTATCGCCACCCGATGGTGCCGGAAACCGACGGCCAGATTCGCGGTACATTCCGTTTCTGCAGGTCGCGGTGATCTTGAAACGATCTGGCCGACGAAAAACAGCGGCCCCAACCGACCCGCCCGGCGGGACGTGCGCCTCAGCCGGCGACGACCTGCACGGTGAGCTTCGCGGTGACGCCCGGGTGCAGGGTCACGGTCACCGGGTGCGAGCCGACGGAACGGATGTGCCCGTCCAGCGAGATCGCGCGCTTGTCCAGCACCGGGCCGCCGGCCGCCTTGACCGCCGTAGCGATGTCGATCGCCGTCACGGAGCCGAACAGCTTGGTCCCGTCACCGGTGGTACGGGCGGTGATCGTCACCGGCAGCTTCTCCAGGGTGTCACGCACCTCGCTGGCGTGCTCCACGCCGCGGATCTCGCGGGCGGAACGGGCCCGCTTGATGGTCGCCACCTGCTTCTCGGCGCCCTTGGTCGCCAGGATGGCCTTGCCCTGCGGCAGCAGGAAGTTCCGGCCGTATCCGTCGCGTACCTCGACGATCTCGCCGGGCGCGCCCAGGCCCGGCACGTCGGTGGTCAGGATGAGCTTCATGGGATGTGCTCTCTTCTTCTCGGGTGGTCTCGGCTCGAGGACGACGCCACCGCACGCGGGCCCGAACGCGGCCGGTGCGACGACGGTGCGATCAGCGAGCGGTGGACGTGTAGGGCAGCAGCGCCATCTCGCGGGCGTTCTTGACCGCGGTGGCGATGTCCCGCTGATGCTGGGTGCAGTTGCCCGTCACCCGGCGGGCGCGGATCTTGCCGCGGTCCGAGATGAAGCGGCGCAGCAGGGTGGTGTCCTTGTAGTCGATCGCCTGTGCGTTCTCCTTGCAGAACGCGCACACCTTCTTCTTGATCTTGCGAACCGGGGGCTTGGGCATGGAAGTCTCTCCAGTGATGTTGGGGCGCACGGTGATCCGGCGCACCGGATTGAAGTTTGGGTAAGGAGGTTCGGCCCATCACACGCGTCGGGGCCGGAACACGCGAGTCCTAGAACGGCGGCTCGTCGGAGTAGCCACCGGATCCACCCGCGGGCGGGGCCGAGCCCCACGGATCGTCGGCCGGTGCACCGCCGCCCCCGCCGGACCGGCCGGAGCCGAAGCCGCCGCCCCCGCCGGACTCCGAACGGGAGATCTTGTTGACCTTGGCGGTGGCGTAGCGCAGCGACGGGCCGATCTCGTCGACCTCCAGCTCGACCACGGTGCGCTTCTCACCCTCGCGGGTTTCGAAGGAGCGCTGCTTGAGCCGGCCCGACACGATCACTCGGGATCCCCTGGTGAGCGACTCGGCGACGTTCTCGGCGGCCTGCCGCCAGATGTTGCAGCGCAGGAACAGCGCCTCGCCGTCCTTCCACTCGCCGCTCGCGCGATCGAAGGTGCGCGGCGTGGAGGCGACGGTGAAGTTCGCCACCGCGGCGCCGGAGGAGGTGAAGCGAAGTTCCGGGTCTGCGGTCAGGTTGCCGATCACGGTGATGATGGTGTCGCCTGCCATGACGACCTCCTTACTTCGCGTTCGGGCGGGTGATCTTGGTCCGGAGCACGGATTCGTTGAGGTTCAGCTGGCGGTCCAGCTCGGAGACCACCTCGGGCGTGCACTGCACGTTGATCAGTGCGTAGATGCCCTCGGCGTTCTTGTCGATCTCGTACGCCAGGTGGCGCTTGCCCCAGACATCGACGTTCTCCACGCTGCCGCCGCCCTGGCGGACCACGTTCAGGAAGGTGTCGATCGACGGGGGGACCGTGCGCTCGTCGAGCGTCGGGTCGAGGATGAGCAACAGCTCATAGTGCCGGGATGCAGTGGATACGCTCACGCGCACCTCCTATGGACTCGTCGGCCGCGGCGGTTCCGCGACAGGAGGGTGTTGCCGGTGACGGAGCCGGCGGCAGCGCCGCTCGCCGGAGCGGCGAGGATCGATGCCGACGGTTGCCGATCCTCAGCGACCGGCTCACCTGCGACTGGGCGAGTCTACCAGCCGCTCGGTGCGCACCCGGCCGGCGCGATCGCGCGGAAAACCAGCGGGCTGTACTGCACGGTAAATCGGTAGCGTCGTGCGCAATCGGTCACGCAAGCACCCGGGATCACCAGACTATTTCCCGGCCCGCGGGTCATACCTGCTGCGATCCCGCCACCGCTGTTGTGATCCCCGGTTCCGCGAGTACCGCGTCCGCGCTTGCCTCCGAGCTCGTTTCGGGGGCTCGACGGCGGGATCCGGTCACCCGCCGCCACATGGTGGGCAGGGACGGGATGGTCAAGCGGTCCGGAGCATCCTCCAGCACGCCGCCGGACGGATCGTCGTCACCGGCCTGCCGGATCAGGTCCCACTCGGGGCGCAGGATCTCCCGGATCACCCGCACCACCAGGGCGATCAGCAGGATGTCCCGGATGACGGCGGCCGCCGCGAACGGGTGGATGGACAGGTTTCTGCTGGCGTCGCTGTCGAAGGACAGCATGAGCAGCATCCAGACCACGGCCTCGGCGAACTGCCAGGACAGCACCCGGCGCCAGCGGGGCAGGGCCAGCGCTACCAGCGGCACCAGCCAGAGCGAGTACTGCGGCGACCAGACCTTGTTGGTCAGCAGGAACGCCGCCACCACCAGGAAGGCCAGCTGCGCGAACCGGGGGCGGCGGCGGGCGGACAGTGCCAGCCAGCCGATCGCCGCACACGCCAGGACGAACAGCGCCAGCGACAGCGTATTGAGCAGTGTGGTGGCCTGGCCACCGGAGTCCCACGGGTTGAACGGGCTGACCACCGTCATCAGGTAGTACCAGGAGTCCCACTCCGGCGTGCGGGTGGTGTTCATGGTGTAGAACTCCAGCCAGGCCCGCGGGTAGGTCAGCAGGATCGGCAGGTTGACGGCCACCCAGGTGATCGCCCCGGCCACCACCGCCTTGGTCCAGGCGCCCATCCTCCCGGAGCGCAGGCACAGCACCAGCAGCGGACCCAGCAGGAACACCGGGTACAGCTTGGCGGCGGTGCCCAGGCCGAGCAGGATTCCGGCGAGCACGGATTTCTTGCGCGCCCAGGCGAGCATCGCGCCGCCGGTGAAGCCGATCGCCAACAGGTCCCAGTTGGTGAAGGCGTGCACGATCAGCAGCGGCGACAGGCACATGATCGCCGTGTCCCAAACGCGCCGCCGCGCGATCCGCGCGGTGCAGGCCACCACCACCAGGTAGGCAAAGCCCAGCAGGATCGCCCCGATGGTGAAGTACGCGGCCACATCCAGCGGCACCGGCACCACCCCGGTGCTCTGGGCGAAGCTCAGGTAGCCCGAGGTCAGAGCCGAGACACCCCACATGAAGTAGCCCGTCAGCACCGGGTACTCCAGGTACCGGATGGTGCCGAGCTGGCCGTCGGGCACCGGCACCAGCCTGTCGCCCTGGACCTGCCGATATCCGGCGTCCGGATCGCCGACCAGCGTGTGGTCGCCCAGCTGGACGGTCCGGCCGCCCTCGTCGGCGATCAGGTGGTCGCCCGATTGGTGCACCTGGGAGGGCAGGAAGACCTGTCCGGAGGGCCAGTCGTTGGGCCGGTTCTCCACCCAGACATAGGAATACGGATTGCGGTTCGGGTCGTTCAGGCCCCGGCCGCCGTAGAGCGGAACGACGTCGTTGTAACAACCGGTGATCCAGGGTCGCTGGCCACCCTGATCCAGGCCACCACCCTCGCCCTGTTGGATGCACGCGGACTTGAACAGCCAGCCGCAGATCAGCACGGCGATACCCATCAGCAGCGCGACGCGCATCGGGGTGAAAATCCGCGCGCGGCCCACCGAGGCGTGCGTGCCGAGCGGGCCGCCGAGCAGGGCGGAGGCGCGCCGGACTGTCGGGTCGGTCCAGCTGGGGATCACCCGCTCGGACGGGGACAGCGACGCCGATGGAGGTAGGTCAGCGCGGTGTCGGCTGGTGGCCGGCCGACCGGCGTCATCGGTGACGGGAGCGCCGGCGGGCGCGTCGTCGTCGGTGACGGCAGCCTCGGCGGGAACGGGGCGACCGGTGACGGCGGGAACGGGGCGACCGGCGTCGGCGGGAACGGGGCGACCGGTGACGGCAGCCTCGGCGGGAACGGGGCGACCGGTGACGACGGCTCCGGCATCGCTCGCGCCGAACGTGTCGGTGGATTCAGCGCCGGTCGCGTCGCCCTCGCTGCCCGGCAAGGTGGGCCCGTTCGCCCCGGCTGTGGTCACACGCGCGAGCCTACTGGGCGAACCTGCGTCGGCTCAGGTCAGCGGGCGGCGCGGCGGCGCGGACGGGGGCGCTGCTGGTCGGCGGTGCCCATCACAAACGAGGCGACCAGATGGTTCCACGAGCAGGTCCGGCAGACCTCGACCTGATAGACATTGAACTCGCCGAACTTGGCCGCCATCGCCTCGAGTTCCTCCGGGGACCGGGCCGAGCCCGCCGCCGGGCCCAGTTCGTCGCCGTAGACCCAGTAGACGTGCGTCAGCGGCTCCTTGCGGCAGACCGGGCAGGGTGTCTCGGTCACGATGCCGTGGAACTTGGCCGCCCGCACGAGATACGGCGACGCGTCGCACACCTCGCCTACGCCGGTCCGGCCGCGGGAGACCTCCGCCAGCAGCGCGCGACGCTGCAAGGCGTAGTCCACCAGCGCCCGTTGAGTCTGCACGGATCGAGCGTACGCGGGGCAGGAAGACCCCGCCGGGGGACCGACGGCCGTCCGCGGAGCGCGCGAGCCCGGGTTCGGCCTCCGCACACCGGGCCCGATGCTTGCTCGGATGGGGGCGGCCCCCGCCGCCATCGTCACCGGTTATATCGTGTCGATATAACAAACGCCCGCCGCTCTACCCCCGAGGCTCCGGGCCCGCACAGACCAGACAGAGCCACACAGACCCCGCGCAGACCCACACAGACCCACACAGACCCACACAGACCCACACAGACCCAGAAAGAAACAGAAAGAAACAGCCTCGATGTCCCAGCCGTCGCCCCGCCCCGCGGAGACACCCGGTCGCGCATCGTCCGGCGTGCTGGATCTTGCCCTGCTCGGTCTGCTCGCCGACGCGCCGATGCACGGGTACCAGCTCCGGATCCGGCTGACGGAGATCCTGGGCCCGGTGCGGTCGTACTCCTACGGCTCGCTCTACCCCGCGCTGCGTCGCCTGGAACGATCCGGATTCCTCCGGGTGCAGGAGCCACTGGCCGACCCCGACGACGTGCCGCTGGCGCCGCGCCGATCCCGCGTCACCTACACGATCACGGCCGGCGGCAAGGAACGGCTCGCGAACCTGCTCGCCGACGCGGGCCCGCAGTCGTGGACCGACGAGGGATTCGGCGTGCACCTGGCGCTGTTCCCGCGCACCGCGGTGGAGACCCGGCTGCGCATCCTGCAGGGCCGCCGTCGCCGGCTAGAGCAACGCCGCGAGGGTCTGCGGGCCTCGCTGGCCCGCACGGCGCAGCGGGTCGACGACTACACCGCTGCACTGCACCGGCTGGCGATCCAGGCGCACGACCGCGAGGTGCTCTGGCTTCGCGATCTGATCGCCCGGGAGAGCGGGCGCACCGACACCGAACCGGCGCCACCCGAACACTGACGCCGGGACGCGCCGTGGCCGCGGAGCGACGCCGGCCCGAGCAGCAGCCCTCGAACAGCAACGAACACCGCAACGACAGGAAGAGGTAGCGATATGACCCAGGACAGCACACCCCGCGCCCCGCACCCGATTCGGGTGGCCATCGTCGGCGTCGGCAACTGCGCCTCCTCACTGGTGCAGGGGGTGGAGTACTACCGCGACGCCGACCCGGCGAGCCGGGTGCCCGGGCTGATGCACGTCACCTTCGGCGACTATCACGTCTCCGACCTGCAATTCGTCGCCGCCTTCGATGTGGACGCCAAGAAGGTCGGTTTCGATCTGGCGGAGGCAATCGGCGCCAGCGAGAACAACACCATTCACATCGCCGACGTGCCGCCCACCGGGGTGACGGTGCAGCGCGGGCACACCCTGGACGGACTCGGCCGCTATTACCGGGAAACGGTGACGGAGTCGCCGGCCGAGCCGGTCGACGTGGTCGCCGCACTCAAGGATGCCCGGGCGGACGTGCTGGTCTGCTACCTGCCGGTGGGCTCGGACGCCGCCGTCAAGTTCTATGCGCAGTGCGCGATCGAGGCCGGCTGCGCGATGGTCAACGCGTTGCCGGTGTTCATCGCCTCCACTGAGCAGTGGGCCGAGAAGTTCCGCGCCGCAGGGCTTCCCATCGTCGGTGACGACATCAAGTCGCAGGTCGGCGCGACCATCACACACCGCGTGCTGGCCAAGCTGTTCGAGGACCGCGGGGTGATCCTGGACCGCACCATGCAGCTGAACGTCGGCGGCAACATGGACTTCATGAACATGCTGGAGCGAGACCGGCTGGAGTCCAAGAAGATCTCCAAGACCCAATCGGTGACCTCGCAGGTACCGCACGAGATGCGGGGCGCCGACGTGCACATCGGGCCCAGCGATTACGTGCCCTGGCTGGACGACCGCAAGTGGGCGTACGTGCGCCTGGAGGGGCGCGCCTTCGGCGATGTGCCGCTGAACTTGGAGTACAAGCTGGAAGTCTGGGACTCCCCGAACTCCGCCGGGGTGATCATCGACGCGGTGCGCGCGGCCAAGATCGCGCTGGACCGGGGGATCGCCGGGCCGGTCGAGTCGGCCAGCGCGTACTTCATGAAGTCCCCGCCGGTGCAGTACGGCGACGATGTGGCGCGTGACGCGGTGGAGGCCTTCATCCGCGGCGAGTGAGCGCCACCCTCCTTCGCCTCCCGAGTCGCCTTGTGTGTCCCACGTAGCGCTATAGCGCCCCCTGGGACACACAAGCGCGGTCCGGCAATGGGGCCACCCCTGGCGACGGGGGTGGCCCCTCGTGCTGTGTCGGCCCATCGGTGGAATCGGGCTCCCGACCGTTCTTGGCTGCGGGCTGCCGGGCTGGTGTCTGCCAGCACAGTTTCTGCCTACCGGCTCTTGACTGCCCCGAGAGCGCCTGTTACCTTCGCACCATTCCACGACATCTGACGTCAGATGTCGTGCCCAGCCACCTTCCTTCATGCACAGATCACGGAGCAGAACGCGCACATGACTCAGCCGCTCGCGGGAGTGGTCCCGCCGATCGTCACCCCCATCGACGCCGACCGCGAGGTGGATACCGCTTCGCTGACACGGCACGTCGAGCACCTGCTCGACGCGGGGGTTCACGGCATCTTCGCCCTGGGATCGTCGGGGGAGGTGTCCTTCCTCAGCGACGCGCAGCGGGCGACGGTCATCACCACGACGGTCGCCACCGTCGGTGGCCGGGTCCCGGTGATTGCCGGCGCCATCGACACCTCCAGCGCCCGGGTCGCCGACCAGGTCAAGCGGGTCGCCGATGCGGGCGCCGACTACGCCGTCGTCACCGCGCCGTTCTATGCCCCGACCCAGCAGGCCGATATCGAAGCGCACTTCCGAGCCGTCGCGCAGTCCTCGCCACTGCCGCTGATCGCCTACGACATCCCCGTCGGCGTCAAGACGAAACTGGCTGCCACCACCCTGATGCGGCTCGCCGTGGACGGCGTCATCGTCGCCGTGAAGGACTCCTCCGGACAGCCGGGCGACCTGCGGCGGCTGGTGATGGCCAATCGAGCGGCCGGCAGCCCGCTAACCATCCTGACCGGCACCGAGGTCGTCGTCGACGCGGACTTCCTGATCGGCGTGGACGGTGTCGTCCCGGGGCTGTCGAATGTCGACCCGGCCGCCTACGTGCAGCTGTTCGACCTGCTGCGCTCCGGGAACTGGGCGCAGGCACACAGCCTGCAGGACCGCCTGGCGACGCTCTTCACGATCATCGACGCCGACCAGTCCCTGGTCGGTCCCGCCCAGGCCATCGGGGCGTTCAAGGAGGCACTCCGCCTGACCGGGCGGATCTCCACCTCGCTACCCTGCCGGCCGTTGACTCCCCTGTCCGAGGAGGCGAAATCGATCGTACGCAGCATTGTCGACAAGCACTTCCGAACCGCCGCCTAGGCTCTCACCGCTAGAAAGAGGTAGCCAGGAATGAAGCTTCGAAGGACGCTGGCCGCGGCCACCGCCGCGCTCCTCGCCTGCACGCTCATCTCGTGCAGCAGCAGCACCAAGGAAACCAGCAGCAAGACCGACTCCGGATCGCCAAGCAGCGACCAGGGTGGCACCCAGACCGACGGCGGTTCCACCGACAGCGGCTCTGCCTACAAGAGCCTCGGGGACTACCTCAACGACCCGAAGTTCCACCAGGCGATCAAGCTCGCGATCGACATGCCCTCCGTCATCGACGGTCTGATGGGCGGCAAGGCTAAGCCCGCCAACACACTGATGCCGGCCGGACCGTTCAAGCCGACCAGCGGCCTGAACGACTGGACCTACGACCCGGACAAGGCCAAGGCCCTGCTCAAGGAGATCGGTTGGGACAGCAGCCAGGAACTCAACCTGGTGCATTACTACGGTGATCAGGGCACTGTCGACTTCATGAGCGCCGTGCAGCAGTACCTGGCCAAGGTGGGTATCAAGGTGGCGCCGAAGAAGCTGGAGGGCGACCTGGGCAGCCAGCTCTGGACCGCGCCCAAGGACCCGGTGAAGGGCCCCTCGGCCGTCAAGTGGGACCTGGCCTACGGCGCGGTGGCCGCCCTCGCACCGCAGGAGTACTACAACCGCTTCCTGTCGGACTACCCCGGAAACTCCTACTTCCCCAAGAACGACGAGTTCGAATCGCTGATCCGCGCGGCCTCGGCGACCGCGGACCACGACCAGCAGGTGGCCGCCTTCGGCAAGGTCGTCGAGTGGGACAACAAGAACCTGCCGGCCGTTCCGCTGTACTACCAGCCCATCTTCGTCGTCTCATCCGACCGCCTCGACCGGGCCGGTGCGGACATCGGCAACGAGCAGTACAGCTACGACTGGGACATCAAGGACTGGACCGTCCCCGCCACCAACGGCAAGCAGGTGCTGCGGACCAACGGCGGCGCCGTCGAGTTCTTCGAGGCCCCCTTCTTGAACCCCGGCCTGTTCATGAGCACCAAGGTGCTCTACGACCACCTGCTGGTGGCGTCCGCGGACCTGTCCACCTTCCAACCGCAGCTGGCGAAGTCCTACCAGGTCTCCGACGACGGGCTGACGGTCACCTTCACCATGCGCGACGGTGTCACCTGGCATGACGGGAAGCCGCTCACCGCGGACGATGTGAAGTTCACCATCGAGCTGGCCGCGAAGGTGCAGAGCCTGAACTCGGTGTTCGACTCCACGTTCGCCAAGCTCAAGGGCATCGACGAGTACCGGGACGGCAGCGCCGATCACATCAGCGGGGTCGCCGTGTCCGGCGACACCGTGACCCTGACCTTCACCTCGATCGACCCGAACGTGCTGCTCACCTTCTCGCAGCTGCCGCCGCTGCCGCAGCACCTGCTCAAGGACGCGGACCCGCTGACCATCCAGCAGAACCCGTATTTCCAGAAGCCGGTGGGCTCCGGTCCGTTCGCCCTGGACACGGTCCGCATGGGTGAGAAGACGGTGTTCAAGGCGTTCGACGGCTACTGGAACGGCCGCCCGAAGATCGACGAGATCGACATGTACCCGTCGACGGAATCGGATCCGAACCTGGTGACCAACACCGAAGCAGGCAAGGTGGACTACGCGTACACCAAGTCCGTGGATGACGCCACCGCGTTGGACGGCGTCAGTGGCATCAAGATCACCTCGGTGGACGTGATGTACACGCGGATGCTGTTCGTGAACGGCTTCCCGCGCTCGTAGCAGACGGTGTGGCCCGGCCGGCCGCCTTCCACGACCGGCCGGGGCACACCCACCAGCGGAGACGTGATGCTCGCCTACATCATTCGCAAGACGCTCCAGATCGTGCCGATGCTGCTGGTGCTATCGCTGCTGGTCTACATCGGCCTGGACCTGATGCCCGGGGACGCGGTCTCCTACCTGATCGGCCCGGACGCCATGGCGTCGATCGACCCGGCCAAGCTCGACGAGATCCGGGCGAGGCTGGGCCTGAATGACCCGTTCATCGTTCGCTACTGGCACTGGCTGCTCGGAGTCGTCCAGGGAGACTTCGGGTATTCGCTGACCTCCGGCGTGCCGGTGAGCGAGATCCTGTGGCGCCGGCTGCCCGCGACCGTGGAGCTGTCCATCGCAGCGCTGGTGATCTCCACCGTGCTGGGCAGCGTGCTCGGGATCATCAGCGCACTGCGGCAGGGCTCACCGCTGGACAGCGGGCTCACCGTGGCGGGCATGATCGGCCTGTCCATTCCCGAGTTCTTCTTCGGATTGATGCTGATCGTGGTCTTCAGCCTCGGCCTGGGCTGGTTCCCCGTGGGCGGCCGAACATCGCTCGGCAGCGGCAGCCTCTGGACCCAGCTGCATCAGCTCGCGCTCCCCGCGTTCGCGCTGGGTATCGCGATGACGGCGGGCGTGATGCGCTACGCGCGCGGCGCGATGCTGGACGCCGCCAGCCGCCCGTTCATGACGACCGCCCGCGCCAAGGGCGCCCCGATGTGGCGGGTGAACATCGTGCACGGCTTCCGGGTCGCCCTCACCCCCATGGTGGTGCTGATCGGATTCCGATTGCCCACGCTGATCTCCGGATCGGTGGTCATCGAGCAGATCTTCCAGTGGCCGGGCATCGGATCGGAATTCCTCGCGGCGGTCCGCGGTCACGACTACCCGCTCATCATGATCATCGCGCTGCTGTCCACCGGTGCCATGCTGGCCGCGTCGCTGATCATCGACCTCGTCACCGCCGTGATCGACCCTCGCGTGCGACTGGAGAAGTAGATGCCGCAAAGTACCCGTCGCGCCACGAAGATCATGGACAAGGTGGCGCGCGCCGTTCCGCGACCGGCCGAGCCAGACTTCGGCATCACCAAGAACTCGCACCGGGCCATGCGCAAGCTGCTGCGGCAGCCGGTCACCCTGGTCGGCGTCGGCATTTTCGTCATCGTCACGCTCGCCTGCCTGTTCGCCTTTCTGATCGCCCCCTACGATCCGACGGCGATCGACATGACCTCCGTGCTCAAGCCGCCGAGCCTTGAGCACCTGCTGGGCACCGACCGGACCGGCCGGGATGTGCTGTCCCGCATCCTGTTCGGCGGGCAGGTGTCCATCGCGATCGGTCTGGGCTCGGCGGTGGGCGCCGCCATCCTGGGCACCACGCTCGGGCTGCTGGCCGGCTACCGCGGTGGCTGGCTCGACTCGATCGTGCTGCGCGCCTCGGAACTGTTCATGGCGTTCCCGCAGATCATCGTGGTGTTGCTGCTGGTCTCCATCGTCGGGCAGAGCGCGCTGAACCTGGTCATCATCTTCGTCGCGACCGGCTGGGGCTCCATCTACCGCATGGCGCGCTCGGTGACGCTGTCCATTCGCGAGGAGGAGTTCGTGATGGCGCAGCGGGCGCTGGGCATCCGGCCGCTGGTGATCTGCTTCAAGGAGATCCTGCCCAACGCCATCGGCCCGATCGCGGTGAACATCACCTTGTCCACAGCAATGTTCATCCTGCAGGAGTCCTCGCTGAGCTTCCTCGGGCTGGGCGTCCCGATGGAGACCCCGACCTGGGGCAACATCCTCAACGCCGCCAACGACCTTCGGGTGCTGCGGGATGCCTGGTGGCTCTGGCTGCCGGTTGGCGCCGTGATCGCTGCCTTCGTGTTGAGCATCAACCTGATCGGCGACGGCCTGCGCGACTCCACCGATCCGAACCTGCAGGGCTGAGGAGGTTCTCGTGTCTGCCCCCGTCACGGACGACGTCGTGCTACGTGTCAACGGACTGTCGACGACCTTCTACCAGGCCGGCCGGCCCAACCCGGCGGTCATCGATGTCTCGTTCCAGGTGCACGCCGGCCAGACGCTGGGCCTGGTCGGCGAGAGCGGCTGCGGCAAGTCCGCCACCGCCGCGTCGATCATGCAGCTGCTGCCGCCGCTGGCCCGCATCGACCGGGGCGAGGTCATCTACCACAGCGCCGACGGTGTGGTGGACATCGCGACCCTGCGCCGTGACGGGAAGCGCATGCGGTCGCTGCGCGGCCCGGAGATCGCCATGATCTTCCAGGACCCCATGGTGTCGCTCAACCCGGTGTATACGGTGGGGTGGCAGATCGTGGAAATGATCCGGCTGCACAAGAAGGTTTCCCGCTCCGCGGCCCGGCAGTCGGCCGTCTCGCTGCTCGGCCAGATGGGCATACCCGACCCGGAACGCCGATTCGACGAATACCCGCACCAGTTCTCCGGCGGGATGCGGCAGCGCGCCATGATCGCGATGGCGCTGGCCTGCGAACCACGACTGCTGGTCGCCGACGAGCCCACCACTGCCCTGGACGTCACCATCCAGGCGCAGATCTTCGAACTGCTCAAGCAGCAAAGCGTCGAACGATCCATGGCGACCATCCTGATCACCCACGACATGGGCGTGGTCGCGGAGCTGACGGACCGCGTCGCCGTGATGTACATGGGCAGGATCGTGGAGTACGGCCGCACCCAGGACATCCTGGACGACCCGCAGCACCCGTACACCCGCGCACTCATCGCGGCGATCCCCCAGCTGGGCCGCGGCAAGGACCAGCAGCTGGTCGCCGTGGGTGGGTCCACGCCCGACCCCTACCACCGACCCCCCGGCTGCCAGTTCGCCCCGCGCTGCCCGCTGGCCCGCGACGTGTGCGACACCATCCCACCCATGGTCGAGGTCGGCGAGGGCCACGCCATGCACTGCTGGAGGCTGAGCTTCGATGACTAGCCCCACCGACGCCACCCCGGCCGATCCGATGATCGAGGTCGCGGACCTGCGCGTGGAGTTCTCCGTCTCGTCGGGCTTCGGCTCGCGCCGGGCCCGTGCCGTTAAGGCCGTGGACGGGGTCTCGCTGTCGATAGCCCGTGGCGAGACACTGGGCCTGGTGGGCGAATCCGGCTGCGGAAAGTCCACCTTCGGCAAGGTCCTGGTGCGGCTGCTGGATGCCACCGCCGGTACGGTGATCCTGCACGACGAGACCACCGGCGCACCGATGGACCTCGCCCGGGCACGGGGCAAGGACCTCGAGCAGATCCGGCGCCGGGCGCAGATCATCTTCCAGGACCCGTACTCGTCCCTGAACCCGGCCATCCCGATCGTCGACTCGTTGCGGCGCGGGTTGAACAAGCACAAGATCGGGACACGCAAAGAGCAGCGCGCGCTATTGGCCGAACTGTTCCGCAAGGTGAACCTGCGGCCGGAATACCTCGACCGCTACCCGCACGAGTTCTCCGGCGGGCAACGCCAGCGGATTGCCATCGTGCGCGCGCTGAGCATCAACCCCGAGTTCGTGGTGTGCGACGAGGCGGTGTCCGCGCTGGACGTGTCGGTCCAGGCGCAGGTGCTGGACCTGCTCAAGGAGTTCAAGGCGGAACGCCGCCTGACCTACCTGTTCATCTCGCACGACCTGTCGGTCGTCGAATACATGGCCGATCGGGTCGCGGTGATGTACCTGGGCCAGATCGTCGAACTGACCGACTCGACACAGCTGTTCGCCGACCCCCAGCACCCCTACACCAAGGCGCTGTTGTCGGCGATCCCCACCATCGATGCCGCCACCCGCCGGCAGCGTATTGTGCTGGCGGGGGAAATCGCCTCACCCGCCAACCCGCCGGCCGGGTGCCGGTTCCATCCACGCTGCCCCATCGCGGTGGACAAGTGTGCGCAGCTACCGCCACCACTGCGCAATATCGGCACCCCGGATGCACCCCACTTGGTATCATGCCACCTGGTGGACTGATCGCCGTGCCGTCCCGTCAGTACACACCCCCGGAGACCTGAGATGAATCACATGACGCTGTTCGAAAGGATGCGACGGTTCATCGTCGAAGGTCACTACTGTCAGGGTGACCCGTTGCCTCCGGAACCGGTACTGCAGAAGCAGTTCGAGTGTTCCCGCGCCTCGCTGCGAGAAGCCCTGAAACAGCTGGAGACGCTGGATCTGGTGCAGATCCGGCGCGGCGTCGGCACGTTCGTGGGACCGCTCGGGGTAGCGCCGTTGCTGGATGCGCTGGCCTCCAGCGCGATCATCCGGTCGCGCACCAATCCGGAGGCGTTCCTCGACCTGCTGGAGGTGCGCATCGCGCTGGATGTCGGCCTGGCGGAACGGGTCTGCGGAGCGTATGCCGGATCCGAGACCCCGGAGCTGGATGTGATCGTCAAGGAGATGATGGCAGCCGCCGAACGCGACGAGGACATCACCGAGCACGACAAGCACTTCCACCAGGTGATGCTCAGCGTGCTGAACAATTCCTTCGCCGAAGATCTGGTGGCGAATTTCTGGACGGTGTTCCAGACCATCGGGCTGTACGAGCGGAGTCATTTGAAGATCGGCCGGTTGGAGATCGCCCGCAGTCACCGCGACCTGGTGCAGGCGGCCCGGGCGGGTGACGTGCAGCGGTACGTGCACGCCATCCACGTGCATTACCGCGGATCGCGAGAACAGGCTCAACTGCTCAGCCGGCGCGGCGACCGGCTCTCGGCGGCCGACCAGTAGCGGGTGGCGAACCCCACGCAACTGCGGAGCGTTACGGGGGGCTCGCGACCGCGGGGGGGTGCCTTCTCACCCAGCGATCTCGACCCGTCCCGCGGCGGGCGCGATCAGTACGGTCCAGCCGCCGGGTGCCGGCTGCAAGCTGGCGCCCGCTTGCGTGGCGTGCAAGAACCGAGACCAGTGCACCCGCACCAGGTATCGACCCGACGCCGGAACCCAGATCCGCAGCCGCGCCTGACCTGCCTGGAGTACCCGGGCCGGCGCGTCCACTAGCGGCACCGGGTCGCGCACGGCGAAGAGCACCCAATCTGCGTCCGACCAGGCCCGGCGCAGATAGTCCGGCCGGTGCCAGCGGATCAGCCGGTCCTCCGCGGTGTGCCGCTGGGGATGGGTCGATAGCGCCACGTAGGCCACAGCATTGGCATCCAGCCAGTGGCGATACCCGGCCGCGTCCAGGTCCGGCGAGTCGAGCAGCCGGTTGTACCGATGCTGGGCCTGAGTCTCGAAGCCAATCGGCAGCAGCGCGGTATTCAGCAGCGCCAGCGCGGCGGTGGAGGTGCCGTCGGCCGCCACCTGCACCCGGTGGTCGGCCAGCCCCGGAGTCGCCCGCAACTCGGCGATCAGGCCGGCATAGCTGGCCGGCGACGAATTCGGCCTCGACGCCAGAGCGAGGTCGCTCACGGTGAATCCCACCGCGACGGCCACTCCCACCGCGGCGGCGGTCAGCGACCGCCACGCCGGCACTCGCCCCGTGGCCACCACCGCGACGGGCAGGTACACCCAGGCCATCCGGCCGACATTGGACCCCATCCCGTTCGGCACCACCGCGAGCACCACGATCAACACCAGGGTGAGCAGCAGCACGGTGCGCACCGCGGCCGGCGGGCGCGCTAGCAGCAATGCGGCTGCCGCCGCCAGCCCCAGCACCGCGCTGGCCAGCGGGTAACCCTGCGGGCCGGGCATGCCGAAGTAGATGCCCACCGCCACCACGCAGCCGGCGGCAGCGGCGGCGCACAGCACGGCCGCCCGGCGACGACGCCGGTCGTGCAGCACGACGCCGGCCACACCGACCGCCAGCAGCGCGCCGGTCACCGGGGAGATGAGTGCGGCGAGGACGGCCGCCAGGACCGCCGGCACCGAGCGGGCGGCGCGCACCGCCAGCAGCGCGGCCACCAGCGCCGCGCACCAGGTCGCCGCGGCGGGATGCCGGCTGCCACGCAGCAGAATCTGGCACAGCGCCACGGCGAGCACGGTGCCGACGGCACCCAACCAGGCCGGGTCGACCAGCTGGTACAGCCACGGCGTCAGCACCGAGTAGTTGCCGGGCACGATCCCGGAGAACCACGAGAACCAGTAGTGCAGGCCGACCCCGTGCGCTGCCGCCGATGCCCGGGCACGGGCCGCGAACAGATCGCTGACCTGCGGGGTGACGAGCGCGAAGGCGACTGACGCGGCCAGCGTCACCGCGAGCGCCGCGACCGGCACCGCGTGGTGTCGGACCGCGGCGAGCGCGCCCACCGGCATCGTGGTCGGCGCTGTGGCCGGCCGCGGACCCAGCGGCATCAGTCCTCGTGGGGGCGCACTACGATCACCGGGCACGGGGCATGCTGCACCATCGCCCGGCTGGTGGAGCCCAGTAGGAGGCCGGCGAGATCGCCTCGCCCGCGGGTGCCCACCACCACCAACTGCGCGGATTCGGCCCGCTCCAGCAGCGCGGCGGCGGGCCGGCCGATGCTCGTCACCGCTTGAACGGTCACCGATTCGAACGCCGCACCCACCCGGCGCACCTGCTCGGCCAGCGCGTCGGACACTGACCGCTGCCATAACTGGCCCCGCTCACCGTCATCACGGCCACGCGCGGTACGCAGGTCGGCGGTCGGGTCCTGCCACGCATGCACCGCCAGCAGCGGGCAGCCCCGGCGCTGTGCCGCAGCGAACGCCTCCGTCAGCACCGCCTCGGCGCTCGCCGAACCGTCCACCCCGACCAGCACCGGGTCACCCGGGTCGGGCGTGCGCTCGCCGCGCACCACCGCCACCGGGCACGGGGCGTTGGCCACCAGCCCGGTGCCCACCGAGCCCAGCAGCATCCCGGTGAACCCGCCCAGACCGCGCGAACCGACCACCACCAACTCCCGGCCGCGGGACAACTGCACCAGCGTGGGGACCGGCGGGCCCTGCCGCGACACGGTGTGCACGGCCAGATCGGGGGCCTGCGCGCGGGCCGAGTCGGCCGCCGCACTCAGGATCTCCACTGAATCCTGTTCCAGGGCGTCCATCAGGAACCCGGCCGCCTCCATGGCGCCCAACCCGGAGGCGGGCCAGTGATAGCTGTGCGCGATGGTCAGCCCGACGCCCCGTCCGCGCGCCTCCTCGACCGCCCAGGCCAGCGCCCGACCCGCCTGCTCCGACCCGTCCACTGCGACCAGCACCCCGCCGGTGGCTTCCCGTTCCACTTCCGTCATCGCCCGAACCTCCCGTGTCGCCGCGACCCCGTCGGGTCGATCTTCGCAGCATCCGGACGGCGGCGGGCAGGGGCCAAGGGCCCGACTATCCGGCGGCGTCGATCCACGGGTCGATCAGCAGCACGTCTCCGACCCGGATCCGGCCGGTGCCCACGGTCGATCAACAACACGTCGACCCGGATCCGGCCGTGTCGATCAGCGGGCCGATCAACAGCACGTCTCCGACCCGGATCCGGCCGGTGCCCACGGCCGCCATCTTGTATCCGCGAGCGCCGCCGCCCAGATCGGCCAGTGCAGTGGTGACGTCGTCGCCGACGCGGTCCGAGGGTGGCAGCCGCAGGCAGAACCGGCTGAACTCCACGCACGGCTCGGCGATATGCACGCCGGCCAGCGTCAGCGGGTCACCGTCCGGGCCGCGGACCGACACCGACTCCGGCATCGGGCGCCCGGCGAGCCCCGGAGCGTAGTCCACCAGCACCGATTCGCCGGCGATCCCGTCGAGCACATGCGGCCCGTACCGCTCGCGCAGGGCGAGGTAGTCGCCGGTGGCCATCACGCTGATCCCGGCCCGCCCCTTGCGATCTCGGGTTTGTGGATGCGTCCTGTTGTGCACGTCGAGGTATTCGGTGCCATCCACGTCCACCCCCACGGACCCATCGGCGGAGACGGCGAGCATCCAGACCCGCTGCAACGCGGCGGGTTCGTACACCCGCCAGGGGGCACGCCCTGGCTTGAGCGGCCGCACCTGCACCTGCAGCCGCACGATCTCCAGCTCCAGCGCCGTCACGCGATCACCCTGTCTCGACGCGATCCGCGTGCCCGACCGTCGTGCGCGTGTGTAATAGCGCACGCATCTGGCAGATCGGCACGCAGATCACGCGCGCCACGCCACGGCACGGCACGGTGGCCGAGGGCCCGGTGGTGGCTCACGGGACGATCGACACCATCCGGCCGGGGACCACCACCACCTTGCGGGGCGCCGCACCGGCCAGGATCTCCGCGATCCGCGGATCGGCCAGCGCCGCCGCTTCGATCGCTGCTCCGTCGGCGTCCGCCGGCACCGTGATATGCGAGCGCACCTTGCCCTTGACCTGGATCGGGTACTCCACCTCGTCCAGCGTCAGCAGCGCCGGATCGGCCACCGGGAACGGCCCGTGCGCCAGGGAGTCGGCGTGCCCCAACCGGTTCCACAGCTCCTCGGCGACGTGCGGGGCCAGCGGCGCCGTCATCAGCACCAGCGGCTCGACCACCTCCCGCGACACCCGCCCGCCGGCCTTGGTGACTTGGTTGACCAGCACGATCAGCTTGGCGATCGCCGTGTTGTACAACATGCCGGCATAGTCCGACGAGACACCGTCGATGGTGCGGTGCAACAGCTTTCGGGTCTCGTCGTCCGGCGCAGAATCGGTGACGATCACGTCGCCGGTCTGCTCGTCGATGACGGTGCGCCACAGCCGTTGCAGGTAACGCTGAGAACCCAGCACGGCGCGGGTCTGCCACGGCCGGGACTCGTCCAGCGGCCCCATCGACATCTCGTACAGCCGGAACGTGTCCGCGCCGTAGGTTTCGCACATCACGTCGGGGGTGACGACGTTGTTCAGCGACTTGCCCATCTTCCCGTACTCGCGGTGCACGGGCTTCCCGTCGAAAAAGTACTCGCCGGGCGAGTCTTCGGTCACCTCCTCGGCCGGAACGTACACGCCCCGATCGTCGGTGTAGGCGTAGGCCTGGATGTAGCCCTGGTTGAACAGCCGGCGGAACGGCTCCTCGCTGGACACGTGCCCCAGGTCGTACAGCACCTTGTGCCAGAACCGGGAATACAGCAGGTGCAGTACCGCGTGCTCCACACCGCCGACATACAGGTCGACGCCGCCCGGGTCCTTGACGCCTCGGGGGCTGTGTTCATTTCTGGGGCCCATCCAATACTTCTCGACATCCGGGTCGCAGAAGTACTTATCGTTGGTGGGGTCCAGGTAGCGCAGTTCGTACCAGCAGGAGCCGGCCCATTGCGGCATCACGTTCAGCTCGCGCCGGTATTCCCGTGGCCCGTCGCCCAGATCCAGCGTCACCGTCTTCCATTCGGTGGCGCGATTCAACGGCGGCACCGGTGTCGAGGTCGCATCCTGCGGATCGAAGGTCTGCGGTGAGTAGTCCTGCACCTCGGGCAGCTCCAACGGCAGGTACCGGTCGGGCAACGCGATCGCCACGTCGTTCTCGTCGAAGACGATGGGGAACGGCTCACCCCAGTACCGCTGCCGGGAAAACAGCCAGTCACGCAGCTTGTACTGCACCTGCGGCTCGCCGAACCCTTTGCGCCCCAGCCAGTCGATGATCGCCGACTTCGCGTCGGCGACACCCAGGCCGTTCAGCGAGATCTCCGCGTTGGCGGAGTTGATGGCTGCCCCGTCACCGGTGTAGGCGGCGTTCTCGTCGTGATCGTCCGGCGGCTGGACGGTCCGCACGATCGGTAGGTCGAAGGCTCGGGCGAAGTCCCAGTCCCGGGTGTCCTGTGCCGGCACCGCCATGATCGCGCCGGTGCCATAGCCCATCAGCACGTAGTCCGCGATGAAGATCGGAACACGCCCGCCGGTGGCCGGATTGACGGCGTAGCTCCCGGTGAAAACGCCTGTCTTGTCGCGGTTCTCCTGCCGGTCCAGGTCGGACTTGCGGGATGCCGCCAGCCGGTAGTCGGCAACCGCCTGCTTCGGAGTATCCGCCCCGCCGGTCCAGGCCGGCTTGGTACCGGAGGGCCAGGAGTCCGCGGCGATCTCATCGATCAGCGGATGCTCCGGAGCCAGCACCATGTAGGTCGCGCCGAACAGGGTGTCCGGCCGGGTGGTGTAGACGTCAATGGTCGGTGACGATTCATCCCCAGAACCAGCACCGTCTCCGGCGGCGTCGCCGCCGTCCACCCCGACAACGGGGAATGAGACGCGCGCGCCGGTGGACCGGCCGATCCAGTTGCGCTGCATGGACTTGATCGAGTCCGGCCAGTCCAGCCGGTCCAGATCGTCCACCAGCCGGTCGGCGTAGGCGGTGATCCGCATCATCCACTGGCGCAGGTTGCGCCGAAAGACCGGGAAGTTGCCGATTTCGCTGGTGCCCTCGGGGGTGATCTCCTCGTTGCTCAGCACCGTGCCCAGGCCGGGGCACCAGTTGACCGGGGCCTCGTCGATATAGGCCAGCCGGTAGCCGGCCAGGACCTTCTGCTGCTCGGCGACGGTCAACTCAGCCCAGGCCCGGCCACCCGGCACCTCGCGCATTCCGGAGGCGAACTGCTCGGCCAGCGTGCCGATGGGTCGGGCGGCGCCGACCCCGTCGCCGGCCTCCGGATCGAACCAGGAATTGAAGATCTGCAGGAAGATCCACTGCGTCCACCGGAAGAACCCGGGGTCGGTGGTAGCCACGCTGCGGCGGGGATCGTGCGCGAAACCCAACCGGCGCAGCTGCGCCCGGTAGCGGGCCACGTTGGCCTCGGTGGTGCTGCGCGGGTGGGTCCCGGTGCGGACCGCGTACTGCTCGGCGGGCAGCCCGAAGGCGTCGTAGCCCACCGTGTGCAGCACGTTTCGGCCCGTCATCCGCAGATAGCGTCCCAGCACATCGGTGCCGATGTACCCCAGCGGATGACCGACGTGCAGCCCCGCCCCGGACGGGTAGGGGAACATGTCCAGCACGTAGGTCTTGTCGGCGGGTACCACCGCCGCGGGGTCGGCCAGCGGCCCGGCCGGGTTCGGCGCGTGGAATGTGCCGTGCGACTCCCAGAAGTCCTGCCAGCGGGCCTCGATCCGGTTGGCCAGCTCGGCGGTGTACCGGTGCGGGGGAAGGGCGTCGGCGAGGCTCGCGGCGGTGGCCACGCCGGCCGATGCCTGCGCTGCGGTGGGTTCCTCGGTATTGCCCGTCATCGTCTCGTCCTTCGCCTCAAGTCCGTCTGCCGATCCCGTCACCGCCGGTGCCGGCGCCCCTGCACCGTCCGGTGGGCACAAAAAATCCCTCCTGGGTCCAGGAGGGATCGCCGCGCCGCCGCCGAGCCCGGTGGGCCCGGTCCGATCAGCGCGGCCCGGGAAGGAGCAGTGTGCGTGCCACGCGGCGATCATACCGCCGTGCTGGTGCGGGGTCGCGACCCATATCCTCCGTGGGCGCGGCCCGCACTACCATCGGCGTCGTGTCGCATGCTCCGCTCGCCCTGACGATTCCGCTCGCCGCGGTGCTGCTGGTGCTGGCCCTGCCGTCGGCGGTGACCGCGCTGCGCGGCTGGGACGGCACCCTGGACCGGCGGGGCCGGCTTGGGTTGCATACCCCGGCGGCGATGGCCAGTGAGCGGGCGTTCGCGCTGGCCAACAAGGTGGCCGCACCGCTGGTGGGCGCCGCCGCCGGCGTCGGTGTGCTGTGTGCGGTGCTGGTGCTGGCGCTGCCGATCGGGGTGGCGGGTGCGATCGTGGTCGCGGTGCTCGGCCTGGTCGGGCTGTTCGGCCAGCTCGTGGCGGCCTCGTCGATGGGGGAGCGGGCGGCGCGCACGGTGCCGCGGCCGGCACGCAAACCGGAGGCGGCGGGCGGCTGCTGTGGCGGCTGCGGGTGCGGTGACGGGGGATGCGGGAGTGCACAGCCGCCGGGCACCACTACCCAGGTCGGCGCCACTACCTGAACCGGTCGGCGCGGGTGGCTGAACCTGCCGGCGCGGGCAGCGGAACCGGCCGGCGCGGGCAGCGGAACCGGCCGGCGCGGGTGAACTCGGCAACTTCCGTCACATCCGTCACAGATCAGCCGAGTTGATCAGCGGAAGCCGCGTTGATAAGCGCGAGGCCCGGATCAGTTTCGGCTGAGATCCCCCGGGTGGTAGGCGGCCAACGCGAGCGGCATCGGCTGGCGGCGCAGCACTCGGAACCACAGGTCGGTCCTCGGCCCGGCCAGCACGTCGTCGGGTAGCCCCGGCAGCACGTACCACGCCCCCTCATCGACCTCGTCGGCCAGCTGGTCGGCGCCCCACCCCGCATGCCCCGCATAGATCCGCAGCCCGCGCAGGTCCTCTGTCACCGCGTCGGGTTCGGCGTCCAGGTCGACCAGCACCACCGAGCCCGTCACCCTGGCCATCGACGCCCGCTCGCCCGGATCGATCCCCGGGCGCAGCACGGCCAGGCACATCGCCGCACTGGTCTGCACCGGTCCGCCGACGTACACCGCCTGCGGGCGGCTGACGTGCCCCGCCCAGGCCGGCAGGATGGTGTGCACCGCGGTCTCGCTGGGTCGATTGAGGATCACTCCGATGGTGCCGTCGGACCCGTGCGCGATCAGGTACACCACCGTCCGCCGGAAGTTCGGGTCGCCCAGCCGCGGGGTCGCCACCAGCAACCAGCCCGGTCCGGCCATGTCCAGCGCGCTCATCGTGCCCATTGTCGTCCTAGCCGTCGTCCTCGCCGCCCATCCGGGCCGATCCGACGCGGCGGCTGGGCGACTCCCGTACCGTTTGTGCCGTGGATGGCGGTGACGCGGCGGTGGCACACGCCACCGACTACCGGGCCGTGCACCCCTACGCCGCCAGCCTGCGGGGCCTGCTGGCGATCTCGGGGCTGCGCCGGCTGATCGGTGTCAGGGTGCTGTCCTCGTTCGGGGACGGGGCGTTCCAGGGGGCGCTGGTCAGCGCGGTGCTGTTCAACCCGGAGCGGCAGAGTTCTGCGGCGGCCATCGCCGGCGGCTTCGCCGTGCTGCTGCTGCCCTACTCGATCATCGGGCCGTTCGCCGGGGCACTGCTGGACCGCTGGTCGCGCCGCGGGGTGATCATCACCGCCACGGTGCTCCGGGCGCTGCTGGTCGCGGTGGTCGCCGTCGAACTCGCCGCCGGGGCACCGTCCTGGCTGTTGCTGGTGTCGGCGCTGGCCGTCACCGGAGCCGCCCGGTTCGTCGGGTCGGGGCTGTCGGCCGCGCTACCCCACACCGTGCATCGTCGGAACCTGGTGGAGGGCAACGCCGTCACCACCACCAGCGGGGCGGTGGCCACCGCCGCCGGCGGGGGCTACGCCATCGTGATGCGCGACATCGTCGGGGACACCGACCTGCCGGTGGCCGGCGTCACCGCCAGCGTGGTGGTCTTCTACCTGCTGGCCGTGCTGCTGACCTCGGGGTTCGCCCGCACCGCGCTCGGCCCCGATGAGACCGACGAGCCCGCCCAGCCGCTGCGCGCCGTGCTGGCGGGCCTGGCCGGAGGCTTCGGGCACGCGGTGCGCCGGCCGATGATCGGGCTGGCCATCTCGGTGGTGGTGCTGGTCCGGTTCTGCTTCGGCGTGGCTACCCTGCTGATCCTGCTGCTCTACCAGCACCACTTCACCGAGCCGGTGGGGCCGCTGCTGCCCGGCCTGAACGGGCTGGCGGAGGTGCTCGCCGCGATCTCGGTGGGGCTGCTGGCCGGCGCGGTGGCGACGCCGGCGATCGTGCGCTGGCTCGGCCGGACCGCAATGCTGGTGTCGTTGATGGGCCTGGCGGCGGTGACGGTGCTGACCTGCGGGCCGCCGTTCACCATGGTGACGACGATCATCGCGGCGCCGATCTTGGCGTTCGTCTACCAGTCGGCCAAGGTGTGCGTGGATGCGATCGTGCAGGACACCTCCGACGACGCCTACGTAGGGCGGGTTTTCGCGCTGTACGACACGGTGAACAACGTCGCCTACGTGGGCGCTTTCGCGATCGGGGCGCTGGTGGTGCCGTCCGATGGGCGCAGCGTGGCCCTGCTGCTGGCGATGGCCGCCGTGTACCTCGTCACCGGTGTGGGATATCCCCTGTCGCTGCGCGCGTTGCGACGGCAGAGTTAACGTCGCCCGGTCGTGTGGCCCACCGCGCGCCAGAGCGCCCGCTGGACCACACGACTCAGCAAGGTCACGGGGCCTGCCACTCATCGGCCAGTAGGGCGTAGACCATGCCGTCCACCCACCGCCCGGACCGGTGCAGCCCGTCGGCGACGCTGTATCCCTCGCGTCGCATGCCCACCCGCTCCATGAGACGCCAGGAGGGCTCGTTCGCCGCGAAGCAGTAGGCCACCACCCGGCGCAGACCCAGCCTGCCGAAGGCGATCTCCAGTAGCGCCGTCACCGCCTCGGTGGCGTACCCCCGGCCGTGCTGCGCCGGATCCAGCGCCCAGCCGATCTCGGCCTGCATCCCGACCGCCTGCTCGGTGACTTCCGCCTGCGCCCAGGCGTTCTCGACCGCGAGCTTGAGGTCTCCGATCAGCGTGGGGCCGTCCCGGTCGGGCCGGTCCAGGATCAAGGTGTGGGCCAGCCGGACGGGGTCGGTGAACGTCTGGGTGTACCCGGTCGGGTCGGTCGCGGCGCTGGTCAGCCACTGCGACACCGAGTCCAGCCGGCGGTAGGCCCAGGTCGCGTCGGCGTCGGCCGGGGTGGCGGGGCGGAGCAGCAGCCGCTCGGTGCGCACCGGCCAGTCGAGCTCATCCAGGGTGCGGGGCATACTCGTCTCCTTCCCTTCGCCAGCTCGTGTGGCCCACCGTGCGCCGGGACGCCCGCCCGACCACACGACTCACCGGCCCGTCGGCTTGCCCGTTTCCGGATCCACCAGCCCCTCCCGGACCGCCCAGGCCAGCAGCGCGATCTCCGCGGCGTCCCGATCCAGCGGCCCGTGCTCCAGGCGCAGCTCCTTGAGGTAGGACCAGGCCCGGCCCACTACCGGCCCCGGCTTCACTCCCAGCAGCTCCATGATCGCGTTGCCGTCCAGGTCGGGGCGCACCCGGGCGAGATCCTCCGCGGCCGCCAGCTCGGCGATGCGCTCCTCCAAGCTGTCGTAGGAGCGCTGCAGCGCCGCCCGCCGGCGTGGGTTGCGGGTGGTGCAGTCGGCGCGGACCAGCTTGTGCAGCCGGGGGAGCAGGTCGCCGGCGTCGGTGACGTAGCGGCGCACCGCGGAGTCCGTCCAGGCACCGCCGCCGTAGCCGTGGAAACGCAGGTGCAAGAACACCAGCTGGGCCACGTCGTCCACCACATGCTTGGGGTAGCGCAGCGCCTGCAGCCGCTTGCGGGCCATCTTGGCACCCTTGACCTCGTGGTGGTGAAAGCTCACCCGCCCACCCGACTCGAACCGGCGGGTGGCGGGCTTGCCGATGTCGTGCAGCAAGGCCGCCAGACGCAACACCAGGTCGGGCTGGCCCGGGGTCTCGGCCTGCTCGAGTGCGATGGCCTGATCCACCACCGTCAGGGTGTGCTGGTAGACGTCCTTGTGCTGGTGGTGCTCGTCGCGCTCCAGACGCAGCGCGGGTAGCTCGGGCAGCACGTGGTCGGCCAGCCCGGTGTCGGTCAGCAGGATCAGGCCGGCGCGGGGGTTCGCACCGCACAGCAGCTTGGTCAGCTCGGCGTTGACCCGCTCCACGGTGATCCGGCCGATCTCCTGCGACATCCCCGTCATCGCCTCGACCACACGCGGCGCCACGGTGAACTCCAGCTGGGAGGCGAAGCGGGCGGCCCGCATCATCCGCAGCGGGTCGTCCCGGAACGAACGCTCCGGGAGGCCTGGGGTGTCCAGGACGCGATCACGCAGCTGGCCCAGGCCGCCGTGCGGGTCGATGAAGTCCTGGTCGGGCAGCGAGAGCGCCATCGCATTCACCGCGAAGTCCCGGCGGACCAGGTCGCCCTCCAGGTTGTCACCGAAGGTGACCTCCGGGTTTCGGGTTACCCCGTCGTACAGGTCGGATCGGTAGGTGGTGATCTCCAGCTGAGTGCCGCCGCGCGCAGCACCGACGGTGCCGTACTCGATGCCGGTTGTCCAGGTCGCCTCGGCCCAGCCGTCCACGACCGCCAGGATCTGCTCCGGGCGGGCGTCGGTGGTGAAGTCCAGGTCGGTGCCGGTTGAACTACCCGAGCCCAGCCGACCCAGCAGGGCGTCCCGCACGGATCCGCCCACCAGGTACAGCCGGTGCCCGGCGTCGGCGAACCGGCGGCCGAGCTCGTCGGTGACGGGGAACTGGGCGGTCAACTCGGCGACAGCGGCACACTGCTCCGGGGTCAGCGCGGCCGGCGCAGACCCGGCTTCGACCTGTGCACCACGGCTGGACACAGGGCCAGGTTCGACGGATGAGGTCGGACGGCGGGGTTGGGACACGGCGGTCCAGTTTACGTGCGTGCTAACGACGGCGCAGCAGCGCCGGTCGACCGGTTCGACCCCGATCGGGCCGCCGCGATCATCGGCCGAGCAAGACCGCAATCTGCCGATGTATCTGATCTTCGGTCTCCTCGACGTATCGACCAGGGCGCCCTTTGAACTGATTGGCGTCGAGCACCTCGTAACCAAGTTCGGAGAACTGTCGCTTCACGGGCACGTAGCCGACCATGTCATTGGCATATCCTAGGGGCAGCACGAACTCAAATGTTCCAGCAAGTTCCCGCTTCAGTCGCAACCCATGCTCAACTGTCATCTCTCCGGACATGGCGATAATGGCCAGGGAGCTGCCGAAGGTGATCACCTGGATCTCAAACGGAACCCGCACAGTCGGTGGCAGCCCTCGCGCCGCCCTGTCCACCATCAACTCCGCCCAGCGCCGCTTGTGCGTCGGAGCGTCAGGTTCCATCCCCGCCTGGATCTCCTGCTGCGACGCGGGCTCAGTCTCCAGGTCGATAAACTGTCGGCGTACCGTGACTGCGCCCGTCACCGTGGTCAGACCATCCCCCCGCGCCACCCTTTCCACGACCCGACCGAGTTGATATCCGAGTTCCTTCAAGCTTTGCCGCGAGTGCCAGCCGAATTCCTTAGCTCCGGGGATCTCCGGACGCGGTTTCTGATCGCCGGCACAGCCCTGTAGGAAACAGTGCTGCGCATAGTCGAACGCAGAGTCCAGATGGTCGTAGGCGTACGAGACATAGTCCCCGCCGATACGCATTCCGGCCCCTGCGGTGGGA
This sequence comes from uncultured Actinomycetes bacterium, assembly GCA_937926105.1. Next base: position 4,912 of record CALANS010000001.1, on the reverse strand, counting down.
TGGCATGCGTAGCTGAAGGCGACGAAGCGAGGCTCGCCGTCCGCCTGATGGATCAGCGTATCGCTTGCGGACGTCACGGTGAGAACGCTGACCTGCTGGTCTGTGGGGCCGGCTGGATTCGGTGCCTGAACTGTACGATCCGGAATGGTCGGATCCGTGAGTCGGCGATTGACAGCGAACTGACACATCCCGGATCCGAAGCTGAGCCGGCCGGGAATTCGCTCTCTCCAGGCCCGCTGGGCCGCCGATGTGATCTTCTCGGCCGCACGAGCGAAGTAGTTGTCCTGATCGATCACGCCAAAAAGATCGCTCAACGACTGCCGCGTGGCGGGGGCACAATGCGTGTGGGTGGCAACAAGGACAATATTCGATTCCGGAACCCCGGTGGCATCGCTGACGCTGGAACGAATTGCATTGCTCTGGTCACCCATGTCGACCCACTCGACGCTGATGATCAGCACCGGCGTGCCATCGTCCTCAATGGCCAGGGCGACGGCTCGCAATGGGTGATATACACCGGTGCTGGCGTGCTTTGACCTCACCGCGAACCCGCCCAACGGAATCCCGACCGGCGGGGTGATATCGACAGTCGCTACTCCGACTAGATACTCATCGGCCCTGTTATCCATGCTTCCGTCAGCCCTTCTCGATGCAGATGTGAACTTTGCAGGCCCGCTGCCACGCCGCGCTAGTAGAACTCAATGGTGTCGATTCGGTTGCGAAGGGGCCTCCCGTCGAGCAGTCGGGTAGCGTTATCGGTGAATAGCTCTGCGATGCGCCGGTCCTCGTGTACCGACAAGGCCGCCGTGTGCGGGCTGACCAGCACCTTTTGCTCTCCCCACAACGGGCTGGTGGACGGAAGCGGCTCCGTGGCGAATACATCGAGTGCCGCATACCCGACCTGGCCGCCCTCGATGGCAGAAAGGAGATCATCCTCGTCGATCACGGTTCCGCGACCCACGTTGACCACGATTAGGCCTGGGCGAGCGGCGTCAAAAACCGACCGGGTGATCAGTCTCTCGGTGTGCGACGTGCCCGGCAGAGCGAGGACCAGCGCATCTACCTCAGCCACGACGTCCGAGATCCGGTCGGGCGCGATGATCTGGTCCACATGCTCCGCCTCACCCACATGAGCGGTGAGTTCTCGTCGACTGGCCGCCACGACGCGAGCCCCCAATGCAGCGAACTTTGCGGCGACTCTGCGCCCAATACCACCCAGACCGACAACCAAGACGGTCATCTCATGCAGTTGCCGCATCGTCCAACGGCCGGACCAGGTTCGGGCCGACTGCTGGCGCAAGAGGCGATCCAGGTCCTTGGCTCCTGCAAGCACTCCGAATACCGCCCACTCTGCCAGTGTCTCACCGTGAACACCGGCGGAGCTGGTGAAGATTACTCGCGATAGCTCCGACTCGCTCAGTCCTGCCTGCTTGACCTCGCCTCCGCCTCCGGCGGCGGAAGTGTGAACCCAGCGAAGCGATCTGTTGGTGGCGACCGCGTGCTTGAGAACGGCCGGATTGAGATCGGGAATTCCATAGAATGCCTCGCCAGCCGCGACCAACGCGTCAAAACGGGCCTGCTGCGCAGCAGTCCTGGAAAATCCTGGGTCCCCGTCGAAGTCCGCGGGGTGGCGCATCGGCGGCAGGAGATCGGGTTCGTACAGCAGTTCAATCCGTGGCTCGCTCTGACGTATGTAGTCCGCATCGTTGCGTGAGAGTGGGACCGTCACGGCCACACGGAGGGTTGAGGCCGACTGGTGCTCCGTCACAGGTATACCTTCCGAAATCGATGTACGTACGGTAGCGCGCAGGTGCACCTGGGCGACCGATAGCGACTACTGCGTATGGTTGCGGTTCTCACGTCCTCGTAACATACAAACCGCTTTCCATCGATCAATATGGATGGTTGTATCGCGGCAGCTGATTGTTAACACCATGGTATTTGGTTGCAATCGAGAGCGTCATTCCGTCCTCCAACTGGGTGGTATAGGTCCGATGCAGCTCTTCCCATGGTGTTTTCGATGCCGGCACGGGGAATCCCCCATGGGCGTCGAGTGCGGCCCTCCTCGCCTCGATCTCGGAGTCCTCAATCATTAGGTCCACACGACGCTCGTTCAGATCTATCTGCACCGAGTCGCCGGTTTGAACGATCGACAGCATCCCGCCTGCCGCAGCCTCGGGAGAACAATTGAGTATTGACGGCGATCCCGATGTTCCCGATTGCCGTCCGTCGCCCATGCAGGGCAAGGAATCGATCCCCGCCTCCAGCAGCCTGTCCGGCGGTTGCATGTTGACTGCCTCGGCTGCGCCCGGAAAGCCAATCGGCCCGATGCCACGCATGATGAGGATACTCTCGCTGGAAATGTTCAGATCGGCATCGTTAATTCTGGCGAGGTAATCCTCCGGCCCCTCGAATACCACGGCCTTGACTACGAACACATTGGGGTGGTCCGGATTGCATAGATAGCGCTTTCGGAAGTCCTCGGAAATGACACTGGTCTTGAGGACGCCACTGGAGAAGAGGTTGCCACCGAGCACGGTGAACCCGGCGTTGCTGGACACCGGATTGTTGATGCGTCGTATCACCACACCATCTGGCTCCTGGCCCTGTACGTTCTCGGCAACCGTGCGGCGGTTGATCGTCTTGGCCCGACCGTCGACGTAACCTCCGGCGATCAACTCATGCAGCACTGCCGGAATTCCACCACCCCGGTGGAAGTCCTCGCCCAGGTACTGACCGGCCGGTTGCAGGTCCGCCAATAGTGGCACCGGGTATCCGGTGTCCTGCCAATCCCGCATGGTCAGGTCGACTCCTACGTGCCGCGCAATAGCGTTGAGGTGCACGGGTGCATTGCTGGAGCCTCCTATTGCCGCGCACACTGCTATCGCGTTCAAGAACGCGGTCCGCGTCATGATGCGACTGGGGCGGATGTCGTCTTCCACCGCGCGAACCGCAGCCACACCCGTGCGGTACGCCATTTCCGCGCGCTCCCGGTGAGGGCCAGGAATCGCCGCGCAGCCTGGCAGGCTCATGCCCAGGGCCTCGGCCAACGAATTCATGGTCAGGGCCGTTCCCATGGTGTTGCAGTGTCCCACGGACGGTGTCGAACTCAAGACTATGGACCAGTACTCGTCGTCGGATATCTCCCCCGTTGCAGCCTTCTTACGAGCCGCCAAGAACGAAGTACCCGATCCGATACGCTTCCCGTCGAGCCAACCGTTGAGCATCGGGCCCCCCGAGAACACGATGCTGGGTAGATCGGTGGTGGCCGCCGCCATCAGGCTAGCCGGTGTGGTCTTGTCACATCCCGTCGTGAGAATGCACCCGTCCAGCGGATAGCCGTGTAGCACCTCAACGATCCCCAGGTAGGCAAGGTTCCGATCGAGCATCGCGGTGGGGCGCCTGCATGACTCGTAGAACGGGTGGATGGGAAACTGCATCGGCACGCCGCCGGCATCTCGGACGCCGTCGGCGAGGCGCTCGGCGAGTTGTATGTGGTGCCGATTGCACGGCGCCAGATCCGACCCCGACTGTGCTATCCCGATTACCGGTCGTCCGGATTGGAGCTCGTGAGCGGTCGTACCGTTGTTGAGCAGGCGTTCGGTGTAGAGGAGGGAAAGATACGGCCGCGATCGATTCATAAACCAATCGCGTGAGCGATACTCGTTGCGCTTCGGCTCGGTCATAGCGGGCGGCGTGCCTGCCTCGGGGTCAGGAACTCAGTGAGAAGTTCTGGCGGTCGGTGATCCAGTCATTGTGGTACGGACCGCATCAGCCAGTGCGGTCAGCTCATCCTGGTGCAGCAGGAAGTCCGTCGGGGTGTCGGCGACCGCCTCGACGGCGCCGGGTATCTGTACCGCACGGCACGTAACAAGGCCCGGTGTCATTGCGTACGAATCAATGGTCGAAACGATATCGTCCATCGAGTAGGTGCGGGCACTGATGTTATGCACACTCGCTTCACGGCCCTCGCGGCGCGCGGCGGCGATGAAGTCATGCGCAGCGTCCGGTGCAAAGCTCAGAGCGAGGGATCCGCTGAAGGGAATCTCATAGGGCCGACCCATCGCCGCTTCCACCATCGCGATGCTGATTCCCGAACTCGCGCCGGTATCACGACCCGGACCGAAGACGATGGTGGGTCGGAGCCCAACGGATCCGAATCGGTGATCGTACTGGAAGGCTTTGGCGGTTAGCTCGTTGGCGACCTTATATGCGCCGTAGAAGCTCCGCGGTGCTGCCGCGGAGTCGTCATCGACCATTCGATTGCTGTACTCCTCGGGTGGACCGTACACCGAGGCCGAACTGGCGTAGGACATCCCGCGGACCGATCCAGACGCCGCCGCGGCTCCGAAGACGCTGAGGGTCCCCAACACGTTCACCTGCGCGCCGCGGACCGGATCGGCTTGACACGCCGGAAACTGGAGACCCGCCAGGTGTACCACGTTGGTGATCTTGCGATCATCCATCACGGTGCGGAGTAGCTGTTGATCGGTCACGTCCCCCAGCACGACCTCCGCGGCGCCGCTCTCGGACGAGCTCATGACATGCGTCCACCGGTGATCATCGGACGCCAGGTCAAATGCCGTCACCTCGGCGCCCGCAGCGATCAACAGCTTGACCGTCCACGTGCCCAGGCATCCGAAAGCGCCCGTCACCAGGAACCGCTCCGTACTCATTTCATCGATCCGTCTCGTTCACATCTCATGACTGAATGGCTGGTGGTGCGATCGTCCGCACACAGTGGCTCAACGGTCCGGTGCGGTCGCCAGCTACCTGGCCTTGGACCGCTCCACGCTGCCGCGACCGAGGTACAGCTGCCAATCTATTGCGTAGCATCGATGACCAGCCTGGCAGGAGCCGGAGCCTGTCAAGCTTTTTGAGACACGGTCTTGCTGGGTTTAGTGAGTCGGAT